>JAZRSY010000026.1:0-3219 GCA_045651765.1 Acutalibacteraceae bacterium | reverse complement strand
AGTAGCATTTAACCACATAGCCACACTATAAACAACACCTTGCCCACCTAACAAACGTTAGCCGAGCAAATAAGGTTAGTATTCTCTCCTTCCACCGCACGCGGTCCCCCTTCCTCGTCAGAGGAAGGCATAAAAGGGCGGTGGCACACAAACACAATGACTTGAGTTTAATGTGTGTGTTTTCTTGTGTGTGATTTTCAAAGATATAAAATATTCCTCCTTCGTTTATTTCGTTTTTAAATTCCTCTTACATTGTATTATCTAAATATAATATTAGTATTATAGAAAAATATTTAAAAAGCAAGAAAGAAAAATACTCGGACCGATTAAAGTCCGAGTATTGATTTTATGAACCCAATACTTCTCTTTATAACATTCTCTTATCTTACCATCTACCCACACAAAAAATTCTTTCTATAATTGCTACTAAAATTGTGGTAACTATATTGCTAACAATAATGGTAATGATAAACTTTTTACCAAAAACCGCATTTTTTCTTAAAGAAAAATAAACTATGGGTAATTCTATTAAAATGGTTGTTATGTAATAGAGAACACCAATGGTGTATGAAGGAGTATTCTCTATGAACATTTCGAAGGTATAACCAACTTCATTAGGTACCAACCAAAGAAATAAATAAGGTGCTGCAAAGGATAATAAATTTGCAACGGTTACGAATGCAAAAACCTTAAATCCGTTTTTGATTTTTGCAAAAACCATAAGACTTATAGATTCAATTATTAATGTTCCAATAGCAACCCACGGTAAAACATCATACGGGCGGGTTTCTGAAATCCAAACCCACGAAGAATTTGCAAATGCAGTTAAACTAAAAAGTTGTAGAATAAAAAAAGAAATAAATAATGAAGAAATCAATTTGTATTTTTTCATATAATCCACTCCGATATTTTTCTATATTATACTGCATTAATGCAAAATGCACAATCCCTTGTTGAAATATTACTTTTGTTTCTTATGTTGACTCTCTTGATTGGAAGTCAAATTATACTGTAGATATGATAACTGCCGCCGCCCTTAAAAAGGCAGGAGCAGGGGGTATAATGCTATTTCATATTGGAATAGAGATAATTCCTTTGGGCCTGCCGCAGTGTCGGGCAGTGCCGCAGGTCTTAACATTGAGGGCTTTATAACAGTAACTATGAATGGCTTTGAGGCGGCAGCGGTTAACTTCACAGGCCAAAATATTGGTGCTAAAAAGTATAGCCGCATCAATAAGATTTTGATTACCTGTACGGCTTGCTCAATGGTGGTCGGTATGGCCTTGGGCGCTTTGGTGTTTATCTTTAAGGATGCGTTGCTTTCTATATACATTACCGATTCTGCAGAGGCTATAATGTATGGCGCACAACGGCTTACTGTTTTAACCTGCAGTTTCTTTATCGTTGCTGTCCTTAACAGCTTGGTGTGCGCACTGCGCGGAATGGGCAAGGCGTTCTATGCTATGCTTGCAAACGTATGCTGCGTGTGTGGAATAAGGGTTGTGTTTGTTCTTACACTCTTTAAATACGTGCCCTTCTTTCACACCTTCACGTGGCTGTTTATCATTTATCCCATCACTTGAGTAGGCTGTATTTTAATATTGTTGCCGACCTATCTTGTTCAAATTAAAAAACTTCTTATCTCAGGCGAAGGAGAATAAAATAAAAAAGCAAGTCTTTCGACTTGCTTTTTTATATGTGGTTTATGGTTTCTTTAAAAGCCTTTTGTATGTAAGATAAAAACCGCCAATCCAAACCGGAATAGAAAACAATAGCTGCAAATATTTACCATCGATGAAGCTGATATAGTCCCAGTATATCAAAAAGCCAAATAAATACACAAGAAATGCAATAGAGTATATCTTCCTGACTTTAGCTGCTAAAGCTCTTTTGTTTAGTATAATAAAGATGTTTTTTAACCCTAAACCAATGGCAAAAACAAGAAACGGTATAACAATGACTTTTGTCAAAAAATCATTTGTGTTAAACAGAACATAGAGCAAAACAACTGTAACAACGATAGATGTAATAATTTGCTTCATAAAATTCCTCTGCGTGTTTAGTTTGTAAAGTAACTATATCACGGTTTATTATACCATAAAATAAAAAACAAAGCAAGGCGCAGCATTGTATATCATCAAAACTTTAGTTTTGTAAATCATCATTGCGAATGGATTTTTATGCACACCTAAAGGTGTAATGAGATACAACACGGCTTTGCCGTGTTGATGATATGCACGCTAACGCGAGATTACATGCCAATCCTTCGGATTGGATAAAAAAATAAGACAGTCTTCGGACTGTCTTATTTTTTGGGACCGACACACAAAATGGAACCGGTCTGAAACCAGATTTTCTTTAATTCTAACTTATCTAATATACTTTTTATACTCAACTTTAATAATATCTTGTTTCTCTACTGTAAATCCAGAAAACAAATGATATCTTTTTCTCGCAAAAATCCGAAGAATAGGAAACACATCTATTTTTGTCTTATCAATTTTCAAAGTCAAAACCCCATTATCTTCTGAGAATCCTTCGATTGCAGAAAAAGGTATTGTCCTTATAGGTACAACAAAAATAAAAGCTAACACATTGATTGCAGTTGCAGTATTATGAATTCCATCCTCATCTATCACAAAGGCATACCCAAACAGCACTTGTCTTATCAATGTAAAAAATGAAAATGTCCATGATAATACAACTGCACCAATGGCGATAGTAAACAAAATTTTAGTTTGGCTATCCATTGGCATATTATCTTCCATTAAGATTTCATTTGCGTTTAGAAAATATATCCCGTACCATCCCAACACAACAATACCTAATAAAAGGATAGAAACAATATAAAACTTCAAATTCAATTTAGCCTTAAATTTCACTATAATCACCGCCTCAAATATATTGTATGCTTGTGTCAAATTAGGAACAAATTAACCCTTGGCTCCCTCTGACGAGGGAGCTGTCAGCAAAGCTGACTGAGGGAGAGAAAAACTACCCCTCCGTCAAAACTCCGTTTTGCCACCTCCCTCGTCAGAGGGAGGCTTGGTTGTCAGCAAACATCGTAACTTGTGGAAGTCATTTCCACAAGTTGAATTTTCCGCATAACAACAAGCTTTTTCTTATATTTAATATAACATTTTTTATTATCATTTTCAAGTTATATATACAAATAGAGTTATCCCGAAAATACGAGATAACTCTATTTTTGATTGTATG
>JAZRSY010000025.1:0-9506 GCA_045651765.1 Acutalibacteraceae bacterium | reverse complement strand
TGTGCGGCCAAAATTATAACCAATGCCGTTTGTTTTGCTAAAATGTTTTTCTAAAAAATCTTTTTTCTGTTCGGGCGTTAGTTTAGAATAATTGTATGCGGCTGACTCTGTAAATGCGGCGCCAAAACCTAAAATTTCTTGGTAGGTAACATCGTCATAAACATTAATAACGCCGCTTTCGGTAGCTTTTGGGGCCGAACCATATTCTAACGAATATTCGTTAAAAAATATTTCATTTTTTGGTGCAGTTTCAAAAATTTTAATATTCATTTAATCACCTTGTTCAAATTAATAGTTTTAAGCAATAAAGGTTAATTGCACTATAAAGCATTATATCATATACATATTTCTCGGTCAAGATTATTAAAATGAAAAAAAGCAGGCATAAACCTGCTTTTTACTTAATTGAATTAAAATAATCTAAAATACCATTTGCAATGGCTTTGGCTTTTTTAATAATTGTGTTTTCATTAATTGTGCCGTTATAATCGTTTCTGTTAGAAATAAAACCATTTTCAGTAAGAACAACGGGGCAATTAGTAACCCTGTTTACATAATAATAATGTGAAGAAACAGGCCACATTTTATTGTATATATTGGCGTTTTGTGTTCGGGTTGCAATAAAATCGGCAGCGGATTTAGAATATGGTGAAAAATAGGCCGATAAAAAACCGTTTGGCGAAGAAGAACTGTTACTGTCATGGTGTATTGCAACACAAAAATCGGCATTTGCATCGCGCAATAAATTCATTCTTGCCGGAGGGGAGATATAGGTAGAGTTATTTGTTCGGGATAAAACAACTGTTGCACCTAAGGTTTCAAGTTCGGTTTTTAAAGCCTCTGCTAATTTTAAATTGAGCTCTGCTTCGTTATATTTAGGAGTAAAACCGGTCAAAGCACCGACATCACTGCCGCCGTGGCCAACATCTACAAATATTTTTGCACCGGTTAGCAGATTGTTTTCAATTTTTAATGGATTTAAAAATTCAAAAGTCAGTTTGTTATCGCTATCGTAATAACAATCCCAACCGTAAAAACCGCCCGTTTTTCTAAGGGTTAACCTTAAGGTGTAATCGTATTGATTTTTAATAATTTCGGCTGATTTAAAAATAGGGTGGTCGGAAGGAATAACAATTTCTCCGTTTAATTCATTAGCATAGCAAAAAGTAATATCAACATATGAAAAAGTAACACTTGATACATTAAAACCTTTGTTGGATTTTTGGTAGTTTTGATTTAACAGTTCAAAATAAAAAGGCGCTTTCCATTCAGTATCAAGTTTTAAAACTGTATATTTACCTTCGGTGGTTAAAGAAGATATGCTTAATTTGTTATTTTCGGGCAGTTTGCCTTCTTTTACCGAAACAACCTGTTCTGAATAACTGTAACCCGGGTGTGATTCGGAATATACTCGTCGGCCGCAACGCAGTTTGTAATATTCTTTACTACCGTTGGTTACAACACCTTCGGCACAATAATCCATGGTGCCTTGGGGTAAATAATTGTTAGCAGGGGTAGAATCATCATCGGTGGTTTTGCCGTTAAAGGTTTCGGCACTGCGTGAAACAATTGTGGCTATAAGTCCTGAACCTACATTTATATAGTTACCGCCTTGTGGTGTAACCGAAGGGTCAGAGTTAACAACAATTGTTGGCTTTTTCACAGTAATATTACCTGAATATTTAGTTTCTGAATTATCGCCGTGTTTTGCAGTTACGGCAATTTTACCTAAATTAATATTTTCGGTATTATCAGAAGGCAGGGTAAAAGAACCGGAGTAATAACAAAATGTATCGCTCATATTGTCGGTGGATTCATCGTCGCTCTTTACATTGGTTTCGTTACAATTAACGGTGTTGCTGCCAAGCGTTGCGGTAACGGTGCTGCCTTTTCGTGCTTTTACATTAACCGTTACAACCGAGCCACTGTTGTAACTTTTATTACCACTTGGCTCAATGCTTTCAATAATTATATAACGGTATCTGATTGTTTTAGTAATTGTAGTTCCGTTTTGCTCAAAACTGAATGTATTACTTCCTATTTTAAGTTCAGCATTATAACTAAACGAACCATCGGCATTTTTTTCTAACGGTGTGCCGTTCAGTAGTAACTCTGAATTAGGGTCGGCAATACCATTGATTGTATATGTAGGCGAGGTTGTTGTAATGTCATCGTTCTCGGGGGAAGATATTGCAAGTTTAATTTTAGGTATTTCTACAGTGTTTATTACCGGTTGAGTAGTTGTGGTGTCCTGCGGAATAACGGGGGCGGCAGGTTCTTTTTGACCGAATAATAAAATTAAAACTGCTGCAGTAATTAATAATACCGAAGCAATTACACCAATCAATATTTTGTTTTTTACAACAAATTGCCTTAATTTATTTAAAAATTCTATCATTTCTTTCTCCTTTTGCGCTATATTATTTAATATAACACAATCGGCAAAGCTTTTCAAGTTTAAAAAAATGCATAAAAATTCTTTAAAATGCAACAAAATTTGCATAAAAATAAATTTTTTAAAAAATTATGCAAAAACACTTGCATTTTTATGAAAAGTATGCTATAGTGTATTCAACAAATTAATTTTGGAGGTAATTTTATGAAAAAAATTATAGCACTCGTTATGGCACTTCTAATGATTACAACCGTTTTTGCCGGTTGCGGCGCACAAAATGATGGTATTAAAATTGGCGTTCAAACCACCACCACAGGCGATATTTATGCTTCTGGCGATTTTGGTGAAGATGCCGTTACCCGTTACGATAACGGAGCACTTGCAGTTGAAGCTCTTAAGAACGGCAAGGTTGATTGCGTAATTATTGATAATGAACCTGCTAAATCTTATGTTGCAGCAAACGAAGGTTTAAAAATTCTTGAAACAGAATATGCTGTTGAAGATTATGCTATCTGCTTCCAGAAGGGCAGCGCTTTAAAAGCTGACGTTGATGCAGCTTTAAAATCTTTAATTGAAGATGGTTCTGTTAAGAAAATTGTTGACAAATACATTAACAATTCAGGTGAAGCTTTAGTTGGAGTTCCTGTAACAGCTGTTGATACCGACAAGCCTGATTTAAAAATGGCTACTAATGCTGAATTCCCACCATATGAATATATCGATGGTGACAAGTATTATGGTATTGACGTTGAGGTTGCTCAAATTATTGCCGACAAATTAGGTTATGATTTAGTTATCGAAAACGTTGCTTTCGATTCGATTATCCCAGGTGTTCAATCAGGCAAATACTCAATGGGTATGGCCGGTATGACTGTTACTGACGATAGAATTGAAAAGGTTGATTTCTCTTCTTCTTATGCTACCGGTATTCAGGTTGTAATTGTTAAAGAAGGTGGCAAAATTGCCGCTATTGAAGACCTTGACCCTTACTACCTTCCAGCAGAATAATAATTGAATTTTTCGCTAATAATTTCAGGGCGGTATAATCCGCCCTGTTTTTTGACTTTTTGAAAGGGGAACTAGTGTGAACTTTTTTAAAACCATAGGTTTTTTCTTTAAAGATTTGTACAATGAATTTTGTAGCGTTATGATAGATGGCGAACGCTACAAGTTTATAATTCAGGGTCTTAAAAACACATTTTTAATAACTATAGTAGCTTTAGCAATAGGTGTTGCTATTGGTATAGTTGTGGCCGCCATTAGAACTTCGTTCGATAAAAATGCAGAATCGCTTAAAATACGCGGCGGAATAGGTTATGGCATTTTATCTGTGCTAAATTCAATTTGTAAGTTATATATAACAATAGCCAGGGGAACTCCGGTTGTTGTTCAACTTATGATTTCATATTTTATAATATTTGCCGCTGCAGACGATGGCGTTCCGGTTGCTATGTTTGCGTTTGGTATAAATTCCGGTGCATATGTTGCCGAAATTTTCCGTGCAGGCATTATGTCGGTAGATAATGGTCAGTTCGAGGCAGGTCGAAGTCTTGGTTTTAACTACTTTCAAACAATGTGGTACATAATAATTCCACAAATGTTTAAGGCTGTTTTGCCAACCCTTTGTAATGAATTTATTGCACTTTTAAAAGAAACCTCTGTTGCAGGTTATGTTGGTGTAACCGACCTTACAAAAGCCGGTAATACAATAGCAGGCAGAACGTTCTCATATTTTATTCCATTGCTTAGTGTTGCGGTTATTTATCTTGTTTTGGTTATAATTCTCTCATGGCTTGTGGGAATTCTTGAGAGGAGGTTGCGTAAGAGTGATCACTAATAATACTATAATTAAGGTTGAAGATTTAAAAAAATCTTTTGGCAAATTAGAAGTGTTAAAGGGCATTAACACCGAAATTAAAAAGGGAGAAGTTGTTGTTGTAATTGGTGCATCCGGTTCGGGTAAATCAACATTTTTACGTTGTCTTAATCGCCTGGAAGAACCAACAAGCGGTAAAATTTATTTTAGTGGCGAAGATATCACTTCAAAAAAATCCAACATAAATATTCATAGACAAAAAATGGGCATGGTTTTCCAACAATTTAACCTTTTCCCACACATGAATATTTTGAAGAATATGACAAAGGCTCCAACAAGCCTTTTAAAACTTTCAAACGAAGAAGCCGAAAAAAGAGCATTAGAGCTTTTGGAACGCGTTGGTTTGGCCGACCGAGCCAATGCTTATCCATCACAACTTTCGGGTGGACAAAAACAGCGTGTGGCAATTGTAAGGTCTTTGGCAATGAACCCCGATGTTATGTTGTTTGACGAGCCAACAAGTGCCCTAGACCCCGAAATGGTAGGCGAGGTTTTAGAGGTTATGAAGTCCCTTGCTGCCGATGGCATGACGATGGTTGTGGTAACACACGAAATGGGCTTTGCCCGCGAAGTTGCCGACAGAGTTTTGTTTATTGACGAAGGCGTTATTTTGGAAGAAAATGTCCCAAAAGAATTTTTTGAAAATCCAAAATCCGAACGCTTAAAAGATTTTCTTTCTAAAGTATTGTAATAAAAACAAGGAGGTAAAATTTACCTCCTTTTTTTATGTTAAAAATAAAAAATATTGTGCCAAAAGCGATTGAAAAAAGTAATATTTTGTTTTATAATGAATTGGTTAGGGGGGATTGTATGAAGGTAGCTTTTTATACACTCGGATGCAAGGTAAACCAATACGAAACGCAGGCTGTGCGTGAATTATTTGAAAATAAAGGCTATTCGGTGGTAACTAAACCCGAAGAGGCCGATGTTTTTATTATAAATTCCTGTACAGTAACGGCAGAAAGCGACCGAAAAACCCGCCAAACTGTCAGAAAGTTTAAATCTAAAAACCCTGATGCTGTCACAGTTTTAATGGGTTGCCTACCGCAAAGTTCTCCGGATTTTGCCCAAACCTTTTCACAAGCCGATATTGTTATAGGCAACAGTAACCATAAAAACTTACCAAATTTAGTAGAAGATTTTATAAAATCAAAAAACAGAATTGTAGAGATTAAAGAACACTACAAAAATGAAGAATATTACACCCC
The DNA here is from genome assembly GCA_045651765.1 of Acutalibacteraceae bacterium. Lineage (GTDB taxonomy): Bacteria > Bacillota > Clostridia > Oscillospirales > Acutalibacteraceae > SIG565. The sequence goes on along the minus strand of JAZRSY010000025.1, from coordinate 4,027 downwards.
CGAAATTTCTTCTTTTTCCGAGCATACCCGTGCTTTTATGAAAATAGAGGATGGATGCGACAGGTTTTGCACCTACTGTGTAATTCCTTATGCACGCGGTTTTGTACGCTCAAAACCTATTAGTGAAATTAAAGCAGAAGCTGAAAAACTTGCATTAGCCGGTTTTACCGAGGTTGTTTTGGTTGGAATTAACCTTTCTTCCTACGGTAAGGGCAGCAATATTAATTTGTTTAATGCCGTAAAGGCTGTAAGCGAAGTTGACGGAATTAAAAGAATTAGATTAGGCTCACTTGAGCCCGATTTAATGAGTGATGAACTGCTGTTAGGACTTAATAGCATAGAAAAATTTTGTCCACAGTTCCATTTATCACTTCAGTCAGGAAGTAACACCACACTTAAAAGAATGAATCGCCACTATGATACAGAATTTTATTACGACTTAGTGTTAAGAATTAGAAAAATATTCAAAAACCCATCCATTACTACCGATATTATGGTAGGTTTTGCGGGTGAGACTGAACACGAGTTTAAGGAAAGTCTTGCATTTGTTAACAAAGTTGGTTTTGCAAAATCACATATTTTTGCTTATTCAAGGCGGTCCGGCACCGTGGCCGACAAAATGCCTAATCAGTTGCAAAATTCAATTAAACAAGAACGCAGCCGTAAAATGATTGAGTTAACCAATACTAATGAATTAGAGTTTTTAAAAAGCCAAATTGGTTTAACGGCTTCGGTTTTGTTTGAAACCAAGCAAGACGGTTTTTATTTTGGCTATACCGAAAATTACACACCCTGCTTAGTTGAGAGTGAAATCGATTTGTGCGGTCAAATAAAAAATGTTAAAATAGAAGGCATTAATAACAATTTTTGTGTTGGAAAAATAATATAAGGAAAAACATTAAATGACAGTCATTCAAATAATACAAACCGCAATTATTGTTGCGGCCGTTATACTTGTAAGTGTATTTATAATTTTGTGCAAAAAGAAGGAAATGTCGGTTTATATTTCGGTAATAACTTCTTTAATAGCTATATCTGTGTCTTTTATATCTGTGTTTACTATTGAGTTTTTAGAGAAGCCATTCTTTAGAATAAAAGGTAACGCTAATATTGTTGTTCCTGTTTTTTCTGAGTTCACCGACCCGGGCGCCGAAGCAATTTTTAGAAATAAAAACTATAGTGACAAAATTATATACACCGGCAGCGTTGATACAAATGTGTTGGGTGAATATAAAATTAACTATGAGTTTTCTATAAGAGGGCAAAATTATTCAGCCCAAAGGAATGTTTTGGTGGTCGATGACACTGCCCCTAATTTAGAGTTAATTGGCAATAACGAATTAACGGTTTCTTCTATTGATTTTTACACAGAATTAGGTTTTACTGCTCAAGATAATTACGATGGCGACTTAACAGGTTCGGTTATTGTAGATAAAGAAAAACAATTAAACGGCAATTATAAAATTACATATACGGTGTCCGATTCTTCTGGTAATAGAGTTACAGCTACTCGAAATATTATTGTAAAAGATATTGTTAAGCCACAATTTTCAAGCAGTGTAGAGCAGGTTGTTGGAATTGTGGTTAACGGGGAATTTACCATGCCCACCGTAACTGCCAGTGATGATTTAGATGGCGATGTTACTTCACTTATTAAAATTGAAGGCAGCGTTGACAGTACAAAAATTGGCTCATATTCGGTTAAATATACTGTTTCCGACAAAGCAGGCAATACCAACCAAATGTATATTCAATTTAATGTTTACGAACCCGACAATGTAAATGTTAACCCAATATATTTAACCTTCGATGATGGACCAAGCCCCGTTACTAACACTGTGTTAGATATTTTAAAGGCTAATAACATTAAGGCTACATTTTTTATATTAGATTATTCGGCCGACGAATTACCAATAATCAAACGAATGATTTCCGAAGGCCATACCATAGGAATACATGGCCTTTCGCACGATTATTCGGTTATTTATAAAAGCGAGCATGCTTTTATAAATAATGTAAATTCTTTGGCAGAAAAACTTAAAAATGACACAGGTTATATTGCAACAATAATGCGTTTCCCTGGAGGCAGTTCAAATTTAATTAGTAAAAAGTATTGTAAAGGTGTTGTAACTGCCGCTGCCCATACATTATTAAACAGCGGTTGGCGTTATTTTGACTGGAATGTTGACAGCGGTGATGCCGACGGTACCGCTATGCAGACTTATTATATTATAAATAGGGTAAAAGAAGGCCTGAAAAAAGGCCGCACAAATGTTGTGCTTATGCACGATTTTGATAACAAAATAACAACAGCACAGTCGTTGCAAGAGATTATTAATTATGCTAAAAGCCAAGGTTATACCTTTAATTCTATTAACGAAAAAACCAACGATGTTAAACACACAATAGCAAATTAAGAAAAACACTTGAACTATGCCGTTAAAAATGATATTATAATAAAAAAATATAATTTAAGGGGTATATTATATGAACAGATACGAGCAAGCCAAAGAAATTTATGCAAAATTAGGCGTAGATACCGAAAAAGCGCTTAATACCTTAAAAAATGTACCAATAAGCATTCATTGTTGGCAAGGCGATGATGTTGTAGGTTTTGATAGCCGTGAATCACTTTCGGGCGGTATTCAAACAACCGGTAATTACCCCGGCAAAGCCTGCACACCCGAACAACTAATGGCCGATATTGATAAAGCAATATCACTCATTCCCGGCAAAAAGAAGTTAAATCTTCATGCCAGCTACGCCATTATTGAAGAAGGCGACAATGCAGGACGCAACAATATTGAACCAAAACACTTTAAAAAGTGGTTAGATTTTGCTAAAGAAAGGGGAATGGGGCTCGATTTCAACCCAACCTTCTTTGCACACCCAATGGTAAAAGATAATTTAACATTATCATCACCCGATGATGATGTTCGTAAATATTGGATAGAGCACGGCCAGGCTTGTATTAAAATTGCCGAATACTTTGCCAACGAAACAGGAATTCCTTGTGTTATGAACATTTGGATACCCGATGGATATAAAGATATTCCTGCCGACCGTTTAGCACCTAGGGCAAGGTTTAAAGACTCGCTCGATAAAATTTTATCTGTTCCTTACGATAAATCCAAGGTTTACATAACTCTTGAATCTAAGGTGTTTGGCATTGGTCTTGAAAGCTATACTGTGGGTTCTGCCGAGTTCTGCTTATCTTATTCTGATTATAAAGGCATTACTCCACTTATGGATAACGGCCACTACCACCCAACCGAAGTTGTAAGCGATAAAATTTCTTCTTTACTGCTATTTAACGAAAAAGTTGCTTTGCATGTAACCCGTGCTGTTCGTTGGGATAGCGACCACGTAGTTATTTTTGACGATGAAACCAAAGAAATTGCCAAAGAAATAGTTCGCAATAACGCACTCGACAGAGTATTTATTGCAACCGATTATTTTGATGCATCAATTAACCGTATTTCCGCTTGGATAACCGGTGTTAGAAGCGTTGAAAAAGCATTATTATTTGCTTTATTGCAACCCGAATCTTTAAAAGAATTACAAAACGAAAACCGTTTAACCGAGGTTATGGTGCTTTCCGAAGAACTTAAAACCGCACCATTCGGAGATGTTTGGACTGAATATTTAAAACGTGAAAACATTAATCCCGATTATTTAACCGAGGTTATGGCCTACGAAAAAGAAGTTTTATTAAAAAGATAATTTTAAGTGCCTATGCTAAATTTTGGTATAGGCACTTTTTATAATCTTAATGGTCATATGCTTGACTTTTTTATACAATTTTAATATAATAATTTATGTAGATTTTATTTTGGGAGGTTTTACTTATGAATAGCACTCTTTTTACAAAAAAGAACATTATTATTATAGTAATTGCCATAATACTGCTTTTAGGTATTATTATTGCCGCAAAATTATTAGATAAAAATTTGGTTATACCATCTAATAACGATCAAACAATCGGCTCATCACAAGAATTAAACAATAGCGAAAATAGCAATAATAA
>JAZRSY010000024.1:0-200773 GCA_045651765.1 Acutalibacteraceae bacterium | reverse complement strand
ATGTTTCTTCACCAAAGATTATAATGCTAAATAAAACTTATACAGAAAATCCAATAGACCGTAACAAAGTATTCACCACAACAATGGTGACATACTTTACCATTGAGCTTAATGATGAAAAAGGATTCTTGGCTCAAAAAGTCGGCGGAACAGGTTTAGTTGAGGTTGTTGTTACAAAAAATAACATTGACGATCTTGGAGAAATGATAACCTTTAAGCGGGATGAAAAGTATTATACATGCTTTGCAAATGGTGGTGACTATGACCCCGATTCAAATAAGAGTAGTAGCGAATTTTCTTCTCACAAATATATTGATGGATTCAATATCATTAAAAATTTAGAGCAAGAAAACTATAGATTTACAGTTCATTATGATGGCTCAAAGGTCGTGGGTTTTGAGTGTGCACCTTTTCACAGCGTGCCTACTAATTATGCTGTAGATGATGTAACATTTATTGAAGATTTTTGTATTGTTCTTTACACAAAACAAACCTTTACCATTGATGAGTTAGAAGTGTTTTTTAAAAATGAAAATGAGGGGGAATCTTTATGAAAAAAATTATATCAATAACATTAACTTTAATCCTTATTCTTTCTTTTGTCGGTTGCAAAAAAGACACCGCAAATAAAAAAGATGGTTCCTCTAATCCTGAAAACAGCTCTGTTTTTACAGAGGGAGACACCTTAAAAGGTGATAATCAGTCGAAATATGATAATCAATCAAAAGATGAACAGGTAAATAGCACTTCTTCCTCTAATGATGCCTCAAACAACAAAACGTCCTCAAGCAGTAGTACACAAAACAATAGCAATAATAATTCGGATGATAATATTTCAAGCAGTATTACAACAGAAAATGTGAGAATTAACAGCTTAGATAAGTTGAATTTTTATGCTGTTAAAAAAGCAATTGCGGAAAATGGAGTTGTATTGTCATCTGATTCGTCTCAAAACCCAAAAGTGACGACATTGGCAAACAATAACGGTTTCAAATTATTAAATCTTGCAAATTCTACTGCAACCGATATTAATCCTAATTTTACCTTTACAATAACTATGTACAGCTATTTCACCATCACGCTAAATGATACCAAAGGATTTTTAGCACAAAAACTTGGTGGAACAGGCTCCGTAGAAGTTGTTATTACCCGCAACAATTTCAACAATATGATTACCTTTAAAAAAGGTGAACGATATTATTCTTGTATGCAAACCTCTTTAACAGAGAAAGCTATGTCATTTTCGTCGCATAAATATGTTAATGGTTTTAAATTGGTTGAAAATTATGACCAAGAGAATTATGAATATACCGTATATTTTGAGGGCGACAAGGTTATCGGCATAAATTGTGGCAGATTTGAAGGAAACGGCAATTATAAATATGTTGCGGATGATATAAAATATAACGATAATTTTTGCTTTGTTATACATAAAAAACAAACCTTTACCGCCGAGCAGTTAGAGGGACTATTTGCTTCTAATAATTCGTTTATAGATGATGGCATTGTTTTAAATGACGGAACAGTTTTATTTGGGGAATCATCTGTTACCAATAATCCTGTAGCTTTCAAAAACAGTTCGGGGACGTCAATAATAACCAATAACGATATCAAAAAAATCAGTGCTATGCACAACAGTAAATTTGGCTTTTGTATAAGACTTGAGTTGACGGCAAGTAATAGGATTTCAGGAAAAACAAATCTTGCTTTTTATCTTAATAATTCTAAGGATAGAGAACTCACCCTGCAAAATGACGGTTCTGCAGTTTATATTACTGATTTAAACAACAAATCCCGAATGTCTGACGTTTTTTACAAGTTAACTGCTTTAAACACAAATAACAGAATAGGCAGAATTATAGACCATGACGATTTTGTTCGGGAGGTATCTAAAAGGCTCAATCTTAATGACTATGATGTTTTAAAAGAAGACTATAGTGCAAGTTTCGGTAATGGACTCAAAATTGTTGATTATACCTATGATTTAAAAACAAATAAATCTATTAGCCACAAAGTGTCAAATTATGATATGACAATTGACGGTATAACCATTACCTTGCCAATAAAGGTTTCAGATTTTTTAAGTAAAGGGTTTACTGTAAAAGAGAAATTTTTTGATGACCGTATTTTACAAGGTGGAGCTTTCTTTACGTCGCCAAGCGGAAACAAAGTTGATGGATATATAATGAATTTCTATGGAAACTCAAGGAATTTTAATGACTGTTATATTACACAAATCGGCTTTATGTGTTATGAAAAAACAGTTAAGTACCAAGAAGGTATAAGCCCGACACGTCCTGACTTTGAAATGATTGAAGGAATAAACAAGGATTCCACTCTTGATGATATAATCTCAAGACTTGGTGAACCAAATAAAATAATCCTTATGACTACAGATAATCAACCTATGAATTATAAGGATTGTGTTATTCAGTTATACTACAAGGTTTATACTCCTTCTTTGCCGAACGGCTACCTGGTATTCAATCTCCGACCTGTACTTAACAATACAGCACCGTCGGATTTTTTGACAGATATTAGTTTTGCTTTACAATAAAAGAGGTTTTTATTTATGAAACTATCTAATATAAAAATAAAACAAATACTATTCTATTCGTTTTTAATGCTGTTGCCAAGTTTGCTATATATCTTTAATTCATTAAGAGAAATACTAATGCATTTAGCGAGTTCTGCAAAACCGGGCGAAGGAATAATCAGTTTTATATATATGGCACCCTATATGGGACAAACTTATTTAAAACCTGTATTAGGCATTTTATTTGCTGTTATGACAATTTTTCGTCCACTATTAAAAAATCACATCAAAGTGTCTATGGTAACTAAAATAACTGCATCGGCAGTTATTGGTTTACTTGTTTTATGTGATATCATAAATTTAATTTTTAATTATAGGCGTTTTATTTTTCCTGTTGCGTTTAACCCAAGTTACATGTTCAATCTTATAATTGAACTTACTGTATATTTGTTAATGCTAACATGTTTACTCGGATTTAAACTTAAGTATAAAACAAAAACGGTGATTGCAATAATTTGTATTGTTGGTGCGATTTTATCAATTATCGATTCCTCTTTTATAACGGTATTTAAATATAACGCTATAGATATTGATACTATGTTTATACGATATTTAGTTAATGTTCTCATCCACTCATTTACACGAATTTCAGTGATTTTGTGGGCGATATTGCCTTTTAAAAATGAGAATATAATTGCAAAGCAAAAGGCTGAGGGAATTTTATGAAACCAACAACTAAAAAATTATATATAATTGGACTTTGCATATTTTGCTTTAGTGAGATTATCGGTATTTTAAAATTGCTGTATGAGTTATTTATTAACTTGCCAAATGGGAGTTTGATAGGAGTTACAAAAGAATATATTTCAATTTTGTTATGGACTACGATTATATCCATAGTGATTAAAATAATTATAACTTTTATAATAGTTTTTATGATTACTCGTATGTTGAAAAATGTTAAATCAAAATGTTTAATTCCATTAATTTGTTGCAGTACCCTATTTTTAATAATAATTTTAACTTCGTTATGGACTGGTATTATTTCTATAGCCATTAAAACGATTCTAGCACTTATATTTGTTTTTATGATTACTCGCATACTGAAAAATATTAAATCAAAATGTTTGATTCCGTCACTTTGTTGCAGTATCATATTCTTAATAATAAATATATTCTCTTTTTCAATACCAGCTATTCCAAAATATTTAATATATAGTAAGTTGGGAATAATAGAAACCTATTTGGTTTGTTTTGTAAATTATTTAACAAACGGAACGATATTTAGTATGGTTGCTTACATAATTATTCTCGTTGCATCAATAAAAAACCTTAGAGTAAAAAAGAAAGGGGCAGAAATGGATGGATAACCTTGAAAAGAAATGCGAACACTGCGGTGCTACGTATATTGTAAGTGACGGATACTGTAAACAGTGTTGGAAAAGAATACCGACCACAGCCTCCCCGAAAGAAGCATTATTAGATGGTGTTAAAAAGGCTGACTGGCATTTTTTCATAGATAAAAACGCATCTCGTTACGTTGATATTTACACTAAAAACGAGGGCAAAAAGTTCTTTTTAAGTTGGAATTGGGCAGCTTTCTCTTTCGGGTTTAATTGGCTTTGCTACCGAAAGATGTATAAGTTTGCTTGCTTGTATATAATTGTAGATTTAATATTGGCTATAGTTTTAACTTCAATAGGAGTAGGAATCTATGCACCAAAGCTTGAACCGCATTACCAAAATGTTGCGGCTTATGAGGAAGCAGTTGGTGTTGATACTTTAACAAAGCTGAATCCCGTGTATTCCGCTCAGACAAGTGTTCTGCTCGATAAAGCCTTGGATTCACAAAAAGAAATTGAACGAATAGCTTTAAAAATAGGCGGAATAAGCAGTATAGGTATGCTTTTGTGCGGAATATTGTTTGGAATTTTTGCCGACAGCATCTATAAAATACATATACTTAAAAATATTAAATTCACAGATGGCGGAACTTCTATTATGGCATTTTTTGTTGGTGGCTTTGCTTATAGAACAATATACAGCCTATTGATTTCACCGCTTATAAGTTTACTTATGGATATAGTATTTTAAAGCATCTGAGTGTTAAATTAAATTTATAATACTTTTGCGTGATTAAGAGGACACTAACTATGTGGAAAATATATATTAGACGAATTTTTGCCATAATATTTTTTCTCGTTTCTTTATACGCATTATACGGAGTTGTAGCAGCCTCCGTCAGTATGTTTAAGGAAATAGAGCGCTTGTCAAATGACTCATCCGCTAGCGGAATGGAATTTTTACTTTTAGAACCACTGTTTATAGCATTCTTTTCTTTTGTTGGATTAATTTCTTCGGGAGTTAGCACAAAATTATGTACATATAAAATTGCTAAGATAATATCACTTGTGTTGCTTATAGTATTTTGCATTATAGCGTTTGTAGGTTTTTCTATGTGGTCAATGGGGTGAATTGATGAAAAATAAATTTGTATCTGAATCGAATTATAAAACTTTAAATTTTGTAAAAAGTTTATGTTTATCCAAAAATCGTGTTCCGTTTTATATTGTTTTAGGATTATTGTTTGTCATATTAAATCTATTTTCTATTCCAAGTCTTTTCTCTTCTGGGAATGACCTTTTTGATGCAAATGACACTCCTATTATTTTGATTGCATTTACATTGATTGCTTTTCTTATTTTAATTTCTATTATAACGCCGTATTGGTTTAAAAAAGAAAGCATGGCGAAGATGGTTGAAGATGAGCCGCAGCCGTCAGTCTGGGATAAAATATTTTCATTATGGATTCCTTTTTGTTTCTATATAATAGCACAAATGATAGTGTTAGAATTTTGTGAGAAAATTTCACCTTATTTTAATATGTCATTTATCGTAATTCTGTTCAATGGTATTGCTTTATGTGGTCTGATTTTTGTTTGGATAACAATTTGTGCGGTTCTGTATTTTGTTGCACGGTCTGTACGTTGGTACTTTATTGGTTTTTTAGTACTTAATTTTGCTCCGATTATAATCAGTCAGGGTTGTTATGAAATTTATAATGTCAGTTCTTTAATCCCTCATAAAACATGGAATCCTCTAAGTTTTAATCTGTTTGTTGTATCAGCAGCAACGTTATTCAATTACTCGACAATTTTTCTTTTGGTAACAGGCGTTATTATTGGCGTTTTTGTGTATTTATGGTGTCGAAAGAAAAATCACCAAACAATAAATTCAATTGTTTTTTCGACCGTTTATAAGATCATAGTATTTTTCTTAATTTCTCTTTCTGTTGCATTTCTTATAGCTAAGCCTTTTATGCTTAAGAATCAAATTTCATTAAGCTATATTTTATGTTTTTTAATTGTAGCATTGTCAGTGGCAATATTGCTCACTGTTTTTAGTTTTCGAAGGAACAAACTGCTCATAAAAATGGGTATAACCGTTTTTGCAGTAACAGTTTCTTCTGCTTTGATTTTGGGATTTATACCTGCACAGGTTCAAAATGAGGCTTATATCTTACCCGATAAAGAAGAAATAGAAAGTGTTAAAATATTTTTGGATTCTATAGAAGAATTTGAAGTGGACAAGCATTTCGAGGATTGTATTGACCTACATAGAATATTATTGGAGTTGTTTGAAGAAGGTTATTTGCCTGACGAAACGGAGTATCCATATAAGGAACCTGAATGTATTGCGGATATGTGGGAGGATGCTAATTTTAATTATAAATTGAAGGATGGAAAATCTTTTTATCGTGAATATAGAGATTTAAAAGATTCGGCTTTTGATGAGTTTTACATTCGACTTATGAAGAGCGATATGTATGCTTATTCTTTGAAAAAAACAAAACTCGATAATCCACAAATGCGTTATTATTATGGCGATCCTGATGGCAAGTGGTGTGAGCTACCCGAAAGTTGCATCGAAGAATTGTTAAAGACATATTGTGATGAACTGAAAAAGGCAGATAAATCTGCTTTTTATGAAGGATATGAAACAATTGTATTTAACGGTGTATATGACCTTAGCCGTGTGCTTTACATACCGCTTTCATTCACCGACACACGTAATCTTGCTATAACTTATATAAATCAGTACACTACGAGATATTAAAGGATGTAAATTTATGAATCTATTAAACATTATTGCTATAATTATTTCTATTATTTGGTTTATATTGTTTGTTACTAAAAAATATGAGAAAGCTCAAATTTGGGTGTTTATGTTCTCTCATTATGTGTTTTATATAAATATCTACATATTAAAAAATTGGGACGGTCTTTTTACGCCTATTGTAATTGTTTGTATTGCCGTACTTGCTTTTTTTATAAACTTACTTTCTTTAAAAAACAAAAATAGAATTTCAAATTTTGTATATTTAATTAACACTATATTATTAACCTTGCTAATAATATCAGTCCCGATATTAGAGAGTGCAGTTTCAATTTTAAATATTACCCATTGAGGTGACTTGTTATGAAGAAGAGTATGAATATAACTTTTAATAAAAATATCATTGCAATTGCTTTTACAGTATTACACATTATAATACTTGTTTTAAATATTGATATTATTAAATTGTCTTTTTTTCAAAATTTTCAATTTGCCATTAAATCTTTGGTAATAGAATTAATACCTTTAATTATACCTGTTTTGGTGCTTGCATTTTTATTTACATCAAATAAGGAATATAAATTTAAAAAGTGGTTATTTCCTATTGCTTTTGGCATACAGATTATTAATGTTATTCGTTCACTCTTTTCTTACATTATCGTTTTTATTTTAGGAATTGCAGAATCTACATACCCTGTGATGTTTTTGTTTTCGGGATTGATATTTATTGCAAGTACTTTTATGTTTATAGGAACATTATTTAATTTTAAACATATTACTTTTTTAAAATATGGAGCACTTAGCTGCGCTATATTAAACCTTGCTGCACTTATATTTGATTTTATAACTGTTGGCGGTTTTGAATATTTTAAAAGGGTACCGATAGGAGTGCCTGCACTAAATTTATTAGTGTTTATAGAAATCTTAACTCGTGTGTGTTTTTATATAGGTGTTTTTATTTTTACAATCAACAAAAATAAAATTGATTTTATTATAGAGGAAAAATAATATATACAGGGAAACGGTTCATATGTGTTTCGTACATACTAATAAAACTAGGGGGAATTGTTATGTATAAAGTATTTGCTATTTTGATTTGTCTTATTTTTTTAACTTCGTGTTCTAATAAAATTGATTCTTCTAATAATAAATATTCTAAAAAAGAAAGTGACATGTATGTTGACAAACACATAAATAATAGCGAAATATTGGGAAAGTATAATATTAACGAAGACGGTACAGTTATAAATTTTTTTGATACTATGGATACGGTTTATAAGCAAGATGTAAATTATATCGTTAAAACTGATGGATTTTCTTTTTGTTATGAAGTGAATGACAATGATGGTAATTCATTGGATATAGGCTTTCATGATTATCGAGGTAGTTTAAATTTTTATTACCAGGAAGATATTCTTGTACTTGAATACGGATACGGAGGAAACCTTCGCCCGAGCAAACGTTATTATGATGTTGAAAACGGACGTGTTTCGAGCTTTTTCAATAATCCAATAGCAGAGTTTTCTACAAAAGTGGCATATTTTAAATATTCAGAAAGTAAAAATGAAAACATTTTAATTGTTCGTGATATGTTCGATACGACCAATTATTATACAGAAATTAAGCGTGATTTTGCTAATGGAACCGAATTATATTATAATACACAGGCAACCTTTTTGGAAAACGGTAAAAAACTGCAAATCAAGTATCCCGTTAAATCAAAAAACAATCAAACAATAGCAGAATACGAAAAGGAAATCATTGAATTAAAATAGCGTCAATACATACAGTTAAATGGGTATTAAGGCTTTAAAAAATATGGCTATGAAAAATTAATACTGTTAACCATTTTATCAGTACTTTTTAGTATAGTAATTTATTTTTTATCGAAAGTCTATTTTAGATTAATTAAGGAGTAAATCAGAGGTAGTTTATGAAAAGATTTAAAGAGTTTTTATATTTGTTTATTCCATATTTTTTATTAACTATCACGCAAATTTTATTGTTTGTTTTGAGTGACACAGGTGGATTTTTTGGTAATTCATATTTAATTAAACTTTTAATTTCACCGTCGTTAATAATTGTCTTGTTTAATAACTTTATTATGTTTGGCATACCTTCACTACTGTTAACCGGTATTTTTGCTTTTGTAATAAGAAAGAAAAAGAATGATATAGGTAGAAGAAAATATTACATATATCTGTTTTTAATTTCGCTCATGGCACCTATAATAATTCTTTTGATTTCAACCGGAAAGTATGACTTTATTAATCATACAATCTTTATAATTCAAAATGGGATTACAGTTGTATTTATCCATTGGGCAATTGAATGGATTGTTGAAAAAATCAGAAAAAAGAAAGAGGTGTAAGCTTATGAAAAGATTTTTAGCAGTTATAATAAGTTTGATACTTTGCTTTTCTATGGTCGGTTGCGGTAACCATAAAAATGCTGTTCAGTTGGATGAAACTGTATTAAATAAAGATTTCGAATTTTACAGCACGGAATATAAAACTACTATGACATTGTCTCAATATCTGGATTATTTACAAGATTCTTCACACGGCGGTAGTTGTTTTTACATAAACGAATATACTTTATTTGATTTAGATTTTGATGGAAATAATGAACTTATTTGCCGTTTAGGGCAAGGTGAAGATATATATTTTGGCACCGTCGTATTTCACGCTATTGAAAACACAATATACAGTTATAATTTTACATGGCGTCAATTTGGAGGTTTAAAAACGGATGGCACAGTACCATATTCTTTAAGCGGATTTGATTATGGTTTTAGAACACTTACCTTTAATAAATGTGGCTATAATGTAAAATCATGCACCTATACTGAGTCTGTTTGGGGTGACCACGAAATTATTGGTGCAAATTATTATATTAACAATAAGAAAACCACCGAAGAAAAATTTAAAAAAGCTTATGAAAAACACAATAAATTAAATGATGTGAAATTTGAGAGATTTTATTTAGATAAAAATACTTTCAAGTATTTAGATTTTATATCTTTGAAGACAAAGGGATTAGACAGAGAAGGAAATGAGATTGATTTTGATACCTATATTCAAGATGTATTGCCTGTTAAGTCAATTAGTGATGAATTTATTAGTTATGGCTTTTATGATATGAATCATGACGGTATCGTGGAAATGTGCGTGGTTAGTTCTGGTATATATGCATATTTTACTATAAAAAATGATGTTGTTACTGCATGGAGTGATATTCAAAGTATGTATACATATCCACTCGAAAACGGCAATTTGATGTTTGAAAGACACGGAGGTGCACCCGACCATATTAACTATGAATATTATGAATTGGATTTTGACGGAAATATTATTAAAACCATTTCGTTTAACGAATGGCACCCCACAGCCGAAGATGGCGGTAAAGAAGAATATTTTTTTAATGAAAACTCTGTTACAAAAGCTGAATATTCAAAACTTACCAAGCAATATTTAGATTATAAAAAAGCGCCGATAGAATGGTTACATTTTAATGAATTAATATTTCAATGGTTTAATAATTTTAATGAATTAATATTTCAATAAGTGGTAATATTATGAAGAAAACTTTAGTGATTTTAATGTGTTTAATATTTTGCTTTTCTATAATAGGTTGCGGTAAGGATAATATCAAAGAGCAAAACGAGCAAGCAAAAGAAGTATTAATGAAAGTTTTGGAGAAAGAACAAACCTTTACCGCAAAAACATCAGTAATATCCGATAAAACCACAGAACAAACATTAGAAAAGTATCATTTTCAAACCATTGATAATGCTTGTTATGCATTTGTACCTGCTTATTATGTTTATGTGGATTGTGATGCGGATAATATTGACGAATTAGTAATTCTTGATGTGAAGCTTTATTGCTATCTTATTTTGCGTTATGACTCAGGAAAGGTATATGGTTATAACTATGCCGGAATTGGTAATATAAAAAAATTCAAAGTTGATGGAAGCTTTGAACCTAAACTGAAAGATGGAGAACAAAAAATTGCTTTTTTAAAATTTGATGGCTATGATTTTGAAATCGTAGAAAAAGCTTATATAAACAATAACAAAAGCGAATATTTTTTAGATGGAAAAGTAGCAAATAAAGGCACCGTTGAAAAATATTTTGATGATTGGTTTGAAAAAACACCTAATGCAAATTGGATTAAAATAGAAGAATAACTATCATAAAGAGGTATATTATAATGAGAAAGATTATTATTGTTTGTTGCGTTTTTTTGATGATATTGCTATCCGGCTGTAATTTAAATCCTATTGTAAATCAATTAAATGGAAACGATAGTTCCAAGTCACAAAATCAAGAGCAAGGGACAAAACTTGCAGATGGCAGTATACTTTATAAAGAAGCAACGCTCTCCAAAAACACTGTTGTTGAGTTTAAGGATGACAAAGGTAATGTTTTAATTGAAAATAGTGATATTGTTAAAGTGTATGCTAAATTTTCTGAAGACAGCAATTATTATATCGAGTTTGAATTCACCGAAAACGGACAGTCAAAGTTCAAAACAGCTACCGAAGAGAATATAGGTAAAGTTATAACAATCACAGCAAACGACGAGCCTTTATCATCACCAACAATCCCCTCAGTAATCGATAGCAGTGGCGTTATTGTTGCGAATAATCAAAGTTATGATGAACTAATAGCTCTTTTTGATAAAATAACCAAATAGTTATCTAAAAATAATGATATAAAAACTATGACACCCTGTTGCATTTTGTACTGCAACAGGGTGTTAGTTTACTTTAGATATTTTTTATTGCCAGTAATTACATAAATCAGTATATCTTCCTTATTAGGAATTCGTTATCAAGCGAATAGGTGTTTTCAATATTACGAAAGCCGTAAAAGCAACCTTGATTTTCAGTTTGAACAGTATCAAAAGTAACATCCATATTCCACCAAGAGCCATTAAAGTAAACTCGATTCCAAGTATGGTGATATTGGTTGTTGTCACGCTTATCACCATCGACAACAAAGCAAGGAATGTGCTGACTCCGACATAGTGCGGCAAACAGATGGGAAAAGTCATAACAGATCCCTTTTCGTGTGTTCAAGGTTTTACGAACATTGAAATATTGGATAACGGGTTCACAGTCATAGTCATACTCAAAATTATGTATCATCCAATTATAGATTTCTTTTACCTTTTCTTCATCAGTATCACAGTCGGCACAAATTTCGTCAGCAGTTTATCCTTACCTGTATTATCGGCAAAAGTGAAAAAATATATAAAAACAATAACGAGCGAAACAAGTGCTAAAAACGGAAACACTCTGCGACAATAAATAATGTAAGCAATGTTCATACAAGCAATTAGTATTAACAAAATATAAACCGCTGTTCTCATTGCTTTTGAATTTATCTTAACCGTTAAAAACAAAGTCGGTAGAGCCGATAGTAAATAGAATACTTGTAGAGTGGGAGAGAGTACAAGGAAGTCTCTCAAATAAAATCCCAATATTAAATTATAAGTAAGTGCAATGGTAAGGAAAATAAGTCTTGTTATGTTAGTTTTAGATGCTTTTTTAGTCTTCATTTCAAAATCTCCTTTATGTAGGAAATTCATTGAAACGAAGAAGTGGCAGTACAGAGCAAATCACTCTGTACTGTCACAAACAAAGGCTTATTTAACATCTTTTAAGAAAACAACAAACCCGAACGTTTCACCGATAGGTTGTAGGTTCGGGTTTGAATGCTTTGGTGCGGGCGACAGGACTTGAACCTGCACGTGAGAACACTAGATCCTAAGTCTAGCGCGTCTGCCAATTCCGCCACGCCCGCAAATAAACAAATTAAACAAAATAATTTAAAAGGGTAAGCCGCGCTACCGCGATACTCTTGCGGTGCCCAAAATTTTTAAGGTTACCACCAAAAATTTTGACCGCTGCGCCATTTAAACCTTCGCTTTTTCACCCACAGGGTGCGCTCGGCATAAATGCTGCCAATTCCGCCACGCCCGCATATAGTGCTTTTTTAACGAGCAATACTATTCTACTAAAAATCAATTAAAAAGTCAAGGAATTATTTTTAATAATAAGTTTTATTATAATTAATTAACAAAAGCGCCTTTTTTTCGTAAAATATATTACGGAAGGGGGGCTTTTTTTGCGAAAAAAATTTAAAAGTAAATTTAAAATTTTTTGTTTAGTTTTTATTTTATTTTTTTTAATATTAGCGTCAATTGTTTTTTCGCTTTTTATAAGGAAAACTATTTGTGAATATGCAGTTAGTCAAGCCAAAATTATTATTTACAAAAATATTAATAATTCGGTATCTAATTGTTTTTCCGACAACCAAATTACATACAACAACATTGTTAATTTAACCCGCAACAATGAAAATAATATATCCACTTTAGAAATTGATGTTGTAAAAATTAATAAATTAAAAAGTGAAATAAGCAGCCTTGTATCCAACGAAAATAACGGTAGCAACGAATATACAATTTCGGTGCCGTTGGGTACACTTTTTGGTAATGAATTCACTTTGGGGATGGGGCCGCAAATAAAGTTTAAAATTAAAATGGTGGCAAATGCTACAACCGATTTTGAAAGCAATTTTTATTCTGCAGGCATAAACCAGGTTTTACACCAAATTTTAATAAAGGTGAATTTTAATGGTAGTGTTATTATGCCGTGGAACAGGCTTGGTTTTTCGGGCGAAACTTCGGTAATTGCAGCGCAAACCGTACTTATTGGCGTTACACCCGATGCTTACACAAATGTTATTGAAAATTACAACAAAGGTGAAGACGGCTTGGTGGGCGATATATTTGATTATTCAGCCGAGGTAAAATAATTAAAGGGATTAGTTTTAACTAATCCCTTTAACATTATATTAAGTTTATAATGGATTCTATTTTACAGTTTTCGAGGCTCTGTAATTTATTAATTAAAACCTTTTCTGTGTCGTGGCTTGTAACAAACACAACCTCATCGGCTACAGAATTTTTAATTAATTGTATGTCGGGGTTAAATAACTCTTTAACTTTAATGCTAATATTTTCACAGTTGCCTTTAATTCGCACAAAAAGCTGTGTTACAAGGTTTTCTTTTGCTTCAACAATGTTTTCGGTAGTATCTTCCCAGAAAATTTGTTTGCGTGTTTTAAGGTGTTTTGCGCAATCTATAATATCGGCAACTACAGCACTTGCGGTTGGCAATTTTCCGGCACCGCGGCCATAAAACAACACATCTTCCACCATATTACCTCTAACAACAACGGCGTTATAAACATCGTTAACACCGGCCAACATATTATCTTTGCTGACTAAAGCGGGGTATACAGTGGCAGCAACCTTTTTATCTAACTTTTTGGCGTGGCCAATAAGTTTTATAACGAAACCTAGTTTATCGGCATAATCTACATCATCAAGTGAAATTTCGGTAATGCCTTTGGTAAAAACTTGCTCGGGGTAAATGTGTTTACTAAAGCCAAGAGAAGCCAATATAGCAATTTTACGGCAGGCATCGTAGCCTAAAACATCGGCATCGGGATTTTTTTCTGCATAACCTTTTTCTTGAGCAATTTTAAGGGCGTTTTCAAATGATAAGTTTTCACATATCATTTTAGTTAAAATAAAGTTAGTAGTGCCGTTTAAAATACCAAAAATTTCGGTAATTTCGTTTGCAGCAAGGCATTGCGCCATTGGTCTAATAACAGGGATTCCGCCGCCAACACTGGCTTCAAACATAAAGTTAACATTGTTTTCTTTAGCAATTTTTAAAAGCTCGGCGCCTTTGGCTGCAACTAATTCTTTATTAGAGGTTACAACACTTTTACCAGCCTTAAGGCAGGCTAAAACAAAGTCATAAGCGGGGGTTAATCCGCCCATGGCTTCGGCAACGATGTCAACATCTGCATCGTTTAAAATATCGTTAAAATCTTTGGTGAATTTATCGCTATATGGCAAAGAATTAAAATCACGCAAATCTAATATGTGTTTGATGTTAATTGGGGTTTGAGCATTGTTAGCAACAATATTGCTGTTTTTAATTAAAATTTCAGCAACACCCGAGCCTACAACGCCGTGTCCCATAATAGCAACATTTACCATTTAAATCATTCCTTTATACGCCTAAATCTCAGTAATTATAACATATTTTTTATAACAATTCAATATTTTTTTAAATATATAATATATTATCAGGTAAAAATATAAAACGGTGATTAACATATGCAAGAACAAAAAACAAAAACCCTTATTAATATTAGTTATTTTGCCGTAATTATTTTAGTTACTTTTTTAGTGTATAAATATTTGTTAGTGTTTTTACTGCCAATTATAATTGCAGTGCTAATGGGTTATTCGGTTCAAAAAAGTGCATTAATAATATCTAAAAAAATAAATTCACGTTCACAAATTTGGGCACCAATTTTGGTTATAGCGTTATACTTATTTTTATTAGCCATAATTGCAGGAATTTTGTTTTTAATTTATGCTAAAATTCCTTACATTTTTGATGCCGTGTTAGATACTTTAAAACAAGTTGCTAATTTAATTAATAATCTTTTTTATAAAATCGGCAATAATGAAACCAACCTACCACAAAGTGTTGTTAACGTAATTTTAAATATACCAAAAAATTTTACCGACAACATAATTTCATATTTGACCAACTCGGCAACCACCTTAATTTCTTATTTTGCAAAAAATGTTCCATCGTTTTTCTTTAGTTTTATAATAACCGTTATTATGAGTCTTTATTTTGCAAAGGATTATAATGTTGTAAAAAAATTTGTTTTTTCGCTTATGCCGCATGAAAAAATTATGGCGACAAAAAGGGTAAAAAACCTATTATTTTCAAGAGTTTTTAAAATGTTAAAGGGATATTTAACTCTGTCAGTCATAACTTTTTTAGAACTTTTTTTAGCCTTTTTAATTTTAAGAATAAAAAATGCGTTTATTTATGCGGTTATAATTTCGTTAATAGATGCTCTGCCGGTTTTGGGAACGGGTTTGGTTTTATTGCCGTGGGCAATTGTAAATATTCTTAGCAATAATATTGTAATGGGTGTAAAAATAATAATAGTTTATTTGATAGTGGCGGTTGTAAGAAATATATTAGAGCCTAAAATTATTGGGCAAAAAATGGGGATACCGCCGTTGTTGTCGCTTTTAATAATTTTTTTAGGAATTAAGCTGTTTGGTTTTTTAGGAATGATTGTTTTTTATATTACAGTGGTTTTGGTTATTGATTATTACCGGGAACAGATTTAACAGTTTTTCATAAAATGTATTGTACGGCCAAGTAATATAGGCTCTACCGTAAGGGGATTATAATGCATAAATATGTAATTTCAACCGGCACCGTAACCTATGCAATTAAAGGAAGAGATGTGCTTCGCCGTAACGGATATAAAGCCGAAATCAAACGTTCGACAGGACTTGGAAAAATCGGTTGCGGCTATGGTGTTGCATTTATTGGCGACAGTAAAAAGGCAGAGGAATTATTACGCCTTGCCGGAGTAAAAGTTCTTGAAATTAAACAAATTAACGAATAAAAGTCCCCATTTAAACGGGGACTTTATTTTTATAAAAAGGTGTAATTATGATATATTTAGATAACGCAGCTTCGGGTGGGAAAAAGCCACCCGAGGTTATATTTTCGGTGCAAAAAGCACTAACTGATTATACTTCTAACCCGGGCAGAAGTGGACATAATGGCTCAATAAATACAGCCCTTATGGTGTATAATGCTCGTAAGACAATTGCAGATTTTTTTGGTGTCGATAATGAGCAGAATGTTGCTTTCACATTAAATTGCACCCACGCTTTAAACTGTGTAATAAAGGGAGTTTTGCAAGATAACGACCATATAGTTATTTCTTCGCTCGAACACAACGCTGTTATGCGCCCTATTACAAAGTTGCAAAAAACAAAAAATATTTCTTATGATATGGCAAGTGTTTCAGATGACGATGATATAACGATTGAAAATTTTAAAAAATTAATAAATAAAAACACCAAAATGGTTGTTAGCACACATGCTTCTAATGTAACCGGTAAAATTTTGCCGATTGAAAAAATTGGTAAATTATGCAAAGAAAACGGGGTTTTGTTTGCGGTGGATGCCGCTCAAAGCGCAGGCGTGATACCTATAAATATGCAAAAAATGAATATTGATTTTTTGTGTTTGGCGCCACATAAAAGTCTGTTGGCTCCAATGGGGGTTGGGGTGTTAATAAGTCGTTCTAAATTAAACGATACAATTTTAGAAGGCGGAACAGGCACAGAATCTTTGAATTTCCTGCAGCCTTTAGAAATGCCCGAAATGCTTGAAAGTGGAACAATTAACGTTCCTGCAATTGCCGGAGTTGCCGCCGGAATAGGTGTTTTAAAAAGGCAGGGAATAAGCAATATTTACAAAAAAGAACTGGGGTTGATAAAATATTTATATAAACAAATAAAACCGTCAAAAAATGTAATTTTATATACTAAAGAACCCAAGTTTTATGATAGTGTTCCATTAATTTCTTTTAACATTAAAGGATATAATAGTTTTGAAGTTGCCGAATTTTTAAATAAAAATAATATAGCCGTTAGGGCGGGGCTGCATTGTGCTCCAACCGCCCATAAAACCATTGGAACTTTAAATGTTGGAACTGTTAGGGTAAGTGTGGGTTATTTTAATAATTACAAAGAAATAAATTATCTTGTAAATGTTTTAAAAAAATTATAAAAAGTTAAAAAATTGTGTTGATACTATTAAATAAATATGATATTATTAACATATATATAAATAAATTTGAGGTATTAGCCTATGGGAAATTTTTTAGCTTTTTGGAGCCAAATTGTATATGCTCTTTCTAATATTAGGTTTTTTGATTTGGTAGATATTTTAATTATAGCCTTTGTAATTTACAAAGCCATAGAATTTTTCAAAGAAAGCAGAGCAGGTCAACTTTTAAAGGGAATTGCGTTACTTTTCTTTGTGTATTTAATTGCAAATTGGTTCGAGTTAGTAACGGTTAAATGGTTGCTTTTAAAATTAGTTAATTCGGTTTTAATTATAGCTGTTATTATTTTCCAACCCGAAATTCGCCGTGTGTTAGAAAAAATGGGCCACAGCCGCATTAATTATTTAGGCCACCAAGGAACAAGTGTTGCACAAAAGCAAGATATTGACCGCATTAATGATATTTGCAAGGCGGTTAGCAATATGCAGGAAAAGAAAATTGGTGCCCTTATTGTGTTCGAAAGAAGAACCCCGCTTGGCGAAATTATAGATACCGGAACATTAATTGATGCAACCGTTTCTACCGAGCTTGTTCAAAACATATTTTTCCCTAAATCTCCATTGCATGACGGAAGCTTGATTATTAGAAACGACCGTATAGTTTCGGCCGGTTGCATATTACCATTAACCGCAAATAACAACATTAATTCACAACTTGGCACACGCCATAGGGCAGCTATTGGTATGAGTGAGGTTTCCGATGCAATTGTAGTTGTGGTTTCCGAAGAAACAGGAATTGTTTCGGTGGCTAAAAATGGTTCCATAAAACGTAATTTTACACCTATTAACCTAAGGGATGAACTTTTAACCGAACTGTTTGCAAACGAAGTTGAAGAAAAGAAACCGTTTTATTTTACAATTTTTGAAAAAATTAAGGGCATTTTCAATAAAAAAAAATAAAATAATTCCGTTGGAGTATTAATTAATGAAATTTAAATTTGATTTTTCACTACGTAAATTACTTAATAATAAAAAAATAATAGTTGTGTTGTCGATCGTTTTAGCCTTTGTTTTTTGGTTAGCATTAGAAACGGGCGAAACCCCTACAATTGAACAAACTATTTCTAAAATTCCGGTAACTTTAGACACAGAAGACACGGTTGTTGCAGAATTGGGGCTAGATGAAATTACAGATGTCGTAAATAAAACGGTATCGGTTAAAATAAGTGGTCCTGCTTATATTGTTTCCCAAATTAATGCTAATGATATTGAGGTTTCTGCTTCGGTTTCCGAGGTAACTAAGCCTGGCCAATACGATTTAGTATTGACCGCTTCTAAAAAAACCTTTGCTACTGAATACAAGGTTTTATCTATTACACCCAGTACCATTCAGGTTAGTTTCGACTATATTGACACTAAACAATTTACCCTTGAAACCAAGGTTGTGGGCGTTAGTGCAACCGAAGGTCTTGTTGCAGAAGACCCGGTTATAAGTGATGCCGGCAACAATATTGTAACTATTAAAGCTCCACGAACCGAAATGGAAAAAATTGCATCGGTTGTAGCCTATGCCGAAGCTAACGAAGTTTTATCGGTTACAAAATCGTACGATGGCTCTATTTTGCTTTACGATTCAAACGGTAATGAGCTTGATATTTCTAAATATTCAGTAAGTGCTACCACCGTTAAAATTTCCGTTCCAATTTCAAAAACCAAAACCGTGCCGCTGGTGGCCACATTCAAAAACGAGCCCGATTCTTACAAAAACACTCCAATACCCAATAGCCTTTCTGTTTCTGAGGTTACAATAATCGGTCCCGAAGAAACAGTTAATGCAACATCTTTTATAGAGTTGTCGCCAATTGATTTTAACAGTATTGAAAAAAGTAAAAACAGTTTTGAAGTTTCGCTTGTTTTACCTAACGGCGTTAAAACATTAGATAAACTTGAAAGTGTAACTGTTAAAATTAATACAAATTCTTTAGGTTCTAAAAACTTTTCTATTTCTAATGTAGCGGCAATTAATAATAATTCTGGCCATAATGTTTCACTTTTAAATTCAATTAAAAATGTTAAAATATGCGGTCCTTCTGGGGTTGTATATTCATTAAACGCCAACGATTTATATGCCGTTGTAGATATTTCGGGTAAAACAAAAGGCGAATATACCATGGCTGTTACTATAAAATCTAATGTTCATACAAATATTTGGCAGGTTGGCACATATCAAGCCACTGTTAAAATAGAATAAATAAAATTAAGGGAGCATCGCGGGTGCTCCCTTGTTACATAAATTATACCTTTAGCATATAATAAACAAAATAGTTTAGAGGTGTTTTTATGTACGAAGCATTTATTTTTACTTTTTTGGTAATTTTTTCTTTAATAGGCTTAGGCGAGTTATTTTACTCAATTGGCTCATTTATGTTAAAACCAAAAAAAATTGCTCAAAAAGTTTTGGTATTATTCTTAACCGAGCCTTACGCCGAACAACAATTAATATCAGCCATAGAGGAACAAAAATGGTCGGGCAATAAGCATTATGAAAATATCATTGCTGTAACTAAAGATATTACCTCGGCCACCCAAAAGGCTTTAAAAAATACCTATAAAAACCAAAATGTTTATTTTACCCAAAATGATAATTTTGTAAAAGAATTCGAAGATATCGGAGTTTTTAGTAATGCAAAACAATACCCAAACAGTTAGCGGTACTATTGTAAAAATTACATATAAAAATGAAAATAACGGCTATTGCGTTTTAACGCTTAACACAGGTTCCGAGGATATCACCGTTGTTGGCATTATTCCTAATGCTTACGAGGGCGAATTTTTAAATTGCACAGGCCAATATATCCACCACAAAACCTATGGCTCGCAGTTTAAGGTCGAATTTTGTGAAAGGGTTATTAAAGAAGATTCCGCCTCAATATTAAAATATTTGTCGAGCGGAAGTGTTAGGGGCATTGGCCCTGCTACTGCACGCAAAATTGTTGAACAGTTTGGTAAAGATAGTTTAGATATTATTGAAAATTACCCCGAAAAACTATGTATTATTAAGGGTATTTCTTACGAGAAGGCAATGGCTGTAAGCGAACATTTTAAAAGCCAATTTGGAATAAGGGAAATTTTGCTTAAATTTTCACAATTTAATTTTACCCCTGCCGAAGCCCTAAAAATTTTTAAAAAATTAGGCAATAATGCAGTGCCGATGGTGCAAAATAACCCTTATGTTTTATGCTCCGATAATATAGGTTTCGATTTTTTACGCGCCGAAGAAATAGCCGAAGCGTACAATTTAAACAAATTTGAACATAACCGAATTTTAGCTGGGGTTAAATATGTTCTTAAAAAAAATACTGCCAATTCACACACCTGTTTGCCTATAAATAAGTTGGCCGATGTTTCATCTCTGCTTTTAGATGTTGAGCCTGGTTTGGTGAAAGAGGTAATATTAAATGCTGAAAAATCTTTAGAGCTTATTTTAGAAGATTTTGATAACACTGATTTTGTTTTTTTACCGGAATATCATTCTTCTGAACGATATATTGCGTCCCGAATAAAACAAATGGCTGCCGTTAAAAACGATTTATTTTCGTTAAGTGAGTTAGAAATTGACCGAGCAGAAAA
Source organism: Acutalibacteraceae bacterium (assembly GCA_045651765.1). Classification (GTDB taxonomy): domain Bacteria; phylum Bacillota; class Clostridia; order Oscillospirales; family Acutalibacteraceae; genus SIG565. The sequence continues at coordinate 179,780 of JAZRSY010000024.1, read as the reverse complement.
CATATTATCAATTAAATTCGAAGAATTGCAAAGGCAAGCCGTGAGACATGCTGTTGAAAACGGAGTGTTTATTTTAACAGGTGGCCCTGGCACTGGTAAAACCACCACCCTTAATGCCATAATTAGTGTGTTAGAACACCGTGGGCTTGATGTAATGCTATGCGCCCCAACAGGCCGTGCTGCCAGACGAATTACCGAACTTACAGGTATTCCCGCCAAGACCATTCACCGTATGCTCGAGGCCGAATTTAATGAAGATGAAAAGCACTTTTTTGCCCGTAACGAAAAAAATCCGCTAGAGTGTGATGTTTTAATTGTTGATGAAATGTCAATGGTAGATACATTTTTGTTCGAGGCCGTTTTGCGTGCCGTTAAGGGCAACTGCCGCATTATTATGGTTGGGGATACAGACCAATTACCAAGCGTGGGGGCAGGCAACGTTTTGCACGACCTAATTAAATACGGTAATATTGCAAGTGTTTGCTTAAAAACAATTTTTCGCCAAGCAGAAGAAAGTCTTATTGTTACCAACGCGCATAAAATAATTAACGGCAAACAAATAGTTTTTAATAATTCCAAAAATTCCGATTGCTTTATGTTAATTAATAATAATCCCGAAGAATGTGTGTCCGAGGTTGTAAACCTTTTATCCGAACGGTTGCCGCTAGCTTATGGTTTTTTACCTTTAGAGAACATTCAGGTTTTGTGTCCTTCAAGGCGTTTTTTAACAGGCACTGCTAACCTTAATAACTTATTACAAGCCGCTGTAAACCCACCAAGCAAATTAAAAGGCGAATTAAGTTTTAAAGGCATTACCTTCCGCCAGGGTGATAAGGTTATGCAAATTAAAAATAATTACGATATTCTGTGGGAAACCAATTTTGGCGAAACAGGCAGCGGAGTTTTTAACGGCGATATTGGCTTTATCGAATCGGCTGATGGCTACCTTAACAGCGTAACCGTTAATTTTGATGGCAAAAGGGTAATTTATTCGGGTGAAGAAATAGCTCAACTAGAGCTCGCCTATGCCGTAACTGTACATAAAAGCCAGGGTAGTGAGTTTGACTGCATTATTTTACCGTTATTGGATGTTCCTCACAAATTAAGATACAGAAATCTTTTATACACAGCCTTTACCCGCGCTAAACAACTTTTAGTTGTAGTGGGTAGCAGCACCGTTTTAGCCGACATGATAGCAAACGACAAAAAAACCTTGCGCTATACAGGCCTTTTAAATTTTTTAATGAGGTAATGTATGAAATTTTTAAATTATATAATATGGCTTTTATTTCCAAAACGATGTGCTTGTTGTAATAATTTAATAAAACGCGAAGAGCATTTGTGCGAAGACTGTAATAAAGATATAGAGCAGATTACAAAACTGTGTATAAAATGCGGTTGCGATAAAAAGCATTGTTGCTGTAACAGATTTACTTATCATTTTCGTGCCTCAGTTTCTCCTTTTAATTATGGCGATGTTTCTTCAAAGGGTATTTATACGCTAAAATTTGGCGGCAGCATCGAAAACGCCGATTTCTTTGCTGAAAGTATGGTAAAGACCGTTAACGAAAATTTCAGTAACATTAAATTTGATTATATTTTAAGTGTTCCTTTGCACCCGTTAAACAAATTTAAAAGAGGGTACAATCAAAGTGAAATTTTAGCCCGTAAAATTTCTAAAAAATTGGGTGTGCCGTATGTCAATTATCTTAAAAAGGTAAAAAGAACCAAGCCGCAGCACAAATCTAACTTTAAATATAGGTTTAGTAATATTAAAGATGCCTATATTTGTAAGAGTTTTAAGGCGAATAATGTTTTGTTGGTTGATGATGTTAAAACAACGGGCGCCACACTAGACGAATGTGCAAGACAAATTATGTTTGCAGGTGCAAATAATGTGTATTGCGTTACTGCGCTTTCTAATTACAAAAAACAAGGGTTGAAAAACAAGGAATAATAAAATATAATATGTTTGGTGATTAATATGACAACAGATATTGGTATAGATTTAGGCTCGTCTAAAACCGTTATATTTTCAAGCTCGAAAATCGTTTTGGAGCTGCCAAGTGTAGTTACCGTAGACAGTGAAACAGGTGAACCTGTATATTTTGGTGAAAAAGCCTTACAAACTTTGGGGCGCACACCAAAAAGTTTAACCTGCGTTCACCCAATAGAGCATGGCGCCATTGCCAACCTGGATTTAGCCGAAGCAATGTTAAAAAACTATATGTTTAAAGCGTTTGGCAAGCGTATTATTCGCCCCAGGGTTATGGCAGCTTTGCCCACCGGCGTTACCGAACTGCAGCATCACTCTATGGCTCAGGTCGTAGAAGCAGGCGGTGGCCGCAATGTTTCGGTTATTGAAAACCCAATTGCCGTAGCTATCGGTTTAGGGTTAGATTTTACAAAACCTAAGGGTAGTTTAATTGTAGATATGGGCGCAGGCGCTACCGATATTGCTACAATTTCAATGGGTGGTATTGCCCAGTGTGATTCGTTTAAGGTAGCAGGTAACACCTTTGATGAATTAATTATTAAATACATTCGTAAGGAATACGGTGTGGCAATTGGTCCGCTTACGGCCGAAAGCATTAAAAAGCAATTAAGCACTGTTGTAAAAAGGCCTATTGAGGTTGCCGTTATTGCAAAAGGCAGCAATATTTTTACAGGTCTGCCCGAAACTTTAGAGGTAACCTCTACCGAAATACATGAAGTTATTATTGATACTGCATTATCAATTTGCAACGCCATTAGGCAGGTTATTGAAAAAACCGACCCCGACATTGTAGCTGACATTATGAGTGAGGGCATATATTTAACAGGCGGAACCTCGCTTATGAACGGAATGCCCGAATTATTAGAGCAATATTTAGGCACTAAGGTGCATATTGACAGCGACCCAACACACAGCGTAGTAAGGGGCGCCGCTATTGCTCTTAAAAACCCTGCGCTGTTAAATAATGTTGATTTCCAATATAGGTCAATTCAAAAATTGGCTATTGAATAGTTTTTGGTGAAATTTTATGCGAATGAGAAAAAAGAAAAACCTTGAAAAAAGGTTAGAAGAATGCCAAAACAATCTTATAATTATCGATAAAGAAGACCGTAATTTTAACACGGCCAACACATTTAAAGATTATTTAGATTATAATGAATTGTTTGGCAACAATAACCCCGTTCATTTAGAAATCGGTTGCGGCAAAGGCGGGTTTATTTGTGAAGCCGCCAAACAGAACCCGAACATTAATTTTATAGCGGTTGAAAAAACAGCCAATGTAATTGTATCGGCTTGCGAAAAGGCTAAAAAAGAGGGAATTAGTAATTTAATTTTTATTAAATGTTCGGCCGAATATTTGCCGTCATATATTAAAAATCAATCGATAGAAAGAATTTATTTAAACTTTTCCTGCCCATTCCCAAAAAAGAAATATGCAAACCACAGGCTAACCGCAAAACCCTTTTTAGAAATTTACAAAAAATTATTGGCTAAAGGTGCCGAAATCCACCAAAAAACCGATAACCAAGGTTTGTTTGAGTTTTCTATTGAACAGTTTTCAAACAGTGGTTTTAAACTTAAAAATATTTCGCTTGATTTACATAACAGCAATTTTGAAGGTAATATTGTTACCGAATACGAAGCAAAATTTGTTGCCCTTGGCCAACCAATTTACCGTTTAGAAGCATATTTATAATAAAAAATCCGAGGTTTAAACCTCGGATTTTAAATTATATAACAAATAATTATTGGTAAAAATATGGCAGGCACAAAATTCATAACCTTTATTTTTGTAATTCCTAACATATTAAGGGCCAGCGCAGTAATTAATATTGAACCCGTTACCGACATATGTAAAATTATTTCCTGGGTTAATATTGGTGAAACCACCACTGCCAGCAGTGTTAAACCGCCCTCAATAATTAAAACGGGCAGACAGGAAAGCAAAACGCCCAAACCAAGGGTTGAAGCTAAAGGAATGGCCGAAATACAGTCAATAACCGATTTTGAATAAAGTGTGGTATTGTTGCCGTTAATACCACTTTCAATTGAGCCGACAATGGTCATGGCACCAATGCAAAATAAAAGCGTAGCCGAAACAAAACCTTCGGCTATCTTTGCATTGCCATTTTTTATATTAACAAATTTTTCAAGTTTTAATGATATTTTGTTAATAAACTCATCAATGTCAAGTAATTCGCCAATTATGACCCCAAGTGCTATCGAAATTATTATAATTAAAATGTTGGTATCGTTATTGAGCATACCATCAATTCCGATTAATAGAACACAAAGCCCCATACCTGTAACCAGGGAATTTTTAATTTTTTGTGGTATGCCTTTTTTGAAAAATAAACCAACAAGCGCTCCCATAATAACCAAAATAAAGTTAATAACGGCACCGCTTAGCAGTATTGTTTTGATGGTTTGCATTGTAAAACTCCTTTAAGTTGCACTAAATAACATTAGAATTTTGTGGGGGACAATTCGGCTTAAAAATCTGTAAAATTTATAAAACACACGATTTGTATAAACCGCTCTGCCTTTTTTGGAAGCAATAATAGATTTTTTAGCAACATTTTCAGCCTTAACAAATGGCAGTGTGTCAAAAGTATGGCTGGCTCCCGGGGTAATGTCGGCAATTCTTAAAAATTCTGTAGCCATGGGGCCGGGGCAAACGGCTAAAACATTAATCTTTCTGGGTTTTAATTCGTGCCTTAATGCTCTTGAAAAGCTTGTAACATACGCCTTTGTCGAGCAGTAAACTGCCATTCTTGCATTTGGCACAAAAGACGCAATTGAGCTTATGTTAATTATCTCGGACTTTTCTGACATAAAAGGCAATATAGTTTGTGTAATAACGGTTAAGGCTTGGCAATTAAGTTTTATCATACCGCTATTATCATTAATATCTAAATCTTCAAAATTCCCAAGTTTGCCGTAACCTGCATTATTTACAAGAATTTTAACATTAGGCTTAATGTCATTAAGTGTTTGGTTTAAAAGGGCAATATCTGCATCTTTAGTTATATCCAGCGCTAAAATTCGGCAGGGAATAGTAATGCTTTTTGCAATTTCTTTAAGCCGCTCTTTACGGCGTGCAATAAGCCAAATTTCGTCTAAATTTTTATATGTATTATTAATTTGTTTGACAAATTCTTCCCCAAGCCCCGAGGAAGCGCCTGTAACAACAGCAATATTCATATTAATTAGCCTCCAAATTTTTAAACTAATTATAAACCTTTGTTTTTAAAAAATCAATAATTTGACAATATAAATAATTATGATATATAATTATAACATAAAATTTTAAGAGGTGTAGGTTTTAATGTTTGATGTAGCAGTTATTGGCGGTGGCGCTGCAGGTTTGTGTGCGGCTGTTTATCTTAAACAACGAAACAATGCTTTAAATGTAGTGGTTTTAGAGGCGTTAGATAGGGTTGGTAAAAAACTTATAACCACCGGTAACGGCAGGTGTAACATTACCAACAGCAACTTAAATAATTGCTTTTATCACTCACAAACACCTAATTTAATTAATATTGAAAATAACAAATACAGCATAAAACCCACCATAGATTTTTTCAAAAAAATTGGGGTAGAAATTGTTTTTGAGCAAAACGGCAAGGCTTATCCTGCTTCGTACCAAGCATCAAGCGTTGTGGATGCTTTGCGTTTTTCTGCGGAAGAAAACGGTGTTGAAATTATTTGTAACTGCTGCGTTACCGATTTTAAATTTAACAACCAAGAATATACCCTTATTACAGAAAACAGCAGCATTAAGGCGAAAAACATTATTTTTGCAACAGGTCTATATTCAGGCGGTGCAAAATTAGGCAGCACAGGTAAGGCTTTTAAGCTTTTAAAATCAAAGGGCTATAAAACCGAAAAAACCACCCCTGCAATTGTACAACTTAAAACCGAAAACACAATAACAAAACAATTAAAAGGTATTAAAATTGATGCGATAGCATCGCTTTATTTTAATAATAAAAAAATTAACACTGCTTTTGACGAGGTTTTATTTACCGAATACGGTCTTTCGGGCCCTGCAATAATGGCACTCTCGCGCGAGGTTGAAAGAAATAATGGCGAATTTAAGGTGCTGTTAGATTGTGCACCAAATTTTACCGAACAACAACTTAAAGAAATACTTTTGCAAAGGGTTAAAGATTTAAAAAACAGAACTACCCATGACTTTTTAACAGGTTTTTTAAACAAGAGGTTGGGTCAGGTTATTTTAAAATTGGCCAATATACCGCTTAATATACAGGTTTACGAGTTAGAATTAAAAAGTATAGAAAAATTGTGTTACTTAGTTAAAAATTTAGAGTTCAAGGTGCTTTCAACCACAGGTTTTGTTAATTCTCAGGTAACGGCAGGCGGCATTGCTTTAACCGAGATTGATTTGCAAACAATGTGCTCTAAAAAACATAAAGGCCTTTATATTATAGGCGAACTTTTAGATATTGACGGCGACTGTGGTGGCTATAATCTGCAATGGGCTTGGACTTCGGCCTTTATTGCAGCAAACAGCATTTTAAAAGGAATTTAATATGATACTCTTACAAAATATAAACTTACCATTAAACACTAATTTTTCAAACCCCGAAGATATTGCCTTAAAAGTGCTAAAAACACAAAAACAAAACATTAAAAGTGCTGTTTTATTCAAAAAATCGGTGGACGCAAGACATAAAAACAATATTGTTTTTTGCTGTTCATTTTTAGTAGAAGTTTATAATAACGAAAAAAAGTTAATTTTAAACAACAAAAAAGCAACACACTATATACCACAGGAATACACTTGGCTTAAATGTAATAACACAAAAAACAGACCTGTTGTTGTGGGCTTTGGCCCCGCAGGTATGTTTGCCGCTTTGGCCTTGGCAAAAGCAGGGTTAAAACCAATTATTATTGAGCGTGGCGAAAGTGTAGAGGCGCGTCAAAAAACCGTTAATGAATTTTTTGCAGGTGGCAGTATTAACCCCGAATCTAATGTTCAGTTTGGCGAGGGCGGTGCCGGCACCTTTTCCGATGGTAAATTAAACACCGGCATTAAAGATATTAGGTGCCGTGAGGTGCTTAATGTGTTTTTTGAAAACGGCGCTAAAGAGAATATTTTATACGATTCAAAGCCACATATAGGCACCGATATTTTAGTTAATGTTGTAAAAAATATTCGTGAAATTATTATAAATTTGGGCGGCGAAATTAAATTTAATACAAAACTTGAAGATATTATAATTAACAATGATGCCTTGGTTGGCATACAGGTTAAGGCAAACAATAATTTAGAAACTATTAATTGCGAAGATTTAGTCTTAGCCATTGGCCATTCTGCCCGCGACACCTATAAAATGCTTAAAGAAAAAGGCATTATGTTAGAGCGTAAGGCATTTTCTGTTGGGGCAAGAATTGAGCATTTACAATCTGACATTAATAAGGCTTTATACGGGGATTTTGCCGACAATAAATTTTTACCACCCGCCGATTATAAGTTAGCAACTCACTTAAACTCGGGCAGGGGAGTTTATACTTTTTGTATGTGCCCCGGCGGCGAGGTTATTAACGCTTCAAGCGAGGCCGAAATGACTTGTGTGAACGGAATGAGTTATTCGGCCCGTAACGGTCAAAACGCCAATAGTGCCGTTTTAGTAGAGGTTAAACCGCAAGATTTAAAGGGCGATAATGTTTTAGAAGGCATTGAACTGCAACGTAAAATAGAGGCGGCCGCCTATAATAAAAACGGCGTTCCTTTTTGTTTCGTTGGCGATTTATTAGGCGAGCAAATAACCGAGCCCAATATGGTTAAACCCACCGTTAAACCCGCCGTTATAAAATCCAATATTAATAATGTGTTGCCCGAGTTTGTAACACAATCTATTAAAGAGGCTTTGCCAATTTTTAATAAAAAAATTGACGGGTTTGCCAGTCCTAATGCTTTGCTTGTTTTCCCAGAAACACGCAGTTCTTCGCCCGTGCGTATTTTAAGGAATGATGACAAACAATCGGTTAATTGTTTAGGGCTTTACCCATGCGGCGAGGGAGCAGGCTATGCAGGTGGAATTACATCGGCAGCGGTTGATGGCTTAAAGGTGGCAGAAGCAATAATCAGCAAATATTAAAGGGCGAAAAAATATTGTTTAAATAATAAAGCTCGTTTTTTAAACAGTAATTAGTCTTATTCGCAGGTGTTAATGGGGCAATTATTTCAATATAATTGCCCCTTAAATTATTTATATACAAAACGCCAAGTTCTTTAAAAATAATTTTTAATGTATTGTCGGGTATAAACGATTTTGTTTTTAAAATAAAACTGTTTTGATTAATTTTTATAAATACATTTTTGCTGTTTTTAATTATTTTGCAAAGCAAAATTTCGTATAGTTTTAAATTAACGCAGTGGCAGGATTTATTACAAATTATTTCATAACAAAATTCATTATTTTTTAAATGTGCGGTTTTGCATAAAATATTGCTTAATAAACCTAAATTGATATTACAGTTAAAATCATTTTTAAAAATTAGACCCTCTAATAAATATATTTTTTTTAAAATATTATTGTAAATTTCTGTGTTTTTACCAATAAGATGCTGTTTCATTATAAAATTCCTAAGTGAAATTATTGTTTTTAAGGAATTTTTTGGGTAATAATTAATAATTTTTTTATTCATAATGTTGTTATTATATGCGGATATTATAAAAAATTAAATTTTATTAAAAAAATGTTAAAAATATAACAAAACATCTTGAAAAATTTTTTGTTTTAGGGTAAAATACTTATTAGAATATTTTTAGGAGGTATTTTCCAATGGTTAAAGTTGCTATTAACGGATTCGGCCGTATTGGTCGTCTCGCATTCCGTCAAATGTTTGGTGCAGAAGGCTACGATGTTGTAGCTATTAACGACCTTACAAAACCCTCTATGCTTGCTAATCTTTTAAAGTATGATACAGCACAGGGCGGTTACTGTGGTACTATAGGCGAAAATCTTCACACCGTTTCGGCTGATGATGAAGCTGGTACTATCACTGTTGACGGCAAAACCCTTAAAATCTATGCAGAAAAAGATGCTAAAGATTTACCTTGGGGTGAAATCGGTGTAGATGTTGTTTTAGAGTGCACAGGTTTCTACTGCTCTAAAGAAAAAAGCCAGGCTCATATTGATGCCGGCGCTAAAAAGGTTGTAATTTCTGCTCCTGCAGGTAACGACCTTCCTACAATTGTTTTCAGCGTTAACGAAAACACATTAACCGCAGACGACACAATTATTTCTGCTGCTTCTTGCACAACCAACTGCTTAGCTCCAATGGCTAAAGTTCTTAACGATTATGCTCCAATCCAAAGCGGTATCATGAGCACAATCCACGCTTACACCGGCGACCAAATGATTCTTGATGGTCCTCACCGCAAGGGCGACCTTCGTCGTGCACGTGCTGGCGCTGCTAACATCGTTCCTAACTCTACAGGTGCTGCTAAGGCTATCGGCCTTGTTATTCCTGAACTCAACGGCAAACTTATTGGTTCGGCTCAACGTGTTCCTGTTCCAACAGGTTCCACCACCATTCTTACTGCTGTTGTTAAAGGCACCGATGTTACTAAAGAAGGCATCAACGCTGCTATGAAGGCTGCTGCTTCTGCTTCCTTTGGTTACAACGAAGACCAAATCGTTTCTTCCGATGTTATCGGTATGCGTTACGGTTCACTCTTCGATGCAACTCAAACAATGGTTTGCAAAATTTCTGATGACCTTTACGAAGTTCAGGTTGTTTCTTGGTACGATAACGAAAATTCTTACACCAGCCAAATGGTTCGTACCATTAAATACTTTGCAGAAATCTAATTAAAGCATAACAAAACCTCGCAACCTTTTGGTTGCGAGGTTTTTCTTTTTAATTAATTTAATTTAACTTAATGTATTTAAAACACTGTCAGCTTTTTCAAAAACACCGTAAGATTCACCCGAGCAAGCAATAAAATTATCGTCTTGGCTCGTTAAACTAAAGTAAACAGTGGCATAATTGTTATAAACATAAATTAAATATTTATTATTGTTTTTAAGCTGTGCTTTATAAGCAAGTTTAAGTGAACCTAACTCTTTGCCACTGTAACGTGCAATGTTTTGGTTATGAATATTTAAAAACGCAACATCTGTGTTATCATTAAAAACTTGTTTTTCAATACCATCTTCAAAAAGCACAATTTTATCGGGTAATATTAAATCATTAATTAAAAACATACCGGTAGTTTCTGCCGGAGTTACTGTAAAAGGCAGGGGGCCGGTTTTTTCGTGCAATAAACTTTCGTTTTTGTTTGCACAACCACAAAAAGCAAAAAGTAAAAGCAAAGATAAACTTGCACAAATTAGTTTTTTAAGGTTTTTCATAAGTTTTCCTCCTTGAATTAAGGTTATTTATGAGTTAAAAAACACCGGTTACACCTCCAAACAATTAAGTTTACTATTCTAATAATATTTTAACATAATTTAAATTATAAGTCAATTAAAAAAACCTCGCAACATTTTTGTTGCGAGGTTTTTATTATATCTAATTTTTACATACTTTCGGGTGCTTCAATTTTCATTAAATTAAGCACATTTTTAATAACAATGCCGGTGCAGTTGCAAAGTTTAATGCGGGCCATCATAAGCGGTTCTTCAATGCCGCGAACACGGCAAGCGTTATAAAACTTGTGGAACTTTGTTGCAAGTTCGGTTACATAGTGTGTCATTTTGGCAGGGTCATATGCTTTAGCAGCGGCAACAACCTCTTCAGTAAGGGCCGATAAATGTAAAATAAGCTCGCGTTCTTCGGGGGTGGTAAGTAATTCCAATTCGGCATTTGTTGGTTCTTTAAAGGCTACGCCGTCGGCCTGTAAATTGCGCATAATGCTGCAAATTCTGGCATAGGCGTATTGAACATAATAAACAGGGTTTTGGTTGGATTCTTCAACGGCTAAATCAAGGTCGAAATCGAAGTGGCTGTTGGCTTCTCTAAGGTTGAAAAAGAACCTTGCGGCGTCAATTGGAACCTCATCTAACAAGGTAACAAGAGTAATTGATTTACCCGAGCGTTTAGAGGCCTTAATAACCTCGCCATCTCGTACTAATCGCACCATTTGCATAAGCACAACATCTAAACGGGTGGCATCTACACCTAAACTCACAAGCGCACTTTTAAGCCTTGGAACATAGCCGTGGTGGTCGGCACCTAAAATATCAATAGCCTTATCAAAACCACGGGTTACAAGTTTATTATAGTGGTAAGCAATATCGGGTACTATATAGGTTGGCACACCGTTAGAACGAACCAACACAAAATCATCTGAAAAATAATCGCTTCCTTTAAACCAAAGGGCATCTTCTTTTTCGTAAGTGTGGCCGCTTTGTTTTAAAAGTTCAATAATTTTTTGAGTTTCACCGCTTTTGTGAAGGGTGCTTTCTCTAAACCAATTATCGTATTTAATGCGGTATTTTAAAAGGTCATCGTGCAAGCCTTGTATGTTTTTGGGCAGTGCAAAATCAACAAGAGCCTGCCTGCGTTCTGCTTCGGGTGCGTTAATATATTTGTCGCCGTTAATCTTTGCAAATTCGTTTGCGTGGGCAATAATATCGGCGCCGTGGTAAGAATCTTCGGGCATTTCGATACCGTCTTTATAAATTTGTTGGTAGCGAAGGTCTAACGAAAGTCCAAATTTATTAATTTGGTTGCCGGCGTCGTTAATGTAAAACTCACGCTCAACATTATAACCGGCTTTTTGCATTACTGCGGCTAAACAGTCGCCCAAAGCACCACCGCGGGCGTTGCCAATGTGCATGGGGCCTGTTGGATTGGCCGAAACAAACTCAACCAAAACCTTTTTGCCACCACCATAATTACTATTGCCGTAGTTTTCGCCCAAAGTGCTAACATTGTTAACAATATCGGCATAAAATTTGTTTGATAAAAAGAAGTTTATAAAACCGGGGCCGGCAATTTCGTATTTTTCAATATATGTACCGTTAAAATCGGCGTTGTCCATTAAAATCTCGGCAATTTTGCGGGGTGCATTTCTAAATAATTTAGACCATGCAAGTGCGGCATTAACGGCATAGTTACCATGTTCACGGTTGGCCGGCTTTTCAATGTTAAAATCGGTTAATTCGCAGTCATTTAAAACACCATTAGCCATTGCTTTTTTAGCCGCATTAATAATGGTGCTTTTAATTTCTTCTTTTGCTATGTTTACTATCTCTGACATTATTTATACCTCTTTTACAGATATTTCAACGGTGTTTTTGCTAAGTAAATTGTTATCAATATCTATTGTGTAACTCATTTTAACCTTGCCGCCGTTATTATTTAGTGTATTATCTATTTCTTCGCCGAAAATACCTAACATTAGTTCGCCTTGGGGAATAGAGTAAAAGCAGGTATTTCGTTTGCCTTTTTCTATAACAAGTTTGCTGTTAATAGCACCCGAGCGTATCATGGTAACTCGGTTGTTACCATCAGCCTTAAGGGTTGTTTTAATGGTGTTTGGTTTAAGGGTTTCATTTTCTTCATATGTTAGTAAAAACTTGCCTTCGCGTTGTTGCATTTTACCAATGGTAGAAAGCTCAATAACATCGTTTTGGTCACCAAACCCTTGTGCACCAACAATATCAATAATTACATCTTTCATATTTTATTAATGTCCACCTGCTTTGCGTTAAGTTCGTTTATGTTTTCATCCAATAAAAATCTTGCAGTCTTTTGGAACGATATCGTCATATCGCTAACAAAAAAGTTGTGTTTTGGAATATTGTTCTCGGCACATAAATTATTAGTGGTTAAATAATTTTTAAGGGAGAGTGCAAGTTCTTCACCGGGGTTAATTAGGGTTATTTCATTACCCATTATTTTGCTAATAACATCACTTAAAATAGGGTAGTGGGTGCAGCCTAAAATAAGTGTGTCAATATTTTGTTCTTTAAGTGGTAATAAATATTTTTTTGCAATTTCGTTTAAAACAAAATTATTACTGTCGGTAATGCCTTCTTCAACCAACGGCACAAATAAAGGGCAGGCCTGGGCATAAATTTCGGCAGCGGGCAAAAGTTCTAAAATACGGCGTTTATGTTCGCCGCTTTTAATGGTGGCAGGGGTGCCGATAACACCAATTTTGTTAATTTTGGTAGCCTTAACGGCGGCAATAGCAGCCGGTGTAATCATTTCAAAATAAGGCACTTTATAATCTTTAAACTCGCCTGATGCCACAGAGCTAACCGTGCCGCATGCGGCTACAATTGCTTTAACATCATTTTTTAATAAAAAGTCAGCATCTTGCAAGGCATATTTTTTAATGGTTTCGTGGCTGCGTGTACCATAAGGCACACGGGCGGTGTCACCAAAGTAAACAATGTTTTCGTTTGGTAGCTGTGAAATTACCTCTTTCATAACGGTTAGGCCGCCAAGACCTGAATCAAATATACCAATAGGCTTATTATCCAACAAAATCTCTCCTAAGCACATATTAATTCAATTTATAATAACATATTTTACTGATTACTGCAATAAAAATATATTTATAACGCCTAAAAAACAAAAAATTTAAATTGAGTGTTGACAAATTTTACTTTAGGTGTTAAAATAAATGCACAATAAAGCAGAACAGTAATGTCGTTCTCACCCACGGGTTTCGTCCTAAAGGGTTAATAAGTAAAAGGCTTTGGCCTTATTATGCTTATTAAGCACGGGTGACATTATTGTACCCGTGCTTTTTGAATTGTTTATTTGTTGGAGGTGCTTTAACATTAGCAGCAAAGAAATTTTAATCAATGAAAACATTAAGTTTAAAGAGGTTCGCGTTATTGATACCGATGGCACTCAGTTAGGCATTATGCCTATTAAAGATGCCCTTTCGGCAGCAATAAAAAAAGACCTAGACCTTGTTAATCTTTCGCCAAACTCTAACCCACCGGTTTGCAAAATAATGGATTTTGGTAAATACCGTTTTGAGCAAGCCAAACGTGAAAAAGAGGCAAGAAAGAATCAAAAGGTTGTAGATGTTAAAGAGGTCCGCTTAGGCCTTAGCATTGATAAACACGATTTTGAAACCAAGGGCAACCACGCCATTCGCTTTTTGAAAGATGGCGACAAGGTAAAGGTTTCTATCCGTTTCCGCGGTCGTGAGTTTGGCCACCCCGAAATTGGCATAGAAATTATGGAACGTTTTGCTCAATATTGCAGCGAGGTTTCAAATGTTGAAAAGCCTGCTAAAATGGAAGGACGTAACATGCTTATGTTCTTAGCACCAAAACCTGTAAAATAATTCATAAAATTTAAGGAGGAATTATAATGCCTAAGATTAAAACACACAGCGGTGCAAAAAAGCGTTTTAAACTTACCAAAACCGGTTTAGTAAAACGCGGCCACGCATTCAAATCACACATTCTTAACAAGAAAACCACAAAACGCAAGAGAAATCTTCGCAAAGTAGTAGTAGCCGATGTAACAAACGTTGCAAAGGTTAAAAAAATGATTCCTTATAAATAAGGCAAGAAAAGAGGTTAGATACAATGGCACGAGTTAAAGGTGCGTTAGCAACACGCAAAAGAAGAAATAAAACTTTAAAGCTCGCAAAGGGCTATTTCGGAGCTAAATCAAAGCTCTTTAAAACTGCTAAAGAAGCCGTTATGAAATCGGGCAACTATGCCTACATTGGCAGAAGGCTTAAAAAGCGTGATTTCCGTCGTCTTTGGATTACACGTATTTCGGCTGCAGCTAAAATTAACGGTATGAACTATTCATCATTTATGAATGGTCTTAAAAAAGCAGGAATTCAAATTAACCGCAAAATGTTGGCTGAACTGGCAGTTAACGATGCTGCCGGCTTTGCTACTCTTGCAAAAAGTGCAAAAAAAGCATTAGAAAAATAGTTTTTACGCCCGAGTTTACCTCGGGCGAATTTGTTTTAAAAGGATAAAAATATAATGAAATATTTAACAATAACCAGCAAAGAAAACCCACTAATAAAAGCCTTAACAAAGCTAAACCAAAGCTCTAAAGAAAGGCAAAATGCAGGCCTTTTTTTAGTTGAAGGTTTAAGACTTTGCCAAGACTGTTTTGAAAATAATATTTTATTTGAAACTTTGGTTTTTACCAAAGATTTTATGCAAAAATTTTCAAAAGAAACTGAAAATTTTTCCGGTAAATCTAAACAAGCGGTTATTGTACCCGACTATATTTTTGAAAAAATTGCCGACACAAAAACCCCTCAGGGTGTGTTAGCAACCGTTAAAATACCCAATAATAAATATTCTATTAATAAAAACGGAAGATATATAGCACTTGAAAACATTGCCGACCCTGCTAATTTAGGTGCAATTTCGCGCACTGCAGAGGCACTTGGCATTAGCGGTATTATTATATCCGGCGGCAGTTGCGACCCATATTCGCCCAAATGTATAAGGGCTTCTATGGGGGCTTTGTTGCGTCTGCCAATAATTGTTTCTGACAATTTTTTATCCGACCTTAAAAATAGTGGTTTAAGCCTTTATGCCTGCGTGGTTAAAGGCGACAAAAAAATAAACAGTGTTAATTTTTCAGACGGTTCTGTGGTGCTTATAGGTAACGAGGCAAATGGTCTAAAACCCGAAACCGCCGAAGCGTGTGAAAAAATAACAATACCAATGCAAGGCAGGGTAGAATCCCTTAATGCGTCTGTTGCGGCTGCTGTTGCTATGTGGGAGTTAATAAGGTAGTTATGGTATATTGGGTTTGGTTACAACTTGCCTTAGGTTATGGTAATAAGGCTGGAAAATTAGTTTTAAACAAATTTAAAAATGCCGAAACTGTTTTTAATTCAACCGAAGAAGAAATTATTAGTTGCGGTTTTTTAAATAAAAAATACATAGAAAAATTATGTAATAAGAATTTAAAAGATGCACAAAACATTGTGTCAGATTGCAAAAATCACGGCATCGATATTATAACGTTTGGTTCGAAGTATTATCCAAAACTTTTATTTGAGATTGAAAACCCACCAATTTTACTTTATGTTAAAGGCAATAAAGAGCTATTATTAAACGAGGTTAAAATTTCTGTAGTAGGTCCACGGCAGGTATCACTTTTTGGTAAAAAGGCTGCATTTTCACTGTCGGCAAGGTTGGCTTTAGCCGGTTTTACTATTGTTAGCGGTGGTGCCCTTGGGAGCGATACCGCAGCACATAAAGGCGCACTTGCGGTAAACGGTAACACAATTTGTGTTTTAGGTTGCGGAATAAATGCCGAATATTTATTAGAAAATAAAGAATTTAGAAACACGATTTCACAAAAAGGACTATTAATTAGTGAGTACCCGCCTAATTTTAAAGCCTCTAAATTTACTTTTCCGGTTAGAAACCGTATTATTTCGGGTTTAAGTTTAGGCATTGTTGTTATTGAAGCAAACCAAAAAAGCGGTTCCTTAATTACAGCAAATATTGCTGCCGAACAAGGCCGTGATGTATTTGCAATTCCTGGCAATATTAATGAACCACAGTATAAGGGAGCTAATTTGTTAATACGAGACGGTGCTAAGCCATTACTTGAACTTAACGATATTATTTTTGAATATCTGCCTAAATTTCCGCATAAAATTAACCCTGAAAATGCATATTCTAAAAAAATAATTTTAAAAGAAGAAAATAATAATACTAAAAAGCCAAAAGAAGAAAAAATTATTAAAAAAAATATTAAAGAAAACCTTTCAAATAATGCAAAAATAGTGTATAATCATTTAGATAAACCTATTTTTTATTTAGATGATATTATAATTAACGATTTATCCGATTCGCAAATTTTAGCTTCGCTTACCGAACTTGAAATTTACGGGTATATTAAAGCCTTGCCGGGCGGTAAATACGGCTTGTTAAACTAATTATTAAGGAGATATAAAATGTCAAAGCTTGTTATTGTTGAATCGCCAACAAAAATTAAAAGCGTTAAAAAATATTTAGGCCCCGATTTTAATGTTATGGCATCGGCCGGCCATGTGCGCGATTTACCAAAATCTAAACTAGGTGTAGACGTTAAAAATAACTACGCTCTTGAATATGTTACCATTAACAACAAGGGTGAAACCATTAAGAAATTACGCGAAGCAGCCTCTAATGCCGATTTTGTTTATTTGGCAACCGACCCTGACCGTGAAGGCGAAGCAATTTCTTGGCACTTAGCACAACTTTTAGCGCTTGATTTAAACGCTGCAAACCGTGTTGCTTTTAATGAAATTACAAAAACAGGTATAGAAAGCGGAATGAAAGCCCCTCGTAAAATTGATTTAGATTTAGTTGATGCCCAACAAGCTCGTCGCGCTTTAGATAGAATTGTTGGTTACAAGCTAAGCCCGTTTTTATGGAAAAAGGTTAAGCGTGGTCTTTCTGCAGGAAGGGTACAAAGCGTAGCCTTAAAACTTATTGTTGACCGCGAAAAAAAGATAGAAGCATTTACTCCCGAAGAATATTGGACTGTTGAAGCTAAATTACTTTCGGGCAAAAAATCCTTTACAGCCAAACTTTATGGTGATATTAACGGCAAGAAAATTGATATTTCTAACGAAGCCGAAGCAAATATTATAAAATCTAATTTAGATGGTGCCGTTTACACAGTTTCCAACATTAAAAAGGGTGTTCGTAACAGGCAACCCGCTCCACCTTTTATAACCTCAACCTTGCAACAAGAGGCTTCACGCAAACTTAATTATACTGGTCAAAAAACCATGCGTATTGCACAACAACTTTACGAAGGTGTAGAAATTTCGGGGAGCGGCACTACAGGTCTTATAACCTATATGCGTACCGATTCTTTACGAATCTCACAAGAAGCAAGAGTTTCTGCCAGAAAATATATTTCAGCCACTTATGGCGATAAATATTTACCTAAAACCGAACGCTATTTTAAAACAAAATCCGATGCCCAAGATGCCCACGAGGCAATTAGGCCTACCGATATTTTCATTACACCGGATTATGTAAAAGATAGCCTTACTACTGAGCAATATAAGCTTTATAAACTAATTTGGTGCAGGTTTGTTGCCAGCCTTATGGCCAACTGCGTGCAAGATACTGTGGCAGTTGATATTAGTGCTGCAAATTATTTGTTTAAAGCATCGGGTTATTCGGTTAAGTTTGAAGGCTTTACCGCCCTTTATGAAGAAGGCCGCGATGAAGAAAATAATAATGATGTTACTTTGCCAAACATTAATGAAAACGAAGTTTTAAAACTTAAAGATTTAATTTTAGGGCAGCATTTCACTTTACCGCCAGCTCGTTATACCGAACCCACGCTAATCAAAGCGTTAGAAGAAAATGGAATTGGCAGACCTTCAACCTACGCTACAATAATGTCAAACATTTTACAAAGGGAATATATTGAACGTGAGAAGAAGTCTTTAAAACCAACTTCACTTGGTGTTGTTGTGTCGGATTTAATTTCTAAGCATTTTAAACAGGTTGTAGATGTTAAGTTTACCGCCAGCATAGAAACCGATTTAGATAGAATTTCTACCGGTGAAATGGAATGGGTTAAAGCAATAGATGCTTTTTATAAAGATTTTGCTGTTGAAATTGAAAAAGCCGAACAAGAACTTACCGGCAAACGCGTTAAAGTGCCGGTAAAAGAAAGCAATATTATATGCGAAAAATGCGGCAGAGTAATGGTGGAAAAATCAAGCCGATTTGGTAAGTTTTTGGCTTGCCCCGGTTACCCAGAGTGTAAAAACACAAAACCTATGCCCGAAGATGATATTAAAGAGCCATGCCCTAAGTGTGGCGCAAAACTAATTAAACGCAATTCTAAAAAAACCGGTAAAGCTTTTTATGGTTGTTCTAATTACCCAAAATGTGATTTTGCAGCACCCGGAATGCCCACCGGCGAAAAATGCGAAGTTTGCGGTGGCTTTATTTTAAAAGGCCGCGGCAAAACAAAATATTGCATGAATTCAGAATGTTCAACCCGAACACAAAAATCGCAAAATAAGGATAAATAATGAAAAATAAAGTAAAGGTTATTGGTGCCGGCCTTGCAGGTGTTGAGGCCGCATGGCAACTTGCTAATAAAGGCATTCAGGTTGAGCTTTATGAAATGAAGCCGAAAAAAATGTCGGCTGCTCATACATCTGAAAACTATGCCGAGCTTGTTTGTTCAAACTCTTTAAAAGCAGCCCGAATAGATTCCGCAGCAGGTCTTTTAAAAGAAGAAATGCGACGTTTTGGCTCATTATGCCTTAGCGCTGCCGATGTATCTAAAGTAGAAGCGGGCGGCGCATTAGCAGTTGACCGAAATATTTTTTCAGATTTTATTACTAAGGAAATTAAATCTCACCCAAATATAACAATTAAAAACGAGGTAGTAACCGAAATACCAAACGGTGTTTGCGTTATTGCAACGGGTCCTCTTACCGACCAAGATTTGTGCAACGATATTGCCAAAAAGTGCAAAAGCCAAAACCTAAGTTTTTATGATGCAGCAGCCCCAATAGTTACAAGTGAGAGCATAGATTTTTCAAAGGCTTTTTTTGCTGCACGTTACGGCAGGGGCAATGATGATTATATTAATTGCCCAATGAATAAAGAAGAATACGAAAAGTTTCATAGTCAGTTAATTTCGGCCGAGGGAGCACCTTTACACGAATTTGACAAACCGCTAACGGTTTACGAAGGTTGTATGCCCATTGAGGTTTTGGCAAAACGCGGCGAGGATTCTATAAGATTCGGTCCGTTAAAGCCTGTGGGATTACGCGACCCAAAAACCGGCCACAGACCTTGGGCTGTTGTGCAACTTAGAAAAGAAAACAAGCAGGGCACACTTTATAACATTGTTGGTTTTCAAACAAACCTAAAATTTCCCGAGCAAAAAAGGGTGTTTTCCTTAATCCCGGGGCTTAATAAAGCCGATTTTGTAAGGTATGGTGTTATGCACCGAAACACATTTATAAATTCACCCAAATTATTAAATAAAAATCTTTCTTTAAAAATTGATGATAATGTTTTTTTTGCAGGTCAGCTCTCGGGTGTAGAGGGTTATATGGAGTCAGCAGCATCGGGCATAATTGCCGGTATTAATGCTGCTAACCATATTTTGAATAAACCAGAGTTGATTTTACCCGAATTTACCATGATTGGCGCTTTGCTTAATTATATTTGCGATGAATTTGTTGAAAATTTTCAACCCATGGGGGCAAATTTTGGAATTTTGCCAGCTTTAGAACAACATATTAGAGATAAACGCGAGCGCTATGCAGCTTTTTCAGAGCGTTCGTTAAATTGGTTTAACAAAAATATTTAATTTAAAGGGGAATAATATGAAGGTAGTTATTGATGCTTTTGGTGGCGACAACGCCCCACTCGAAATTATTAAGGGCGCAGCTTTAGCCCAGGCCGAGCTTGGTGTAGATATAATACTTACCGGCGACGAAGCTATAATTAATGATTGCATAAATAAAAACGGCTTCAAATTTAAAAATCTTAAGGTGGTTCATACCACAGATGTTATCTCTATGCATGATGAGCCAACAACACTTTTAAAAGCACATAAAGAGTCTTCTATGGCGGTTGCCTTTAGGCTTTTGGCTGATGGCGAAGCAGATGCCTTTGTTTCAGCCGGTAGCACAGGTGCTGTTGTGGTAGGTGGCACCTTAATAGTTAAAAGAATTAAGGGCGTTAAAAGACCTGCACTCGCCAGTATGATACCTTCGCCCGATTCCTCTTATTTGCTTATGGATATGGGCGCCAATGCCGAATGTCGCCCCGAAATGCTTTGTCAATTTGGCATTATGGCATCAGCATATTTGGAAAGTGTTGAAGGCCGTAAAAATCCATCTATTGCTTTGCTTAATATTGGCACCGAAGATACTAAAGGCGATGAACTTCGCAAAGAAGCCTACAATTTATTAAGCCAAGCACCAATAAATTTTATTGGTAATGTTGAATCACGCGAAATGCCAAAAGGCGTGTGCGATGCCGTTATTACCGACGGTTTTACAGGTAATATTGCCTTAAAATTGATTGAGGGCACAACCGTTACGATGTTTAAAATGTTAAAACAAGTGTTTTATAAAAACATTACTTCAAAATTAGCAGCCGCCGTACTTAAAAAAGGTTTATATTCAATTAAATCTAAAATGGATTCTTCCGAAGTTGGCGGTGCACCGCTTTTAGGTGTTGCTAAACCCGTTATTAAAGCCCATGGCTCGTCCGACGCTAAAGCCATTAAAAATGCCGTTAGGCAGGCAGTTTTGTTTGCCGAAAACGATGTTATTGGTAAAATTACAAATAATTTAGGATAATTTAAATGGAAAATTTAGAAAGTAAATTAAACTATAAATTTAATAATGTTAAACTTTTAGAAAATGCTTTAACACATTCTTCCTATGCTAACGAAACCCATTGTAAAGGCGGTTCTAACGAAAGGCTCGAATTTTTAGGCGATGCTGTACTTTCAGTTATTGTTGCTAACTATATTTTCAAGACTTTTGTAAAAATGCCCGAGGGCGAATTAACAAAACTCAGGGCATCTTTGGTGTGCGAAAAATCGCTTTATGGGTTTGCTAAGGAGTTAGGTATTAGTAATTACTTAAGACTTGGCAGGGGTGAAGCCGCAAACGGCGGCGCCACAAGGCCTTCACTGTTGGCCGATGCCTTCGAGGCAATTTTAGCCGCAATTTATTTAGATGGCGGAATGCCTGCAGCCGAAGCATTTGTTTTAAAGTTTATTTTAAAAGAATTAGAACAAAACCAAGAAGATTCTTTTAAAGATTATAAAACAAAATTACAAGAGGTTATTCAGCGCAACCCTGAAGAACGCTTAAGTTATGTACTTATTGCAGAATCGGGCCCCGACCACGATAAATTATTCACAGTGGAAGTACATTTAAATTCTAATGTTTTGGGCACCGGAACCGGCAAAAGCAAAAAATTAGCTGAGCAGTCGGCCGCAAAAAAAGCATTAGAATTAATGGGAATTAAAGAATGATAAAACACGCTAATATTTCTGTTTTTGTGCCGCATCTTGGTTGCCCGAATATGTGTAGCTTTTGCAACCAACACTATATTGCCGGCACACAATCCACGCCTAATGAAAGCGATATTGAAAATGCCGTAAATATTGCTCAAAACTCTAAAAATTATGACCCAAAAAACACCGAGTTAGCATTTTTTGGCGGCAGTTTTACCGCAATAGAATTTTCTTATATGCTTTCTTTATTAAAGGCGGCATACAAATTTGTAAAAATGGGTGTTATTTCAGGTATTAGAATTTCCACCAGACCTGATGCAATTAACGCCGAAATTTTAAGTGTTTTAAAACAATATGGCGTTACTTCGATTGAACTTGGTGCTCAAAGTATGAATGACAATGTTCTTGCTTTAAATAAACGCGGACATACAGCACTTGATGTTAAAAATGCTTCGGTATTAATTAAAGAACATGGTTTTGGTTTAGGCTTGCAAATGATGACCGGCCTTTATGGAGATAATAATGAAACCGCAATAAAAACCGCTAATGAAATTATAGCGTTAAAACCAAATACTGTTCGTATTTACCCAACAATTGTGTTAGAAAACACCATGCTTGCAAGCCTTTACAAACAAGGGATATATTCGCCCCAAGGTTTAGAGCAAGCAGTATTTTTAGCCGCAGAATTATTGGATATGTTTAATAAAGAAAACATAACAGTAATTAGGGTGGGGTTACATACAATTGACCAAACTAAATATGTGGCAGGCCCGTGGCACCCAGCCTTCAGGGAGCTTTGTGAATCGGCCATATATTTAAAAAATATTAAACCTTTGTTAAAAACAAAAGGTGAATATAATGTTTTTGTTAAAAATGGCGCCGTTTCTAAAATGGCAGGGCAAAAACGCAGCAATTTAATTGCTCTTGAAAATTTAGGTTATAAGTGCAAAATTTTAGAGGATAATTCTTTAAACGATTTTCAAATTAAAGTTCAAAAAGTGGGGAAGAGTTAAATGATATTAAGTTCCATTCAAATTCAGGGCTTTAAATCCTTTGCCGACAAAACAACCCTTAAATTCGGTAAAGGCATAACGGGTATTGTTGGCCCTAACGGCAGCGGAAAAAGTAACATTTCCGATGCTGTTCGTTGGGTTTTAGGCGAACAATCTACAAAAAGCCTGCGTGGACAATCTATGGAAGATGTTATTTTTGGCGGAACTGCCACAAGGCGTCCACATGGCTTTTGCGAGGTTACCCTTAATATAGATAATTCTGACCGCAGCCTTAATTTCGATGAAGATAGTGTTTCTATTACAAGGCGTTATTATCGCTCACACGAAAGTGAATATTTAATTAATAATGTTTCGGTACGCCTTAAAGACATTAATGAACTGTTTATGGATACCGGCCTTGGTCGTGATGGTTATTCTATGGTGGGTCAAGGTAAAATTGATGCAATTATTAGCACAAAATCGGGTGAACGCCGCGATATTTTCGAAGAAGCTTCGGGGATTTCTAAATATAGATATCGCAAAATTGAAAGCGAACGCAAATTAGCCGCTGCCGACGAAAATTTGTTAAGGCTAAAAGATATTATGCAGGAGTTGGAATCCCGCGTGGGTCCACTTGCTGAGCAAAGCCGTAAAGCCGAAAAATTTTTAAAATTAGCCGAAGAAAAAAAGGAACTTGAAATTGGACTTTGGTTATATACCTTAGAAAATTTTAAAGAAAATTTACGAAACCAAGAGGGTAAAATTACCGCTTGTGAGGTTTTATATAAAGAAATTGAAGATAACCTTGCAGAGTTTGATTTAACAACCGAAAAAAATAATCAGTTTTTTGCCGAACTTTCAGGCAAAATTGATTCCGCACGCCAAAATATTGCCACCTTAAATGAACAATCGGCCACTTTAATAGGTAATATTTCGGTTATAGAGAACGATATTTTACATAATAATTCAACAATTGAACGCCTTAAAAATGAAATTGAAGAACTTAAAGGCTCAGAAGAAAACACAAAGGCCGAAATTGAAAAAAATAATATATTAGCCCAAGAAAAGCAAAAACTTTGTAATAAATTAAATAACGATTTATTAAAAGCAGAACAAAACTTGGCTGAACTTCTGCTGA
This sequence comes from Acutalibacteraceae bacterium, assembly GCA_045651765.1. Classification (GTDB taxonomy): domain Bacteria; phylum Bacillota; class Clostridia; order Oscillospirales; family Acutalibacteraceae; genus SIG565. The sequence continues at coordinate 155,695 of JAZRSY010000024.1, read as the reverse complement.
ATAGCGAAGGCTTTTCACGCCAAATTGAAAAATTATCACTCGAGCTTAACAACCTAACCGCACAGGGTGCCGATTTAAAGGTGCAGGTTTTAAGTTCTAAAACCGCGGCCGACGAGTTAACCGAGCGAAATAAAGCTTTAGATGCAATTATTTTAAATAAACAAGAAGAAAAAAATAACCTTTTATTAGAGTTTAAAGAAACCGAAAATTTGGTTGACACCCTTAGCGAAACCGTTAACGAATGTGAAAATGCAATAAAGGGTTACGAAATTCGTCTGAATTCTCGCAAAGAAAAAGCCGATAACCTAAAAACCGAGCTTAATAATATTAATCTTGATATTGAATCTAATAAGCGCCGAGTTAGCTTGCTTTCCGACCTTGAAAAGAATATGGAAGGGTTTGCTCATTCGGTTAAAGCCGTTATGAAAGATTCTGAAAGTGGAATTTTACGCGGAGTTTGCGGCCCTGTTTCGCGCTTGATTAATGTTAAAAAAGAATATTCTGTTGCTGTTGAAACTGCCCTTGGTAACGCACTGCAAAATATTGTTGTTGAAACCGAAGCCGATGCTAAGCGTGCTATTTCTTCGCTTAAAAGTTCCAACTCTGGTAGGGCAACATTCTTGCCAATTAATTCAATTAAAGCAAGGCCTTTTAACGAAAAAGGCTTTGAAAATATGTTTGGTTTTGTTGGAATGGCCAACGAAATTGTAGACTGCGACCCAAAATTCAAAGAAATTATCAACTACCTTTTAGGTGCTGTGGTGGTTACCGAAGATATTGATTCTGCAACCACAATAGCCAAAAAATTCAATTATCACTTTAAGGTAGTTTCTCTTGACGGTCAAATTATTAATGCAGGTGGTTCAATAACCGGTGGCTCACTTATTAAAAACGCCGGTATTCTTTCTCGAAAAGAAGATATTAACCGTATTAATAAGAAAATTGAAGAATTGAACAATAAGCAAAACGACATTACCGTTCAATATGATGCAGCTATGGCCGATTTATTAGCCGTTGAGGCCGATATTACCGCCGCAAAAGCATCACTCACAACGGCTAATGAAGATAAAATTAGGGCTTTGGCCGAGCTAAAAAGAGTTGGCGATATTGTTGAATCCCTTGATTTGCTTATTAAAGAACAAACCGCCGAAAAAGAAAATAACGAACAAAAAATTAACTCGTTAAACGCTACTGCACAAGAGGCAGCCTACGACTCTGCCGAGCTTGAAGAAAAGAAAATTAACATTCAGGCCGAAATTAATACGGTTTCAGGCGGACGTGACGAATTATCGGCGCAGCGCGAAGATTATTCTAATAATATAACAAATATTAAGTTACAAATTATTGAATATAGCAAAGATGCCGAAAATTTTGCCGCATTAGCAAAATCGTTGGCCGATTCTTTATCAAACCGCGACCAGCGTGTTGCCGAACTTTATGCCGAAATTACCGATTGCGAAAATTTAAATATTGCTAAGCAAGAAGATATTTCTGCAATTAATAACGCGGTAGATGAAATTAAAAATAATATACTTTTACTTGAAAAATCCATTACCGATAGCATAGCAGAACGCAACGAAATCGAAAAACAAAACACCTTATTACGCACCACCGAACGTGAAAAGTTGGGCGAAAGGGAAAAAATAAGCGGCGAATTAGCCCGTCTTACCGAGCGTAAAGAAAATCTGCTTGCAGAATATGACAATGTTATTAAGCAACTTTATGATGAATATCAACTAACCCGTACTGATGCTGAAAATATGGGCATTTCGGTTGAAAACCCTGCAAATGCAAGACGCAGGCTTTCCGAAATTAAGGGCTCAATTAGGGGCCTTGGAAATGTTAATGTTACTGCCATTGAAGAATATAAAGAGGTTAGCGAACGATATGAATTTATGTCAGGCCAAATTGCCGATGTTGAAGCTTCACGTGCTGAACTTGGAAAATTAATTAACCAATTAACAAAACAAATGCAAGAAATGTTTATTGAAGGCTTCCAAAAAATTAACCAAAGCTTTTCTAAAACATTTACCGAGCTCTTTGGTGGCGGTTCTGCACAACTTGTTTTAACCGACCCTGATAATATCTTAGAAAGCGGAATTGACATTAACGCTAAACTTCCCGGTAAAAATGTGCCCAGCCTTGAAGGCCTTTCGGGCGGTGAAAAAGCACTGGTAGCGTTGTCAATTTACTTTGCAATCATGCAAGTTAATGCTCCACCATTCTGCTTCTTAGACGAGGTTGATACTGCACTCGACGACATTAACGTAGAGCGTTTTGCACAATATATGCATAAAACAGGCCTTGGCACACAGTTTATTTGTGTAACCCACCGCCGTGGTACTATGGAAGCAGCCGATATGCTTTACGGTGTTACAATGCAAGAAAAGGGTATTACCAAACTCTTAGAACTTAATGTTTCTGAACTTGAGAAAAAACTTAATAAAGGAGAGCTTTAATGGGCTTTTTTAACAAAATTAAAGAGGGACTTTCAAAAAGCCGAAACTCTTTAGTAAATAATATTAATTCTGTTATTAACAGTTTTACTAAAATTGACGAAGACCTTTTTTTAGAGCTTGAAGAAATTTTAATCACTGCCGATATTGGAGTTAAAACATCTGCCGATATTTGCAATAAGCTGCGCGAAAAGGTTAAAAAAGAGGGTATACGCGACCCACAAGTTATAAAGCTGGAACTAAAAAATATTGTTACACAAATGCTTGATTCCAATTCAGAGCTGATTTTATATGGCCAACCCGCCATAATTTTGGTTATTGGCGTTAACGGTGTGGGCAAAACCACCACAATCGGCAAATTGGCCTCTATTTTAAAAAGCCAAGGCAAAACTGTTGTTTTGGGCGCTGCCGATACCTTTAGAGCTGCAGCCATAGAGCAACTTTGCATTTGGGGCGAGCGTGCAGGGGTTAATGTTGTTTCAAGTTTGCCCGGCACCGACCCTGCATCTGTAGTGTTCGATACCATTAACTCAGCAAAAGCGAAAAAGGCCGATGTCATTATTTGTGATACTGCAGGCAGATTGCATAACAAGAAAAACTTAATGGACGAGCTTGCAAAAATTAATCGTGTTATTGCTAAAGAATTGCCTAATTCTAAACCCGAGGTTTTATTGGTGTTAGATGCCGCAACAGGCCAAAATGCAGTTAATCAAGCCAAAGATTTTAACGCAGTTACCAATATTACAGGCATTGTTTTAACCAAACTTGACGGCACTGCTAAGGGCGGCGTTGTAATTCCAATTAACAACGAGTTAAATATTCCGGTTAAGTTTATTGGTGTGGGTGAAGGCATTGACGATTTACAACCATTTGATGTTGCTTCATACGCCGACAGCTTGTTTGACTGGCAAGATTAACTTTATTAGAGGTTTTTTATATGGAATTTTTTATAGCAACGAAAAATCAACATAAAATTTTAGAATTCAATGCCGTTTTTAATAACCTTAACATAAAATTAATTTCGGAAAATGATTTACCCAAACCCTTGCCCGAAATTGTCGAAGATGGTTCAACTTTTCAAGAAAACGCCTTAATTAAGGCTCGTTTTGCTGCAAAAATTACTAATATGCCAACCATTGCCGACGATTCAGGCCTTTGTGTAGATTATTTAAATGGTGCCCCAGGCATATATTCGGCCAGATTTTCGGGCGAAAATGCTAATAGCGAGCAAAATAATTCAAAATTGCTTGGCCTTTTAGAAGGTGTACCTCAGGAAAAACGCACTGCCAAGTTTGTTTGTGCTATTGCCTGTGTTTTTCCAAATGGTAACGAATTTACCGTTGAGGGTGCGTGTAAAGGTTATATTGATTTTAAATTGAACGGTAATTCCGGCTTTGGTTACGACCCACTTTTTATAACTGAACAAGGTTGCTTTGGCACCATTCCGCTAGAAGTAAAAAATAAAATAAGCCACCGAGGCTTAGCCATTAAAGAATTTGAAAAAGAAATATTAAAATATATTTAAGGAGTTATTTATGCTAACCAGTAAACAAAGGGCACAGTTAAGGGCAATGGCCAACACAATAGATACAATTTTACAAATTGGTAAAACAGGTATTTCCGAGCAAACTATTAAACAGATAGACGACGCCCTAACCGCTCGTGAGCTTATAAAAATCAGAACTTTAGAAACATCCCCATTATCTTCTCGTGAAAGTGCAGATGTTGTTGCCGAAAAGGTAGGGGCCGATGTTGTTCAGGTTATTGGCTCTAAAATAGTTTTATACAGAGAAAGTAAAGATAATAAACAAATTTATTTGGTAAAGAAAAAATGAAAAACACTGTAATTTTTGGCGGAACATTTAATCCTATACACTTAGGACATTTAGAAATCATTAAAAATGTGCTTAATTTACAAGACACCCAAAATGTTATTGTTATGCCCACCGCTGTGCCACCGCATAAAGTATGTAACACACTTGCTTGCGATGCTGATAGGTTCGAAATGTGTAAATTAGCAGTGTCTGGACTTGAAAATGTTACAGTTAGTGATTTGGAACTTATTAGGGGTGGCAAAAGCTACACCTATGAAACCCTTAAAAAGTTCAAAAGTGAAAACCCAAACATTAAGTTAGCCTTTGTGTGCGGCGGCGATATGATTGTGTCGTTTAAAGAATGGTACAGATACAAAGATATTTTAACTTTAGCTGAAATTATTGCTGTTCGCAGGGCTGGAATAAATAAAACCGATTTTGATAATGCCGTTAAAAATTTATTAAATGAAGGCGGTGATATTACGGTTTTAGATGGCGAAATTACCGATATTTCATCAACTCAAATTAAAAATAATATATCGAACGAAGAATTTTTATTAAATTATTTACCCAAATCGGTTTATAATTATATAAAGGATAACGAACTTTATATTGGAGAATGATATGGACTACGCAAAATATAAGGATATTTTAAAGCAAAGGCTAACTCAAAAGCGTTACGCTCATTCATTAGCAGTTGCCGATGAAGCCAAACGCTTAGCAATTAAATATAACGCCGACTGCGAAAAGGCCTATTTAGCAGGGCTTTTGCACGATATTACCAAAAACACACCCGAACAAGAGCAGTTGCAAATATTTAATCAGTTTGGTATAATGCTAGATAATGTAACAAAAAATTCCGAAAAGCTTTGGCATGCAGTGTCGGGCGCTGCTTATATTGAAAATATTCTAAATATAAACGACCCCGAAATTATCTCGGCCGTTAGGTATCACACAACCGCCAAGCAAAATATGAGTAAATTCGAAAAAATATTGTATCTTGCCGATTTTACATCATCCGACCGCGATTACCCCGATGTTGATGTAATGCGAAATTTAGTTGATATTTCTTTAGAATCGGCTATGGAATATGCCTTGAATTATACAATTAACGAACTGAGGGATAAAAAGGCACAAATTCATTTAGATACTGTTTTAGCTTATAACGAAGTTGTAAAGAAGGAGAAAAATTAATGGATTCTAAAAAAATATTAACCATTGCCGCTAATGCCTTAAATGAAAAAAAGGCACTTGATTTAGCAGCCTTAAAGGTGGATGACTTAACCGTTTTAACCGAGTATTTTTTACTTGCCACGGCAACCTCTTCAACCCATGTTAGAGCCTTGGCAGATGAAGTTGAGTTTAAATTAAGCGAGCAAGGTGTTTCGGTACACCACATTGAAGGCAAGGCAACAGGTTGGGTGTTGCTCGATTACGGCAGCGTTATAGTGCATGTTATGAGCCGCGAAGCTCGTGAATTTTACAATCTTGATAAAATGTGGAGCGATGGCGAGCCCATTGACCTTAACTCTATTTTAATAAGCGAACAGGAGCAGAATTAATTATGAAATACAACTTTAGCGAAATTGAAAGCAAATGGCAAAAAATTTGGGATGAAAAAGAAACATTTAAGGTAGGGGAAGATTACTCTAAACCTAAATTTTTCGGCCTTGTAGAGTTCCCTTATCCATCAGGCCAGGGCCTTCATGTTGGCCACCCAAGGTCTTACACTGCGCTCGATATTGTTGCCCGTAAAAAGCGTTTACAGGGCTTTAATGTGCTATATCCAATGGGTTGGGATGCATTTGGTTTGCCAACCGAAAATTTTGCCATTAAAAACCACATTCACCCCGAAGTTGTTACAAAAAATAATATTGCCAACTTTAAAAAACAATTAAAATCTTTAGGCTTTTCGTTTGATTGGAGCAGGGAAATTAACACCACTGACCCCGATTATTACAAATGGACACAGTGGATTTTCTTGCAACTTTATAAACACGGCCTTGCCTATAAAAAAGAAATGTCGGTTAACTGGTGCACATCTTGTAAGTGTGTTTTGGCAAATGAAGAGGTTGTTAACGGTGTTTGCGAGCGTTGTGGCAGCGAGGTTGTACATAAGGTTAAAAGCCAATGGATGCTTAAAATTACAGAATATGCCGACAAGTTATTAGATGGCCTTGATACCGTAGATTTTATTGACCGCGTTAAAACACAACAAAGAAACTGGATTGGTCGTTCTTTTGGCACACAGGTTAAATTTAATACAACTATTGGTGATGAATTTGAAATTTACACCACCCGTGCCGACACTTTATTTGGCGTAACTTATATGGTAATGTCGCCCGAACATCCTTTAATTGAAAAATGGGCCGATAAAATTACCAACATTAACGAAGTGCGTGATTATCAGGTTAAAGCAGCCAAAAAATCCGATTTTGAAAGAACCGAACTTGCTAAAGAAAAAACCGGTGTAATGCTTTCGGGTGTTAAGGCAATCAACCCCGTAAACAACACCGAAATACCAATTTTTATTTCCGATTATGTTTTAATTTCTTACGGCACCGGTGCTATCATGGCTGTGCCCGGCCACGACACACGCGACTGGGAATTTGCCAATAAATTTAATTTACCTATTATTGAGGTTGTTGCCGGTGGCGATGTTTCAAAAGAAGCTTACACCGATTGCAATGAAGGTAAAATGGTAAATTCAGGCTTTTTAACAGGTCTTAGTGTTGAAGAAGCCAAAAAAGCTATGCAAGCTTGGCTTACCGAAAAGGGCATAGGCTATGTCAAAACTAATTTTAAATTGCGTGATTGGGTATTTTCACGCCAACGCTATTGGGGCGAGCCTATTCCGATTGTTTATTGCGAAAAATGTGGTTATGTACCGCTTAATGAAAGCGAATTGCCCTTGTTATTACCTAATGTGGATTCCTACGAACCAACCGATAACGGCGAATCTCCACTTGCTAAAATGGAAGATTGGGTTAACACAAAATGCCCTTGCTGCGGGGGGAACGCCAAACGCGAAACCGACACAATGCCACAATGGGCAGGTTCTTCGTGGTATTTCTTAAGATATTGCGACCCACACAATAAAAACGCCCTGGCTTCTAAAGAGGCTTTAGAATATTGGGGTCCGGTTGACTGGTATAACGGCGGTATGGAGCATACCACACTGCACCTGTTATACAGCCGTTTTTGGCATAAATTTTTATATGATATTGGCGTTGTTCCTAATCCGGAACCCTATGCTAAGCGCACAAGCCACGGTATGATTTTGGGCGAGAATGGTGAAAAAATGTCAAAATCAAGGGGTAATGTTGTAAACCCTGACGATATTGTGCGCGATTACGGTGCCGACACAATGCGTCTTTACGAAATGTTTATTGGCGATTTTGAAAAGGCTGCACCTTGGAGTTCTGCATCTATTAAAGGCTGCAAACGCTTCCTAGACAGAATTTGGGCTTTAGCAGATATTATGACCGAAGATTTAGGTTTTAGGCCCGAAATTGAAGCCGAAATGCACCGCACCATTAAAAAGGTAACCGAAGATATTGAAGGCCTTAAAATGAACACTGCAATTGCAGCCATGATGGCGTTGCTTAATATAATTGCGTCAAGCGGTAAAATCACACGAGATGAACTTAAAACATTGCTCTTGCTCTTAAATCCATTCGCACCACATATTACCGAAGAAATGTGGGTAAATGCTAATTTTGGCGGTATGTTAAATGAAGCAGAGTGGCCAAAATATGATGAATCTAAGTGTGTTGAGCAAACCGTTGAAATAGCTGTGCAGGTTAATGGCAAAATTAGGGCCAGAATTAATGTAGCTGCCGATATTTCTGCAGCAGACGCAATTATTGCCGCTAAAGCAGAACAAGCCGTTGCAGCCGAAATAAACGGAAAAACAGTTATTAAAGAGATTTATATTCCTAAAAAACTGGTTAATATTGTTGTTAAATAATAAATTTTAAAATTTTCCCCACAATTTTTATGTTGTGGGGAAATTTTTTTAAAAAATTTGGCAAAATACTAAAGAAAAGTGTTGACAATACGGGTTTAGGTTGTTATAATAATATGGCTGTCAAAAATTACGATCCATTAGCTCAGCTGGCAGAGCACTTGACTTTTAATCAAGGTGTCCGGAGTTCGAATCTCCGATGGGTCACCATAAAAAAAGCACTTCATACGAAGTGCTTTTTTATTTTATTCGGAAATTACATTATTACGTTCTCTGAATAATAACGAAATACACCAAACACCTGCTAAGGCAATAACTGTGTAGATTATTCTGGCCACTATTGATTCACTGGAACCACAAATCCAAGCAACTAAATCGAATTGAAATAATCCAACGCTGCCCCAGTTAAGTGAACCAATAATTATCAAAATAAGACAAATTCGGTCTAACATAATATCAACTCCTTTGTTTTTATTTTGAGCTAAACTTTATAATTTATTCATTTTAAACAACTTTTTTAACGAAAGGGCACCCCTGTTGGAGTGCCCCTTCTAAATATATCAACTATTTCATGCTGTTTTCGTAAGATTCAATCATTTTTTTAACCATTTGACCACCGATTGAACCAGCCTGTTTAGCTGTTAAGTCTCCGTTATAACCTTGTTTAAGATTAACGCCAACTTCGTTAGCAGCTTCCATCTTAAAACGGTTAAGAGCCTCTTTAGCCTCTGGAACTACGTTCTTTGCCATTTCTTTTCACTCCTTAAATATTTTTTTGCGTTTGTGATTTTATTTTTAGCAATCAGCAAATAAATATTTAAGGTAAATTTAACTAAAAAAACTAAAAATTGTAATAAAAAAAGTATTCATTAAAACCTAAATTTTAATGAATACTTTTTTGGCTGGGGTGGCAGGATTCGAACCTACGAATGCAGCAGTCAAAGTGCTGTGTCTTACCGCTTGACGACACCCCAATAAATTTTAAGAATGGGGTGGAAGATGGGACTCGAACCCACGGTCTCCAGTGCCACAAACTGGCGCTTTAACCAACTAAGCTACATCCACCGCATATGCAAGTATTATACCACAAAAAGCGGTTTTGTCAATATAAAATTTAAAAAATATCTATTAAAAATTTTCCGCAAAATTTTTTGTTATTAACACTTATTAAAAATAAAACAACAGTTACAGTAATAACCGTTACAGAAACAATTGAATTTTTTGTTAAAACTAAGTTTAAATTACCGTTATTGCTAAAAGTTTCGATTGTTACTGGCCAAATTTTAAGGGTTATAAAGGTAAAAAACACCGATAACACACCATTAATTATGCGAGAAATAATAATTTTAATAAAATTCGGGTTTATGATATAGGTTTGCGAAAATAGTTGTAAAATTACGCAAAGTCCGCCAAACCCCAAAAGAAATGATATTAGATATATATTTCTTATATTAATTGTAGCATTAGTAATTTCGGTAACGCTTATTATTAAATTTTTAAAAAAGTAATTTAAACTACTGTTTTTAATAATTCCAATAAAGGTTGAACACAAAATTACATATGAACAAATGTCTAAAACTGTGCTGCTTGAAATTGCGACTGAATCAACAAAACTTGTTGATATATTATTGTTTGAGTTTTTATAATTTTTTGAAACTGTAATTTTATTTTTAAAAAAAATAAATATAATTAATGAACTTAAAACATTAGATATATAAAATATTAACCCTAATTTAAGCGATTTAAAAATACCGCAACCCACTGTTAATATTATAAACGATGGTCCACCACAAACGCAAGAATATAATAAGTGGTTTGCGGTTGATTTGTTTATATTTTTATTTTTGTATTCTTCGCTAATTATTTTTGCTCCTATTGGATAACCGCCTATAATTGATATTAAAAAAATGCCTAAAACTGTTTTGTAATGAGAAAATTTTTTTGGGACCGGCAAAATGTTTAATAGGCTAGTTTTATGTAAAAAAACCGAAATAACCGTAAAAGGAAATAAAGAGGGAATAAGTACACTCCCGCAAATTTTTATGCCTTCATAAGCCGAATATCTGGCTATTGTTGGATTTATTATTAAAAGGAAAGCAAAACCTAAAATTAAAATTAAAAATAATATTTCTTTAAATTTGTTAATAAACAACAACATTTTACCCCACCTAAATTTATATTATGAATTATTAATATATATTTAACATAACTTTAATTAGAAAGTTTGGTGTTAATAATGAAAAAAATTAAAACTAATTTAAAAAAGTCTAATAATAAACTTAAATTCTTAAATTATTCTAACGATTTGCCCGAGTTTTCTTCCTTAGGCTTGCCGAGTATTAGTTTTTTTGGTAACAAACAGGTGCAAATTGAGGGCGCTGTTGGAATTATGGAGTATGATGAAAATTTTATTAAAATTAGTGTTAAAAAAGGATATATTATTTTTTTAGGTTCAGATTTTAAAATTACAAATTTTAATGAGAGTCAAATTACTGTTTTAGGTAAAATCAATTCAACCGAATTTTGTTTTTAGGGGTAAATATGCTTATTATAAATTTATACAAATTTATTGTTGGTTATGTTGAAATTTGCATTTTTGGAGATTTTTGTGAAAAAATTATAAATTTATTTTCGGTTAACAATATAAATTTTTGGAATATTAAAAAATATAAAAATAAAATCGAATTATGTGTATTAATAAAAGATTTTAAAAGAATTAAAAAAATTAAAGGAAATATACGCGTTAAAATTAAAATTTTAAATAAATTTGGTTTGCCATTTATTATAAAAAAATATATAAAAAGAATAGGCTTGATTGCGGGGCTTATTTTGTTTTTTGTTATAATTAACGGTTTAAGTTTGTTTTGTTGGAATGTTACTGTTAGTGGCAATAAAAATATTAGCGAAAGCGAAATTTTGACAGCTTGCCAAGAAATTGGAATTAAAAACGGTATAAAACTAAAGGGTTTAAATATGCAGCAAATGAGAGAAAAATTGTTATTAAAGTGCAATGATTTATCATGGAGCTCGTTAAATATAGAAGGTTCTAAAATAACGGTTAATGTTACCGAAATTAATAAAGAAAACAATAAAAATAGCCCCGCAAATATAATTGCTGATTATTCCGGTTCAGTAAAAGAGATTTATGTTGAAACGGGTTCTGCTGAGGTTAAAAAAGGCGATGCTTTTATTAAAGGCGATATTTTAGTAAGTGGCATTGAAAACTATGGCAGTAATAATAAATTTGTAGAGGCCAAAGCTCACATTTTAGCAGAAATTTCTGACATCATTGAGGTTAAAGGAAAATTTTCCCGGGAAAATACTTATTTAAACGGAAATAAATTAAATAAATATGTTTTGGAAATTTTTAATGTTAAAATACCATTATATTTAGGGCAGGTAAAGGGTGATTTTGTTGCCGAAGGCGGTTATAAAAATTTATATTTATTCGGAGAAAAAATGCCAATAAAATTATATAAGAAAACATTTAATTTTCTAAATAAAGAAAATATCATTTTTACCCGTGAGGAATTATTAAGTGAATTAACCGGTAAAATTGATGAACAATTTAATACTATTGAAGCACAAGAGAAACAAATTATATTCAGAGAAATTAACGAAACTGATAATGAAATAATTTTAAAATATCATATAAGATATGTGAAAAATGTTGGAGTTAAAGAAAATTTATTATTTGATGTTTCAAATTAACAATAAGTATGATATAATAAATATATATATTATTTGGAGCGTGAAAAAAACGGAAAAGAATATTAAAATTAACGATATTGAACATATTGCAGCGCTTTTTGGTAATTACGATGAAAATATTCGTTTGCTTGAAAAACGCTATAATGTGCTAATAACTGCCCATTCAGATTACATTAAAATTTTTGGGGATGACAACGCTGTAGATTTGGTGGCAGAAGTTATAGATGTTTTGGTTTCACTTGTTAATAAAGGCGAAATTATAACAAAACAAAATATTGAATACATTATGAATTTAGCTGATGACGGTAATATAACTGCTGCTAACCAATTAAAAAATATGCAATGTATTGCCGTTACCACAAGAGGTAAGCCGGTTAAACCGAAAACCATTGGCCAACAAAAATATGTTCAGGCTATCAAAAATAATACTATTACCTTTGGCGTTGGCCCAGCAGGTACGGGTAAAACCTATTTGGCTGTGGCAATGGCCGTTGCGGCGTTTAGGTCTAAGCAAATTAACCGAATTATTTTAACGCGCCCCGCCGTAGAAGCAGGAGAGAGCCTTGGTTTTTTACCGGGCGATTTACAACAAAAGGTGGACCCATATTTAAGACCATTATATGACGCCTTATATGAAATGATGGGTGCCGATATGTTTTTGCGCTGCCAGGAACGTGGTGATATTGAGGTGGCACCACTGGCATATATGCGCGGCCGAACTTTAGATGACAGTTTTATTATTTTAGATGAAGCACAAAACACCACTTGCGAACAAATGAAAATGTTTTTAACCCGTTTAGGAAACGGCTCTAAAATTGTCGTAACAGGCGATATTACACAAATTGATTTACCAAGCGGTAAAAAATCAGGCTTAAAAGAGGCAATTTTGGTGCTTAAAAATATTGAAGATATTGCAATAATTAAATTATCTGGGCGCGATGTTGTTAGGCATAAACTGGTACAAGCTATTATAAACGCCTATGAAAAACGCGAAGAAAGAGGAAATAAGAATGTTTAAGGTTAAGGTTAATATTGCCGATAGGCAAAAATCAGTTAAACTTCCAACAGGTATTAGACTTTTGGTTAGAAAATCTTGCATTGCAACCCTAAAGCAAGAAAATTTTAATTCTGACTGTGAAGTAAATGTTACTTTTGTTGATGATGATACAATTAAACAAATGAATATAGATTTTAGAAATATTGAAAATTCTACCGATGTTTTATCATTTCCTTTGGGTGAAAACGGCGTTTTTGATATTAACCCCGAAACTAATAATAAGATGTTGGGCGATATTGTAATTTCTACAGAACACGCATTTGCTCAAGCTGATTTATATGGCCATGGGCTTGAGCGTGAAATTGCTTTTTTAACGGTGCATTCCATGCTGCATTTGTTGGGGTACGACCATGTTGCAGGCGGAATTCAAGCCGTTAAAATGCGCGAAAAAGAAGAAACAATTTTATCGCGTTTAGGACTTTCTGTAGTAAAGGAATAGGTGAATTATGGAAACAAAATCGGCATTTATTAGTATTATTGGCCGTGCCAATGTTGGAAAATCCTCTTTTTTAAACAAGGCATTAGGTCAAAAAGTTTCTATTGTATCAAATAAACCCCAAACTACTCGCACAAAAATAATGGGTGTTAAAACAATTGATAATTCTCAATTGGTTTTTATTGATACCCCAGGTTTTCATAAGCCTAAAAATGTTTTAGGTGAAAAAATGATGAAAGCCGTGAGCGATGGCATTACCGACATTGATGCAGCATTGCTTATTGTTGAGGCTGTTCCACGCTTTAAGTTTGATTCCAATAACTTACCAATGGCCGAATTGGAATTGATTGAAACCCTAAAAAAACAAAAAATCCCCACAGTTTTGGGAATTAATAAAATAGATTTACTTGAAAACAAAGAAGAATTATTAACCATAATTAATGCCTATGCACAAAAATTTGATTTTTCTGCAATAGTACCGTTTTCCGCAAAAAGCGGCAACGGTGTTGATATTATTATTAACGAAGTCTTGAAATTTACAACACCATCTGCTCATTTTTTTGGCGCCGACGATGTTACCGACCAACCCGATTCTGTTATGGTTTCCGAGCTTATTAGAGAAAAATTATTAAGAACCCTTTCTAGCGAAGTACCGCACGGTATTGCCGTTACTATCGACCGATTTTTTGAACGCGATAATATGCAAAACGAACCAATTTTAGAGGTTGAAGCAACCATTTATTGCGAAAAAGATTCTCATAAAGGCATAATTATTGGTAAAAACGGAGTAATGCTTAAAAATATTGGCACAAAGGCCAGAATTGATATTGAAAAATTTTTCGGTATTAAAACAAATTTAAAACTTTGGGTTAAGGTTAAGGAAGATTGGCGCAACAGGCAATCTGTTATACATACTTTAGGGTTAGATTAGTTAATTTTTCCTTAAATATATAATAATTGACAGGTTAAATTATTTATATAATCTTTGGAGGTATAAATAATGAACCTTACAGAAGCTTGGAATAAATTTATTAACGATGGCAAAATTGCCAGTTATTTAGAATACAGTAATATTAAAAATAATTCGGAGGTAAAAAATGCAAATTTCAACTCCGGCACTGATAATAAAGGTAATGGATATACGGGAAAATGACCGTTTGGTTACCTTGTTAACCAAAAATCTAGGTGTTGTAAAGGCATTTGTATCGGGTGCTAAAAAGGTAGGCCACAAGAACCACGCTGCCACCAGCCTTTTTTGCTATTCCGATTTATTACTTACTCGCTCGGGTGATACATATAAAGTTAAAGATGCTGCATTAATTAACAGTTTCTTTAATTTATCTTCTGACATTGAAAATTTAGCGTTAGCGCAATATTTTTGTGAACTTACTGCTACACTCTCGCCCGAAGAAACACCGGCCGACGAGCAGTTAAGACTTGTTTTAAACACTCTTAATTTTTTGTGCAAAGGGAATATAGATAACACTATTTTAAAATCTATATTCGAAATGCGCACCATGGTTATTACCGGTTATATGCCAAATTTATTAGCTTGCAGCGAATGTGGGAAATTTGACGATGAAATTATGTCTTTTTCAATAGAAAACGGCGAAATTTGTTGTAATAATTGTAAATCTGTTAATTCGAATTATTTGTTAAACCAAACAATACTTTCTGCATTAAGGCATATTGTTTATTCCGATTTTGGTAAACTTTTTAATTTTTCGATTCCGCCAGAGAGCGCAAAACAATTAAACATAATTACAGAAAATTACTTAATTTATCAAACCGACCGCCAATATAATACATTAAATTTTTATAAAAGTATTATTTAGGAGAAATTATGACAAAGAATTTTCAAAAATATTATTCTACATTAGAATTAGATAAAGTTTTAGATATGTTGGCAAACGAAATTTCGCTTGCCGATGCCGCAAATCTTGCTAAAACCTTAAAGCCTAATTTTAACCAAAATAATGTTATTAAAAGTTTGGAACAAACCTATGCTGCTTATAAAATGTTGGGCATTAGCGTAATGCCTTCTTTTTTGGTTTCGGGCAACTGCGTTGAACCACTTAAACGAGCTGTTTTGGGCGCAGTTTTAAATCCAATGGAACTTTTAAGAATTGCCGAAACCTTAAGGGTTATTAGACGCATTAAGGTTTGGCGTGAAAATGTTAAAATAAATGAAAAAACCTGTTTAGATGGTTATTTTAATAATTTAATACCCAACAAGTTTTTTGAAGACACTGTATTTTCTTGTATTAATAATGACGAATCTATTAATGATAATGCTTCGCCCGAATTATTTAACATTAGGCGTAAAATTACAGTTGCCTCTAATAACATCAGGGAAAAGTTAGATAAAATTGTGCACGGAAACCAGTCTAAATTTTTGCAAGAAAGCATTATAACCCAACGCGATGGTAGATTTGTTGTTCCTGTTAAAAGCGAACACAGGGCAAATTTACCGGGCATTGTACACGATACATCGGCTTCGGGGGCTACCTTGTTTGTAGAACCAATGGCCGTTGTAGAAATTAATAATGATATTAGGGTTTTAATGGCCAAAGAACGCGAAGAAATTGAAAGAATTTTAACCGATTTATCACTTAAAGCTGCAAGTTTTGCTGACAGTATAATTAACTCTTATAACTTAATTGTTAAATTGGCTTTAATTTTCGGAAAAGCATCCTTAGCATATAAAATGAATGCTGTTTTGCCTAATATTAATACAAACGGCAGGGTAGTGCTAAATAAAGCACGCCACCCACTGCTTAACCCCAAAACAGTTGTTCCCATTAGTTTAACCCTTGGCAAAACCTATAATAGCTTAATTATTACAGGCCCCAACACAGGCGGTAAAACCGTAACATTAAAAACAATTGGCTTATTAACCTTAATGGCAATGTGTGGTTTAATGGTTCCGGCCGACAGTGGCACCGAAATTGCTGTTTTCGACAAAATTTTGGTAGACATTGGCGATGAGCAAAGCATTGAACAATCACTTTCTACCTTTTCTTCACATATGGTTAATATTATTTCAATTATTAACTCAGCAACCCCTGATAGCCTTGTTTTAATTGATGAATTAGGCTCGGGCACCGACCCAATAGAAGGTGCTGCGCTGGCTAAATCTATTTTAATTTATTTGGCCAATAAAACCTGCAAAACGGTTGCTACCACCCATTATGCCGAACTTAAAACCTATGCCCTTGAAACTGACGGTGTAGAAAATGCGAGTTGTGAATTCGATATTGAACATTTAAAGCCTACATATAGGTTAAATATTGGTGTTCCGGGCAGGTCTAATGCATTTGCAATTTCTGAAAAATTGGGGCTTAATAACCAAATTATTAAAGATGCTCAGGGTTTTATTAATAAAAGAGATGTTAAATTTGAAAGTATTATTGAAGCCTTAGAAAAAGAAAGAATTAAAACTGCAAAAAAAGGCCTGGAAATTGAAGAAATTAAAACAGCCCTGCTTAAAGAAAAGCAAGAACTGGAATTAAAATTAAATAATGCGCAAAAAAATTACGATGCAGTTTTAGAAAAAGCAAAATACGATGCCATGCGCATTATAGATAACACAAAACAAAAATCGGATAATATGCTTAATGAATTAGAGGAGATTAAAAAACAATTCACTTCACAAAATGCGTCCGATAAATATAAATTTGCAAAAAGTATTGTTAAAAATACCATTAATGCCATGCACGATGATGCTAATCCCGTTAGTAAAAATTTAAAAGGAAATTATGTGTTGCCACGCGAATTAGTTGTAGGCGATAATGTTAAAATTATTGATATTTCTAAAAACGGCACAGTGGAAGAAGTGTCTTTAAAAAACAAAAAAGCCTTAATTGCTGCGGGAAACCTTAAAATGTGGGTAAGCTTTGAGAATTTAATGCTGTTAAATAATACACCGCAAAAAAATCAAAAAGGCAAGACATTAACGGTGCCTTCAAAATTAGAGCGTTCTGCCACAACTGAACTCGACTTAAGGGGAATGGCAAGCGACGAAGCCATTATTGAATTGGATAGATTTATAAACAATGCAATAATGTGTAATATTGGCAGTTTTACAATTATACATGGTAAAGGTACCGGTGTTTTAAGAGCTGCTGTTCATAAATATTTAAAAACTAATAAATATATCAAAACCTTTAGGTTAGGCCTTTTTGGAGAAGGCGAAAACGGAGTTACCATTGCAGAAATAAAATAAAGGCGGCTTAAAGCCGCCTTTTTTATATGGTTAAACCGCCATCAACACAAATTGTTTGGCCTGTAATATATCCTGCAAAGTCTGATGCTAAAAACTCAGCAGTCTTTACGATTTCGATTGTGTTTCCAATTCTTTGAATGGGTAGGGAATTGGTAAAATCTTCGAGTTCATCGGTGGTCAAATGCGAATTCATTTGTGTATCAATTATGCCGGGGGCAATACAATTTACCGTAATACCGCTGGGGCCAACCTCTTTAGCAAGGGCTTTTGTAAGGCCTATTACACCGGCTTTTGCAGCAGAATAATGCACCTCGCACGAAGCACCCGTAACACCCCAAGCCGAAGAAATATTAATTATACGGCCAAATTTGTTATTTATCATGGTCGGAAGTACTGCCTGTGTACAATTAAATACACCTGTTAAATTAACATTTATCATATTATTCCATTCGTTTTCAGAAATATCTGTAAACAATTTTTGTGAAGATATTCCTGCGTTATTTATTAAAATATCCACCGAGCCAAATTTATATAAAGTTTCTTTAATTAATAAATCAGCCTCTAATTTATTTGCAACATTAGCCTTTTGCGCCATTACAGAGCATCCATTTTGCGCCAAAGAATTCTTAAGCAGTAGGGCAGACTCTGCTGACATATTGTAGTTAATAACAACATTATAACCTTTTTCAGCAAAATATATTGCCATGTGTGCGCCAATACCTTTTGAGGCGCCGGTTATAACAACTGTGTTTTTAGAATTCATAATTTATCATCCTTTATTTATTATAAAAAAATTATAACATAATTTAATAAATTTTTCAATCAGAATTACTAATTGTAGGTTTACATAAAGGGAGGGTTACAATATATTGTATGGTTTACATAATAAGTTTACATAACATTTTAAAACAAAAAATATTATGGTTGACATAATTTTAAAATCGTGTATAATATAGCTATAGCAAGTTTTTTTTCGAATTTTTATTTAAAATCGCACTAATGTGTGGTTTTTTATTTTTGCTTTAAGGTTACATAATACTCGTTTTTATACCATATATTGAATATAAAAATTTTTTAATTCTAAATCTTGTATTTAGTAATATCTTGTCCCTTAAATTCATATATTTTATTGGAGGAACAAGATATGAAAAGAACAACCGTGATAAATTTAAGGAATTCTAAATTTTTAAATTCTGTAAAGGGCAATTATTTAGTAATAATTTTTGCTATTGTCTTTATAATTGGTTTAACTTTAGGAACCTTTTGGGTAGCAAAAAACACAACGATACAAGGCATTGCCTTAGAAGAATTTAATGTTTTTAAAACTGTTAGGCAAAATAATAAAATTTTTAAGGTTTTTTTAATATCTATTTTAGATATTTTACCGTTCGCATTAATTGTTTTTTTGTGCGGAACATCTTTTATAGGTATTGCCTTAACACCGCTTGTAATTTGCTTTTTTGGTTTTAAATATGGCATATTTTCCGGGTTTTTATATATGAATTATATGCTTAAGGGCATTGCTTTTAATTCATTATTATTAATTCCAACAATGCTATTTTGTGCTATTGCTTTATTCGTTTTAGGCAGAAATGCCTTTAATTTTTCACTTTTATTAGCAAGAATATCTATGCCTGGCGGTCAGGTGGTTAATTTATATAATTTTTTTCAAAATTATTGTAAAAAATTTTTATTAATTTTTGTATTATTTATTTTTGCAGCAATGATAGATGCCGTTATGTCGGTTTCGTTTATAAAATTTTTTGATATTTAAAGGATGTGAAAGAATGAACGGTTTTGTTAATGAGTTTAAAAACTACCTAATAAATGAAAAAAAATCATCGGCAAATACCGTTGAGTCTTACAACCGCGATATTGAAAAGTTCATTAATTATTGCAATATAACTACTCTTAAAAATATTTCAAACATTAACCCCGATTTTATTAAAAAATATTCTGCATATATGTTAAGTTCGGGTCAAAGCGAATCCAGCATTGCCAGAACATACGCTTCTTTAAGGTGTTATTTTAAATTTTTAAATAGTATAGGAATTATTGATAATAACCCCATGAAAAATATTTCAAGCAACCATACTACCAAAAAATTGCCCGAAATATTAACTAATAAAGAAGTGCTTAAGTTACTTAACCAACCCGATGGCAACGATTTTAAAAGTTGCCGCGACAAAGCAATGTTGGAACTTTTATATGCAACCGGAATTAAAGTTTCTGAGCTAATTTCTTTAAAAGTTTCAGATATTAATTTAAACATTGGTTTATTACATATGCATTCGGCCAAAAATGAACGAATTATTCCAATTTACCCCGAGGCTGTTAAAAGTATTTCTAAATATTTAAACAATGTTAGAAGTGTTATGGTTACTAACACCGATATTGAGTTTTTATTTACTAATATGAGTGGACAACCTATGACCCGCCAAGGCTTTTGGAAAATTATTAAACAATATGCCACTTCTGCAAAAATTAAAAAAGATATCACACCACACACATTAAGGCATTCTTTTGCGGCACATTTGTTAGAAAATGGCGCACAACTTACCGACATTAAAGAAATGTTAGGCCACGCCGATATTTCTTCCACTCAGGTTTATGCCCAAATTATGAAGAATAAATATGTTTCTGCTTACAAAAAATTTCACCCAATGGCAAGATAAAGGCTTGAAGATTTTTAAAATCCTCAAGCCTTTTTTTAATCAAATTGCATTATGATTTTTTTAATATAATTGTTTTTAAAAAGAGCAGTGCTTAACTTTTCGGTTGGCAGTTTTATAACAATATAGTCATCTCCAACACTAATTAACTGCCCATAAATTTCTTTTATGTTGTTTTGGGTGTCATACTCAATTAAAATTTTTCTGCCAATATGTTTTTTTAAATAGTTTGGTATTAAATTTTGTGCAATTTTTTCAACAGGTTTTATTACATTATTTTTATTGTTATTTTGGTTATACATAATTCCACCTCATATTATTTTATGAAATTATGAATAAAAATGTTAAAGCAGCAGTTTTCACTGCTGCTTTTTTGTTTAATGAAGTTTAACATCTATCCAAAGGTTTTCGTAATAAAGCCTTATATCGTTGTTAATATCGGTAAAATATTGAGTTTTAGGTAAATCAATGTCGGAAGGATATAAAATTTCGTTTTGGTAGTAATAATATTCGGGATTATTAACAACTGCTGTGTTTGGCGAAGCATAACCAATATATTCAGCGTTGGCTAATGCAATGTCGGGTTCTAATAAAAAATTAATAAAGAGCATTGCTGCTTCGTAATTTTTAGCAGATTCCGGTATGCAAATAGCATCTACGAAAATATTAGTTCCTTCTTTTGGGTAACAAAAAGCCAAAGATTCATTTGTTTCATACATGGTTAAATAATCGCCGGCATAATAGGGGGCAATTGCGGCTTCGCCGGTTTCCATTTTACCATAAACTTCATCCATTACATATGACTGTAAAAGAGGTTTTTGTTTAATTAATAGTTCTTTAGATTTATCCCAATCGGATTTGTTTAAAGAGTTGATGTCTTGACCTAACATAAATTGAGCAATTGCAAAGGCGTCGCGGGGGTTGTTAAACATTAATATATTGTTCCTGTATTTTTCATCCCACATGGCCGACCAACTATCTAACTCTTCAGTAACAATGTCGGTATTATAAATTAAACCAACCAAACCAACACTGTAAGGAACGGTATATTCGTTTAATTCATCGTAAAAAATGCCTTTATATTTTTCATCTATTAAATTATAGTTAGTAAGATATGAAAAATCTAATTTTTTAAGCATATTTTCATTTTTAAGGCGTTCTATCATATAGTCGGATGGAATTATAATATCATAAGAAACGCCGCCGTTTTTAAGTTGAGAATACATAGTTTCATTGCTGTCGAATGTAGAGTAATTAACTGTAATGCCGGTGGCTTTTTCAAACTCTTTGATAGTGTCAAGGCTGCCTTCGCTGCCATCGGAAATATATTCGCCCCAGTTATAAACATTTAAAACCTTGTTTTCAATATTATTAGTATAATCACCCTTAAGGTCTAACTCAAAATATTCATAACCGCAGCCGCTAAACAAACAAGTAATAATTATAACAATTAATAAAACGGATAATAATTTTTTCATATTTTTGTGGCCTCCTTAACGGAGCTTTTATTTTGTACGGTATTATATAATATTAAAAGTACAAAAATTACAACAAAAATTATGGTGGAAAGTGCGTAAGCGTCGGGCGTAACGGTTTTTTTGGTCATATTGTAAATAACAATAGGGAGTGTTTGGTAATGGCCGCAGGTAAAATAACTTATAACAAAATCGTCAAGGGAAAGGGTAAACGCCATTATAAAACCGCTAAAAATACCCGATGAAATTGAGGGTAAAACTGCCTTAAAAAATGCTTGTAAAGGGGTGCAACCAAGGTCTAAAGCGGCTTCAGACAAACTTGAATCGGTTTGTTTTAGTTTTGGCATAACTGATAAAATAACATAGGGTAAATTAAAGGTTATGTGAGCAACTAAAACGGTTATAAAACCTAAAGATTCGTGTAATCCTAATAATTTGCCAAAAAATACAAACAAAAGCATTAACGAAATACCGGTAACAATATCAGCATTCATAAGCGGAATATTAGTGGCCGACATTACTAAACTTTTGGTAACTTTTTTTCTTAAAGCCAAAATTCCAACCGAAGCAGCAGTGCCAACTACGGTAGAAATGATTGCCGATAACACAGCAATTATTATTGTGTGTTTTAAGGCATTTAGCATTGAGGAGTTAAATAATAACTCTTTATACCAATCAAGAGAAAAACTTTCAAATACCCACACACTGCCCGAAGAATTAAAGGAAAATAAAACCATAACTGCAATAGGGGCATATAAAAACAAAAGGATAAGCGCAATGTAAATTTTTGAAAACATTTTCATATTAAAACGCCCTCCTCATTGCCTTCGGAAAAGCGGTTCATAACGGCCATACATAATAAAATCAGCACCATGAGCACTAAAGAAATTGCAGAGGCAACATTATAAAAATCGGGTCCCAAATTAAACAGATATTCAATGGCATCACCAACGAACATGGTTTTATTGCCGCCTAATTTTTGGGTTATGTAAAAGGTGCTGACTGATGGCACAAACACCATTGTAATGCCTGATGCAACGCCCGGTAACGAAAGCGGGAATATAACTCTGCGCAGTTTTTGTAAAGAATTACAACCTAAATCGTCGGCTGCTTCTAACATAGATTTATCAATTTTAGACAGTACGGTATAAATTGGTAAAACCATATAAGGTAAAAAGTCGTATACCATACCTAAAATAACGGCGCCGGGTGTGTTAATTAACTGCAAGGGGCCTAAACCTAATTTTCCTAAAAAAGTATTTATAATACCGGTGTTTGCCAAAATTGTTATCCAAGAATATGTACGAATAAGGAAGTTCATCCACATTGGGAAAACAACAAGCAATAATATTAAACGCTGTGAGCTAATTTTAATTTTGGTCATAAAATAGGCAAGAGGGTAAGCAATTATAAAGGTAATAACTGTTGAGATTAAGGCATATAAAATTGAAAGTCCAAAAGCCTTTTTAAACCTGCCTAATTGCATAATATTAGCGAGCGTAAATACACCGTTAACATCGGTGATTGTATAGTAAATCATCATAAATAACGGCACAATTATAAAAATGGCCGCCCAAACATAATACGGTGCAGCAACTAAACGGCTGCCAAATCTCTTTTTGTTCAATTTTCATCCTCCTCGATAATATCGGAAAGATGCTCAATTTCTTCGCTATATGAGCTATAATCGCCGTATTTGCCGGAATATTCAGATTTTTTCATAACATGAATAGCGTCGGGTTCAATATAAAGGCCAACCTTATCGCCAACATTTTGGCCGTCTGTTGTTTGAATCATCCATTTAAATCCGCCGATATCTACAATGATTTCGTAGTGAACACCCAAAAATTTAATAGAGGTAACAACGCCTTGAAGCATGCCTTTTTCGGGCTCAACAATGTCTACATCTTCTGGCCTTACAACAATATCTACACTCTCATTTTTTGCAAATCCTTTATCAAGGCATTTGAATTTTGCGCCTGAAAACTCGGCTAAATAGTCGTCAAGCATAACACCGTCTAATATGTTAGATTCACCAATAAAATCGGCTACAAAGGCATTTTTTGGCTCATTATAAATGTCCTGTGGGGTGCCAACCTG
This sequence comes from Acutalibacteraceae bacterium, assembly GCA_045651765.1. Classification (GTDB taxonomy): domain Bacteria; phylum Bacillota; class Clostridia; order Oscillospirales; family Acutalibacteraceae; genus SIG565. The sequence goes on along the minus strand of JAZRSY010000024.1, from coordinate 131,782 downwards.
TTGTATTTTACCACTATCCATAACCACAACTTTATCAGATATAGCCAAGGCTTCTTCTTGGTCGTGTGTAACAAAAATAAAGGTAATGCCTAATTTTTGTTGTATCTTTTTAAGTTCGGTTTGCATATCTTTGCGCAGCTTTAAATCAAGCGCAGCTAAAGGTTCATCAAGCAATAACACTTTTGGGTGGTTTGCAATAGCTCTTGCAATAGCCACGCGTTGTTGTTGGCCACCCGAAAGGGTATCAACACGGCGCTTTTCAAGACCTGTTAGGTTAACAAGTTCTAACATTTCTTTAACCTTAAGGCTAATTTCGTTTTCTTTTAATTTTTTAACCCTTAAACCAAAGGCAATGTTTTCGTAAACGTTAAGGTGAGGGAAAAGAGCATAACGCTGAAAAATGGTATTAACCTGGCGCTTATAGGCAGGAATACCATTTATTTTTTTACCCTCAAACAAAACGTCTCCTTGATTTGGTTCAACAAACCCTGCAATAATTCTGAGCGTTGTTGTTTTACCGCAACCTGAAGGACCAAGCAAGGTTATAAACTCCTTGTCTTGAATTTCTAAACTTAGGTTGTCTAAAACCTTTTCGTCATCAAACGAAACCGAAATGTTTTTAAGTTCTACAATATTATTTTTTAACATTTAAGCATCCCCCTTTGCGGACACATAGTGTCACACTAAGCTTTTCAGCTCTGTGCGATACCTGTAATTTTTCCGGATTGCCTCCTCCGCAAAGAGTTTTAGCTATTTTAAAGCGGCAACCATGAAATTACATTCAACACAGATGCTATAAATTTACAGAATTAAATATAGACTAAAACCGTTAAAATGTCAACACTTTTTAAATTTTTTTAGTATTTTTTTATTAATAATATTATATTTTATTTTATTACCTCGTTTTTGCTCGTTTTTTCTTAAATTTGCTCGTTTTTACTCGTTTTTTATGGTTTTGTATTTTAACTAATAAAAAATGGAAATTTTATTAAAAAATATTGCTCTAATAATAAAATTATGGTATAATAATCCTATTAAAATAGGATAGGTATGGTTATTTGAGAATTTTAGGAATTGACCCCGGTTATGCAATAATTGGTTATGGTGTTATTGAATCAGATTCTATTAAATTTAAACCACTAGAATATGGAGCAGTTACAACACCTGCTAAAACCGAATTTTGCTTAAGACTTAACCAAATTTATAACGGAATTACCACACTAATTCAAAAATACAACCCCGAAGCTTTGGCAATTGAAAAATTGTTTTTTAATACCAATACTGCCACGGCAATTGATGTTGCACAAGCAAGGGGAGTAATATTGCTTGCTGCAGCAAAATCAAATGTTCCGGTTTACGAATATACGCCGTTACAGGTTAAACAATCGGTTACGGGTTATGGCCGAGCCGAAAAAAAGCAGGTTATGGAAATGGTTAGAAGCCTTCTGAATTTAAAGGCTGTTCCTAAACCAGACGACACTGCCGATGCCTTAGCTTTGGCTGTTTGTCATGCTAATTACGCAGCTTCCTCTTTTGGAAAAATTTATTTGGAGGGTAAAATATGATTTCTTCATTAAACGGCAAGTTAATTTACAGCTGCCCCGACTATATTGTTATAGAATGCGGCGGGGTTGGTTTTAAATGCTTTATTACTAAAAGCGCTGCCTATAAATTACCGCCCGTTGGCCAAGAAATTTTTGTTCACACTTATTTGGTTGTAAAAGAAGATGCCATGGATTTATACGGTTTTTCCACCCGTGAGGAACTTGAAACCTTTAAGTTAATAACATCGGTTAACGGCGTTGGCGCCAAAATTGGCATGGCACTGCTTGCTCAATTTACCCCCGAAAGTTTACTGCTTTATATTGCCGGCGAAGATGCAAAAATTTTAACTGCGGCCAGTGGTGTTGGCCTTAAATTAGCCCAAAGAATTGTGCTTGAATTAAAAGATAAAACAGGCAACATAACCACTTTTAACACATTAGATATTTCGGCTGTTAGCACAGCCTTAGACAAACAAAACACTAAAGAGGCTATTGCGGCGCTTGTTTCACTTGGCTTTTCACAAAGTGAGGCATCACAAGCCGTTAGCAAACTTGATAAAAATTTATCATCCGAAGAACTTATTAAAAATGCTTTAAAACAACTATCAAGGCAGGTGTAATAAATGGAAGAATTTGATTTCGAAAATAGAATTATTGCCCCCGAATTTGTTGCAGATGATAACGACATTGAAATTTCATTAAGACCTAAAACACTTAATGATTACATTGGCCAAGATAAAGCTAAAGATAATCTTACAATTTACATTAAAGCCGCTTTACAAAGAAAAGAATCGCTCGACCATGTGTTGTTATATGGCCCACCAGGGCTTGGTAAAACCACACTTTCGGGCATAATTGCTCACGAAATGGGTGTTAATTTAAGGGTAACTTCGGGCCCCGCCATTGAAAAACAGGGCGATTTAGTCGCAATTTTAACCAACCTTTCCGAAGGCGATGTTTTGTTCATAGATGAAATTCATAGGCTTTCACGCAGTGTTGAAGAAATTTTATATCCTGCAATGGAAGATTTTTCGGTGGATATTATTATTGGCAAAGGCCCCGCTGCACGTTCTATAAGGCTTGATTTACCTCATTTTACTTTAGTTGGCGCCACTACTCGTTCTGGCCAATTAACCGCACCGCTAAGGGATAGGTTTGGTGTTCTTTTACGACTGGAACTTTACACTCCTAAAGAACTTGCCTTAATTATTAAACGTTCTGCAGGAATTTTAGGCATTCAAATTGATGAAAACGGAGCTTTAGAAATAGCATCACGCTCACGCGGTACTCCAAGAATTGCTAATAGGTTGTTAAAAAGAGTGCGCGATATTGCCCAAATTGAATTTGAAGGCTTTATTACCGAAGAGGTTGCCAGAGCAGCCCTTTCACGCTTTGAAATTGATGAACTGGGCCTTGATGAATTTGACCGCCGTTTACTTAACACCATTATTACCAATTATGCAGGCGGCCCAATCGGTCTTGACACTTTAGCAGCAGCGCTTGGCGAAGAAAGTGTTACTATTGAGGATGTTTACGAACCTTACTTAATGCAAATAGGATTTTTAACCCGCACACCACGCGGCCGCTGTGTTACACAACTAGCATACGAACATTTAGGTATTAAAAATCCTAACCAAAAAATGCAACAATCATTAATTTAAATTAGGAAGTAATTATGCGCTTTGTAGAAGATTTTAAAGATTACGAATTAATTGATGCCACTGCCGGCGAAAGACTTGAACGCTGGGGGGATATTATTTTAATACGCCCCGACCCAACAGTTATGTGGGATACCGAAAAAACCGACCCGCGCTGGTTTAACCCGCACGCTATATATCATCGTTCAAATTCGGGCGGTGGCTATTGGGAAACCTTAAAAAAAGTACCTGATGTTTGGAATATTAACTATGATAATTTAACCTTTCGCTTAAAACCAATGGGCTTTAAGCACACAGGTCTTTTCCCGGAACAAGCAGTTAACTGGAAATATGCTGCCGAACTTATAAAAAACTCCAACAGACCAATAAAGGTATTAAATTTATTTGCTTACACAGGCGGTGCCACCGTTGCTTGCTTAAAAGCAGGTGCATCGGTTACCCATGTTGATGCCTCTAAGGGTATGGTGTGCTGGGCTAAAGAGAATGCTGCAGTATCGGGCCTTAGTAATGCTAATGTTAGGTGGCTTGTAGACGATTGTCTTAAATTTGTTAAACGCGAAATAAGACGTGGAAATAAATATGATGCAATTATTATGGACCCTCCGTCTTATGGACGCGGTCCTAACGGAGAGGTATGGAAACTTGAACAACAAATTTCCGAACTTTTAAACCTTACAGGCCAAATTTTAAGTGAAAACCCACTTTTCTTCTTTTTAAATTCTTACACTACAGGCCTTTCTCCCACAATTTTGAACTATATTACCCAAATGTATATTGCCAAAGGCAAAAAGGGCACAGTTTTTACCGATGAAATTGGGCTTAAAATTACAAATAAACCCCTTGTTTTACCATGCGGCAGCACAACAATTTGGGTAGAGGATAAATAATGGAAAATATAATTGAATTAAATAATGTTACCTATAAATATTCTTCAGAAGATGCCGAATTTACTGTTTTAAAAGATTTTAATTTAAAAATTAAAAAGGGTAGCTTTACGGTTATTTTAGGCCATAACGGCTCGGGTAAATCCACCTTGGCTAAATTAATGAATGGCCTTTATAAACCACAAAGCGGCAGTGTTTTAGTTAACGGCATTAACACCTTAAACGAAGAACTTGATTTAAAGGTAAAAAGCACAGTTGGAATGGTATTTCAAAACCCCGACAATCAAATTGTTGCCTCGGTTGTTGAAGAAGATGTTGCCTTTGGTCCCGAAAACCTAGGTTTACCGCAAGAAGAAATTCGCCAAAGGGTAGATTCTGCCTTAAAGGCTGTAAATATGTATGAGCATAAAAACGAAATGCCGCATAAACTTTCGGGTGGACAAAAACAAAGAATAGCCATCGCCGGTGTTATTGCAATGAGCCCCGAGTGTATTGTGCTTGATGAACCTACCGCAATGTTAGACCCAAAAGGCAGGCAAGATGTTATTAATACCATTTACAAATTAAATAAAGAAAACGGAATTACCATTGTTTTAATCACACATTTTATGGAACAAGCCAAATATGCCGACAGAGTTTTGGTATTAAATAACGGCGAAATCACTGCCGACGGCACACCAACCGAAGTTTTTTCTGACCCAGAGTTTTTAAAAAATGCCGGTTTAGATATCCCGCAAACCACCGAACTTATTTTTGAACTTGCTAAAAATGGTTTTAATTTAAATAATGGTATAATATCAGTGGAAGATACCGCCAATGCAATTGCTGCTGCTTTAAAAAATTAGGAGGAAATAAATTGTCTTTTTTAGAGGTAAAAAATTTAACATACACCTACAGTAAAAATACTCCTTTTTTTAACGATGCTGTAGAAGATGTTAGTTTTTCGGTTGAAAAGGGTGAAATTTTAGCCATAGTTGGCCATACAGGCTCGGGCAAATCCACCTTGGTTCAACATTTAAACGGCCTAATAAAACCCACAAAGGGTGAAATTTTATTTTGCGGCCAAAACATTTGGAATGATGAAAAAAATATTTCCTCAATTCGTTCTAAAATTGGGCTTGTTTTTCAATACCCTGAATATCAGCTTTTTGACGAAACAGTTTTTAAAGATATTGCATTTGGACCTAAAAATTTAGGTTTTTCTGAGCAAGAAATTAATGAATCTGTATTAAATGCAGCAAAATTGGTTGGAATTTCGGAAGATTATTTTAATAAATCTCCCTTCGATTTATCGGGCGGGGAAAAGCGTAGGGTTGCAATTGCCGGTGTTTTGGCAATGAAACCGCAAGTAATCATTTTCGATGAACCCACCGCAGGGTTAGACCCAATAGGCCGTAATAATATTTTGAATATTATTAAAGATTACAAAAATGAATATAATGCAACAGTTATCATGGTAACACACTCTATGGAAGATGTTGCACTTCTTGCCGACAAGGTTTTGGTTATGAATAACGGTAAAAAAGCTATGTTTGGCACACCAAAAGAAATTTTTTCTGACCGAAATATGTTATTATCGGTTGGGTTAGATGTTCCGTTAATTACTAATGTTTTACTAAAACTTAACGAATTGGGCTTTAATTTTGAAAGCAATATTATTACCGTTGACGAGGGGGTTAATGCAATAATTAACAGCAAAGGCGGTGTTAATAATGCTTAACGATTTTACTTTAGGGCAATATTTTCCAACCAACTCATTAATTCACCGCTTAGACCCACGAATTAAATTATTGTTAACGCTTGGTTCTTTAATTTTAATTTTTTGTGCAACTAATATTTATGCTTTAGTATTTATTATCGTTTCTGTGGTTTGTTTGATTTTTTCAACCAAAATACCGCTTAAAATGTACATTAAAAATTTAAAATTTATTTTGCCGATTTTAATTTTTACAACAATTATTAATTTGTTTTATACAAATGACGGTAACATTATTTTAGAATTTTGGAAAATTAAAATAACCGATTACGCCATTATTCGTTCAATATTTTTGTCATTGCGCATTGTTTTATTAATTATTATAAGCTCGGCCCTTACCTATACAACATCGCCAAACAGCATTACAACAGGGCTTGAAAGCCTTTTTTCACCATTTAAATATATTGGCCTTGGCAGAGCGGTTCACACAATGACTATGATGATGACCATTGCATTAAGATTTATTCCAACCTTGGTTGAAGAAACTCAAAAAATTATGAATGCACAAAAAGCAAGGGGAGTAAATTTTGAAAACGGAAAATTAATTCAAAGAATTAAATCAATTATTCCAATTTTAATTCCGTTATTAATTTCTTCGGTTAAACGTGCATACGATTTAGCCGAGGCAATGGAATGTCGTTGTTATAATGGTGGCGAAAATAAAACCCACCTTAAAGTTTTAAAAATGCAAAAATTTGATTATTTAGCCATATTATTTTTTATAATTTGCTGCTTTATTGTTTTTTTGTTTAACATTATTTTTTAACGGAGTTTATTATGAGCCGATATCTACTTAAAATTTCCTTTGACGGCACTGCCTACCACGGTTGGCAGGTTCAAAATAATGCTGTAACAATACAAGAAATTATTTGCAATGCTTTAAGCGGAATTTTAAAAACCAAAACCGGAGTTACAGGTTGCAGTCGAACCGATGCCGGAGTGCATGCTAAAGAATTTTATTGCCATTTTGACAGTGTTTCAAATATGTCGGAACTTGCCTTTGTTAAGGCTTTAAATTCGGTTTTACCTAATGATATTTCGGTGTTGGATTGTAAATTAGTGCCCAACGATTTTCACGCGAGATACAATGCAAAAGGCAAAAATTATATTTACAATTTTTTTGACAGCGAAACTCCCGACCCTTTTTTAAGCAGATATTCTTGTGCAGTTCCTAATAAAATTAATGTGGATTTAATTAATGAGTTTTGTAAAGAAATTATTGGAACATATGATTTTGCAGGATTTTCTTCAAGCAAACGCACCGTTGAAGATACTGTAAGAACAGTTTACGATTGTTCTGCAAGCAGAAACGACAATATTGTTACGCTTAGCATTACTGCTAACGGTTTTTTATATAATATGGTAAGAATTATTGCCGGCACAGCCTTAAGCGTTTCTAACGGCAAAATTAACCCTAAAAACACAAAGGAAATTTTGTTGTCTTTAGACCGGGATTTAGCAGGTCCAACACTTACTGCAAAAGGTTTGTTTTTAAATAAAGTTATATATTAGTGTGGTGAATTAATTGGCAGACTATAAAAAGAAAAAGGTTAAAAAAAGAAAAATTGCCCCTAAAAACATTATTAATAAAGATGTTCAAATGACTCCCAGCAAACAAAACACCGAAAAAAAGACAACGGCAGCACCAATTAAAAATAAAATTAGGGTTATTAGGGGTAACCGTAAAAAAATAATTAAAAAACGCTGGTATTTAACATTAACTGCTATATGTTTGTCAGTAATTTTAGTGTTAATTTCAATTTTAACCCCCACAGGCCTGTTCGAATCTATTACAAACATTTTGTCATCCGTTAAAATTGGCAATGGTTACGAGGTTGATTTGTCAGGCGGCACCATAAATGAGGTTATTCCAAAAAATAATCACTATTTTGTGCTTTCGTCCACCGATTATAAGTGCTTTAATAACAACGGAAAAGACATTTTTTCCTACCAGCATGGTTTTGAAAACCCAATTGTTGTAAACGGTAGTGCCCGCACATTTTTATTCGACCTTTCAGGCACTCAATATAACATTTATAACCTTAACAAAATGGTTTATTCGGGTTCAACCCAAAAAGAAATTTTAACCGCCGATATTGCTCGAAACGGCAATTTTGCAGTTGCCACGTTGTCGGATAGTTACACATCTCAAGTAACTGTTTACAACAAAAAAGGAACCCCTATTTATGAATGGTTTTGCTCAGAACTTATTATAAATAATATAGCGTTATCTGCAAATGGTAAAAAACTTGCTGTTTCAGCCATTAGTGCTTCGGGCGGTAAATTTGTTTCAAAGTTATATATTTTAGAATTTAATTCTGCCACTCCAATAGCAGTGTTCGACTATAACGAATTATTACTTAATATAGAAAAAGTAGGTAATTCGGGATTTGCTTGTATTTTTGAAAAATCTTGTGAATTTTTTAATTGGCATAGGTTTAAAAATAACACATATTATTCAGAAGAAGAAATTTTATTTTCACAAACCTATAATTCAAGCCTTATGTTAATTACTGGACGTTCGGGCGACAAACGCCTGAATTATGTTAAAATTTTCAATAAAAACGGAACAATTACAAAAGAGTTTGTTTTTGATGGGGTTTTAGATTCGGTTACGCTTAAAGGAAATTTTATAAGTTTTTTAAGTGAAAATAGTTTGTTTTTATATAATTTAAAAGGCCAATTAATTTCGAAAAAACCGTGTGAATTCGGCGTTTCTTTTGCCGTACCTATTAGTAGGCGACAGGCCGCATTAATTTCAGACAACAATATTAATAAATTAACATTTTAACGGAGGATAAATATGGGTATTATTTTAGATTTAATTGTTATTGCAATTATTTTAATTTTTGTCTTTTTAGGCAGTAAAAAAGGCTTTGTTAAGTCAGTAATTGAAGTTGTAGGTTTTATTACTGCAATTTATTTGGCAATGACTCTAAGTGCACCGTTAGCTAATTTTACATACGACAAAATTGTAGAACCTGCTGTGTCAAATTCTATTAATAAAACCGTAGAAAATGTTGCTGAAAACACAACTCAAGCCCTTAATGAACAAGTTTTTGAATCTTTGCCCGGGTTTGTTAAAAACAACATTGATATTTCAAATATCAATGTAATAGGTTACAATAATGTTGGTAGTGAAATTTGCAGCAATATTGTAAAACCAATATCATTACCATTTATTAAAGGTGTTTTTACCTTAATTTTATTTATTATTTTATCTTTCATTACAAAAATATTAGCAAAGCTAATTAATAAATTGTTTTCTTTTAGGTTAATTGGTAAAGTTAATTCGGTATTAGGCGGCGTTATTGGCGTGTTTAAGGGCATAATATTCGCAGTAATTTTTATTATATTGGTTAATATAATTGTGTCCTTAACAGGCGGATTCTTATGTTTTACTGCGCCCGCCATTGAATCTTCTAAATTATTCGATACTGTTTTGTCGTTAATACCTTTTAATTTTTAGTTTCCAAAGGAGTTTGTTTTTTAAATGAAATTATGTTCTAAATGCAAAAAAAGACCTGCCGTTGTTTTTATTTCCGACCCTACTAATTCCTCTGGCACTCCACAGGGGTTATGTTTGGTGTGCGCAAAAGAATCCGGCATAAAACCAATTGATGATATGCTTAAAAAAATGAATATTTCTGATGAAGATATTGAGCAAATGAGCGAACAATTCATGGATATTATGGCATTATCAGAAAATGATGATGATATTGAAGATGCCTTTTCACTTGGCACAGCGCCGGCATTTCCATTTTTGAATAATATTTTTGGTAATCCTGAAAAAAGTGATGATTCTAAAAAATCTGCTGAAAAACAAGGCGAAAAAGAAAAACCAAAAAACAAACGCAAACGCTTTTTAGAACAATTTTGCACTAATTTAACCGAAAAAGCCCGTTCCGGCAGTTTAGATGCTATTATTGGCCGCGACGATGAATTGTATAGGGCTATACAAATACTTTCACGCCGTTCTAAAAATAATCCTTGCTTAATTGGTGAGCCAGGCGTTGGTAAAACCGCCATTGCCGAAGGTTTAGCTCTTAAAATTGCGGCCGGTAATGCTCCTGCAAGGCTTTTAGACAAAGAAATCTATTTGCTTGATTTAACCGGTCTTGTTGCCGGCACACAGTTCAGGGGCCAATTTGAAAGCCGAATTAAAGGCCTTATTGATGAAATAAAACAAGCAGGCAATATAATTTTGTTTATTGATGAGTTCCATAACCTTGTTGGTGCAGGGGATTCTTCCGAAGGCTCAATGAACGCTGCCAACATTTTAAAACCTGCCTTATCACGCGGTGAAATTCAGGTAATTGGTGCCACAACATTTAAAGAATACCGCAAATATATTGAAAAAGATGCCGCTTTGGAACGCCGTTTTCAACCAATTAACATTGAAGAACCGTCTATTGATGATTCCATTAAAATTTTAATGGGCGTTAAAGGTTATTATGAAGGTTTTCACAATGTTAGGGTGCCCGATGCTTTAATTTCAAAAATTGTTATGCTCTCTGAAAGGTATGTTAACGACAGGTTTTTGCCCGATAAGGCAATAGATTTGTTAGACGAAGCCTGTGCTTGCTCCAGTCTTGCTAATAAATATATTGATGAACTTTATTGTGTAAATAAAAAAATAGCTAAAAGCCACATTACTATTGAAAAGTTAGAAGCTGATTTAGACAACCCCGATTACGAAAAATTGGCCAATGAAAAATCTAATCTTGAAAAATACAAAGCCGAAGCAGATGCATTGTATAAACCCGCTTCTGATAACATCGTAACCGAGATGGATGTTGCTAAGGTTATTGAACTTTGGACCGGTATACCAGCTTCTAAAATTGAAGAAAGCGACCTTAAAAAACTTTCAAATTTAGAAGATAAAATTAAAGAAAGAATAATAGGGCAGGACAATGCCGCAAAATTAGTTTCAAACGCTGTTAAACGCTCACGAATCCAAACTTCTGCACACCGCAGACCTGCATCTTTCTTATTTGTAGGCCCCACAGGAGTCGGTAAAACCGAGCTTGTTAGGGTTCTTTCTGAGCAGTTATTTTCCACCCCTGAAACCTTAATTAGAATAGATATGTCGGAATATATGGAGAAACACTCGGTTTCACGCTTAATTGGTGCCCCTCCCGGATATGTTGGGTACGACGAAGCCGGTCAACTTACTGAAAAGGTGCGCAGAAAGCCTTATTCAGTAATTTTGTTGGACGAAATTGAAAAAGCCCATCCCGATGTTTTAAATATTTTATTACAAATATTTGATGACGGCCGTGTTACCGACGCACAGGGAAGAACCGTTAATTTTGAGAACACAATAATTGTTATGACCTCAAACGCAGGCAGCAATAATAAGACCAACAGTGTTGGTTTTGAAAAAACTACCCAACAAATATCTAAAGAAAAGGCTTTAACTGCCTTGCGTGAATTTTTACGCCCCGAATTTTTAGCCAGAATTGACGAGGTTGTTTTATTTTCACCATTGGAATATGAAAGCCTTGTAAAAATTTGTGAAATTATGCTTAATGAATTTAAAGCAGTTATGAAAGAAAAAAATATTGATATTTTATTTAATGAAAGTGTTTGTAATTTTATTGCCAATATTTCCAAAGATTCTAAATCAGGTGCCAGAGAATTGCGTAATAACATTAGAAAATACATTGAAGATAGGGTAGTTGATATAATAATTTCTAATCATAATAAAACAATTTCGCAGGTTAGTTTTGATTATAAAAAAGAATTAAAAGTTGATTATAAATAATTAAAAATTTACTTGACTAACGGCAAGGTTTATGGTATTATAAGTCTTGCCGATTTTGCGGGTGTAGTTCAATGGCTAGAATCCCAGCCTTCCAAGCTGGTCGTGTGGGTTCGATTCCCATCACCCGCTCCAAGAAACTGTGCTTTTTGCACAGTTTCTTTTTTATTTTTTAGTAAAATTTATTTACTTGACAAAAATATAATAATAGGTTATTATAATATTATTAATAATAATTTTTCAATTTTGCTGGTGCTTTTATGGAATTTTGCCAAAATTTTCAAAAATCCGATTTATCTGATGAAGAATTGGTTAATACTATAAAATCCGGCTCGGTTGATTTGCTACATATTCTTATAAACAGGTATTTAGGCTTAATTTATAATAAAGCTAATAGCTTTGTTTCGATTGCTGAAAGGGAAGATATAATACAAGAAGGAATTATTGCATTATATTCTGCTGTAAATGTTTACGATAGCAAAATTTCCTCTTTTTATACTTTTGCAAATTTATGTATAGAACGAAGCATGCTATCATATTGTCGTAAACTTTCAAGCAAAAAACAAATTCCTGATTATTCCTTAGTTTCTTTAGATGAAGGTAATAAAAACACCTCAGGAGCCACTCCTGAATCGTTGATTATTGAAAAAGAGGAATGCTTAGCATTTACTAATAAAATTAAAAACACTTTATCGAGTTTTGAATTAAAGGTTTTAAGTGAATTTTTACTTGGGAATTCATATGAAAAAATTTCTCAAAACTTGAATGTAAATGTTAAATCTGTTAATAATGCAATGGTACGCCTACGAAACAAAATAAGGGCTATTTAATAGCTTTTATTATATAAGCCGCAACTGTTTAATAAGCCGTTGTGCAAAAAACCAAATCAAGAGAGGTAAAAAAGAGATGTTTGAAGACAAGACACTAGTTTGCAAAGATTGCGGAGAAGAATTTGTTTTCACAGCACGTGAGCAAGAATTCTACGAATCTAAAGGCTTCGTTAACGAGCCTCAACGTTGCAAACCCTGCCGTGACAAACGCAAAAATGCAGGCAGAGCTCCTCGCGAATTACATGAAGCAGTATGTAATGCATGCGGCGGAGTAGCAAAGGTTCCCTTTATCCCGCGCGATGACCGTCCGGTATACTGCAGCGAATGCTTTGCAAAGATGAAAGAGTCAGAAACTACTGATGCTGAATAATTATATTTTTTAAATATAATATTTCAACCGCCCATTTTTATGGGCGGTTTTCTTTAATAATTAACATTTTGTTAATACAATTATTTCAATTTAGTTATAAAATAATTAAAGAAAGGGGTTTTGTTATGTTAAACGAAAAAATTCTTATTGTTGATGATGATTTAAATATTTGCGAATTATTAAAATTATATATCGAAAAAGAAGGATATTCCGCTATCGTTTGCCATGATGGCGCTTCTGCTGTTAAAATAAATGAAAACGAAACTCCTTCGTTAATCTTGCTTGATATAATGTTACCCAAACTTGATGGTTGGCAGGTTTGCCGTGAAATTAGAAAAACATCTAATGTTCCAATTATTTTATTAACCGCTAAGGGTGAAGTTTTCGACAAGGTTTTAGGTTTAGAATTAGGCGCAGATGATTACATTACAAAACCATTTGATACTAAAGAACTTGTTGCTCGCATTAAAGCGGTGCTCAGAAGAACTGTTAAAGAAGATAAATCTAATTTAAAAAAGGTAACATACGAAAATTTAATAATAAATTTAACCAATTACGAGCTAAATGTTAACGGCAAAAACATTGATACACCGCCAAAAGAGTTGGAACTAATTTATCACTTGGCTAATAACCCTAACCGTGTTTTTACGCGCGACCAGTTGTTAGATGAGGTTTGGGGCTTTGATTATTACGGAGATTCTCGAACCGTAGATGTTCATGTAAAACGCTTAAGAGAAAAACTTGAAAATGTGTCTGATAAATGGGAACTTAAAACCGTTTGGGGCGTTGGTTATAAATTCGAGGTAAAATAAGGCGGTTTATGAAACTTTTTAAAAAATTTTTCTTTACTACTACTGTAATAATTCTTATTAGTATGACTCTAATTGCAGGTGTATTAACATTTTTAGTTTCTAATTATTTTTCTAATGAAAAATTTAAACTTTTACAAGATAATTGTAATGCCGTTTCTAAAATATTAATTAACGATATACATTCAAATAATTTTAAGAAAAATGCTTACAATTTAATTACAATACAAAATAATATTTCGGGCATAGATATTTTCTTAACCGACAACACCGGTAAAATAATTATTTGCGGATGTAATAATTTCACTACCGAAATGCCATGCAGTCATTCAAACGTCATTATTTCTAAACAAACCTTAGCCAATGTTAGTAAAAATAATTATTTTAAGATTAGTAATCTTGGCGGCATTTATGAAGAAGAGCATTACACCTATGGTATACCTGTGAAAGATAATTCTAATGTATTATATGGTTATGTCTTTGCCTCTACTTCTACAGAAACTTTAAGAATTTTAATGCTTAAAATTTTCAAAATTTTTATTTTTTCGGCAATAATACCATTAATATTAATGTTCATTGCACTTTATACAATGTCATATTATATTACAAAACCGCTTAAATTGATGTCGGAAGCTGCTAAATTGATGGCAAAGGGTGATTTTTCAAAAAGAATACCTGTATATAATAACGACGAAATTGGCGAATTATCACTTTCTTTTAACAGTATGAGTAAATCATTGGCCGATTTAGAAAAAATGCGACGCAGCTTTATAGCCGATGTTTCGCACGAACTTCGCACTCCCATGACAACTATTTCAGGCTTTATTGATGGCATTATTGATGGCACAATACCTGCAGATAAGCATAATTACTACCTAAATATAATTTTAAACGAAGTAACAAGACTTTCACGCTTGGTGGAATCAATGTTAAACATATCCAAGTTGGAATCGGGTACTTTAAATATTAATAAAACAAAATTTAATTTAACTAAAATGTTGGTTAATATTGTAATTAACCACGAACAAAAAATTAAAGAAAAAAACATTGAAATTGTTGGTTTAGATAAATTAGATGATATAGATATTTTTGCCGATTATGATTTAATTTATCAGGTTATTTATAATTTAACCGACAATGCCGTTAAATTTACCAACGAAAACGGAAAAATTGAGTTTTACAAAACCGTTAATAACACTAGTATTGAATTATCTATTAAAAACAGCGGCGAAGGTATAGATAATAATAACCTTAACTTTATTTTTGATAGATTCTATAAAACCGATAAATCCCGTTCGGCCGACAAAAACGGCACAGGGCTTGGATTATACATTGTTAAAACCATTGTGGAACTTCATAATGGTAAAATTACCGCTACAAGTGTACCAAACGAATTTACCGAATTTAAAGTTACATTACCAATAAACAAAAACTAACGGAGGAAACTAATGTCTGATTTTAATGATTTTAATGAGTTGAATGAGAACGATAATTCGACACAAAACAATCAACAACCACAACCCGATTTTGAACCAATTTACGAAGAACCTGTTATTGAATTAACCGAACCCATAAATAATACTGATAACAATAAAAATGGTCTTAAAACTTTTATAATATTAATTATTTGTGCTATTGTTTTATGTGCAGTTTCGGTATCGGCTTATTTTCTTGGAAAAAATAATAATGGTACTTCTTTTAATGGCTCTTTAAACCTTGAATCCAAACCGAGTAATACTAATATGAATTCAAGCCAAGAAATTTATGAAATTGTAAATAAATCGGTTGTTGGTATTGTAGTATACAACGAAAAGGGCATTAGTGGCTATGCCAGCGGCGTTGTTTATTCAGAAGATGGTTATATTATTACTAATGACCATATTTATGAAAATGTTTCTAATGCAAAATTTAAAATTTATACATTCGACGGTAATTCATTAAATGCCGAGTTTGTTGCAGGCGATACCCGTAGTGATTTGGCGGTTTTAAAGGCCGATACTACCGGACTGTTTCCTGCTACATTTGGTAATTCTGATGAACTTAATTTTGGTGAAGAAGTTGTGGCCATCGGCCGCCCAAATGATGCTACTGCAAGTTCTTCTATTACAGGCGGAATTATTTCGTTTATAAACAGGCGAGTTTCTAATTCAACAAGTTATACCTCTAAGTTAATACAAACCGATTCAGCAATTAACCCAGGCAGTTCCGGCGGCGCATTAGTTAATATGTATGGTCAGGTTGTTGGAATAACCTCTTCAAAGCTTGTAGGAGAGGCTTATGACAGCGTTGGATATGCAATACCTACCACAACCGTAAAATATGTTGTAGAAGAATTAATAGCAAATAAAAAGGTAACCACCCGTGCCAAACTTGGAATAACCTATACCGAAATTAACGAAGTTACCGCCGAAATTAATAATTCCACTGTTACAGGCCTTTTAATTGCCGATATAAGCCCCGAAAGTTCTTTAAACGGCAAATTTGCCGCAGGCGATATAATTACCGAAATTGATGGGGTTAAAATTACAAAAGGCGATATTGTTTTAGATAAAATTGAATCATTAAAACCAGGCGATAAAATTACTTTAACAATTTATGTCGAAAAAACCGGCACCTATAAATCTATTGAAGCCGAATTACTTTTAGCCGAAAGTGAATCAAGTTACAAAGGCGAAACACAAAACGATAAAAACAATAATTATAACGATACCTTCGACTTCCCATATGGATATTAAATTTTAAAGCATTGCTTTTTGCAATGCTTTATTTTTTTGCCACCGTGTTTTTGACAAAATATTTAATTTTAATATTGTATAATAAAAACGGGCGGTGGTTGTATGATTGTTTATGTAGATATTTTAATTTTAGTTAACTCAATAATTAATTATTACATATTAATTTTAACAACCAAAATAAATAAAACACAATATAAAAATTTTCGTTTAATAATATCGGCATTTATTGGGTCTTTTTTTTCTTTTTTTATTTTTTTACCACAACAAAATATAATAATAGAAATTATTTTTAAAATTTTTAGTAGTTTTTGTTTGGTGTTAATTGCTTTTGGATATAAAAAAATTAAAACTTTTTTAAGAAGTCTATTTATAATGTTTTCGACTTCTTTTATTTTTGCAGGGGCAATGTTGGCTATTTGGGTTTTATTTAAACCTAATGGGTTAATTATAAATAATTCGGTGGTATATTTTAATATTTCACCTGTGTTGTTGGTTGCTTTTTCGGTAATTTTTTATATAGTTTTTACCGTTTTAAACTCTGTTTTGCAAAGAACTGCTAAAACGGCAACAAGATGCAACGTTAAAATTACTTTAAACCAAAAAAACGAAAGTTTTATTGGAATTTTTGATAGTGGGAATTCGGTTAAAGATATTTTTGGTAACAGTGAAATTATATTCATTGGTGAAAACAGTGGCAAAAAACTGTTTGGGAATATTTCAAATATTAGTAATGATTATAAATCAAGGTACCGTGTTTTACCGTGTTCTACAATAACAGGTTCAAAATTGTTAGAGGCCGTTAGGTGCGATAAAGCCGAAATTTTTTGTGATAATAACAAAATAACTTTAAATAAACCTATTGTCGCTTTATCAAAAAATGTTAACGAAGATGAATACAATGTTATTTTAAATCCGGAAATATTAGTTTTATTGGGGGATTAAAATGTTTAAAAAATTAAACATATTTTTAAATAAAATATTATTAAAATTAGGCTTTAAAAATTCAGTATATTATATTAACGGGCCCGAAACTCTTCCGCCACCTTTTACAGCCGAAGAAGAAGCGGAGTTATTGAAAAATTTTTATGATAACAATAGTTTAGTTAAAGAAAAATTAATTGTACATAATTTGCGTTTGGTGGTTTATATTGCTCGAAAGTTCGATACAAATAATTCAACCGTTGAAGATTTAATTTCAATTGGCACCATTGGGTTAATTAAGGCGGTAAATACATTTTGTCCCGAAAAAAACATTAAGTTAGCCACCTATGCTTCGCGTTGCATTGAAAACGAGATTTTAATGTATTTAAGAAAAAACTCGGCCATAAAAACCGAGATTTCCATTGATGAACCTTTAAATATTGATTGGGATGGTAACGAATTATTATTATCCGACATTTTAGGCAGCGACGGGGAAGATATTAATAAAAGCATTGAGTTTGATGATGAAAAGAACTTATTATTAAATTTAATTAATGATTTGCCAAAACGCGAAAAAGAAATTATAGAAATGCGGTTTGGTCTAAAAGGGGCTGCAGAATTGACACAAAAGCAGGTTGCTGACACTTTAGGAATTTCGCAATCGTATATATCACGGTTAGAAAAAAGGATAATAATAAAATTAAAAAAACAATTTGAAAAGGTAATTTAAAAGCCCGTGTTAAACACGGGCTTTTTTTAACTTAATAGCAATGCTGCAACAGCAAAATAAATTAAAAGTGAAATGGCATCTACAATAGTTGTTATAAACGGACTTGCCATTACAGCAGGGTCTAATTTAAGTTTTTGTGCAAAAAGTGGTAGGGCAGAGCCAACAATTTTTGCAATAAATACTGTAAAAATTAAGGTAAAGCAAACTACTAAGGTTTCAATAATAAAGTTTTCGCCAAGGTTGCCTAAAATAAAATAATCAAAAACAATTATTTTAATAAAACTTACTGCAGCTAATATTCCTCCGCAAATTAAAGCAACCTTCATTTCTTTAAAAATTACCTTAAAAATATCTTTGAATTCAATTTCTCCGAGTGAAAGTCCGCGTATAACCGTAACCGATGATTGACCGCCCGAGTTACCACCTGTACCCATTATCATGGGAATAAAGGCGATTAAAGCAGGGAATAATTTTAATTTTTCTTCAAACGAAGAAATAATCATACCTGTAAAAGTTGCCGAAATCATAAGTAATAATAACCAAAAAATTCTGGCCTTTACTGTTTCGAAAACTCCGGTTTTTAAATAAGGTTTGTCGGTTGGCAAAATGGCCGCCATTTTTTCAATATCTTCGGTGGTTTCTTCTTCTATAACATCAATGGCGTCGTCAATTGTAATAATACCAACAAGGCGGTTTTCGGCATCTACAACCGGCATTGCGGTCAGGTCATATTTTTTAAGTAAATTAGCAACACTTTCACGGTCTGATTCCGTGTTAACCGACACAATGTTTCTTTCCATAATGTCAGAAATAATTTGGTCGGGGTTGGCAATAATTAAAGACCTAAGTGTAACAATACCAATTAAACGGCGGTCAGGTTCAGTAACATAACAGGTGTTAACCGTTTCTTTGTCAATACCGGTTAGGTGAATTTGTTTAATTGCATCGGCAACGGTAATGGTGCGCTTAAGGTTAACAAATTCGGTTGTCATAACGCTTCCGGCACTGTCTTCGGGGTATTTTAATAATTCATTAATGTCTTTACGCATTTCAGGGGTTGCATGCCTTAAAATTCGGCTTACAACATTGGCCGGCATTTCTTCAACAATATCGGCAGCATCGTCGGCATAAAGTTCGTTAATAATATCTTTCAGTTCGCGGTCAGAAAAGCTTTTTATTAAAAACTCTTGTAATTCGCTGTCAAACTCTACAAAGGTTTCAGCGGCTAATTCTTTAGGTAATAACCTAAAAATTTTAGGTAAATTTTCGCGGTCGAGCTCTTCAAATAAAACTGCAATATCGGCACTGTTCATTTCAATCAACTTAGATTTTATTGCACTAAAGCGCCTTTTTTCAATTAATTCTAATAATTCTTCTGTTAAAATAAGATTGTTTTCCACAGTCTTCCTCCTTAAAAATTATTTGCAGGATATAAGGATGTAAGACACAAAAGGGGACAGGCTATTTTAAAAAACAGATGCAAACAACCGTTTTTTCTAAAATACGCCCCAAAGGTGTTATACTACAACTATCCGCATCCATTTTTTTCACCTCACAAAAACTTTTTTAACTATTTAATTATAACATACTACAAATATTTGTCAAACAAAAATAAACTTTTAACAAAAAATTTTAATTGACATATATATATTAATATGTTAAAATCAATTGACAAAGATAGAGGAGCATTACTTCATTATTAAACTCCGTGTAAGCTTCGCAGGCGTTGCGGTTTTGAAAGGGAAGGGTGCCGAAGGCAGTATTTGCGAAATACTGTTCTGGCAATTTGGGTTAATACCCACTTTGTTGTCGCTTTTTTGGCGGAGTGCTATCCTGGTTTACTTTATTTTTAAGTTAATTTCAGGTGGCAGTTTAATGTTTACATTAAGCTGCTAATTATTTTTAGGAGATGTTTTTATGTTAAAGGTTTTAAAATTTGGCGGCAGTTCTTTAGCAAATTCCGAACAATTTAAAAAGGTTGCTCAAATTATTAAAGCTGAACCCGAAAGGCGCTATATTGTAGCATCTGCTCCGGGTAAAAGGTTTTCTAATGACATTAAGGTTACCGACCTACTAATTTCTTGTGCCGAAAACAACAAAAATGAAAATAAAGCCAAAGAAATTTTTAAAGAAGTTGAAGCCCGATATAACGAAATTATTGGTGGTTTAGGCTTAGATTTTTCTTTAGAAGAAGATTTTAATATTATTAAAAATTCTTTTGGCAGTGATAATAATTTTGATTATATTGTTAGCCGCGGCGAATATTTAAATTCTAAAATTTTGGCTAAATATTTAGACTATAATTTTATTGATACTGCTGATTGTATTTTCTTTGACAATGCAGGTAATGTAGATTTTGCTAAAACATACCCAACAATTAAAAAAATGGTTAAAAACGCCGAATTTGCTGTTTTTCCTGGCTTTTATGGTGCCTATAGCAATGGTAAAGTTAAAACTTTTTCGCGTGGTGGTTCCGACATTACCGGTTCAATTGTTGCCGCAGGAGTTAATGCCGACATTTACGAAAACTGGACCGATGTTTCTGGTTTATTAATGGTTGACCCAAGAATAGTTAAAGACCCAAAACCTGTTGAAGAAATTACCTACAGAGAATTAAGGGAACTTTCTTATATGGGTGCAACGGTTTTACACGAAGATGCCGTTTTTCCTGTTAGAAAGGCCAATATTCCAATTAATATTCGTAACACCAATGCTCCGCTTGATAACGGAAGTATGATTGTTAACGAACAAGAAAAGCCGTCTAAACACGCAATTATTACCGGTATCGCCGGTACTGTTGGTTTTTCCGCTATTTATATTGAAAAGGACCGTATGAATGGCGAAATCGGTTTCACCAGAAAGGTTCTTGAAATTTTAGAAAAATTAAATATTAATTTCGAACACATACCTTCAGGAATTGACACAATGTCGATTGTTTTAAAGACCGAGTATATTGCCGATAAAAAAGATTTAATTTTAAGCGAAATTAACAAGGCTGTTAACCCCGATACAATTTATGTTTACGATAATTTAGCATTAGTTGCGGTGGTGGGCCATGGCATGCAAAGCAGTAAGGGAACAGCTTCTAAACTATTTTCTGCATTGGCTAATGCCGGCATTAATGTAAGAATGATTGACCAAGGCTCAAGCGAACTTAACATTATTGTTGGCATTGAAGAAAAAGATTATGAAAACGCTATTATTGCTATTTATAATAAATTTGTTTTTGGGGTATAAATATGATTTGCAATAACATTGATATAAATAATTCAGGATTATTAGAATTTGCCGGACAAGATACCGTAAAATTAGCAGAAAAATACGGTACACCTCTATATTTGCTTGACGAGAATAAGATTCGCAA
Organism: Acutalibacteraceae bacterium; assembly: GCA_045651765.1. GTDB lineage: Bacteria > Bacillota > Clostridia > Oscillospirales > Acutalibacteraceae > SIG565. The sequence continues at coordinate 110,417 of JAZRSY010000024.1, read as the reverse complement.
TAACTGCAAAACTTATGTTAATGCAATGGAAAAAGCATATGGCGACAATTTTGCTGTTCTGTATGCTAGTAAGGCTAATTCATTTAAAAGAATTTATAATATTGTTAATGAAGAAAAAATGTGTGTCGACGTTGTTTCAGTTGGTGAAATTTACACTGCTCTAAAGGCAGGCTTCCCACTAAGTAAAGCTTATTTTCACAGTAATAATAAAACCGATTACGATGTTGATTTTGCTATAAATAATGGTATAGGTTATTTTGTGGTTGATAATGCCGAAGAACTTGATGTAATTGATGCTACTGCCAAAAAATACGGGATTTGCCAAAATATTTTGCTTCGTTTAACACCCGGTATTGACACCCACACCTACGAAGCTGTTAACACCGGTAAGGTAGATTCGAAATTTGGCACCGCCATTGAAACCGGTCAGGCATATAAAATTGTTGAAAAAACCCTAAAATTCAGCAATATCAAACTTTGTGGTTTCCATTGCCATATTGGCTCAATGGTATTCGATTCCGACACTTTTTTGCGCGGAGCCGATATAATGCTTGATTTTATTTATAAGGTTAAAACCGAATTAAATCTTGATACCGAACAGTTGGATTTAGGCGGTGGTTACGGCGTAAGATACACCGAAAACGACCCGGTAATTGATATTGAAAAAAATATTTTACAGGTTTCGGATTTTATTAAAAATAAATGTAACCAACTAAATATTACAGTGCCAAAAATTTTATTAGAACCTGGCCGCAGCATCGTGGCCGATGCCGGTATGACTTTATATACTGTTGGCACCGTTAAAAAAATTACAGGTTATAAAAATTATGTTTCGGTAGATGGCGGTATGACCGACAACCCAAGATACGCACTTTATGGCTCGGAATATACCTTGTTTTTAGCTAATAAAGCAGCACAAAAACCAACTTTAGAATGTGATGTTGTTGGCCGATGCTGTGAAAGCGGTGATATTATTCAGCAAAATGTGCTTTTACCAGAAGCTGAGCGTGGCGATATTTTAGCCGTTTGCACAACGGGTGCTTACAACTATTCTATGGCTATGAATTATAACCGAATTGCACGCCCGCCAATAGTTATGCTTAAAGATGGCACAAGTTATGTTGCCGTTAAACGCGAAACTCTCGATGATTTAATTGCTAACGATTTATAATATGGAATAAAAATAATCCTTCTGTCATATTCTTTACCAAAAGGAAAATGACCGGAGGATTTTTTATGACAAAAACTAATATTTATAAAGATATTGCAACAAGAACAGGCGGAGATATTTATATTGGAGTTGTGGGTCCTGTCAGAACAGGGAAATCCACTTTTATTAAACAATTTATGCAAAAAATTGTTTTACCAAATATAAATGGCGATTTTGAAAGAGAAAGAGCTCAAGATGAATTGCCGCAATCTTCAGGTGGCCGCACCATTATGACAACCGAGCCAAAATTCATACCCGAAAATGCCGTTAAAATCAATTTAGATGATGTTGCTAATTTAAGTGTAAGGCTAATAGATTGTGTGGGTTACATCGTTCCAAGTTCTTTGGGTTATATTGAAAACGAACAACCAAGAATGGTTATGACACCTTGGTATAACGAGCCCATTCCTTTTAATATGGCTGCTGAAATTGGAACAAATAAAGTAATCACCGAACATTCAACCATTGGCTTAGTAGTTACTACCGATGGCTCGATTGGTGAAATACCGCGTGAAGAATATGCCGAAGCTGAAGAGCGAGTAATAGGGGAGTTAAGGGAGATTAATAAACCCTTTGTTGTTGTTTTAAATTGTTTAGAGCCTAACGGAGAATCAGCGCAAAATTTAGCCCTGCAACTTTCTGAAAAATATGGAGTATCGGTTATACCGGTAAACTGTTTAGACCTTACAGACGGCGATATTTACAATATTTTAGGCAATATTTTATATGAATTCCCAATTAAAGAAATTGATGTTAATTTTCCTTTATGGATTAACAGTTTACCGCTTGAACATTGGTTAAGGGCAAAAATTACAGATTCCGTTAAAGATTCTTGCCAAAAAATTAACAAAATTAGGGATATTAATCAATTTAAAAACTCAATACTTCAAAATGAACATATTGAAAACAGCAAAATTAATAATATAAATTTAGGCAGCGGCACGGCAGAAGTTAATATTTCTATAAATAAAAATTTATTTTATAAAATATTAGAAGAATCTACGGGACTTAAAATAAACACCGAAAAAGAATTACTTTCAACCTTAATAGAGCTTGCTAAAATTAAAAAAGAATATATGCATTTTAAAAGCGCTTTAGATGAGGTTGAAGCTACAGGTTATGGCATTGTAATGCCTTCTATAGAAGAATTAAAATTAGAAGAACCCGAAATAATGAGGCAGGGGGGCCGTTATGGAGTTAGACTGAAGGCTTCAGCACCATCAATTCATATGATGAAAGCAAATATTGCCACCGAAGTTAGCCCAATTGTAGGTTCAGAAAAACAAAGTGAAGATTTAATTTTATATTTATTACAAGAATTTGAAGAAAATCCCGTAAAAATTTGGGATTCTAATATATTCGGTAAGTCCCTTCATGAGCTCGTTAACGAAGGTTTGCATGCAAAACTCGCACACATGCCGTCTGATGCCAGAATGCGCCTGCAAGAAACGCTTGAAAGGGTTATTAACGAAGGTTGTAATGGTTTAGTTTGTATAATTTTATAAAAAAAGCACCGCTTTTGCGGTGCTTTTAATCTTCTTTTTTAACATTAGCCAACGGGTTAGAATTAATGGCGTTTTCAATTTGTTTATTTGCAACATGTGTGTAAATTTGTGTTGTGCCAAGGTTTGCGTGGCCTAAAATTTCTTTTAAAACACGCACATCAACATTGCCTTGTTGGTACATAAGTGTAGCTGCCGTATGCCTTAATTTATGTGTAGAATAACCCATATTACCAAGGCCGGATTTTTCTAAATATGTTTTTACAATATGTTGTACGGTTTTATTGCTGATTCTGCGCATATTACGGCTTATAAACAGCGCGTTTTTATAATTGGCAGGAACACCTTCGTTAGGGCGTACAGGCAAATATGCATTTATAGCATTAACGCAAGCCTCATTTAAATATACAATTCTTTCTTTATTACCTTTACCTAAAACCCTTAAAGAACCATCCGATTTAATATCAGAAAGATTTAATCCAACTAGTTCAGAAAGCCTTAAGCCACAATTTAAAAACAATGTTAAAATGCAATAATCACGTTCTGAATTTTGACCTTCGACTGACCTTAATAAATTAATAGAATCTTCTAAGGTTAGGTGTTTGGGCAAACTTTGTTTTGTTTTAGGCAATTCTAAAAGTTCGGCCGGGTTAACCTCTAACAAATGTTCTTGTAAAGTTAAATATCTAAAAAATATTCTAAGGGTTGAAGCTTTGCGAGCTCTGGTAGCCGCATTATTATTTCGTTCGTTTTTACAATATACTAAAAAGGCATAAAGGTCGGTTAAGGTAACAGTTTTTAAAATTTCTATATTAATTGCAGAAGTATCAATTTCTTCAAACTCGATTTCAGACGATACAAGACCTTTAGTTAATAGAAGGTATCTAAAAAATGTTTGTAAATCAAAACAATATTCATCAATTGATTTAGAAGATTTACCTTTAATAGTTTCGTTATAAGCTAAAAAATTTCGAAGTATTAAAGGTAAACTTAAAAATTGTTCGTGTTTCAAAATAAAAACCTCTAAAATAATAATTTATAAAAAAACAAAAACTAATGTAAAAACGGTTAAAACGCTGTAAAACTATCAAAAACCTATAAAACTAATCCCCTCAATTATACAAAATATTCATTTTGTATAATTGGTGGTTAAATTTCAAGAGGTAAAGTTACCTTATCTTTCCTCTCTAAAATATGGTAAGCCTAAACTTTGCGGTGGTTGATTTTTCTTTTTGCTGCGCATACTTGTAAATATTAAAACAATTATTGTAACAATATATGGTAGCATTTTAAATAATTCCTTACCTGCAAAGCTAACACCTGTTATATAACTGCTTGCAATATAAAGTCCACCAAAAATAATTGAGCCAATAATAGCAAAGTTTGGTTTCCATACTGTAAAAATAACCAATGCTATGGCTAACCAACCAATATCATCAATTACATATTCCCAGTTACCGTTTAAATAATCCATAATGAATGATAAACCACCCAAACCTGCAATTCCACAACCAATGGATGTAGCAACATAGCGATACAAAGATACATTAATACCGGCAGCGTCAGCAGTTGCAGGATTCTCCCCCACTGCACGCAGGTGCAGACCTATACGGGTGCGATTTAATATAAATGAAGTAACAACGGCAATTATAATTGCTAAATAAACCAAAACTCCGTGCGAGAAAAATACTTCGCCAAACCATCCTAATTTACTGGCAAATGGTAATGATGCCTTAAAATAAGCTGCGCCTCTAATATAAATTAAATCGGTTTTGTCAATCATATAATCTGAAATACCAACACCGAGTGTTGTTATAGCAAGACCGGTAACATTTTGGTTAGCATGTAAAGTAACAGTTAAGAAGCTAAATAAAACGCCCATAATTGCGCCACCAATCAAGGTAGCTAACACAGGAATTAAAACAGCTAAAATAGGGTTAATTTCAAGCCCTTTAGAAACTACTGAATCAATATAAATATACTCTGCATAACAACCGCAAGAGGCTCCTACACACATTATACCGGGTATACCTAAATTTAGGTGGCCGGATTTTTCTGTAATAGTTTCTCCAGTTGAACCAAAAAGCAAGGTCATTCCAAGCCTAATAGCACTTACAATAAAAGCTAACATTACTTTTCCTCCCTTCCGGATTTTGAAATTACAATTTTATAAGTTAGGAAAAATTCGCAGCCAATAATAAATAACAAAATAATACCGGTTACAATATCAGAAATAGAACTTGGTATGCTGAATTTTGTGGCAATTTGGCCAGCACCTCTGTCAAGAAATACTATTAAAAAAGATGTTAAAACCATATATATAGGGTTAAATTTAGCAAGCCAAGAAACCATTATTGCGGTAAAGCCTTGGCCGCCAACGGTTGAAGTGCTAATGGTATGGTCGGTACCGCCAACTAATAATAAGCCGGCTATACCACAAATTGCACCCGAAACCGCCAATGTTCTTATAATAACCTTTTTAACACCAATACCAATATATTTTGCTGTGTTTTCGCTCTCTCCTACTACCGAAATTTCGTAGCCGTGTTTTGAATATTTAAGGTAAATATAAACAATTACTGTAACAACAGCAACAATAATTATATTTAATAAAAATTGATACTTTCCAATAACGGGCAAACCAAATTGTGGCATTGGTTTTAAAACACCCGAGCCATCTTTTGCAAAAACCTTTAAAAAATAAGCAACTAACTGTATGGCAACATAGTTCATCATAAGGGTAAAAAGTGTTTCGTTTGTGTTCCAAATAGATTTGAAAACTGCAGGAATTAAAGCCCAAATCATACCGGCTAAAACACTTGCTGCAAGCATTATCACTAAAAGTAAAGGTAAAGGTAATTTATCTCCTAAAAACATCATAACCGAAACGGTAGCCAAACCGCCAACTAAAACTTGACCTTCGGCACCGCAATTCCAAAATCGCATTTTAAATGCCGGTGTTACAGCCAAAGAAATGCAGAGTAAAATCACAGTGTTTTGCAATGTGTTCCAAATTCTGCGGGGTGTTCCAAAAACGCCATCAAACATAGAGGCATAAACTTCTATTGGGTTTTTACCTGAAAGCATCATTATAATTATGCCCGATACAATCAAAGCAGAAATTATTGCAATAGCGCGAACTAAAATGCCAAATTGCCAAGGCAATGCATCTCGGCCACGTTTTACAACACGAATTAAAGGGGTTTTATTTTTTAAAGCATTTTTAAACATTATTTTTCCTCCCCTTCTGTTTCGGTCGATTTAACCATTAATAAACCAATCTCTTCTTTTTTGGCGGTTCTGCCGTCAACAATACCGGTAATTTTACCCGAGTTTATAACTAAAATTCTGTCGCAAAGTTCTAACAGAACATCTAAATCTTCGCCAACAAAAATTACGGCAACACCACTAACTTTTTGTTCGTTTAAAAGGTTATATATTGTGTATGAGGCGTTAACATCTAATCCCCTTACAGGGTATGCTGCCATTAAAACTGACGGTGAAGAAGCAATTTCACGGCCTACAAGAACCTTTTGGACATTACCACCCGAAAGTTGCCTTACGGGAGTTGTAGCGCCTGGTGTAGCAACATTTAAATCTTTAATAATTTTATCGGCTAAATCTTTAGGTTCTTTTCGCTCTAAAAATGCCGATTTACCCTTTGTGTAGCTTCGTAACATCATATTATCAATGATATCCATATTGCCAACAAGGCCCATACCTAAACGGTCTTCAGGGACAAAGGAAAGCCTAACGCCTAAATCGCGAATTTGTAGTGGAGTTTTATCGCGTAAATTTTCAATATTATTTGTGATTGGGTCAAAATATGTAATCTCACCCTCAGCAAGATTATGTAAACCTGCAATCGATTCCAAAAGTTCCCTTTGACCACTACCGGCAATGCCTGCAATACCTAAAATTTCACCTGAATATGCAGTAAACGAAATATCGTCTAAAACCTTACGGCCTTCTTCGTTAAAGCTCGTAATATTTTTTACTTCTAAACGAGGAACAGAATTTACAGGCTCACTACGAGTTATATCAAGACTTATTTTTTCGCCCATCATCATTTCAGTAAGCTCGGTTTCGTTGGTTTCGGCAGTATTAACGGTAGAAACATGTTCGCCCTTTCTCAATACTGCAACACGGTCAGAAATTGATAAAACTTCGTGCATTTTGTGGGTAATGATAATAATAGATTTACCGTCTTCACGCATACGGCGAAGAACTGCAAAAAGTTTTTCAGTTTCTTGAGGGGTTAAAACTGCGGTAGGTTCATCTAATATTAAAATATCAGCACCACGGTATAAAACCTTAATAATTTCTACCGTTTGTTTTTCAGAAACCGACATATCGTAAATCTTTTTTTCTGGGTCAATAATAAATCCGTAGCGTTGTGTAATTTCTATTACCTTTTTTGTAATATTAGAAAGTTTATATTTATTACCATCATCTACACCAAGGGCAATATTTTCAACCGCAGAAAAAACATCTACTAATTTAAAATGTTGGTGTATCATACCAATTTTTTGTTCAAAGGCATCTTTTGGGGAACGAATTAATACCTCTTGCCCGTTTACAAAAATTTGGCCTGAATCTGGGAAATAGATACCGGCCACCATATTCATAAGGGTTGTTTTCCCGCTGCCGTTTTCTCCTAAAATAGCGAGTATTTCGCCTTTTTTAACATCTAAGCTGCAATTTTTATTGGCATAAACCCTACCAAAGGTTTTAGTTATATTACGGCATTCTAAAGCTAAATTATTATTCAAGAAGGCACCTCCAAAAATAAAAATAAATTTAAATCCGATAAAGGCAAAATATATTTGCACTTATCGGGTTTAAATTTTAGGAAATAGGCGGAGCAATAGCCCCGCCTATTGTTAAAAACTTAGATAATTAGAACTTCTCGTTGAGGAGTTTAATTCCATCAATACGAAGGTCAAAATAAGGAGCAGAACGGAACTTAGATTCTTCGAAGATTCCGTTAATAACTACTGATGTATCAGGAGTATAATTATCATCGGTATCTACGTCTGCTTTGTGGTCTGCAGCTAGTGCAGCACCGTTAACAGTAAAGTTTTTGGTATCAAAAACCTTAACAGTACCGGCTTTAATGCCGTCGGTAACAGTTTTTAAGGTTTCAGCAGTGTTAGCTGCGGCAGCTTTAGTGTTAATATCGGTAAGAACTACAGAGCCTTCTGCAATACCACCGGTCCAGTCAGCAGCAATTTTGCCACCTTCTTTAACGGTTTCAATCATGTATTTGTAGTAAGGAGCCCAGTTAATTCTAGAAGATACAATAAATGTATTTGGACAAGCCTCTACAGTGCTTCCGTTGTAAGAAACGTTAGGAATACCGGCGTTTTCGCAAGCAGAAGGAGCACCCATAGAGTCAGCGTGTTGGCTAATAAGTTTACAACCAGCAGCAATTAAAGCTTCGGCTGCGTTCTTTTCTTCTGGAGCATCGTACCAAGAACCTGTAAATTGAACGTCCATGGTTACGGTTGGGCAAACAGATTTTGCACCAAGATAGAAAGAGGTGTAACCCGAAATAACTTCAGCATAGGTAAATGCACCAACATAGCCCATTTTAGCTTCGTTGGCACTGAATTTGCCAGCAGCAATCATTTCGTTAAGTTTTAAACCGGCAGCAACACCTGCTAAATAACGGCCTTCGTAAATAGAAGCAAAAGCGTTATGATAGTTAGCAAGGCCTTCGGTGTGAGCACGGGTACCGGTAGCATGGCAGAATTCTACCTCAGGAAATTCTTTAGCAGCCTTAATCATGAATGACTCGTGGCCGAAAGAGTTAGCGAAAATAACGTCGCAACCTTGGTCAACAAGGTCAGCTGCAGCTTGGTAGCATTCGTCGCCTTCAGGAATATTGGTTTTAACAATTACTTGGTCATCTTTAAGACCGAGTTGGGCTTTAACTTCGGTAACACCATTAAGGAAGTTAAGGTCGTAGGTCGATTTTTCATCGTGTAAGCAAATAAAGCCTACTTTGATGTCATCGCCATTAGATGCGCCGCCACAAGCTGCTAATGAAAAGAGCATTACAACGGCAAGTAAAAGTGCGAGAATCTTTTTCATTTTTTTCCTCCAAAATTAAATATTTATTAAAAAAGCCAACCGCTTTTTTAAACAAATTAAATAAAAGAAATACCGTATTCTACCGACATAGATTTAATTATGGCTAAAGATTCAACCCTAAGCCCGCTTTTGCGAAGAAGCTCGCCACCTGGCTGAAAACCCTTCTCAATAACAATACCTGCTCCTACAACCGTAGCACCGGCCATTTCTACGAGGGTTTTAAGGCCAAACAAGGCTTTTCCGTTTGCCAAAAAATCATCTATAAGTAAAACCCTATCGTCAGGGTTTATAAATTCTTTGGAAATAATTACCTTATTGGTAGTGCCGTGTGTATAAGATTCAACATCGCAACAATAAAAATTATCAGAAATATTAGAACTTTTTGACTTTTTGGCAAAAACCATTGGCACATTAAATTGAAGGGCAGCCAAACATGCAATGCCAATTCCTGAGGCTTCGATGGTAATTATTTTAGTAACATTACTATCTTTGTAAAGTCTATAAAATTCTTGACATAATTTTGAAATAAAAGCAACATCCATTTGGTGATTAATAAAACTATCAACCTTTAAAACATTGCCGGGCAGAATTTCACCGTCTTTTAAAATGCGTTCCTCTAAAAGTTGCAAAATAACCACCCTTTATTTTTTAATAAATTGTTAATATTATGTTAAAATTATACCTTTTTTGGTGAAGTTTGTCAACAGTTTTAAAAGAGTTTAGAAAAACTAAATTTAAAAAAATTTAATATTGATTTTTTAAAATTTTTAAGTTAAAATTATAAAAAAATTTAAGGTAAATTTTATGGGAAAAATTTTAACGAAAATTAAAAATTTTTTTAAATGGATTTGGGAGCAAGTTAAAGATTGGCATAACTTTGTAATTTTATTAATTGTTGCCTCTTCCTTATTTTTGTTGTGTGTTTTTTTAGTAGGATTAGGTTTGTTTTTTACAGATAGAAAAATTCATTTTATAACGGCGTTCAGCCTGGTGTTAGCCTTTTGGGCAGGGCCATTCACACCGTTTTGGCCACTGTGCATCGCGATTACTCTTTTTATTAGAAAAATAATAGACAGCATTATAAAACCCAAAAAAGCAAAAAAAGACCGTTAAAACGGTCTTTTTTATTTATAGCAGGCCCTTTCCCCACCAATATATTTTGGTCTGGTATAAGCGGCAAGAACTGTTGCGCTGCCTAATTTATTATTATTAAGGCGTAGTGGTACTGCAACATTTTTAAGGTGCATACCAATAAGTGTAAAACCAATATCTAATCCGGCATCGGCTTTAATTAACTCAACAGCAACAGGGTTTTTAAAGCCGTTATAAGCCGCTGTAGCGAACGAACCGCCCGCCTTTATTTGCGGCACAACATTAACGATTTCGCAAAACAAAGGCAACGCTTCTTTTTCAATAATAATTGCCCTATTTAAATGCTCGCAACATTGTGCGGCTAAGAAAACGCCGCGCTTTGTAAGTTCTTTGTTAATACCATTAAAAATTTGAACTCCAATTTCTTCGTTAGAGTTATTTCCGATTTTACCGCCGCAAACTTCGCTGCTGGAACAACCAACAACTAATATATTGCCTTCTTTTAGATTAGCGGTTTCGCAAATTTCTTTTGCAATTTTTTCTGCTTGTAATTCAATACTCATAATTAAACTCCAAATTTTATAAAATATCTGCCATTTCTAAAATTAGTTTTTCGGTCTTTTCCCATCCTAAACATGGGTCGGTTATAGATTGACCGTAGGTGTTTCCACCGACCTTTTGGCAACCATCTTCCAAATAACTTTCAATCATAAAACCTTTTACTAATTTTTTAATGTTGTTATTGTGTCTGCAGCTGTGTAAAACTTCTTTACAAATTCTAACCTGTTCTAAATATTGTTTACCTGAATTTGAATGGTTAGTATCAATAATAACGGCAGGATTTTTATATTGATTTGCATCATAAATTTCGCTGAGCCTTATTAAATCTTCATAATGGTAGTTGGGGTATGATTGACCATATTCATTAACGTAACCACGTAATATAGCATGGGCATAATCGTTACCTTTAGAATGAACTTCCCAACCTCTGTAAATAAATGTGTGTGAACTCTGAGCTGCGTGTACAGCATTCATCATAACCGATAAATCACCACTGGTTGGGTTTTTCATGCCAACCGGTATACCTAATCCGCTTGCGGTTAAACGGTGTAGTTGGTCTTCAACCGAACGAGCGCCCACAGCAACATAAGCTAATAAATCCGACAAATATCTGTGATTTTCGGGGTAAAGCATTTCGTCAGCGCAGGTAAAACCTGTTTCAGTAATGGCTTTAATATGTAGTTTTCTTATCGCAATTAAACCATTAAGCATATCGGGTGCAGCTTCGGGGTTAGGTTGATGCAGCATACCTTTATAGCCTTCGCCTGTTGTACGGGGTTTATTGGTGTAAATGCGAGGAATAATAAAAATTTTATCTTTAACCTTTTCTTGAACCTTGCGCAACCTTGTAATATATTCTAAAACAGAATCTTCCCTGTCGGCCGAGCATGGACCAATAATTAGTAATAACTTATTGTTTTTGCCTGAAAAAATATCTTTAATTTGTTTTTCGCGTTCGGTTACAATGTCAAGATATTCTTTACCTAAAGCATATTTATTTTTAATTTGAGCAGGAACCGGAAGTTTTCGGGTGAATTCCATTTCCATAAGAATCAACTCCTAAATTTTTTTGTCAAATAATTTTCTTCGTTTTGTAGAAAGGCGCATCATTTCTTTAATGCCATTAACATTATCGGTATTAATATAATTTTTCAACTTATCAAAATCGGATATAAATAAATCCATCATACTTAATAACTGTTCTTTATTAAGCAAAAAAAGTTCAGACCACATATTTTCGTTTATATTGGCGATTCTCGTTAAATCTCTAAAAGAATCTCCTGTGTAATCTTCAAGGTTTTCCGCTTGATTGCAGGTCATTAAGCAAATGGCAATGCAGTGAGTTAACTGCGATAAAAAAGCAATCATTTGGTCGTGCTTTTCGGGTGTTAATTCAGAAATTTTTGAAAAATTTAAAATTTCACCAATATCTTTACAAATATTTATTGCTTTTTGGGTGTTTTCCGATGTTGGTACCACTATATAGTTAGCATTAATAAATATGTTTTCATCGCTATTTTCAACACCATATACTTCACGCCCTGCCATTGGGTGCGCTGCAATAAATTCAACATTATTTTTTAACATTGAATTAATCTTATAAATTATCGCACCCTTAACACCTGTAACATCGGTAATAATGGTGCCGTCTTTAATTAAATTGCCGTACTTTTCAATCCAATTAACAAAAACCTGTGGGTAAAGAGCAAAAATTATAATATCTGCGTCTTTAATTAATTTTTCATCTACAAAATCGGCGCCTTTGTTAATTATATTATTTTTTAAGGCATAGTTAATAGAATCAGCATTGTCGGAAATTGCAGAAACATAATAACCTGCTTTTTTAAGGCCTTTAGCATAGCTGCCGCCCATTAAACCTAAACCAATTATTAAAAATTTTGTATTGTTTTTAATTGTCATTTAAAACCACTCCAACGCCCAGCTCTTTTAACAAATTGAAAAATTGTGGTAAACTTTTATTAACAGCTTCAGCGCCAATTATGGTGCCGCCAAATAAAGTACAGAGCACACTTAAAGACATAACAATACGGTGGTCGTTATGACCGTTTAATATATCATTTGGTTTGTGCAGTGTGCTATTTAAAACAGTAACTTTATTTTCTTCAATAATAAGTTTAGCGCCAAATTTTTCAAGCTCCCTTGCCATACATTCGGCACGGTTGCTTTCTTTAATTTTTAACCTTGCCGTATTAATAAACTCTGCACCGCCTTTAAAAGCAGCAACAGTGAATAAAATAGGTGCTAAATCGGGGCAATTTGATAAATCTAAATCTTTATTACAACCGGTAGTAATTTTATTAAAATAATCGTAAAAAATTTTATCGCCCTGCAGGCTATTCTCGTTTAATCCTTCAATTAAAACATTGTTGCCAAAAACATTTAATGCTTCAAAAAAAGCAGAATTAGAATAATCGCCTTCTACGGTAACATTACAAGGCAAATAATTTTGCCCACCTTCAATAAATATTTCATTGCGGGAAAGCCATTTAGCATTAACACCAAAACTTTTTAAAGCGCTTATTGTTAAGTTTATATACGAACGGCTCTCGATGTTTTTAGTAATTATAATTTTTGATGAATTTTCTAGTAAAGGCAAAGCAAACAAAAGCCCACTTATAAATTGGCTGCTAACATTACCCGGAATATAATATTCGCGGCTTTTCAAATTTCCGTTTAAAACAATTTTGTCTTTATATAAAGAATAGTTAATATTATCTTGTTTAAAAATTTCTTCATAAACATAAAGTGGCCTTGAAAACAAATATTCAGACCCGGTTAAAGTAACTTCATTGCCAGTTAAAAGAGCTAATGGAATAAAAAACCTCAAGGTGCTGCCACTTTCGCGGCAATTAGCAGTAACTTTACAATTAACAGAATTAAAATCAATACCGTTAATTTCAATATAATTATCTTTTATAACATAGTTAGCACCAAAGGCTGAAATGCAGTCTAAAGTAGCTAAAACATCTTGAGAAAGTTCTATGTTATATATTTTGCTAAGACCTTTGCAAAGTGCAGCACAAATTAAAAGTCTGTGTGCCATACTTTTTGAAGGTGGTGCAACAATTTTACCACTGGCCTTAGAAATATTTATTATAGCATTCACTATAATTCTCCTAACAAAAATAATTTATAATTTTTTCGGCTGTTTCTTCAATATTGGTAACATCTACAACAACATCGCAGGTGTTGTTATAAATATCAATTCTCTCGTTATAGCATTTAATTATACCCTGCTTTGTGTTGGCAAGCGGACGGTCATCGGTTGGAATAAGTTCGGCTAAACTGCGATTTAAAAAGAAAACCTTTCCGTTTTGTTTTAAATTAATAATGTTATCATTATTAAGAACGGCGCCACCGCCTGTCGAAATAACAACACCGTTTAATTTTGATACTTCATAAACAACTTCGTTTTCTAATTTTCTAAAGTTTTCTTCACCGGAAGTTTTAAAAATTTCGGATATTGTTTTATTTGATTTTTCTTCAATAAGGGTGTCGGTATCATAAAAATTTCGGCCCGTAATTTTAGCTATTTGTTTGCCTATTGTTGATTTACCACTGCCTGGCATACCGGTTAAAACAATGTTAGTTTTATTATTAATTAAATCGTTATAAATTGAATTTATTAATTCAGGCTTATAGGTGGTATCTAAAAAAAGTTCGCTGGCTCTAACGGCCTGTGCAACCAACATATATAGCCCACCAAAAGCTTTTAAGCCTAAAGATTCGGCCTCTTTAATTAAACGTGTTTTTAAAGGGTTGTAAATTAAATCAAACACACATTCTAAATTCTTAAAATTATGTAGATTAATGGGTAAGTTATTATTGTTTGGGTACATACCTACAGGTGTTGCATTGAAAATTATTTGGGTGTTTGGGTATAAAATATGAGCATTATTATAATCGACTTGGTTACTATCAGGGGTTCTGCTAACCTTAATAATTTCTTTTGCGTTAAGGTTTTTTAATACAGTATAAATAGTGTTAGAAGAACCACCTGTGCCAAGAATAAGTACATTTTTGCCTTCGATATTAACGCCTGATTTATTAATCAAATCAATAATTCCGTTATAATCGGTGTTGTAGCCAAACAATTTATTATCTCTGTTGACAACGGTATTAACAGCGCCTATTGCTTTAGCATTGGCATCGATATAATCTAAATACTTAATTACCTCTTGTTTATAAGGTATTGTAACATTAATACCTTTAAAATTGCGGGATTCTATAAATTTTCCTAAATTGTCTTTATTAATTTCTTTAAGGGTGTAATTATAATCACCTATTTTGGCGTGAACAAGCGAAGAAAAACTATGGCCTAATTTTTCGCCAATTAAACCGTATTGCAAAAAAATACCCCCTTATAATAAATTTATTATTTCGTTGTTAGGAATCTCCTCAATAGAATATTGGCCAACATTATAGACCTTTATGACCGAAATGTAATCATTGCCCGATTTTTTGTCGTGCAATAAAGCTGTTTTTGCTTTATTAACATCAAAATTTACAGTTACAGGCAGACCAACCTTATTTAAAACATTAATTAACCTGTTTTTAACCGAATCTGAGCACATTTTTAGCATTCCTAATGCTACACACTCACCATGGTATAATTCGCCGAATTTAACGCTTTCTATAGCGTGGCCAACTGTGTGGCCAAAATTTAAAATTTTGCGCAGGTTTTGTTCTTTTTCATCTTGTTCTACTACACTCTTTTTAATGTTTAAAGAGCGAATTATAATTTCATCTAAACATAAAAAAGGGTCTTGGTTTTCAAAAATTTCAAATAAATCTTTATCAGATGTAAGGCCCATTTTAATAGATTCAGCCAAACCATTAACAATTTGCCTTTTTGGTAATGTTGTTAAAACATTTGGGTCTATTAAAACATATTTTGGCTGATAAAATGCACCAATTATGTTTTTAATGCCCTCAAAATTAATGGCAACCTTACCTCCAATTGAAGAATCAACTTGCGACAACAGTGTTGTGGGTATATTATAAAAATCAATACCTCTTTGGTAAACCGATGCAGCAAAACCGGCTAAATCGCCAACGACACCACCGCCAACGGCAACAACACAATCTTTGCGGGTAAAATTGTTATCAAGCATTGTTTTTAATAGCTTTTCTAAACTTTCAAAGCTTTTACTGTTTTCGCCTTGCGGCACAGAAACAACAAAGCCTTCTTTACAAAGTTTAAAAATGGTTTCGGAATATTGTGTTGGCACACCATCATCTGTTACAATTAAAACCTTGCGATTTAAATTTAAAAATTTATCTACCTTATTCAAGTTGCCGCGTTCAATATTAACGCTGTAACTTTGTGCACCTAAATTTACATTAATAACCATAATAATACCGCCTATTTTAAATCGATATGATTATAAAAAGTTCCAACAACCTTTAATTTATCGCATAAAGGTGATAACTCATTTAACATATCTTGGCCATTTTTAGTGTATAAATTGCCTTCAACCTCAACATAAAAATAATATTGCCATAATAAATCTTTAAGTGAACGGCTGCGCAAAGTGCGCATATTAAAACCATATTTACCAATTATGTTAATGGCATTAGCCAAAGCACCTGCATCGTTCCTAACGGCAAAAACTAAAACCGAATGGTTGTCGGGTTTGTTTACGGTTTTAATGTGTTGCGACCTTGAAAGCACTGCAAAACGGGTGGAATTTTGGTGGCATTCGTTTATATTGCTATCAAGAACATCCAGACCATATAATGCGGCAGTTTCTTGGCTGGCAATTGCCGCAACCGATTTATCATTCATTTTGGCAACCATTTGAGCAGCTTTTGCCGTGTTATCGCACAACTCTGCATTTAAATTATGTTGTTTAATATAAGTGTTGCATTGTTCTAAGGCTTGAATATGGCTAATAACCTTTTTTACGTCGGAAATTTTTGAGTTTTTAACACCTAATAAATTTTGTGATACTGATAATTCGTAAATTCCGTTAATATAAAGGTTACCGTTAAAAATCAAATCCATAACGGTGCCAACTTCTCCGGCTGAGCTGTTTTCAATTGGCAAAACTGCGCAATCACATTCGCCATTAACAACAGCTTCATAAGCTAAGTTAAAATTAGGGAAAGCAATCCTGGTGGTTTCAGGGAAAATTTTGCCCGATGCAATATGGGCGAATGCGCCCTCAACGCCACTGTAAGCAATTTTCATACCGTTTAATAACGTGTGTTGGTAAAGACGTGATATTTTCATGACATCGCGCATAAAATTAACATAATAGCCTTTAATTTCTTCATTATTAATGTAATTAGAATTATTAAGAATAATGGCTTCTTCCCTATTTTTATCTAAAATAGGAAGTCCTTTTTCTTTTTTGTAATTGGCAACGGCTTTTGAACAATTCATTCTTTGCTCAAATAACTCGGCCATTTCTTTGTCAATTTTATTGATTTTTTCGCGTTCTATATCAAGGTTATTCATTTATTTCTCCTTAAAATATAAATTTGCCAGTTTTTCAAATGCAGGTAAAGAATTTTCAATTTGTTTGGTTGAAACACAATAAGAAATTCTAACAAAACCTTCAATTCCAAAACTATCACTCGGTACTAACAATAATTCAAACTTTTTAGCCGCCTCGCAAAATTTATTAGCATCACTGTCGGGTGATTTTACAAACAAATAAAATGCTCCGTCGGGTTTAATAATTTCAAAACCAAATTTTGTTAATGCGTTATATAAAATATTGCGGTTTTTTTCATAAATTTCTATATTAGCGGTTTTACCTAAACAATTTGGTATAATTTTTTGGAAAATACTGGGGGCGCAAACATAACCAAGAGCACGCCCTGCACCACAAACAGCATTAAAAAACAAATTATTGTTTACACACTTATCACTAATTAAAATGTAACCAATGCGTTCGCCCGGTAATGATAAAGATTTACTGAACGAATAACAAACAACAGTATTGTCGTACAAATTCGGTATGTAAGGCACTTCAATGTTATTATAAACAAGTTCCCTATAAGGTTCGTCCGCAATAACGAAAATTGGGTGTTCAAATTCTTTTTGAGCATCATTTAAAACATTAGCAACACCTAAAAGTATTTCTTCTGTAAATACAACGCCCGACGGGTTGCAGGGCGAATTTATAATAATGGCTTTTGTATTTTTATTTATGGCTGCTTTTAATGCAGGTAAATCAATTTGAAAATCTGATTCACGGCATTTTACAACAACACATTTGGCCCCTGCTGCTTCAATAAATACTTTATATTCCGGGAAAAACGGTGCTAAAACAATTATTTCATCATTTTCTTCAGCAATAGCCTTAACGGTAATACTTAAAGCTGCTGCAGCACCAACTGTTAAATAAATATTATTTTGTGTAACATTGGTGTTATATAAATTGTTTGTATATTCGGCAATTTTTTTCCTTACCGAAACATCGCCCGGAGCCGATGTATAACCGTGCAGGGATGTGCTTTCGGTATTATTAATAATATCAATTAAAGATTCATTTACAACACTTGGTGCGGGCACACTGGGGTTACCCAAACTAAAATCGAAAACATTTTCGGCTCCAATTTCGGCCGACCTTTTCAGTCCGTATTCAAATGTTTCTCTAATAACGGAACGAACATTACCTAAATCAAGCATTTTTTCGGAAAACATACCAACACTTCCTTATTTTCTTTAATTATTAATTATAAAACTTTTTTAAACATGTGTCAAGAAATTAGATAATTATGAAATATTTATATTTTAAGTATTGACATAATAAATATTAAATTTTAAAATAAATATATAAAGTTAACGGAGGTTGATTTAATGTATAGCGAACTTTTAAAATTATGGGAAACAAATGCTACTGAAGATAAAGACCTAATTACCGAGATTAATTCTATAAAAAATAATCCCGAAGAAATTTCTGACAGATTTTATAAAGAACTTGATTTTGGTACTGCAGGACTCAGAGGTATAATTGGCGTTGGCACCAACCGAATGAACATTTATACAGTTGGTCGCGCTTCACAAGCATTAGCAGAATATGTTAAAAGCGTTGATGAAAACGGCAGTGTTGCCATTGCTTATGACAGCCGCATTAAATCGTTTGAGTTCGCTAATACTGCCGCCTCTGTTATAGCTTCTAACGGTATTAAAGTTTATATTTATAAAGAGTTAATGCCCACGCCTATGCTATCCTTTGCTGTACGCAGGCTTAAATGCCAAGCCGGTATTGTTATTACGGCCAGCCATAACCCCGCTAAATATAACGGTTATAAAGCCTATGGCCCAGATGGATGCCAACTTCAACCCGATGCCGCCAACGATATTTTAAAAAGAATGCAAAAAATCGATTATTTTAGCGGCTTAAAAGTATGTAATTTTAATAAATATTTAAATGAAGGTAAAATTGAATATATTGGCGAACAAATTATTAACGAATATTTAGCCGAGGTTAAAAAACAATCCTTTGCAGATGACAGCTACAATTTGCCTGATTTATCGGTAATATATACACCTTTGCATGGCACCGGTAATAAGCCTGTTCGTGAAATTTTAAAACAAATTGGTGTTAATAACATTGCCATTGTGTCTGAGCAAGAATTACCCGACGGCAATTTCCCAACGGCACCCTACCCTAACCCCGAAATTAAGCAACCGTTCACTCTTGCTTTAAATTTAACCAAAAACTTTAAAGCCGATTTAATTTTAGCAACCGACCCCGACTGCGACCGTGTTGGTATTGCCGTTTTAAATAATGGCGAATATACCTTAATGTCGGGCAACGATGTTGGCGCTTTACTTTTAAATTACATTTTAGAACGCAGAACTCAACTTAATTTAATGCCACAAAACCCCGTTGCAGTTAAAACAATTGTTACAACCGATGTTTGCCAAAAAATTGCCGACAAATTTGGTTGCCAATTAATAAATGTTTTAACCGGTTTTAAATTTATTGGCGAACAAATCGCTTTACTTGAAAACAAAGGCCAAGAAAATCGTTTTATTTTTGGTTATGAAGAAAGTTATGGCTATTTGCCAGCCGCCTATGTACGAGATAAAGATGCCGTTGTAGCCTCAATGCTAATTTGCGAAATGGCCGCCTACTATAAAACTCAAGGCCTTTCTTTGCTTGATAAACTCGCTTCCATTTTTAACGAACACGGATATTATTTTAA
Source organism: Acutalibacteraceae bacterium (assembly GCA_045651765.1). GTDB lineage: Bacteria > Bacillota > Clostridia > Oscillospirales > Acutalibacteraceae > SIG565. The sequence goes on along the minus strand of JAZRSY010000024.1, from coordinate 90,767 downwards.
CTCACAAAAAAGTTTTTCATTTGAAGGCCAAACCGGTATGCAAAAAATGGAAAATATTATGGAAAATCTGCGCAATAACCCACCAAAACAGATTTCGCAATACAATGTTATTGCTGTATCGGATTATTTGAAATCAACTAAAACAGATATTGACGGTAACATTACAAAAATTGACCTACCAAAATCTAATGTAATTGAATTTGTTTTAGAAGGCGGCTCTAAGGTAATATTAAGACCTTCAGGCACAGAGCCAAAAATTAAGGTTTATTTAATTGCAGTTGATAACAACAAAGATTTAGCTACCACAAAACTTAAAGACATTGAAAATTCGGCAGAAAATTTATTAAAATAAAAAGAAAAGCAGACTTTGCGAGACTTCTCATAAGGAAGTCTCGCAGTTTTATTCGCCTTTCGGCGAGTTCTATTGCTTCGCAGTGATATTCGGCTGACGCTGAGTGGTATTCGCTTCGCGAGTTTGGGTGGCGAATAAAATACCACTGAAACCGCAAGGTTTCAATATCACTATTGCCATAGGGCAATAATATCACTCCGACAAAGTCGGAATATCACTTGAAAGACTGTCATTTTTAAGTATAATAAATTTAGAGGTGATAACATTGGCTGATAGTATATTAAGAGATAAAGCAAAAGAGTTTGCAAAGACTGTTGTTTTTCTCTGTCGTGATATGAAATCAAATCGTAAAGAATCAGTTTTAATTAATCAATTACTTCGTTCCGCCACTTCTATTGGTGCTAATCTGCACGAAGCACAATATGCTCAACGAACAAAAGATTTTATCTCAAAACTTGAAATAGCTCAAAAAGAGTGTTATGAAACTGAATATTGGTTAGAACTTCTTTTTGAGACAGATTGCATGTCTGAAGAAAACTATAAAACATTGCAAAACAATTGTGGTGCAATTAGAAGAATGTTGATTTCTTCGCTTAAAACGATAAAGTCAAAATAAGGGTTTGGGCTTAGCCAAAACATGCATTTGTACATACAAATGCGATGCTGGTTCTATCCGGGAGGAGAGAAATTTTTGTGAATGTAATTGAGCATTATAATAAACTAATTGATGAAAACAATGACCCCGTATATGATCCAGAACCCTTGAAAGAATATATGAACAAGTGGGACGGTCAGGTGTTTATTGATGCAATGAAACTTGATAAACATAAAACGGTCTTGGAAATCGGTATTGGTACAGGTAGACTTGCATTAAAAACTGCACCGTTATGTAAGAAATTTTTTGGTGTTGATATATCTCCAAAGACAATAGAAAGAGCTGCGCACAACTTATCGCAATATCAACATGTTGAGTTAATATGCGCTGATTTTATAACTTGTGATTTTAATACCACTTTTGATGTTATATATTCATCATTAACTTTTATGCATATCAAGGAAAAACAAAAATGTATTAACAAAATCTATTTTCTCTTGAACTCAAAAGGGTGTTTTGTTTTATCCATTGATAAAAATCAAAGCAAATATATAAACTATACGGACAGAAAAATCAAGATATACCCCGATAACCCTGACAAAATAAAGGAATATTTTATAAATTCCGGTCTAACACTATTAGACTGTATAGAAACAGAACTTGCATATATTCTTATTGGTTTGAAAGTATAGAAGAAGCCGATAGATTCGTTTTTGAATCTATCGGCTTTAAACATCCTTATGATAAGTAGCCTTTAAAGTCTGCTTTCTTTTTTTAATTTGTAGTTTCATTAGTTGTGGTTTCGGTTGGTTCTTCGGCTTTTTCTGTATATAGTTCACCCGGGTGGGCTGTGCACACAACCGGAATGTTGCTTTTTCTGTACCAACCAAGTTTACGACTGGTGCAATTTTCGGTAGCAAGTTCGCCTGTTTGGGTACAAAAATATTTACTTGTTGCATATTGGCTATCGGTAAATTCTTTGGCCTTTAACTTTGAATGTACCTGCGACATTACATTTGACCACATTACCTTTGCTGTAGAATTTTGTGCAACATTTTTCATAATATCATATCCACACCAAGAAGAACCAACATAATAAGGTGTTCCACCGGTAAACCAACAGTCCATATCTAAGTTTGATGTACCTGTTTTGGCATAAATTTTCATATGTGGAACATATCCGCCGGCACCGGCACCGGTACCTTCGGCACCGTAAACAACATTCTGTAAAAGGTGGTTCATTACGGTTGCGGTATCTTCACTCATGGCAACAACAGGGTCTGGCTCATATTCCAAAATAACATTGTCGTGTTGGTCGGTAACTTTATAATAGGTTGTGGGTTTGTAATAAACACCACCGTTACCAAAAGTAGCATATGCGGCGGCTTCTTCTAATGTTGTTAAACCGCCATTGGTACCACCCATTCCAAGTGGAGAATAATCAATATCATTTTTATTCAATGTGGTAACACCTAGCATTTGAGTAACAAAATCAAACGACCTTTGCGGTGTTAATTTTTGCACCAACATTGTAGGAATGGTGTTACACGATTTTTCTAAGGCATATTCTACAGTAATATCACCAAAATAACCACCGTTGTTATACCAGTTTTTAGGCTTCCAGGTGCCAAATTTATAAATGTCTTTATCTTCAACTATAGAAGAATAAGTAATAAAATTAGCCTCAATTGCGGGGGCATATGCTGTCATAGGTTTCATGGTAGAACCGGGCTGACGAACCGCACTTGTTGCACGATTTAAAATCATATTACCGGTTTTTTCACCAATGCCGCCAACCAAGCCTTTTATGTGTCCGCTATAATCCATTATAACCATTGCGCCTTGCAAAAGTTGGCCATCAGAACCCTTGTAAGCATACTTAGTATCGGTATAAACCTTTTCCATAGCTGCTTGGATATCGGGGTTTAGTGTTGCGTAAACTTTATAACCGCCATTATAAAAATTAGCCTTGGCGTGTTGTTCATCGTAGCCGTAAACCTCCATTAATCCCTTAACAACATCGTTATATAAGGCATCAATAAAATAGGAGTTTATCTCGGTTTCATTAAGGTTGGATTTATCAGCTACAATTGTTAATTCTTCATTATAAGCAGCAGCGTGTTCTTCGGCGGTAATATAGCCCTGTTTTAACATTTCGTTAAGCACGGTTTGTCTGCGCTGTTTATTGCGTTCGGGTTTTTTATCGGGCCTGTATTCCTCGGGCGCCTTAACAATAGCGGCTAATGCGGCACATTCGTTAAGGGTTAGTTCAGATGTTGATTTATTAAAATAGTAGTTAGCTGCAACTTCAGAACCGTACATACCGCCGCCCATTGCAACAGTATTAACATAGCATTCTAAGATAACCTCTTTGGAATATCTAATTTCGAGCTCTCTGGCGCGCATGATTTCGCGCACCTTACGGCTGGGGCTTGTAGAATTATCGCCCGTAAGGTTTTTAACCAATTGTTGTGTTATGGTTGAACCGCCTTGGTTAGAAGAATAAAAATTAAAAAACAGGTTAGCAAAAGCCGAGAATGTTCTTTTCCAGTCTACGCCTTTATGTGTTTTAAAGCGTTTATCTTCTATTGCAATGTAAGCATTTTTTAAATTTTCAGGAATCTCACCCTGTGCGTCTGATGCCCAAATTCGATTAAATTCACCATGCATACGCTGAAATTCTTCGAACTCACCTGTTTTTTCATTTTCAACATAAATGGTTGTTGTGAAATTAAGAGCTAAATCGTAAAGGTTTTCATCCATGCTGGAATCAACAAAATTAAAGGCATAAACTAAAAATGCACCGGCAATAATGCAGCCCGTAATAACGGCTACTAAAAATATAGAAAGTGCTGCCTTTATAAAAGAGGCCTTGTTGAATTTTTTTAGTTTAAAATAATTTTTAATTTTTTCTAAAACGCTCAATTTTTTAGGGGGTTCTTGTGTTTCTGCTGAATTATTAGAAAAACTGTTTAAGTCAATAATAGAATCATCTTTTAAATAATCTTTATTATTTTCATTATAATCCATAGTACACCTCCAATTTAAATTAACCTTTCGTATTATAACACATTTTTTAAAAAATTGTGTTACAATATTTTAATAATTTCCATTTTTCAGCAAAAACTTATTATGGTGATTGTTTTGAGGGTTAAATATACTGTATTTTCTGTATTTTGTTTATTAATAATTTTGTTATTAATTTTTTTATTTTATTTACAAAGTAAAAACAATATTACACACGAAACATATATTTTAAAATCGGTAAATAATGTTGTTGGGCTTTACAAAAATGAGGAATTAATTAATGTTTATGAAAATATTTCGATTAATACCCTACCCCTTACCGATAAAGACAACCTTTTAAGCGGTATAAAATTAAATAGTTTAGATGAAGTTACTGCAATTATTGAGGATTTAGACGGATAATACTTGAAAAATTAAAAAAAATTTATTATACTATATATTATGTATAATAAAGGCGGTGTTATTATGAAAATTGATGCACTTCGTGCCGGCGTTGCTCCGGGCGGTTTGGTTAACACAACCGAAATTAAGGTTCTAATTTGTTATATCTTAAAATCTGTTAAAGAACCTGTACCTGCTACTAAATTATGTGATTTACTTTTTTACAAAGGCATCGCCAATGCCTTCGAAGTTAGCGATTCAATAGAATCACTTTTAAAAAACAAAAATATTGTTTGTGTTAACGAAAAGGAACAAACCTACACCACCACCGAATCGGGCGACCATGTGGCCGACACATTAAAAACCACAGTGCCGCTTTCAATTAGAGAAAAAGCGTGTAAAAGCACACTTAAAATGATGGCAGAAATCAGAAACGCTAAAGAAACCGATATTAGCATTGTTCGTAATGGCGATAATACCTATATTACCTGCTCTGCTCTGGATAACGGCAACCCAATTATGAGTGTTCAGCTCTTAGTTTCAGATGAGTCGCAGGCAATTAGTATTAAAAACAAATTTTTAGAGTCCCCTTCGGAAATTTATTCGAAAATTATTGATTTATTTACCAATAACAATTAAAAAAAGGAGGTTATACCTCCTTTTTTTATTTTAATTTTTCAATTATTAAGTGGTCGGCTTTATAAATATCGCCACCGCCCATTGAAATAACAAGGTCGCCTTCTTTGGCACATTCAATAACAGTGTTTGCAACATCCTCAAAGGTTTCTACACAAATACAATCTTCTAAACCTTTTGCAATATCTTGCGAAGTTACTCCATAAGAATTTTGTTCACGAGAACCCATTATTGGCGTTAAAATAACCTTGTCGGCAATACTTAAAGCATCAATAAACTCATCTAATAAAAGTGCGGTTCTTGAAAAAGTAAAAGGTTGGAACACAGCAATTACCCTGTTGTAATTAAGGGCTTTTGCTGCAGTTAAGGTTGCTTTAATTTCGGTTGGGTGGTGGGCGTAATCGTCGGCCAACATAAATCCACCATATTCCCCTAAAAATTCAAACCTTCTACCTGCGCCTTTAAAGGATTCAAGGGCAGATTTAATTCCCACGGGTGAGACTTTTAAATAATCACAAACCGAAATTGCTGCCAAAGCATTTAAAACATTGTGGTAACCCGGAACATTTAAACTAATATTAATTAAAAATTCGCCGTTTTTATAAACATCAAAACTAAATCCAAATTTTTCGGGTTTAATATTGTCTGCATAATAATCGTTATCTTTCAAAAATCCAAAAGTAATTGTGTTGTCAATGCCGTTTGCAGCTTTTACAGCTAATACATCGTCTCCATTATAAAAAACTGTTTTAGCCATACCGATAAACTTTATAAAGGAATCCACAAGGTTATCCATAGTTTTAAAATAATCCAGGTGGTCGTTATCAATATTAAGCAAAACAGCAATATCGGGTGACATTTGTAAAAAAGTATCAACAAACTCACAAGCTTCGCAAACCATGATATCTGACTTGCCTGCCAACCCGTTAGAATTAATTAACGGTAACTTGCCACCTATTACGGCTGTAGGGTCGAACTTGTTTAAATATAAAATTTGTGTTATCATAGATGTAGTGGTGGTTTTTCCATGAGTTCCGGCCACACCAATAACATTATTAAACCTGCGGGTTAATGCTCCCAACAAATGTGAGCGTTCTAAAGTTGGAATGCCTTTTTGTGCAGCAGCCACAAGCTCGGGGTTGTCTTTAGCAATTGCTGCAGAATATACAATTAATTCGGCATCTTTAATATTGTCGGCATTGTGCCCCATATAAACCTTAATTCCAAGGTCGATTATTCTTTTCAAAGGGTCGCTCATATTATTGTCAGAGCCGGTTAGTATATAACCTTTTGAATGCAAAATTTCGGCCAATGGGCACATGCCCGAACCACCAATTCCAATCATATGAATATTTTTAACATTATCTATAATTTTGTCTTCTTGCATTAAAGTCTTCATAATAATCCCCCATATTTTTTATTTCCATATCTATTATATTTCTAAATGCAAAAAAAATAAACAATTTTTTTAAAAAAAGAGGCTAAAAATGATAATTCTGCCAAAATATGTTAATGAAATTATTTCAACATTAGAAAAAAACGGCTATTCTGCCTATGCAGTTGGTGGCTGCATTAGAGATTTGTTGTTAGGCAAAACCCCGCTTGATTATGATGTAACAACAAACTGCCCACCCGAAACAACTGCAAAATTATTTGAAAAAACCGTTTTAACCGGTATTAAACACGGCACTGTAACTGTAGTTACAAAAGAAGGTAATGTTGAAATTACAACCTTTAGAACCGATGGTGGTTATATTAACAACCGCAAACCCGAAACGGTCGAATTTCACACTAATTTAGAGCAAGATTTAACACGACGCGATTTTACTGTTAACGCAATGTGTTATAACGAAAAAAGCGGTTTAATTGATGTTTTTTGTGGTATTAATGACCTTAAAAACAAGATAATTAAAACGGTTGGCAACCCTGAAAAACGCTTTACTGAAGATGCATTAAGAATTTTAAGAGCTTTGCGGTTTTCTTCGGTTTTAAATTTTTATATAGAAGAAAACACCCTAACCGCTATGTATAAAACTGCGAACTTATTAAGCAACATCAGCCGAGAAAGAATTTTTAATGAAATTTCTAAAACACTTTTAGGCGACCGCCCCCAAAACCTTGAAGAATTTATAAATTTGGGTAATTTAAAATTTTTAAATATTTTTAATGCAAAAAATTTAAAATTAATTACCCTGCTACCTAAAAAAATCAATATTAGATTATTTATGTTTTGCATTCTTTGTGATATAAATATTCAAGATTTTTCCACCAATTTAAAATTAAGCAATTCTTTAAAGCAATACCTTATAACAATGGAATTGTTAAATAAATTAAATGCTGATTTTTCATCCGAAAGCATTAAAAAAATGCTTAATTTAAGCAATAAAGAAATCACTTTTGATTATATTGTTTTTTACGAAAAATACTTTAATATACCACAAGATACCGCAATAGCCACTCTCAATAAAATTATTGAAAACAAGGAACCATTTAATATCTCTATGTTAAAAATATCCGGCAACGATATAAAAAAACTTGGGTATTCTGGCAAAGAAGTTGGTAATGTTTTAAATTACCTTTTAAATGAATGTATTAAAAACCCCGATTTGAACACCTATCCTCAACTTTGCAACCTAATTAAAAATTTCAAAAGTAACTAATTTTATAAAACGCCATAAAATGTATTAAACATTTATGACGTTTAATTTTTTGTGTGGTGAACAATTTGATTCTTGTATTAGGTGGCGATACTCGCCAAATATATTTAACAAAGAATTTAAACTTGTTAGGATATAAAACAGAACATATAATAAACAGCCAAAATTTAAAAGAAAAAATTAATATGGCCGAAACAATAATATTACCAATACCGGCCACTAAAAACGGAATTTCAATTTTTAATACATTTTCTGATGATAATATTTATATTTCTGATTTGAAGGAATATATTAAAAATCAAAAAATTTTTACCTGTAAACTAATGTTGGAAAACAAAAATTGCACCGATTATACAACTTCAGATTCATTCGCTATTGAAAATGCAGTGCCTACGGCTGAAGGTGCAATTTGTTTAGCCATAAAAAATTCTAATATAACAATTTATAAAAGCAATTGTTTAGTAATAGGCTATGGCAGAATAGGTAAAATACTTGCAAATAAACTTTTGTTTTTGGGCGCTAATGTAACGGTAAGCGCACGAAAAGAGACAGACAAGGCTTATATTAAGGCCCTTAATATGAATTATGAAAACACAAACGAACTAAATTCTGTTATTAATAAATTTGATATTATTTTTAATACTGTAAACTACCCTTTATTTAATGATTCTTTTTTTGTAAACTGTAAAGAAGATAGCATTTTCATAGAACTCGCCTCTCTGCCAGGAGGTATAATTGATAAAACAAACACCTATAAATGTAAAGTTATAAATGCTCAAGGCTTGCCCGGTAAATTTTCCCCTAAAAGTGCAGCTGATATTTTAACCAAAACTATTTTAAAGTCCTTAAAAGGAGAAATTTTATGAAAGGAATTAAAGCAGGATTTGCAATTTGCGGTTCCTTTTGCACCATAAAAGATGCTGTTAAAGAAATTAAAAATTTAACTGATAAAGGCATTGAGGTAATACCGATAATGTCGCCAATTGTTTACGAAACCGACAATCGTTTTAACAATGCGGCAGACCTTAGAAATACAGTTGAAATGCTTTGCAATAATAAAATAATACACACAATTCCCGAAGCCGAACCAATAGGCCCAAAAAAATTGTTGGATATTTTAATAGTGGCCCCCTGCACTGGTAATACAATGGCTAAAATAGCCTACGGCATTACCGATACATCGGTTACAATGGCTGTAAAGGCACATTTAAGGAATAATAGACCTGTGGTAATCGCACCGGCAACCAACGATGCATTATCGGCAGGGGCGCAAAATATAGGGCGATTATTAAATGTAAAAAATATATATTTTGTTCCATACGGGCAAGATGACCCTTATAAAAAATGCACCTCGTTAATAGCCGATTTCACAAAAATTCCTTTGGCAGTAGAACAAGCATTAGAGGGCAAACAATTACAACCGCTATTATTAAAATAGACCGCAAAAGCGGTCTATTTTTTTGGTATTTCTATTGTTTTATTAAGCGAGAATGAATAAATTAGTAGTTGTTTAACATTTTTTTCAAATATGTTTTCACAAGCTTTAGCATAAATGTTAAGCTGTTCGGCATAAGCTTCTGTTAAATCGGATTCATTCTTTATTCTGTCGGTTTTAAAATCTAAAACTACAATACCGTCGTCTTCTTCGAACGCACAGTCTACCGAACCTTGAACAACAACCGTTTCGTTAAATGCTAAACTGCTTAAATTTGGATTCAACTCCCCTGCTTTTACCTCGGTAATAAAACGCATTTCTCTTTCGCAACGTTTTGCATTTTTAATTCTTTCATAAATATCGCTGCCGAAGAATTTTTCTAAATCTTCAATTTCAATAGCATTGCGTTCGGATTCACTTAAAAATTCCCATTCATAAAGTCTTTCAAGTTCGTTTGAAACCGAAATTTCGGCATTATCAAAATTTGCAAACTGCATAAAACGGTGCGTAGCGGTGCCGCGTTTTGTTGGTTTTAACCCATTTTTCGACATAAAATCGGGCATGGCTGTAAAACTAAAATCTTTAATTTCGGCCTTGTTTGCCAACCCTGTAACCGAAGTTTTTGATTCGATTGATTTAATTTCTTCGTAAGGGTACGAATAATTAATATTATTAAATATTTCTTGAACAAATTGGCTGTTTTCAAAATATTCTTCATTATTATTAACATTGTTAATTCTTTTGAAAATATTTTCAGCATTAATTAAATTAAATTCACACCTGCTATTGCTTTGTAAAGTTAAACCTTTAGCAATGCCTTTAATATTAAAATCGGGATGAATTACCGAAGAATAAATAAACCAATTTAAATAACTGTTTGAATTTTCTAAAAACAACCTGTAATTATTTAAACCATTACAATATTTAGAAAAATTTGCGGCATCTAATAGTTTATCGTAAATATTATTACCCGAACAAACAATTAATAGTTTTTCTTTGGCACGGGTTAATGCAACATATAAAAGTCGCATTTCTTCTTGATAACCACGGGCTATCATTGCCTTTTTAATGGCTTTAAAATAAATTGATTCAGTTTTTGAGTTTTGCTCAAAATTAAAATACTTAAATGCTACACCTAAATTAAAATCGGTAATTAAATTACGGCGTGAATCCTCTGCCGAAAAACTTTTAGATAAATCGGCCAAAATACAAACCGGATATTGTAACCCCTTTGATTTATGTATGGTGCAAATTGTAACGGCATTTTCACTGCTTTTTTTAGGAGCCGCCTTGTTTTCTGTGCTGCTTAATTTATTAATAAATTCAACAAATTTAATAATATTTTTTGTATGATTGTTTTGCTCATATTCACTTGCATAATTTAAAAATAAAATTAAGTTATCGCGGCGTTGTTCACCATTTTCAAGGGCCGATACAATATTTAAAAATTCAGTTTTTTCATACAAATAATCAATTAACTCGTATAAACTTAAAGTAACACAAGCGCTGCGGTATAAATTAAGTTTTTCTAAAAATTGGGTGCATTTTTTATTACCGTTTAAAGATGCAGCCGTAACACAAGAAATTAGATTACCTTTTAAATTTATGGCTCTAATTTGGGCTAATTCGTTGGCGGTAAAATTAAATATTGGCGACATTAAAACCGAAACCAACTCAATATCACGCGTAGGGTTGCTTATAACGGTTAATAAAGAAAGCATTATTTTAATTTCTGATGTATTTAAGGTGTTTTCTGCCGAAAAATTAACGGGTATTCCCTTATTTTTAAGGTGTTTTGCAAAAATTTCACCTTTTGACCGAACGCCCCTTAAAATAATGGCAAAATCACTGTATTTTGGTTTTCTTAATTCGGTGCCGTTTGCTACTTTATCGTTCTTAATATAGTTTTCAATAAAGTTTGTTATATGTTCAGCTTCGGTTTCGGTGGCATTAGCAATATCCGAATTCAGATTAATAAAATCAATTTTAGTTTCAATGTTGTTGTTTTCTGGGTAAACGGCTGAGGGAACTAAAACTTCTTCTTCGCAATACTTAATACTACTTTTTTGGCCGTTCATAATAAGCGTAAATAAAAAATTAATATATTCGCATATGCCTGTGCGGCTTCTGAAATTATTGCCTAAAATAATCTTTTTAAGGTCTTTTTCGTTGCTGTTTTCATAAGGAATATATTTATTTTTTTTGTCCAAAAAATTGTCGGGATTAGAACCCCTAAAACCATAAATGCTTTGTTTAACATCGCCAACGGCAAATAATCTTTTACCTTTACCCGATATAATTTCAAAAAGCAAATCCTGCATATCGTTAACATCTTGAAATTCATCTACTAAAACTTCGTCGTATTTATTTATAATCTCTTGTGCGGTTTTTGTTAAAACAATCGAATCATCTTTATATTCACATAAAAGATTTAAGGCATAATGCTCGGCCTGTGAAAAGGTCATGACATTGCTGTTAATACATTCGGCAGCAAAACTATTAGAAAATTTTAAAACAATTTCTAATAATTTTTTAATAAGTGAAAAATGAATAATTAAATCATTTTTAATAACATCTTCGTCCGAATAAACAAAACTTGACAAATCTGCAAAGATTTTTCTTGCCTTTTGGCGCAAATTTTTAGAAACTTCAATTTCTTCGCCGGCTATGTTTTTTGCCGATGGCCAACGGTCAAAACTTGCATTATTTAGTTTAATTTTTGTGGAATTCCAATCCCCGTTTTCTGCAAGGTTAACAATATCCTCAAAAATTAAAATATCATTATTAATAACAGCCGAAAATTTAATAAGTTCGTTGTTATTTGATAAAGAATTTAAAGCTAATTTTAAATAATTAATTGCCGTTAATAATTCTTTTTTTACAATTAATAACGAACTATTAATTAATTCATCAATAAATTCAGTGCTGTTAATTTTGTCAATCAAATTATTAAGCCAAAATATCGGAAAAGGCAGATTTTGAGATTGTTTATAAATTTCATAAACGGCGGATTTTAAATCGGTTTCATCAAATTTTGAACACAAGGCATTAAGCAAAGCTTTAAATTCGGGTGTATCGGCCTCGAATTCCTCGTTAAAAATTTTAAGCAAAACCTTTTCTTTAATTTCGGCAATTGAATTTTCGTCGCCAACACTAAAATCAGGGGTTACGCCTAAAATATCAAAATGTTCCCTAACTAGCTTTAGGCAGAAAGAATCAATAGTGCAAATTTCGGCATTTCTAATTTTAAATTTTTGGGCCAATAAATATTTATTATCAGGATTTTCATTAATTATTTCAAATAATTTTTGTTCTATTCTTGAGCGCATTTCTTCGGCTGCTTCGGTCATAAATGTAACAACCAAAAGCCTGTCGGCCGAAATTGGATTTTCTTTGGTTAAGAGCCTAGCAACCCTTTCGGCTAAAACTGCAGTCTTACCCGAGCCTGCTGCGGCAGAAACCAAGGTTCCGCCCGAGGCTTCAATAGCATTATTTTGTTGTAAGGTTGCCTTAAATGCCATTTTTATTAGCCTCCTTTAAAAAATCCATAATATCGGCGTTAGAAAGTGTTTTATCTGCCGAAATGTGCTCTTTATTCTCATTACAGCAAATGGCCGAATAATCACAATATTTGCAGGCGTCAAAGTCAACACCGTCGGTGGGTTGAACATTAAATTCGCCGAAAGAAACATTATTCCCGAACCTTTTAAATAATAGTTCAATATAATTGAAAATTTCGTTAAACAAATTAGCCTCGGCAAAAGATGCGGTTTGTTTTTTTAGAGAGCCGTCGGCCTTAAAGGGCTTACGAGGAATATATTCGCCTTCGCCCTGCTTGTCCATAGCGGAAATTACCGCTTCATCTAAAAGTACAAGACCGTTCATTGAAAGCACCTTATCTTCGCCAAAATCGCGTTTAGATGGCATATATAATATTCCGGCGGGTAAATTCTTATTTAGAGCCGAATCGCCGCCACGAACAACGGCATAAAGGTAAATTAGCATTTGCATGTTAAGGCCTAATAAAATATCGGGTAACTTAAAATTTTTAGTTCCGGTTTTGTAATCAACTATTCTTACATAACCATTCCATAAATCTAACCTATCAATACTTCCGTTAAGCGTAACATTGCCGTTTTCAAATGGTATATTTATGGCAGGAATACCGCTTTCATCGCCAATTTTAAGCTCGCAATATTTTGGTGTGAAATCGCTTTGCAAAAGTTCGTTTATAATATGAAAAGCAACATCTTTTAAAGAACCAGCAATAACATTAATTAAAAATTCAATTCTTTTGGTAACAATTTTTTCGTAGCCGTCAATAAGTGATAAATATTCACTTATAAGCTCGTCCACTTTATTGTCAGAATCTTGTTTTGTAAAATCTTTAAAATCGTTAAAAAACCTTGAAATTAAATTTTCTAAAACAAAATGCACTAATGTTCCGCGTTGCAGTACATCAAAATCGGCCGGTTGAATTTTTTTAATACGCAAGCCATAACGGCAAAAATACGAAAATTTACAACGATGATATGTATCAAACGAAGTTGCCGAAACCCTAATGTTTTGACCAAATAATTTTTTTGCATTTTCGGGCGAAATATTAGTATCGTATTTATAAAAATTATCTAATTTGTTTTCAACATTAACCATAAGGCCATTATTATTAAGCGCTTTTTTAATGGTTAAATAGTCATTTTTATTATTGCTATAAAATTTGTATAATTTTTCTAATGATTTTGTTTTAGTTTCGGGCAGATTAAATTCGGTTAATTTGTTATTTACAAAATTATCAACCTTAATATCATATGTATTTATAATATCGTTAATAGCCTGTGCAGGCTCTAACAAAGCGCCGTCATTATTGTTGGCCGAAAAACAAATGTAAAGTTTTTCGGTGGCACAGCAAAGGCTTGAATATAATAAATAATCTTCATTAATAGCGGCTGTAACATCAAATTCCGAAATTTCTAACCCGTTTTCAATTAAAACCTTGCGCTCGTTATTAGAAAAAATTCCGAAAGAAACCGTGTTAGCCGGAAACACACCTTGGTTAACCCCTAAAACAAAGGCGATTTTTGGGCGTGAAGGCTTTATTCTGTCGGCTGAACCAAATGTTACTTCATCTAACATTTGTGGTATATTACCAATTGTAACGTTGTTTAAGGCATTATTCCAAATATCAATAAACTCAGAAATTGAAATATTAGAATCGGGCATACATTTTACAATGCTATCTAAAATTTCAATAACGGTATCATAGCCTTGTCTTAAAATTTCAGCCTCGTTAATTAAATTATTTTGCTTTAAATAATTGTAATTGTCTTTAAGTTTTTGGGTAGTATTACAGTTTTCCAAAAGTTTTAAAATGGCAGTAGCTATATTTTTGGGTGTGCCGTTAAGTGAATTTTTAAACGAAAAAATTGGCTCAATTGCTTTTTGCCTTAATCCATTAATGTTATTAAGCTTTTCAATATAATTTTTACTATCACCCGCTACAAAACCGTTAGGATTCATAGTCCATTCATCAAACCAAGTGCTGCCTTTAACGTTCCATAAATATGTATAATTTTCAAGCTCAGAAATTTCTTCAAAGCTTAAATCGGTAAGCCCTGTTTTATGAAAATTTAAAATTTCTTCGGTGGAAAGATTTTTGGCTAACATTAAAGCCGAATTAATTAACGCAACAACAGGCAGATTTGTAATGCCTGTTCGGTTATCAAAAAAGCAAAAAACATTATTTTTAATGCATTCTTTTTCAATGGAATTTTTATAATCTTCTGCATTGCGTGCAATAATAACAAAATCTTTATAACGGTAATTTTGTGTTCTTACAAGTTTGCGTATCGTTGCAGCGGCAAATGCGGCTTCATCGGCAATGTTTTCGCATTTTGTAATAAACATATTATTAAACGATTTGTTGTATTCTCGGCTTTCGCCTGACAAATGTGATTCTATTACACTTAAATCGGTGTTTTTGTAAAAATTATTTTCCAGTTTTTTGGGTTTGTCAACCTTAACACCATATTTTTTTGATATAGAAATAATTTTTTGTGCTGTTAAATTTACATTATAAAATAATGAAAAATCGGTGCTTGAAATGTTATTAGTGGTTAACGAAACACACACATTATTTGCTTGTGAAATAATGTGTTCTATTATTTTATATTGTTGACCTGTAAAGTTTTTAAAAGAATCTATATAAACATTTTTATTTTTAAAAAACTTAAATTCTTGTAATTTTGTATTAAGCCTTGTTAGGTCATCGGATGGGTCTAAAAAAGTATTTCCTAAAAGTGCATTATAAGCCGAATAAATTATCGAAATATCGTTTAATTTTAATTTTAAATAAGAATTATTTATTGTGTCAGATGTGTTTAAAATTTCTTCGGGTGAAATTGCCTCGGATTTTAATTCGTTAATGGCCACCAATAAGTTTTGGCAGAACCCTGCCGAAGAAGAATATTTATTCCAGATTTTAAGCTTGTCCACAACCGATTTAAAGGCCCTATTAATTAATATTGTTTTATCGGATTCGGTAATACGGTTGGCGATTCGGCCACCTGTTTTACGAGATATTTCATCATAAAGTCTTGAAAAACTTAGTACCGAAACATTAGTTGAAGATTTATTGCCTAACATTTTTAGCAAAGCGCGCTCGCTTTCAAAGGTAAATTGTTCGGGCACTAATAAAATAACCTCTTTATTATTTAAAACATCGTTTTTAATGTTTTCTAAAATTTTATAACTTTTGCCTGTTGCAGCGCGGCCATAAAGAATGTTAAGCATTATTTTCACCTCACTTATATTTTAACATAAAATTTAAATTTTTTAAAGCATAAATATTGCCCTTAAAATAACCACAGCAATTATTCCGGGCATACCACAAAAAACAGCAGTACCCGCAGTAAAATAATTAATTGGGATATATATACCTGTAAATTTCTCGGTTAAATTTACAATAAATAATAAACTAAGTGAAATTACTGAAAAAATAAAAAAATTTTTAAAAGGTTTTTTGGTTTTAAAATAAAATATTAATAAAAATATAAAATAAATAACCACATAAATACATAAAAAAATTTTAATAAACATCATAAATTTTCACTCCCGTAAAAATATATTAAGTTAATTTATAAAATATGAAAGGCAGCCTTTTAGGCTGCCTGAAAATTTATAATAAATATTGTTTTAATTGCTCGGTTTTATCGGTTTTTTCCCATAAAACTCCAAGTTCTTCCCTGCCCATATGACCATAAGACGATAAATTCTTGTAAATGGGTTTTCTTAAATCTAAATTTTTAATAATAGCAGCAGGCCTTAAATCGAAAATATTATTTACGGCTTCGGCTATTTTCTCGTCGGGCACTACACCTGTACCAAAGGTATCTACCATTACCGAAACAGGTTTTGCAACGCCAATGGAATATGCTAATTGAATTTCACATTTTTCGGCAATTTTTGCAGCAACAATATTTTTTGCAACATACCTTGCGGCATAAGCAGCGCTACGGTCAACCTTGGTGGCATCTTTGCCCGAAAAGGCTCCGCCGCCATGCCTTGCAACACCGCCATATGTATCTACAATAATTTTTCTTCCGGTAAGGCCTGTGTCGCCCTGTGGACCGCCAATAACAAAACGGCCTGTTGGGTTAATGTAAATTTTTGTGTTATCATCAATTAAATTAGCGGGAATAATAGGTAAGATTACTTCTTTAAGAATATCTGAACGCAAGGTTTCTAAATCTACACTGCTGCTGTGTTGTGAAGAAACAACAATTGCATCAATTCTGGTAACAGTACCATTATTATACTCTACAGTTACTTGAGTTTTGCCATCTGGTTTTAAATAATTTAAAATTCCTTCTTTTCGAACATAGGTTAACCTTTTTGCTAATTTGTGTGAGAGCGAAACCGAAAGAGGCATAAGCTCGGGGGTTTCGTTGCAGGCATAGCCGAACATCATACCTTGGTCACCGGCACCGTTAAGGTTAAATTCGTCGTCTTCGCCGTTTTTTAGTTCGGCGGATTTATCAACACCCAAAGCAATATCGGCCGACTGTTTATCAAGTGCGGTTAAAACAGCACAGGTATTACCGTCAAAGCCGGCTTCCGCACTGTTATAGCCAATTTCACAAACGGCTTGACGGACCGTATTAGTAATATCAATTTGGGCAGTTGTTGTAATTTCGCCCATAACCGTTATAACACCGGTTGTGCAAAAAGTTTCGCATGCAACACGGGCTTGCGGGTCTTGTTTTAAAATTTCATCTAAAATCGAATCAGATACCCTGTCGCAAACTTTGTCAGGATGCCCTTCGGTAACCGATTCGGATGTGAATAAAAACTTTGCCATAAAAATTCCTCCAAAAAAATAACCGCCTCAAAAGAAGCGGTGCAATACCTCATCTTTCGGAAATTCCGCAGGATTTGGCACCTTGAAAATTCAGGTTGCCGGGCTTCAACGGGCCTGTCCCTCCACCACTCTTGATAAGGAAATATTTAATTCACATATAAATTATAAAGCAGCAAAATTTGTTTGTCAAGTATCTTATCTACCTTTTTTGAGTATTGGCGACAATTTTTTATAAATCAATAAACAAATAACAGTATCAACAACGCCTTTAAAAAATGTGAAAGGTAAATTAAAAATCATCAAAGCAGCAAAAAGTGAATTGACACTTGGAAGTAAATCCTTATAAAAGGATAAAATTACTTCTGATGGCATTAATAATACCGAATATATAGGATAAGTTATAAAATAATTGATAAAAATACACGCAAAACTCATTATAAGAGAACCAATTATAGAGCCTATTAAAGCCCCTGAGCGATTTTTACGATATTTATATATTACACCTGCAACACCTACAAAAACGGCTCCCATTAAAAAATTCGCTAGTTCACCTATGCCCATAGTTCCTGTAAAAAATAGATGTAATAGATTTTTAATTAAACAAACAAGAATGCCACTTATTGGACCATAAGCAAAGGCGGTGATTAGTGCGGGAAGTTCTGAAAAATCAAACTTTATAAACACCGGCATAAACGGAACGCTAATTTCAAGCATCATAAGTACAAAACCAAAAGCAGACATAATTGCTGTTACTGTAACAATACGTATTTTTAATGATTTAGTCATATTTACCTCCAAAAAATGCCTCGGTACATAAAAACATACCGAGGCAAATAAGCAATATTGATTCTACTATCCGGACTATACCGTCGGCTTCGGGATTTCACCGAATCGGCCCTGAAACCAGGGTTAGTGGGCTATAACCACCGGTGAGGAATTTCACCTCGCCTCGAAACAAATAAATCTTAACACTAAATTATTATATTGTCAATATAAAATAAAAATAACAAAATATTTGCAATAATGTAATTATCGGTAGACCAAACATAAACCTTTTATGTCTTGTTTTATGTCTAAACAAACACATTGAAATATACATTAATGCGGCACCGCCTAAAAAAGCCACAAAAAACAGTGATTTTTCGCTTATACGACGTTTTTGGTGTATAGCCAACTGTTTATCGGTCCAGGCTAAAACAAAGCCAAATAAATTAATTATTAATAAATAAACTAACATAATTAATGTGAAAGCACGTTGGCTGTAAAGGTTCTTCTAAACGAATTAAAGAAAATATCTTCTTTAACGAAATCGTTGCCTCTACCTAAAAGGTCAAGGCGCTCTTCTTCCAATTCATCAATTCGGTCAATTTTGCCATCAACAAAATCTTGCAGCATTTTTGTGCAGTGCTCAAGCCTTGCAATATAACCGCCCACTCGAATGTTCTGAACATCGAACCCGTTACTTTTATTTTCAAGCAACCACTGATTTCTAAAATTATTATAGAAAACTTTAGCCTGTTTAATAAGTTTTTTGCAATCTTTAATAAGTGATTTAAAGGCATTTATATCACGATTTGAATAAGCTTCCCTGATTTTAAAACCTAAATCGGCCTTAAGGGCAACAGTTTCGCTCAACGCGCCCAAAGTTGCAAAAAGGTAACCCCATTCCTCATTATTTTTAACAAGGTTTAATTTTCGGGCAAGTTTTTTATGTGTTTCGGCAGTGCCGTCCAAAATTAAACTATCCATACGGCCATTAAATAAGTCGTTATAGAAAATATATTTGCTCGGATTAATTGGTTTGCCACCGTTGGTTAAATCTAAAAGCATAAATCTATCGAACGAGATATTATATTTTGCCTTAAATTTTTCTTTAATGCTTTTAAGGCTTCGGTTACCCTTAATAAACTCTGAAACATAGAAAAGTGCAGGTAAGGTTGAAAATTTAGAACATTCGGCAGAATCATCGCCCCATAAGGTAAAGAAAATATCTTTAATACCATTTTTTTCACAGCTTTGCAAAGCACATTTTGAAGACTGAATTGAAAATGTATTATTAGGGGCAAAACCTGTCCAAGTCCAAAGGCCGCCTGCAAACCAGGTTGAATCTTTCATTTTATTATGGGCTTTAAGCATTTTATCATAATGATTTTTGTCTTTATGATAATAATCCCAGTAAACTAAGTCAACATTTTCGGGAATAAGTTTTTTAAAATCATCGCTAACTTTAAAATTAGTGTTATAATATGAACCGTTAGAAGCAATTCTAAAGAACATATCCGACCACATAGAAAGTGTGAAGCCGTATTTTGCACCAATTTCGGCAACTCGTTTAATATGTTCAACTAAAACGGCAGTTCTGTCGCAATCCCCATGTAAATCGTAATATTTTCCGCGGGTAATCATGTGAGCTTCATCCATACCAATATTAATATGTTTAGTAGTTAAACATTCTGAAAGACTGGCGAACATATTATCAATAAGTTCATATACTTTTTCATCGCCCACTAAAATAATATCGTTACAATCAACAATATCACCGTAATATGGCCAATCAACCAAAGCGTTAAGGTGAGCAAGGGTTTGAATGCAAGGAATAAGTTCAACACCTTTTGTTAAGGCATAATCATTAATTTCTTTTAATTCTGCTTTAGAATACCTGCCACGGCCAAGACCAAAATATGGATTATTATTTACTTCATATGTATCTTCCATATAAAGCATTACACAGTTAAAACCTAAATCAGATGTTATATCAATCCATTTTTTAAGGGTTTCAACCTTCATTACTGCATTGCGTGAGCAATCTATCATAGTGCCGAGTCTTCTATAAGGTATGGGATTATAATTCATAAAATTACCTCCTGATTTTTATAATTAAATTATAAAACAACATCACAAATTATTCAATAAAAAAAGTTCGCAAAAGCGAACTTTTTTAAATTAAATAATTCTAACCTTAATTATACCTTCAATGTTAGAAAGTTTGTTAAATATAGAGTCATAATCGGCTTCGTCAACATCCAACATAGTGTAAGCAACATCGCCGCGCGATTTATTTAACATATTTTCTATGTTAACATTGTTTTCGGCTACAGCCGAAGTAATTGCGGTTAACATATTAGGAATATTTTTGTGAATAACACAAATTCTCTTATCACCGCTGCGTGGCATTGAAATTGTAGGCAAATTAACCGAGTTTTCAATATTGCCGTTTTCAATGTAATTTATAAGTTCTTTAGCGGCCATTTTAGCACAATTGTCTTCCGATTCGGGTGTAGAAGCGCCAAGGTGTGGAATGGCAATTACACCGCTTATTCCTAACATTTCATCGGTCGGAAAATCGGTTACATATGTGGCTACCTTGCCCGATTCTAAAGCTAAAATCATATCTGCAGAATTTACTAAATCGGCACGAGCAAAATTTAAAATTCTAACATCATTCTTCATAAGACCAATAGATTCGGCGTTAATGAAACCTTTTGTATCGGGTGTAAGCGGAACGTGAATAGAAATGTAATCGCAATTTTCATAAATCTCTTTTATATCTGTAATATAAATAGCATTGTGGGTTAGGCTCCAAGCCGATTTTATTGAAATATACGGATCGTACCCATAAACCTTCATGCCAAGTTTATTAGCAGCGTTTGCCACTAAAACACCAATCGCACCAAGGCCAATAATACCAATACTTTTTCCATAAATCTCGGGACCGCCAAAGGCGCTTTTACCCTTTTCTACCATTTTGCCAACATCGCTACCATTGCCTTTTAAGGTTTTTGCCCATTCAATAGCAGGAACAATTTTACGCGATGATAAAAGCAGACCTGCAATTACGAGTTCTTTAACAGCGTTAGCGTTAGCACCAGGTGTGTTAAACACAGCGATTCCTTCATTGGTGCAACGTTCTATTGGAATATTATTAGTGCCGGCACCAGCCCTTGCAATTGCTAACAAAGAATCCGAAAATTCGGTATCGTGTAATGCTGCTGAACGAACAATAGCGCCAACCGGATTATCAATTTCATCGGCAATGGCGTATTTTTCGGCATCAAATTCGGTTAATCCAATTTTAGATATTTTATTATATGTTTTAATGTTATACATAATTAGGCATTCTCGCTTTCAAATTTTTTCATAAATTCAACCAACTTTTCTACGCCTTCAATTGGCATTGCGTTGTAAATAGAGGCACGCATACCACCAACGCTGCGGTGGCCTTTAAGGTTAACAAAGCCCGCTTCTTTAGATTCTTTTACAAATTTAGCGTCTAATTCTTCGTTACCGGTAACAAACGGAACATTCATTAAAGAACGGTCGGCAGGGTTTACAGTGCCTTTAAATAATTTGCTGGAATCTAAAAAGTCATATAAAATTTTTGCTTTTTTATTGTTAATTTCGGCTATCTTTTCTAATCCGCCTAATTTTTTAATCCATTTAAATACCAAACCTGAAACATAAATTGTATAGCAAGGTGGTGTATTAAACATAGAATCATTTTCAGAATGAGTTGCATAATTAAGCATGGTTGGGGTTATATCCATTGCATTGCCAATTAAATCTTTACGAATTATAACAATAGTAAGACCTGCGGGGGCTACATTTTTTTGTGCGCCGGCATATAAAACGCCAAATTTCGAAACATCAACAGGTTCAGATAAAATGCAAGAAGAAATATCTGCAACAAGTGGAACATTACCGGTGTTAGGAATATTATTCCATTTTGTACCGTAAATTGTATTATTCATACAAATATGAACATAGTCAGCTTCAGGGTCAAAATCGGAATCAGCAACAGCAGGAATGTACGAATATGTTTTGTCAGCCGAGGATGCAACAGCGCGAGCGTTACCATAACGGGCTGCTTCTTTATAAGCCTTGTTTGCCCATTGACCTGTTATAACATAATCTGCTTTTTTATTTTTATTCATAAGATTAAGCGGAATCATTGCAAATTGTGTGGAAGCGCCGCCTTGTAAGAATAAAACTTCATAATTATCTGGAATATTCATTATTTCGCGCAAATCGGCTTCGGCCTGTTTAATAATTGCATCATATTCTTTAGAACGATGCGACATTTCCATAACCGATTGACCGCTATTACCGTATTCTAACATTTCGGCAGCAGCAGTTTTTAAAACCTCTTCCGGTAACATTGACGGACCGGCACTAAAATTATAGATTCTTGACATAATTAAATCCTCCAAAAAATAACTTATACAATAGTATATACAGTTAGATACAAATAGTCAACAGTATTGTTAATATTTTATCAAACATTTTGCGTTTTTTAATAAAAAAACGAAATTCTTTGTTAATAAAATAACAAATTAATATAAAAAATAAGCAGTAGGTTTCCCTACTGCTTAAAATTTAAGATTGATTAGTCGTTAATTTTAGTAACAACGCCAGAACCAACTGTACGGCCACCCTCACGGATAGCAAAACGAAGACCTTCTTCAATAGCGATAGGAGTGATGAGTTCAACATCCATTTCTACGTTATCGCCAGGCATGCACATTTCGGTGCCTGCAGGAAGAGATACAACGCCGGTAACGTCGGTAGTTCTGAAGTAGAACTGAGGACGATAGTTGTTGAAGAAAGGAGTATGACGGCCGCCTTCTTCTTTAGTTAATACGTAAACTTGGCCATGGAATTTAGTGTGAGGATTGATGGAGCCGGGTTTGCAAAGAACCTGACCACGTTCAATCTCAGTACGTTGAATACCACGGAGAAGAGCACCGATGTTATCGCCAGCCTCAGCATAATCGAGGATTTTACGGAACATTTCGATACCGGTAACAACAGTTTTCTTTCTTTCGTCGGTAAGACCGATGATTTCAACTTCTTCAGAAGTACGGAGTTGGCCACGCTCAACACGACCGGTAGCAACAGTACCACGACCGGTAATGGTGAAAACGTCTTCAACAGGCATTAAGAAAGCTAAATCAGCTTTACGGTCAGGTGTAGGAATGAAGCTGTCAACAGCATCCATAAGTTCAGCAATAGGAGCATAAGCAGCATCGCTTGGGTCAGAAGAAGCTTCAAGAGCTTTAAGGGCAGAACCTTTAATGATAGGAGTATCATCGCCTGGGAATTCGTATTTGTCAAGTGTTTCACGAATTTCCATTTCAACTAACTCTAAGAGTTCTTCGTCATCAACTTGGTCGCATTTGTTCATAAATACAACGATTGAAGGAACACCAACCTGACGAGCAAGTAAGAGGTGTTCTTTAGTTTGAGCCATAGGACCATCAGTAGCAGCGATAACTAAGATACCGCCGTCCATCTGAGCAGCACCGGTAATCATGTTTTTAACATAGTCGGCGTGTCCGGGGCAGTCAACGTGAGCATAGTGACGAGCATCGGTCTCGTACTCAACGTGAGCAGTGTTAATTGTGATACCACGCTCTCTCTCTTCAGGAGCTTTATCGATGTTTGCATAATCTTCGAATGCAGCTTGGCCCTTTAAAGAAAGATATTTAGTGATAGCAGCAGTAAGTGTGGTTTTACCATGGTCAACGTGACCAATAGTACCAATGTTAACGTGTGGTTTGGTACGTTCAAATTTAGCTTTTGCCATTTTGAATTTCCTCCTAAAAATTAAATTAAATAAAAGTTTTAACTTTCTAAACTATAGTTTAGCAAATTATTAATAAATTTTCAAGTACTAATTTTATAAATTAGTCTTTCTTTGCCCTGGAAGATACGATTTTTTCGGCAATACTCTTAGGAACTGGTTTATAACCATCGGGTTCCATTACGTATTGACCACGGCCTTGAGTTTTAGAACGAAGGTCGGTAGCATAACCGAACATATCGGCAAGTGGAACATGAGCATTAATTTGCTTAATGTTGCCTCTGTCTTCAAAGCCTAAAATTTCGCCACGGCGGCCAATTAAGTCGCCTTGTACGGTACCGAAGTAATCTTCGGGAACATTAACAGCAACCTTCATAATAGGCTCTAATAGAACTGGGTCGGCTTTTCTTGCGGCTTCTTTAAATGCCATAGAACCGGCAATTTTAAATGCCATTTCAGAAGAGTCAACTTCGTGGTAAGAACCATCATAAAGTGTTACCTTAACGTCAACTACCGGGTAGCCGGCAAGTACACCGGCATTTAATGCACCCTGAATACCATTGTCTACAGGGCCAATAAATTCTTTAGGAATAGAACCACCGGTAACGGCATTAATGAATTCGTAGCCTTTACCCGATTCGTTAGGTTCAAGAATAATTTTAACATGGCCGTATTGACCGGAACCGCCTGACTGGCGTTTGTATTTGGTTTCGTGGTCAACTTTAGAGCGAATAGTTTCTTTATAAGCAACCTGTGGAGCACCAACGTTGGCCTCAACCTTAAATTCACGCAACATTCTATCTACAATGATTTCTAGGTGTAACTCACCCATACCGGCAATAATGGTTTGTCCGGTTTCTTCATCGGTATAGAAACGGAAAGTTGGGTCTTCTTCAGCAAGTTTAGAAAGGGCAATACCCATTTTTTCTTGACCTGCTTTAGTTTTTGGTTCAACAGCAACACGAATAACAGGGTCCGGGAAATTCATGGATTCAAGAATTACCGGATGCTTTTCATCACACAAGGTATCGCCGGTGGTTGTATTTTTAAGGCCAACTGCAGCAGCAATATCACCTGCATAACAGGTTTCAAGGTCTTCCCTGTGGTTTGCGTGCATTTGAAGAATACGGCCCATTCTTTCCTTGTTATCCTTAACAGAGTTATATACAGTGGAACCTGCATTAACTGTACCGGAATAAACACGGAAATAGCAAATTTTACCAACGAATGGGTCAGTAGCAATTTTAAATGCAAGAGCAGCAAAAGGCTCATTGTCAGTAGAGTGACGAACCTCTTCCTCTTCAGTATCGGGATTAATACCCTTAATAGCCTCAACGTCGGTTGGAGCGGGCATAAAATCAACGATAGCGTCTAAAAGCGGTTGAACGCCCTTGTTACGATAAGAAGTACCGCAGCAAACAGGAACCATCTCGTTAGCGATAGTAGCCTTACGGATGATTTTCTTCATCTGCTCTACTGTGGGCTCTTCACCTTCAAAATACTTCTCCATAAGCTCTTCGTCCATTTCAACAATAGACTCAATAAGCTCGGTACGATATTTATCAGCTAATTCCTTCATATCATCCGGAATAGCTTCTTTACGTACATCTTTACCAAGGTCATCATAGTAAATGATAGCCTCATTGTTAATAAGGTCTATGATTCCCTTAAAGGTGTCCTCAGAACCGATAGGAAGCTGAATCGGAACTGCATTACAGCCAAAACGCTCCTTAATCATTGAGAGAACATTATAAAAATCGGCACCCATAATATCCATCTTGTTGATGTAAATCATACGTGGTACACGATATTCGTCAGCCTGATGCCAAACGGTTTCAGACTGAGGCTCAACACCGCCCTTAGCGCAAAGAACGGTAACAGAACCGTCAAGTACGCGGAGTGAACGTTGAACTTCTACTGTGAAGTCAACGTGTCCGGGGGTATCAATAATATTGATACGATGGTCATTCCAGAAGCAAGTTGTAGCAGCGGAGGTAATTGTGATACCTCTCTCCTGCTCCTGCTCCATCCAGTCCATAGTGGCGGAACCGTCGTGGGTTTCACCAACCTTATGGTTAACACCGGTATAGAACAAAATACGTTCGGTAGTTGTTGTTTTACCAGCATCTATATGAGCCATAATACCAATATTTCTTGTCATTTCAAGAGTAACCTTTCTTGGCATAAAATCCTCCGTTCACTGCTTTACAGCAGCTTTTTAACAATAGTATTAGTATTTCGTGTAGTTTTAAACTACCATCTGTAATGAGCAAATGCTTTGTTTGCTTCTGCCATTTTGTGAGTGTCTTCGCGCTTTTTATAAGCACCGCCTATGCCGTTAACAGCGTCGAGTATTTCTCCGGCTAAACGTTCTTTCATTGTTTTTTCAGAACGTGTACGGCTATAAGTGGATAACCAACGAAGACCTAAAGTTTGCTTTCTTTCGGGGCGAACCTCAAAAGGAACTTGATAGGTTGCACCGCCCTTACGAACAGCTTTAACCTCTAATTGAGGCATAATGTTTTCCATTGCAGCTTCAAAAACTTCAATTGGATTCTTTCCGGTTTTTTCACTTATAATATCGAAAGCACCATAAACAATTTTTTGAGCAACACCCTTTTTACCATCTAACATAATGTTGTTGATAAGGCGAGTTACTATTTTAGAATTGTAAACTGGATCTGGCAAAACATCACGTTTTGCAATAAAGCCTCTTCTTGGCACTTTTCTTCCCTCCTTCATAATGATGATATCATAGGTACTCGAGTGACAAAACTTCCCGTAGCACCAAGCAAGGCGTATACAATATATATAAACGCCGCTGCTTGTGTTTGCAGCAGAGATATTTCGTCTTTAATCTTGATTATTTCGCAGCACCTGGTTTTGGACGCTTTGCACCATATTTAGAACGACTCTGCATTCTCTTAGCAACGCCTTGAGCATCAAGAGTACCTCTAATAATATGATAACGCACACCAGGTAAATCCTTAACACGACCACCACGAATTAAAACAACACTGTGTTCCTGCAGGTTATGTCCAATACCTGGAATATAAGCAGAAACCTCAATACCGTTTGAAAGACGAACCCTGGCAATTTTACGAAGAGCCGAGTTAGGCTTTTTAGGGGTGGAAGTTTTAACGGCTGTGCAAACTCCTCTTTTCTGGGGAGAATCATTGTCGGTAGGCTGGCGCTTCATAGAGTTGTAACCCTTGTTTAAAGCAGGAGCCTTGGCTTTTTTCTCCACAGTTTCACGTCCGCTACGAACTAACTGGTTAAAGGTTGGCATATCGCACCTCCTTACAATAAATTTGTGTAAAAACGCATAGTTTCACACACTATAAAATAATAACACCAATTTCAACTAATGTCAATAGTCAAAATTGGTGTTATTTAAAAATTTATTCGTTAATTTGGGCAACTTTGGCCGATTCCGAGTAGTAATTTATATAATCTGTTGTATCTTCGGCATTTTTAGCACGCATACCAGTACCAGCCGGAACCAGATTACCGATAATTACATTTTCTTTAAGGCCGAATAATGGGTCTACCTTACCTTTAATGGCGGCATCAGTAAGAACACGGGTTGTTTCTTGGAAGGATGCTGCCGAAAGGAATGAGCCGGTTGCTAACGAAGCTTTAGTTATACCTAATAATGTTGCTTTGTATTCTGCAGGTTTTAAGCCTTCTTCACCAGCAGCAATGCGCTCATAAATTTCTTTATTAGCGGTTTCAACATCGCTAAGCTCATACATAGTATTAAGCAATAGTTTTGTAGAGCCTGGTTCGGTAATAATAAGCTTTTTCATCATTTGGCGAATAATTACTTCAATGTGCTTATCATTAATGTCAACACCTTGAGTGCGGTAAGCATTTTGAATTTCAGCAATTATATATTCTTGAACAGCTTGTGGACCTTGGGCTTCTAAAATATCTTGTGGATATTTAGCACCCGGAATTAAAATGTCGCCAGCTTTAACAATATCGCCATTATCAACTTTAGGACGAACACCGTAAGGAATGATAACTTTTTCTTCCTTCAATGTTTCGGGGTTAGTAATAACAATTACATTGCTCTTCTTTTCTTCGGTAATGCGAACTTCACCGTCGATTTTAGCAATTACACCGCAGTGTTTTGGCCTACGTGCTTCGAAAAGCTCTTCAACACGTGGTAAACCTTGGGTAATATCTTCGGTTGAAGCGATACCACCAGTATGGAAAGTACGCATTGTAAGCTGAGTACCGGGTTCACCGATAGACTGAGCAGCAATAATACCAACTGCTTCACCTTTAGTAACAGGTTTGCCTGTTGCAAGATTAGAACCATAACACTTTTTACATACACCATGATGTGAATGACAAGTAAGAATTGAGCGAATAGCAACCTTTTCAACTTTGGTGGCAACTATTTTCTTTGCATCTTCTTCGGTCATCATATGGTCATTTGTAACAATAACCTCGCCCGTTTCTGGGTTCACAAAATCTTCAAGCAAGTAACGGCCAACCAAACGTTCTTCAAGTGTTTCTAAAATATGGTTACCATCTTTAATATCAGAAACAACTAAACCTTCGGTGGTGCCGCAGTCATCATCACAAATAATTACATCCTGCGAAACATCAACTAACCTACGGGTTAAGTAACCTGAGTCGGCAGTTCTTAGAGCGGTATCGGCAAGACCTTTACGAGCACCACGAGAAGAAATAAAGTATTCAAGAACATTTAAGCCTTCACGGTAGTTAGCACGAATAGGTACTTCGATAACCTTACCGGCAGTATTAGCAATAAGACCACGCATACCTGCAAGCTGACGAATCTGGCTCATAGAACCACGAGCGCCCGAATCAGCCATCATAAATATTGGGTTGAATTCATCAAGATTGTTTTTAAGGGCATCGGCAACATCTTCGGTGGCCTGATTCCAAATTTTAATTACTAAATCGGCACGTTCTTCATTGCTGATTAAACCACGCTTATACTTTTTGGTTACATTGTCAATTTGGTTTTCAGCCTCTGTTATGATTTCTTTTTTCCTTTCAGGAATAACGGCATCAATAACAGCAACAGTAACAGCACCTTTAGTAGAATACTTAAAGCCTGTTTCTTTAATATTATCTAATACTATTGCAGAACGGCTTGTTCCGTATTTAATAATACAGCGGTCAATAATTTTACCGAGTTGCTTTTTACCAACCTTGTTTTGAATTATATCATCGTTGCTCTCAACAAAATTCTTTGAATTATCTTTTAAAGAGAAACACCATTCTAAATCGAATGCATGATTTTCATCTGAACGGTCAACAAAGCCTAAATCTTGAGGAATAGACTCGTTGAAAATTAATAAACCAACAGTACACCAAACAAGTTTGCTCTTGCCGTCTTTTTCAAAACGAACACGAATTGGAGCGTGTAGGCCAACAACATCGTCGTTATATGCCATAATGGCTTCGTCTTTATTGCGGAATACCTTGTTAGTTCCCTTTTCTTCGGCCTTAACTAATGTTAAATAGTAAGAACCAAGAACCATATCTTGAGTAGGAACGGCAACCGGTTTACCGTCAGATGGTTTTAAAAGGTTGTTAGCAGCCAACATTAAGAAGCGAGCTTCGGCTTGAGCTTCAGCCGAAAGTGGCACGTGAACAGCCATTTGGTCACCGTCAAAGTCGGCGTTGTAAGCGGTACAAACAAGTGGGTGAAGTTTTAAAGCCTTGCCTTCCACTAACACAGGTTCAAAAGCTTGAATGCCCAAACGGTGAAGTGTAGGAGCACGGTTTAAAAGAACGGGATGTTCTTTAATAACAGTTTCAAGGGCATCCCAAATTTCTGCAGATGCACGGTCAACCATTTTTCTGGCTGACTTAATGTTAACGGCTGATTTAGTTTCAACCAAACGTTTCATAACAAATGGTTTAAATAACTCTAAAGCCATTTCTTTTGGTAAGCCGCATTGGTACATTTTAAGTTCCGGGCCAACAACTATAACCGAACGACCGGAATAGTCAACACGCTTACCAAGAAGGTTTTGACGGAAACGACCCTGCTTACCCTTAAGCATATCTGAAAGGGATTTTAATGCACGGTTATTAGGTCCTGTTACGGCTTTACCGCGGCGGCCGTTATCAATAAGAGCGTCAACAGCCTCTTGGAGCATTCTTTTTTCGTTTCTTACGATAATATCGGGTGCGCCGAGTTCAAGCAACCTCTTTAAACGGTTGTTGCGGTTAATAACACGCCTATAAAGGTCGTTAAGGTCGCTGGTTGCAAACCTGCCGCCATCTAACTGAACCATTGGACGTAAATCAGGCGAAATTACCGGCAGAACATCTAAAATCATCCATTCAGGGCGGTTACCGGAAGCACGGAAAGCCTCTAAAACCTCTAAACGTTTAAAGCTACGAACACGCTTTTGGCCGGTTGCGGTTTCAAGCTCGTTTCGTAATTCTTCACAAGATTTATCGAGGTCGATTTCTTGTAAGAGTTCTTTAATAGCTTCGGCACCCATGCCGGCTTTAAAGTCGTCTTCATATTTCTCGCGCATATCGCGGTATTGTTTTTCATTTAATAATTGTTTCTTTTCCAACGGAGTTGAACCCGGGTCAATTACAATATACTGTGAAAAATACAATACTTGTTCTAACGCTTTAGGCGAAATATCCAAGGCTAATCCCATTCTTGATGGAATTGTTTTAAAGTACCAAATGTGCGACACGGGAGCAGCAAGTTCAATACAGCCCATTCTTTCGCGCCTTACTTTAGAACGAGTAACCTCAACGCCGCAGCGTTCACAAACCTTGCCTTTATAGCGAATTCTTTTGTACTTACCGCAATGACATTCCCAGTCTTTAGTAGGTCCAAAAATCTTTTCGCAGAAAAGACCGCAGGGTTCGGGTTTAAGTGTACGATAGTTAATGGTTTCAGGTTTTGTAACCTCACCATACGACCAGCTTCTAATTTGTTCAGGAGATGCTAGGCCAATTTTAATTGATTCAAACTCAATACCTTCCATTTGCCTTTCCTCCTTTAAATATTTTCATCATTATCCGAAAAATCATAATCATTTTCGGATGTATTATCAACAATATCTTCACCGTTTTCGTCTTGCAGGCCAAAGCCATCAAGGTTATCGGCAACGGTTTCCTCTGAAAATTCAGGTGTAAAATCAACCGGTGCTAAACCAATTTCGTCATCTTCTTCAAAGGTTTGTTTAAGGTCGATTTCGCTACCTAATTTATCAAGCACCTTAATGTCTAAGCCTAACGACTGAAGTTCTTTAATAAGAACCTTAAACGATTCAGGAACTCCGGCCTTAGGAACATTTTGGCCCTTAACAATAGATTCATAGGTTTTAACACGGCCTACAACATCATCCGACTTAACGGTTAAAATTTCTTGTAATGTATAGGCAGCACCGTAGGCTTCAAGAGCCCAAACCTCCATTTCACCGAAACGCTGGCCACCAAATTGGGCTTTACCACCCAAAGGTTGCTGTGTTACGAGTGAGTATGGGCCAGTTGAACGGGCATGTATTTTATCGTCTACCAGGTGGTGTAGTTTTAGGTAATACATATAACCAACGGTTACACGGTTATCAAACGGCTCACCTGTTCGGCCATCAAATAGTTGAACCTTTCCGTCTTCATCCATACCGGCCAACTTAAAGCATTCACGAATGTCGGATTCGTGGGCACCATCGAATACAGGGGTAGCAATTTTCCAGCCTAATGCCTTAGCAGCATAACCTAAATGCACCTCTAAAACCTGACCGATATTCATACGAGAAGGAACGCCCAATGGGTTAAGAACGATATCAAGCGGTGTACCATCTGGTAAGAATGGCATATCTTCGCTTGGTAAAATACGTGAAACAACACCTTTATTACCATGGCGACCAGCCATTTTATCGCCTACAGAAATTTTACGCTTTTGGGCAATATAGCAACGAACTACAAAGTTTACACCTGGGCTTAATTCTGAAGAATTTTCGCGTGAGAACACCTTAACATCAACAATAGTACCATACTCGCCGTGAGGCACTCTTAAAGAAGTATCGCGCACTTCCCTAGCCTTTTCGCCAAATATTGCACGAAGTAATCTTTCTTCGGCGGTAAGTTCGGTTTCACCCTTAGGTGTTACCTTACCAACAAGAATATCACCTGCGGTAACTTCGGCGCCAATGCGGATTATTCCGCGTTCATCAAGGTCTTTTAAAGCATCTTCGCCAACATTAGGAATATCACGGGTAATTTCTTCTGGTCCTAATTTGGTGTCGCGGGCTTCAAGCTCATATTCCTCAATGTGAATAGAGGTATACATATCTTCCTTAACTAATTTTTCGTTAATTAAAACAGCATCCTCGTAGTTATAGCCTTCCCAAGTCATAAAGCCGATAAGAGCATTACGTCCAAGGCTGATTTCACCGTTGTCAGTTGCGGGACCATCGGCAATAACTTCACCTTCGGTAACCTTTTGGCCAACCATAACAATTGGCTTTTGGTTAATACAGGTTCCGTGGTTAGAGCGTAAGAATTTAATAAGGTTGTATTCATCAATTTCGCCGTTAGAAGCTTTAATCTTAATAACATCGGCCGAAACGGCAGTAACGGTACCGGCGCGTTTTGCTAAAACAACAACGCCGGAATCAACAGCAGCCTTATATTCCATACCGGTGGCAACAATTGGGCTTTCGGTTACAAGCAGCGGCACAGCCTGCTTCTGCATGTTAGAGCCCATGAGAGCACGGTTGGTATCGTCGTTTTCAAGGAACGGAATCATAGCGGTAGCAACCGAAACAACCATTTTAGGCGAAACATCCATTAAATCAATATTAGAAGCTTCGGTTTCTAAGAATGTATCACGGAAACGGGCATTAACCTTGCGGTTAACAAAATGTCCGTTTTCATCTAATGGTTCGTTAGCCTGTGCTACTACATATTCGTCTTCTTCATCTGCGGTAACATAAATAACATCGTCTAAAACCTTACCGGTTGCTTTATCAACCTTGCGGAAAGGCGCTTCAATAAAGCCGTATTCGTTAATTTTAGCAAAGGTTGCTAAATACGAAATAAGACCAATGTTGGGGCCTTCAGGGGTTTCTATTGGGCACATACGACCATAATGGGTGTAGTGAACGTCACGCACTTCGAACGAAGCACGGTCGCGTGAAAGACCTCCGGGGCCTAAGGCCGATAAACGACGCTTATGAGTGAGTTCAGATAATGGGTTGGTTTGGTCCATAAACTGAGATAACGGAGATGAACCAAAGAATTCTTTAATAGCCGCAACAATTGGGCGAATATTAATTAATGATTGAGGAGTAATGGAATCAACATCTTGGGCCTGCAAGGTCATTTTTTCGCGAACTACGCGTTCCATTCTTATAAAGCCAATGCGGAATTGATTTTGAAGTAATTCGCCAACCGAACGAATCCTACGGTTGCCAAGGTGGTCAATATCATCAACATTACCAATATCTTTAGAAAGATTTAAGAAATAACTTACAGTGGCAAAAATATCATCAACTGTAATGTGTTTTGGAATAAGGTCATCTATGCGAACTGTAATGGCCTCTTTAATATCTTCTTCAGTTTCATTGTTTTCGAGAATTTCTTTTAAAACTCCAAAAGAAACCCATTCGTTAACGCCTAATTCAGCAGTGTCAAAATTAACAAAATCGTTAATATTAACCATTCCGTTTGATAAAACCTTAACTTCGGATTTTTTGCCTTCGGAATCCATATAATCCAAATAAACTTCTGAAACACCTTTAGATTGAATTAAAAGGGCTTTTTCTTTATTAAGCAATTCGCCGGCTTCAGCAATAATTTCGCCGGTCATTGGGTCGGCAACGGGGCGTGAAAGAACACGGCCGTTAATGCGTGAAGCAATAGCCAATTTTTTATTGTACTTATAGCGACCAACCCTCGATAAATCATACCTATGAGCATCGAAGAAAAGTTGGAATATATAATTTCTTGCGCCTTCAACAGTAGCCGGTTCACCGGGACGCAATTTTTTATAAACCTCAATAAGAGCATCATCTACACCGGTAGAAGAATCTTTTTCTAATGTAGAGGAAATTTTTTCATCATCGCCAAGTAATGAACGGATTTGTTCATTTGTAGCAACACCTAAAGAACGAACAAAGGTTGTTATAGGCAATTTACGGTTTTTATCTATTTTAACATAGATAACATCGTTCATATCGCTTTCGTATTCAAGCCAAGCACCACGGTTAGGAATAATGGTTGAAGTAAATAGCTTTTTACCTGTTTTTTCTTCGATTTTATAATCGTAGTAAACACCGGGAGAACGAACAAGCTGCGAAACAATAGCGCGCTCGGCGCCGTTAATAACAAATGTTCCGGATTCTGTCATAAGCGGAAAATCGCCCATGAAAACTTCGCTTTCCTTAATTTCGCCGGTTTCATTATTAATAAGGCGAGCAGTAACACGAAGCGGTGCAGCATAGGTTGTATCCCTTGCTTTACATTCATTAATGTCGTATTTAGGTGTAGACTCAAACCTGTAGTCTATGAAGTCTAAAACCAAATTACCGGTGTAATCGGTTATAGACGACATTTCGTCGAACACCTCTTTTAGACCTTCCTTGATAAACCATTGGTATGAATCTTTTTGAATTTCAATTAAGTTAGGCATATCAATAACTTCATTGATTTTCGAAAAACTCATACGAGTGTTTTTACCCAGTTTAACAGGCTTAACCATTGTTGTTGAATCCATAGGTTAATAATCACTCCTCTTAAAATTACGCAGGAATTACCCCGCATTTTAAACATTTCAGACAGTGTAAAATCGCCCAAAAATACAGCAAAAAAGCATAATAGGTGCATATTACCCCATCATTGATATTTATGTATTATATTCCAAATTTTACAAATAGTCAAGCCTTTTTAGTAAAAAATAAAAAAATAAATAAATAAAAATAAAAATAACAGCCTTTTCATGTAGAAAAAGCTGTTATTTAGTGTTATTTTAGTTCGCAAATAGAAATATAATAATTTTTAAACTTTGTTGTAAAAACACCAAGGTTTTCACAATTTGGTTTTATATTATTAATTTCTTTTAAAGTTAGCCCATTAGCTTTAATAATTGCTTCTTTAATAGTCCAAGTTTTTAAATCCAAGTTATATTTTTTAATAACTCCCCTTTTAATTGGGCGGATTTTTTCAATATCTATGCCAATTTCATTTTTTGAAAAAGCAAGCGCAACAAAATTATTACTGTGTGATACATTAAAATAAACATTTTGTTTAATAAAAGGTTTGCCGTTTTTATCTCTAAGAATAACCGGTTTATCAATACCATATTTTTTTCTTAAAACAAAATGTAATGTGCTATAGGCTAAAATCGACTGTTTTTTTCGCAAATCGTTATTAATATGCGAAATTCGCTCTTGTTCCGATAAAGGCAAATTTAATAACATATTAGAAAATTCAGCCGAGTTATAATTATTTATGTTTTTTAACACATAAAACATATTAGCTTATGGTAGCAATGGTTTTTAAGTAATCAAGAACAATGGTCTGAACCGCGATAATTTCAATCGACCAATCTTCATAATTTTCTTTAACCTGAGCTTCGGACATTTGCTCGGTAACTAAAGACTTAATGGCCTTATCTTTATCTTCGGCAGTTATTTTTAAACCTGCGTCGTCAAGTACGGCATAAAATACCATAATATTTTCCATTTGTTTGTATACATAGTTTTTGTATTCAGCAGAGGTCATACCAACAGTGCCCGACATATACATATCTAAATTGTATTTTACATTGCTGGTGGCGTTGTAACTATCTAAGGCAGTTTGGAACTGTTGAATGCTTTTTTCATAAAGTTCATCGTAATTCTTTTGGTCTTTTTTGGGGTAACCGCTTACAGAGGAACCTTTTACCAATGCGTCAGCAAGGCTATTTTCAAGTGCGTATTTATCTAATTCTGTAATTAATTCATCCGATGTTTTAAAGCCAAGTTTAACAGCAATTTCGTCGGATATTTCGGGTAAAATTTTAGCGCTGTTAAGTTTAATGGTAAATACAGCATCTTTGCCGGCTAAATTAGTGTTGCCGTAATTGGTTGGGAAGGTAACATTAATATCGAAAGTAGTACCAATTGTTTTACCCACAATTTGAGATTCAAAACCGGGAATAAACTGGCCAGAGCCTAATGTTAAATTTTGACCTGTAGCTTCGCCACCATCAAACTTAACTCCGTTAATTTTACCGGTATAATCAATGTTAACAATGTCGCCGTTTTTAACAGTACCATCGGTGGCATCTGTATAAAGGTTAGCGTTGCTGATGCTGGAAGAATATAAATTATTATAATAATTTAAATAACCTTCCGATGATTTCGAAACAGAAATAGCCTTATAGTCGGAAAGTGTTACGTAATCTTTTAAATTACAATCAAAGGCTGCCCTACCACCTCCGCAAGCTGTAAGGGTTGTTGCGATTAAAAGAACAACCAAGCAAAGTGAAATAATCTTTTTCATAATAAACTCCTAAATTTTAATATTTATTTATTAATCTGTCCTAATGAGACAGATTTTAAATACGCATTAATAAAACCATCAATATCACCATTCATAACTGCGGTAATATTGCCCGATTCGTAGCCGGTGCGATGGTCTTTTGCCAAGGTATACGGCATAAATACATATGACCTTATTTGTGAGCCCCAAGCAATTTCTTTTTGAACGCCCTTAATATCTTCAATTTTATCCAGATGTTCGCGTTCTTTAATTTCAATAAGCTTAGACTTTAGCATTTTTAAAGCCATTTCTTTATTTTGATGTTGGCTACGCTCATTTTGGCAGGCAACAATAATACCTGTTGGTATATGGGTTATTCTTATCGCAGATTCGGTTTTATTTACATGCTGACCGCCTGCACCACTGGCTCTGTAAGTGTCAACCTTTAAATCTTCATCTTTAATTTCAACATCATTATCTTCACTTATTTCGGGCATAACCTCAATAGATGCAAATGATGTGTGTCTGCGCCCGGAAGAATCAAAAGGCGAAATTCTAACCAATCTGTGAACGCCCGATTCGCTTTTTAAATAACCATAGGCATTTTGGCCTTCAATAAGCAAAACGGCGCTTTTTAGGCCGGCTTCGTCGCCATCTAAAAAATCAATTAACTTAACCTTATAATTTTTTCGTTCGGCCCAATGGGTGTACATTCTAACCAACATTTCGTTCCAGTCTTGTGCCTCTGTGCCACCGGCTCCGGCATGAAAGGTTAAAATTGCATTGTTTGAATCGTACTCACCAATTAAAAGGGTTTCAAGTTTTTGTGAAGATAAAGTTTTTTCAAAATCATTAACCAATTCTAAAACTTCATCTAATAAAGATAAATCTTCGGCTTCATCAGCCATATCTATTAAGGCTAGGCCATCTTCATAAAGTGAAGATAAATCGTCGTATGATTTTTTCTTGTTTTTTAATAAACTTAATTTTTGTATCGTTTTTTGCGAATTCTCAATATCATTCCAAAAGCCGTCTTGAGCCGACATTTCTTCCAGTTCTGAAATTTGTGTAGTTAAAGAATCGTAATTTATGGCAGATTTTAAATCGGTTAATTCGGCAGATAAAGCACGTAAACGCAAACGTTGTTCTTCAAATTCAAGCATTAAAAATCTCCTTTTAAGGCGAAAGCATACCAATTATCGAGTTTAAGTTCTTCAATAATTTTAAGGTTAGCGTTTAAAAAAGCGTTTTTAACTTCGGGCATACGAATATCAATAATGCCCGAGGCAATTAAAACAGTATTGGGCTTCATAAAATTTTTAATACTATCACATAGGTTGATAATAACATCGGCCACAATGTTTGCACAAATAATATCGAAATGCCCTTTAACATCATCGGCCAAATTGCCAACCATAAATTTAGTTTTTTCGGTAATATTATTAAGGGCAGCATTTTCGTTTGCCACCTTTACAGAGGTTGGATCAATATCTACCCCCAAGGCATTTTGGGCGCCTAAAAGGCAGGCCGCAATACTTAAAATGCCACTGCCCGTTCCAATATCTAAAACCGAAGAAGAATTTTCAACATATTTTTCCAACAGTTTTAAACAAAGCGATGTTGTTGCATGTGTGCCGGTGCCAAAGGCAGCGCCCGGGTCAATTTTTAACACTGCTTTATCGTTAACATTGTTGTAACTTTCCCACGACGGACAAATCACTAATTTTTCGCCGATTTCAGTAACCTTGAAAAATTTTTTCCAATTATCCGCCCACTCGGAATCTTTTAAAAAGTTTTTATTAATATTAAAATTGATATTAGCATTTTTAAGTGCTTCGTTTAAAAATTCTAAGGCTTCTAAAACATTTTCTTCTTTTGAAAAATATATATGTATAACCGAAATATCTTTTTGTTTGTCAAGTAATTCTTCGTCAA
Organism: Acutalibacteraceae bacterium; assembly: GCA_045651765.1. Lineage (GTDB taxonomy): Bacteria > Bacillota > Clostridia > Oscillospirales > Acutalibacteraceae > SIG565. The sequence goes on along the minus strand of JAZRSY010000024.1, from coordinate 52,327 downwards.
TTAAATCTATGTGCGCTATTTCTAAGGCATCTTTTTCAAGTTGCGAATAATCTTCTATATAAATGCCAAGCCTTGTAACCATATTACAAACTGCGGCAGCAGTTTCGGTGGAAGCATTTGGCACAGTAACTAAAATTTCGGTCCAATCCATTAAAATCACTCCATTAATATATAATAACATAAAAATTAAAAAAAATAAAGTATTATTTAATGGTTTTTTAAATTTAAAATGCACACCGATAATAAAACTAATACAATACCTAATATTGAAATTATTGATGGTATTTCGTTAAAAAATATAAAACCAACAATTGTTGCTACCACCGGCTCTATTGAAGCCGTAATTAAAGCAACACCTGTTTGTGTATGTTTTAAGCCATAGGTATAAAACAAATATGGTAATATTGTGCAAAAAAATGCAATACCAACCGCCGTTAAAATGTTGTTAAAATTAAAAAAAGTTATGGTTAACGTTTGTTTAATATTAATAAAAGGTAAACAACTTAATAAAGTAAAAATAAACGAATATATTATGATTGTTAATGTGTTATACCCCTTTAGCAACGCGTACCTGCTAAAAACAGTATATAAAGCATAGAATATACCCGATAAAACACCGGTTATTAAGGCATATAGTGAAAAATTAGCAGAATTAAATACACCTGACACTAACATACACCCTAAAAACGCAACAAAACAGGCAAATATTTTTAAAACAGTAATTTTTTCTTTAAATAAAATTGCCGCCAATAACACCATAAAAAAAGGTGCCGTATACATCAAAACCGCAGCCAGAGATAAAGAAGAAACCGTTATGGTTGTGAAATAAAAATATGTAAATAAAACTATACTTAAAACACCGGTTCCTAAAAAACACCAAATATCTTTTAATTTAATTTTTAAAAGGCTTTTGTTGTAAAAGAAAATTATTGGTATTAAAATAATAACCGTGAACAAGGCTCTAACAAAGATTATTTGCATAGAATTAAATCCAAGATTGTTAAACTGCCTTATAAAAATTCCTATTATTCCCCAAAGTGAAGCAGCAAAAAAAACAAATAATAAACTAAATTTATTAAGGTTAAATTTCAAATAATCAGCCCCATAAAATCATTTAATAAATTATATAAAATATGAAAAAATTTGTCAAATTAAAAAATATATTGTTTAATATTTAATTTTGTGTTAAAATAAATTATAACTATTTGGAGGTTAATATATGAAAAACAAAATTATTATTGCGTCCGACAGCACTTGCGACTTAAGTGAAGAATTAATTAAAAAATACAATATACAAATTTTACCGCTTAATGTAACCTTAGGCGATAAAACATATACAGACGGTGTTGATATTGATGCCGATTTTATTTATGATTACCACTCTAAAACCGGTGAATTACCAAAAACTTCGGCAATTAATATTCCAACCGCTTCAGATTTTTTTGGAAAATTCACATCCGAAGGCCACAGTGTAATTTTATTTACAATCAGTTCCGAGATGTCTTCAACCTACCACAACTGCTGTTTAGCAGCCGAAGAGTACGAAAATGTTTTTGTGGTTGATTCTAAAAACCTTTCCACCGGTAGTGGATTATTAGTAATTACAGCCGCAGAGATGGCACAAAACGGTTTAACAGCACAAGAAATTTATGATAATGTTACAAACTTAACACAAAATGTTGATGCTTCGTTTGTAATTGATAATTTAGAATATTTGCATAAAGGTGGCAGATGCTCGGCTGTAGCAGCTCTTGGTGCAAACCTGTTAAAATTAAAACCCTGCATTGTTGTTAAAAACGGCAAAATGGGCGTAGATAAAAAGTACCGCGGTAAATTCAGCGACGTTTTAAAAACCTATGTTGAAGAACGCTTGACCGAAAAAGACGATATTTGCTTAGACCATGTGTTTGTTACACACGCCGGTTGCGATGAAGAAATTGTTAATATGGTATACAATTTAGTTAAAGAAACACTACCCTTTAAAAATGTATATATAACCCGTGCAGGTTGCACTATTTCTTCACACTGCGGCCGCAACACTTTGGGTGTTTTATTTGTTAAAAAAACACCAATTGCTTAATTTAGCATATAATATTGGCAGGGGCATTTAAGGATATCCTGCCATATCGGCGATAGCCATGGACTATCCACAGATTACCGATATTAGCCCCTTGATATATAAAAACCGCCTTTTTAAAAAGGCGGGTTTATTTTTAATCAATTCCCATTCGGTGCCTTAATTCAAGGTCTTCACCCGGGTGGTCGTTATAATATGGTATAATCATATGCTTTTTAATTTTTGGAAAAATATTAAATTCAATTAACAAAAAAGTAAACCCTGGTAAAACAAAAAGAACAATTGCGGTATAAAGCATTGTAATTATATTTACATTTAAAAACAGTAAAGCAACCGTTGCTGCATATAAAACCAATAATGAAACCGCAATTAAAATATTTCTTTTTAAGCACAAAATAGCAAATTTAAAACTGTTTATATAAATTTGTTTTAATTTTAATTTGAAAGTAATCATAATGGTCCAAAGGTAAAAGTTCATAGTTATAAATATAAATAACAAAGTTAAAATCATGGCCAAAGCAACTAATGAGAAAATACCTGTAGTTACGGTATAAAAAAAGTATAAATCCCAAATTAATAATGCAAAAATAAATAAATTAATAATTCCGGCAGGCAGGGCCTGTTTCCAATTCTTTTTAATGGTTTCAAAAAAATCACTTGTGCCAAAAGAATGACTGTCAATTGCTAAATTTCTGGCAACATTTGTAAAACCTGCAATGGCTAAACCGTTTGTAACAATAGGAATACATAATAAAATAAACCAAATTGAAGAAACAACAAGTTTCCAAAAGTTTTTAAAATATAAATCAAAAAATAAGAAAAAACCTTTTTTTTGTGGTGCATCTTTTTCAACACCGGGGCCTTCTTTTTCATAATTAAACAAACCAAAAAAACCAGACATTATAACACCTACTATTTCTTTTTGTAAACTAAACGGTCAAAAAATGTAACCCTTTTATATCCTAATACATAACAAATATGGCAAATTAATGGTATAAAAATTAATAATAAAGCACCCAATATTATACTACCGGCAGAAGCCCCTTGAACCGAGGATGTACTTTGCCCAAATATAACATTAATAAAACTAAAAAATGCAAAATTCATAAATCTATATACAGAATACCAACTGCCACTTAAAACATTAAATTTTGATAACAACAAAATAAAATATGATAAAACAATTGGTATATTGGCAATGAGCCCTATTTTTAAACCTCTAAATTTATCTAACTTAAGGTTGCCTGTTGCATTAAGGTTGGCATCAACATCACCTAACCGCCAAACAACCGAATGTATAAATGCATATAAAATTATTACGCCGACCACCTGTGTAATACCATTGGTAACAATTTTGGGCGTGCCCTCTAAAGCAGAGCGAGTCATAACCTTGGTTAGCTGCAGGCCTTGCGATTCATAAGTGTTATATAAAACATCTTCCCCGTCGGTGTAAAAATATCTGTAAAGCTCGGTAGTAGTACCGTTTTCTACCGAATAAACAGTATAACCCACATTTTCGGTAAAAAAGCCGACCATAATAACCGTTAACGATAAATAAATAAAAAATGTTATTAAGGTTGTAACCAAATATCTGATAAAACAAGATACCGCAGATTTTATATTTTTATTTTCCATATATTATCACCCTTTTCTAAAATTATATAATATTAAAAATAAAAAAGCAAGTAAATTAACCTTTACTTGCCTTTTGTTTACAATTAATTAAAAAATAATAAATCCTACAACGGTTAAAATAGCTAATAACACAGCTGCAAACAAATACACAACAACTTTACTGCTTTTTTTGTTTTGAACAAAAATATCATTATCCGTTTTTTGTGTAAATGAATTTAATATTTTTTCGGTTTCTGAATTTAGCAATTTATTGCTGATGTTATTGTATTGCGGTTTAACATATAAAATAACTTTTTCAAAAATTTCATTGCCTGTATCGTTAATTTCTATAATATTTTTATTAACACCTTTTACCATTTAACCACCCAAACCTTTCATAACCTATTTTTAACAATAAAATAAGTTCTTATACAGGTTTACATAAAAAAGTTAATAACTTGGTGGAAAAGTTGAAAAACCCCTTATTTTAAAGGAAAAAGTTATCAACAACAACAAAATTCGACATATTATGTAAAGTTATTCATTAAAACATTTACCCGTTAAAAAAGAAATTGACCTTTCAACCGAATCTTTGGCGTTTTCCCAATCACAATCATTTTTATTGTTATTATAACTGTATACTTTACAATAATTTTTAAGGTCAGCCGATAAATTTTTGCTGTAATTTTTTACAATTTTAGTAATTTCATTAACAAATTCTCGGTGATATTTTGGCATATTATTTTTACCTGCCCCTTCAACCAACAAATTGTAATGTGTGAGGCAAAAATTAGTCTGTTTTGAAAACAAATCTCTAAAATCTCGCTCGGTTTCATAACACCTGTAAATAGTGTTAATCATACGCTCCATTCCCCAATTAATTTTATTGCAAACAAAACATTCATTGGTTATTTGGTCCGATTTTTTTACGGTTTTTTTGTTAGAAATTAAAATGTTATTTTTTAAAACATTATCATTTAAAAAATCAATATGTGTTTCAAGGATAAGTGCTAATTGAAGCCTGCCTTTATGAGAAAGCATTTTTTCGTAATGTTCTAAACAAAAACCTTTTTTATTAGTTTCAATTCTAACATCCGGCTCCATCATTGCGGCGCCCATAATATAATCAATAATATGGTCCTCTACCGTTTTTTTCATGCGGCAAATGGGACAACCATCGTTAACCTCAAAAACTTCGCTAACGGGTATAGTGCAAATATCGTCTCTCATTTTATCATCTCCACTTGTGATTATACTACATTTGTGTTATTATTTAAATATAATTTTTTAATAAGGAATGATTTTTTGTTAAAAACCGAAATTAATGGCCAAAATTTAATTGTAAAAGACCTTGATTGCTTTGATATTAATTTAATTTTAGATTGTGGGCAGGCTTTTCGTTGGAAAAAAATTGCAGATAACACTTGGGAAGGCATTGCCTTTTCAAAATATTTAAAATTAAAGCAAATCGGTAATAGCCTTATTTTTTATGACACAACGCTAAACGAATTTAATAAAGTGTGGAAAGATTATTTCGACTTTGAACGAAATTATAACGAAATAATTAAATTAATTAAAACCGAAACTTTAAAAACCGCCGCCGAACATTCAAGCGGAATTCGTATTTTAAGGCAAGAACCATGGGAGGCTTTATGTTCCTTTATTATTTCACAAAACAATAATATACCGCGAATTAAGGGCATTATTGAGCGTTTGTGCGAAAATTTCGGTCAAAAAATTAACGGGAGCTTCAGTTTCCCCTCGCCCGAAGAAATTGCAGCATTAACCCCCGAAGATTTAGCGGTTTTACGCTGTGGCTTTAGGGCAAAATACATAATAGATGCTGCAAAAAAGGTTTCTGACAACACAATTAATTTAAATAAATTAAAAAATTTGCCTTTTAATAATGCAAAAGATGAATTGCTTAAAATTTATGGTGTTGGCAGCAAGGTGGCCGATTGCGCTCTATTATATGGTTTAGGGCACCTTGAGGCATTTCCTAAAGATGTTTGGATAAACCGAGCGTTAGATGTTCTCTTTAACGGGAATTTACCCGAGAGTCAAAGCAAATACGCCGGAATTTATCAGCAATACATTTTTTATTACGCAAGATACATAAACTTCAAATAAAAAACACGGAGTTAACTCCGTGTTTTTTTATACTGCTTTTTCTTTTTTGCGAACAATAATTGGTTCTTTACCATTAACCGTATCAGCATTAATGGTAATTTTAGTAATATCGCTTTGGGAAGGTGTTTCAAACATTAAATCCCTTAAAATATCTTCTATAATTGCACGTAAGCCTCTGGCACCGGTTTTTCTGGTAATTGCCAAATCTGCAATTGCTTCTAACGCGTCGGTGGTAAAATCGAGTTTAATATTATCCATTTTAAACAATGCTTGATATTGCTTAACAATGGAATTTTTAGGCTCGGTCATAATACGAATTAATGTATTACGATCAAGGCTTTCAAGTTTTGTAATAACAGGCAAACGACCAACTAATTCGGGTATTAAACCAAACTTTACTAAATCTTGCGGAATAACCCTTGTGTTAGAAAGTTCGTTTTTAATGTCGGTTTTAGATTTAACCTCGGCACCAAACCCTAAACTGCTGCCGCCAGTTCGGCGTTCTATAACCTTTTCAAGCCCGTCAAAAGCACCGGCACAAATAAACAAAATATTTGTAGTGTCAATATTAATAAACTCTTGTTGTGGGTGTTTGCGGCCGCCTTGTGGCGGAACGTTGGCAACTGTGCCCTCTAAAATTTTTAAAAGGGCCTGTTGAACACCTTCTCCGCTTACATCACGTGTTATGGATGTGTTTTCAGATTTTCTACCAATTTTATCAATTTCGTCAACATAAATAATGCCGCGTTGCGCCTTTTCAATATCAAAATCTGCAGCCTGAATTAAGCGAAGCAAAATATTTTCAACATCTTCACCAACATAACCGGCTTCGGTTAAGGTTGTGGCATCGGTAATGGCAATCGGAACATCAATAATCCTTGCAAGAGTTTGTGCCAACAAGGTTTTTCCCACACCGGTTGGACCTAATAAAACAACATTGCTTTTATTAAGTTCTATGCTTTCGTCGGTGTTTTTAAAAATACGCTTGTAATGGTTATAAACAGCCACCGAAAGAGTTTTCTTTGCTTCTTCTTGGCCAATTACATACTCGTCAAGCTTTTGCTTAATTTCGTATGGGGTAAGCATTTTAAATTCTTCGGTTTTCTTTGGTTTGGAATTCTTTTTTGATTTGCCAAAGAATTCATCATCTTCGGTCAATAAAGAATTACAAAACGAAATACAACCATCGCATATAAAAACTCCGGGGCCTTCTATAAGGCGAACTGCTTCGTCTTGGGTTTTGCCGCAAAACGAACACCGCACTATATCTTTATCGTTGTTAGATGGCATTGTTTTCTCCTATCTATTAGCAATAACCTTATCTATAAGACCATATTCTGCGGCTTCGGTAGCCGACATAAAATTATCACGCTCGGTGTCTTTTCTGATTTGTTCCAAAGGTTTGCCTGTGCGCTCGGCTAAAATATTGTTAATATTTTCTCTAATACGCTCAATGTGTTTTGCATGAATTAAAATGTCACTAGCTTGGCCCTCTGCCGAACCTAAAGGTTGGTGAATCATAATTTCACTATTAGGTAAAGCAAAGCGTTTGCCTTTTGTGCCGGCGGCTAATAAAAATGCACCCATACTTGCGGCCATACCCATACAAATAGTGCTAACATCGCACTTGATATATTGCATTGTGTCGTAAATGGCCATGCCTGCCGAAACAGAGCCACCGGGACTGTTAATATAAAAACTAATGTCTTTATCTGGGTCTTGAGCCTCTAAAAACAACATTTGTGCTACAACTAAGCTGGCGGTAGTATCATTAACTTGGTCGCACAGCATTACAATTCTGTCGTTAAGTAGCCTTGAAAAAATGTCGTAAGAGCGCTCACCTCGGCTTGTTTGTTCTACAACATAAGGAATAAAACTCATATCCATTTAAATGCACCTCCGTAATAAGTATGAACTAACAAAACAAATTATAAACAATTATTTGCTTTCTTTATCTTCTTCTTCGGTTTTTTTGGTTGTTTTTTTGGCTGCAGTTTTTTTAGTAGCCTCGGTAATAATTGCATTTTCCTTAACAAAATCGATTGCCTTATTAACAGCTAAATCTTTAGCAATTTCTTTCACAGGAACGCTTGCTTTGATTCTTTCGGCGGTCATACCATAATCAGATGCCATTTTTTCAACCTGAGCATCAACTTCGGCATCGGTAACCTCGATTTTTTCAAGCTCAACAATCTTTTCAAGAGCTAAACGCATTTTAACCTGTTTTTCGGCTTGTGGACGGAAGGTTGCCTTAAATTCATCAAGCGAAGAACCGGTATATTTAATGTAGGTTTCAATATTCATACCTTGCATTTGTAAACGGTAAGCAAAATCTTGAACCATTTGGTTAACGCGGTTATTAATCATAGCCTCGGGAATTTCGGCCTTCATATTGTTAACAATAACATCAACAATATCATTTTCGGCTTGTTCATCAGCTGTTTTTTGTTTTCTTTCTAAAGCTTTTGCTTTAATGTCGGCCTTAAGTTCATCTAAAGTGTCAAATTCACTAACATCTTTAACAAATTCATCATCAATTACAGGTAATTCGCGAACCTTAATTTCGTGTATTTTTACCTTAAATACTGCGGGTTTGCCGGCAAGTTCTTCGGCTTGGTAATCGGCCGGGAAATCAACGTTAACATCAAATTCTTCGCCAATGTTGTGCCCAATAATTTGTTCTTCAAAACCAGGAATAAACTGACCGGAACCGAGTGTTAACGAGAAAGATTCGCCTTTGCCGCCTTCAAAAGCTTTATCATCAATAAAGCCTTCGAAATCAATTACTGTAATATCTCCGTTTTTAGCAGCGCGGTCTTCTACCGACACCATACGTGCATTACGGTCGGCCATACGGTTAAGTTCTTCGTTAACCTCGGCAGCAGTAACCGAAACCTTTTGTTTTTCAACCTTAATACCTTTATATTCATCAAGTGTAACTTCAGGTGCAGTTGTAATTTTAACCTTAAACTCAACACCCTCTTTACCAATAGACACCATTTCAAAATCAATTTTATCATCAACATAGGTAAGACCGGATTCTTCAATAGCGCCCTCTACGGCATCGGGGTAAAGAATGTTAAGAGCATCCTCGTAAAATACGCTTTCGCCATACATTTTTTCAATAATGCTGCGTGGTGCCTTGCCTTTTCTAAAGCCGGGAACGTTCATTTTTTTAACATTTTGGCGATAGGCCTTAGCCACAGCTTCTTCAAATTTTGCGCCATCGATACTAATTTCTAACTCATACCTATTAGTATCAAGCTTTTTTGTACCTTTTAAACTCATTTATAAAACCTCCGTAGATTTTTATCTCATAATAATATAACACAAATAGTTAATAATTTCCACTTTTTTTTGCAATTTTTTAATAATTTTTATTTTTTTACTAAAATTGGGGTAAAATCTATGCAATCACACGATATTAGTTTGAATTTTATGCCGTCATATTCGCTAACAGCATTATTAAAACCTGCACCGTGAATATGGCCGTGATAAACAAAATTAATGTTGTATTTTTTAATAACATTTAAAATTTCTTCACAAACCTGACCGGCATAAACGGGTGGATAATGCAAAAAAACAATTGGTTCTGCGCCTTGTAAAATAGCCGATTTAATGGATGTTTCTAACCTGCCGGCCTCGCGCAAAATTACCTTATTTTCGGTTTCGGGGGCATCGTAAAACCAACCGCGTGTGCCGCAAATTGCCACATTACCAAAAACAAAAGAATTATTAAATAAAATATTTACCGATTTTATTCCGTTTTTTTCTAAAAATTCCTCGGTTTTCTTTTTTGTTCCCCACCATAAATCATGGTTGCCTTTTAACAAAATTTTATGACCGTTTAACTGTTCTAAAAATTTAAAATCGGCCAATGTATCTTCTAACTTAAGCGCCCAAGAAAAATCTCCGGGTAACACAACTGTATCATTATTGGTTACCACTCTGTTCCAATTTGCCTTTATTCGCTCGGTATGATTTTCCCAGCCGCGAAAAATATTCATAGGTTTATTTGTAGAAAAAGATAAATGTAAATCTGAAATTGCATAAATAGCCAAAAAAATCACCCCTTTGTTTAAGTATAAATAAATTTTAAAAGCCAATAATAATATTGCCTTTACTTTAGGCAAATTATTTTTGAAAGGAACAAAAAAATGGAACAGAACAACAAAATTGAAGGTATAGTTTGCCACGTAGAAACTTGTGAATATCACGCAAAAGATGACCGTTGTGTTGCAGGACACATTAGCGTTGGCGGTTGCCACGCCTGTGATTGCACACAGACCTGCTGCAATACCTTTAAACAAAAATTATAATTAAAAGCCCGACCATAAAAGGTCGGGTGCTTTTATTATATACCTAAAAATTCAAGAACGACCTTTGGCATATCCTCTTTTTCCGATATGTTTTGGAACCTAACCTGTTCATTTTTTAAATTTTTAATAGGCAAAGGTATATCGGTGTTGGTTTTATTCGATAATATTTCTAATTTTTCAAATTCATTACCGCTTACGTTATTATCAATAGCCGATAAAACATCACTGGCAAATTTATAAGGTGAAGCAGTAGAGGCAATAACAACGGGTTTATTATCGCCTGTTTCGGCCAAATATTTATTATAAACCGAAACAGCAACGGCGGTATGTGTGTCTATTAAATAACCATATTTATCAAATGTATTTTTAATGGCATTCAAAGTTTCTTCTTCGGAACAGAAACCGCCGTAAAAAATGTTTTTAAATTTATTATGCACATTTTCATCAACCGTAAACTTGCCTGTTTTAGCTAAATCGTTTTGAAGATTTGCAACGGTTTCGCTGTCGTTTTCGCAAAGTTCATATAACATTCTTTCAAGGTTACTGGATATTAAAATATCCATTGAAGGCGAAATTGTAGTATAGAATTTGCGATTACGGTCGTAAGTGCCTGAATTTATAAAATCGGTTAAAACTTTGTTTGAATTAGAAGCACAAATTAATTTGGCAATCGGCACGCCCATCTGTTTTGCGTAGTAAGCTGCTAAAATATTACCAAAATTGCCGGTCGGCACAACAACATTAAAGCCATTTTCAATGTTTTCACCGTTTTTAAGCAAATCACAATAGGCCGAAATATAATAAATAATTTGTGGTACCAAACGGCCCCAGTTAATAGAATTAGCGCTTGAAAAATTCATATTTGATTTCTCAAGAGTTTCTTTAATATTATTGTTGGTAAAGATTTGCTTAACGCCAGTTTGGGCATCGTCAAAATTACCTTTTATTGAACAAACAAAAACATTATTGCCTTTTTGGGTGTCCATTTGAAGTTTTTGCATTGGGCTAACGCCATCGCATGGGTAAAAAACAATAATTTTTGTGTTTTCAACATCTTTAAAGCCTTCTAAAGCGGCTTTACCGGTGTCGCCACTGGTAGCAACTAAAATTACTGTTTGTTTGCCTTGGTTAACCTTTTGGGCCGATGTTGTTAATAAATATGGCAACAATTGTAATGCTAAATCTTTAAAAGCACAGGTTGGTCCGTGCCACAACTCTAAAATATTAATATTTTGACCAAGCTTGGTTATTGGTGCAGGTTGGTCATTATCGAAGCTACCGCAATATGCGCCTTTCACGCAATAATCAATTTCTTCATTAGTAAAATCGGTTAAGTAATATTTTAAAATATAAGCAGCACGCTCTACATAACTCATATTTTTTAATTCGGCAAAATCATTTTGTGTTAAAGAAGGTATAGTTTCAGGAACAAAAAGTCCACCTTCTGCCGAAATACCGCTGGCAATAGCAGTGGCTGCGGTAACATTAATTTTATTGTTTCTTGTACTTACGTAGTTCAAAAGAACATCCCCCTAAAAAGCGTTTTTAATATAGTTAATTTTATATCTTTTTTTGCCGTTTGGCAAGGCTTCTTCAAAAACCTCGGCAACATCGAACCTAGGTTGTAACCCCGTTAAATGTGATTTTAATAAAAAATCGTTGGCGGTATTTACAATTTTGCGTTGTTTTGCAGCATCTACAGCCTCAGCAGGTGCCATAATTGAATTTTGTCCACGCATTTTTACCTCAACAAACATAACGGTTGTTTTGGTTTCGGCTATAATATCAATTTCACCAAACCTTGAGTGATAATTCATTTTCGCAATAATACAACCCTGTTTTCTAAGGTAAGCTGCAACCATTAATTCGGCATTTTTTCCTTTTGAAAAAATATTGTTCATATTACACCCTTTAAAAAAGATTTTCTATGTATATTGCAAATTCCGTAATTAGCAATGGATTCGTAATGTTGTTTAGTGCCATAGCCCTTGTGCTTAGCAAAGTTATATTGTGGGTAGAGTTTTTCGTACTCAAGCATAAGCCTGTCTCTGCTAACCTTTGCTAAAACCGAAGCTGCTGCAATAGACATAGATTTCCCATCGCCCTTAACCACAGCACTTGCTGGTATGTTTAGTTTAGGTGTTCGGTTGCCATCTATTAATGCAAAATCGGCAGGAATTTTTAAACCCTCAACCGCCCTTTGCATTGCCAAAAAAGTTGCATTCAGAATATTTAATTGTTCAATTTCTTCAACCGAAGCAAAAGCAATTGAAGTACAAATAGCCTTTTCTAAAATAATGGGAAAAAGCTCTTCCCTGCGCTTTTCGCTTAGTTTTTTAGAATCGTTAAGGTCTTCTATAATTAGATTTTCGGGCAATATTACGGCAGCGGCACAAACAGGCCCTGCTAACGGGCCACGCCCTGCCTCATCAACGCCGCATACAAAATTATAGCCATTTTGTTTAAGCTCATTTTCTAAAATATAATCGGGCATTATACTCTCTCCAAAGAAATTTTACCTAATTTGCAATTTCTAAATTCGCTAATTAACATATTAGCGGCCCTTTCGGTATCGGTGTTGCCGCCTCTAATAACCATTCCGCGTTTTTTGCCAATTTGTTCTAAAATTTCGTATGGTTCGACCTCTAAATCAAGTTCGCCATAACGCTCGGTTAACAAATTAGGATAATCTTTAACCAAAATTTCCAAAAGTCTTACGGCTAAAAGTTCAATATCTAACACATTATCTTTAATGGCACCTGTAAAACCTAGGTGTTCGCCAACAGTAATATCATCAAACTTTGGCCATAAAACACCCGGGGTGTCTAACAGTTCCAACTCGTTATCAATACTGAACCATTGGTTACCTCTTGTAACACCGGGGCGGTTTTCAACCTTGGCTTTTGTGTTGCCGCAAATACGGTTAATAAACGAAGATTTACCAACATTTGGAATGCCAACAACCATAACCCTTAGAGGCTTGCCAACCATTCCTTTATTGCGGTAATGCTCTAATTTTTCAGATAATAATTTTTTTATTTCGGTTTTAAACTGTTCAATGCCTTTTCCATTTTGGCAATCTATGCTAATAGCCGAAATATTTTTGGTTTTATAATATTTTACCCACTGTTCGTTAACAGCAGGGTCTGACATATCGCTTTTATTAAGCAAAATTATGCGGGGTTTATTGCCAATAATATCTAAAATATCGGGATTACTGCTGCTTAAGGGTATTCGGGCATCGACAATTTCAGCAACTGCATCAATAAGCGGTAAAATCTCGGCGATTTTACGCTTAGTTTTAGTCATATGCCCCGGGAACCATTGTATATTCTGTGTATTATCACTCATCTAATAAAACTCCGAATCTACTAAAAGGTAAAAATCGCAAAACGGCTCTGCCTAAAATGTGGCGCTCATCCACCATACCATCATTACCAAGTGATGAATATCTGCTGTCTGATGAATCGTTGCGGTTATCTCCCAAAACAAAAACACAACCTTCGGGCACAGTTACCGGAAAATCTACGTCGCCAGGTACATTAGTGGGTGTACTAACATATGGTTCTTCAAGTTCAATACCGTCTACAAACACTTTACCGGTGTTAAAATTAATATTGACTACCTGACCTTCGGTTGCAATAATTCTCTTAATAATGCAGGTTTCTTTTTTTGAATTTTGGGCGGAATTGCTTGAATTTCGCGAAATTACAATAATATCGCCGTTTTTAGGTTCATAAAAAAGATTAGAAATAACAATTCTTTCTTGGTTTTTTAGGGTGTTTTTCATGGAATCGCCACTAATGGTTACAATTTTAAAAACAAAAGTAAATAAAACAATAACAACTATAACCGAAATAATAATTATTTCGAGCCATTCAAAAATTTCGCGTTTAAAACCTGTTTTTTTAGGATTTTCATTGTTATTTACAAGGTTTTCTTCGGAAGTTAACATATTGCACCCACCTTTCAAATAAAGCAAAAAGAGGACATTTTAAAAAACGTCCCCTTTAAATTCTTAGCCGATAAGCTCTTTAACTTTTGCTGCTTTACCAACTCTATCGCGAAGATAATATAATTTAGCACGGCGAACTTTACCGTATCTAACCAATTCAACCTTTGCAACATTAGGTGAATGAACGGGGAAAACTCTTTCCACACCAACGCCGTATGAAACCCTTCTTACAGTAAAGGTTTCGGCAATGCCGCTGTTATTGCGAGCAATAACTGTGCCTTCGAAAATCTGAATTCTTTCCCTTTCGCCCTCGCGAATTTTTACATGCACTTTAACTGTGCTACCAATTTTAATTTCGGGAGCATCTTCTTTAAGCATGCCGGATGTTAAATTTTTTAAAGCATCCATTAATTTTTCCTCCTTAATACTTTCAGATGTTCATGCCCAAAAAGCAGAGGACCACCCGCTTCAATGTCGAAAATTCGGCATTAAACCCACCTGAAAAGGAACAGGTGAAATAAAATGCTAAAATATAATACCACACTTCTTATAAAAAATCAAGTTTTATTTTACTAAAGTTCCACCATTTGTTTTTAAAACTATAAAAATTTGTTCTTCGACCAGAGTTTCAGCGTTTATATATATTAAAATTTCTTCTCCATGCTCACCGGAACACAAAAATTCATAACATAATTTTTCATAACCGCCACTTGTAGGAATTAATGTTAATGCACTTGATTTAATGCCTAAAGCGGTGTTTAAAACCGCTGCTGCTTCATCTAAACTATGTTTAGGTGTTTCAATGGTTCTTTCTTTATGATTTATTAAATATCCTCTTGCTTCAAAAAACACAATATCGCCATTTGACATATCTACTCCCACCTTGATTAAATCGGTGTAACAAATAACATTTGCCTCTTTTAACGCAAAATCAATTACACAGACTCCATTATCGGTGTAATAATAACTGACAATAAAATTTTTATTGAATAAATCTTTTAAATAATTTTGAGCATAACTTAATGCTTGATTATAATTAATCGCGGCATTTTCTCCAACATTATATTTTCTAAAACCTATTAAAAATCCACCATTTATACTTACCGATGCAGCACCTTCGTTATAAACAAAATTTATGGCAGGAATATTACCACTGTCATAATTATCAACCGTTAATAATTCGGGGTTTATTCCCAGTGCTTTTGCTGCAACTTGTTTTGCCGTTGTTTCATCAACCGGTTCTAAATTTTTAATTAATTCCGATTCTTTATGGGATGCATAATCAGAATAAGGCCCATCATAAAGCAAAGTTGGATAATCTGCCATTGAATTATCAATTTCATTTAAGTTACTTACAAACTCAATTTCTTCTAAAGAATTATTTAACGCTTCGTTAATAACGGTTGTCCAATGCTCTATGTTGTTATGTGTTATTTGCATACTACTGAAACCGTTAGAAATATTTTTAGCAATATCACTTAATTTTTCAAGATTTTCTCGCTCTTCTTCTGCTAAATCTGTTCCACTAATCACTTTATTTGCCACAAATATTGAATAATTGCCCACTTGTGAAAAAAATTTATTAATTTTCTCGTGTGCCATACTGCCTGTCGGTAATTGAGAAAATGCTTGTTTTGCAATTTTTGATTCTGTATAAATATCGGTAGCAATTTTTGAAATTTGATTAGCAGACGAAACATAAGCAGCTTTATCTAATGCAACATTAATTTTATTTAAACTGGCATAAAGTTCTTCAAAAGAGCGCGAATAGGTATATTTTATTTCGTTTTGAAAACTATTGGCGCGTTTATAATACTTTAATAAAAAAATCGCCAAAACAATACACAAGGCAATTAAAAAGCATAAAATTCTTAAAATTGTTCTATTTTTCATTTAACCACTCCGTTTAGTAGTTATATTTCCCAAAAAATGCATTTATATAATAAATTTACTATTGTTTAAATTACAATTATATAGTATAATAAATTGGTTAGAAGTTGAGGTGTAATTTTTTTGGATTCTTTAATTTATTTTGATAACAGTTCTACCACTAAACCATGTGAAACTGCAATTAAATACATAAACGATTCTTTAAGTAATTTTTGGGGCAATCCATCTTCATTACACACTTTGGGTATGTATGCTGAAGAACAAATTAATCAGGCGCGCAGCTTTATTGCTAAATCAATTAACGCTATGCCAAACGAAATTTTTTTCACCGGCAGTGGCACCGAAGCCAACAATATTGCCGTTCTTGGCGCTGTTAATGCTTTAAAACGCCGCGGTAACCGCATTGTTACAACCGCTATTGAACACCCTTCGGTTTTAAATGCCATTAAAAATTTAGAAGAAAACGGCTTCGAGGTTATTTATTTAAAACCTAACCAATACGGTGTTATTGACACACAAGAACTAACGAACGCAATTAATAAAAACACAATACTTGTCAGTATAATGATTGTTAATAACGAACTCGGCTCAATAGAACCTGTGGCCCAGGCAGCCAATGCCATAAAGCAGGCAAACGCCCCCGCGCTTTTACACACCGATGCCGTACAAGCCTTTGGCAAACTGCCAATTAATGTTAAAACTCTTGGCATAGATTTATTATCAGCCAGCGGCCATAAAATACACGGACCTAAAGGTATTGGCTTTTTATATAAATCTAAAAAAGCAAATATTATATCGCCTGTTTTTGGCGGTGGACAAGAACTCGGAGTTCGCTCGGGCACACAACCAACACCTGCAATAATGGGGCTTATGGGCGCCGTGCAAGAACTGAAAAATTTAAACGAACAATTAAACGAAATTAATAATCTTAAACAATATTGCGTTAGCAAATTACAAAATTTTTGCTCTATCAATTCTAACTCGGATTGTCTGCCTTATATTCTTAATGTTTCGGTAACGGGATATAAGTCTGAAACAATATTACACTTTTTAGAATCTAAAAATATATTTGTTTCCAGCGGCAGCGCATGTGCTAAGGGCAAAAAAAGCCATGTGCTTTTAAGCTGTGGTTTAAACGATAATCAAATCGATTCTTCAATCAGAATCAGTTTCAGTAGGTTTAATACAAAAAAAGAAATCGATGCACTTTGTTTCGCACTGCAAGATGCTTGCAATACACTTAGAAAGGCTTATTAAATATGAAAGAAATTATACTAATTAAAAACGGTGAACTTGTTTTAAAGGGCCTTAACCGTAATAATTTTGAAGATACTTTAATTAAAAACATTAAAAAGAGTTTATCAAGCCTTGGTAAATTTACAATCAAAAAAGCTCAATCAACAATTTATATTGAACCGCTTGAAGAAAACTTTGATTTTGATTTAGCACTGAATAAAATTAGTAAAATATTCGGCATTGCCGCTTTTCAGCGTGCCTGCGTTTGTGAAAAGGACCTAAACAATATTCTTGAAAATTCGGTTCCTTATTTAAGTGAAACACTAAGCAAAGCCAAAACCTTTAAAGTAGAGGCCAAACGCGCCGATAAAAGATTCCCCTTTAAGTCTCCCGAAATTTGTATGGAGGTTGGCGGTCATTTATTAAAACATTTTCCAAATTTGAATGTAGATGTTCATAACCCCGAGGTTACTGTTTTTATCGAAATACGCGACTATAACGCATATATCAGATGCGGTAAAATAAATGGTGCCGGAGGCCTTCCTGTTGGTACAGCAGGCCGTGCAGCAATTTTAATATCAGGTGGTATTGACAGCCCCGTTGCCGCTTGGTGTATGGCTAAAAGAGGCTTAGAACTTAATGCAATTCATTTTGCAAGTCCACCTTACACCAGCCCACGCGCCGAGCAAAAGGTTAAAAATCTGCTTGAAAAGGTTGCTGAATATAGCGGCACTATTAGGTTAGGCATTGTACCCTTTACCGAAATTCAAGAGCAAATTGCTAAAAACTGCCCTGAAGATTATTTTACCCTTATTATGCGCCGCATGATGATGCGAATTTCAGAAAAAATAGCTAAACAGCGCAATTGTTTAGCCTTAATTACCGGTGAAAGCTTAGGCCAGGTTGCCAGCCAAACTCTGCCCGCTTTGGTGGTTACCGACACAGTAGCCAATATGCCCACTTTGCGCCCTCTAATCGGTATGGACAAGGAAGAAATTATTAACATTTCCCGTAAAATCGATGCCTTTGAAATTTCGATTATGCCTTATGAAGACTGTTGCACTGTATTTACCCCTAAACACCCAAAAACAAAACCCACAATCGAGCAATGTGTTTTGGCCGAACAAAATCTTAATATTGAAGAACTTGTTAATTCTGCTGTAGAGCAAACCGTTTATTCTTACATTGGTTAGAGGTGATTTTTTGAAAAGCACATATATTTATTATAACGGCAGCCATATTAATAATGCCAATTTAATAAATACGCTGATAACTACCCTTGGCGGTGAGGTATCGGCTATACCTGCTGATTTTGATAATTTAATTAAAGTAATTAAAAGTTCCGTTTATAATAACAATAATATTTTTATAAGCCGCGAATTTGCTAACCCTGAAATCTTTAACCAATTAAGCAAAAAAATATTTAAAAATTATGAATTTGCCGATTATAATGAATCGTCCGGAATTTATTCAATCTATAAAAATAAAATAATTGCTTTTTTACCAAATAGCCAAAATAATATTATTGCTTTTTTAAACAAGTATTTTAATATTGAAAGCAGTGCATTTAGTTCCGATGTTTGTTTTGGCAAACTAAAGGTTGCAAGCCTTAATACCGAACTAATTAAAAAAACTTTAGCGGAATTTGAAGGACTTAATAACCCAATAATCAATATTACTAACAACAACCTATATTCCGAGGTTTTAATAACAACATTTAACTCACAAGAATTCACTGCACAAGAACTTTTTGACAACACATACAGTAAAATTAAAATGCTGCTCGGGGACGATGTTTTTGCCACTACCGAAGCCGAAATTGAAAACACCGTTGTAAATTTATTGTTAGAAAAAAATATAAAGATTGCTTCGGCCGAATCTTGCACAGGCGGTATGTTTTCTAAATTAATTACCGCTGTGCCAAACAGTTCACAAATTTTTGAAATTGGAATAACCTCTTATTCTAATCGTATAAAACAATTAGCCCTTGCCGTTCCTAAAAGCATTTTGAAAGATTACGGCGCAATAAGCAAACAAACCGCAGCCCATATGGCTTTGGGTATTTTAAAATTAAGTGGAGCCGGAATCGGCATTGGCATAACCGGAGTTGCAGGCCCCACCGCAAGTGAAGGTAAAAGTGTTGGCACGGTGTATATCGCACTTACCAACGGCAGTTGTTTTTGGACCCAAAAATTAGAATTGGACAATAAAACTCGCGAAGAAATCAGAAATGCAGCCGCCTTTGCTGCGCTTGATTTAACCCGTAGGTATTTAGAATGTCTTCCTTCTGTTTTACCAAATTATTCTACAAATATTAATGATTTAAATTGTTTTTACGCGCAACCACACTACATAAATTCAAGTTTAGTTTTTTTAGATAATAATTTAGAAGATATTGTTAATGCCAATACTTCGCCAATGCCTGATTTTTTGAATTTCACGGACACTCAAGAAAAATCAAACGCGTTAAAAAGTTTGGAAAAAACAATTATTAAAAAACACGCCAAAGCTAAACGAACTAAACAATTTAAACTTAATTTTTCACTAAAAACAATAATTGAAAATTTAAAAAATACCGCAAATTATAAAGATTTTCTGTTTAATTCGTTTGTTAAAGTATGCTTTATTCTTTTAATATGCTGCTCTGTAATCTTTACTAGTAGCGTGTTTATAAACTTTTATAGCAATTATACCGATTTAAAAGATTTAAATAATATTAGAGCCGAATTTAATATAAACTCCCCCGATTTCAGCAAATTATCATTAATAAATAACAGCATTACCGGTTGGGTTAATATTACCGGCACAAATATTAGTAACCCTGTTTGTAATTATATTGAAAATGATTATTACAAAACCCACAATTATAAAAACAAAACCAGCAACTTAGGCTCGTTATACTTTGCAAAAGATTGTTTGCCTGAAACCGCTAAAAACATCGTTATATATGGTAATAATTTAAATAACGGCAATATGTTTTCAGATTTATTAAAATACAAGCAAAAATCCTTTGCCAATGATGCTCGGATTATTGAATTAGTTAATAATAACAATTTCCGCCAAAAATATTTAATTTTTGCAGTTATTATTGCATCCTCTGACAACGGCTCAGAAAACGATTATTTTAATTATTCTAAAACAGATTTTAACAATATTACCGATTTTTCAAAATGGATTTCTGAAGTTAAATTCAGAAGTATTTACGATTGTAGTATTCCTGCAAACTTTACCGACAATTATTTAACCTTAGTAACCGATTCAAACGAATTTTTGGGAGCTAAAACGGTTGTTATTGCCAGAGCGGTGCATGATTCAGCTAACATTTTAGATGGCTACCCATTAACCGTAAACTCAGCCCCTAAATACCCTTCCATTTGGTATGAAATTCACAATTCCGTTAACCCATACAATTAATAACATAACTACAGAGGTATTAAAATGTTAACAAATATTAAAACCGAAATTATTTATTATAATATTCCAACCGATTTTGAATTTGAATTCAACCTGTGCAATTGTTGCCAAATGAGGTTATTAACCGAACAGGTAAACGACCATTCTAATTTATTTAAAGCTTTACAACGCAGCTTTGCACGCAGCCGCATTATTATAATTATTGGTGATATTAATAACGAGAATAATATTATAAAGACTGTTTCTAATGCTATAGGTAAAAAATGCACCTTAATTGATAAAGAACTTTATAATTTGGATGCTGATTCAAATTATGAAATTCCACAAAACGCGGTACCTTTGATTACCGAAAACGGAATTTTAGGTGGTTGCATTTTAGAAAGCGGCCCACAAAGCATGATTTTCTTAACTCAAGATAAATCTGTTCGAAAAGAACTTATGAAATCGTTAGTTAACCAATACATAACCGACCTAAGCAGATTCCCCATTAACGATGCTGTTGACCCCAAACCCGAGGTTGCCCAAGCACCACAAGAAACAGAAATTCCTGTTGAAGAACTCGAACAAACCGAAGAAACAGAAATTGTTGAAGAAACTAAAGAAGAAACAGAAAATACTAAACTTGTTGAAGAACAAGAACCCGAAGAATTACCACAAGAAGAATATCTATTTGAAGATATTGAAAGTGGAATTTCTGATATCGAAGAATACAATGAATATTTAGAAAACGACTCAACAAATGATGTTTTTGCTCCAGAAACCAACGAACTCGATTATATGAGTTTCGATGAATATGATGAATATGATGATGACGATGATTCATTTTATGACTTTCACCCACACGGCAATAACACCCTAAAAATTATAACCTTGATTATTTCTATTGTTTTGCTTATTCTTATTGCTTTTATTGCCTACGGGTTTATATATGAACCTCTTAAAAGTGGCACTACCATTGCACAAAACTTTAAAAACATATTCCGCCTTTTTAAATTATTATAGTTATAAAAAAGCCTTGCAAAAATTTGCAAGGCTTTTTTTATGACAAAAATGATTTATAAACATAACCAGTAAAATTGTTATATCTTACAACGCTCCAATCGCCATAATCGGAATATACCGTTACAACGCTGCCATTTGGAATAGAGGTAATAACATCACCGTTAAGTGAAGGTTTATTGCGCAAATTTAGGTTGCCGCCTTTGGTAACAACTTGTGCCGTTCTAATAACCTCGGGCATTAAAAAAGGTATATCAAAATAATCTGCCAACGATAATACTACATTTTCGGCAATTTCATTAATATTGTTTCTAATCCATTCGGCGTCTTCTGGGTTATCGTGAAAGGCAAACTCAATTAAAACCGAAGGTGCCTTAGTTTTACTAACTTCTCCTATTCTAGTTGTGGAAATTGTTCTGACATTTTGTGGTATTGGATAAATTAATTTAAGATTATTGGCAATAATTTCGGCTGCACGCTGCCCGTTTTGACTTGTCGGATAATAATATACCTCGGTTCCCCTGATTTTTCCGGCATTAGTGCCTGCAGCCGCATTAGAATGTAAAGCCAAATGTAAATCGTAATTACCGGCATTAGATGCAACTATTGAGGTTGCCGCTGTCATTTCAGGCGTGTTTCTAACATATTCTATTCCCGTAGCATTTAGGTAAGGCACCATAGCATCGGCCACCAGATTCATATAATATTCTTCATTACCCCCGTCAACATACGGGTTAAACTCTTGTGTTGATGGGCTTAAATATATAATAGGCATAAAAATACCCTCCTTAATTTCAATATATGAAATCAAAAGGAGGGATATTATATTTATTTTAATAAACCAATTTTTTCGGTTTCTTGCTTTACTACCGAAGCAAACCAACAATAAAGAGTTTCACCAAGTTCTTGGAAAATCGGGTCGCCATCGTGCGAGCAAAGCATGGCAAATGTTTGACCCATGCGGCGCTCAATTTCGCCACCGCGCCTAAAGGCTAAATAATAAAACGAAAAGGCGCCGGTATCACTGCAAGAAACATAAAGTTCTTGTGAAAAATCTTTAATACTATCTAAAAAACTTTTTTCGGCAATACCCGATATACTATCATTTTTACAAAATTCATCTAAAGATACCGAAACCGTAAATGATAATAACAACTTGCGTTGTAAAAGCATTTGACTGTCTTCAGAATCAGCAGGAGAAAAATTAGCAGATTCGTGCAAAAATTTTTCGGCTAAAATTTTACCAAGTTGCTTAGCATTGCTAATTTCTTCGGGTGTTAGATTTTTCTCTAAAACAACATTTGATTTTTTTATACTTTCAGAGGGTTTATTACCTGCAATCTTAATATCGCTGTCATCTAACATTTTATTCACCCTTATTCTTGTAATTTTTTAATGCCTCGGCTAATTGTGCGGGGCAAGATGTTTGTTTAAAACCGCACTTAATGTTTTGTAGCTTTTCTATAACATCGTTTATGTGCATACCACGAACCAACTCAGAAATACCCTTCAAATTACCGTTGCAACCACCCACAAAACTAACATCATTTATGGTTTCTTCATCGGAAATATCTATAGTAATACTTCTGGAGCAAACTCCATTTGTTATATATGTAAATTTCATAAAACTTATTCCTTCTCCAAAAATAATATTTTTATGTTCGGTTTAAATATAAGAATTATAAAACTATCTATCTTTAAACTTGTTGCTTCTTACAGGGTGGCGTAGTTTTCTTAAGGCCTTAGCCTCAATTTGCCTAATGCGTTCACGGGTAACGTTAAATTCTGTGCCAACCTCTTCTAAAGTGTGGCAGCGGCCATCAATTAAGCCAAAACGAAGCCTAATAACAGCTTCTTCCCTTGGGGTAAGCGTTTTTAACACACTGTCAATATCTTCGTTAGTGATGGTTTTTAAGGCTGCATCATCGGGGGCAAGGGCATCTTCGTCGCGAATAAAATCCATAAGTCTGCTGTCTTCTTCTGGGCCAATTGGTGTTTCCATAGAAACAGGCTCTTGAGCAACACGCATAATTTCGCGAACGCGCTCTACAGGTAAATTCATTTTTTCGGCAATTATTTCTTCGCTGGGTTCAACGCCGTTTTCATGTAATAATTGACTTTGAATTTTCTTAAGGCGGTTAATGGTTTCAACCATATGCACAGGAATTCTGATGGTTCTTGCTTGGTCGGCAATGGCCCTTGTAATAGCTTGGCGAATCCACCAAGTAGCATAGGTTGAGAATTTGAAACCTTTTGTGTGGTCAAATTTATCTACAGCCTTAATTAAACCAACATTTCCTTCTTGAATAAGGTCTAAAAAGTACATACCGCGGCCAACATATTTTTTTGCAATACTGACAACCAACCTTAAATTTGCCTCTGTTAAGCGTTTTTTTGCTTTTTCATCACCTTCGGCAATTTTTACGGCTAATTCTACCTCCTCATCGGTAGATAAAAGCGGAACACGGCCGATTTCTCTTAAATATACTTTAACAGGGTCATCTAGCGACATTAAATCAACATTAATATTTTCATCAATGTTATCAATATCCATTTCCTCTAATTTAAGGTCATCTTCGGTTGGTTCTTCATCGAAATCAAGCACGGTAGGCTCAATAAATAACTCTTCTAAATCTTCTGGGGCATTTTCAAGTTCATCTATAGAACTAGTGTTTTTAGATTCTTCTAAATTAATATTTTCATTCATTTCAGAGTTTAATTCGGAATTATTTTTTTTCATACCCTATTCTCCCATTTTTGAATTTATAATATTTTGTATTTTTGTATGCCAATCTTCAATTGACAAATTTTCATCTTTAGTGCCAGAAATTAACATTCTTTCTTTTAATATAACCGCAATACAGTCATTTATGACCTTTTTTGCATTTATACCGGCATTAACACTGTTTTGTAGCGAAACAATATATCCAATTTGTTCGGTTGTAAACCGTTCGCCCAACAACGAAATATCAACCAAATTGCCATTTTTAATTAATTCGGAAATTGCTGAAAAAACCTCACGATTTAGTGTTGTTACCATATCTTCCGGCTTAATTAACCCCGCAATTTCGTTATATAAATCGGGGTGTTGCATTAAAACCGAAATTAAATTTTCCTCGGCAGTGGCGGCCTTAATGTTTAGGCGCCTTTCGGGGTTAACCTCTTTTTGTGAAATTTTAGGGTTAATAACCGCTTTAATTTCTTTTTTTTGTTCGGTTTTAAAGTTTTTAGTGCGCAGCCTTGCAATCTCGGAAACAATGGTGGATTTTGAAACACCGTATTTTTCCGATAATTTGCTGGCATAAAAATCACTTGTAATGGAATCTGTATTGGCTAAAATTTCGGCTGCCTTTTTTAGATATTTAATTTTTGCATTATCTTCATTTAAATTAATATCGTCGGCGGCGCGTAATAACCTATATTCAATTTCGCTTACAGCACCGTCTAACAGCATTTTAAAACGAGCAGCACCATTTTTCTTAATATATTCATCGGGGTCTTTACATTCAGGTAAAACCAAAACCCTAATGGGCATACCTGAATTTTTCATGGTTTCGAGCGCACGCATAATAGCCTTTTGGCCGGCAGTATCAGAATCAAGGGTTACAACAATTTCTTTAGTGTAGCGGCTAAGGAGTTTTGCCTGTTCTTCAGTAAAAGCTGTACCTAAAGGTGCAACGGTATTAGTAAACCCTGATTGATGCAGAGAAATAACATCCATATTACCTTCAACCAAAATAACACGTTCGGCACAATTGTTTTTAGCAAAGTTTATGCCAAATAAATTACGGCTTTTTTTATAAACCGGAGTATCGGCCGAGTTTATGTACTTAGCGGCATCTTTCTCGGCGGGGTTTGCCCTACCGCTAAATGCAATAACATTGCCCCTAATATCAATTACCGGAAACATTACTCTGCCGCGAAACCTATCGAAATATTTTCCGGTTTTAGAAGATTTTGAACTAATATTTGCTTGTTCAAGTTCAAACAAACTATAACCTTTTTTTGTTAAATAATCTGTAAGGGTTGTCCAACCGCTTGGTGCGGCACCTAAACCAAAATGCTTAATTGTTTGAATGGTTAAACCACGGCCCAACAAATAATCGAGCGCCCATTTGCCATTTTCCGACATTAAATATGCGTGATAAAACCTTGCGGCCTCTTTATTAATTTCGTAAATTTTCTTTTTAAGGTTAAAAATAGAATTATCGTAATCGCCTTCGGGTATATTAACGCCCGAGCGCTCGGCCAAAAGTCGAACAGCCTCAATATAATCTAAATTTTCTATCAAGCGTGTAAAGGTGAAAATATCGCCACCGGCACCACAGCCAAAACAATAAAACGAGCCATTTTCGGGGTAAACCGTGAACGAAGGGGTTTTTTCATTATGGAACGGGCAAAGTCCTTTTAAATTACGCCCTGCTCTTTTTAGGGTTACATATGGCGATATTATAGATTCAATATCGTTTTTATATTTAATTTCAATCAAGACATCGTCCGGTATGGCCATATTAACCCTCCTTTATAATTATATATCCCAAGATTTTGGAACAAAAATTTCGTTATATTTTAAAACGGCATAATGGTCGGTCATGCCGGCGATATAATCGGTAACGGCCCTGACAACACCCTCACGCCTTAAAATTTCGGCATATTCGCCCTTAAGCAATTGGGGGTTAGAACAAAAATATTCAAACAAACCTTTTATAATGCCGTAAACCTTGTTTTCTTCGTGCTTTGCCACAGGGTTGTGGTAAACCTTATCAAACAAAAAGGTATGTAGCATTTCGTAATAATAAAGGGTTTCTTTATCCATTATAATATCATTTCTGCTGTTGTTTATAATTGAAGAAACCATTGCATTTATTCGTGAACTTTTGGTATTACCAAAAAATTCACTTGCACTTTTTGGTAAATCGTTTTTAGTAATAATGCCGGCTCTAATGGCATCGTCAATATCGTGGTTTATGTAAGCAATTCTGTCGGCATAGCGGACAATTCTGCCTTCTAACGTTTCGGCCTGTTGCCCTTTAGTGTGGCAACGAATACCGTCTAAAACTTCGTAGGTTAGGTTAAGTCCTTGGCCACCCTTTTCAATAAATTCGCAAACACGCACACTTTGCAAATAATGGGTAAAGTTTTTTTCTCCCAGTTCTGCTAAAGCCCTTTCCCCTGCATGACCAAAAGGTGTATGGCCTAAATCGTGCCCTAAAGCAATGGCTTCGGTTAAATCTTCATTAAGCCGCAACGCCCTTGCTATTGTGCGGGCAATTTGAGCAACCTCTAATGTGTGGGTAAGCCTTGTGCGGTAATGGTCAGATTCAGGTGCCAAAAAAACCTGGGTTTTATGCTTTAGGCGCCTAAAAGATTTGGAATGTAAAATTCTGTCGCGGTCGCGTTGAAATTCGGTTCGAATTTCACACTTATTTTCGGGTAATTTTCGGCCTTTAGTATTAACGCTTAAAACAGCATTTTCTGATAGTATTAATTTTTCGGTATTTTCGTATTGTTCGCGAAAATTTTTCAAGACCTCACCCCGTTTTGTTTTTATATTTATTATATACGCAAAAAAATGTCGAAAACCTTTATTTTTTTAAAATTAAATTGGGTAATATTTATTTTCTATAATATTTATTAAAATTTTGCCGTTAAATGTATTGTTAATTAAATCAACAAAGTTATTGTATTCTTCTTTCGAAATATAAATTTTGGTTACTACCTGTTCGTTAAAATCGGTGCTAATAACCCCACCTTTAATGTTTTCGCACAACTTGTTTAATAAATCGTACATACCGTAATCGCATTGCAGACTTAAAACACAGCATGGTGTCATAACAGCAATATCGGCACTGTTAACGGCCCCTGCTGCAGCACCCGAATATGCTCTGACTAAGCCACCGGTTCCAAGCAAAACACCGCCAAAATATCTGGTAACCACAATTAAAACATTTTTAAGTCCATTACCTTCAATAACATCTAAAACCGGTTTTCCTGCGGTGCCATGCGGCTCACTATCATCAGAAAAACGTGTTAAATTGCCTTCATTTAAAGAGTAAGCATAAACATTATGCTTAGCATCCCAATATTTTGAACGAATTTTATTAATAATTTCTGTTGCTTGCTCTTCACTTTCAACATGGCACAATGTTGCAATGAATTTAGAGCGTTTTTCGGTCAATTCAAAAACATATTCGCCGTTTATGGTTTTAAAAGATTTCATAATTACCCCTATTTCGACATTCAAATAAAAAAAGAAATCCGTAACCATAGGCGGTTACGGAATACTTTAGAAACTTATTTTAAGCCAAAACGCTTGTTGAATCTATCAACACGTCCGCCTGTATCAACAAGTTTTTGTCTGCCTGTAAAGAACGGATGACATTTTGAGCAAATATCAAGATGAATGTCCTTTTTAGTTGAGCGAGTTTCAAACTCGGCTCCGCAAGCACACTTAATTACAGTTTTTTCGTAGCTAGGATGAATGCCCTGTTTCATAGTGCCACCCCTTTCAAAATTTCATAACAATAGGATAATACCACATTATTAATAAAAATGCAAGTAAAATTTACTTTATTTTAATATTTTTTTTAATTTGTTCAAAAATTTCGATTGTTTTAAACCTAAAAATATATTTTTTATGGTTATTAGCAATATTAACGGCGCTATCCCCTACAGAATTTTCGAGTTTAGCATTAGTTGCGGTTGGCACACAAAGCGCCGGAAACATAACGCACCACCAGTTTTTGCCTTCTGCCTTTCCAATTTTAATACATAAAGCATAATATTCGCCGGCCGGCAAAGCAAATTCATCATACACACGGGTATTGAAATATGTTTTTTCAACACAGACATCTACTTTATAATCATACCCGTTATTAACAACAACATCTTGTGCTGTTTTTTTAAAAAATTCTATATTATTTTCTGCGTTGTTAATGGCATCATTAATGTTTTGGCAGTTTTCAAACTCTTTGCCACCTGCTTCTAAAACGGCATCTCTAACCTTAAGTTTTAAAAGTTGGTCGGCTTCGGAATCAGAATTAGCAATAATGTGCAACCTAAAAACATTATTTTTAAGTTCGTTACAGTTGGCATCAAAGCTAACCATACTAATAAGTACCGATAAAATAAAAGCCGACAAAACCGAAATTTTTAAAATTTTGTTGTTTAAAATTTTCATTATCAACACTCCTTTGATATTAGGAATATTGACACAAATTTTAAAAACTATTCAAGAATAATTGCATCTTTAGCGGGTGTAGTTAAAAACGCTTGAATATTGTTGTCTAAAAAAGTATTTAAAGCCAACAATGCATTATTATAATTATCATAAATGCCAAATACCGAAGGCCCGCTGCCACTTAAAGAAACAGCCATAGCACCGTTTGAGAGCATAACCGATTTAATATCGTTAATATCCCACAACTCAGTAAATGTGTTACCAATGTTTAAGCAAATTTCATTTAAATCGCCTTTATTTATAGCCTCTTTTGCCTTATCGGTATTAAAATCACCATAACTTTCGGCGTTGTCTAACTGCTTGTACATTTGGGCGGTTGATTTTTTATTGCCGTTTTTAACAATTAAAATATAGCATTCGGGCATATCTTTTAATTTGGTGAGCTGTTCGCCAATGCCTGTAGCATAAACCGTGCCACCGATTAAAAAAAACGGTACATCTGCCCCTAAAATTAAGGCAATATTATATAAATCGGTATTACTTAATGGGTTTAAAAACATTTTATTTAAGGCTAGCAGCACAGCGGCGGCATCGGCACTGCCACCACCCAGGCCTGCAGCCAATGGTATGTTTTTATAAATATTAATTTTAACACCATGTTTAAGACCGCTTTTTTCAAAAAAAAGTTTAGCAGCCTTATAACAAATATCCTGTTCTCCGCCTAATAAATTATCAGACGAAGTAACAATAATTTCATTTTCAGGTAATTTTGTTAATTCAATATTATCACATAAACTAACCGATTGCATTATCATATCAACTAAATGATAACCGTCGGGTCTTTTACCTAAAATATCGAGTGTTAAATTAATTTTGGCATTTGCTTTAATTTTAATTAAAATCACCTAATCTCATTTAAAAATTCGGCAATACGGCTTAAAGCCTTGTTAATATGCTCTACCGAATAACAGTAAGAAGCCCTGACATAACCCTCTCCGCCTAAACCAAATGCAGTGCCTGGCACCAAAGCAACATTTTTAGAAAGTAAAAGCTTTTCGCAAAATTCTTCGCTGGTCATACCGGTAGATTTTATGCATGGGAAGGCATAAAACGCACCCTTAGGCTCGCGGCACGAAAGGCCTAAATCATTAAAGCCTTTAACAATCAAACGCCTGCGGGAATCATATTCTTCCAACATTTCTTGCACGGCATCGTCGCAATTTTTAAGAGCCTCTATGGCGGCGTACTGTGAAACTGTTGGTGCGCACATAATAGCGTATTGGTGTATTTTAATAATTTGGCTTAAAATTTCTTTAGGTCCGCAAGCAAAGCCTAAACGCCAACCTGTCATTGAGAATGATTTTGAAAAACCGTTTATAACAACAGTTCTCTCTTTCATACCCTCAATTGCGGCAATTGATATATGCTTGCTTTCGCTAAATGTCAGTTCGGAATAAATTTCATCAGAAATTATTAAAATATTGGTGTTTTTTAATATTTCGGCGATTTTTTCAAGGTCTTCTCGCTCCATAATAGCGCCTGTTGGGTTGCAAGGGTACGGTAAAATTAAAGCCTTGGTTTTATTAGTAATTTTTTCTTTTAATTCTTCAGGCGTTAATTTAAATTCATTTTCGGCTTTTGTTTCAATAATTACCGGAACACCACCTGCAAGTTTAACAATGGGTTCATAGCAAACATAACTAGGTTGCGGAATAATTACCTCATCGCCGGGGTTGACAACCGACCTAATGCACATATCAATAGCTTCGCTACCGCCAACGGTAATTAAAATTTCTTCGGTAGGGGTATAAGAAATTGAATATTTTCTTTGCATATAGCGGGAAATTTCTTTGCGTAAATTCTCTAAACCTTTATTAGAGGTATACCTTGTTTTACCCTTTTCTAACGAGCGTATTCCTGCGCTTCTCACATTCCAAGGGGTTGGGAAATCCGGCTCACCTACACCTAAGGAAATAACACCTTTTATGTTTTCGGCAATATCAAAAAACTTTCGTATTCCCGAAGGTTTAACATCTTTAATGGTGTTATTTAAAATATCGTTATAATTTATCACAGAGAATAAATCCCCCTGTCGTCATTTTTGCCGCCGTAAAGGCAAACATCAAGTTCTTTATAACGGCGTAAAACAAAGTGTGTAGATGTAGAAATAACCGAATCTATAGTGGATAATTCTTTAGCAACAAACATTGCAACCTGTTGGAAGGTTTTACCCTTAACTATTACACAAAGGTCGTAACCACCCGACATTAAATATACGGTTTCAACCTCATTATAACGCATAACACGCTGAGCAACCTCTTCAAAACCGAGGCCCGACTTTGGTGTAACCTTTAATTCAATTAATGCCGAAACCGAAGTATCATCAAACTTTTCCCAATCTATAACGGTTTTATAACCCCTTATGTAGCCTTCATTTTCCAAAGATTCTATTTCGGCTTTTACTTCGTTTTCGGTAATTCCGAGCATACCGGAAAGCTCACTTAAAGTGTACCTTGCGTTTTTGTTTAATAATTTAAGTAATTTCATATTCATAATAAACTACCTCCATTTTATATATAATAACACACTTTTTTAAAAAAATATAGTATTATTTTTATATTTATTAAGTTTACAAACTTATAAAAGTGTGTTATTATATTATCAAATATGTTTTGAGGTGAAAATATGAAAACTGTTATAACCGTTGTTGGTAAAGATACCGTGGGAATTTTAGCCAAAGTTTCGGGCAAATGTGCCGAATATAATGTTAATATTATTGATGTAACTCAATCAATTTTACAGGGTATGTTCTGTATGATTATGGTTGGCGATGTAGATAAATTAACCGGCTCGTTTGGTGATTTTGCATCGGATTTAGAAAAATTCGGCGACACCATTGATATGAAAATTCATGTAATGCACGAAGCCATTTTTAACTCAATGCACAGAATTTAGGTGATAATATGGTAAACACTAAAGATATTTTAGAAACTATTTCTATGATAGATAACGAAAACCTTGATATCAGAACAGTTACTATGGGTATTTCGTTATTAGATTGTATAGACCCCGACATTGATGCCGCCTGCGAAAAGGTTTATAAGAAAATAACAACCACCGCAAAAAATTTAGTTCCGGTTTGTTGTGAAATTGAGCGCGAACTTGGAATTCCAATAATTAATAAAAGAATTTCGGTTACTCCAGTGGCTTTATTGCTTGGCGCTTGTAAAAACAAAGAGCCCGTAAAGTTTGCATTAACCCTCGAAAAAGCTGCACAAACCGTTGGTGTTAATTTTATTGGCGGATATTCGGCTTTGGTTGGCAAAGGCTTTGCTGCCGGCGATAAAGAACTTATTGAAAGCATTCCCGAAGCTCTTAGCAAAACCGAACATATTTGTTCTTCGGTTAATATTGGCTCAACTAAATCCGGCATTAACATGGATGCCGTGGCATTAATGGGCAAAATTGTTAAGCAAACAGCCGAACTTACTAAAGATAATAACTGCATTGGTGCTGCAAAATTAGTTGTATTTTGCAACGCCCCCGAAGATAATCCCTTTATGGCAGGCGCTTTCCACGGTGTTGGCGAAGCCGACTGTGTTATAAATGTTGGCGTTTCGGGCCCCGGTGTTGTTAGAGCCGCATTGGCAAAAAAATCGGCTAATTTAGATTTAACAGGCGTTTCGGAGCTTATAAAACGAACTGCCTTTAAAATTACAAGAATGGGCCAATTAGTAGCTAAAGAGGCTTCCGCCAGGTTGGGTGTTCCGTTTGGTATTGTAGATTTATCGTTAGCGCCCACCCCCGCCGTTGGCGATTCTGTTGCACACATTTTAGAAGAAATTGGTCTTGAGAGTTGTGGTGCTTGCGGAACAACCGCCGCACTTGCCATGCTTAACGATGCCGTTAAAAAAGGCGGTGTTATGGCTTCTTCACGCGTAGGCGGACTTTCAGGTGCATTTATTCCCGTAACCGAAGATGCCGGTATGATTGCTGCTGCTAGAAGCGGTGCTTTATGTATTGAGAAATTAGAGGCCATGACAGCAGTCTGCAGCGTTGGATTAGATATGATAAATATCCCCGGCGACACTCCACCCGAAGTAATTTCGGCAATTATTGCCGATGAGGCAGCTATTGGTATGATTAACTCTAAAACCACAGCCGTCAGGGTTATTCCCGCCATTGGTAAAACCGTTGGCGAAGAACTTTCGTTTGGCGGTTTACTTGGTAGCGGACCTATTATGAAGGTTAACACAAACTCCCCTGCTAAATTTATTAATCGCGGCGGTCAAATCCCGGCGCCAATACAAAGCCTTAAAAACTAAAAAATACCCCGTATGTTTTAAAACATACGGGGTTAAATTTTATAAATTATTCAGCAAAGCCGGATTCAACAAGCTTAATTAAAGCTTCAATAGCTTCTTTTTCATCAACGCCATCAGCAATAATGCGAATTTCGGTATCGCCCACAATACCAAGTGATAAAACGCCTAAAAGACTTTTTGCATTAACCCTGCGTTCATCTTTTTCTACCCAAATTGATGACCTGAATTCATTGGCTTTTTGTATAAAAAATGTGGCAGGACGAGCGTGTAGGCCTACTTGATTTTGAACAATAACTTCTTTAACGCACATATTAATTTCTCCTTTTAAACTAGGTTTACACCAAATAAGTTTATACTTATATTATATCCATTTAAACTAAAGTGTCAACATTTCTTTTAAAAGTTCTATTAAAACTCCAAACTATTACAAAAAGTTCAAGTCCTATTTGGTTAAATTGCTTAAAAATTTACCAAAAAAGGCTTTAACCACTATATATCGTGCTTTTTATTTTTCAAATCAACAATATATCTTAAATCATCTTTTGTAAGAATAGAGTTTTCAATTAAATCCGGGCGTTTTTTTAGAGTAACTTCCAATGCTTTTTGATGGCGCCATTTTTCAATGTTTGAATGGTGCCCCGAAAGTAAAACCTCAGGCACAGTTTTGCCGTGCCACTCGGCCGGTTTTGTATATTGTGGGAACTCTAAAAGCCCTGAATAATGGCTTTCTTCGGTAAAGCAAACCGAATCCGACAAAACACCCGGCAACATTCGGCAAACAGCATCGGCTACTGTTAAGGCAGGTAATTCCCCACCTGTTAAAACAAAATCGCCAATCGAAATTTCGCAGTCAACAATTTCTTCAATTACACGTTCATCAATGCCTTCATAATGGCCGCAAAGTAAAACAATGTGATTTTTATTAGAAAACTCTATTGCGGTTTTTTGGTCAAAAACCTTTCCTTGCGGGGTTAAATAAATTAAAAACGGTTTTTCTTCGCCCTCGGTACACAGGCTTTTATAGGCATTATATATTGGCTCTGCAGCCATAACCATACCCATACCACCGCCATAGGGGGTGTCGTCAACTTTATTATGTTTATTACCTGCAAAATCCCTAATATTCACACAATTAATTTCAACTAACCCGTTTTTACGTGCTCGGCCAATTATGCTTGATGACAAAACAGCCTCGCACATTTCGGGGAAAAGTGTTAAAATATCAATCTTCATCTTCAAAAATCCCCTTAAGCGGTGTAATTTTTACTTCTTGTTTTTCAATATCAACATTTTTAACAACACTTGGTATAACGGGAATTAAATATTCCTTACCCGAATTGTTAATATGCCAAACATCGTTAGCCCCTGTTTTAGAAACATCGGTAATGGTGCCGTAATTTTTATTGGTATCAGAATCCAACACAACACAACCAATAATATCCTTTATAAAATAACTGCCCTTTTCTAAATTTAAATCTTCTCTCACAGCATACAAAACAGTACCAACCTTAAGTTTGGCATCGTCAATATTAGTGATTTCGTTAAAAGCGGCAATAAATACTTGCCCGTTTTGTGCTAATCGTTGGCAGGTAAAAAACTCATTACCGTTTTCGGTAAGGTAATATTTTTTAACACCCTTTAAAATCCCGATGCCATCGCACCAGGGTTTAATGCGAACCATACCTTTTACACCGTGGGTGCCAACAATTTGACCAATTTCGAAATAATTATTTTTCATAACTTTCCTTATATATTAATACCCCCAATAAACTGGGGGTAAATTTTTTTTAGAGCTTTGGCCGGTTTAAAACCAGCCAAACAAAATTAATCAATTTCCACTGAAATTTTGGTATTGCCCCTATTTGCTGCAGCACGCATTACTACTCGAATTGCCTTAGCAATTCTGCCCTGTTTGCCTATTACACGGCCCATATCGGATTCAGCAACATGCAAATGGTAAACAATAATACCATCTTCGTTGATTTCATCTTCGGTAACTGTAACGGCATCCGGGTTTTCTACTAAACCTGCTGCTATCGCAATAAGAAGTTCTTTCATTTTTAATCCTCCAGAAATTAACTATTAAAGCACACCGTTTTTCTTAAGAATTGCCTTAACAGTATCGGTGGGTTGAGCACCGTTTGCAATCCATTTTTTAGCTTTTTCAGCGTCAATATTAACGATTGCAGGGTCTTTAGTTGTGTCATAATAGCCAATTTCTTCAATGAATCTACCATCGCGTGGGTATCTTGAATCGGCAACTACTACACGGTAAAAAGGAGCCTTTTTAGCACCCATTCTACGAAGTCTGATTTTTACTGCCATTTAAATACACCTCCAAATATTTTTTATTTTAAAAAGAAAAATCTTTTAAAAACCAAATCCACCGGGCATTCCAAACCTTTTGCCTAAATTTTTCATACCCTTTTTAGATGAAAATTGTTTCATCATTTTTTTCATTTGTTCATACTGCCTTAAAAGCCTGTTAACCTCTTCTACCGAAGTGCCCGAGCCTGCCGAAATTCTTTTCTTGCGTGAGGCATTTATAATATCGGGCTTAAGCCTTTCTTTTTTAGTCATAGAGGTAATAATTGCCTCTATTCTAAGCATTTGGCGTTCATCAATATCTACATCTCTAAGTTGTTTTTCCATGCCCGGAACCATAGACATAATGCTTTTTATTGAGCCCATTTTTTTAATTTGCCTAAATTGTTCAAGCAAATCGTTCATATCAAATTTATTTTCTTGCAAACGTTTGGCAGTTTGTTCTGCGGCCTTTTCATCAATTTCACTTTCAACCTTTTCAATAAGGGAAAGCACATCACCCATACCTAAAATGCGGGAAGCCATACGGTCCGGGTGGAATTCATCAAGGTCGTCTAACTTTTCGCCGACACCTGTAAATATAATGGGCTTGCCGGTTACAGCCCTTATGGAGAGCGCTGCACCGCCCCTTGTGTCGCCATCTAATTTAGTTAAAATAACACCGTCAATTTCAAGTTGTTCATTAAAAGCTTTGGCAATATTTACCGAATCTTGACCGACCATTGAATCAACAACCAATAGTATATTGTTTACTTCTATTGTTTTTGTAATGGTGGTTAATTCGGCCATTAGCTCGGTGTCAATATGCAAACGGCCTGCAGTATCTAAAATAACATAATCGTTACCGTAATCGCGGGCGTGCTTTATAGCCTGTAGGGCGGTTTTTTCGGGGCTTTGTGTTCCCTTTTCAAACACAGGAACATTTATTGTTTCACCCAAAACCTTTAACTGTTCAATAGCAGCAGGACGGTAAATATCACACCCAACAAGCATTGGGCGGTTGCCTTGTGTTTTTAAAAATTTTGCAAGTTTAGCGGCGTGTGTGGTTTTACCCGAGCCTTGTAAACCGCAAAGCATTATAACGGTTGGTATTTTAGATGCAGTTTTAAGCCTTGTTTGGCTTTCACCCATAAGCAATGTTAATTCATCACGAACTAATTTAACAACCATTTGGGGTGCTGTTAGGCTCTCTAAAACCTTAGAGCCAATGCATTTTTCGGTTAAGTTATTGGTAAAATCTTTGGCAACTTTATAATTAACATCGGCTTCCAATAAAGCTAAACGCACCTCACGCATTGCCGATTTAACATCGGATTCGGTTAATTTACCGCGCGAACGCAATTTTTTAAACACGGCCGACAGCTTATCGCTTAAATTATTAAATGCCAAAATCTTCACCCCTTATAAGTTGTTAATAAGATTATTAAGTTTTTCGTCAATTGCCTTAATATTGTTATTTTTTGAATATTCTTTTAATTCTTCGCACTTTTTACAATAACCTAATTTTTCTTCCAGGTCTATTAATTGTTGTTCTGTGCGCTTAATAAAATCCCTTACCCCTTGGCGTGTTATGCCTAAATTATCGGCTATTTCGGAAAGAGATAGGTCGGCATTATAATAAGAATCAAAAATATCCCTTTGTTTGTCTGACAATATTTCGGAGTAATAATCAAAAAGCAGAGTTATATAGAAATTCTTCAAAATAACACCTCTTTCGTAAAGTAATTAACTTTACAACCGTCATTATAACACCTAAACCGCCTGCTGTCAAGTATTTTTCTTTACACTAAATTTACCTTGAAATATTATTTTTTTTATTATATAATTTAAACATAAACTTTTAGGAGAAAACAATGAAACTTTATTATAAAATAATTGCCTTATTTATTGTTATAATCACTTTATTGTTAAACAGTGGTTGCGGCAAGGACTCTGATTCCGCCATTGTATATTACGGTGTTAACACCCAACCGGTTTCAGTAGACCCACAAACCGCACAAAGTGTTGCCGAATTAACAATTGTTAAAAATATTTTTGAAGGCCTTATGCGAGAAGACGAAAACGGAAACATTGTTTTAGGTGTGGCCGAAAATTACGAAAAAAACGGCAATACATATACCTTTAAAATTAAAAACAATGCCCTTTGGAGTAACGAACAACCCGTTTCGGCACACGATTTTGTTTTTGCTTTTAAAAGGGCCCTAACACCCACCACAAAATCGCCCGATGCCACCAGCCTTTTTGCAATAAAAAATGCCAAAAAGATATATGAAGGCTTATTACCTTCTGAAAATTTAGGGATTAATGCGTTAGATAACACAACCCTTGAAATAACACTTGAATACGACGACCCTGATTTTCTTTCGACACTTACAACAGCGGTTGCCATGCCCTGCAATAAAGAATTTTTTAATAATTGCAAAGGCAAATACGGGCTCGAGGCAGAATGTGTGCTTTCTAACGGCTCATTTAAACTTACCAAATGGAACACCGATGCTTTTGCCATGCGACTTTATAAAAATAAATTATATAGTGGTAACTTCAAAGCACGGGTAGCTGCTGTTTTCATTTCAAAAAGTTTTGAGAAAACCAACCTTGAACTATTAAATAAATCAGGTTTAGATATTGCAGAAATACCCGATAACGAAATTATTACCGCCCAAAACAACAAACTTAACACTGCTATAAAGCCTAACACTGTTTGGGTGCTTTCTTTTGGCAACGGTTATAATAATGAATTGCGAGAATCTTTAATTGCATCTTTAATTACACACAACCCCGAATTTACCGATTTGCCCGTTGGTATAACACCCGCAACCAATTTGTTCCCCGAATTTTTTAATATTAACCTAACTTCTGATTTTTATAAAATAGATTTTGCAAAATCTAAATATAAACAAGCTGTTTCACTTATGCCCGATGGGAAACTACCGGGTAACACTTTATATTATTGTGGCGATGGAAATATTATAGATGTTATTAAAAAAACTGCTGGGCACTGGCAACAGAACCTTGGCGCATATATTAATATAGCCCCGTTAAAAACCACAAGCGAAGCAAAATTTAAGGTTAGCAGCGACCAAAATGCTATTACAATTTATCCGAAACAAATTAACAACAAAAACACAGCAAAATATGCGGCATTTTTTAATACAACATTTAATAACAACCAAGATTTTAAAAACGGCCTACTTAAAGGAAATTCTGTTCCTTTTGCCTATTCAGGCAGCGCATTTGCTTATACTGATAGGCTCGAAAATGTAAAATTTGGAAAGATTAATTCTTTTATAGATTTTTCTTTTGTTAGCAAAAAACAGTAAAAATCAAACTTTTAAAAATTTATCTTGATTTTTAAAGTTTTTGGTGTTATAATAGCATTCGTTGACCGGGTGTAGCTCAGTTTGGTATGAGCGCTTGAATGGGGTTCAAGAGGCCGCTAGTTCGACTCTAGTCACTCGGACCAATAAAGGCACTATAGCTTTTTGCTATGGTGCTTTTATTATTTTTTGTAGGCCTCTTGAACCCGTTCAGGCATTGAGCACGAGCGCTCACAGTGTGAGATGCAGCGAGTGTGAAATGGCGCAGCGGTCAAAATTTATAGGCTTTAAAAGCCTTAATAAATTTGGGGTACCGCAAGTGGTAGCCGCTAGTTCGACTCTAGTCACTCGGACCAATAAAGGCACTATAGCTTTTTGCTATGGTGCTTTTATTATTTTCATATATAAAAACAGACCGATTTAAATCGGTCTGTTTTTTAATTTATATTCTCTTTTTTAATTCCAAAAATAAGCCGTAAAACTCCGCCTAAAATTTTTGGGCTTTTAAAAACAACTACCTTCATAAAACAACCCCCATTAACATTTAGTGTTTGTTATGCCAAGCACTATAACGGCGGCGGCCAAAATTACAACAAGCAGTTTTGGCGGGCAAAAGCAGGCTACCAATAGTCCAACTCCAAACGCTACCAGCCAAGCATATTTGCGTTTATTAAAACAACCTCTTCTGCGCATATGGCACCCCCGTTTTTAAAACACCTAAATAGGCTATTAACAGTATATTTTAAAATGGGTTTATTGTTACAAAAAGGCTATTTTATTTTGAAATTTGCCATTTTTTTAGGTCTTTTAGTTCGTTAAAGAGTAATTTATAACTTTCGAGCCTTGTATTGCTAATTGAGCCATTATTAACGGCTTCACACACCGCACAACCTTTTTCGCCGGTATGAGAGCAGCCTGTAAACTTACAATTGTTTGAAAACTCACTAAAATCTATAAAGAAATCTGCTAAATTTTCTTTAAATGAATAGTCATTTTTTTCAAGCTCAATTGAAGAAAAACCGGGTGTATCGGCAACATAGCCTCCGCATTTAAGGGTGTAAAATTGGGTGTGGCGTGTTGTGTGTCTGCCACGACCTAATTTTTGGCTAACCTCACCCGTTTTAATTGAGTCATCAATAAAGGCATTTAAAATGCTTGATTTACCAACACCTGAATTACCCGTTAAAACCGAAACCGAATTTTTAAATTCATCGGTTAACTTATCAAGCCCAACTTCATTTTTAACCGATGTAACAATTACTTTATAACCTACCTTTTCATAACAGGTTATATAGTCAGAAAAATCGCCTAAATCGGATTTATTAAATACTAAAACGGGCTCAATACCTTTAAATTCGCAAATCGCAATTAAAGTATCGATAATATAAAAATTAGGTTTTGGAGTGGCAAATGAAGAAACAATGAACAATTTATCAACATTTGCAACGGGTGGTCTTGTAAGGAAATTTTTGCGGTTTAGAATTTTTAAAACAGTACCTGTATTATCTTCATTAACAGCAACCTCGGCGTAATCGCCAACCAAGGGTGTTGTTTTATCTTTACGCATAACTCCCCTGGCCTTGCAGGTAATAACACCACTCGGGGTTTTTACATAGTAAAACCCCGACAGCATTTTAATAATTATTCCGCTTTCCAATTTTATATTTTCCATTAACATTAGTTACTTTCGGGTACGGTTATTGTGTTGGTTCTAACAACGGTAACCTTGCCGGTTTTAAAATCAAGTGTTATATCTGAGAAATTAATATATTCGGAGTTAGCACTGTTTTTAATTTTTACTACTGCGCCAACCTTAGAATTAGCATTAATATCGCTAATTGTTTGAGAAATCTCTTTAAAGGTAAAACTCTTTGCGGTGTTATCCACATTAGATTCTGCAACCTGTGCACCGTTTATCCAAAGGGAAACAGAAGTTGAACCTTCAGGGATTGTAACAGTGAAATCTTTTTTATAAATTCCCGAAGCCACTCCAATATTTATAGCAGTGCCTTTACCGGCTTGTTTAACTTTTGAAGGGTCTGGGTCTTGTGAAACAACCTTACCCTTGGGTTTATCGGCATTGTCCACCTGAGTAATTTCACCAACAGTGAAGCCGTATTGCACAATTGTTTGTTTAGCAGCCTCTAAATCAAGGCCAAGGCCTGCAATGTTGGGCACATTAACATAAATGGTTGGTGGTCCATCGCTAATGAATATAGTAACCTCAGAGCCTTCGGCAATTTTTGAGCCAATGGCAGGTTCGGTTTTAACAACCAAATCTTTTTCAACATTTTCATCGGCAATTCTTGCAATTTTAACCTTAAAACCATCAACATTAAGTTTATTTACGGCATAGGTTTCGGTGCAATTAGCAACATTAGAAATTTCAACCGTTTTTGGACCCATACTTGCCCAAAGTGTTAATGTTGCACCTTTTTTAAGGTTGCGGTCGGCCGGTTGTGATTGCTGGTAAATTACACCTGTGGGGTATTCGGAATTATTTTCCCACTTATAATTAATAACAAAATTCGCATTGTATTCTGCATTAGCGGCAACCTCTTCGTAAGATGAGCCGATAAACTGCGGGCACTTAATTTCCGAGCCTGTAGAGCCGGTTAGTTTAGGAATAAAATAAATAGCCAAAGCAATAATAGCAATTACAAATGTTACGGCAACACCTGCAAGAATTGGTATTATTGGTGTTTTTTCTTCTTCAGATTCTTCCTTTGGTAAATCTATTTCGGAGGTAATAAATTTTGTGGGAGAATCGTCCACAAAATAATTATATTCAAATGTAATAGATGGGTCTTTTTTGAATTTTTCAAGGTCGCAAAGCATTTCGGACGAAGATTTATATCGGCTGATTGTGTCTTTTTGCATTGCATGAATAACAATTTGCTCGAGCCCTTGCGGAATAGAACCATTAATTTCGGTTAATGGTTTTGGCTCACGCTGAAGTTGCATTATAGCAACCGAAACTGCACTTTCTGCTTGGAACGGCAACTGACCGGTAAGCATTTCGTACATCATAACGCCGATTGAATAAATATCAGATTTTTCGTCGGTAATTTGGCCGCGTGCTTGCTCGGGGCTAATATAGTGAACCGAACCGATTGCTTTATCGGTAATGGTTTTTTGCTCACTTCTGGCAAAGCGTGCAA
Organism: Acutalibacteraceae bacterium; assembly: GCA_045651765.1. Taxonomy (GTDB): domain Bacteria; phylum Bacillota; class Clostridia; order Oscillospirales; family Acutalibacteraceae; genus SIG565. The sequence goes on along the minus strand of JAZRSY010000024.1, from coordinate 10,385 downwards.
TACCAAAATCGGTAACCTTAATGGTATTATCGGGCAATACCATTATATTTTGCGGTTTAATATCACGGTGAACAATACCACGGTCGTGGGCGTGTTGTATTCCGCGTAAAATTTGCAGAGTAAAATGTACTGCATCCTTCCAAGAAAGGCAGCCTTCCCTTTCAATATATTCTTTTAATGTAATACCATCAATATATTCCATAACAATATACTGAATAATATCGCCAAAATTAACATCGTGAATTTTTACAATATTGGCGTGAGATAAAAGAGATATTGCCTTGGATTCGTTTTTAAACCTGCGTAAAAACTCTTCGTTTTTTGCATATTCTTCGCGTAATATTTTTATGGCAACTGTGCGGTTTTCAAGGTTGTCGTAGGCCTTATAAACAACCGCCATTCCACCAACGCCTAATATTTCGTGAATTTCATAACGGCCGTCTAATCTTTTTCCTATAAATTTATTCATAATAAACACCAATCCATTTCTATTGTTATAAAACAATTGCTGTTATTTACTAACTACTGTAACGGTTACGTTGTCGCCGCTGTTAGAATTATTAGCAAATTTAATTATTTCTTCAGGCACCTCAGATAGTTGTGTATTATTAACAAACTCCAAAATATTTTGTGGGGTTAATACATTAGAAACACCATCGGTGCAAAGCAATAAAATTCCGTTGTTTAAATCAATATCAATAAAATCTGTGGATATTGTATCTTTAATTCCAATAGCCCTTGTAATAATATTACGTTTTGGGTGGAACCTTGCTTCTTCGGGGGTTAGGTGGCCATTTTCAATTAACGATTGTATCATTGAATGGTCGTTGGTAATTTGAGAAATTGCGTCATCATTAATTAAATAAGCACGACTGTCACCCACATGGGCTATATATGCTTTATCAGAAACCACCAAGGCTACTACGGCCGTTGTACCCATTCCCTCATAATTAGGATTATTTTTTGCAAGGTGTAAAATTTCGGTATTAGCCGAATCAACCGCACTCAAAATCATATTTTTAACAGAGTTTGGTTTCATATCGGGCATAAACGAGCGTTTAATATAATCCGAAATAATATTAACTGCAGTTTGGCTGGCAATATTGCCTGCATTAGCGCCGCCCATACCATCGCACACAATGCATAGAACAGCATTAGGGCTTAAAACCGCATTAAAATAGGCGTCCTGGTTGGTTTGACGAGAAGTTCCTATGTCGGTAGCTGAAAAGAACTGCATTTTATGTAACCTCCTTTGTGGAATTATTCCTTCTTAATTGACCGCAAGAAGCATTAATATCTGCCCCTAAAGTTCTGCGAACGGTTGCGGTAATTCCGTTTGCGTTAATATAATCTGCAAACTTTTTAACAGTTGAATCATTAGATTTAACAAAATTATTTTCTTTAACGGGGTTTGCAGGAATTAAATTTACATGGCTCATAATACCTTTAAGCCTTAAAACAAGTTCTTTAGCGCAATCTAAACTATCGTTAACGCCGCCTATTAGGGCATATTCAAAAGAAATTCTTCGTTTTGTTGTGTTTTGATAGTGTTGACAGGCCTTTATTAGTTCTTCTATAGGCCAACTTTTATTAACTTTCATAATATTGTTTCGTATTTGATTATTGGGGGCATGTAACGAAACCGAAAGAGTTATTGGTAAATTAAGTTTTGCCAACTCATAAATTTTAGGCACCACACCTGAAGTTGATAATGAAATATGCCTAAGCCCTATGCCAAGACCTTCAGGGTTGGTAACAAGTTCTAAAAAGCGAACCGAATTTTTAAAATTATCCAATGGTTCGCCCATACCCATCATAACAACGTTAGAAATTCTTACCTTATTATCTTGCCCGGCAAACTCAATTTGAGAAAGCATTTCTGAAGCCGTGAGGTTACGGGCAAGTCCCAAAATGCCTGAAGCGCAAAAGCTGCAGCCCATTCGGCAGCCAACCTGTGTTGAAATGCAAACTGTGTGGCCGTGTTTATATTTCATGAATACCGTTTCAATAAATTCTCCGTCAGAAAGGCGGAAAAGATATTTAACAGTTCCATCAATTTTTGAAACTAATCTTTTTTCGGGAATTACATTATAAATAATGCAGTCTTCTTCCAGTTTTTTGCGTAAATCTTTTGGAATGTTTGTCATTTCGCTAAAACTGTTAACCGGCTTGTGAAGCCATTTAAAAATTTGATTTGCTCTGAATAAAGGTTCGTTTATGTTTTTTAAATATTCCTTAATTTCGGAAATATTCATAGATTTAATATCTATTTTCATAAAATCCCCCCTATTTTTTAATTAACACGGCTGTAAAAAAGCCATCTCCATTATTTTTTTTCGGTAAATTAACATTCATTTCTTGTAAAGAAAATTGTTGGTATTTAGTTAAAAATTTATTAATTATGGCTTCGTTTTCACTTTTTCTTATGGTGCAGGTTGAATAAATAATTCTGCCTTTTTCGAACAAATAATTCACAGCATTTTCTAAAATTTTTAACTGAATATCTTGCAAATCTTTAAAATTGTTTTCGTTTTTATATTTAATGTCGGGCTTGCGTTTAATAATGCCAAAGCCCGAGCAAGGGACATCGCATAAAACAACATTAAATTTGCCAAGATTTTCGTTATATTGCGTTGCGTCGCAAATAAAGGGCGAAATATTATTAAACCCTAACCTTTTTGCGCCACTCTTTATAAGCTCGATTTTATGCGGATGAATATCGCACGAGACAATTTCGCCAGTTCCTTCCATTAAATCGGCCATAGCAAAGGTTTTTCCGCCGGGGGCGGCGCACATATCTAAAATTCGTTCGTTTGTTTTTGGGTTTACGGCATTAGCACAGCGTTGTGAACTTAAATCTTGCACAAAAAACCTACCCTGTAAATAAGGTTCGAATTTTTCAAAATTAAACCCGCCGTCTGTTATTAAAACGGTATATTCGTTAATTTTTTGGCTTTTAATTTCATAGGTTTTTAAAATTTCCACCAATTCATCGGCAGAATTTTTGGCACGATTTACCCTTAAGTAAAGTTCGGGGGCGGTTAAAAATTCTTCTAAAATATTTATAACAGTATTAACACTGTAATCGGTTAATAAATCGTTAATTATCCATTCGGGGCAAGAAAATTTAATGCTTAAATCTTTAACAGAGTTGCCGTTAGGTAGTTCAATGTTCTGCCTAATATAATTTCTTAAAACAGCATTAACAAAACCAGCGTTGCGTGAATATTTAGAAGCTTTGATTATTTTAACCGATTCGTTAACTGCAGCAGATTGTGGAATTTTTTCGGTAAACATTAGTTGGTAAAGACCAACCCTTAAAACATTTAAGGTAAAGGAATCTAACTTTTTAAATCCCTTTTCAATTAACCTGTTAAGAACATAATCTAAGGTAATTTTTCGGTCTAAAACACCGTAAAACAAGGCGGTTGCTAAGGCTTTATCGGCTACGGAAGCGTTGCTGTTTTTTAAAAGCTCGTTAAGGGTTATATTAGAATAAGCATTGTTAAAATCAACCTTAATTAATGCATTAACAGCAATTTTTCTTGCATTAGCCAAAGCGTTAGCCTCCTTTAAAATTTATAGCCCAACTCAATTTTATTTCCAAGCAAAAATTGTTTATCGGTGGTGCGTTTTGCCCCTTCTAACTGAAGTTCGCATAATCTTAATGAAGTATTATCAGCGCAAGCAACCACCAAACTATTATCCGATTTTATAACACTGCCCGGTGCGGCTTGCGTGGTGCCGCAAATTTCGGTTTTAAGCACCTTTAAGCGCTTACCGTTTAAAAAGCAATATGCAGCAGGCCAAGAATAAAAGCCCCTTACCAAATTGTGTAGTTCGTTGGCAGTTTTATTAAAATCTAACAAGCCCATTTCTTTTTTAATAATTGGAGCATAGCTAGCGCGGTCATTATCTTGTTTTATGGGGGTAATACTGCCGTTTTTTATTTTTTCAAGGGTTGAATTTAAAAGTTCGCTGGCCATAACAGCCAATCTATCATAAAGTTCTTCGGCAGTTTCATCCTTATTTATAGGGGTTTTTGCAATTTCTAAAATATCACCGGTATCCATTCCCTCATCCATATACATTGTTGTAATGCCGGTTTCGGTGTCGCCGCAAACAATACTCCACTGTATTGGTGAAGAACCGCGGTATTTTGGTAAAATTGAGGCGTGTGCATTAACACAACCGTATTTTGGCAAATCTAAAATATTTTTTGGTAACAACTTACCATAGGCCACAACCACAATGATTTCGGGGTTAATGCTTTTTAATATGTTAAAGGCTTCACCATCTTTTAATGTTTCGGGCTGAAAAACGGGTATATTATGTTCTTCTGCTAACACCTTAACGGGCGGTGCAGTTAAAATTTGCTTGCGGCCAACAGGTTTATCGGGTTTAGTGAAAACCGCCATAATATTATGCCCCGCATTAATTAAACTTAAAAGTGCAGTGGCAGCAATTTCGGGGGTACCCATAAAAACCATATTCATTATTCGTTTACCGCCCTTTTAATAAATAAAATTCCATCCAAATGGTCGATTTCGTGGCAAAGCGCCCTTGCCATTAGACCCTCACCCGTTACTGTGAAAATATTACCATTGCGGTCGTTAGCACGTACCGTAACCTTCATTGGTCTAACCGTGGTTTTGTATAATCCTGGCAACGACAAACAACCTTCGCTCTCATTTTGAACGCCGCTTTTTTCGATAATTACTGGGTTTACAAGTTCAATAGGACCTTCGCCAATATCTATAACACAGCAACGCCTTAATACCCCAACCTGTGGTGCAGCAAGGCCGACGCCGTCGGCATTATACATAGTTTCTTTCATATCGTCTAACAGTTCTGCCAAACGTTCATCAAAATTAAGCACAGTTCTTGCTGTTTTTTCTAAAACAGGGTCCCCTTGCTTTACAATATTGCGAATTGCCATTGTTTCCTCCTAAAATAAAACTTCCGGATTAATGTCTAAATAAATAGAGGTGTCGGAATTTAAGTTTGTATTAATAGCCTGCCTTAAAAGTTCGCGCAGGCGTTTGCTGTTTCTGCATTTAATTGTTAGCGTGTATCTATATTTATTGTTTATCTTTGGCATTAATGCGGGCGCAGGACCCAATGCAATAATTTTAACATCGCTAAAACTATTTTGTGCTAAATCACTAACGTTTTTAAGCACATTATTTGCAGCGTTTAAAGCAGAATTTGCATTATTTGACTGAAATACAAGCAAGACAATATCGCAAAAAGGTGGATAAATTAAAGCCTTTCTAATGCACATTTCTTGGTAATAAAATGCTTCGTAATCCTGCTTGGCAGAAAGTTCAATAATGTTATTTTCGGGGTCGGTTGTTTGAATAACGGCCGTTCCTTTATATTCGCCTCTGCCTGCCCTGCCAACAACCTGTGTAAGCAAGGAAAAAGTGCGTTCGGCGCTGCGGTAATCTACACCCGAGGTAGATTTTTCGGCTCCTATTACACCAACAACGGTAACATTAGGAAAATCTAACCCTTTAGCCACCATTTGTGTGCCCAGCATAATATTATATTTTCCATTGGCAAACTCGGTCAAATATTCGGAAAATGAGTTTCTCCTAATAGTAGAGTCGGCATCTAAACGCAAAATATTCGCACCCGGGAACAGTTGGCTTAATTCTTCATAAGCCCTCTGGGTGCCAATACCAGAAAATCTCATATGTGAATCGTTACAATTGGGGCAATTTTGGGCTACCGGAACCGAATAACCGCAATAATGGCACATTAAGCGATTATTTGCTGAATGATATGTTAGCGAAACACTACAATTAGGGCATTCAGCTACATACCCGCAAGAAGGGCAAGTTATATATGTGTTATGCCCACGCCTATTAAGTAACACAATTGCTTGATTACCTTGGCTTAAGGCATTATTAATTTCGTTATAAAGTTCGGCACTTAAAACCCCGGTATTTCCGCCTTTAGCGGCCTCACGCATATCCACAACCTGCACTTCGGGCAGATTTGCGTTTCCGTAACGGTCTTTAAGCACACATAAGCTATATTTATTATTTAAAGCAGCAGTATAACTTTCGATACTTGGTGTGGCCGAGGCCATTAAAAACAAGCATTTATGATAAGCTGACCTAAACCTTGCAACATCCCGCGTATAATACCTTGGAGATTGCTCGGATTTATAGGTGTGCTCTTGTTCTTCATCCATAATAATTAACCCAATTTCAGAAAAAGGGGCAAATATTGCCGAACGGGTTCCAATGGCGATTAAGGCCTTGCCTTCGCGAATGCGCTTCCATTCGTCCATACGCTGCCCTAACGACATAGCACTGTGAAATACCGCAATTTTACCTTGGTAACGGTTATTAAAAAGTCCTATTGTTTGTGGTGTTAATGAAATTTCCGGCACCATTATAATAACGCCTTTATTTTGTGCTACTACCTCATCAACCAGTTTTAAAAACACCTGTGTTTTGCCGCTACCTGTTACACCATAAAGCAAGGCACTGTTTTGGCTATTTAATTTGCTTTTTAAAGAATTAAAAGCATTAAGCTGTTGGTCGGTTAATAAAATTTCGTTATTGCCACCGGTTTTAGTATAGTGCGGTTTTCGGTACACGGGATTTTCGAAGTATTCTAAAACACCCTTTTTAACAAGATTATCAATTACCGATGCCGAAACCCCTGTAAAATATTGCAATTCTTTTACACTAACCGAGCCAAAATCGGCCACCAGTTGTGCAATTTCCTTTTGCCGTGCGGTTAGTTTAATATTATTAAAATCTTCTTCTAAAAGTTTGACCGATTTTTGCGAGGCATCGCCAATTTTTCGCACGGCTTCGCTTGATTTTTCAATAATATTGTTTTTAACTAAATTATTAAGCACACTTAGAACATCAGCGCCAAATTTATTAACCAATTTGTTAATAGAAACGGCAATTCCTGTGTTAATTAAAAACTCGGCAACCTGTTTTTCGGTATCTGAAAGATTATTTAAATTAATATTTTTGCAAGGTGAATAAAAATCCACCATTTTTAAGCTTATACCGGTGGGTAAAACAGCATTAACGGCATCGAAATAGGTGCAAAACAGCCTTTCGTGAAACCATAAGCAAAGCTTTAGCATTTCATCGTTAACTATTGGCTCCGAATCGTAAACCTGAACAATGCTTTTAAGTTCATTAGTGTTGCCGCTTGAAACCGACATAATTAAACCTTGCCTTAAGGTGTTGCCCCTACCAAAAGGCACAACAACCCGACACCCAGGCTGACACAACCGGGAAAGCTTGGGTGGTATGGCATATGAATATAGTTTATCAAAACTATATGCGGTTTTTTCAAGCACTACCTGTGCAATTAGCTCGGTCGGCAACTTTTGCACCCCCGAAAATTAAATTTCGCTGGCTAATTTATTAATAGCAAGTGAAACTGTTTTTTCAATAAGGATTTCTCCGTCTGCTTCGGCTTGTTTAGAAATATCCCTGGCGCAGTCGGCAACCTTTAATACTAATTCATAGCGGTTATCATATTTTTCAATAAGCTCACCTATTGCTGGATTCAACATTTTTTAACACCTCATTAATAATTTCTTTTTGCCTTTGCAAACGCAATCTTTCACTTTGTATAATAGAAATTACATTTGCAGTGGCGTTTTCTATTAAATCGTTTACAACGATATAATCATATTCATTGGCCCTTTCAATTTCTTTTAAGGCCGAGTTTAATCTTTGGTTAATTACTTCTTCAGATTCGGTTCCCCTGCCGCAGAGCCTGTTTTTAAGTTCAGAAAACGATGGCGGCATTATAAAAATGCTAATGGCGTCGGGCATTTTTTCTCTTATTTGTTTGGCACCATTTACATCAATTTCTAAAATAACATCGGTCCCGTTATTTAAGGCTTGTTCGACCGGAGCCTTTGGGGTACCGTAATAATTGCCAACAAAAACATTATATTCAAGCAGCAAATCATTATTAATCATATTTTCAAACTGCTCACGGGTAATAAAGTTGTATTTTTCGCCGGCTACCTCACCCTCACGCATTTGGCGTGTTATTGAAGAAATTGAAAGCATTACATTGCTATCTTTACTTAAAACCTGTTTTAAAACGGTATCTTTACCCGAACCCGACGGGCCTGATAAAATAAACAATTTACCTTTATTCATTGTCATTTTCCTCGGTTTCTTCGGGGTATTCATCGCTCATTCGGTTGCCAACCGTTTCGGATTGCAGGTAGGTTAAAATTATGTGGTCGCAATCGGTAATAATTACGGCACGGGTGCGGCGCCCATGGGTAGCATCAATTAAAGTTCCTCGTTCTTTAGCGTCTTGAATAAGCCTTTTTATAGGGGCTGACTCGGGACTAACTATTGCTACAATTCTGGCGGCCGATACCATATTACCAAAGCCAATGTTAATTAATTTCACAAAAATCACCCTATTCTATGTTTTGAACCTGTTCGCGTATCTTCTCAATTTCGGATTTAATATCTACAACACATTGTGCTATATTTAAATTTTGTGCCTTAGAACCAATCGTGTTGGTTTCGCGGTTCATTTCTTGCACAATAAAATCAAGCTTTTTGCCTACCTCGGCCGAATTGTTAAGCAAATCGGACAACTGCGCCATATGGCTTCTGAGCCTAACGGTTTCTTCGTCTATGGCAATTTTGTCGGCAAAAATGGCGGTTTCGGTAAGAATGCGTTGTTCATCGATGTTGGCGCTTTCTAATAATTCTTTAACCTTTTGCTCTAACCTTTCGCGGTAAGAAATAATGGTGTTTGGGGCTTCGGCCTCAATTAACTCCAGTTTATTTTTAATGGCTGAAGCCCTGTTTAAAATATCATTTTTAAGGCGCTCGCCTTCTGTTTCACGCATTTTAATAAAAGCGCAAATTGCATCATCAGCAACATTTAAAACAGCGGAGCTTAAAAGCTCTTCGTCAATATCAGCGGTGGTTATTTTAAAAATATCGGGGTTTCTGGCAATGCTCATAACACTAATATCGTTGTTTAAGGAATATTCATTAGCCAAGCTGTTTATTGCATTTATGTACGAGTTTGCAAAATCGTGGTTAATCTCGATTTGCGTTTGGTTTGTTTCGCTTAAATCTACCGTAACATACATTTCAATTTTGCCACGTGAAATTTTTTGGCGACAATAATTTTTAAGCTGTTCTTCCAAAAAGCCAAAAGCCCTTGGAACCCTAACATTAAATTCAAAATATCTGTGGTTAACCGCCTTCATTTCTACGGTAATGTTCATATTATCAATAGTTTTTTGTGAACGGCCGTAACCGGTCATACTTCTTATCAAATCAATTCACTCCCAAAGCAAATACTTTCCCATATTATTTCATAATATTTTACCAAATTTATGGTTATATTGTCAACCTTTAGGGGCATCTTGTAACTATTTTTTAACCTTTTTAAATTTATTCTTGACAATATTCAATTTTTAATTTATAATAGTCTGCGTTGCAAGTGCTGCTATGGCTCAGGTGGTAGAGCACGTCCTTGGTAAGGACGAGGTCACCGGTTCAAATCCGGTTAGCAGCTCCAAACGAAAATCCGTTCACGTAAGTGGACGGATTTTTGTTTGTATTATTCACTATTCATTTTTCATCATTCATTATTCATTAACTGGGAATGGATTTTCGAATGAATAATGAAAAATGAAGCCGCTTCACTGATGAATAATGAATAATTATTGCGGCTTTGCCGCCTTTGTGTTATAACATAAATATAGACGAGGTGAAGCATAATGCATTTCAAAAACATTAAATACAGCAAATGCCCATATTGTAAAAAACATGGATTGCCATTTTATAAGACAAGTTATAAATATAACCTTGTAATAACCTGCAGATTATGTGGCAAGAGCTTCAAAGTTAATCGAGCTTTATCAATGACGATTTTAATTTCAATTACAGTATTGATTGGAGTTACTTATCAATTGATTAATAAGTATTGGTTTGATATGCCGTCATGGATTATATATTTTTTGTGTATTGTTTTTTGGCTCGTTTTTCAATATTTTTCACCACTTGAAGAGCATGACAAGAACGATTAAACGCAGGCGATATTTTCGTGTGTTGATTGAAAAATATTCTTAGTTAAAAAATATTATATTTTCGCAAACTGTACAACAGATAAAAATTCGAAACAAAATAAGAAAAATTTCCGGTTTTCAACTAGTTCTTTTTCGTAAAAGAGAGACAGAAAAAAGTCCTGTTCGAAAGAACAGGACTTTTTTCAACTAAATCCACCCTTTCGGGTGGGTGAAATATTGCTTCGCAATGTGAAATCCTCACTTCGTTCGGATGAAATCGCTGCGGCGGTGGGTGGATTTAATTTCATCTGCGCAGCAGATTTCATCAAAGTTTTGCTTT
>JAZRSY010000023.1:0-106899 GCA_045651765.1 Acutalibacteraceae bacterium | reverse complement strand
TTTAAAAAAGTGTCGTTTTTATTGCTTTCGTTGGATGAGGTTAGGTTATTGCCAGATTTATTGCCCCCACATGCACAAAGGCATAAACATAAAGCAAAAATTAAGGTAATACTAATAATTTTTTTCATGGTTTTCCTCCTTTAACTAGCACTTTTAACTAGTATGATTAATTATAACAAATTTTTTATAAATATCCAAGTATTTATTTGACAAATCATTTTTAAAGTTATAATATAATATTAGTTCTTTTAAAAAGGGTGATTTATTATGAAAAAAATTATTAGCATTATTCTGGTTTTGTTATTGGCATTTTCGGTTTGTGGTTGTTCGCCCAAACAAAAAACCGATATGAATGTTTATGTTTTAACAGGCCCCACAGGCATGGGTGCCGTAAATTTAATGGAGAAGGCATCACTTCAAGATGGTAGCGAAAATTATAATTTTAAAGCAGTTGCCGCCCCCGATGAAATAGTTTCTAAAATTTCTAATAAAGAGGCCGACATTGCCGCTATTCCGACCAACCTTGCCGCAAAGCTTTACAGTAAAACAAACGGCGGTGTTAAAATTTTGGCCGTAAACACATTGGGTGTTTTATATGTGCTAACTAACGGCGAAACCACCGTGAACAGCATTAGCGATTTAAGAGGCAAAAAAATATATACAACAGGCCAAGGCTCTAACCCCGAGTATATTGTAAACTATATATTAAACTCTAACGAAATTAACCCTAAAACCGATGTTGAACTTGTTTTTAAGGCCGAGGGTAACGAGTTAGTGTCGGTTTGGGCAACCGAGCCTAATGCCGTAATTATAGCTCCGCAACCGGTTGCTACTTCTATTAACATTAAATATACAGGCTCTAAAGTAGCGTTAGATTTAACTAAAGAGTGGGAAAAAATAAATTCTGACAGCGCTTTAATGATGGGTTGCATTGTTGCCCGCACCGAGTTTTTAGAAAACAACCAAAAAGCAGTAGAAAGCTTTTTGGCCGATTATGAGGCTTCGGTACAGGCTGCTTTGGCCGATGCTAAAACAACAGGTGCGCTTTGTGAAAAATACGGCATAGTTCCAAATGCTGCCATTGCCACAAAGGCTCTGCCTTATGCCAACCTTTGCTATGTAACCGGTAACGAAATGAAAACCAAATTAACCGGATATTATAATGTTTTATTAGCAGCCGATGCCACCTCTATTGGCGGAAAATTGCCCGATGAGGGTTTTTGGTATGAAAAATAAAATAAAAAAGCCTGCCACCATGGCAGGCTGTGTTGCTTTTTGGGTTTTGGTTTGGCATATAGCCGCCGGCATAGCAAACAAAAATTTATTGCTTAAAATTCCATTGCCGTTAGATACAGCCAAAACCTTAATTTTGAATTTTAATAAGCCACTGTTTTGGCAGGCTGTTTTAACCTCGCTTTCACATGTGTTGTTGGGGTTTGTGTCGGCCGTGGTTTTAGGCACTCTGGCGGCCATTATTGCCAACCATTCAAGGTTATTTAATGCCTTGTCGGCACCTATTTTTCATATTATACGCTCGGTGCCGGTGGCAGCATTTATAATAATTGCATGGCTTTGGGTGCCAACCTATTTTTTGCCACCCTTTATTTCGTTTTTAATGGTTTTCCCCATTATAAAAAGCCAAATAGATTCAGGGCTTAGTGCCGTAGATAATAGGCTAACCGAAATGGCAACGGTTTATGGCATGGGCAAATTTCAAATAATTAAACACATTAAAATACCCACAGTGTTGCCGTTTTTGCGCACCGCAGCCATAACAGGCCTTGGCATAGGTTGGAAATCGGGCATAGCGGCCGAGGTTATTTGCAACCCGACAGGCAGCCTTGGCGCCTTGCTTTCGGGCGCCAAAAGCACCATTAATTATGAACAGGTTTTTGCCGTTACATTAATGGTTGTAATTTTAAGCCTTATTTTAGAAAATATATTAAAGCTTTTATGGAAGGAAAAAAACTTTGGTACAAATTAGTAATTTAAGTTTTTCTTACGGCAAAAACACAGTTTTAAAAAATTTAAACCTTAATATAAAAAAGGGCGACAGAATTTGCCTGACGGGTGAATCGGGCATAGGCAAAACCACCCTGCTTAAAATTATTATAGGTCTCTTAAAAGGTTATGAGGGCAGCGTTAAAATAAATAATAATGCTAAATTTTCGGTGGTTTTTCAAGAAGATAGGCTGTTGCCGTTTAAAACTGTTGCCCAAAATTTAACCCTTTTTGCCACTTTGGAGTCGGCGTTAGAGGCGTTAGAGGCACTTGGTGTTTCGGAGGTGGCCGACAAATATCCCGCACAACTTTCAGGCGGGCAGGCAAGGCGGGTGGCAATTGCAAGGGCGCTTGCCACGAAGGGCGATATTTATATTTTAGATGAACCCTTTAATGCAATAGACCAAGAAAATATTGCCGTTGCCGCTAATTATATTAATAAAATAACGGTTGGAAAAACACTTATTACCGTTTCGCATATGGCTGCCGCAGCGGCGCTTTTAAAGGCCACAACGGTTGACATTAAAAATTTAATGTGTTAAAATATTTAAGCTAATTAAAGGCTGTATAGTTGCAGTATTACATACTGCATTAAAAAGGAAGTTGGGTGAAATTCCCACACGAACTCGTCGCCGTGAATGCGGAGCGATGCCGGAAGATGCCACTGAGTAAAATTGGGAAGGTAAGGCAGCGCGATGATGCTAAGTCGGAATACTTGCTTGCAGTGCCGATACAAAGCGCCACGAGTAATTGGCTGCAGTATTATTAGTTTCCCCTACGGGTATGCGGGGGTTATTTTGTATGCTGTTTTCCCTTTGTATTGGTTTTTTAGCAATACCAATATAAAGGGGATTTTTTTATGCAAAAAAGAACAAAAATTACGGTGGCGTTATTAGCAGTATTGCTAGTGATAGTAGCGGCTTTAGGAACAGTATGGTTTTTAAATAAACCAAAAACCACTGCCGGCGAAAAGGAAATTACCTTTTCGGTTACCTTTAAAGATGCCACCACAAACACCTACGAAATTAAAACCGACGAGGTTTATTTGGCAAATGCCTTGGTAAACGAGGGTATTGTTACATATGAGCCGAGCGGAATGTACACAACATTTTGCGGTCAAACAGCTGATTATAATGTAGACGGCGGCTGGTGGTGCATTAACGAAAACGGCCAAATGTCAATGCTCGGTCTTAACGATATTGCCATAGTAAGCGGTGGTAAATATGAAGCAGTTTACACAACAACCTTCGAAAGTTAAGTTAAACCTAAAACAAATAACCCTTTTTGCATTATTAGGTGTTGTTTTGTTTGTGGCTCAGGTTATATTGGCGTTAATAGGCAATGTGGAATTGGTTACTGTTTTAATAATAGCCTATACGGTGGTGTTTGGCCTTAGGGCATTAATACCAACCTATATTTTCGCGTTTTTAGAAATTGTGGTTTATGGTTTTGGCGTTTGGAATGTTATGTACCTATATGTTTGGGCAATTTTGGTAGTTTTAATATACCTGTTAAAAACATTCGAAAATAAAATATTTTTTGCCACTATTGCCGCGTTTTATGGTCTGTTTTTTGGCACTTTGTGCAGCATACCCTATTTTGTTGTAGGCGGCGCCTCGATGGGAATACCTTGGATAATCAATGGAATACCATACGATATTATTCATTGTGTTTCTAATTTTGTTTTGGTTTATGTAGCCTATAATCCCATAAAAAACACATTAAAGAAAATAACAAAACCCGCAGTTTAACTGCGGGTTTTGTGTTAGTTAAAATTCGGCGCTGCCGGTAGTGCGGGGGAAAGGTAAAACATCGCGTATGTTTTGAATACCTGTAATGTACATTATAAGCCTTTCAAAACCAAGGCCAAAGCCTGCGTGTTTAGCACCGCCGTAACGGCGCAGGTCTATATACCAGTCGTAATCCGATTCGTTAGCGCCCATTTCTTCTATTCTTTTCAGCAGTAAATCAAGGCGTTCTTCCCTTTGTGAGCCGCCAATAATTTCGCCAATGCCGGGCACCAAAACATCAACTGCGGCAACGGTTTTGCCGTCGTCGTTAAGGCGCATGTAAAAGGCTTTAATTTCTTTGGGGTAATCGGTAACAAAAACTGGTTTTTTAAATATTTCTTCGGTTAAATAACGCTCGTGCTCGGTTTGCAAATCGCAACCCCATTTAACAGGGTATTGGAACTTCTGGCCACTTTGCTCTAAAAGTTTTATGGCCTCGGTGTAGGTAACGGTGGCAAAATCGGCATTTATAACAGAGTTTAATTTATCGATTAATCCCTTTTCAAAATGCTGTTCAAAAAATGCGAGTTCATCGGGGCATTTTTCCATAACATATTTAAGCACAAATTTTAACATATCGCCGGCAAGTTCCATATCGTCTTCAAGGTCGGCAAAGGCTATTTCGGGTTCAATCATCCAAAATTCTGCTGCGTGGCGTGCGGTGTAAGATTTTTCGGCCCTAAAGGTTGGCCCAAATGTGTAAACCTTGCCAAAAGCCAAAGCCATTGCCTCGGCTTCTAATTGGCCCGACACCGTAAGCGAGGTTGTTTTGCCAAAAAAGTCTTGGCTGTAATCTACGTTGCCGTCTTCGGTTAAAGGTGGGTTAACATCGGGCAATGTTGTAACCCTGAACATTTCGCCTGCACCCTCGGCATCGCTTGCGGTAATAAGTGGGGTATGGGCATAAACAAAGCCGCGGCTTTGGAAAAATTCGTGAATGGCGGCCGCCGCAACCGAGCGCACCCTAAATGCAGCAGTAAAGGTATTGGTGCGAGGCCTTAGGTGCTGAATAGTCCTTAAAAATTCTAAAGAATGGCGCTTTTTCTGCAATGGGTAATCGGGCGAGGAAACACCCTCTACCGTAACTTTGGTGGCCTGTAGTTCGCAGGGTTGTTTCATTTCGGGGGTGGGAACAAGCAGACCGCTAACGCTAACAGCTGCACCCACGTTTTGTGAAATTATTTGGTCAAACTCGGCCAAATCGTCTTTATTAAGCACTACCTGCAGACCGTTAAAACAGCTGCCATCGTTAATTTGCATAAATGCAATATTTTTAGATTGCCTTATTGTTCTTACCCAACCGCAAACCGTAATATTGGTGTTGGCGTAAACAGCGGTGTCGGATAATACCTTTGAAATCTCGGTTCTTTTCATATAAAAAACATCTCCTAAAATGCACCTAAAAAACTTTAACAAATCTATTATACACATATTTTACCAAAAGGTCAATTTTAAATATTGATATATTTAAATATTTATTGTAAAATAGTAAACAGATTATTATGGGAGAATGTTTGGCTTGGAAAAATTTTTAAGTTTGAGAAACAAGGTTATTGAAAAAACCTTTGGAAATATGAATGATATGCAGTTCGCTGCCGTTATAAGCACCAAGGGGCCGTTGCTTGTTTTGGCGGGAGCGGGCTCGGGTAAAACAACCGTGCTTGTAAACCGAATTGCCTGTTTGGTTCGGTTTGGTTCGGCCTATAAAAGCAACCAACCGTTAAATTTGAATGATTTTGAAGCCGATTTGCTCCAAAAGTACATAAACGGCGAAAATGTTGATATAAGCGATATTGATTTGGCTGTTGAAGCAGCAAACCCGTGGGAAATTTTAGCCATTACATTTACTAACAAGGCCGCTAACGAACTTAAAGAACGCATAGCGCTCAGGCTTGGCGACAATGCCGCAGGCATAAATGCCGGCACATTCCATTCGGTTTGCGGAAAAATTTTGCGCCGTTTTAGCGATAAAATAGGCTATACTTCGCATTTTACTATTTATGATACCGATGACCAAAAAAAATTATTAAAAGAAATTATGAAGGCCGAAGATATTGACGAAAAAATACTTCCGATAAAATCGGTTATGCGTGAAATTTCGTCGGCCAAAGATAAATTAATTACCCCTGCCGAGTTTTTAAATTCCGCCGGGCAGGATTACCGCCTGCAAAAAATAGGTCTGTTATATAAAAAATATCAAGCAAGGCTTGAAAATAACGACGCTATGGATTTTGATGATATGATTTTTAACACCGTAAGGCTTTTTGAGGAATGCCCCGATGTTTTAGATTATTATCAAAATAAATTCAAATATATTATGGTGGATGAATACCAAGACACCAACCATGCACAATATGTTTTGGTGCGGTTGCTTGCCAAAAAACACAAAAATATTTGCGTGGTGGGCGACGACGACCAAAGTATTTACCGCTTCAGAGGCGCCACTATAGAAAATATTTTAAATTTTGAAGATGAGTATTCTAATTGCAAGGTTATAAGGTTAGAGCAAAATTACCGTTCTACACAAAATATTTTAGATGCCGCCAATGCTGTTATTAAAAATAACAGTGCACGCAAGTCTAAAAGTTTGTGGACTAACAAGGGCAGTGGCGAAAAATTAAAGGTTTATACGGCATACGACGAACGCCTAGAGGCACGCTATGTGGCCGACAGTATTTTAGAAAATGTGAGGTTAGGGCAAAAGTTTTGCGACCATGCCGTGCTTTACAGAATGAATGCACAGTCTAATGCGCTTGAGAATGTTTTTGCCCGCAGCGGCATTGCCTACCAAGTAATTGGCGGTATGAGGTTTTTTGAACGCAAAGAAATTAAAGATATTTTAGCCTATTTGCACATTATTAATAACCCATATGACGATTTGCGCCTAAAGCGTATTATTAACGAGCCCAAAAGGGGTATTGGCGAAACAACCATAAAAAATGCTCAGCAAATTTCGTTAAGCCTTGGAATCTCACTTTACGAGGTCTTTAAAACGGCCGAAGATTACCCAATGCTTTCAAGGGCCGCCGCAAAACTTAAAGAATTTTGCGGTATTATTGAAGATTTAAGGAACGATGCTAAAGAACTGCCCCTGCACGAATTGCTTGAGGTTACGGCCGCCAAAACAGGTTATATGGCCGCGCTTATAGCCTTAGGTGCCGAAGAGCAAGACAGGGTAGACAATATAAATGAGTTAACCTCCAGCATAGTTCAGTACGAACTTGAAAACGAAGAACCAACCCTTTCGGGCTTTTTAGAAGAAATTTCTTTAATAAGTGATATTGACTCATTGGAAGAAAAAGACCGTGTTGTTTTAATGACAATACATTCGGCTAAAGGTCTGGAATTTAAAAATGTGTATTTGGTTGGTATGGAGGAGGGGATTTTCCCCGGTAACCAAACAATATATTCGGGCAGCAACACCGAAATAGAAGAAGAACGCCGATTAGCCTATGTTGCTATAACCCGCGCCAAAGAAACCTTAACCATCACAAACACTTCTTCAAGGTTGCTTTACGGCAGCACCAGCCGCAATTTGCCATCGCGTTTTTTAAACGAAATTCCTAAAGAATTATGCAATGTTTCGGGCAACAATAACACCTATTTTGAACAAAAAATAAACATTGGGTATAAAAAACCTGTTTCGTATTCGGCCATAAGCCCCCAAAAACCCGAAAATACTGCGGTTTATAAATCGGGTATGAGTGTTAGCCACCGCACCTTTGGTAACGGAATTATATTAAATGTTCAACGTATGTCGGACGATTATTTGTTAGAAATTAATTTTGAAGGTGTTGGCAATAAAAAACTTATGGCCAATTTTGCAAAGTTAAAAATTAATTAACATTTTTGTTGTAAACTTTTAAAAAAGGGGGAAGAATATGTTTCCTAAAATTTCGGCAGTTAAAAAAACCGCCACAGCCTTGCTTAGCGGCATTTGGCCAAAGGCAATAGCAGCAGCAATTATTCCATTTGCATTTTTGCTTATTTTATTAAACTTTACAGCACTGCTGGAGGGCATTTTTGCCGTGCCTAATATTATATTGTTTTTGCGAATTATGTTGCTTTTTTTACTTGTTTTTTTAGGTTTCCCGCTTTTTTTGGGTGTAATAAGATTTTTCTGGGGAATATCGGCCGGCAGCGAACTAAACATTAGTGAAGTTTTTTATTATTATAACACCAAACAAAACCTTGTGAATTCTTTGAATTTTACGGTGGTTTTGTTAGGCAGGTTGTCGCTTGAGTTTATTGCAGCCTTTATTCCATCAATTGTATTAGAATATATTTCTAACAGTGCCAGCACTCTGTTTCAAGATTCCGCC
The DNA here is from genome assembly GCA_045651765.1 of Acutalibacteraceae bacterium. Lineage (GTDB taxonomy): Bacteria > Bacillota > Clostridia > Oscillospirales > Acutalibacteraceae > SIG565. Next base: position 98,786 of record JAZRSY010000023.1, on the reverse strand, counting down.
GCACCAATTTGGCTTTCAAATATTTGGATATTTGCCGTAATTTTAAGGGCATTGGCCATAATATTTATAATTTTTGTTTCACTAAAATATTATTTAACACCGTTTTTGTTTGTTTCGAGCAATAATTTAGATAATTTAGAAATTTTAGAAAAAGCGCGTACCGTTTCAAAACACAGCATTAGTTATTTTTGGCTTTTAATTTTAGGCCTTTCAGGTTTGATTTTGGTATCAATTTTTGTGGTTCCGCTTATTATAACATTGCCATATTTTTTAATGTGCTATGTTGTACATTCAAGGTATTCGGTTGTTTTTTATAACCAAAAAATAAAAAAAGATTAAGGAAACTAAATTCATGAAAAAGAAAATATTATTAAGTTCTTTAATAATTTTGGCAATAATGGTAACCTTTTTTAATTTGGGGTATATTATAAAAAATTCGTTTTATGATAATATTGAGGTTTTACCCGAAGGGGAATTTTTATATTCTTCAATGTCGCCCGACGGTGAAAATACAGTTAGTGTTTACAGGGTTGAAAACGAAGAAATGGTGGCCATTAGGGGCGCGCTTGTTAAGGTAACCGAAAACGGCAATGTTGATGAGACCAATATATTTTGGGAGGTTGGTGCCGACAATGCCATTGTTGGCTGGCATAACAACACAACCGTAAGCATTAATAATCAACTTATAGATATTACGAGTGAAAATTATTACGATTCAAGAAATGATTACTCTAAATACATTCAATAAATCTTGACTAAGGTGTTTTTTAGGGGTATAATTTATTAGATAAACTTTTAGGAGTGAGCAAAATGGCAGATTATAAAATAGAAACTAAGTGTGTGCAGGGTGGCTACACCCCGGGTAACGGTGAGCCTCGCCAAATACCAATAATACAAAGCACAACCTTTAAATATTCTACAAGTGAAGATATGGGCAAATTGTTCGATTTAGAGGCTTCGGGTTATTTTTATACACGATTACAAAACCCAACCAACGATTCAGTGGCAGCCAAAATTTGTGAATTAGAAGGCGGCACTGCCGCAATGCTAACTTCTTCGGGTCAGGCAGCATCGTTTTATTCTATATTTAATATAGCCTCTTGCGGCGACCATATTGTTTGTTCTTCCAGCATATATGGCGGCACATATAACCTGTTTGCCGTTACCATGAAGCGCATGGGCATTGAATTTACCTTTATTTCACCCGATTGCAGTGAAGATGAACTTAATGCTGCATTCCGCCCCAACACCAAGGCAGTTTTTGGCGAGACCATTGCCAACCCTGCTTTAAGCGTTTTAGATATTGAAAAATTTGCTAATGCAGCACACGCCCACGGTGTTCCGCTTATTATAGACAACACCTTTGCAACCCCTGTTAATTGCCGCCCGTTTGAATGGGGAGCTGACATTGTAACCCATTCTACCACAAAATATATGGACGGCCACGGCGCCGGTGTTGGTGGTTGTATTGTAGATTCGGGTAAATTTGATTGGACCCGCTACCCCGAAAAATTCCCCGGTCTTTGCACCCCCGATGACAGTTACCACGGTGTTACCTACACCGAGCGTTTTGGCCTTGAGGGAGCATTCATTACCAAAGCAACTGCACAATTAATGCGCGATTTTGGCTCTATTCAGTCGCCACAAAACGCATTTTTGCTTAATTTAGGTTTAGAAAGCCTTCACTTAAGAATGAAAAGGCATTGTGAAAACGGTCTTGCAGTGGCTAAATTTTTACAGTCAGACAGCCGTATTGCTTGGGTAACCTACCCCGATTTAGAGGGCGATAAATATTACGATTTAGCTAAAAAATATTTACCAAACGGCTCTTGCGGTGTTGTAAGTTTTGGCGTTAAGGGTGGCAGAGCTGCTGCCGAAGCATTTATGAAAAACTTAAAAATTGCCGCCATTGAAACCCACGTGGCCGATGCCCGCACCTGCTGTTTGCACCCCGCTAATGCAACACACAGGCAAATGACCGATGCCGAATTAGAATTAGCCGGCATAGGCCCCGACCTTATTCGTTTTTCTTGCGGTATTGAAAACAGCGAAGATTTAATTGCCGATATTAAGCAAGCATTAGATAATATGAAATTTTAATTAATAGGGAGAAAATTGAATGCCCATTAAAATACCTAACGATTTACCGGCCGTTAAAACGCTGGAAAGCGAAAATATTTTTGTTATGACCGAAAAGCGCGCCATAACACAAGATATTAGGCCGCTTAAAATTTTGTTGCTTAATTTAATGCCCAAAAAAATAGAAACCGAAACCCAACTTTCAAGGTTGCTTGGCAACTCGCCCTTGCAGGTGGATATGGAGTTTATTCACACAAAAAGTTATCATTCCAAAAATACCTCGCCAGAGCATTTGTTTCAGTTTTACAAAACATTCGATGAGGTTAAAGACCGCAACTTTGACGGCATGATTATAACCGGTGCCCCCGTGGAACAAATGGATTTTTGCGAGGTAGAATATTGGGACGAACTTTGCGAAATAATGGAATGGAGCAAAACCCACGTTCACAGCACATTGCACATTTGTTGGGGCGCTCAAGCAGGGCTTTACTACCACTACGGCATTAAAAAATACCCACTAGATAATAAGTTGTTTGGAATTTTTCCACATAAAACCGATTATAAAAAATCCATTTTATTCCGTGGGTTTGACGATGTTTTTATGGTTCCGCATTCGCGCCACACCGAAATTAAACGCGAAGACGTTGAATCGGTTAAAGGTCTTAAAATATTATCCTCTTCTAAAGAAGCAGGCGTTTTTGCCATAAGCAACAAGGGCGGAAGGCAAATATTCATAACCGGCCACCCGGAATATGACGCTAATACACTTGATAATGAATATAAACGCGATTTATCAGAGGGTAAACCGATTAGCGCTCCGGTAAATTATTATAAAAATAATAACCCGAATAAACCGCCGGTTGTTTCGTGGCGTTCACACGCTAATTTGCTTTATTCTAACTGGCTTAACTATTTTGTTTACCAAACAACACCATACGATATTTCTGAAATTAAATAAAATAAAACCCCTTGAACTAAAATGTTCAAGGGGTTTGTTTTTTAGTAATTAAAGAATGATGGATTCGCCGGTCATTTCTTTAGGTTGGGTAAGCCCCATTACCTTAAGCATAGAGGGAACAATGTCGGCTAATCGGCCGCCTTCACGCAGTTGGCAATCATAACCCACAACGCAGAAGGGAACAGGGTTGGTGGTGTGTGGTGTGAAGGGGTTACCTTCTTCGCCCACCATACAGTCGGCATTGCCGTGGTCGGCCGTAATAAATACAACGCCACCCATTTTAAGTGTGGATTCAACAACGCTTCCAACGCAGGTATCAACCGCCTCAACTGCCTTAACAGCGGCATCGAAAACGCCTGTGTGGCCTACCATATCGCAGTTGGCAAAGTTAAGCACAACGGCGTCGTACTTGCCCGATTCTATTTGCTCGCAAACAGCATCGCGCACAGAGTAGGCGCTCATTTCGGGTTGTAAATCGAATGTAGGAACATCGGGCGATTGAATTAAAATTCGGTCTTCGCCGGCAAATGTTTTTTCTTCGCCGCCGTTAAAGAAGAATGTAACGTGGGCGTATTTTTGTGTTTCGGCAATTCTTAATTGTGTTTTGTTGTTAACACTTAAATATTCGCCAAATGTCATTCTGAGTTCTTCGGGTGGGAATGCCACGGTAACATTGGGCATTGTTTCGTCGTATTGTGTCATGCACACATAATTTAATGGGAAGAACCCATTTTTGCGGCAAAATCCGTTAAAATCAGGGTCAACAAAGGTGCGGGTGAATTGGCGTGCACGGTCGGGGCGGAAGTTAAAGGAAATTACGCTGTCGTTTGGCTTTATGGTGCCGTTTTTATTAACAACGGTGGGCACAATAAATTCATCGGTTATATCTTTAGCGTAGGATTCCTCCATAGCCTTAACGGCATCGGGGTTTTCGATTCCTTCGCCGTAAACAAAAGCAGCATAAGCCTTTTCTACACGGTCCCAAGCAAAGTCGCGGTCCATGGCGTAGTAACGGCCGGTTATTGTTGCAATTTGGCCAACCCCAATTTCCTGCATTTTTTCTTGCAAATCTTTAATGAACCCAACGCCAGATGTTGTAGAAACATCGCGGCCATCCATTAAACAATGCACAAAAACTTTGGTAAGTCCATTAATTTTAGCAAGGTTTAACAGGCCATAAAGGTGGTCAATATGGCTGTGAACGCCACCGTCAGACAATAGGCCAATTAAATGTAAAGCAGAATTGTTTTTCTTGCAATTTTCAATGGCCGATTTAAAAGCATCAATGTTGTAAAAATCGCCATCTTCAATAGATTTTGAAATTTTAACAAGCATTTGGTAAACAACACGGCCGGCACCAATGTTGGTGTGGCCAACTTCGCTGTTGCCCATTTGACCGTTTGGAAGGCCAACATCTAACCCTGAAGCACCAATGGTTGTGAAGGGGTTTTCTTTAAAAAATTTAGAAAGATTTGGGGTTTTGGCGGTGTGAATGGCATTACCTTCGGTAATGTCTCTAATGCCAAAACCATCCATAATACATAAAACTACGGGTTTTTTCATTTGTTTCACCTAACAATTATTATTTAGAAGCAGCCTTAACTATAATCGAGAAATCTTCGGCTTTTAGTGAAGCGCCGCCAATAAGACCGCCGTCCACATTAACTTTTGCTACCAATTCATCGGCATTTTTAGCATTCATAGAACCGCCGTATTGGATGGTAACGGTGTTGGCAACATCTTGACCGTAAACTTCGGCGATAGCCTCTCTAACGAAACCGTTGCCTTCGTCGGCTTGGTCGGCGGTGGCGGTAACGCCTGTGCCAATTGCCCAAACAGGCTCGTAGGCTATAATAATATTTTTAAGTTCTTCGGCAGAAATGTTTGTAAGAGCCATTTTGGTTTGGTATTTTAAAAGGGTTTCGGTGTAGCCTAATTCGCGTTGTTCTAATGTTTCGCCAACGCAAACAATAGCGGTAAGGCCGGCTTTAACGGCTGCAAGTGTGCGCAGGTTAACGGTTTGGTCGGTTTCTCCAAAATATTGTCTGCGCTCTGAGTGGCCGATTACAACATATTCAACGCCGGCAGCGGTAAGCATTTCGGCCGAAATTTCGCCGGTATAGGCGCCTGATGCCTTAAAGTGAACATTTTCGGCACCTATTTTAATATTAGAACCCTTTGCTGCTTCTACAGCGGCAGCAATATCTATAAAAGGAACGCAAAGCACAACGTCACAATCAGCACCGGCTACTAATGGTTTCATTTCGTTAATAAGGGCGGCTGTTTCGGCTGGGGTTTTGTTCATTTTCCAGTTACCTGCAATAACTGCTTTACGGGTTTGTTTGTTCATAATATTTTCTCCTATTCTTAAAATCAGCACGGTATTGCTACCGTGCCGTTTTTTATTTTTATTTTTCGTTTAATGCTGCAATACCGGGAAGTACTTTGCCTTCTAAGAATTCAAGCGAAGCACCGCCGCCGGTAGAGATGTGTGTCATTTTGTCGGCATAGCCTAATTTTTGAACAGCTGCGGCCGAGTCGCCACCACCGATAATAGAGATAGCGCCCGATTCTGCAACGGCCTTAGCAACCGATTCGGTACCTGAAGCAAAGTTTTTCCACTCCGAAACGCCCATTGGTCCGTTCCAAATTACTGTGCCTGCACCCTTAACAGCGTCTGCAAATAATTCTTCGGTTTTAGGTCCAATGTCAAGGCCCATCCAATCGTTTGGAATAGCATCTGAATCAACCGTTTTAACCTCGGTGTTTTCGGCGTATTCGCGACCTAAGCGGTTATCAATCGGTAACAAGAATTTAACGCCCTTAGCGTTTGCCTTTTCCATAAGTGAGGCGGCTAAGTCAATTTTATCTTCTTCGCAAAGGGAGGTGCCAACGGTATAGCCTTTTGCACGGAAGAATGTGTAGGCCATACCACCGCCGATGATAAGGGTATCAACTTTATCAATAAGGTTTTCAATAACGCCTATTTTATCGCTTACCTTAGCGCCGCCCAACACTGCAACAAATGGGCGTGCAGGGTTGGCTAATGCGCCACCCATTACGCTGATTTCTTTTTGAATAAGGTAACCGCAAACAGCAGGCAAATAATCGGCTACGCCGGTTGTAGAGGCGTGTGCACGGTGTGCGGTTCCGAACGCATCGTTAACAAAAATTTCGGCAAGAGAAGCAAGCTCTTTTGCAAATGCAGGGTCGTTTTTGGTTTCTCTGGCATCGAAACGAACATTCTCAATTAAAACAGCCTTGCCGTTTTCTAAAGCGGCAACTTTAGCCTTGGCGTCGGAGCCAATAATATCGGCAGCAAAGGTAACTTTATTGCCTAAAAGTTCATTTAAACGGTCGGCCACAGGCTTTAAGGTAAATGCCTTGGCATCGTTTTCTTTAGCCTTTGCTAAATAGTTAGCGGTGGCTTCGGCACGCTCGGCCTCGGGTAAAGCCTCAACAGCCTTTTTCTCTTTTTTGGAAAGGCCAAATCCTTCGGTGAAAATGTTGTGTGGTTTGCCCATGTGTGAGCAAAGAATTACCTGAGCATTGTTGTTTAATAAATACTCAATGGTAGGTAAAGCGCCGATAATTCTTTTGTCGCTTGTGATTTTTCCGTCCTTCATGGGAACATTAAAATCGCAACGAACAAGAACCTTTTTGCCGGCTACTTCAATATCCTCAATAGTCTTTTTATTAAGTGCGTTCATAAAGTACTTCCTTTCAATATAAATATTTCTATATTATTGTACCACAAATTTACAATTTTTCAACATATTTATTAAATTACCACTTATAATTGTGAAGTTGCCCAAAATTTTGCAGTTCTGGGTAGTTCCATTGGCGTAAAACTTCATAAACCCCAATGGCCACCGAATTAGAAAGATTAAGGCTGCGAGCATCACTTATCATGGGGATTCTAACGCATTTTTCGGGGTTTTTAAGCAATAATTCTTCGGGTAAACCTTTGGTTTCCTTGCCAAAAAATAAATAGCAGTTATCTTGGTATTGGACATCGGTGTGGGTGTTAAGCGCCTTGGTTGTAAAAAAGTAAAAATTCCCACTGTTTTTGCTGAAAAAATCTTCTAAATTATCGTAATAGGTTATATCCAACAAATTCCAATAATCCAGCCCTGCTCGTTTTAATTTTTTATCATCTATTTTAAAACCCATTGGGCCCACCAAATGCAGTCGTGCACCCGTTGCAGCGCAGGTACGGGCCACATTGCCCGTGTTTTGCGGAATTTCGGGCTCCACCATAACAATATTTATTGTTGCCATTATTTTTCGCTCCTATAAAACATATATTGGTAATTATACCAATATTAAATAATCCTTGTCAAGTGGGCTTTAAGAGTGTATAATTGTTAAAAAGGATGGTGCAATTATGAAAATCAACAGTGATATATTAAACGAAATTTATAAATATCAGAACAAAAATTATATAACCTATAAAAAAACATCGGAACGTTTTTATAAAGGTTTAAAAATTACATATATTATAGCGTTTGCCTATCAGTTTTTAGTTAACATAATACTTGTTTTAGGCATGTGGTTTGCAAAAAAACCGTTAGAGTCAAATATTATACAAAACACAATAATAGCCACAATACTCTTATTGTTGGCGTTTATAATAATGTTTTTTAAATATGCTTCGGTATCTTTTTTACTTAACATAATATCGGTACCATTTGAATTAACCTTAATGCTGCCAGGTCTTATTTTAAACGCCGGCACAGTTGATATTAAGGGCGCTTTTTATTGGCAATATTTGGTGCCAATGCTTATAATTTTAGCGGTTTCGCTTTATATGGCGGTAATTTCGTCAAAAGAGCGTTATTTAATTAAAAGGGATTATAAAAAACTTTCGCAAGAAAAATATAACACACAATTTTAAGGGAATGAGGTTTTTTTATGAGTTTTAGGGCAGATGGCAAAAGGGTTAAAAATGCCGACCCAATGTATACCGTGGCGCCATTTATTATGGACAAACGGTACGATGCCATGAATATGATTGAGTTGGATATACCGCTTGAGCCTATTCAAAAATATATCAACCAAAAAAGAAAAGAAGGCAAGTTAATAAGCCATATGGCCGTTATTTTGTCGGCTTATGTCAGAACAATGGGCGAGTTTCCGTCGCTTAACCGTTTTATTGTTAATAAAAGAATTTATGCCCGCAACGAAATTGCCGTTGGTATGGTGGTTTTACAGGCCGGTAAAATGGATAACGGAACAATGTCTAAAATGTATTTTGATTACGAAAACACTATAGACGATGTTAATAACATTATTAACGATTATGTAGAGGCAAACCGTAATAATGCCCAAAACAACAGCACCGAAAAACTTATTAAGGCTTTGCTAAGCCTGCCCGGTGTTTTACCAATTGGTGTTGGGTTATTTAAGTTTTTGGACCGCCACGGGCTGCTGCCCAAGGCTATTATAGATGCCAGCCCCTTCCATACAAGTTTGGTAATAAGCAACTTAGCCTCTATTAGAACCAACCATATATTCCACCATGTTTACGAGTTTGGCACAACCGGAATTTTAATTACAATGGGCAACTCGCGTGAGGTGGCAAAAAATAAAGGCGGCCAAATTATACACGAAAAATGTATGCCGCTTGGTATTGTTATGGACGAAAGAATTTGTTCGGGCAGTTATTTCGCATTAGCCTTCAGAAAAATGAAAAAATATCTAAGCAACCCCGAACTTTTAGAGCAGCCGCCACAGGTGCTTAACATTGAAACACCCCAAAAAAGAAAAAGTAAATATGCCGTAAAATAAATTGGGCTTTTGGCTTGATTTTTAATGGATTTTGGTATAAAATTATTTTGTAATAAATTTAGGAGGAATATAAAATGTTAGTTTCTGCAAAAGAAATGTTAAACAAGGCAAAAGCAGGCAAATATGCAGTAGGTCAGTTTAACATTAACAACCTTGAATGGACTAAAGCCATTCTTTTAACCGCTCAAGAATTAAATTCACCCGTTATATTAGGTGTTTCCGAGGGTGCAGGTAAATATATGTGCGGCTACAAAACCGTTGTAGGAATGGTTAACGCAATGTTAGAGGAATTAAACATTACCGTTCCGGTGGCATTACACCTAGACCATGGCTCTTATGAAGGTGCTAAAAAATGCATCGAGGCAGGCTTCTCTTCGGTAATGTTTGATGGTTCGCATTACCCAATTGAAGAAAACATTGCCAAAACAAAAGAATTGGTTGCCATTTGTAACGATTTAGGCCTTTCGCTCGAGGCTGAGGTTGGCGCCATTGGTGGCGAAGAAGACGGCGTTGTAGGTAACGGCGAGGTAGCCGACCCTGAAGAATGCAAAATGATTTCTGATTTAGGTGTTACAATGTTGGCTGCAGGTATTGGTAACATTCACGGTAAATACCCTGAAAATTGGGCAGGTTTAAGCTTTGACACCTTGGCCAAAATTCAAGAATTAACCGGCACAATGCCATTAGTTTTACACGGTGGCACAGGCATTCCGGCCGAAATGATTCAAAAGGCTATTTCGCTTGGTGTTTCTAAAATTAACGTTAACACCGAGTGCCAATTGGCATTTGCTGCTGCTACAAGGGAATATGTTGAAGCCGGCAAAGATTTGCAAGGCAAGGGCTTTGACCCACGCAAACTTTTAGCACCGGGCTTTGAGGCTATTAAGGCTACAGTTAAAGAAAAAATGGAGTTATTCGGCTCTGTAAACAAGGCGTAAAATCAAAAAAATTAAGGGAGGCTTTTGTAGCCTCCCTTTTTTTATATCTTAATTATATTTGCATCGGTTTGCTCTGTTAAAACTTTGTGGCAGGTAAAGAATATTACCTGTGAATTCTCGGCATAATTTTTTAAAAATTCAAAACCTTTGGTTACCCGAACATCATCGTACTGTGAAAAAATATCATCTAAAATAACGGGCAAACCTCCGTTTTCTTTGCCAAGCAACTCAGCCAGGGCTAGCCTTACGGCAAAATATGCTTGGTCGAGCGAACCTTTGCTTAAAAAATCAATGCTGCGGGCCGAAATATCGTCTTGTTTAGTAACCAAAATATCAAAATTTTTGGAAATATCAATTCCGGAATATTGACCTTTTGTAATGCCTGCAAAAATTTCTAAAGCCCTGTTTTGAAGTTTGCCGCTAAACGAGCGGCGTGTTTTGGCGTATGCCTCTTCCAAGGCGGCAAGGGCAATGTCGGCAACCTGAGTGGTTTCTTTATAGGCCGATAATTGTTCGGAATAATCTTTAATTAAATCTTCATATTCCTCGGGCGATTTTACCCCGAAAGTTTCGGCCTTAATCTCGCTTTTCAGGGTGGAAATTTTAGCCGAAATGTCGGTAAATTCATCGGTCGCAGCTTTAAATTTTTCGTTAAGTTGTTCGCGCGTTTCTAAAATTTCGGGGATGTCTTTTGGTAACGAATTAAGTCTTTCTAAAACATCGTTTAAATTTTTAGGTCCCAAGTGTTCGGCGGCGTAATCGGTCTTGATTTTAAGTTGATTGTAATTTTCAACGTTTTCTTCAAGTTCTTCTAAAATAACTGGGATATCACTTATGCTCTGTGGGTTTTTATATTGTCCAATCAGTGCTAAAAGTTCGGCTTTAATGGCTTCGTAATCACTTTTTAGCACCAATAATTGTTCACGCTTTGTAAGGGCAAACTCTTTTTTGGAAGTGGCAATTTTTTGACCTGCTTCGGTGTTTATAACGGCGTTATTATAAAGTTCTTCGGCGCTTTTTAGGTTGTTTTTTAGTCCGTTAATTTTTTGCTCACAGTTATAAATTTGTTCGTTAAATTGGGCAACAAAATCGGGTTTTTTATTGTTTTTAAGCAAAGAAATAATTGCTGATGCTAACCCTAAAACTAATGCCGCAATACCAATAATTTTATTTATGGGCATTAAAATAATTACACCTAAAACGGCGGTTATAACACCCAAAATTAATAACAAAACATTTGGCTGCTTATTAGCGGCTTTTTTAATTTTTTGCCTGTTTTTATTAAGTTGCAATTCGGCATATTCGGCTTCGGCTTTTTCTAAATCGGCTTTGGCAGCGGCAACCGAATTTTTTAATTCAGTTATTTTTTCGCCACTAAAATCGGCAGAGTCAAGGTCGGCTAATTCTTTAGTTAAAAGTTCAATTTCACTTGTTTTTTCATCTATGATTTTTTGCTTTCCTTGTGCTGCAGTTAGTAATTCTTTGTTCTTTTTTATGTAGTTGCTGTCGGCTATGGTACCGTTTGTTAAGGTTATTTTGTTTTGTGCGGTTGCAAGTTGGGAAAATGCGTCTTTAAGTTCTAATAAAGCCTGTTTTTTATTGTAAATTTCTTTTAATTTTATTAGTTCAAAATAATTCTTTTTATCTTGATTTACCTTTTCGGCCGTTAGGTTAAGCTCTTTTAACTGCTCGGCTTTGGCGTTGGCACTGTCATAAGCCCTTATAACCTCGGCTTTTTTGTCATTAAGCAATAAAATATTTTTTTCAAGCTCGGGAATAATGCCCTTGCGGCCGCTTTTTGAAATTAGTTTTTCAAGCGGTTTTGTTATGTTTTCGGCCACCTTTTCAAAGGATACATCTTCATCTCCGCTGGAAGTTATGTTAGAAAGTTTAAGGTTTATTTCACTGTCGGCATCGCTGTTTTGTGAAAAAACAACACCGCTCGAAATAAAAACGCTTTTTTCAAATGATGCAGCGCTGATACCAAAAAATTCAAGCCCAACTTCAACATTGCCAGAAAGGCTTTGGCTGACGCCTGAATCAAGGTTAATAAGGTTAATTGTATCGGCCGAGTTGCTTAATTTAAACTCACGCTCTAAACGGTAGTTTGTGCCGTTATGCGTAAACTCAACCGAACCGCCCATTTTAGAATTATCCCACGGGGCGTATTTTTTACGGGTGTTTTTGCTGATTTCACTCGAGCGGCCTGTGCTGCCGTAAAACATCATTTTTAAAAATTCACTAATGGTTGTTTTGCCGGCTTCGTTTTGGCCGTAAATAATATTTAAGCCACTATTAAAATCTAATTTTTTGTTTTTAAGTTTACCAAATGCGGCAATATTAACAGAATTAATTTTCAACCAAATTCACCTCCGCATTGAAGGCCGAAAGGCCTAAGTAAAGCGCTTTTTCTAATTTTTCTTTATTAAAAGAATCGGGCTCGGATTCAATTTTTTGGAGCATGGTTTTGGCAAAAATGCCCTTTAAGGAATTTTCATTTTTAAGCACATTAAGGTCAACCTTAATTTTGGTGTTGTTGCGAATTTTAGCGTAATAAACAAAGGGGCTTATGCGCTTTAAAATTTCGGTATTGTTAAAATTGGCATTTTCCCCTACAAAGCCGTCTAAAATAATTTTGTAAAAATTTTTGCCAAAACTTTGACCGTATCTTTCTTTAAGTTGGGCCAAAATTTGTTCGGCAGCCTCGGCAGAGTTTTGCTTGTCGCTAATATCAACATTAACCGTATTAAACGACCTTTCGGCTGTTTCTATAAATTTTGTTTTAAGGGTTTTGCCCGTAAATTCGCCCAGCACAACTCCCTTAATTCCGCCTTCGTCAAAGCCGTGGGGTTCGGGGGTGCCGCTGTAACAAAAATGGGTATGTCCGATTTTTTCCACGCCGGAAAAAGCATGAATGTGGCCAAGGGCGACATAATCCATGCCCGAAGTTTCTAAAAAATTGCGGGTAATGGGGTTGTAGTTGCCTGCCGTTACCGAGCCAAGTTCTGCGTGCAGCACCATTATGTTTATTTTTTCGTCCTTTATAACGGGCAGTGAGAAACTGTTGGAGCCTTGCTCATATATACTTTTAAACGATTTACCATAAATTCTAACCGGTAAATTTTCGGGTTCTATAACGCAGTCTTGGGTGTTTAACACCAAAAGGTTTTGTGGCAGGGTGTGGGTTAAAAAGGGAGAATCGGCGGTTAGTGGGTCGTGGTTGCCGGCCGCAAAAACAACCGTTATGTTGCTATTTGTTTCAACACAATTTAAAAATGAGTTAAATATTGCCTTTGGAATCGAGTTATTTTCGAATAAATCACCCGCAATAAGCAAAAGCGAAGCACCCTCGGTTTTGGCAAGGGCAAAAATTCTTTCAAGGCAAAGCAACATTTCGGCACTGCGTTCGGCGCTTTGCTCTTTTAAATTAGATAATTCTGCCCCTAAGTGAAGGTCGGCAGTATGTAAAAATTTTATGTTATTTTCCAAAATAATTACCTCAATTTAAAATTTCTTATATTTATTTTAACATTAAGTTTGGGTTATAGCAAGAAAATATTGCCTTTAGTGAAAATTTAGGTTATAATATATTAAATATTATAAGGGGGAGTATGCTTGGATATTTTAGTTGGCGATAAAATAGTTATGAAAAAACAACACCCTTGCGGCTCTTCGGAATTCTTGGTTACAAGAATTGGAATGGATTTTAAAATCCGTTGCACAGGCTGTGGGCACGAGGTTATGTTGCCGCGCCAAAAGTGTGAAAAAAGTATTAAAAAAGTAATTCGCGAAACGAAAGGAATTTAACCAATGTTTGATAAATTAAGCGCAGTTGAGCAAAGATTCGAAGAGGTAGGTAACGAGCTTATGAAGCCCGAAACAGTATCGGATAACGAACTGTTTAAAAAACTTATGAAAGAACATAAGCAGTTAACTCCTATTGTTGAAAAATACAGGGAATATAAAGCCGCAAAACAGGCCGAAGAAGAGGCCAGGGTTCTTTTAGACGAAGGCGGAATGGATAAAGATTTTAAAGAATTGGTTGAAGAGGAGTTTTTATCGGCCAAGGTTAAAATTGAAGAAACATCCGAAGAACTTAAAATTTTGCTTTTGCCTAAAGACCCTAACGATGATAAAAACGTTATTATAGAAATTCGTGGCGGTGCCGGTGGCGATGAAGCCGCACTTTTTGCCGGAAGTTTAATGCGAATGTACTCTATGTATGCCGAAAGCAAGCGTTGGAAAACCGAGATTTTAAATGCCAACGAAACCGAACTTGGTGGTTTTAAAGAGGTTAGTTTTATGATAGAGGGCGAAGGCGCATACTCTAAATTAAAATATGAAAGTGGAGTGCACAGGGTTCAGCGTGTGCCCGAAACCGAAACCCAAGGTCGTATACACACATCTACCGTTACGGTAGCAGTATTGCCTGAGGCCGAAGAGGTTGAGGTAGAAATTAACCCGGCCGATTTACAAATAGATACCTACCGTGCAGGCGGTGCGGGTGGCCAACACGTTAATAAAACCGAGTCAGCCATACGCATAACCCACCTGCCGACAGGCTTGGTGGTTGAATGTCAAGACGAACGCAGTCAGCACAAAAATAAAGACAAAGCCATGAAGGTTTTACGCTCTCGTCTTTACGAGGCCATTCAGCGTGAACAAAACGATGCCATTGCATCTGATAGAAAGGCACAGGTTGGCACAGGCGACCGAAGTGAGAGGATTAGAACCTACAACTATCCCCAAGGCCGCGTAACCGACCACCGCATTGGTTTGACACTTTATAAAATAGAACAAATTCTAAACGGCGATATTGACGAAATTGTAGAGGCTTTAAATACATTTTACAGAGCCGAAATGTTAAAGGCTGATGAAGAGCAGTAATGGAAACTTTAGAACTTTTATTAGACAAAAGTAATAAGGAAAACAGTATAAATAAAGCGGCCGAAATTTTAAAAAACGGCGGCATTGTTGCCATGCCCACCGAAACGGTTTATGGTTTGGCGGCATCGGCCTATAATAACGATGCCATAACCAAAATTTTTACGGCTAAGGGCAGACCGCAAGATAACCCATTAATAGTGCATATTTCTAACATGCAAATGTTAAGCGAGGTTGCCGAAAATATACCGCCCGAAGTTATTAGTTTGACAGAAGAATTTTGGCCGGGGCCACTTACATTGGTTTTGGGAAAAGGCCATAAAATATGCGACAATGTTTCGGCCGGGCTTAACACTGTGGCGGTCAGAATGCCTAATAATGACATAGCGCTTGAACTTATAAATCAAAGTGGGCTGCCGCTTGCGGCGCCATCGGCTAATTTATCGGGCAGGCCAAGCCCCACAAAAGCCGAGCATGTTATTGCCGATTTAAAGGGTAAAATAGATGCCGTTTTAATGTCGGGTGAAAGTGCAGTTGGTGTTGAATCCACAGTGGTAAGTTTGTGCACAAACCCGCCCAGACTTTTGCGCCCGGGCGCAGTAACCAAAGAGCAATTAGAAGCATTTTTGCCCAATTTGGTGGTGGATAACGCCGTGCTTAACGAGTTAAAAGCGGGCGAAAAGGCAGCATCGCCGGGCATGAAATATAAACACTACGCCCCAAAAACCGAGGTAATATTGGTAGAGGGCTCGGGTCAAGATTTTGCAAAGTTTGTTAACAGCAAAACAGACTGCATAGCCGTTTGTTTTTTGGAAGACAGCGGCATAGTAATAGAAAAAATTGTTTACGGCAGCACCAGAAACGAGGCGACTTTGGCAAAAAATTTATTTGAATGCCTAAGGCAGTTAGATAATAAGGGTTACCCAAAAGCATATGTTCACGCCCCAACCAAAAATGGAATAGGCCTTGCGGTGTATAACAGGTTAATCAGAGCCGCAGCCTTTAAGGTGGTAAAGCTATGAAAACAATTATAGGTTTAACAGGCCAAACAGGTGCCGGCAAAAGCAGCACTAAAAATATAGCCGAAAATCTTGGATTTTTTGTAATAGATTGCGACAGTGTTGCAAAAAATGTAACCAACCAAAACGCAGATGCTAAAGAGGCGCTGGTTAATGTTTTTTCTGAAAATATTTTAAGTAGTGGTGAAATTGACAGAGGCCTTTTGGCCGCCGCTGCATTTAAAAATAAACAAAATACTCTACTTTTAAATAAGACCTTGCTACCGTTTATTGTTACTGAAATTAAAAACATAATAAAGGGCAGTAGCAGCAGTTTAATTTTGCTTGACGCCCCAACCCTTTTTGAAAGCGGAATTAATGATATTTGCAAAAAAACCATTGCCGTTTTGGCCAATACTAAAATACGAAAAGAGCGCATAATATTAAGGGATAATTTAACCGACGAGGCAGCAGATTTAAGGTTGAAAGCCGGCAAAGGCGATGATTTTTACAAACAAAATGCCGATTATGTAATTTATAATGATGGCAGACAGGATGAATTTTTAAGTGAATTTGAAAATATTTTAAAGCAAATTTTAGGAGGAAAATAAAATGAGTGAAATTTCGACCGCCGAGGCACTAAAACAAAAACTTTTTATAGAGCACAAAAACGGCGTTTTAAGGGCAGATGATAGCACAATTGCCGCCGCCGAAGAATTTGCAAAGGGCTATAAAGAGTTTTTAAATAACTCTAAAACCGAGCGCGAGGCCGCTAAAAGCGCCATAGAAATAGCCAAAAAGGCAGGTTTTAGTGAGTTTGTAAGTGGCAAAAAATATAAAGCCGGCGACAAATACTATATTAATAACCGCGGCAAAGCGGTAGCACTTGTAAATGTGGGTAAAACCCCTTGTGAGCAGGGCGTTCGCATAACCGCAGCGCACATTGATTCGCCAAGGCTTGATTTAAAACCCAACCCGCTTTACGAGGAGTTGGAATTAGCATTATTTAAAACACATTATTATGGCGGAATCAGAAAATACCAATGGACTGCCGTTCCACTTGCTTTGCACGGTGTGTTTGCTAAAAAAGATGGCACAGTGCAAGAGGTTAGCATTGGAGAAAACGAAAACGAGCCTTGCTTTGTGGTTAACGATTTATTACCGCATTTGGCAACCGAACAGGCCAAAAGAACATTAGCCGAGGCCATAAAAGGTGAAGAACTAAATGTTTTGGTGGGCAGTTACCCGTTTAAAGACGACAAAGCCAGCGAACTTGTAAAACTCAACATTTTAAAAATATTAAACGAAAAATACGGCGTAACCGAAGCCGACTTTTTGTCGGCCGAGTTAGAGTGTGTTCCGGCCTTTAAAGCACGAGATATAGGATTTGATGCATCATTAATCGGCTCGTACGGGCAGGATGACAGGGTGTGCGCATACCCCGCAATTATGGCAGCCGTAAACACGCCAATGCCAAATCATACCTTAGTTACAATTTTGGCCGATAAAGAAGAAATAGGCTCCGAGGGTAACACAGGGCTTAACTCGGCATTTTTAAAGTATATTATAGAAGATATTGCCGAAAACGAAGGCGCTAATTATAGAGAGGTGCTTAAAAATTCTAAGTGTTTGTCGGCCGATGTTAATGCAGCCACCGACCCGACCTTCCAGGATGTTATGGAACGCAGAAATGCGGCGTATTTAAACTACGGCGTGGTTATTACAAAATACACCGGCGCCCGAGGCAAGAGCGGCACATCGGATGCATCGGCTGAGTATGTTGGGTTTGTAAGACAGATGTTGGATAACGCCAATATTGCTTGGCAAACGGGTGAACTCGGCAAAGTAGATGCAGGTGGCGGCGGCACCGTTGCCATGTATATTGCTAACCTTGGTGTAGATGTTGTGGACTTAGGTGTGCCTGTGCTTTCAATGCACGCTCCGTTTGAGACCACCGCTAAATTTGATGTTTATATGGCTTATTTGGCAATGAAGGAATTTGCCCAATAACAAAACAACCTTAGTTTGCATATTATATAACAACCGCGGTAAATTTATTTGGAAGTGGAAAGAATATGTATAACTGTTGTGAAAACAAATCTACTAATCGCTGCTGCTGTTTAATAGTTATATTCGCTATTGTGGCAGGCCTTTTCACCTTGGCTTTAGGCTTAATTTTAGGTTCGGTTTTTGCCGAATTCTTTAGTGGAGTTTTGGCAGCGTTAGTGGTTTTAACCATTGCTTTGTTTGTTATGGCTGTTGTAATACTTGTTTACAAAGCCTGTGCATGCTATCGCAACTAAAGAAAAGCCCCAACTTAAATTGGGGCTCTTTTTAAAGGAGAATAAAATGGAAATTAAAAAGGGAATATACCGGCATTATAAGGGCAACAGTTATGAGGTTTTAGCCACCGCACGCCACAGCGAAACACTCGAAGAAATGGTGGTTTATAAGGCCCTTTACGGCAACGGCGAAATTTGGGTAAGGCCTGCTTTTATGTGGGACGAGCCCATAACCGTAAATGGAAAAACGGTTAAAAGATTTACATATACGGGTGTTGAATAAAAAATAAAACTATGTTAAAATATTTTTGGTGAATAATATGTTTTTTAAAAGTTGTGTTTACTCTTATTTGGTGGTTTGCCTTGGCAACCCCGGCAAAGAATATGAAAGCACTCGCCACAATGCAGGATTTATGGTGGCCGATGTTTTAGAAGAGGGTTTTGCTAAATCCGATTTTAAATTAAAACACAAGGCCTTGATTTGCGAATGCACAATAAACGGCGAGAGGGTGCTTCTGGCTAAACCCCAAACATATATGAATTTATCGGGCGAGGCAGTGAGTGAAATTTGCAAATTTTATAAGATTCCTGCCAGCAAGGTAATAGTTGTGTTCGACGATATATCGCTGCCCGTTGGTAAAATACGGGTTAGGGGCAAGGGCACACACGGTGGCCATAACGGAATGAAAAATATTTCCGAGCACCTAAAAACCATCGACATTATAAGGGTTAAGGTTGGCGTCGGACAAAAACCTAATGCTGAATATGATTTAAAGGATTGGGTTTTGGGCAAATTTAGTAAAGAAGACAACGAAGTATTAAAAAATGCCTTAAAAAAGGCGGCCGATGCCACCGTTGAGGTTATAAAAAACGGCACCCAAAGTGCTATGAATAAATTTAATAATTAGGCAAATGTATGAAGTTTTTAGAAAATTACCTAAAAAAAGAGCCGGCATTTAAAAGCGTTATTAACAATATTCAAAATGGTTTTTTGCCAATATCGGTTTCGGGGCTTTCGCAAATTCATAAATCGGTTTTGGTGGGATGCATTACGGGGTGTTTGCAAAAAACCGCCCTAATAATTACCCCCGACGAACCCTCAGCCACCGAAATCACGGCCGACATTATTGGTCTTGGTTATAATGCAGTGCATTTTCCCGCAAGGGATTTTTGCTTTACTTCTGCTGCCGTGCAGTCTAAAGAGTACGAATATAAGAGGCTAGACACCCTGTCCAAAATTTTGGGCGGGCACTTTTCGGTTGCCGTTTGCTCGGCTGAGGCCGCCATGCAGCACACTGTGCCACCCAATGTTTTAAAGCAAAACTCGTTAGAGTTAAAAACTGCCCAAACCGTAAATTTAGAGTGGTTAACCGAAAAATTGATTTGTATGGGCTATGTTTTAGTGCCCGAAACCGAAGGCCAAGGTCAATTTTCGCGCCGTGGCGGAATTTTAGATGTTTTTGCGGTTAATACCGAGAACCCTGTTCGTATAGAGTTTTGGGGCGACGAAATTGACAGTATGAGTGAATTTGATGTTTCTTCGCAACGCCGCACCGAGAATATAGAAAACCTTAATATAATACAGGCCGGCGAAATTGTAACCGATGCCGACAAATTAATAGAAAAATTAAATGAATTTATGCAGTCAGGTGGTTTAACCCCTGAACAAATTGGGCAAATATCGCAAGATATTTCACTGTTAAACGGCGGCATTTCGGTGCCGCTTGATAGGTATTTGCCTTTAATTTACCCGGCCTGCACTATTTTTGATTATTTAAAAGATACAGTTGTTTTTGCGGCCGAAAGCAGCAAAATTGCCGAGTCTTTAGAGGGAATTTATAATAGGCAAACCGAAGATTATATTTTCTATTTGGAAAAGGGCTGTATTTTTCCTAAAATTAATAAATTCGCCCTAAACGAGAGTGAGTTTTATGAAACCTTAGAAAAGGCCGTATATTTAGAGAATTTTACAAAAACCGACTATGATTTTAATATAAAAGAGCAACTGTCATTTTCATATAAACGGTTGCCTCCTTGGAAATCCGACATTAATGTGTTGTTGGAAGACACCCGATTTTTGCTTAATAACAAAGGAAAATGCTTGCTTTTAGCGGGTGGTGAAAAGGCGGCCGAGGTTGTTTGCAACAGCCTTAATGCCCGTGGTGTTAAGGCAACACTAATGTTGGGCGAATTGCCCGACACATTACCAAACGGCATTACGGTAACAAAAGGTGGACTTTCAGCAGGGTTCGAGTTAACATCACAAAATTTTATGCTTATTACCTGCTACCATATTTTTTCGGGCAGCAAAAAGGTAAAACTTAAAAGGAACGAAAATTCCATAGGCTCGCTTGACGAATTAAAGGCGGGCGACTATGTTGTACATTCTATGCACGGTATTGGTGTTTTTGCAGGCATAAATAAAATTAACAACAAGGGTGTTATTAAAGATTATATAAAAATTAATTACGCCAAAACCGATGTTCTGTATGTGCCGGTAACACAGTTGGATTTGATTTCCAAATATGTTGGCGCGACCGAAAACGGTACCGTAAGATTAAACAGGCTTGGCAACCAAGATTGGCAAAAAACAAGGGCCAGGGTTAAAAAAGCCGTTAAAGAAATGGCCAAAGAATTAACCGCTTTGTACGCCAAAAGAATGTCGGTTAAGGGTTATGCCTTCTCGGCAGATACACAACTTCAGTCGGATTTTGAAGCGGCATTCCCGTTTGCCGAAACGGCCGACCAAATTAGAAGCACCCACGAAATCAAGGCCGATATGGAGCGCCCCGTTCCTATGGATAGGTTGCTTTGCGGCGATGTTGGTTTTGGCAAAACCGAGGTTGCTTTGCGCGCCGCCTTTAAATGTATTAGCGAAGGCAAACAGTGTGCTTTTTTGGTGCCAACCACAATACTTGCATACCAACATTATAATACCGTTTTGCGCCGTTTTTCAGAACTGCCGCTTAATGTAAAAATGCTTTCTCGTTTTGTGACAGCGGCCGAACAAAAAAAGGTTATTGAGGGGCTTAAAAACGGAAAAATAGATATGGTTATAGGCACCCATAGGCTAATTTCGAACGATATTAATTTTAAAAATATTGGCCTTGTTATTATTGATGAAGAGCAGCGTTTTGGCGTTGCCCAAAAAGAAAAGTTAAAACAACTTTACCCGTTTGTAGATGTTTTAACGCTTTCGGCCACACCAATACCCCGCACACTTAATATGGCTATGTCGGGGCTTAGAGATATGTCGACAATAGAAGAAGCGCCGGGTGAAAGGTTGCCTGTGCAAACCTATGTTTTAGAACAAAACTGGGCCGTTATTACCGAGGCGTTAAAAAAAGAGTTACGGCGTTCGGGGCAGGCCTATTATTTGCACAACAAAACCGAAGATATTGAACTTTGCGCTGCCAAAATTAAGGAGCTTATACCCGAGGCTAATGTTGCTGTGGCTCACGGCAAAATGAGCGAAGAGGAATTATCTAGGGTTTGGCAAAGGCTACTCGAACACCAAATTGATATTCTTGTTTGCACCACCATTATAGAAACGGGAGTGGACGTGCCCAATGCAAACACCTTAATTGTAGAAAATTCCGACCGCTTAGGCCTTTCACAACTGCACCAAATTCGTGGCAGGGTGGGGCGTTCGGCAAGGCGGGCATATGCTTATTTTTGTTTTAACAGGGGCCGTCAAATTTCCGAGGTTGCCGAAAAAAGATTAGAGGCCATTAGGGAATATACCGAGTTCGGCTCGGGCTTTAAAATTGCCATGCGCGATTTACAAATTCGCGGCGCGGGTAATATTTTAGGTGGCGAGCAACACGGTAACTTAGAGGCCGTTGGGTACGATATGTATATAAGGCTGCTTAACGAAGCCGTTAACGAACAAAATGGCATAGCACCCCAAAAGGAATATGAGTGCACCGTAGACCTTAACATTTCGGCCCACATTCCCGAAAGATATATTGAAAGTTTACCTGCCCGTTTGGGTATTTATAAGCGCATAGCGGCGGTATCTTCCAACGAGCAAAAATTAGATGTTCTGGACGAACTTATAGACCGCTTTGGCACCCCGCCAAAATCGGTAATTGGCCTTATTGATATTGCATTACTGCGTTCTAAGGCAGCCAATGCCGGAATATACGAAATTTGTGAAGAGAATGACGGCCTTATTTTAAAGGTGAAACAGGTTACCCAAAAACAAATAGACAGCCTAATGCCAATATTTGAAAAAAGGGTGTTTTTAAGTGCAGGCGAAAGCCCTTATTATAAGGTTTCGTTGCTTAAAAAACAGTCGGTCCCGGAGCTTATTTCTGAAATTGCTGCAACATTATAAAAAAGGTTTACTTTTTTATTTGTTTGTTATATAATAACAACTATGGAGGTTGGATTATGAAAAAACTTGTAAAAAATACCATTGCACTGTTAATGTGCTTACTTATGGGCTTAAGCGTTACTGCTTGCCACAAACAAAACGAGGTAGCCCTTACTATGAATGGCATTAACTATACCTCGGCTTATTATTCTTGTGCCCTTGTTTTTGCCGATTCCGAGGCTAAACAAAGGGTTAGCGGCAGTGTGGATTCGAGCACTGCAGAATTAGATTATTCTGCACAAACTATAGATGGCGTTAAGTATAACGATTGGGTAAAAAACAAGGCCATAGCAATATGCAAAGATAACACTGCATACCGCCTAAAATGCCAAGAGGCAGGGCTTGATATTACCGAACTTGCTAAAGAATATGAAGAAAATGCAACTGTGTATTGGTCTTATTACGGCTTTAGCGAAGTTATGCAGCAAAACGGCGTTTCGCTTAACACCTTTAATAATTACTTTAAAGACCAAGCCTATAAAGAGGTTTACTTTAACTCTATTTACGGCGAAAATGGCTCTAACGCCATAGCCGACAGTGAAATTACCGATTATTTAAACAAAAATTATGTTATTGCAAATGTTTTAAGCGCCGATTTAAGCAAACTTAACGAAGAAGAAAAGGCCAAAAAATTAGCCGAATTTGAAGGCTATAAGAACAAAATTGCAGGTGGCGAAAAATTTGCAAAAATTAGTGCCGAATTTTATGGCACCACCTATACCGAAGATGCCGAAAAACCTGCCTTCGATTACGAACAGGCAAGCATTATTGGCAACACCGGCACAACCTATGCCAGCAACAATTTTGAATATGTTAAAGATATGGCAAACGACGAAGTTAAGGTGGTAGAAATAAAGGCCGACACCGAAAAGAATGTAACCCCAATGGTTTATTTATTCTTTAAAGGCGACATACTGTCGGAAGACAATATAAACTTGGCCGACCTTAAAACTGCCGTAAGACATGACATTAAAGATGCCGAGTTTTCGGTTAATATGAAAGAGTTTATAGCTTCGGTAACTGTAGACGAAAATAAATATGCCACCAAACAATTTAAGGTGGATAAAATAGTATATCCCTCTTAAAACGGGTTTGGAGTGAGAAAAATGGGCAAGTTGTTTGTTCCAAAGGGCTATGAATCGGTGCTTGATATTAGGCAAACCGAGGTAGCCATTAAAAAGGTTAAAGATTTTTTTGAAAAGGATTTAGCCAAACAGCTTAATTTAACCAGAGTTTCGGCACCACTTTTTGTCGAGTGCGAAAGCGGCCTTAACGACAATTTAAACGGGCACGAAAGGCCTGTTAGTTTCGACATTAAAGATGGCGGCGCACAAACCGAAATTGTACATTCGCTGGCTAAATGGAAGCGCATGGCACTAAAGCGCTATGGTTTTAGTGCGGGCGAGGGTTTATATACCGATATGAACGCCGTTCGCCGCGATGAAGAATTAGATAATATTCATTCGGTTTTTGTTGACCAATGGGACTGGGAAAAGGTTATATCTGAAAGCGAACGCAACCTTGAGACCCTTAAAGATACAGTCAGAAAAATTTACAAAGCACTAAAAAATACCGAAGAATATATTTCGGCCGAATATAATTTTGTGCATAAATTTTTGGCCGATGACATTACATTTATTACCACCACAGAACTTGAGCAAATGTACCCTAACCTAAGCTCTAAGGAACGTGAAAAAGAAATAACAAAAAAATACGGTTCGGTATTTTTAATGCAAATTGGAAAAACCTTGCCGTCGGGCCAAATACACGATGGCCGCGCCCCCGATTATGACGATTGGGACCTAAACGGCGACATTATAATTTACTACCCGCTTTTAGATATATCGTTTGAACTTTCAAGTATGGGCATTAGGGTAGATAAAGCGGCGCTATTAAGGCAGCTTAAAGCAAAAAACTGTTTAGAACGTAAAAAATTGCCGTTCCATAAGTCCTTAATTAAGGGCGAATTACCCTTAACAATAGGCGGCGGAATAGGTCAATCAAGAATGTGTATGCTCTTTTTAGGCAAAGCACATATTGGCGAGGTGCAATCATCTTATTGGCCCAAAAAAATGGCCAAAGATTGCGCAAAAAACGGAATAAATTTACTTTAGTTTAAAGGGGTAATTAAAATGGAAAAAGAAACTTTCGGCGTAATGCTGGATTGTTCAAGAAACGCTGTTATGAACAGAAAAACTTTTGAAAGATTTGTAGACCTTTTAGCAAAATTGGGCTATAACGCCATTATGTTATACACCGAAGATACATATGAAATAGAAGGCGAACCGCTTTTTGGTTACATGAGGGGCAGGTATACAAAAGAAGACCTAAAGTATTTTGATAAATATTGCCTAGACCGTGGAATAGAGCTTATTCCTTGCGTTCAAACCTTGGCCCACCTAAACACCTTGTTTAAATGGCGCAAATACGAAGCCTTTCGCGATACCGACGATATTTTATTGTTAGATGATGAGCGTACATATAAACTCATTGACAATATGTTTAAAACAATAAAGGAATGCTTTACAACCGATAGGGTGCATATTGGTATGGACGAGGCTCACCGCTTGGGTGCCGGCCGTTATTTAGACACGCACGAATATAAGCCCCGTTTTGATATGGTTGTTGAACACCTAAATACAGTTTCAAAAATGGCAGAAGGTTACGGCCTTAAGCCTATGATGTGGGCAGATATGCTTCTTAAAAGAATGTTGCCCTTCTTTGAAAATAACGATGAACAGGGTGCCGAAGCATTAAAGAAACATGCTAATCTTGATAAAAACATTACCCTTATTGACTGGTGTTATGGTATTGTGCCACACGATATACGAACCAAAAGATTTAAAGCCGGCCAAGCCTTTGGCAACAAGGTTGGCTTTGCAGGCAGTTTTTGGTGCTGGAAGGGCATTGTGCCTTGCACACAAAACAGTGTTGATGCCGCTAAGGGCGCAATAGAAGCCTGCCGTGCCAACGGAGTTACCGATATGTTCTTCACAATGTGGGGCGATGACGGTGCTGAAGGTTCTAAATTTATGGTTTTACCGGCAATATTTGCAGCATCGGAGTACTTTAAAGGCAACACCGATATTGAAGATATTAAGGTTAAGTTCAAACAAGAGTTTAACTGCGATTTCGATGATTTTATCAGGCTTGAAGACCTTGACACCTGCAAGGAAGATGATAAAGGCCAGTATAACGAAAGCCCTGCTAAATATTTGTTATATAACGACCCGTTTGTTGGTTGCAACGAGTTTAGAATATTCCCCGAAAACAACGAATATTATAAAAACTTGGCTAAGGAAATAAGGGTACTTGATATTAGTGATGAATATCGCTATATATTTGATACAAGCGCCGCCCTTTGTGATTTATTGGCCGTTAAAAACGATTTAGGCTATACCGCCCGCAAGTTATATAAAGCAGGCGACAAAAAAGGCTTAAAAGAATTTGCAGAAACAGCCTATCCCGAATCCATCAGGCTTACCCGCGCTTACCACAGGGCATTAAGAAACCAATGGTATAAAGAAAACAGAACATTCGGTTTCGAGGTGCAAGATATTCGTTTGGGCGGATTGATGTTAAGGCTTGAAAACTGCAAAGAAATGATTATAGATTATTGTGAAGGCAAAATCGAAAACATTCCTGAACTTGAGCAAGAACTTACAGAAAGCGTAACATATTCAACCTTATGGAACAATATTGTTTCGCCTGCAGTAATTTAATTTTAAAAAAACGGACCTAAAACTCAGTTTGAGCTTTAGGTCCGTATTATTTTAAAAAAAAAACAAATAAATTGTAAGAAAACAGTAGCATTTTTTGTTTTAATGTGTTAAAATATTGTCAGTGTGTAATATTATATTTTAATTTATTATAAATGGGAGGCTTTGCACTATGCAAAAGAAAATCAGTAATCTACCTTTTAAAGGCACACCCGAACAAGAAAAAGAATTACTTAAGGTAATTGAGGAACACAAAGACGACAAAAGCAACCTCATGACCGTAATGCAAAAAGCACAAGACATATACGGTTATTTACCGTTCGAGGTTCAAAATATGATTTCCGAAGGAATGGAAATTCCGCTTGAAAAGATTTTTGGTGTTGCTACCTTTTATGCACAGTTCTCACTTGCTCCTAAAGGTAAATACAATATATCGGTTTGCTTGGGTACCGCTTGCTATGTTAAGGGCGCCGGCGAATTAATGGATAAATTAAGCGAAAAATTAGGCATTGGTGCCGACGAATGCACGCCCGACGGCAAATTCTCCCTTACTGCTTGCCGTTGCATTGGTGCATGTGGCTTGGCCCCTGTGCTTACCGTTAACGAGGATGTTTACGGCCGCTTAACCGCCGATGATATTGATGGCATTTTAGCCAAATATATGGATTAATTTATAAAACGAGGAAGCTATATGAAGGTAACAGAAATTGCCGAAATCCTTAATGCTCAAATCGTTTGTGGCACCCAAAACAATTCGTTAGAGGTGGATTCCGCCTTTGGAAGCGATATGATGAGTGATGTTTTGGCCTATGTTAACGATAGGTCGGTGCTGCTTACAGGCCTTTTAAATGTTCAGGCCATTAGAACTGCCGAAATGATGGATATGCCATGTGTTGTATTGGTTAGGGGCAAAACCCCAACCGACGAAATGATAGAACTGGCCAAAGAACGCGGAATAGTTTTATTAACCACAGAAATGCGTATGTACGAAGCATGCGGCAGATTATATGCAAAAGGTTTGCCTGCCAGAAGGGATTCAAAATGAGTGAATTATTAAACTTTCATTTTGTTGTAGACGGCACTAACTTTACGGCAGCAGGTAATGCCTCGGGTCAGCTTAAAAAGAACCTAAGGCAGTTAAATCTTGCTCCCGAAACCATAAGGCGTGCCTCTATTGCCATGTACGAAGGTGAAATTAACATGGTTATTCACGCCGGTGGCGGAGAAGCCGATGTTAATGTCACCGAAAAAGAAATTGAAATAATTTTAACCGATAATGGTCCCGGCATAAGCGATATTTCTAAAGCAATGCAAGAGGGCTACTCTACAGCACCGGAAAATATTCGCTCGCTGGGTTTTGGCGCCGGAATGGGTCTGCCTAATATGAAACGCTATTCCGACCAAATGACCATAGAATCGGAACTTGGTAAAGGCACCAAAATTACAATGAAAATAAATATATAATTTTATTTTTAGGGTGGTTTTTATGAGTACATATAAACACTCGGTATCGCTTGATGCCTCTAAATGCACGGGCTGTACAACATGTTTAAAGCACTGTCCGACCGAAGCTATTCGCATTAAGGACAATAAAGCCGTTATTAATGCCGAAAGGTGCATAGATTGCGGCGAGTGTGTTAAGGTGTGCCCACATAAAGCAAAAAAAGCTGTTATGGACAGCTTCCAAGATATTAACAATTTTAAATATAAAATAGCATTGCCGGCCCCCTCGCTTTACGAACAGTTCGAAAATTTAGACGATATTGACTATGTTTTGCAAGGCCTTTTAGATATAGGCTTTGACGATGTTTTTGAGGTTTCGCGTGCGGCCGAGCTTGTTTCTGCTTATACCAGAAATTACCTTAAAACCGAAGGCATACAAAAACCGGCAATAAATTCGGCCTGTCCTGCGGTTGTTAGGTTAATAGAATTAAGGTTCCCATTTTTAAAGGATAATATAGTAAGATTACTACCCCCTATAGATATTGCGGCTTATTTGGCACGCAAAAAAGCAAGGGAAGAACACCCCGAGCTAAGTAATGACGATATTGGAGTTTTCTTTATATCGCCATGTCCTGCCAAAATGAGTTATGTAAAAAACAGCCCTGCACCGGATGAGCGCAGAATTGATGCAGTTTTGCCCATAAGTGATATTTACTTTTTACTTATAAACGCCATGAAACGCGAAAAACCGCCCAAGCAACTATCTAAAACGGGGCGCATCGGTGTTAGTTGGGCGGCAACCGGCGGCGAGGCATCGGCCATATTTAACGAAAAATATTTGGCAGCCGACGGTATTGAAAATGTTACCCGCGTGTTAGACCAAATTGAAAACGGGGCAATCCCTAATTTAGAGTTTGCTGAGCTTAACGCCTGCACAGGCGGTTGCGTTGGCGGTGTGCTTACAATGCAAAACCCCTTTATTGCAAGGGCAAGGTTGCAAACTTTGCGTAAATATTTGCCCGTTTCACAAAACTTTTTAACCGAAGAAGAGCTTAAATATATTCCTGAATATTATTTTTTGGAATCGTTGCCTGAATACACCCCTATTACAAGGTTAAGCACAAATATGGCTGAATCCATGCGCATGATGGCCGATATTCAAAAACTAAAAGAAGAGCTACCCGGTTACGACTGCGGCTCTTGCGGGGCACCAACCTGCCGCGCCTTTGCCGAAGATATAGTTAAGGGAAAAGCCGAAAAATACGATTGTTTGCTTATGTATAAAAACGATTTTAAAGAATACATAAAAAAATTAGAGGGTACAAAATAATGACAGTTGGCGAATTTGCAAAACAAAATACTTTGAATGTATTATGTATGCCCGAAGCCGAGCGTGAAATAACAGGTTGTTATATTGGCGATTTGCTTTCTTGGGTAATGGGTAACGCTCGCGAGGGCGATGCCTGGGTAACTATAATGTCAAACACAAATATTGTGGCCGTTGCAACCCTTACAAATGTTGCCTGCATTATTTTGGCCGAAAACGTAACTTTAGATGAACAAGCGCTTAATACTGCCAAAGAAAACGGCATTAATGTGCTTTCAACCAATCTTTCAGCCTTTAATATAGCCCTTTTGTTAAAGGACACAGTGGTTTAGTTATGAACCGTTATTATTACGATTTACACATACATTCTTGTTTATCGCCCTGTGCCGATAACGACAACACCCCCTATAACATAGCGGGTATGGCGGCACTTTTGGGTATTAATATTATAGCATTAACCGACCATAACTCCTGCCTTAATTTGCCCGCTTTTTTTAAGGCGGCCAAAGCTTACGGGATTATACCCGTTGCGGGCATGGAATTAACCACCGCCGAAGAGGTGCATTTGGTTTGCCTTTTCGAAGAGTTAGAAAAGGCTATGGAGTTTGGCAGGGAAATAGATTCTTATCGCGTCAAAATTAAAAACAAAACCGATATTTTTGGTGAACAATTAATTTTAGGTGAAGAAGATAAATTAATTGGCAGTGAAGAGTTTTTGCTGCCCAATGCCACCACCGTTACCATAGAAAAAGCCCCCGAAATTGTTGCAAAATATGGCGGAATATGTTACCCCGCACATATCGACAGGCAGTCTAACGGGATTTTGGCAATGCTTGGTTTTATGCCCGAACGGCCGGTGTTTAATTGCGTAGAAATTAACAATGCGGCTAATGTGGGCGAATTGACAGCAAAGCACAATTTGCAAAATAAAAAAATTATAATCAGCTCAGATGCACATTATTTAACCGACATTAAAGAAAAACAAAATTATATTGAGTTAGATGATGAACCCTATAGCAGTGCTTTGGTACGGCACCAACTTTTTAGGTATTTAAAGGGTGAAATATGAAAGAATTATCGTTAAATATTTTAGATATAACCGAAAATTCGTTAAAAGCAGGCTCAACATTAACCCACATTTTACTTACAGAAACCGAAAACACCTTAACCATTATTATTAAAGATAACGGCTGCGGCATGAGTAGCGAAATGTGCAAGAATGTTGTAAACCCGTTTTTTACTACCCGCACAACCCGTAAGGTTGGTTTTGGAATTCCGTTTTTTAAACTTGGGGCCGAACAAACAGGCGGCAGTTTTAAAATTGAATCTAAAAGCCAAGAAGAGTTTCCAAACGACCACGGCACCTGTGTTACGGCGGTGTTCAATAAAAATCATATAGATTACACCCCGCTGGGCGATATTATTTCCACGGTCATAACCCTAATACAAGGCCACCCCGAAAGCGATTTTTATTTTAAGCATACGGTGGGTGAGGGCGAAGTTTTGCTTAACACCCAAGAGTTGCGCCAAGTTTTAGGTGATGATATAAACTTGAACGAGTTTGAAATTTTAAATTGGATTAAAGATTTTTTAAAAGAACAATACGAAAATCTTTAATTTATATAAGAAAGGAAGAATTTTTATGAAATCATTAGCTGAACTACAAGCCATTAGGGATAAAATGAAGGATAAGGTAGTTCTAAGGGAAGGCTACGGCGAAAAAAGGGTAGTTGTTGGTATGGCTACCTGTGGTATAGCCGCCGGTGCACGCCCTGTGCTTAGCGCCTTTGTAGAGGGTGTTAATAAGGCTGGTTTATCTGCCAAAGTAACCGTTACACAAACAGGCTGCATTGGTATTTGCCAATACGAACCTGTTGTAGAGGTTTATGAAGCAGGTAAAGAAAAGGTAACCTATGTTAAAATGTCTGCCGAAAAAGCAGAAAAGGTTATTAATGAACATTTAAAAAACGGCAAGGTAATTACCGAATATACACTTGCCGCTAATAAATAATGCTGGAGGTTTATTAAATGATTCGTTCACACGTATTAATTTGCGGTGGTACAGGCTGTACCTCCTCCGGAAGTAAAAACATTCAGGAAGCTTTTGTAGAGAACCTTGCAGCACACGGTCTTACCGACGAGGTTAAGCTTGTTCAAACAGGTTGTTTTGGTTTGTGTGCTATGGGTCCTGTTGTTATTATTTATCCGGATGGCACATTCTATAGTCTTGTAAAACCTGAAGATGTTAAAGAAATTGTTGAAGAACATCTTTTAAAAGGTAGAGTAGTTAAAAGGCTTGAATATGTAGATGAATCGGCAGAAAGATTAGACGAAACCGAAAATGTTTCGCTTAATGATACCGCTTTCTACAAATCACAAACTCGTGTAGCTTTGCGCAACTGCGGTGTTATTAACCCCGAAGAAATCGATGAATATATTGCCATGGACGGCTATGCAGCCCTTGGTAAAGTATTAACCGAAATGACACCCGAAGATGTTATTAAATGCGTTAGCGATTCGGGTCT
The DNA here is from genome assembly GCA_045651765.1 of Acutalibacteraceae bacterium. Lineage (GTDB taxonomy): Bacteria > Bacillota > Clostridia > Oscillospirales > Acutalibacteraceae > SIG565. The sequence continues at coordinate 67,465 of JAZRSY010000023.1, read as the reverse complement.
TCGCGGCCGTGGCGGCGGTGGATTCCCCACTGGCAGAAAATGGTCTTTAACCGCTGCTAATGCAGCACCTCAAAAATATGTTGTATGTAACGCCGACGAAGGCGACCCGGGTGCATTCATGGACCGTTCGGTTTTAGAGGGCGACCCACACTGTATTATTGAGGCTATGGCTATTTGCGGATACGCTACCGGTGCTACAAAGGGTTATGTATATGTAAGGGCAGAGTACCCAATTGCAGTTTCGCGCCTTGCTATTGCCATTAAACAGGCTCGTGAATACGGTCTGCTTGGTAAAAACATTTTTGGCTCGGGCTTCGATTTCGATTTAGATATTCGCCTTGGTGCAGGTGCATTCGTTTGCGGTGAAGAAACCGCTCTTATGACCTCCATAGAAGGTAACCGTGGCGAGCCAAGACCACGTCCACCATACCCTGCAGTTAAAGGTTTGTTTGCTTCGCCAACCACCGAAAATAACGTTGAAACCTTTGCTAATATTCCACAAATTATTTTAAAAGGTGCCGATTGGTTTGCCTCTATGGGTACCGAAAAATCCAAGGGTACAAAGGTATTTGCTTTGGGTGGTAAAATTAAAAATACAGGCCTTGTGGAAATTCCTATGGGCACAACTTTACGCCACATTATTGAAGAAATTGGCGGCGGTATACCGAACGGCAAAAAGTTCAAGGCTGCCCAAACAGGTGGTCCTTCGGGCGGATGTATCCCTGCCGAGCTTATAGATACCGAAGTAGATTACGATAACCTTGTTGCCATTGGTTGTATGATGGGTTCCGGCGGTCTTATCGTAATGGACGAAGACAACTGTATGGTTGATATGGCTAAGTTCTTCCTTGAGTTTACTGTAGATGAATCTTGCGGTAAATGTACACCTTGCCGTGTAGGTACCAAGCGTTTATTAGAATTGCTTGATAAGATTACCGAAGGCAAAGGCACTTTAGAAGATATTGATAAAATCGAGGAGCTTTCTAACTACATAAAAGCTAACTCGCTTTGCGGCCTTGGCCAAACAGCACCTAACCCTGTTTTAGCAACACTTAAATTCTTCCGAGATGAATATATTGCCCACGTTACCGAGAAAAAATGCCCCGCAGGCGTTTGTAAAGACCTTCTTACATTTACTATTGATAAAGATAAATGTATTGGTTGCGGTATGTGCGCAAGAAACTGCCCCGCTAATGCAATTACTAAAACCGATTACATTGCCGAGGGCCATAAATTACCGTCTTATACTATAGATGCTGATAAATGCGTTAAGTGCGGCGCTTGCATTGGCAGCTGTAAGTTTAAGGCTATAAGCAAACAATAAGAAAGGAGTCCCGTAATAATGGATATGATTAATGTAAAAGTAAACGGTATTGCTGTAAGCGTTGAAAAGGGCTCCACAATACTGGATGCTGCCAGAAAAGCAGGTGTTGAAATTCCAACACTTTGCTTTATGAAAGAAAAGAACGAAATTGGTGCTTGCCGTATATGTGTTGTTGAAGCAACAGGTGCTCGCGGATTGGTAACAGCCTGCGTTTACCCCGTTACCGAAGGAATGGAAATTCAAACCAACACTGCAAAAATTCAGCAAGCCCGCAAAACAACACTCGAGCTTATTTTATCGACCCACGAAAAGAAATGTCTTTCTTGTGTGCGCTCAACCAACTGCGAACTTCAAAAACTTTGCCGTGAATATGGCGTAGATGAAGATGCCTTTGGTGGATATAAACCTAAATATGAGTTAGACGAAAGCACACCACACTTGGTTAGAGATAATAATAAGTGTATTCTCTGCCGCCGTTGCGTTGCTGCCTGCGAAGAGCAGTTTGTAAGTGTAATTGGTGCTAACGAGCGTGGTATTGACACTAACATTGGCACAGCATTTAAAAAGCAACTGAGCGATGTTCCTTGTATTTCTTGTGGTCAATGTACTGTTGTTTGCCCAACCGGCGCATTAACCGAAAAAGACGACACCGCAAAGGTTTGGGAAGCTCTTGCTGACCCAACCAAACATGTTGTTATTCAAGCAGCCCCATCTGTTCGTGTAACATTGGGCGAATGCTTTGGAATGGATATTGGCACTAACGTAGAGGGTAAAATGGTTGCCGCTATGAGAAGGCTCGGATTTGACAGGGTTTTCGATACTAACTTTGCTGCCGACCTAACAATTGTTGAAGAAGCAAACGAGCTTGTAAACCGTATTAAAAATGGTGGCACATTACCCATGATTACCTCTTGCTCACCGGGTTGGGTTAAGTTCTGTGAATTTTACTACCCCGATTTATTAGAGCATTTGTCTACCTGTAAATCTCCACAACAAATGGCTGGTGCCGTTATTAAAACCTATTACGCAAACAAAATGGGCATAGACCCTAAAGATATTGTTAGCGTTTCGGTAATGCCCTGTACTGCCAAGAAGTTCGAAATCGGCCGTGAAGACCAATCGGCTGCCGGTGTTCCGGATGTTGATATTGCATTAACTACAAGGGAATTAGCCCGTATGATAGAGCGTGCAGGTCTTCAGTTTAAATCATTGCCCGATGAAGAGTTCGACAGCCCCTTGGGTGAAGATACCGGTGCTGCCGTTATATTCGGTGCAACAGGCGGCGTTATGGAGGCTGCCGTTAGAACCGCTAATGCTTGGTTAAATGGTGCTACCGAGCCTGTAGAATTAAAGGCTGTTCGTGGCACAATGGGTCTTAAGACCGCAACCGTTACTGTTGGCGGTACCGAACTTAAATTAGCCGTTGCCTCTGGCGCAGGCGCTGCCAAAGTGGTTATGGATAAACTTAAAAACGGTAACCCTGATGGTTGGGGCTTCATTGAAATTATGGGCTGCCCGGGTGGCTGTGTAAACGGCGGCGGACAACCAATTCAACCCCAATATGTGCGCGACACTGTAGATTTAAAGGCTGTTAGAGCTCAGGCGTTATACGACCAAGATGCTTCTATGGCACTTAGAATGTCGCACGAATCACCGGTTATTAAAACACTTTACAGCGAGTGGTACGATGGTTTTGGCGGTCATAAAGCACACCACGACCTTCACACTTCTTACACCGCACGCAAGAAATATTAATAACAAAAACCCCCAAGTTTTAAACTTGGGGGTTAATTTTTTATTTATTATTCATATTCTCGAAGGCCTTAATTTGCCTAATGTCTTTACCGTATAAAGCGTGGAATTTATAGTTGCCAACAATTCTCGAGGATATTCTGGCCGAATAGCGTTCTTCCAACTCTTTAAATGATAAATTTGTATTTATAATGGTGGGCAGGCGGTTATTGATGCGGGTGTTTATTATGTTATAAAAAGCCGAAGCCGTAAAGGCGCTTAAAAATTCGGTTCCAAGGTCATCAATAACCAATAAATCGGCATTAAGCAGGGCATCTAACTTTTCGCCGCTGCCGGATGAAAAATGTTCGCGCTCTATAAGCGAAAACAGGTTTTGCGCCGAGCCATAAATAACGCCATAGCCCTTTTCGGTAACAACATTTATTATGGACATGCACAGGTGGGTTTTGCCAAGGCCCACACTGCCCGTTAAAAATATATTGTCGGAATTAATTGTAAAATTATTTGCATAATTTTTTAAATTATTATAAATTTGCTCTGCGTGCTCTTTGGGCGATATGCCGCTTTCGGTTGCTTTATCGGGGTAATAATTAAGGTCAAAATTATTAAAATTTTGTGTGCTTAGTGGCATATGCTCGTTTAAACTTTCTAAAACCAATTTTTTGGCAAGTTTATTAACGCAATCGCATTTTTTATTATTAACAAAACCTGTATCACTGCATTTTTTGCATTTAAATTTAGGTGTGGTAATGCCGGCACCAGTTATAATTTCTTGCTTTTCGTTTTGCAACTTTTCCGATTCTGCTTTGCATGCTTCAACTGCCTCTTTGTTGCCGCTCATGGCCGATGTCATTGCCTTGGCACCAAGCGCAGACAATTGGGCGTCAATTTCACTTAAGCGGGGAACAGCGTTGTATGTAAGGTCAAGCAGTTGGTTATATTGGGCTAAAGATTTTTTGCGGTTTTCTTTAATAATGTTAATGGCTTTTGCATAGTATTCGTTGCTGTAACCCAATTTTTATTCCCCCTTATAACCTATACTTAAAAGTTTGTCAATTTCGCTAATGTCGGAACTTGCGAAATCGGCCTTTTGGCTCTTTTTGGCTTTCACTTCGGCGTTTTGAATATCGGCTGCGGTTTTATAACCGTTTTTGTGCCAGCCTTCTAAAATTTTTGCGGTGTAAGACATAATGAATTTAGATTTTGTGTCAACACATTTTTCATATGCCAACCTTAAAACTTCGCGTGGCAGATGCCATTCTTCCACCCAGCGCGAAGCCAATTCAAGCTCTTTGGTGCTGGCAAGCCTGTCCTCAATGCCGAATGCGGCCTCCACAACCTTCCAGGCGGTTTTCTTGCGATTTATTTCGGCTATGTAATTTTCAGCATCGGTAATAGATGCTATGTTGTTATTTAACCATTCCACTGCGGTTCGTTCTATAAACGAAATATTACATTTGTTTTCACCTTTGGCATACTCTAACAGCATTAAAATAAGTGAAATGTCCATTCCTTGGTCGTCATAAAGCCAAATCAGTGTGGAACTTTCGTTCATTTTAAGGGTGCGTCCAAATTTAAACTGTGCCTCGTTTAATAATAGGCTAATTTCTTTGCTTTCGGATAAACGGCGGGCAATTTCTTCTCGGGTGGGTTTAATAACGGCCGTTTTAACAATGCGTTTTTCCGGTTTTTCGGCAGGGGTTTGTGGGCCCGATTTAGCCATAAAAATACCGCTTTGTTGCCAAAAACACATAGCGTCGGATACATCAGCCTCGGTTAATAATAAAGCGTCGGCAATGTCGGCATTGCTTGGCTCATCGGTTAAGTGGCTAAGCACATATAAAACCACCCTTAACTGAGTGGCCGTTGCTATTTTTAAATAATTTTCGGCTATGTTAAAAGGCACAACAAAGCTTTTTTGAAACATAGCAGGATTTATAAAATAATCCATATTCTTACCCCATAAATTAATATAAAAGAATTATAACATTATTTTTTTTAGTTGTAAACCTTGCAAATTTTAGCTATTTTTTATTAATTACTACAGGTTGAGTGAAAAATAAAAAAAACGGGCAAAAAATACAAAATATTGTTAAAAATTTTATTTATAAATATTTACTTAATTTTTATTTTGTGTTATTATTATATTATAAATTTAACGGAGGTTTTTTATGGCTATTTTAGTAACCGGCGGTGCAGGGTACATAGGTTCACACACCTGTATAGAGATGTTAAAGGCAGGCCACAGTGTTGTGGTTATAGATAATTTAGATAACAGCAGCCAAGAATCGTTAAAGAGGGTAGAAGAAATTACAGGAAAGAAAGTAAAATTTTACCAAAACGATGTTAGAGATATGGCAGCGCTTGAAAAAATATTTTCCGAAAACGAAATAGAGGCCGTTATTCATTTCGCGGGCTTAAAGGCCGTTGGTGAATCGGTTGCAAAACCCATAGAATATTATGATAACAACCTAATAAGCACCCTAATGCTTTTAGAGGTTATGCGTAATTTTGGGGTTAAAAAGTTTGTATTTTCTTCTTCGGCCACGGTTTACGGTGTTTCTAAAACAATGCCGCTTAAAGAGGGTATGCCCACAGGCTCCATAAATCCATATGGCCGCACAAAACTGTTTATTGAAGATATTTTAAGGGATTTATATGTGTCGGATAACAGTTGGGGCATTGCAATTCTTAGGTATTTTAACCCAATTGGCGCACACCCAAGCGGCAAAATAGGCGAGGACCCAAAAGGTATACCAAACAACCTTATGCCATATATTGCACAGGTTGCGGTTGGCCGCAGGAGTGAACTGCACGTTTTCGGCAACGATTATAATACCCCCGACGGCACCGGTGTTCGCGATTATATTCATGTTTGCGACTTGGCCGTTGGTCATGTTAAGGCGGTGGAATGGGCACTTAAAAACAATAAGTGCGATGAATTTAATTTAGGTACCGGCAACGGAACCACCGTTTTAGAACTTAAAAATGCCTTTGAAAAAGCGTCGGGCGTAGAGGTGCCTTATGTAATAGACCCACGCCGACCGGGCGACCTTGACGAAATTTATGCCAATGCCCAAAAGGCCGAAGAAATATTGGGTTGGACCGCAACCCTCAGTGTTGAGGATATGTGCCGCGACACTTGGAATTGGCAAAAAAATAACCCTAACGGGTATAATGAATAAGCAAAAAAATAACGCCACAAGGGCGTTATTTTTTTATTCTTCTTGTTGTTCAGGTAATTTTTCGGCGGTAATGCGTTCAATTCTTCGGTCGTCAACTTCATCTACTTTAAATGAATACCCGCTGTATTCTACCGTTGGGTTTTCATCTTCGGCGGGGATTATGCCGAGCTCGGCCATTATAAAACCGCCAATAGTATCGTAATCGCCTTCGGGGAATTTCACATTTAAAATCTCTTCAACCTCTTCAATATCGCTGGTACCATCTAAAGAATAGGTGGTTTCGTTAACCTTTTCTATCTCGATTTCTTCGTTATCGTATTCGTCTTGCATATTGCCTACTATAGATTCTAACAGGTCTTCCATAGTAACTATGCCCGAAATACCGCCATATTCATCGCACACAAAAACAAGTTGCAGGTGTTTTTCGGTCATTTCATTGAATAAATCACCGCAGCGTTTTGTTTCGGGGAAGAAGTAGGCCTTGCGCATTATGCCCGAAATTTTTAACGATTTAGGCAATGCTTTGCCAACATATTTTAAAAGGTCTTTAATGTAAATAACGCCTTTAATATTATCTAAATCTTCTTCATAAACCGGTATTCTCGAATAACCGGCAGTAATGGATTTTTCAAGTACTTCGGCAAAATCACTGTTAATTTCAACCGCTTCAATGTCGGTGCGGTGGGTCATAACATCCGATGCTAAAATATCGTCAAATTCGAAAATGTTGTTAATCATTTCTTTTTGGCTTTCTTCAATAACGCCTTTTTCTTCGCCGGCATCAACAAGCATTAGAATTTCTTCTTCGGTTACTTTTTCTTGGCTGGCGTTAGGGTCGAAGCCTAAAATGCGAACTATTATGTTTGTTGAAAAGGAAAGAATTTTAATAAACGGCTTGAATAACCCCTTAATAAAGGTTAAAATTCCCACAATTTTAAAGGATATTTGTTCGTATTTTTGCATGGCAATTCTTTTGGGCACAAGCTCGCCGAGCACCAGTGAAAAGAACGATATTATAACCGTTACCGCAAAAAGCGAAATTGCCTCTAACCAGGCTGCAGTGGGGTTAATGTTAAAAAGTCCCGCTAAAAAGTTTGCAAAAGGACCCGCAAAGTTTTCGGCAGCAGCGGCCGATGTTAAAAATCCTGCTAAGGTAATGCCTATTTGAATGGTGGATAAAAAGTTGGAAGGGTTTTTAGTAAGCTTTAAAATTTTTGCGGCTTTTTTGTCGCCCTCTTCGGCCATTCGTTGCAACTTTAAATCGTTAAGTGTGATAATGGCTATTTCGCTCATAGCGAAAAAAGCATTAACAAGAATAAGAACAAGTAATAAAATAAGTTTGTAAAGTAAATTGACAGGGTCGCCGTCCATTTTATAATAACTCCTTTTAGTTAAATTTATGTTTATAATATATGTTTTTTTACAATTTGTCAATTATTTTATATTAAAGAATAAAAATTTCTCAAAAATTAAAATTTTCCTATTTACTTATTATGCAAAAAGTAGTATTATAAAATAGTATGGAAAGATTATTTCCAATTTTTAAGGAGGAATTTTCAAATGGCAAGAAAGTTTAAAACCATGGATGGTAACAATGCCGCTGCACATGTATCTTATGCTTTTACAGAAGTAGCCGGTATTTACCCAATCACACCATCCAGCCCTATGGCCGATTATGTAGACCAATGGTCTGCTCAGGGGCTAAAAAATATTTTCGGCACAACCGTTAATGTAGTTGAAATGCAGTCCGAAGCCGGTGCATCGGGTACAGTACACGGTTCTCTTGCAGCAGGTGCTTTAACCACAACTTACACTGCTTCGCAAGGTCTTTTACTGATGATTCCAAACATGTACAAAATCGCCGGTGAATTATTGCCCTGCGTTTTCCATGTTTCTGCCCGTTGCGTAGCTTCACACGCACTTAATATTTTTGGCGACCATTCCGACGTTTATGCCTGCCGCCAAACAGGCTTTGCAATGCTTGCTGAAACCAATACTCAAGAGGTTATGGATTTAGGCGCCGTTGCTCACTTGGCATCTATTAAAAGCCGCGTACCTTTCTTAAACTTCTTCGATGGTTTCCGCACCTCTCACGAAATTCAAAAAATTCAGGTGTGGGATTACGAAGACCTTAAAGAAATGTGCGATATGGACGCCGTTGCAGAATTCCGCAAGCGTTCACTTAACCCAGAGCATCCCGTAATGCGTGGTTCACACGAAAACGGCGATATCTTCTTCCAACACCGCGAAGCTTGTAATAAATATTACGATGCCGTTCCCGGTATTGTTGAAGAATATATGGACAAGGTTAACGCAAAACTCGGCACCGATTATAAATTATTTAACTACTACGGTGCACCCGATGCCGAAAAGATTATAATTGCTATGGGCTCTATTTGCGACGTTGCAGAAGAGGTTATAGATTATATGGTAGCCGCAGGCGAAAAAGTTGGTCTTGTAAAGGTTCGCTTGTATCGTCCTTTCTCGGCCGCAAAATTGGTTGAGGCTATTCCTGAGACTGTTAAGAAAATTGCTGTATTAGACAGAACCAAAGAGCCCGGCGCATTAGGCGAGCCACTTTATTTAGATGTTGTGGCTGCATTAGCAGCTCAGGGCAGAAAAATTGATGTTGTTACAGGCGGCCGTTATGGTCTTGGTTCTAAAGATACTCCTCCAAGCTCTATCTTCGCAGTATACGAGGAACTTGGCAAAGATGCTCCTAAAGCTCAGTTCACTATTGGTATTGTGGACGATGTTACCAACCTTTCTTTAGAAGAAAAACCGGCTCCTAACACCGCAGCCGAAGGCACAATTGAATGTAAATTCTGGGGTCTTGGCGGCGACGGTACCGTTGGTGCTAACAAAAACTCCATTAAAATTATTGGCGACCACACCGATAAATATGTTCAGGCTTACTTCCAATACGACTCTAAGAAGACCGGTGGTATTACTGTTTCTCACCTTCGTTTTGGCGATAAACCTATTAAGAGCCCTTACTATATTAATAAAGCCGATTTCGTTGCCTGCCACAACCCATCTTATGTAATTAAGGGTTATAAAATGGTTAACGATGTTAAACCCGGCGGTGTGTTCTTAATTAACTGTCAATGGTCGGCCGAGGAATTAAATGCTCATATGCCTGCCGAAGCTAAACAGTATATTGCTAAAAACAACATTCAACTTTACACCGTTAATGCTATTGACTTAGCAGCTCAAATTGGTATGGGCAAACGCACCAACACCATTTTACAGTCGGCCTTCTTTGCTCTTGCAAAGGTTATGCCTTCTGAAGATGCTATTAAATATATGAAAGAGGCTGCAACAAAATCTTACCTCAAAAAAGGTCAAGATATTGTTGACATGAACCACAAGGCTATTGATGCCGGTGCTACTGCTTTCGTTAAAATTGATGTTCCTGCTGACTGGGCTAATGCTACAGACAGCAATACTGCTGATGCAGCCGAAGGCAACACCAAGCTTGATAAGATGGTTGACAGCATTATGAAACCGGTTGCTCTTATGGACGGTGACTCACTGCCTGTATCTGCATTTATTGAGCATGCCGATGGTACCTTTGAACAAGGTGCTTCTGCTTACGAAAAACGCGCCGTTGCCGTTTTAGTACCCGAGTGGAATGCCGATACTTGTGCTAAGTGTAATAAATGTGCGTTTGTTTGCCCACACGCAACAATTCGTCCGTTTGCACTCTCGGCCGATGAGGTTGCTGCAGCACCTGACAATATGAAGGTTGCTCCGAAGCCCATCATTAAAACCGATTACACCTACACCTTGGCTGTATCGCCAATGGATTGTATGGGTTGCGGCGTATGTATTGGTGTTTGCCCAACTGCTTCACTTAAAATGGTATCTCGCGAATCACAAGATGCTCAACAAGAAGTATTTGATTATTGCGTAAATAAGGTTACCGAAAAGCCCGAAGTTGCTACCGATGCTAACCTTATTTCTTCACAATACAAAAAACCGTTACTCGAGTTCTCCGGCTCTTGCGCAGGTTGTGCCGAAACAGCATATGCCCGCTTAGTAACACAACTATTTGGCGACAGAATGTATATTTCCAACGCCACAGGTTGTTCTTCTATTTGGGGCGGCCCTGCTGCAACATCGCCATACACCGTTAATGCCGAAGGCCATGGTCCTGCTTGGGCTAACTCACTCTTCGAAGATAATGCCGAGCACGGTTTAGGTATGTATTTAGGTCAAAAGGCATTACGCGACCAACTTATTGCTCAGGTTAAAGAAATGTCCGAGTCCGATAAAGCAAGTGCTGAATTTAAGGCTGCCGCTGAAAATTATCTTGCAACAATTAACGATGGCAACGCCAATGCTGCTGCTACCAAAGAATTGGTTGCCGAGGTTGAAAAGGCTGCTGCCGCAGGTTGCCCAACAGCTCCCGAAATTCTTGCCAAAAAAGAATTCTTATCTAAAAAATCGGTTTGGATATTTGGTGGAGACGGCTGGGCTTACGATATTGGCTTTGGCGGCCTAGACCATGTTCTTGCCAGCGGTAACGATGTAAACGTTATGGTATTTGATACCGAAGTTTACTCTAACACAGGCGGTCAGGCTTCTAAGGCTTCGCAAATTGGTCAGGTTGCCCAGTTTGCTGCTGCCGGTAAAGCTATTGCCAAGAAATCACTTGCCGAAATCGCAATGTCTTACGGTTATGTATATGTAGCACAAATTGCCATGGGTGCAGACCAAAATCAAACCCTTAAGGCTATTAAAGAGGCCGAGGCTTATCCGGGTCCATCTTTAATAATCTGCTATTCGCCTTGCGAGATGCACTCTATTAAGGGTGGTATGGTTAACTGCCAAAAAGAAATGAAGCGTGCCGTTGAGTGCGGTTATTGGAATATCTTCCGCTTTAACCCAGCCCTTAAAGCACTTGGCAAAAACCCACTTTCTATAGACTGCAAACCTGCCGTTGCCGATTATAAAGAATTTATTTTAGGCGAAGCTAGGTATTCTTCACTTACACGTTCCTTCCCAGAGCGCGCTGAAGAATTATTTGAAAAGGCTGCCGAGTCTGCTAAACAGGCCCGCGAGCACTTAGAAAAATTAGCCGAGCTTTACGGTAAATAAGATTAAAAAAAGAACCCCCTGTGTGTAAACATAGGGGGCTTTTTTACTTGACAAAAAATTTTTTGGTGTTATAATGAACTTGTTAAAGCGTTGAAGGGAACAGTAGCTTATACAAAACTTTCAGAGAATAGCGGCATTTTGCTGTGAGCCGCTAAAGCAGAGTATTTGTGAACACCACCCCTGAGCGTTCGGCGAACCGAACCGTAGGCCTGCGTTAAAGGTAAAGAGAGATACATTATATATAATGTATAACTTGGGTGGAACCGCGGAATTTTTCGTCCCTTGATTTTTCAAGGGACGTTTTTATTTTATTAAAACCTTTCAGGAGGGAAAGTTATGAAAATTATTTATAAAGACGGCACTGTTGCTGAGTGCCCCGAAGAGCTCGAACTCGAAGTGCTGCGCCATTCGGCCGCACATATAATGGCTCAGGCAGTTAAAAGGTTGTACCCCCACGCCGATTTTGGCTATGGCCCCGCAACCGAAAAGGGCTTTTATTACGATATTGATTTAGGCGATACCAAACTTACCGATGAAGATTTGTTAAAAATTGAAAACGAAATGCGAAAAATCGTTAAAGAAAATATTCCAATTAAGCCATCGGTAATGAATAGGGAAGATGCCGTTAAGTTCATGACCGAAAAGAATGCTAAATATAAGGTAGAGCATATTGGCGATTTGCCCGAAGACAGTGAAATAAGCTTTTTTACACAGGGCGATTATGTTGATATGTGTACAGGCCCACACATTTGCTACACCAAAGCATTAAAGGCCTTTAAGTTAACTCAGCAGTCGGGCGCATATTGGAAAAATGATAAAGACAACAAAATGCTTACCCGTATTAACGGTATTGCCTTCCGCACCCAAGCCGAGCTTGACGATTATTTGAGACTTTTAGAAGAGGCCGAGCGCCGCGACCACCGCAAAATCGGCAAAGAAATGAAACTCTTTATGTTAGCTGATGAAGGCCCCGGATTCCCGTTCTTTTTGCCTCGCGGTATGGTGCTTAAGAATGAGCTTGTTAATTATTGGCGCGAAATTCACCGCCGTGCCAACTATGTTGAAATTTCAACTCCCATGATTATGAACCGCAAACTTTGGGAAACAAGCGGACATTGGGACCATTATAAAGATAATATGTATTCTACCATTATTGATGAAGATACCTATTGCATCAAACCAATGAACTGCCCCGGCGGTGTTATGGTGTATGCGAGTGAGCCACACTCCTACCGTGAGTTACCTATTCGTGCAGGCGAACTCGGAACAGTTCATCGCCACGAACTTAAAGGTGCTTTACACGGCCTATTCAGAGTTCGTTGCTTTACACAAGATGATGCACATATCTTTATGCGCCGCGACCAGATAACCGACGAAATTGTTGGCGTTGTAAATCTTATAAATGAGGTTTATTCAAAGTTTGGTTTTAAATATTTTGTTGAGTTATCTACCCGTCCTGAAGACAGTATGGGAAGTGATGCCGACTGGGAGGCAGCAACCGAAGGACTTCGCAGTGCCCTTGAAAAGTTAGGTCTGCCTTACATTATTAATGAAGGTGATGGCGCATTCTATGGCCCGAAAATTGACTTCCATTTAGAAGACAGTCTTGGCAGAACTTGGCAATGCGGCACAATTCAGCTTGACTTCCAGATGCCGATTAACTTTGGCCTTGAATACACCGATGAAAACGGTCAAAAACAACAACCAATTATGATTCACCGCGTATGCTTTGGCTCGATTGAGCGTTTTATCGGCATTTTGACCGAGCATTTTGCAGGTAAGTTCCCAACATGGCTCGCACCTGTTCAGGCTCGAGTTATGACTCTGCCCGGCACATACCACGCTTTTGCCGAGAGCGTATATGAAAAACTCAAAGCGGCAGGAGTTCGCGTAGAGCTTGATAACAGAAACGAAAAGATTGGTTATAAGATTCGTGAGGCTCGCCAAGAGGTTAGGGTACCTTATATGATTATTATTGGTGCTAAAGAAATTGAAAACGGAACGTTATCGGTTCGTAACCGTGATACCGATGAGACAGTTTCTATGACGGTTGAAGAGTTTACACAAAAAATTACCGACGAAATTAAAACAAGGGCATAATTAAAAGGGGCATAATAGCCCCTTTTTTTATTGCAAAAAAATTTTAAAAAATTTAAAAAAACACTTGCATTATTTTAAAATATGTGTTATGATACCAAAGTACGCTATGCGTACTGTCATGCGTTGATGCGGGAGGTGGCCGACCGTTGAGTCGGGAAATTTCCGCGGAGTATGTCCGATTTTAAACCGGGCGAATGAAACTTAGTACCCGTGCGAGCGGCATCTTGCGAGCCGCAAAGCACAGCGGCAGGTAACCCTGCTGTACCCGGATTTTGCTGCAACCCCAGTAATCCGGTTTTATAATGTGCCGCAATGAAACACGCGGCAAGGTGTAAGTTTTGCCCGCCAACTATTTTAAGGAGGCGACATTCCAAATGGCAGTAAAAGAAAAGATTCGCATCAGAATCAAAGGTTACGACCACGCTCTTGTAGACCAGTCCGCAGAAAAAATTGTGGAAACCGCTAAACGTACAGGCGCTCGTGTTTCGGGACCGGTTCCGCTCCCGACCGAGAAAGAGGTTGTAACAATCCTTCGCGCTGTTCACAAATACAAAGACAGCCGCGAGCAGTTCGAAACAAGAACTCACAAAAGGCTTATCGACATTCTCAGACCTTCCAACAAAACTGTTGAGGCTCTGACAGGTCTTGAGCTTCCCGCCGGTGTAGAAATCGAAATTAAGCTTTAATTTTGCGTTTCTATATATAAGGTGTGGTCATGTTGGCTTAGCCAACCAATAACCAAGGAGGATAAAAAAATGAAAAAAGCAATTGTAGGCAAAAAGCTTGGTATGACTCAGCTTTTTGACGCAAACGGTAACGTTGTTCCCGTAACTGTTATTGAAGCAGGCCCCTGTGTTGTTGCTCAAAAGAAAACAGTTGAAAACGACGGTTACGAAGCTGTTCAAATCGGTTATGGCGATTTAAAGGCTTCTAAGGTAAATGGCCCAATGAAAGGCCACTTTGCAAAGGGCGATGTAGCTCCTAAAAAGGTTCTTCGTGAATTCCGTTTAGAAGACACCTCTGCTTTAAATGTAGGCGATATTATTAAAGCCGACATTTTCGCTGAAGGCGACGCTATCGATGTTCGCGGCACCTCTAAAGGTAAAGGCTACGCAGGCGTTGTTAAACGCTGGAATTTCGGTCGCTTAAAAGAATCTCACGGTACAGGTCCTGTTCACCGTCATGGCGGTTCTTTGGGTGTTATCGACCCTGCAAGGGTATTCAAGGGCAAGAAAATGGCTGGCCACTTAGGTAACGAACGTGTTACTGTTCAAAACTTAAGTGTTGTCAAGGTAGACGCAGAAAACAACATTATAGCAGTTAAGGGTGCTGTTCCAGGCCCCAAAGGCGGCATAGTAGTTCTTTTCGACAGCGTTAAAGCTTAATGGAAGGAGTGTTTTAAATGGCTAACTTAGCAGTAGTAGATATGGCCGGCAATAAGGTTGGCAAAATCGCATTAAGCGATGCTATTTTTGGTATTAAACCAAACGCAGTTGTTATGCACATGGCAGTTGTTAACTACCTTGCAAATCAACGTCAGGGCACTCAATCCACTTTAACCCGTACCGAAGTTTCGGGTGGCGGTAAAAAGCCTTGGAGGCAAAAGGGTACAGGTCATGCCCGTCAGGGTTCAACCAGAGCACCCCAGTGGAGACATGGTGGCATAGTTCACGCACCAAAGCCCAGGGATTATTCTTACTCCCTCAACAAAAAGGTTCGCAAACTTGCACTTAAGTCTGCCCTTTCCGATAAATTACTTTCAGATTCAATTATTGTTCTTGATGAACTTAAACTTGAATCCTACAAAACAAAGGTAGTTGCCGATTGTCTTAAAGCTATTGGTGCTGCAAAGAAAACCCTTATTGTTCTTGAAAACAACGATTCAGTTGCAGTTAAGAGCATCGCTAATATTGAGGGTGTTAAATCGGCACAAGTAAACACCATTAACACTTACGACATTATTAATGCCGATACATTAGTAATAGTTAAGAGTGCAGTGGCTAAATTCGAGGAGGTGTATGCATAATGAAAACCGCACAGGATATCATTATTGCTCCGGTTATTACCGAAAAGAGCATGTCGGGTATTGCCGATAAAAAGTACACCTTTAAGGTAGCAACCGATTCAAACAAAATTGAAATTGCTAATGCCGTAGAAAAACTTTTCAAAGTAAAGGTTGCTAAGGTTAATACAATTTCTGTTCGCGGCAAAGCTCGCCGTATGGGTCGTTACTCCGGCTACACTTCCGCCTGGAAGAAAGCAATCGTAACCCTTAAGGCAGATTCTAAGCCGATTGAGTTTTTTGACGGTTTAATGTAGTCCGCTAAAGCCTTTGAAATTAAAGCAATTTAGTTTCAGGTGATGTATGAAGCCTTTAAAGGCTTCGCTAAGCCAAAATAGGAGAGTGAAATAAAATGGCAATTAAACATTATAAGCCTACTACTCCGGGTCGCCGCGGCATGACAACTATGGATTATTCCGAGTTATCTAAAGTAGCACCCGAGAGAAGCTTAATTGAGCCAATTAAGAAAAATGCAGGCCGTAACAGCTATGGCCGCATAACCGTTCGCCACAGAGGCGGCGGTAACCGCAGGAAATACAGGGTTATCGATTTCAAGCGTGACCGTTTTGGCGTTCCAGCCACCGTTCTTACCCTTGAATATGACCCAAATCGTTCTGCATTCATTGCCCTCGTTCAATATGAAGATGGCGAAAAACGTTACATTATAGCACCTATCGGCCTTAAGGTTGGCGATGTTATTATTAGCGGTCCCGATGCCGACATTAAACCCGGCAACGCACTTCCGCTTGAAAACATCCCGGTAGGTACATTTGTTCATAACATTGAGCTTTATCCTGGCAAAGGTGCACAGCTTGCACGTAGTGCCGGTAACATGGCTCAGCTTATGGCAAAAGAGAATGGCATGGCACTTCTTCGCTTGCCTTCCAGTGAGCTTCGCAACGTTCCTGCTAAATGTATAGCAACTGTTGGTCAGGTAAGCAATCCTGAGCACAGCAACATTAACTATGGTAAAGCAGGTCGTAAGCGTCATATGGGTTGGCGCCCAACCGTTCGTGGTTCGGTAATGAACCCGTGCGACCACCCTCATGGTGGTGGTGAAGGTAAATCGCCAATCGGTCGTCCCGGCCCTGTAACACCTTGGGGCAAACCTGCCTTAGGTTACAAAACCAGGGATAAGAAGAAGGCCTCTAACAAGTATATTGTAAAGCGTCGTTCTAAGTAGTCTACGTAAAGGAGAATAATAATGGGTAGAAGCGTTAAAAAAGGTCCTTTCGTGCAACCTGTGTTGCTCAAAAGAATCAAAGAAATGAATGAAGCCGGTGAGAAAAGAGTTCTCAAAACCTGGTCTCGTTCCTCAACCATATTCCCTGATTTCGTTGGACACACAATAGCAGTACATGACGGTCGTAAACACGTTCCGGTTTATGTAACTGAGGATATGGTTGGTCACAAGCTCGGCGAATTTGCTCCCACAAGAACATTTAAGGGACACGCCGGCGCAAAAACCACAAAATAAGCGGAGAGGAGAGAATAAACAATGGAAGCAAGAGCAATACTCAAATATGCTCGTATTTCACCCCGTAAGGTGAAAATTGTTATGGATTTAATCCGTAATCAAGATGCTGACAAAGCTATGGCTATTCTCAAATTTACTCCTAAGTCCGCTTGTGAGTATTTAGAAAAGTTATTAGCATCAGCTATTGCTAATGCAGAAAACAATCACAACATGGACAGAACAAGGCTCTATGTTGCTGAATGTTTTGTTTGCCCCGGACCTACTCTTAAGAGAATTCGTCCGAAAGACCATGGCCGTGCTCATCGTATTTTGAAGAGAACAAGCCATATGACAATCGTTCTTAAAGAACGTGAAGACTAAAAAAGGAGGTTAAATTATGGGCCAGAAAGTTAATCCACATGGTTTCCGTGTAGGCGTAATTAAAAACTGGGATTCCCGTTGGTTCGCCAACAACAATGTATTTGGAGATACTTTGGTTGAGGACTATAACCTCCGTAAGTATTTAAAGAAAACACTTGCTGCAGCCGGTACACCTAAGGTTGAAATTGAGCGTACAGCTTCAAGAATCAGGCTTAACATTCACTGTGCTAAACCCGGTATAGTAATTGGTCGCAACGGTTCTGAAATTGAAAAATTAAGGGCTAACTGCGAAAAAATGCTGGGCAAGCAGGTTAACATCAACATTGTTGAGGTTAAAAATCCCGACATTAACTCTACTTTAGTTGCTCAAAATGTTGCCGAGCAATTAGAGAAACGTGTATCCTTCCGCCGTGCAATGAAAATGGCTATTGGCCGTGCAATGAAATCGGGCGCCAAGGGTATCAAAATTATGGTTTCGGGCCGTCTTGGCGGTGCTGAAATCGCTCGTTCAGAGCAATATCATGAAGGCACCATTCCGCTCCAAACCATTCGTGCCGATATCGACTACGGCTTTGCCGAGGCCGATACTACCTATGGTAAATTAGGCGTTAAAGTTTGGATTTACAAGGGTGAGGTTCTTCAAGATTCCAGAAACACTCGTAAGGAAGGAGGCTCACGCTAATGTTATTACCTAAGCGTGTAAAATACCGTAGAGTACACCGTGGTCGTTTGACCGGTAAAGCTTCACGCGGTATAACCGTATCTCATGGCGATTTCGGTCTTCAGGCTTTGGAGCCGGCGTGGATAACCTCTAACCAAATTGAGGCAGCACGTATCGCTATGACCCGTTACATTAAACGTGGCGGTCAGGTTTGGATTAAAATCTTCCCCGATAAGCCAATAACAGAAAAACCGGCTGAAACTCGAATGGGTTCAGGTAAAGGTTCACCCGAATATTGGGTAGCTGTTGTTAAACCGGGCAGGATTATGTTTGAAATCGGTGGTGTTAGCGAGGAGTTAGCTCGCGAAGCTATGCGTCTTGCAGCTAATAAGCTTCCGATTAAGTGCAAATTTATTTCAAAGCAGGAAATGGGTGGTGAGCAATAATGAATGCAAAAGAAATAAGAGAATCAACTTTACCAGAACTTAATGATAAGTTGGCAAAGCTTAAAGAGGAACTCTTTAATCTCCGTTTTCAACTTGCCATTAACCAGCTCGATAACCCTACTCGTATAAACGCTGTTAAAAAAGACATCGCAAGGGTAAAAACAGTTATCCGCGAATTAGAGCTTAAAGACAGCGCTAACGCTTAATTCAGGGAGGTAAAGCTAAATGAGCGAAAGAAACCTTCGTAAAACAAGAGTGGGCAAGGTTGTTAGCGACAAAATGGATAAAACCGTTGTTGTAGCCATTGAAGACAATGTAAAACACCCACTTTACAAGAAGATTATTAAAAACACTATTAAGCTTAAGGCTCATGATGAGAACAACACCTGTGGCCTCGGCGACAGAGTTCTTATTATGGAAACTCGCCCATTATCTAAGGATAAAAGATGGCGCGTTGTAGAAATCATTGAAAAGGCTAAATAGTTTAAGGAGGAAACCACTGTGATACAACAACAGAGTTACCTCAAGGTTGCTGACAATACCGGTGCAAAAGAAATTATGTGCATCCGCGTTTTAGGAGGCTCCAAAAGGAGGTATGCCAACATTGGCGATGTAATCGTTGCTTCGGTTAAAAAAGCTGCCCCGGGCGGCACAGTTAAGAAGGGCGATGTAGTTAAGGCAGTTGTGGTTCGTTCCGCAAAAGGCCTTCGTCGCAATGACGGCACATACATCAGATTCGACGAGAACGCAGCAGTAATTATCCGTGATGATAAGAACCCGCGCGGTACCCGTATTTTTGGACCAGTAGCCCGTGAGCTTCGCGATAAAGATTATACAAAAATCTTATCTCTTGCTCCGGAAGTGCTTTAATGGGAGGTATGAAAAATGAATAAGCTTCACGTTAAAACAGGCGATACTGTAATCCTTCTAACAGGAGACGACAAAGACTGCGGCAAAACCGGTAAGGTACTTGAGGTTAGCCTAAATGAAGGTAAGGTTATTGTTGAAGGTCTTAACAAGGTTAAAAAACACGTTAAGCCACGCAAAGCCGGCGACCCTTCGGGCATAATTGAAACCGAGAGCCCAATCTATGCTTCTAAAGTACAGGTTGTTTGCCCTAAATGTAACAAACCCACCCGCGTAGGCCACAAGGTTTATGCCGATGGTAAAAAAGACCGCATGTGCAAAAAATGCGGCGAAACCTTTTAAGAGATAAGGAGGACATGACATGTCAAGGCTTAAGGACGTATATAAACAAAATATCGCCCCTGCATTGATGGAAAAGTACAACTACAAGAGCGTCATGCAGATTCCGAAGCTCGATAAGGTTGTTATTAATGTAGGTTGCGGCGATGCCAAAGATAACAGCAAGATTATTGATGCTATTATGGCAGACTTAGCAATCATAACCGGCCAAAAGGCAATTCCCTGTAAGGCCAAAAAATCAGTTGCAAACTTTAAACTCCGTGAAGGTATGGCCATTGGTGCCAAGGTTACCTTAAGGGGCGAAAAAATGTATGAGTTTGTTGACAGATTATTCAGCGCAGCTCTACCACGAGTTCGCGACTTCAGAGGTATTAACCCCAACTCGTTCGATGGCCGTGGCAACTATGCCATGGGCGTTAAAGAGCAGTTGATATTCCCTGAAATTGAGTACGACAAGATAGACAAAGTTCGCGGTATGGACATTATTTTTGTTACAACCGCTAAAAACGACGAAGAAGCACGTGAGTTACTTAAACTTTTGGGCGCTCCGTTTGCGAAGTAAGGAGAAGGAATTATGGCTAAAACATCTATGAAAGTTAAGCAGGCAAGACCGGCTAAGTTTTCAACCAGAGAATATAGCAGATGTAAAATCTGCGGCCGCCCGCATGCCTATCTTCGCAAGTACGGCATTTGCCGTATATGCTTCAGGGAATTAGCCTATAAGGGCGAAATCCCGGGCGTAAAGAAGGCAAGCTGGTAATTAAGACAGCTAAAGGAGGTTGACGTCATGCAAATCACCGATACTATAGCTGATATGCTTACAAGAATTCGTAACGCTTCATCAGCAAAACATGATTCGGTTGATATACCTGCATCTAACGTAAAGAAAGCTATTGCCCAGATTTTACTTGATGAAGGTTATATTACAAGCTTTCAGGTTATTGAAGACGGAAAGCAGGGCGTAATTCACGTAGTTTTGAAGTACGGCCCAAACAAGTCGCAGGTTATTTCGGGAATCCGCAGGGTTTCTAAACCGGGCTTACGCATTTACACCAATGTAGAGGATATGCCAAAGGTTATGAAAGGCCTAGGTATTGCTATCCTTTCCACCTCTAAGGGAATAATCACAGACAAGCAGGCGCGTCGCGAAAATGTTGGCGGCGAAGTTCTTGCATTTGTTTGGTAAGGAGGTGCACCACAATGTCTAGAATAGGAAAAAAACCTATTGCTATCCCAGCCGGTGTAGATGTTAAAATAGACGGCTGCCAGGTTACCGTAAAGGGCCCTAAAGCCGAACTAACAAACACATTTAACCCCGACATTACCGTTGCAATCGAGAATAACGAGATAATCGTAACAAGGCCAAGTGATGTAAAAGAGCATCGTTCGCTACACGGTTTAACCCGTACTCTTATTGCAAACATGGTTGAAGGTGTAACAAATGGTTTTAAAAAGGAATTAGAGGTTAACGGTGTTGGTTACCGTGTTGCAAAACAAGGTAAAGACTTAGTTATGAACCTCGGTTATTCACACCAAGTAATAATGTCAGAAATCCCCGGCATTACAATAGAAGTTCCTAATCCGAACTTAATAGTTGTTTCGGGCCCTGACAAACAAAAAGTTGGCCAATTTGCAGCAGAAATTCGCATTAAGCGTCCACCCGAGCCATATAAAGGTAAAGGTATTAGGTACGTTGGCGAATTTGTACGCCGCAAAGAAGGTAAGGCCGCTAAGGGCGCAAAGAAATAGTAAAAGGAGTGTATTAAAATGGTTAATAAGCCTGATTCAAATAAGGCTAGAATCCGCAGACATAACCGTGTTCGCGGTAAGATTAGCGGTACTGCAGAATGTCCGCGTCTTAATGTATTTCGCTCCAACTGCAATATTTACGCCCAACTTATAGATGATGTAAAGGGTGTTACTTTAGTTTCTGCCTCTTCGGTTGAAAAAGAATTCGGCCAAGCAAAAGGAAACAAAGAGGAAGCCCGCAAGGTTGGAGAGTTAATTGCTAAACGCGCAGCTGATAAAAAGATTACCGAGGTTGTTTTTGACCGCGGCGGTTACATTTATCACGGTCGTGTCAAGGAGCTTGCCGAAGGTGCCCGCGAGGGTGGCCTCAAGTTCTAATAGAAGGAGGAATACTTTTGGCTACAAAATTTGACATTTCATTAATAAATGACCCTAAAGCTTTAAAGGAACGCGTTGTAGCTATTAACCGTGTTTCTAAAACAGTTAAAGGCGGACGTATTATGAAGTTCTCGGCTTTAGTTGTTGTAGGCAACGGCGAAGGCGTAGTAGGCTTTGGTTTAGGCAAAGCCGGCGAAGTTCCGGAAGCTATTCGCAAGGGCATTGAAGATGCCAAAAAGAATCTTATTAAGGTTTCTTTAAAAGGCACAACTATTCCGCACGAAATTATAGGAGCTTTTGGTGCAGGCCGCGTTCTTATGAAACCTGCCGCACCCGGTACCGGTGTTATTGCCGGCGGCCCTGTTCGTGCAGTACTCGAAACTGTAGGTATTTCGGATATTCGTACTAAAACACTTCGTTCTAAGAACCCATGTAATGTAGTACGTGCAACAATCCAAGGCTTAGCTGCTTTACGCGATGCTAACGAGGTTGCTGCTATCCGTGGTAAATCAGTTAAAGAGATTATAGGTTAAGGAGGAGCAGCATTATGGCAAGAACAAAAAAGGCTGCCGGCCTTAAAATTAAATTAGTAAAAAGCGTTATTGGTTCTAAACAAGACCAAATCGCTACAGTCAACTCTTTAGGTCTTAAAAAAATCGGTGATGAAGTTATTCAACCCGATAACGCTCAGACCAAGGGTAAGATTGCAAAGGTTATCCACCTCGTAGAGGTATGTGAAGCTTAAGGCTTCAAAAAGCAACTGTTTAAAGCAGTGCTACTAAAGCAAGGAGGTGCGAAAAATGAAATTGCATGAACTTACACCCGCTTTTGGTTCTACTAAAGAAGCAAAGCGTATAGGCAGAGGTCATGGTTCCGGTAATGGTAAAACTGCCGGAAAAGGACACAAAGGTCAAAAAGCACGTGCCGGCCGCGGCATACGTGCTGGATTTGAGGGTGGTCAAATGCCACTCCAAAGAAGAATACCCAAGCGTGGCTTTAACAACATTTTTGCCAAGGAGTATGTTTCTATTAATGTAGCTGCTCTCGAAGTTTTCGAAGATGGTGCAGTAGTAGATACAGCTGCTTTAAAAGCAAAGGGTATTGTTAAGAAGGCTGAAATTCCGGTAAAGGTTCTTGGTAACGGTAAGTTAACCAAAAAGCTTTCGGTTAAGCTCGCAGCTTATTCAAAATCAGCTTCTGAAAAAATCACCGCTGCAGGCGGAACTGCCGAGGTGAACGAATAATGATAGAAACTATGAAAAATGCTTGGCGCGTAACCGAGCTTAGAAAGAAAATTCTTTTTACTTTCTTTATAATTCTTATTTTCCGCATTGGCTCTGTAATTCCTGTTCCGTATATTAACACTGGTGCTTTAATGGCATCCGTTGGTAATACTACAAACGAATTCTTTAGCTATTTATCGGTTTTAACCGGTGGCGGACTTGAATATGGTGCTATATTCGCTATGTCGGTTACACCATATATTAACTCGTCAATTATAATTCAACTTTTAACCGTTGCTATACCGGCCCTTGAGCGCCTTGCTAAACAGGGCGAAGAAGGCCAGAAGAAAATAGCTCAAATTACCCGTTATGCAACCATTATTTTAGGTTTAATTCAGGGTACTGCTTATTTCTTCTATTTAAACGGCAACCGTTTCTTAACGGTTAACGGTACAGGCAATATAGTTTTTGCAGGTATTGTTATTGTGCTTTGTTTCACAGCCGGTTCAGCACTTGTTATGTGGTTGGGTGAACAAATTGACGTTAAAGGCATTGGCAACGGTATTTCCGTTCTGCTTTTTGCCGGTATTATATCCCGCGCTCCCGATGCCGCAAGAAGCCTTTTGGCTTATTGGAAATTAGGCCAATATGTTGCAGTAATCGGTATTGTGCTTGGTTTCTTGGTTGTTACAGGCTTCATTGTTTGGATGACCAATGCAGAACGCAGAATCCCTGTTCAATATGCTAAACGCGTGGTTGGTAACAAAATGTATGGCGGCCAAAATTCACATATTCCGATTAAGGTTAATATGACAGGCGTTTTACCTGTAATTTTTGCCAGCTCCATTCTTATGTTACCCACAATGATACTTTCATTTATGAAGAATACTGGTTCTTCAATGTATAAGTTTTTATCATTATTTAGTGTTAGAGGTACTTTCTACGCAGTGCTCTATTTAATTTTAATTATTGGCTTTGCTTATTTCTATGCAACTATACAGTTTAATCCTGTGGAAATGGCTAATAATCTTCGTAAAAACGGTGGTTCGGTTCCGGGCATTAGGCCGGGCAAACCCACATCCGATTTTATTTCTAAGATTTTGTCAAGAATAACATTATTAGGCGCTATCTTCTTAGGAGCTATTGCCATACTTCCTATAATTATAGGCAATGTTGGTCAAATTTCAGTTTCCTTAGGTGGTACTTCGGTACTAATTTTAGTGGGCGTAGCATTAGATACTGTTAAGAATCTTGAATCTCAAATGATGATGCGTCATTATAAAGGATTCTTAGATTAATTAAGGAGTATTTATATGAAACTAATTCTTCTTGGTGCTCCGGGTGCCGGTAAAGGCACCCAAGCCGAAGTTATTTGCGAAAAATTTAATATTCCTACCATTTCTACCGGTAATATTTTGCGCGAAGCAATTAAAAACGGCACCGAAATGGGACTTAAAGCTAAAAGCTATATTGATAACGGAGACCTTGTGCCAGATGAAGTTGTAATAGGTATAATTAACGACCGTCTAGCTGCTGAAGATTGTGCCGATGGCTTTATTCTGGATGGTTTCCCGCGCACTATACCACAGGCCGAAGCGCTTGATAATATGGGCATTAAAATTGATTGCGCTCTTTCAATTGAAGTAGCCGATGAAAAAATAATGCAAAGATTATCAGGCAGGCGTGTTTGCGGTAAATGCGGCGCAAGTTACCATATAGATTATAAAAAACCTGCTAAGGAAGGCATTTGCAATATTTGCGGGGCCGAGCTTGTTCAACGTAATGATGATAAGCCCGAAACCATTGCCGACCGTTTATCTGTTTACCATAAGCAGACCGAACCTTTAAAGGATTATTATAAAAAAGCAGGCAAGCTCATTATTGTGGAAGGACAAGAAGAGGTGGCCGATACCACCAAACTTGTGCTTTCAGCATTGGAGTTTTAATTATGGTAGTTCTAAAAACCAGCCGAGAGCTAAGCCTTATGAAAGAGGCATGCAGGATATCGGCAGGGGCATTAGATATAATAGGTAAAGCAGTAGAGCCGGGTGTTACCACAGCCGAGCTTGACAGTTTAGCCGAAAAATATATTTTAAGTCAGGGTGGTACACCCAACTTTAAAAATTATCAAGGTTATCCTGCAACTGCTTGTATATCTATTAACAACGAGGTTATTCATGGCATACCAAACAAAAACCGAATAATCAAAGCAGGCGATATTGTCAGCGTTGATTTAGGTGCAAAATTTTCCGGTTATCATGGCGATAACGCCGCCACTTTTGCAGCGGGAGATATTTCCGCAGAAGCAAAGCGGCTGATTGACACAACCAAAGAAAGCCTTTACGAAGGCATAAAAATGGTTCGTGCTGGCGGCAGAATCGGCGATATTGGAAATGCAATTCAAAGGTATGTGGAAGCTCGTGGTTATTCCGTGGTTCGCGATTTTGTTGGGCACGGAATCGGCACAAATCTTCATGAAGCACCCGAAGTTCCGAATTTTGGCATTTCCGGCAGGGGCATACGCCTATTACCCGGAATGACAATTGCAATTGAACCAATGGTGAATGGCGGCAAGGCGGATGTTAAAGTTTTGCCGGACGGTTGGACAGTTGTTACCAAAGATGGCTCGTTATCGGCTCACTTTGAACACACCGTTGCCGTTACTTCAGATGAACCTTTTGTTATGACTAAAATATAACGGAGGCTTAAATGAATAAAGGCGATATTGTGTGCTCGCTAAAGGGGCACGATAAAGGAAGTTTTATGGTGATAATGGAAAAAACCGAAAACGGCTTTTTGGTGTGCGACGGTAAAAATCGCCGCAAGGCAGCACCAAAGCTTAAAAATCCTAAACACCTTAAATTCACCGGCAGTTCATTAGAAAAAGAACAGTTAATATCCGATAAATCTATTAGACGCGGTATTTTCGCTTTTTCACAAGCATTTAGGGAGGAAAATTAATGTCAAAAGAAGATATGATAGAACTTGAAGGTACAGTTGTAGAGGCAATGCCGAACGCAATGTTCAAGGTTGAAATTCAAGGTGGACATATAATCTTGGCTCATATCTCGGGTAAATTGCGTATGAATTTTATACGAATCCTACCCGGAGATAAGGTAACGGTTGAAATGTCCCCATATGACTTGTCTAAAGGGCGCATAACCTGGCGCTCTAAATAGGCAGAAAGAAATTTAGGAGGTATAATCCAAATGAAAGTCAGACCTTCTGTAAAAAAGATTTGCGAAAAATGCAAAGTCATTAAACGTAAGGGAAAAATCATGGTTATCTGTGATAATCCTAAGCACAAGCAACGCCAGGGTTAATTTCCCTGTGCACACAAAATAATGGAGGTGCATTGAATAATGGCCCGTATTAGCGGTGTAGACCTTCCTAACGAGAAGCGAGTTGAAATTGGACTCACTTACATCTACGGAATCGGTCTTACTACATCAAAAACTATCCTTAAAGAAACAGGTATCAACCCTGATACTCGTTGTAAGGAATTAACAGAAGATGAAATCTCAAAGTTACGTGAGTACATCGAGCACAACCTTCAGGTAGAAGGTGACCTTCGTCGTACCGTAGCATTTGACATCAAAAGGCTTATTGAAATCGGAAGCTATCGTGGTCTTCGCCATCGTAAGAGCCTTCCTGTTCGCGGACAACGTTCTAAAACCAACGCCCGTACCAGAAAAGGCCCTAAGAAGACTATAGCTAACAAGAAAAAATAAGTAGGAGGAAGATAATATGGCTAAGACTACTGCTACACGCAGACGTCGTGAAAAGAAAAATATTGAACGTGGTGCTGCCCATATCCAGTCAACCTTCAACAATACTATTATTACCATTACCGATACCCAAGGTAATGCTCTTTCTTGGGCATCTGCCGGTGAACTCGGTTTCCGTGGTTCTCGTAAATCTACTCCTTTCGCTGCACAAAGCGCTGCCGAAACAGCTGCTAAAGCCGCTATGGAGCATGGTTTAAAAACAGTAGAAGTATATGTTAAAGGTCCGGGAGCAGGCCGTGAGGCTGCTATCCGTGCATTACAGTCCGCAGGTCTCGAAGTTACTATGATTAAAGATGTAACCCCGATTCCGCACAATGGTTGTCGTCCTCCTAAGAGAAGACGTGTGTAACCAAATTAATGGAGGTGTAAAGAATGGCTAGATATACCGGAGCAGTTTGCAGATTATGCCGCCGTGAAGGTCAAAAATTATTCCTTAAAGGCGAGCGCTGCTATTCCGATAAATGTTCTGTTGGCATTCGTGCTTATGCACCCGGCCAGCACGGACAGGGCCGTAAGAAATCTTCAGAGTATGGTTTGCAACTTCGTGCAAAACAAAGAGCTAGAAGATTCTACGGTGTTCAAGAGGCTCAGTTCTATCACTATTTTGAAATAGCTGAAAGAAAACAAGGAATTACTGGTGAAAACCTTTTACAAATCCTTGAAAGCCGCCTTGATAATGTAGTTTACAGGGCTGGATTTGCTTGTTCCAGAGCAGAAGCAAGGCAACTTGTTGGTCACGGTCATTACGAGGTTAACGGCAAACGCGTTGATATTGCTTCGTACCTTGTTGAAGCCGGCGATGTTATTTCTGTTTGCGAAAAGAGCAAAGCTAGCGAAAAAATTAAAGCTGTTATTGAAATTAATGGTTCAAAACCAGTTCCGGAGTGGATTGATGTTGACCGCAACAATTTAACCGCAAAGGTTGTTAATTTACCTGAGCGCGCTCAAATTGAAGCACCTGTTGAAGAACAGCTTATCGTTGAGTTCTATTCTAAATAATAGGCTTGTAAAAGTTTTGGTATTTGCCGCACAGAATACCTTAATTTTAAATTATTATGTGTGCGGAGAAATGGAGCTTTTAAATGATAGAAATTGAAAAGCCCAGAATTGAAACGCTGGAATTATCAGAAGACGGCACCTACGGTAAATTCGTTATGGAACCGCTTGAGCGCGGCTATGCTATTACCCTTGGTAACAGTATGCGCAGGGTTCTGCTTTCAACACTTCCGGGTGTTGCTGTAACCACCATTAAAATTGATGGTGTTGTTCACGAGTTTTCAACCGTTCCCGGTGTGAAAGAAGATGTAACTGAAATAGTTCTTAACATTAAAGGTCTTATTGCTAAGCTTCATAGCAACGGAACTAAAACCGTTTATATTGAAGCCGAAGGTCCTTGTGAAGTTACCGCAGCCGACATTAAGGCCGATAGCGAGGTAGAAATTCTTAATCCGGAAATGCATATTGCAACTTTGGATAAAGATGCTAAACTTACCATGGAAATGACACTCGATAAGGGTAGGGGCTATGTTCCTTCGGAACTTAACAAACCTGCACAATCGGTAATTGGTGTTATCCCGGTAGATTCTATTTTTACCCCCGTGTTAAAGGCTAATTTCAAGGTTGATAATACCCGTGTAGGTCAGGTTACCGACAAAGGTAAGCTTACCCTAGAGGTATGGACAGATGGCTCTCTTAAAGCTAACGAGGCCGTTTCTATGTCTGCAAAAATTCTTATTGAGCATTTTGAGTTATTCCTTAATTTATCTGACTATGCTGCCGATGCTGCCAGCTTTATGGCCGAAAAGGGCAGCAGCGATAAAGAAAAGGTTCTTGACATGACAATAGAAGAACTTGATTTATCTGTTCGTAGCTTTAATTGCTTAAAACGCGCAGGTATAAATACGGTTGAAGACCTTGTAGATAAAACCGAAGAGGATATGATGAAGGTTAGAAACCTTGGTCGTAAGTCTTTAGAAGAGGTTATTGCAAAGCTTGATTCGTTCGGCTTTACCCTCAAAAAAGAAGACGAATAGACCATAAAACACCCAAAAAGGAGTGAGTTTAATGCCAGGTACAAGAAAACTTGGAAGAACAACCGACCACAGAACTGCTATGCTTAGGGCTATGGTTACCTATTTGTTCGAAAACGGCAAAATTGAAACCACAGTTACCCGTGCTAAAGAAGTTCGTTCTATGGCAGAGAAATATATTACACTCGCTAAAGATAACAGCCTACACAGCAAACGTCAGGCTTTAGCCTTTATTACTAAGGAAGATGTTGTTAAAAAATTATATACCGACATCGCTCCTAAGTATGCCGACAAAAACGGCGGTTATTGTCGAATCACCAAAACCGGCCCTCGCCGTGGTGATGCTGCAGAAATGGCTATTATTGAGTTAATCTAATTTCTCAAATAAAGTTTAAGGTTTGGTCCTCACATTGCAAGTCTGATGCTTCATATCAGCCTTATGATGCGGGGACTAAATTTTTGCGCAAAAAAAGCAGAGATGAATTATCATCTCTGCTTTTATTATTATAATTATTAAATGGTATCGATAACCTCAAAGGCACCGGTGCGCCCGTAAATAGAAGGGTCAATTAAAATTGTGTAGCCACGGCCGTTTTCTGTGGTCCATTCGGCTAAGTGGCGGCGCGGTAAACCGCAAGAGGCCAAGAGCACCATAATTGTTCCGCCGTGCATAATTGCGGCCGATTCGTGAAGGCCCTTGTTCATCATATCGCGCACAATTTGGTTAATGGCCAATGCCAAACGCTTGGCAAAGTCGGAGTTATTCTCGCCACCGGGGGTGGAGTCCGATTTACCTGAAGTCCAGGCAATGTAATCGGGGTTAATTTCTAATTCGTGTGCCGTTTTACCCTCGAACTCGCCAAAATCATATTCAATAAGGTTTTCTATAATATTAATTTTATTATCGGGGTATAAAATGTTGGCTGTTTGTCGGCAACGCAGCATAGGGCTCGAATAAAGTTGCTCAATAAAAGGGTAATCAATGGTATCTTTAAGGGTTCTGAGCTCGGTTACGCCCTCGGGGGTAACGGGTAAATCGGTGCGGCCGATATATTGCCCCTTTAAATTACCCTCGGTTAATCCGTGCCTAATCAAATGTATTTTATATGTTCTCATAACTAAAGTACCTCGGTGAACAAATTAATAACAGAGTTAGAAACAAGCATTCCCTTATTGGTTAGCGAAATATTTTGCCCGTTTATATTTACAAGCCCATTTTTTTGCAAAGTTTCAGCAGTTTTTAAAAATTTTTCACTAAAACTTTTGTTATATCGGCTTTCAAACTCGGCTGAGTTTATGCCACTAGACATTCTAAGCGACAGCATTATATATTCAAGCTCACCTCCACCGTTGCCATCGGGTATGGTGGTGGGGTTTAAAATATAATCGTTTATATTTGGCTTGTAATAATAGCGTTTGCCGTCAAGAAAAGAATGTGCAGCGGGGCCAAAGCCAATATATTCACATAATTGCCAATAGGCCGAGTTGTGTCGGCTTTGGTAGCCTTCTTTAGCGAAATTAGATATTTCATAATGGTTAAAACCTTTATCCGACAAATAATCGCACATAAATAAGTATTGGTCGGCTACCATATCTTCATCGGGTATATTAAGTTTGGCTTGATTTTCAAAAAGGGGAGTGCCTTGCTCTAATTTTAAAATATAGGCCGAAATATGTTCAGGGTTAAGCCCTGTTAAAAAATCTAAACTGGTTTTTAAGGTTTTTAAATTAGAATGGGGCAACCCTAACATTAAATCGAGTGATATATTGTTTATTCCTGTTTTGCGGGCTTTGTTTACGGCGTTTTCAACATCGGTTAAATTATGCCTGCGACGGAGCAAGTTGAGTTCGGTTTGGTTGGCACTTTGAACCCCCAAAGACAGCCTGTTGCAACCGCCTTTTTTTAAAAAAGGCAAGATGCTTTCCAGATTATCGCCGGGGTTGGCTTCTACCGTAATTTCGGCATTGGGCAACAAATTAAAGGCGTTGTTTATGACTTTTAAAAGCTCATAAAGCCTTTTACCGCCCGCTACCGTGGGTGTGCCACCACCAATATAAACCGATGAAATAGGGCGGCTTACGGTTTTGCCTTTGGCCGTAATTTCACCCAAAAGCCTGTTAAAATAACTATCCATTAAATTACTGTCTGCATTAAAGGAATAGAAATTACAATAACTGCATTTTTGGGTGCAAAAGGGAATATGAATGTAAAGCCCTAAGTTATTAGTCAAGAATAATACCTGTGCAGCTGCCGGGAATAGCGGCGGCATTTGCTTCGTCGGTATCAAGGTGCATAGCAAGTGCGTAGGAATCGCTTACACGGGCAACAACATCGTCAAAAATAAGGGCGCGTTCGGCAGTTGGGATTTTAACCGAAACAATTTGTTTGTCGGTAATGCCGTATTTTTCGGCATCGGCTACGGTCATATGTATATGTCTTTTAGCAGCAATAACGCCTTCGCTAATTTCCACTTCGCCGCAGGGACCCACAAGTTTGCAAGCACCTGAACCGGCAACATCGCCAGATTCGCGTATGGGGGCTTTAACTCCAATGGAACGGGCATCGGTTAAAGATAATTCAACCTGTGTTGCATTGCGGCAAGGACCCAAAATGGATACGCCTGCAAGCTCTTTTTTGCTGCCTACAACGGTAACACGCTCTTCACAGGCAAACTGACCGGGTTGTGATAAATCTTTTTTTGGGGTTAATTTATAACCCTTGCCAAATAATGTTTCAAGGTCGGCTTGGCTAACATGCACATGCCTTGCTGAAATTTCAACTAAAACTGTTTTTTCCATAATTCATTCTCCTTAGAGTTATTTTTATAACATTATTATACAACATTTCCTAAAAATTTACAACATAAAACCGAAGTATAAAAAATTATACTTCGGTTTTAATTTATTTTTTTATGTAATTAGTCTTCAGCAATTGCTTCAACAGGGCAACCGGAAGCACAAGCGCCACAGTCAATGCACTTTTCGGCATCGATTACAAAATGCTCGTCGCCTTCTGTAATAGCTTCTACAGGGCAGTTAGCAGCACAAGCACCGCAATTAATGCATTCATCCGAAATTTTGTAAGCCATTTAAAACACCTCCGAAAAAAATTGTCGTATTTATTGTAACAACTAAACTCGCAAAAATCAAGTATTATTTTTATTCGGCATTATTATTCGCCGGTTTTTGCTTTTTCTTTTTGCCTTGCGATATAATTTGAACATCGCGGCGGTTTAATTTTATGGGGAATTCGGCATCTTCTAATTTTACCATAATATTGCCTGTAATAAGGTTAACATCGGTAACTGTGCCAATGCTACCACTAGCTGTTTTAACGGTGGCATTAAGCCCCGGTGTTGTTTTAATTAAATGCTCGTAGGCATCTTGTTCATATTTTAGGCAACACATAAGCCTGCCGCAGCTGCCCGAAATTTTAGTGGGGTTGAGCGAAAGATTTTGTTCTTTAGCCATTTTAATAGAAACAGGCTGAAAATCGCTTAAAAACCGCGAACAACAAAATTGTTGGCCGCAAATGCCAATACCGCCCAACATTTTAGCTTCGTCGCGCACACCAATTTGCCTAAGTTCTATTCGGGTGTGGAATTTAGCGGCTAAATCTTTAACCAACTCTCTAAAATCTACGCGACCTTCAGACGTAAAGTAAAATATAATTTTGCTGCCATCGAACGAACATTCAACCCTTGTTAAATCCATTTCCAATTTGTGTGCAGCGATTAGTTTGGTGCATTCTTCGAAGGCTTCGTCTTGTTTTTTAATGTTGGCGTTAAGCTTAGCTAAATCCTTTTCGTCGGCAAGGCGCAAAACATTTTTAAGCGGAACGGTAATTTTGCTGTCAGGCACCATATGGTTGCCTTCGTACACAAGGCCACATTCTATTCCGCGTGAGGTTTCCACAACGGCATAATCACCATTGTTAAGGGTAATGTTGGCGGGGCTGAAAAAGTAAATTCGGCCATCTTGTTTAAATTTTATTGAAACAACTTCTGTCATATAATCCTCCGTTTAGGCGTATTCTACCAAATTGGAAACCAAAGCGGTAAAAAATAGCGGTAAATTAACATTAAGTGCTAAAAAGGCTTCACTTTGGCAAATAATATCATATTTCTTTACAAGGTCGGGCACATTATTACCACCTGGATTTTCGCGAATTAAATCGGTAATATTAAGCTTTAACTTGTTTATAAAATCTGAGGTTAAAAGGCGGTCCTTTTCCAATGGTTTTACTATTTTAAGCAGTTCGTAAGCCGGGGCGCCATTGGTTAAGGCCGAGCAAAACTCATTTGCAATTTTAGATTTTTCGTTTGACTTCTTTTTTAATAACTCAAGGCTTTTGCCAATGTTGTTATGGGTTAGTTGTAAAGTGTTTTTAATGTTTTCTTCGGGTGCTTTGCAATTTGATTTTAAAAATTGGAGCGCCTCGGAAAAACTTGGCGGCACAAGGCTAAAAACAACACAACGTGAAATTATGGTTTGCAGCATCTTGGCGGCCGATTCACACAAAAGAACGAACACAATGTTTTGTGGCGGTTCTTCAAGTATTTTTAACAACGCATTTTGCGAAGCGTCGTTCATACTGTCGGCCTTTTCGAAAATATAAACCTTTTTTCCGCCCAGGTGCGATTTGACAAAGGCATCGGCCCTTAAGTTTCTAATTTGTTCTACCGAAATGCTCTTTTTTTTATCTTCGGGTTTAATGTAGGCAACATCGGGGTGGTTCTTGTTTAAAAAAAGCCTACATTCACGGCAAACTTCACAGGGTTTGTTAATACCGCTGCAAACCGAAGATAAAGCAATAAATTGTGCTAAAGTGTGTTTGCCTGTGCCTTCGTCGCCCTCTAAAATAATGGCGTGGGGCAGTGTTGAGTTTTTGGCAGAATTTTCTATGGCACCTATAACTCGGTGGTTGCCAATTAACCGAATCATAAAACAAAACCAACCTTTTTCATAACCTTAGAAAGTGTGCGGCGGGCGGTGTACTCAGCCTTCATGGCACCTTCTTTATAAATATCTTCAAGTTGCTTTTTGTCGGCAATGAATGTGTTGTACTTTTCTTGAATGGGGCGTAGTTCTTCGGCTACGGCTTCGCCAACGGCTATTTTAAAGTCGCCATAACCTTTGCCTTCAAACTCGTTGGTAATTTCTTGTTCGGTTTTGCCTGTTATGGCCGAATAAATACCTATAAGGTTATTAATGCCCAATTTATTTTCGCCAATGCAAACCTTGGCTTCGGAATCGGTAACGGCGCGCTTAAATTTTCTTATAATATCATCTTTGCTATCAAGAATAGCTACCCAAGAGTTAATGTTTTCGTCCGATTTGGACATTTTTTTGCTTGGGTCTTGCAGCGACATAACCCTGGCACCTGTTTTGGCGATATAAGGTTCGGGCACTGTGAAAACATTGCCGTAAATACCGTTAAACCTAACGGCAATATCGCGTGCTATTTCAAGGTGTTGCTTTTGGTCGGCACCAACGGGAACTAAATCGGGTTGATACAGTAAAATATCGGCCGCCATCAGCACGGGGTAGGAGAACAAACCGGCATTTATGTTGTCGGCATGTTTTAGAGATTTTTCTTTAAATTGAGTCATACGTGAAAGCTCTCCAAACTGAGTGTAGCAAGAAAGCAACCATGCAAGTTGTGAATGTGCGGCCACGTGCGACTGAACAAAAAGCGTATTGTTGGCAGGGTCTATGCCCAGCGCTAAAAGCAAAGCGCAGGTTGAATATATTTGTTGGCGCAACTTTGCGGGTTCTTGGCGCACGGTTATGGCGTGTAAATCGGCCACGGCATAGGTGCAATCGAATTCGTTTTGCATATTCTTCCAGTTTTTAAGCGCACCCAAATAGTTGCCCAGCGTTAACATTCCGCTTGGCTGAATACAACTTAAAACCTTTTTCTTTTCGTTCGTTTGCATATTATTACCCCTTTGGCTGTTAGTTATCCTATATATTTTATCACATATAAACCGTTTCGGCAAGAATTTATTATAAAGTTAATATATTTTATAATATTATTAAAGCCTTTTGTTGCAAAATGGTGTAATAAATGGTAAAATAAATTGATTAAACAAATAAAAGGAGGTGGCATTATGGCTTATAAAAAATGGGTTGTTTCGGATGTTGATAAACCGACGGCATCCGCTTTGGCTGAGCAAACAGGGGCCGACCCGTTTGTTACTTTAATAGCGCTATCGCGTGGGTTTACCACCCCCGAAGAGTTAGAACTGTTTTTATCTGCCGAGCCAATGCTTTCCTCCCCATACGATATTCCTAACATGGCGGCAGCAGCCGAATATGTTAATACTGCCATTGAAAGTGGAAAAAAAATTGCCGTTTTGGGCGATTATGATTGCGACGGCATAACCTCTACTGCACTGCTTTACAGTTACCTTTTGGAAAGGGGCGCCAATGCGGTTTACTATATACCAAACAGGTTTTCAGACGGCTATGGCATGAGCTTTGATTGCGTAGATACCTTAAAAAAGCAAGAGGTAGATTTAATTATAACGGTGGATAACGGAATTTCGGCCGTAGAAGAAATTGATTATGCCAAAAATTTGGGAATAGAAACGGTGGTAACCGACCACCATTTGCCGCCCGAGGTTTTACCAAATGCTATAGCGCTTGTTAACCCGCATTTAAGCGGAAGTAGTTGCGAATTTAAAGATGTAAGCGGCGTTATGGTCGCCTTTAAGTTGGTTTGTGCTTTGTCGGGTAAAGAACCCGAAGAACTACTTAATCAATACGCCGATTTATTAGCAATAGGTCTAGTGGCCGATATTATGCCACTGCTTGATGAAAACCGTGTGGCTGTGCGTGAGGGTATAAAGGCAATAAATACAACCAAAAAAATGGGAATTTTAGCCCTGCTTAATTCGGCCGGAATAGGCAAAGGCAGTCTAACGGCAGGTAAAATAGCTTTTGGATTATCGCCCAGAATTAATGCGGCAGGCCGAATGGGCAGCGCCGAACCGGCGTTAAAACTGTTGCTTAGCAATAATTTTAACGAAGCCAACACCCTGGCCGAGTTTATAGAAACACAAAACAAATTGCGCCAAGCAACAGAACAAGAAATATATGAACAAGCCATAAAAATTATAGAGCAAAACGGGTACAATTATGATAGGGTAATTGTGGTTTGCGGCAAAGACTGGCACCACGGTGTACTGGGCATAGTAGCGGCCAAAATTACCGAAAAATACGGCAAACCAAGCATATTATTATCAAGCGAAGAAAACGGATTTGCTTCGGGCTCGGGCAGAAGTATCGAGGGATTTTCACTTTACAATGCCCTAAAGGAATGTGAACATTTGCTTTATAAGTTTGGTGGGCACAACCTTGCTGCAGGCCTTACCATAGAAGACTCGCAGGTTGAAGAACTTAGAATTTGCATTAATAATTACGCTAAAAGTATGCCGTTGGTTTTTCCTGTGCTTAAATTAGATTGCAAATTAAATCCCGCCGCAATTTCGTTAGATATTGTAGAAGCGCTTAAAGATTTAGAGCCATTTGGCGCCGCCAACCCAACCCCCGTTTTTGCAATTTATAATCTGGAGATTTTAAGGGTTTCGAGCATAGGCGGCAAACACACAAAATTGTTATTAGGGCGCGATAAGGTTAGCCTTAACGCCATTGCATTTGGTGTGCCGGAAGGCGCATTCCCGTTTAATGTGGGCGATATTATTGATATTGCCGTAACGCTGGATATTAACGAATATTTAGGCAAACAAAGCGTTTCGGTTATAATTAAAGGGTTTAGAAAATCGGGCGTAAATCAAGATAAAATGTTTAACGATATTGCCCTATATAATAACTTTAAATTGGGCGAGACAACCTCGGCCGCAAAACCAACCAGGGAAGAAATCGGAATGGTTTACCGTTTCATAAAAGAAAATGTAACCGAAGAAACGGTAAGGCAAAGGTTTATAGATACTTTGGGCTTTTTTAAAACAGCAGTAGCAATAGATGTTTTAAAAGAGTTGGATTTAGTTAAAACGCAAAATATCGGCTCGGTTTGTTATTTAAAATTAAACCAAGGCAAAAGGGCTAATTTGGCCGATTCTAAAATACTTAATTCTTAAGAAAGAGGTGTTAATATGGAACAAAACTATTTAGAAAATTATAATAATTTAGTTAAGCTTATGGAAAACCAAGGCGGCGAATACGATTATAATTTGATAAAAAAGGCCTATGAGTGTTGTGTAAACGCTCATAAAGGTCAGTTGCGCTCTTCTAAAGAAGAATTCTATTTACACCCCTATAATGTTGCTAAAATAATAGTAACCTTAGGAATGGATAGCGAATCTATAGCGGCAGCACTTTTGCATGACACTGTAGAAGATACCGAAATTACATTAGAAGATATTACAAAGCAGTTTGGCAAAGAGGTTGCCTATATTGTAGACGGTGTTACAAAACTGGGTAAAATTACCTATACCACCAAAGAGCAACAACAGGCCGAAAACCTAAGGAAAATGCTTATGGCCATGGCCGAAGATATTAGGGTAATTATTATAAAATTGGCCGACAGACTGCACAATATGCGCACTATCGACGCTATGTCCGATTACAAACAACTTGAAAAATCGGTAGAAACACTGGAAATTTATGCCCCAATAGCGCATAGGCTTGGTATACGCCCAATTAAAGAAGAATTAGAAGATTTATCCATAAAACATTTGGATTCCCCCGCATATAACGAAATTGAGCAGTTGCTTAAGGTAAGAAAAGAAAACCGCGAAAAAATATTAGATTCCATTAGCGAAAAAATTAAAGGCAGGTTGGCGTCTGTCATACCCGACACTAAAATTTCAATACAATCGCGCGTTAAATCTATTCACGGTATTTACCGCAAAATGTATGTTCAAGGCAAAGATTTTGATGAAATTTATGATATTTATGCCATTAGAATTATCACCGATACAGTAAACGACTGTTATAACATTTTGGGCATTATGCACGATATGTTCCGCCCCATTCCGGGCAGATTTAAAGATTATATATCTATGCCCAAGCCCAACCGTTATCAGTCGCTGCACACAACGGTTATTGGCCGTGAGGGTATTCCGTTTGAAATTCAAATTAGGACCTGGGATATGCACCACACTGCCGAATACGGTATTGCGGCGCACTGGAAATATAAAGCCGGCGTTACCGAAAATAACACCAACATGGAAGAACAGCTGGCTTGGGTGCGCCAGATACTTGAAAATCAAAACGAGGTTGGCGATTCGGCCGAGATTATAACCAACATTAAGGTCGATTTAGCGCAAGACGATGTTTTTGCCGTAACACCTAAAGGTGATGTTATAAATCTGCCGGCAGGTTCCACCGTTATAGATTTTGCCTTTGCCATTCACACTGCCGTTGGTATTAGAATGATTGGCGCTAAGGTTGACGGCAAAATTGTGCCCATTAACCACGTTATAAAAACCGGCGAGATTATAGATATTTTAACCACCAATCAAGAAGGTCACGGCCCCAGCCGCGATTGGCTTAATATGACCGTTACTAATGGCGCTAAGGCTAAAATACGCTCTTGGTTTAAAAAGGAAAAACGTGCCGAAAATATTGAGAATGGTAAAAACGAGATTGAAGCAGAATTCAGGCGGAATTATATTAATTTAACCGACGATGAATTTGAAGATTTTATTGAAGATTTAGCCAAAAAATTTAAAATGCCTAATGGCGAGGAGTTTTATGCAGCAATAGGATACGGTGGTATTTTACTTTCTAAAATAATGCCCCGTATTAAAGACGATTACAATAAGCTTAAAAAATCAAGCGTTAAAAATGATGTGATAGAGGTAGTCCCGGTTAATCACAAAGCCTCGGCCGATGGCGTTATTGTAGACGGTCTGCCCGATTGCCTTATTAAATTTTCAAAATGTTGCGCGCCACTCCCGGGCGATGATATTATCGGCTTTGTTACCCGCGGGCATGGTGTTTCCATTCATAAGCGGGATTGCATTAATGTGCCTAAAGATATATCAACCGCCGAAGAACCCGGCAGGTGGATTAACTCGCACTGGGCCGTTCAAAGCAAGAACAAAATGTTTACATCATCACTTCAAATTATGGGACTTAACCGCGATGGCTTTTTGGCCGACATCACAACAACCCTTTATAACATGCATGTGTCGCTGCATAGTGTTAATGCGCGTCCTGCAAAAAGTGGCAACTGTTTAATAGATGTTACCATTAGCACCGAAGGCCTTGAGCATTTGAAAAATATTATAAACCATATAGAAAAGCTACACGGAGTGTTTAGCGTAGAAAGAATTAATAAGTAGGAGTTTTTTATGAAAGCAATAATTCAACTTGTGCAGCACGCTAAGGTAACGGTGGATGACAGTGTGTGTGGCAGCATTAATAAAGGTTTTTTAGTGTTGCTTGGTATTGAACAGAGCGACACTTTAGCCGATGCTGAAATTTTAGCCCAAAAAATAGCGAATTTAAGAATATTTTGCGACAGTGAAGATAAAATGAATTTATCACTTTTGCAGGTAGATGGCCAAGCCTTAGTTATTTCGAATTTCACATTGTGTGCTAACACAAAAAAAGGCAACAGGCCTTCGTTTACGAATGCCATGCACCCCCAAGTCGCACAAGAAATGTACGATAAATTTTGCCTTCTTTTAAAAGAAAACGGTGTTAAAACCGTGGAAAAGGGCGTTTTCGGAGCCGATATGAAGGTGGAACTTCTAAACGACGGACCCGTTACCATAACTTTAGACACAACAATTTGGAGGCAATAATGGAAATTAAAAGGTTTGTTTTGGGTAGTTACCAAACCAATTGCTACGCTTTGAGCGGCGCCGATTTTGCCGCCGTTATAGACCCCGCCTTTTACGAAGGTGAGCTTGTAAATTTTGTTAAAGAAAACAAGGGCAAAAAACACAAATATATATTGCTTACCCACTGCCATATTGACCATATTTTAGGGGTTAACGCAGTAAAGGCCGAATGGGGTTGCTCGGTAATGGCATCGGTAAATGCGGCGGATAACCTTAAAGACCCAAACACCAACCTGTCTTTAATGTTTTTGGGCAAGCCTTTTGTCATCGAGCCCGATGTTGTTTTAAGTAATAACCAAAAAATCGATTTAGGTGGCCAAGAATTAACCGTGCTTGAAACGCCCGGCCACACAAACGGCAGCGTTTGCTTTTTGATGGATAATGTAATTTTCAGTGGCGATACATTGTTTTTGGGAACCATCGGCCGCACCGATTTTGCCACGGCTAATTACTCCGAAATGCTTGAAAGCCTTAAATTGTTGGCAAATTTAAAGGGCGATTATATTGTTTATTCGGGGCACGGACCCAAAACTACCCTAAATTTTGAAAGAGAAAATAATTATTATTTAAGAACTGTTTAGTTATGAATTTATGTAATATCAACCATTCGTTTAACTACGAAACCGAAAAACTTTGCAGGCTGTTTTTGCCGTTCGAAAAAATCAATATTTTAGATTATATAGAAGAATCTGAACTTTATGCTGTAACCGCTGTTTTGCAAAACGAGCAAAAGGTAACGGCCGAACTATATATAAACGGCAAGACCTATAAAAGTGAAAAGAGCATAGAAAAAACCGATGAAGATGCTTCCAAGGTTTTAGAGCGCGCCATAGCGGTGTGTTTGTATAACTGTTTTACCGTTGCCACCGGTTATACGGCTAAATGGGGCATTTTAACGGGCGTTAGACCTGCTAAACTTTATTCCTCCCTTGTAAAAAATATGGGGCAAACAGCCGCCGAACAATATTTTAAAGACGAACTTTTAGTCTCGCCCGAAAAGGTGGAACTCTGCCGGGAAACTTCGGCTTTAGAGAATATGGTTATAAGCAAATCCACCCCAAATTCATTCAGTCTTTATATTTCAATACCGTTTTGTCCTTCGCGTTGTGCATATTGCTCATTTGTTTCACATTCGGTAGAAAAATCGCAAAAACTTATACCCGATTATTTAGAAAAGCTTTTAACCGAAATTAAGTTAACCGCTAAAATTGCCAAACAAAATGGGCTTCGGTTAAAAACAATATACATAGGTGGCGGCACCCCCACAACCCTTTCGGCCGAGCAATTAACTGCTATAATGGATTGTGTTAAAAATAAATTTGATTTAACGAATTTATTGGAATATACCGTAGAGGCCGGCCGCCCCGACACCATAACAGAAGAAAAATTAATAGCCATTAAAAACGGCGGAGCCACACGAATAAGCATAAACCCGCAAACCATGAATGATGCCGTTTTAGAAGCGGTTGGTCGCCGCCACACCGCAAAAGATGCCAAAGAAGCCTTTTTATTAGCCCGAAAACTTGGGTTTAATAATATAAATATGGACTTAATTGCAGGTCTTCCGTCTGACA
Source organism: Acutalibacteraceae bacterium (assembly GCA_045651765.1). GTDB lineage: Bacteria > Bacillota > Clostridia > Oscillospirales > Acutalibacteraceae > SIG565. Next base: position 26,227 of record JAZRSY010000023.1, on the reverse strand, counting down.
GTTTCGAAAGTTTTAAGAACAGTGTTGACCAAATTATTAATTTAAACCCCGAAAATGTTACGGTGCATTCTTTAAGTTTAAAAAGGGCATCGAATTTTAACAAAAATAAGGCAGAGCAGTTTTTTAATAATGGTCAAGATGCATCAGATATGGTGTGTTATGCCAAAAAAGCATTATCTATTGTCGGAATTTTGCCATACTATATGTATAGGCAGAGCAAAACCATTGGTAATTTAGAAAATGTGGGTTATGCTAAAAAAGGTTTTGAGGGGTATTATAATGTTTATATTATGGATGAAACCCATACGATTTTAGCTTGTGGGGCTTCGGCCGTAACAAAACTGCGTGAGCCTTATGGTAAAACCATTGAGCGTATTTTTAATTATAAATACCCTTACGAATATATAACCGGCTTTGATGAACTTATGGCCCGCAAGGCCAAAATAACCGAGTTTTATAGTAGGTATTCAAATAAAACTTGATATTAACCGCCGTTTATTTTATAATTAAATTAATCTATAATGAAAGGAATTTTTTGTATGGATTTTTTAGATGAAGCTATTGTTAAAGCAAAAGATATGTTTAGCGTTGCTAAAAAGAAAACGGGTGAAGCCGTTGCAATCGGTAAGCAAAAATATGATATTGCGTCTATAGAAAACAGGCTAAACAAAAGCTATGTTGCTTTGGGCAAAATTTGCTACGAGAGTTTTAAAAATGACGATTCAGCATCCGACGAAATAAAGGCGCTTATTTCGCAAATAGAAAGCGAAATTAACGAAATAGAATTAGCAAAAGAGGAAATAGTAAGAATTAAAGGCGGCCGAATTTGTGCCGAATGCGGCGCTGCCGTAGGCGAAAATTCTGCCTTTTGCAGCCACTGTGGTGCAAAATTAATTTTTACCGAATAAGCCATGAAAGAAATTATAAAAATAGGCATAATTATTGCCGACGAAGACGAATTTTTACCGCTTGAAAAAAAGGCGGCCGAATTAAAGGCACAGGCCATTATGATGTTTGGCAAAAAGGCATTACAGTTTAATGTTAGTGGCAATGGTTGTGAGGCGCTGGTAACGGCAATTCTTTGCGGAATAGGCAAGGTTAACGCCGCAACTGCAGCTGCATTTTTGGCAGCAAATGGCTATGGCATAATACTTAATTGTGGTTTATCAGGCGGAATTTCGGGCATTTCCAGGGGTGAAATTACTGTCCCTAACAGTTTTTTAGAGCACGATTTTGATTTAACCGGAATTGGTTATAAACCCTGTGAAAAACCCGGGCAAAAATATATTTACACGGCTGACAGCAAGTTGACCGGCATTTTAAATAATATAGTGGCTGGCGCTAAAAACGGCACCGCCGTTAGCGGTGATTGCTTTGTGAGCAACAACGAATTAAGAGAAAGTCTTAAAAATAATTTTAATGCTATGTCGTGCGATATGGAAACGGCCGCAATAGCATCGGTGTGCTATTCTTTTGGCATTAGGTTTGCCGCTGTGCGCAAAATATCCGATGATGCAGGCGCCGATGCCGCCGGTGATTATCAAGCCTTAAACCAACTTGCCGAGGCCGATTTAACCAATATTTTGTTATTGGCCATTCAAAAAATTATTGCAGCTTAAAGCAAAAAACAACCGTTTTATTGGTGAAAAAGCAATATAACGTAACCTTAATTTTGTGCAAAACACAGAAAATTAAAACTTTTGTGTAATTTACAACAAAAATATTGATTTCTTGGAGAAAATATGGTAAATTTAAATATGGTGGGGAGTATTGAAAAATTTACATTTGAAGATTTTATTGAAATCATTCGAATATTACGCTCACCCCAAGGTTGCCCGTGGGACAGGGAACAAACTCATGAATCTATAAGAAACGATTTTATAGAGGAAACCTACGAAGTAGCCGATGCAATAGATAATTCCGACAACGATGCCCTTTGCGAAGAATTAGGCGATGTTCTTTTGCAGGTTGCCCTGCATTCGCAAATAGCCAGCGACAATGGGCAGTTTAATATTTCGGACGTTATTAACTCTGTTGCTAAAAAAATGATAATTCGACACCCACATGTTTTTTCTAATGTTTCGGTTGAAAACTCTGCCGAGGTGTTAAAAAATTGGGACAAAATTAAAATGCAGGAAAAAAGTCAATCCACCGTTACCGACACATTAACCAGTGTTCCAATGGCTTTTCCGGCACTTATGCGGGCTGCCAAGGTGCAAAAAAGAGCAGCCAAGGTGGGTTTTGATTGGCCTGATTTAAACGGTCCAATGGACAAACTTGCCGAAGAAACCGCAGAACTCAAAGAGGCTTTAGAGATTAATAACGAGCAACAAATTTTTGAAGAATTTGGCGATTTGTTATTTTCGGTAGTAAATATTTCGCGGTTTATTGGCGTTAACGCCGAACAAGCCCTAAACTTTGCAACAAACAAATTTATTTCACGCTTTAGCGTTTTAGAAAAAATTGCTTTAGAGCGTGGGGTGGATATAAAAAATGCTTCACTAAAGCAACTAGATGCTTTATGGGATGAAGCAAAGGAATGTATTCAAACGGATGGTATCCGTTAGAAATAAAATTTTGGAGGTTTCTCGAAATGAACAAATCAGAATTAATTGCAGCTATTGCAGACAAAGCCGGCATTAAAAAAGTAGATGCTGACAAAGCTTTAGCAGCCCTTATTTCTACCGTAGAGGCAGAACTCAAAAAGGGTGAAAAAATTCAGCTTGTAGGCTTTGGTACATTCGAAGTTCGCGAGCGCTCAGCAAGAACAGGTATTAACCCACAAACCAAACAGCAAATTAAAATTGCTGCTACAAAGGTTCCTGTTTTCAAAGCAGGCAGAGCTTTAAAAGACGCTGTAGCAAAATAAGTTAAATTGTTTTGAAAAGACCGCCTTTAAGGCGGTCTTTTTCGTGAGGTAGTTATGAGGTTAGATAAATTTTTAAAGGTTGCCCGCATTATAAAACGTCGCACCATTGCTAACGAAGCCTGCGATGGTGGTAGGGTGAGCGTTAACGGTAAAACTGCGCGTGCTTCTTATTTAGTTAAGGTTGGCGATGTTATTGAAATTAATTTTGGCACACGATGTGTTAAAATTAAGGTAACCAATGTGCGCGAGACCGTAAAACGTGAAGAGGCCGAAAATCTTTATGAAATTATAGATTAAATTCATAAAATATATTGCATCACTCATACATTGTATGGGTGATGTTTTATGATGCAAGAGAATGCAGGACACAATATTATACTTGAAAACCGCAAAAAAGTTTTGCTGACAGGCGTAAAAGATGTTTTAGGGTTTGATGACCAAACAATTACTGCCGTAACAAATTTAGGCGATATTACCATTAAAGGCAATATGTTAAAAATGGGAAACTTCAGCACCGATAAGGGCGAACTGCAAATAGAAGGCGATATTGTAGCGTTGGTTTACACCCAAGGTAAAACGGGTGGTGGATTGCTTTCCAGGTTGTTTAAATAATTATGTGGAAGGTAAGCATTAATTCGCAAATTGCTTCTTTTTTAATATCGGTACTGTTCGGCGTGGGGTATAGCGTTTTTTACAGTTTTTTTAAAGGCGTGCGCGCCGCTAAAAAGTATTCTGCAATAGCAATATTTTTTCAAGATATAATATTTTTTATATTAATAGCTTTTGTAACCTTTATAATGCTTTTGGCATTATCTAACGGTCAGGTTCGCAACTATTTATTGTTTGGCATATTGTTTGGTTTTTGTGCCTTTTATTTCACATTGTCCAACCTGCTTTCAAGGCTAATAAGCGCGTTAATTAAGGCGTTTAGGTCGGCTTTATTGCGTTTTAAGGGCGTATTGGGTAAAATTTTTACCTTTTTTTCAAAAAAAGCACAAAAAATAGCTAAAATTTTAAAAAAGTTCTTGAAAGCAGTGGGTAAAATGGTGTATACTAAAAAAAATTAATTTCGGTATAGCCGTATATAAGGTGTAATGTCATTGAAAAAGAATCAAAAAAAGAAAAGCAGCGTTATTTTGCGTGTTACTATTTTTGCGGTTTCGGTTTATATGATAATTTCGCTTTGCGGACTTTGGCGGGAACTTATAATCGGGCAAAATTCATTAGCACGCCTAGAGCAAATTAAGGCTGAAAAAATTTCACAAATTGAAAGCTTAACAGCTCTGCTGGAAAGCGGAAATGAAAATGAAATTATAGAAAAGGCTGCAAGGGAGCGTTTAGGTTTTGTATATGCCGATGAACAGGTTTATGTAGATATTTCCGGCAATTAGGTATGTCTTTAAGGGGGATTTTAGCTCAAATGCAGCTCAGCGTTGGTCAAATAGTTGAAGGTAAAATTACAGGTATTACTAATTTTGGTGTTTTTGTAGATTTAGGCGAATCACAAACAGGTATGGTTCATATATCCGAAGTATCCAGCACCTATGTTAGCGAAATACGAGATTTCGTTAAAGAAAACGATGTTGTTAAAATGAAGGTTTTAAATATTGGCGAAGACGGTAAAGTATCGTTAAGTATTAAACGCGCTACCGAACAAAAACGAGCCGAAAACAAACCTCAAAGGCCGCAAAAAAACTCGGCAGCAAAGCCTTCCAACAATTCTTTTGTTTGGTCGGCAAAAAAAACCGAGCCGGCAACGTTTGAAGAAATGATGAATAAATTTAAACAAACCAGCGAAGAAAAATTTTCTGATTTAAAACGAAAAAATCTTGATGCTCACCGTTCTAAACGCGGCGGAGCCAGGTAGTTTATCGGCAGACCGTAGGCTTTAGGTTCTAATAAGAATTTAGGCAACACGGTCTGCTTTTTTTAAAGGTGAAAAAATGAAATTAAGAGAAATTAATGTTTTGGCGGTAACTGAATGTGTTGCAAAACTTTGTATTACTGCAAACCGCAAATTGCCAAACGGCATAGAAAAAAGCATTTTATCGGCCGCAAATAATGAAACCGAGCCGCTATCCAAAAGCATTATGTGCGATATTTGTCGCAATTTAGAGGTAGCCCACAACACCGGCTTGCCCATTTGCCAAGATACCGGCATGGCGGTAGTGTTTTTAGAAATAGGTCAAGATGTTCATTTTACCGGTGGCGACCTGTATACCGCTGTAAATGAAGGTGTTAAAAGAGGCTATGAAAACGGGTTGCTTCGTAAATCGGTGGTGTCCGACCCATTAAATCGTAACAACACGGGCGATAATACACCGGCCGTAATACACACCAAAATAGTGAATGGCAATAAGGTTAAAATAACCGTGGCACCAAAGGGCTTTGGCAGCGAAAATATGAGCGCTGTAAAAATGTTAACCCCCCACGATGCAGAGCAGGGTGTTATTGATTTTGTGGTAGGGGTTGTTAAAAAAGCAGGAGCAAACCCCTGCCCGCCAATAGTTGTTGGTGTGGGCATTGGGGGCGATTTTGAGCAGTGTGCCTTGCTTGCTAAGCAAGCCTTGTGTGGTGTTGAAAACTCGCCGAAGAGCGAATATTATAAAGCATTAGAACAAAAATTGCTTTCAGAAATCAACAAATTGGGCATTGGTCCGCAGGGCTTCGGGGGTAAAACAACGGCACTTGCCGTTAATATAGAATACGCCCCTACACATATTGCGGGCTTGCCTGTAGCAGTAAATATAGGGTGCCATGTTACAAGGCACGCAAGCAAAATTATTTAAAAAGGGAAAAAGCAATGCAAATGAATATGGTGGCCCCGTGCCTTTTTGGTATTGAGGGTATTTTAGCAGATGAACTTAAAAGAATGGGTGTAGAAAATGTTATGGCCGAAAACGGCAGGGTTCGTTTTACGGGCGATTTTACTACACTTGCAAAGGTTAATATTAACACCCGCTATGCCGAGCGTGTGCTTATTTTGGTAGGCGAGTTTAAAGCCCTTACATTTACCGAACTTTTCGATGGGGTAAAGGCACTTAATTGGGAAGATTTTATCGGCCGAGATGATGCTTTCCCGGTAAACGGACACAGTCTTAATTCTAAACTGTTCAGCATACCCGACTGTCAGTCCATTATTAAAAAGGCTATTGTTGACCGCCTTAAAAGCAAATATAATGTTAGTTGGTTTAGTGAAACCGGCACCGAATATAAAATAAGGTTTTCTATTATGAAAGATACTGTTTCGGTAATGATAGATACCTCGGGCGAGGGGCTTCATAAAAGGGGATATAGGCGCAATTCTAACGATGCACCGCTTAAAGAAACCTTGGCCGCCGCAATGTGTGATACCGCTCGAATTTACCCCGACACAAAGCTTTTTGACCCATTTTGCGGTTCGGGCACTATTTTAATTGAGGCAGCAATGCACGCCGCCCATATAGCCCCCGGCATAAACCGATTTTTTGCTGCAGAACGGTTCGGGTTTATTCCCGATAGCGTTTGGCGTAACGAGCGTTCTGATGCATTAGACGCCATTAGACGAAATATTACATTTGAAGCCACAGGGTTCGACATTGACCCCAATTGTGTGGAACTAACCCTTGCGAACGCCAAAAAAATAGGGGTGGAAAAATATATTAAGGCCCATGTGCGCGATATTAAAGATTTCACCCTGCCCGAAGGTCGAACGCTTACAATAACCAACCCGCCTTATGGCGAAAGGCTTTTAGATATACAATCGGCCGAAAGGCTTTATGAAATAATGGGTAAGGTGTTTGTAAACGAGAGCGGTAAAAAATATTATGTTATAAGCCCACACGACGAATTCGAAAGAATTTTTGGACGCACGGCCGACAAACGCCGAAAACTTTATAACGGTATGATTAAATGCCAATTATTTATGTATTTTAAGGAAAAATAAAATGAGATATATTTTTATAATTAACCCGGTAGCAGGTAAGGGAAAAGGCGAAGATATTATCCCTAAAATTGACGAGTATTTTAACGGTAGCGATAATTACAAAATTTTTGTTACCCAAAAACAGGGCCATGCCCAAAAAATTGCCAATGCCGAAGCATTAACGGGCGATGAACTGCGTATATTTGCTTGTGGGGGCGAAGGCACCTGTTTCGAGGTTATAAACGGCATAATAGGGCATAGTAATGTATCTTTCGGCACTATACCTTATGGCTCGGCTAATGACTTTTTAAAATATTTTGGCGGTAAAAAAGAATTTTTAGATTTACCTTCTTTAATAAACGGCCAAACCATAGATATTGACTTAATAAAGGCTAACGAGTTTTACTGTATTAACAGTTGCTCGGTGGGAATGGATGCCATTGTGGCCGACCAAATGCGACTTTTTAAAAGAATTCCCGGCATTAGCGGCAACACTGCCTATAAATTAGCGCTCGTTAAAACTTTTTTAAGCAAAATTGGGGTGAGGCTTAAAATTAAAATAGATGGCAAGCCGTTTGACGAAAAGGATTGCTTATTTGCCGTTTGTGCCAATGGTCCGATTTATGGCGGTGGCTTTAAAAGCGCCCCACACGCTAATCCAATGGACGGTAATTTAGATTTTGCGGTTATTGATAAAATATCAAAACTAAAAATTCCGCCGCTTGTAAAGGTTTATGAAAAAGGCCAACACGAAGGCCTTGATTGCTGCACTATGGGCAGATGCACTAGCATGGAAATTGAATCGGAAAATCCAATGCCCGTTAATTTAGACGGCGAACTTATACATAGAAATAAGGTTAAATTCCAAATAGAAAAAAAGGCATTAAAGTTTATATTACCCCCAAAAATAGCAGCAGAAATATTAACAAAATAATAATTTTTATTAAATTGCTTGATTTTTCCAAAAAAACGAGTACAATATAATTAGCACTCTAAAACAAAGAGTGCTAATTTGTAAAACATTAACTTTTAGGAGGCATTTATAAATGGTTATTAAACCCTTAGCCGACCGCGTGGTAACCAAAGCGGCCGAAGCAGCCGAGACCACAAAGGGCGGAATTATATTAGCCGCAGCGGCTCAAGAAAAATCGCAAATTGCCGAGGTTGTAGCAGTGGGCCCGGGCGGCATTGTAGACGGCAACGAGGTTAAAATGAACGTTAAGGTTGGCGACCGCGTAATTATATCTAAATATGCCGGAAACGAAATTAAGGTGGACGGCGTGGAATACAGCATTGTGCGCCAGTCCGACATTTTGGCTATTGTAGAATAATTTATAGGAGTGAATTTTATGGCTAAAAATATAATTTTTGGCGAGGAAGCTCGCAAGGCATTACAAGCCGGTGTAGACAAATTGGCCGACGCCGTTAAGGTTACTTTAGGCCCTAAAGGCAGGAATGTGGTGCTCGATAAAAGGTTTGGCGCACCGCTTATTACTAACGATGGTGTTACCATTGCCAAAGAAATTGAACTTGAAGATGCATTTGAAAATATGGGTGCACAACTTGTTAAAGAGGTATCGGTTAAAACTAACGATGCCGCAGGTGATGGCACAACTACCGCTACGGTTTTGGCCCAAGCCTTAATTAACGATGGAATGAAAAATGTGGCTGCAGGCGCCAACCCAATGGTTGTTAAAAAGGGTATTAAAATGGCTGTGGATACAGCAATTTCTACCGTAATTAAAAACTCACAAAAAATCAGCGGCAACGAAGATATTGCCCGTGTTGCCACCGTTTCGGCAGGCGATGAATTTATCGGCAAATTAATTGCCGAGGCTATGGCTAAGGTTAGTGCCGATGGCGTTATAACCGTTGAAGAATCTAAAACTGCCGAAACCTATACCGAGGTTGTAGAGGGTATGCAGTTTGACCGCGGATATTTATCTCCTTACCTTGTAACCGATACCGACAAAATGGAAGCCGTGTTAGATGACCCGCTAATTTTAATTACCGATAAAAAAATCTCCAATATTCAAGAGCTTTTACCACTGCTTGAGCAAATTGTTCAAACCGGTAAAAAGTTATTCATTATTGCCGAAGATATTGAAAACGAGGCTTTATCTACCTTAGTATTAAACAAATTGAGGGGAACATTTACCTGTGTTGCCGTTAAGGCCCCGGGCTTTGGTGACCGCAGGAAAGAAATGTTGCGCGATATTGCCATTTTAACCGGCGGCGAGGTTATTACCGAAGAACTAGGCTTAGAGCTTAAAGACACAACCTTAGAGCAATTAGGCCGTGCAAGGCAGGTTAAGGTTGGCAAAGAAAACACCATTATTGTTGATGGCGCAGGCAATGCCGACGAAATAAAGGCCCGAGTTAATCAAATTAAGGCTCAAATCGAAACAACTACATCCGATTTTGACCGCGAAAAATTGCAAGAAAGACTTGCTAAATTAGCGGGCGGTGTTGCAGTGCTTCGTGTTGGCGCCGCAACCGAAATAGAAATGAAAGATAAAAAATTGCGCATAGAAGATGCCTTGGCAGCCACCAAAGCCGCCGTTGAAGAGGGCATTGTTGCAGGTGGCGGTGTGGCATTAATTAACGCTATTCCTGCCGTTGCCGAGCTTTTAAATGAAACCGAGGGCGATGCCAAAACAGGTGTTAGCATTGTGCTTAAGGCACTTGAATCGCCAATTCGCCAAATTGCGCTTAATGCAGGGCTCGAAGGCAGCGTAATTGTGGAAAAAATTATTTCTTCGGGCAAAATTAATTACGGGTTCGATGCCTATAACGAGGTTTACACCGACATGCTTTCGGCCGGAATTGTGGACCCAACAAAAGTTACACGCTCGGCACTTGAGAATGCCGCAAGCGTGGCCGCTATGGTTCTAACAACCGAAAGCCTGGTGGCCGATAAACCCGAGGATACCTCGGCAGCAGCCGCAGCAGCTGCAGCAGGCGCCGGCATGGGCGGAATGTATTAAATTTTTAAATTAGAAATGGGGAGGCTTAGGCCTCCCTTTTTTATTGACTTTACGGTTTTTTTAATTTATTATATATATAATAATATTTATATATGGAAGTGTGTAAAATGAAAAAAGATATTAAAGACTTAACCATGATAATGGACCTTTACGAAATGACCATGGCCAATGGCATTTTAAACAGTGATATGAAGGACACCATTACCTATTTTGATATGTTTTTCAGAAAGGTTCCCGATAATGGCGGTTTTGCCATTATGGCGGGAATAGAGCAGTTAATAGAATATTTTAATAATCTGCATTTTGATAATGAAGATATTGAATATTTACGCTCGCTTAATTTGTTTTGCGAAGAGTTTATTGACTATTTAAGCAACTTTAAATTTACCTGCGATGTTTGGGCTATACCCGAGGGCACACCCATTTTCCCGGGTGAGCCAATAGTAACGGTTAAGGGCCCTGCAATACAGGCATTTTTGGTAGAAACAATGGTGCTTTTAACCGTTAACCATCAGTCATTAATCGCCACCAAGGCCAACCGTATTGCCACCGCTGCACAGGGCAGGGCCGTTATGGAGTTTGGCGCCCGCCGCGCCCACAGTTACGACGCTGCCGTTTACGGTGCAAGGGCTGCCGTTATTGGCGGTTGCGTTGGCACATCTTGTATTAAATCGGCCAAAGATTTTGGTGTTGCTGCCTCGGGCACAATGGCACACAGTTGGGTGCAACTTTTTGAAGACGAATATTTAGCCTTTAAAACCTATGCCGAGCGTTACCCCAACACCTGCCTTTTATTAGTAGACACATATAATGTTTTAAAATCGGGCATACCAAATGCTATAAGGGTGTTCGACGAGGTGTTAAAGCCATTGGGCAAACGCCCCGTTGGCGTTAGAATAGACAGCGGAGATATTACCTATTTAACCAAAAAGGTTAGAAAAATGTTGGACGATGCAGGCTACCCCGATTGTAAAATCTGCGTGTCTAACTCGTTGGATGAATATTTAATCAGAGATATGTTAATGCAGGGCGCTAAGGTGGATTCATTTGGCGTTGGCGAAAGGTTGATTACCGCCGCTCCTGAATCGGTTTTTGGTGGGGTATATAAGCTTGCCGCCGTGGAAAAAGACGGTGTTGTTACACCCCGAATTAAAATAAGCGAAAATACTGCAAAAATAACATTGCCCGGTGTGAAAATCCCGTGGAGGTTATTCGACAAAGAAACCGGCAAAGCTATAGCCGATGTTATTACCCTTAATGATGAAAAAATAGACGATACAAAGCCATATGAGATTTTTGACCCAATACACACCTGGAAACGCAAAACGGTAGAAAATTTTGTTGCCAAAAAACTACAGGTTAAACTGTTCGAAAACGGCAACCAGGTTTATGAGTCCCCAAGTGTTAAAGAAATTTCTGATTACCGAGCACATCAGGTTGAAACCCTGTGGGAAGAGGTTAAGCGTTTTGAAAAGCCACACACCTATTATGTGGATTTATCCGAAAGGCTTTGGGAACAAAGAAACGAATTATTAATAAAACATGGTGGAGGTAAAAAATAATGAAAAAACTTACAGCATTATTACTTGTTTTCTTGTTTGTGTTTTGCATTTGTGGTTGCACTGGCAACGGCGACACTGCAAGCGGTAGTGGAAAATATGACCTAACAGAATGTTTAAAGGCCGGTAAAATACCCGAGTGCGACATTGCCTTGGGTACACCCACCGCAAGTGTTAAAGCAGCCTATAATTACGATGAAAACGCCATTGGCGAAACAGGCTTTTATGTAATAAATGAAAATAAAAGCACCTATTTTTTAGCCGGCGATACAAGTTTTTATTTTGAAACCGCCAAAGAGCAAAACGGCATATCTTCCATAGTTTTTAACGGCACTGCTTTTGGTTTTTTAATGAATTCTTATGTAACAATGGAAGAGGTTAAAAACTCATTCCCGGCCATTAATTTTACCGAAAAGAATGTTGAAAACAAAGAGGTTTACTTTTTGCCTTATGTTATAGAAAATTGCAAGGCTTTAACCTATTCTGTAGATAACCACCGCATAGATTTCTTTTTCGAAGAAAACCAATTAATAGCCGTTAATTTAGTGGATACAGCTAATTGGACCTTAAGTTAAATACCTTAGGAGTATAAAATGTTAAAAAGATTTTTAAAGTACTATAAGCCACACAAAAAAATATTTGCGCTTGATATGTTGGCATCATTTTCAATATCGGTTATAGGCATTGTTTACCCAATTATAACCCGAACAATGCTTAACAATTTAATACCGGGCCGCAAATATTATTTAATAATAGCGGCGGGTGTATTGTTGCTCAGCCTTTATTTTGTGCGTATGTTGCTTATGTATTTTATTCAGTACCAAGGGCATATGATGGGCGTTAAAATGCAGGCACAAATGCGTAGCGATATGTTTAACCACCTGCAAAAATTGCCCTACAAATTTTACGATAATAACGAAACGGGTAAAATTATGTCGCGCATGACGAGTGACTTAATGAGCATAAGCGAACTTGCCCACCACGGCCCCGAAAATGTTATTATTTCTTCCATTTCTATAATAGTTTCTTTCATTTATTTATCATCAATTAACCTTAAACTTTCGTTAATTGTGTTTTTATGTGTGCCTGTTATGACCTTTGCTGCAGCAAAATTAAGGCTTAAAATGAAAACAGCCTTTAAAAAAAGCAGGCTATCACTGGCCGAAATTAATGCTGCGCTTGAAAGCAGCATTAGCGGCATTAGGGTTACAAAGGCATTTACCAACAAAAAAACCGAGGAATTAAAATTCGAAAAGGGCAACGAATATTTTGTGTCGGCCCGCCGCGAAGCCTTTAATTTAATGGGAAGGTTTCATTCCTTTACCTCGTTTATAACCGATGTTTTTAATGTTATTGTGTTAATTTTTGGCGGTTTGTTTTTGTATAACGGCAGCATAAATATGGCCGATTATTCGGCCTTTATAGTTTCGGTTGGTGTATTTTTAAACCCCGTAACCACCCTTATTAATTTTATGGAGCAATATCAAGAGGGTGTTACAGGTTTTGAACGCTTTATAGAAATTATGGACGAAAAGCCCGAACAAGACGAACCCGAAGCCAAACCTAAAACCGATATTATAGGTAACATTGAATTTAAAAATGTAACCTCAAGGTATGGCGAAGAGGCCGATGTTTTAAGAAATATAAGCCTTAAAATTAATGCCGGACAAAAATTTGCACTGGTGGGCCCCAGCGGTGGCGGCAAAACAACATTTTGCCACCTGCTACCCAGGTTTTATAATGTGCAAGACGGCGAAATTTTAATAGACGGCACCAATATAAAAAACATAACCTTAGAAAGCCTTAGAAAAAATATTGGTATTGTTCAGCAAGATATTTACCTGTTTAATGCAAGCATTAAAGATAATATTTTATATGGCCGCCCCAACGCTACCGAGCAAGAGGTTATTGAGGCCGCTAAAAACGCCAATATACACGATTATATTATGACCTTGCCCGAAAAATACGACACCCAAATTGGTGAGCGCGGCGTTAAACTTTCGGGCGGACAAAAACAGCGCTTGAGTATAGCAAGGGTGTTCCTTAAAAATCCACCCATACTTATTTTAGATGAAGCCACCAGTGCGCTGGATAACACAACCGAAATTCTAATTCAGTCGGCACTTGAAGAACTTTGCAGCGGCCGCACCACAATAGTGGTTGCCCACAGGCTTTCAACAATAAAAAATGCCGACGAAATTGCCGTAATTTCAAACGGCGAAATTACCGAGCGCGGCACCCACACCGAACTTTTAGGTTTAGAAGGGGAATATGCCAAGCTTTATAATTTGCAGTTTAAAAACAATTAATTCCGGAGGAAAACTATGTCAAACACTATGCTAAGGGAAAAGGTTTTACCCACAATAGTTTTAAGGGGTATTGTTCCTTTCCCGGGCACAACCACAGGCTTAGATATTGGCCGAAAGGCATCACTCGAGGCCTTAAAACACGCCCTAGATAAAGGGCGAGAGGTGTTTTTAATAACCCAACTTAATATGTCAGAGGAATACCCACCGCTTAAAGAAATGGCGACCGTGGGTTGTGTTGCAGGCATTAACCAAATGTTAAAAATGCCCGACGGCACCGTTAAGGTGGTTGTGCAAAATAAATACAGGGCTTTTTTTGAGGGCGAAAATTTAAATAACAACGCCGATGTTCTTATTTTAAAAACCAAAGAATGCCCACCTGAAGAAAATTTTGAAAATCCGCTTTATAAAGAAACACTACTTCGTCGTTTAAAAGAAGAGTTTGGTCTTTATGCCTCGCTTTTGCCAAAATTAGCACCCGATATTGTCAGAACCGTGGCCGAAAGCAAGGCCGAAGATTTAGGCGAAATTTGTGATTACATAGCCTTTAATTTACATATACCTTATGCCGAAAAAATTCCGCTTATTGAGGAACTCTCAAGTGAAAACAGGGCAACCTTGTTAATCGAGCTGCTCGACAAAGAACGCCATATTTTAGAACTTGACCGTGAATTAGGCGAAAAGGTTAAGGAACAAATTGACGACAATAACCGCGAATATTATTTGCGCGAACAAATAAAGGCCATAAATTCGGAACTTTATGGCGATGATTCATCAGAAGATGAATTTACCGAATATTTAGGCAAAATTAATTCTTTAAACACCACGGCTCAGGTTAAAGAAAAACTAACCAAAGAGCTCAATAAACTTATAAAGTTACCGCAAGGCTCACACGATGGCGGTGTTATAAGGGGATATTTAGACACCTGCATAGAGCTGCCTTGGCAAAGTTTTACCAACACAAAAATAGATATTAAAACAGCCCAAAAAATATTAGACCGTGATTTTTTTGGTATGGATAAGGTTAAACAAAGAATTTTAGAAATGCTTTCGGTTTACCTGTTATCGCCCGAAATAAAGGGCCAAATTATTTGTTTGGTGGGCCCACCCGGTGTGGGTAAAACCTCAATTGGCAAAACTATTGCCGAATGTATGGGCAGGCGTTTTGCCAGAGATTCTTTGGGTGGCGTGCACGACGAATCTGAAATACGAGGACATAGACGCACCTATGTTGCGGCAATGCCCGGCAAAATAATCAACGCTTTAAAAACGGCCGGCTGTGGCAACCCGTTAATTTTATTGGACGAAATTGATAAACTTGGCAGCGACTATAAAGGCGACCCCGCCTCTGCCATGTTAGAGGTGTTAGACCCCGAACAAAACTCAACATTTACCGACCATTATATTGATATTCCGTACGATTTAAGCAAGGTTGTTTTCATAACAACGGCTAATACAACCGAAACAATACCGGCGCCGCTACTCGACAGAATGGAAATTATAGAGCTTTCGAGTTACACACGGCAAGAAAAATTTGGTATTGCCAAAAAGCATTTGGTTGCCAAACAAATGGCGCGCCACGACCTTACCAAAAACGAGTTTAAGTTTACCGATAGCGGAATTTATGCCTTAATTGATTATTACACACGTGAGGCAGGAGTGCGCAAATTAGAACGAGAAATTGCGGCAATTTGCCGTAAATCTGCCAAACTGATTGTAGAGGGCTCGGCTAAAAAGATTACCGCAAACAAACAGTTTGTAGAGCAAATGTTGGGCAAACGCCGCTATAAACCCGAAGAAATTCTTAAAAACGATGAAGTGGGCGTTGTAAACGGTCTTGCCTGGACTGCCGTTGGTGGCGAAATAATGCAGCTTGAGGTTGCCGTGGCCGAAGGCACAGGAAAATTAGAACTTACGGGCTCACTTGGCGAAGTAATGCGCGAATCGGCTAAAGCAGCCGTAACATATGTGAGGTGTAACGCCAAATATTTTGGAATTGCCCCCGATTTTTACAGTAAAAAAGACATTCACATTCATGCAACCGAGGCCGCCGTTCCTAAAGATGGGCCATCGGCAGGTGTTACAATAACAACAGCCTTGGTTTCGGCACTAACCAACATACCTATAAGGCGTGATGTTGCCATGACGGGCGAGGTTACAATACGCGGCAGGGTTTTGGCCATTGGTGGATTAAAAGAAAAAAGCATGGCGGCATACCGTGGCGGCGTTAAAACGGTGTTTATACCTAAGGAAAATATTTCTGATATAGCCGATATTGACAAAGAGGTTAAAGATAACATTAAATTTATACCTGTAACAAATGTAAACGAGGTTGTAGAGGCGGCCTTAGTTCGTTCTCCTAAAAAAATTAAAACAACCTTTTCCTCTTCTGTTCAGTCGGTTAAACAGTAGGTGTTATTATGAATTTTAACAATGTTGTATATGAAAATTCTTTTGGGTTGGCTTCCCAGTTGCCAACCTCGGATTTACCCGAAATTTGTTTTTCGGGTAAATCTAATGTTGGTAAATCTTCACTTATCAATAAGGTTTTGGGCAAAAAATCACTTGCCAGGGTTAGCGGAAAGCCCGGCAAGACGGTTACAATTAATTTTTACAAATTGCCAGAACTTAGAATTGTGGATTTGCCGGGTTACGGCTACGCAAAGGTTAATGATGCCGAAAAGGAGCGTTGGGCCGGCTTAATGGAAGAGTATTTTAGAAGCGGCCGCAACATACCAATGGTGTTTCAGTTAATAGATATGCGCCACAAAGCCTCGGAGCAGGATATATCTATGTTGCAATTCTTAAGTTATTATAAAATCCCGTATAGTATAGTTTTAACAAAATGCGACAAACTAAATAAAACCGAAACACAAAAAAGGTTAGAGGATATTAAAACAGAACTGAGCGGGTTTGTAAATAATACCGAAATTATTTGTGCTTCGGCCTTAAATGGCACGGGAACCGACAGAATTAAAGAGTTATTAGTGAGTTTTGCACAAAGCAAATAAAAATTGATAAAATTTTAACAATATTTTGTGCAAATAATAGAAATATAAATTCAAGGGTTTACAGTTGCCTGTGAGTATGTTAAAATATTAACAAAGAAATTAAGGAGGCAATTAAATGGTTGAAAAAAATTACAGTATAGTAGACAGCGTAAGTGCGCTGGAGAATGCAATATCTGAAGTGCGCAAAGCACAACAAAAATTTGCAACCTATTCGCAAGAGCAGGTTGATAAGATTTTTTTAGCCGCAGCATCGGCCGCTAATAAAGCAAGAATTGAGCTTGCTAAAATGGCTGTTGCTGAAACCGGAATGGGTATTGTAGAGGATAAGGTTATTAAAAACCACTACGCCTCGGAATATATATACAACGCCTATAAAAGCACAAAAACCTGCGGTGTTATTGAGGAAGATAAGGCCTACGGAATTAAAAAAATAGCCGAACCCATTGGTGTAATTGCGGCAGTTATTCCCACAACCAACCCAACCTCTACCGCAATTTTTAAATGTTTATTAGCCCTTAAAACCCGTAATGGCATTATAATAAGCCCTCACCCACGTGCAAAAGGAAGCACAATAGCGGCTGCAAAATTGGTTTTAGAGGCCGCCGTTAAGGCCGGCGCACCCGAGGGTATTATCAATTGGATTGATGTGCCAAGCCTTGAAATGACCAATACCGTTATGAAGGAATCCGACATTATTTTGGCAACGGGTGGACCCGGAATGGTTAAAGCCGCATATTCAAGCGGAAAGCCTGCTTTAGGTGTTGGCGCAGGTAACACCCCTGCGATTATTGATGATACCGCTAATATTCTTTTGGCAGTAAACTCAATAATTCATTCTAAGACATTTGATAACGGTATGATTTGTGCCTCTGAGCAATCGGTTATTGTTTTAGATAAAATTTATGATAAAGTCAAAAAAGAATTCGCCGACCGCGGTTGTTATTTTTTAAATAAAGAAGAAACCGAAAAGGTTAGAAAAACCATTATTATAAACGGCGCTTTGAATGCTAAAATTGTTGGTCAAAAGGCCCACACCATTGCAAATTTGGCCGGTGTTGAAGTGCCCCAAAACACCAAAATTCTTATAGGCGAGGTTGAAAGTGTTGAACTTTCTGAAGAGTTTGCACACGAAAAATTATCGCCTGTGCTTGCAATGTACAAAGCAAAAGATTTTAACGACGCCCTCTGTAAAGCCGAGCGCCTCGTGGCTGATGGCGGTTATGGTCATACATCTTCGGTATACCTTAACGAATTAACCGAAACCGAAAAATTAAATGAGTTTGCCGCCCGTATGAAAACCTGCCGCATACTTGTTAATACACCCTCTTCACACGGTGGAATAGGCGATTTATACAACTTTAAATTAGCCCCATCTTTAACCCTTGGTTGTGGCTCTTGGGGTGGCAACTCGGTAAGCGATAATGTTGGTGTAAAACACCTTTTAAACATTAAGACTGTGGCTGAAAGAAGGGAAAATATGCTTTGGTTTAGGGCACCCCAAAAGGTTTATATTAAAAAAGGTTGTTTGCCTGTTGCATTAGAAGAACTTAAAAATGTTATGGGTAAAAAACGCGCGTTTATAGTAACCGATAACTTCCTTTATCAAAACGGTTACACCAAACCCATTACTGATAAATTAGACGAAATGGGCATTGTGCACACCACTTTCTTCGATGTTCAACCCGACCCAACCCTTAAAAATGCCAAAGACGGCGCTAAACAAATGGCTGCCTTTGCCCCCGACACAATTATTGCTCTGGGCGGTGGCTCGGCTATGGACGCCGCTAAAATTATGTGGGTTATGTATGAGCACCCCGAAGCTGATTTTATGGATATGGCAATGCGCTTTATAGATATTCGCAAGCGTGTTTACACATTCCCAAAAATGGGCGAGAAGGCATATTTTATTGCTATTCCCACATCAGCCGGTACCGGAAGTGAGGTTACACCGTTTGCCGTTATTACCGATGAAGAAACAGGCATTAAATACCCACTTGCCGATTATGAATTGCTTCCAAATATGGCCGTTATTGATACCGATTTTCATATGTCGGCTCCAAAGGGCCTGACTGCCGCCTCGGGAATAGATGCCGTAACACACGCAATAGAGGCCTATGCTTCTATGTTAGCAACCGATTATACCGATGGTTTAGCCCTAAAAGCCTTGAAAACTATTTTTGAATATTTGCCAAAAGCCTACGAAAACGGCGAAACCGATGTTATAGCCCGCGAAAAAATGGCCAACGCCGCAACAATGGCAGGCATGGCATTTGCTAATGCATTTTTAGGCGTTTGTCATTCTATGGCTCATAAATTAGGTGCCTTTTTCCACCTGCCGCACGGTGTAGCCAATGCACTTATGATAAACGAGGTTATTCGTTTTAACGCCAGTGAAGTTCCGACAAAAATGGGAACCTTCTCACAATATGACCATCCTCACACACTTGCCCGTTATGCCGAAATTGCCGAACATTTAGGCGTTAAAGGCAAAACTAATGAAGAAAAATTAGAGGGCTTAATTAAACTTATTAATGATTTAAAAGCCAAGGTTGGCATTAAATCGGCAATTAAAGATTATGTTGCAGACGAGGCCGATTTCTTAGCAAGGTTAGATGAAATGGCCGAGCAGGCATTTGACGACCAATGCACAGGCGCTAACCCAAGGTACCCGTTAATCAGCGAGATTAAACAAATGTATTTAAATGCTTACTACGGTAAATAAGGAGGAACTTTTTATGAAATTAGAAAAAATTATTGCAGTTCGCCCCGAAAAAACCATTTACCGTGATGGTGATAAAATTATTAAGTTGTTTAAAGAAGATTACTCTAAATCCGACATTCTTAACGAGGCTTTAAACCAAGCCCGTATAGAAGAAACAGGCCTTGCTGTTCCAAAACTTTTGGATGTTGAGCAAATTGATGGCAAATGGGCTATTGTGTTCGAATATATTGAGGGTACAACCCTTGAAGAATTAATGGCAACCAATCCCGAAAAAGAGGATGAGTATTTAGAGTTGTTTGTTAATTTGCAAATGACGGTACACGAAAAGCGTTCGGCATTGCTTAATAAACTTAAAGATAAAATGCACCGCAAAATTAACGAAACAGCGCTGGATGCCACAACCCGTTACGAACTTCAAACCCGTTTAGAAGGTATGCCAAAGCACGTTAAGGTATGCCACGGAGATTTTAATATGTCTAATATTATTATCACAAAAGACGGCACACCTTATATCATAGACTGGGCACATGCCACTCAGGGTAATGCCTCGGCCGATGTTGCCAGAACCTATTTGTTATTTAACCTGCAGGGCAAAACCGAATTGGCCGAAAAATATTTAAAACTGTTTTGCTTAAAAAGTGATACTGCCAAGCAGTACATTCAAAAATGGTTGCCAATTGTTGCGGCTTCACAGTCGGTTAAAGGCAAACCCGAAGAAAAGGAATTGCTTATTAAATGGGCAAGCGTTGTAGAGTACGAATAAACAAATTTAAAGAGAGGTTTTAAACCTCTCTTTTTTGTTGCATTTATTGACAAATAAAGGGTTTAGTTATATAATTATTCCGTATGTTAAACTAGTTTAAAGGGTGATTAAAATGAAATGGACCTCACTTAACGAATTAAGAGAAAAATATTTAGCTTTTTTTGAATCTAAAGGTCATTTAAGGCTTGGCAGTTTTTCTCTTGTTCCTAATAATGATAAATCTTTATTGCTGATAAACTCGGGTATGGCACCCATGAAAAAATATTTCACGGGCGAGGTAACACCGCCGTCTAAAAGGGTTACAACCTGCCAAAAATGCATACGCACCCCCGACCTAGAACGCGTTGGCCATACTGCACGCCACGGCACATATTTTGAAATGCTTGGCAACTTCTCGTTTGGCGATTATTTTAAAGAACAGGCTATTGAATGGGCCTGGGAATTTTTAAATAAAACACTCGAAATCCCGGCCGATAGGCTCTGGCCGTCGGTTTACGAAGAAGACGACGAAGCCTATGCAATTTGGCGTGATAAAATCGGCGTGCCCGAAGCCCACATTGTAAAACTGGGCAAGGCCGACAATTTTTGGGAGCACGGCACAGGCCCATGCGGTCCTTGCAGTGAAATATATTTCGACCGTGGCGAAAAATACGGTTGCGGTTCAGAAAACTGTAAACCCGGTTGCGACTGCGACAGGTATATGGAAATTTGGAACAATGTATTTTCACAATTTAATAATATGGGCGATGGCACTTATACCGAGCTTGAAAACAAAAATATAGATACCGGTATGGGCCTTGAGCGTCTTGCATGCATAATGCAGGGTGTCGACAATATGTTCGAGGTAGATACCGTTAAAAACATATTAAACAAGGTTTGCGAAATCTCGGGCAAAAGTTATGGTAGTGACAGCAAAACCGATATTTCTATTCGTGCAATTACTGACCACGCCCGTGCCGCTACATTTATGATTAGCGATGGCATTATCCCCTCTAACGAAGGCAGGGGATATGTGTTAAGAAGGCTTATTCGCCGCGCTTGCCGCCATGGTAAATTAATTGGCATAAACAAGCCGTTTTTAAGTGAACTCATTAACACCGTTATTAATGAAAATAAATCGGGCTACCCCGAACTTATTGAAAAACAAGAACTTATTAAAAAGGTAATTTCGTTTGAAGAAGCTGCCTTTGCCAAAACTATTGACCAAGGTCTTAATATTCTTGCAAAACTAACAAAAAGCGGTGGCGAACTTTCGGGTGAAGATGCCTTTAAGCTTTACGATACCTATGGCTTCCCGCTCGATTTAACCAAAGATATTTTGCTTGAAAATAACATGACCTTAGATGAAGAAAAATTTAATGAACTTATGGCAAAGCAACGCGAAATGGCAAGAGAAAGCAGAAAATCGGCCGATAGCGAAAGTTGGAAGAGTGACGGAATTTCGTTAGATGGAGTTTCGGCTACCGATTTTGTTGGCTACACCGAAAACAGTGCTGAGGCCAAAATACTTGCCATTTTAGTGGATGGCGAAACAACCTCGGCCGCAAGTGAAGGCAGCAAGGCAATTATAGTTTTAGATAAAACCTCGTTTTATGCCGAAAGCGGCGGTCAGGTTGGCGATACAGGTGTAATTACCACACAAAACGCTAAGGTTAATGTGCTTAACACCACCAAAAACGGCGATGGCGTTATTTTGCATTTTTGCAGTGTTTTAAACGGCACCGTAACGGTGGGCGAAACGGTAGGAGCCAACATAGATGTTGCTCGCCGCGAAGCCATTCGCCGTAACCATACCGCTGCCCACCTTTTACAAGCAGCCTTGCGTAATGTTTTGGGCAACCACGTAGAGCAGGCAGGTCAGTTGGTAAACGAAAACACCGTTAGGTTCGACTTCACTCATTTTTCGGCCCTATCGAGCGAAGAATTAGCCAAGGTTGAAATGGCCGTTAACGATGTTTGTTTGTCCGGCATTACGGTTGAAAACCCCGAAATGCCTATAGAAGAAGCCAAAAAATTGGGCGCTATGGCATTGTTTGGCGAAAAATACGGCAGTGTTGCAAGGGTTGTTAAAATAGCCGATAAAAGCGTTGAGCTTTGCGGTGGCACCCACGTTAACAACACGGGCAAGTTAGGTTTGTTCCGCATTGTTTCGGAATCCAGTGTTGCTGCAGGTGTGCGCAGAATAGAGGCCGTAACAGGTTATAATGTGTTAAATCTTATTAATAATAAAGATAATTTAATTAACGAAACAGCCGCCCACCTAAAAATAGGCAATCCTTTAATTTTGAACAATCGCGCCAAACAACTTATGGAAGAATTTAAGGAATGTGAGAAGAAAATAGAAAAATTAGAATCTCAAATTGCCTTAGCAAAACTTTCAGATATACTTAATAATAAACAGTTAATTGGTAATTTAGAGCTTATTACTGCAAAGCTTGACAATTCCAATCCCGACGAAATTCGCTCTATTTGCGAAACCGTTAAGGCCGAAAATGAAAATGCCGTTATATTATTGGCATCGGTTTCGGGCGAAAAAATAACCCTTTGTGCCGCAAGCGGTGCCAATGCCATTAAAAAAGGCATTAAGGCAGGCGAGCTTGTTTCGGCAGTTGCAAAAATTTGCGGCGGTAACGGTGGCGGCCGCCCCGAACTTGCCATGGCAGGCGGTAAAGATGCCTCTAAAATAGCCGAAGCATTAGCCTTTGCAACCGAATTTTTAACCGAGAAAGCAGGGGAATAATATGCAAGATTGTTTGTTTTGTAAAATAGTCAGAGGCGAAATTCCAAGCACCAAGGTTTACGAGGATAATGAAGTTTACGCTTTTTTAGACATTGACCCACAGGCCCCGTTCCATGCAATAATTATTCCTAAACAGCATATTGCCTCGGCGGCCGAAATTGATAGTACCAATAGCCAGGTTATTTCAAAGGTTTTTGAAGCCGCAGCAAAAATAGCAAAGCAAGAAAATTTAGAAAACGGCTTTAGAATTGTAAATAATTGCGGGGCTGACGGCGGCCAAACAGTAGGCCACATACATTTTCATTTATTGGCAAGGCGTAACCTTGCTTGGCCTCCGGGTTAATAATTAAAGGGGTGTTTTTATGAATGGTTATACTTTAAAAATTGCAGGTTTAACCCGCACATTGCCTTATTTTGCGGTAAGCGACAAATTAGATATTGCGGCACTTTTAATGTTTGGCGATACAGAGTTGACTATTGCCTCGGCTGCCGAACTATTAAAAAAGGTGCCCGAGTTCGATGTTATTTTAACGCCCGAGGCTAAAAGTATCCCGTTGGCTTATGAAATATCACGCCAGTCGGGCAAAAAATATATAGTAGCCCGCAAAGGTGTTAAGGTTTATATGGGTAAGCCGTTAAAGGTAGAGGTTAGGTCTATTACAACAAACCATATTCAAGAACTTTACTTAGGCGAGACCGATGTAGATTCCATTAAGGGCAAACGCGTGCTTATTGTTGATGATGTTATAAGCACAGGTGAATCATTAAACGCGGTAAGGGAGTTAGTTTCGGCCGCCGGCGGCATAGAGGCAGCAGCCTGCGCAGTATTGGCCGAGGGTGATGCCGCAAATCGCACCGATATTGTGTTTTTAGAGCCGTTGCCTTTGTTTTTTAAATAATTTTTTGCGCCAAGTAATTTACTTGGTGCTTTTTTATCCCAAAATGAGCATACTATTTTAGGAGGAATATTATGAAGGTAGCATTTTTTGATTCTAAAAATTACGATATCGAATCGTTTCAAAAATTTAAAACAAAGGGTTTAGAGTTTAAGTTTTTTGAAACAAAACTCACCCCCGACACAGTCGAACTGGCCCGAGGTTATAATGCAGTATGTGTTTTTGTAAACGATGTTGTTAACAAAGAGGTTATAGAAAAATTAGTAAGTTTTAAGGTGCAATTAATTGCGCTTAGGTGTGCAGGGTATAATAATGTGGACATTAAAGCGGCGCAGGGTAAAATTAAGGTTGTGCGTGTGCCGGCCTATTCACCCAATGCCGTGGCCGAACACACCATGGCTTTATTGCTTACAAGCATTCGCAGAATCCATAAAGCGTATATCAGAATAAAAGATTTTAACTTTAGCCTTTCGGGGCTTACGGGTTTTGATTTGTGCGGCAAAACCATTGGTGTTATTGGCACAGGCAAAATCGGTAAAGAGTTTATTGATATTTGCAATGGTTTTAAAATGAATGTTTTGGCCTATGATATTGCACAAAATAAAGATGTAAAAGCAAAATATACCGACCTGAACACACTGTTTGAAAAAAGTGATATTATATCGCTGCATTGCCCCTTAACGCCCCAAACCCAATATATTATTAACAAACAAAGCATTGAAAAAATGAAAAAAGGTGTTGTTATAATAAACACTTCGCGCGGGGCACTAATTAATGCCGATGATTTATTAGAGGGCATAAAATCCCGTAAAATTGGCGCTGCCTGTTTGGATGTTTACGAAGAAGAAGCCGGTGTGTTTTTTAACGACTTTTCGGGTCATATTATAGACGATGATACACTGGCAAGGTTAATTACAATGCCTAATGTTATTTTAACTTCTCACCAAGCCTTTTTAACCACCGAAGCCCTTAATAATATTGCCGAAACCACTATTAACAATATTTTAGATATTGAAAAAAATAACAGTAGCAAAAATGAAGTAGTCATATAAAAAAGCCGTTCTTTTAAAGAACGGCTTTTATAAATTAATCAAAAATCTTCCTGTTTTAAGCATAAATTTAGCGGCATTATCGCAAAATTCCAAAGGGAATCCGGCCAAGAATTTGTCGGCCTCAAAGGTAAGGTCGCCTTGGTAATTTATATTTTTTAAGGCCTTTATAATAGGCTCAAATTTAATTTTTTGAGTAAAGGGCAGGGTGTGGCTGTCGGTTACTGCGTTATTATCGTGAAAGTGGGTGGCTTTTAGGCGGTTGCCCAAAACCGTAATGCAATATTCAGGCGAAAAGCCTGTTAAAATGCAGTGTCCAATATCTAAGCAGGCAACAAAATAATTGCCGAAAGTATTATTAAGCGTGTCAACGTATAATGCTAATTCGTTTGGGTCGGCGCAGGTATCGGGTAGTATTTGGTGGTTTTCGGGGTTGAAGCGCCACATATTTTCAACCGCTATTTTAACTCCCGCTTTTTTAGCGGCCGGCACAAGTTCTCCATAAAAAGAGGTGTTAAGTTTTAAAATTTGTTCACGAGTTTTATCAAGGTAACGCGAGCCATGTAGCGGATGTATAATAATGTTTTCGGCCCCTATAATTCCTGCTACGGCAATGGACCTGTTAAGTCTGAAAAGCATATCTTTTTTGGTTTTTGGGTTGGTAAAAAAACTGCGGTCGGCAAATCCGTAAGGTGCGTGGCATTGGTTAAAGGTAACGCCGTTTTTTAGGGCGGTTTCTTTTATTTTTTGGGCAATTTCTTTAAAATTGTCGCTAAGCAGTGGGTCATCTTGGCTTTGGCCTAAGTGCCAAAGGGTTAGGTCTAAACAATCGTAACCCAATTTGCTAAGCTGGTTTATTCCGTTTAAATAACCAAAATTTTTAACATAAAAATCGGTTTGTGTAGAAAGTCTCATTTAAGTCTCCTTAATAAATTATAATAAACATTATATATTTTAATAATATTTTTGTCAAATAACATAATTTTAAAATAATATTTTGCTTGATTATTTTATTTTAATGTGGTATAATGCCTTTTGTTAATCGAAACGCTATATGCGCTGATAGCTCAGCTGGATAGAGCATCTGCCTTCTAAGCAGAGGGTCGGGGGTTCGAGTCCCTTTCAGCGTGCCAATAAAAAACAGCAAACCAAGCGGTTTGTTGTTTTTTTATTTTTAAGTTAAGGGACTCGAAGTAGGAGCGGTGTAAGAAAAATAGTCCGGTGGACTGTTTTTCCCCGCGAATGACCGAGGCCGCGACCGCGCGGCTAGAGTCGAGTCCCTTTCAGCGTGCCAATAGATAATGGGAATAACCGAACGAGGTTGTTCCCATTATTTTTGTTATAAAATAAGTTACCAATCAAACTTCGCAAGGCTCGTTTTCTTGGAAGGGACTCTCGCTATGAAAACAGTATACTATACT
>JAZRSY010000022.1:0-1878 GCA_045651765.1 Acutalibacteraceae bacterium | reverse complement strand
CAATGGAGGCAATAATGTAGGCACACAAGCTGCTGTTTCTGCCGAAAATGCACTCGATTCAGCTGCATTAATCGCTTCAGTGCCGGCAGAACTTAAGGGCACAACTGTTAGGTTCTTGAACTGGTACGACCCGAATGATTTCGGCCAAGAGGGTCAAGTTATTGACAGGTTTAAACAAGAATCGGGCATTAATGTTGAGATTATAGATGCCCAATATGGCGATACTTATAACGAAAAATTAGCAGCCATGGTAGCCACCGGCGATTCCCCCGATGTTTACACAAGCTACACCCCTTCATTTAATGCTATGAAGTTCTCGCAACCTATTTCTGTAACAGGTTACGATTTCTCAGACCCTGCTTGGAGCAAATCCACTGCCGATTTATATTCGGTTAATGGTACTCCTTATGCATTTAATCTTTCTTACACACCATTCAAAAGGTTCACTACCATAGTTTATAACACTAGAGTTATGGAAGAAATGGGCTTTGAAGACCCATGGGAGCTTTATAAAAAACGCGAATGGACCTGGGAAAAATTAGAAGAAATGAGCGAAGAATGGGTTAAACAAGGCACCGATTATTACGGCATGCAAACCGTTATATACAACATGACAGCCGAAACTATTGGTAAAGACTTTGTTACATATGACGGTTCAAAATATTCCCTTAACCTTTACGATGCCGACCTGTTAGATGCTTGGAAATTCTTATTAGAAGGCCGCGCTAACAGAATCTTCACACAAGGCGCAGGCGTATTCGATTCAATGAAGCCCACAACCTTGTTTGCAATTGGTAATACTGCATTTTGTGAAGCTGCAAATGCAGACATGAAAATCCAAAAATATGGTTGCTGGGGTGTTGCTCCGATGCCTAAGTTTGAAGGCAAAGAGTATTACACAACTGTAAACGAAACAACAGGTTTCTCCATTGCCACAGGTGCTAAGAACCCTGCTGCTGTTCCTTACTTTATTGGTTATTTTGCTAACCTTGCTAATTACGAGCCACACTCATATTATTACAATGAGCAAGCTTATGATGTTATGATGACCTTATTGGCCACTGACAATCAATATCAATCTATCTCTCGTGATATTTTCACATTCGAAACTCATCCTTTCCACTGGAACCTATTCAACAATGGTACCGCTGCACAAATTACAACATTTATACAGTCGATGGAAAACCAAGCCGCTGCTAAAATGGAAGAACTTAACCAAGTTTTAGCAACAAAATAAATTAAATAAAAACACCCGAGGTTTAACCTCGGGTGTTTTTTTATCTAAAATTCATTGATATTTTAGCAGTAAATCTTTCTAAAATATAAAATAAAGTGAGCGCATTCGGCCTAGAACAATATGCAAATAGTTCTTCGGGAGCTGTAATGGTAGCTTGCTTGTTGTTCATTTTACCTATGCTTGTTATGTATTGTATAATGCAAAAGAATTATAAAAAACATTGACAGAATAGGAATTGTGGGTTAAAATAAATTTAGCAAAAACACACAAATTTATTATTAAAGGAGAAAAAAATATGTCTAAAACTATTAAAAAAATAGTTGCCCTTATGCTTGTTCTTTTGTTGACGCTTTCGATTGCTGCTTGTGGCGGCAATGGCGGCATCGGTGCAAGCAACAATGGTGGCACACAAACCGGTGTTACGGCCGAAGATGCACTCGATTCAGCTGCATTAATCGCTTCAGTGCCGGCAGAACTTAAGGGCACAACTGTTAGGTTCTTAAACTGGTACGACCCGTATGATTTCGGCCAAGAGGGTCAAGTTATTGACAGGTTTAAACAAGAATCGGGCATTAATGTTGAGATTATAGATGCCCAATATGGCGATACTTATAACGAAAAATTAGCAGCCATGGTAGCCA
>JAZRSY010000021.1:0-49273 GCA_045651765.1 Acutalibacteraceae bacterium | reverse complement strand
CATTAAACCGCAAATTGCTTCAATAATACCTTTAAGCGAGAAGAAATCTTCATCTTTGCCGTAAATACCAATTGACATTGTGGGGATTTCATCGGGTTGTTCGGTAACGGGAAGTGACTTTGCAATAAAGCGTTTTGAAATTTCAAAGAAACGACCTTCAGCAATTTTCTTATTTATATTAGTAGCCAAAACAGTTAAAAGTGAAGTTGTTAACTGTGTACGCATTGTGGAATATTCATCGCCAAGCGGGTTAATAATCTTAATTTGGTTGCGGCGTTCATCGTCTTCAGCCAAAAGTAAGGTATCAATCGCTTTTGATGCTATAAACGAATAGGTGGCAATTTCATAAGCACCGGCTGAAAGCATTAACGCCTTAATTTTGTCGGTTTTAATTCTTTCGGGAAGTTTGCGACCACGCATAACGCTTCCGTTCATTGCGGTGCTTATAATCTTATCATAACCATAAATTCGCATAACCTCTTCGGCTAAATCGGCTCTGCCCTCAACATCATCGCGAATAGTGGGAACCTCACAGGTAAGGGTTTTGCCGCTAATTTCGGTTTTAATGCCAAGGCTGTTTAAAATTGAAACAATAGTTTCATCGGGCACATCAACACCCAATAACTCTAAAATTTTGTCGGTGGTTACGGTTATAATGCGGGGTTTGGGCAATGATTCATATTTATCAATAACACCCTCTATAATATCTCCGGCATCTAATTCGTAAATTAATTGCAATGCACGTTCCATAGCATATTCGGTATTATTAACATCTATACCCTTTTCAAAACGGCCGCTGGCCTCGGTGCGAATGCCCAAGGTTCTGCCCGTTTTACGAATATTATCCCTTTTAAATTTAGCCGATTCTAAGAATAAATCGGTGGTGCTTTGGGTAATTTCACTTTCTAAACCGCCCATTATACCGGCAAGGCAAGAAGGCACTTCGCCATCGGCAATAACCAGCATATTTTCATTTAAATTATGGGTTTTTTCATCCAGCGTTGTAATGCTCTCACCATTTTTTGCATTTCGAACAATAATGTGCTTGCCCCTTAAATCATTATAATTAAAGGCGTGCATTGGTTGGCCGGTTTCTAACATAACAAAGTTTGTAATATCTACAATGTTATTAATGGGGCGCATACCCGATGCTGTTATGGCCTTTTGCATCCAATCGGGTGATGGTTTTATGCGTAAATTTTTAACAACGCGACCAATATACCTTGGGCAAAGTTCGTAATTTTCAATGTCAATTTTAATGTAATCGTTAATATTGCCGCCCACAGTTTTATATTGTGGCTTAGGTGTATTAAATTTGGTTTTAAGCACAACGCCAATCTCTTTGGCTACACCTAAAAAGCAGTTGCAATCGGGGCGGTTGGCCGTAATTTTAAAATCTATTATATAATCATTAAGGCCTAAAACATCGCGCATATCGGTACCGGGGGTTAAATTGGAATCTAATATTAATATACCGTTAACCGAAGCGCCTTTATAATCCTCTTCGGTAAGGCATAGCTCTTCGCCCGAGCACAACATACCATTAGATTCAACACCCCTGAGTTTGCCCGATTTAATGTTCATTCCATTGGGTAAAAAGCTGTTATTAAGTGCAGCGGGAACCTTGTCGCCAACCGAAATATTTTGAGCGCCCGTTACTATTTGCACTACTTGGCCACCAACATCCATTTGGCAAATTTGCAAATGGTCGCTGTTTTCGTGGGGGGCAATTTCTTTAATTTCGGCAACAACAACATTCTTAATTTTATCGCCGGTGTTTTCAATGGATTCTACCTCGAAGCCTGCCATAACCATTTTGTCGCACAGTTCTGTTACAGGAACATTAATTTCAACATATTCTTTTAACTGATTTAACGAAATTTTCATTTAACTTTCCCCCTTAAAACTGTTCTAAAAAACGCTTATCATTTTCAAAAAGCAGGCGAATATCGCTAATTTTATAGCGTGTGGTGGTTAGGCGGTCAAGACCTATGCCAAAAGCAAAACCTGAATAAACTTCGGGGTCGATACCGCAATTTTTAAGCACATTTGGGTGCACCATACCGGCACCTAAAATTTCTATCCAACCGCTGCCTTTACAAACACGGCAGCCCTTACCGCCACACTCCGAGCAGGTAACATCCACCTCAACACTTGGCTCGGTAAAGGGGAAGAATGACGGACGGAACTTAACGGCGGTGTCTTTGCCGTAAATTTCGTGTGCAAATTGTTCAAGCACACCCTTTAAGTCGCACATGGTAATGCCTTTGTCAACCACAAGGCCCTCAATTTGATGGAACACGGGCGAATGGGTGGCATCAACCTCGTCGGCACGAAAAACACGGCCGGGGCAAATAATTCTTATTGGAGGTTTTCTGTTTTCCATGGTGCGAATTTGTGCGGCCGAAGTTTGAGTTCTGAGGAGTAACCCCTCGCCCAAATAGAAAGTATCTTGCATATCGCGGGCAGGGTGGTCGGCCGGAACATTTAACGATTCAAAATTATAATGGTCGGTTTCAACCTCGGGGCCATCAACAATATCGAACCCCATAGACTGAAAAATATCTATCATATCGTCTAATACCTTATTAAGTGGGTGCAATTTTCCAACGGTAGTTTTTTTGGCAGGCATGGTTATATCCAAGGTTTCGGCCTTTAACTTACCTATAATTTCGGCATCTTTAAGCTCGGCATTTTTATTGGCTAATTGCTCTTCCACCAAGGCCTTTGCCTCGTTAACAAGTTGACCCATTTTTGGGCGTTCTTCGGGGGTTAGTGAGCCCATTTGTTTTAATATTGCGGTAAGCTCACCCTTTTTTCCCAAATATTTTACCCTTATTTCGTCGGTTTCTTTAAGGCTCGAACTATTAGCTATTGCCTGAAAAGCGGCACTTTTAATAGATTCTAAAAGTTGTTTCATTATTATTCCTCCAAAAAAATAAACTTCGCCCCTATAAAAAGGGACGAAGTTTTTAAAAGTTAAACTCCGCGGTACCACCCGCATTTTCACAAAAGTGAACACTTTAAGGCCTTTAACGGCGCCTGACCGACAACACTTACTTTTTTGTTCGGCGTTGCTGCTCAAAAGGGAACTTCGGCAAAATGTTTAAATAAATATGCTTTCAGCCGGTGGCATATTCTCTCTGAAAATAACATTAAACCTACTTTACTTTATCATAGCATTTAAACAAAATCATAATAACACACCTGCAAACTTTTTGCAAGGTTATTTATTTAAAAAAATTATAAATTCCAATTACAAATAACGCAAAAATCATTACCGGTAAAATATAGGTTAAATAAAAACTCATCCATTTTTTTACCTTTATTCCGGCACCGGTATTGGCTTCGTTTACAAAATTTTTAAAGCCCCAACCGCGTTTAGATGTGCAAAACAGCACAAATATTAAAGCACCAATTGGCAATAAAATGTTGCTTACTATAAAATCTTCTAAATCCATTATGGTTGAAGTGCCGCCAAACGGGGTTATGCCCGACAGCACATTAAAGCCCAATATACAAGGTAGTGACAGCACAAACATTGCAATGCCGTTAAATATGCAGGCCTTCTTTTTGGTTATTCCAAACATATCCATAATGCAGGCATTAATGTTTTCGAACACGGCAAACACAGTAGACAAAGCCGCAAACGATAAAAATGCAAAGAATAAACTGCCCCAAAGTCTGCCTAAAGGCATTTGGTTAAATATGTTGGGTAATGTAATAAAAATGAGGTTTGGGCCGGCATCAGGTTGAATTCCAAAGGCCGAGCAAGCCGGGAAAATTATAAGGCCTGAGCAAAGTGCCACAAATGTATCAAGTGCGGCAACATTAACGGCCTCGCCCATAAGGGTGCGCTCTTTGCCCAAATAACTGCCGAAAATTGCCATAGAACCAATACCAAGGCTTAAAGTAAAAAATGCTTGATTCATGGCCGCAACAACAACATTCCAAAATCCAACTTTTTGCAGATTTTCAATGCTGGGCATAAGGTAAAATTTAAGACCTTCGGTGCCGCCTTTTAAGAATATGCTGTTAATTGCCAACACCACCATTATGCCAAGCAGTGCCAACATCATATATTTGGTTATT
The DNA here is from genome assembly GCA_045651765.1 of Acutalibacteraceae bacterium. Taxonomy (GTDB): domain Bacteria; phylum Bacillota; class Clostridia; order Oscillospirales; family Acutalibacteraceae; genus SIG565. The sequence goes on along the minus strand of JAZRSY010000021.1, from coordinate 45,181 downwards.
CTTTCAAGGCCTTTTTGCAGGCTAAATGAGCAAACTGTGAAACCAACCACTACAACCAAACCCATATAAAAAATCATGGGCAGCGGTTTGCTTAACATTGATGAAAATTCGGCACCAATGCCTTCAGAGTTAAGGCCAACAAAATTGCCGCTAACGGTTTTAACAAAATAGCTTATAAGCCAAGCCGAAACGGTTGTGTAAAACATCATTAAAATGAAGTTACCCGCAACGGCAGCATAAGAATGTAAGCGCCATTTTTTATCCTCGGGTTTTAATTCGGCATACATTTTAGCGGGGCTTTTGCGACTGGCCCTGCCTAAAGAAAATTCCATTGTCATAACGGGAATTCCCATTACCACAAGGAAAAACAAATATATTAATACAAATAATGAGCCGCCATTTTGACCGGCAACATACGGAAATTTCCAAACATTTCCTAATCCAATTGCGCAACCCGCACTAAGTAATATAAATCCAAGGCGGCTGCCTAAACGTTCCCTCTCCATATTAACTCCTAAAAATTATTCTATTGGGCTATCCATAGGGGCGTTGCCCATATTATCTTGATTATTATTTTCTGCCGTGCCGGTATATGTGTTTAAGGTTACGGTAATGGCCGAATCGGTATCCACCTTAGTGCCGGCGGCAGGTTCTGTAACAATAACACTGTTTGGTTTTTTTGTGGCATCGTAGCCGTTTTCAATAATAATGTTTTCGTATAAAAAGCCCTGTTTCATAAGTTCTAACACGGCCTGTTCCTTGGTTAATTCGGCAACATTTGCCACCGCCACCATACGCGGACCTAAACTTAAGGTTAACTGAATTTTAGTGCCACTTTTAACGGTTTGGTCGCTGGTGGGATTCTGACTTATAACAGCACCGCGTGGGACGGTATCACTAAACTGTTTGTCGGTAACCTCAAACTCAAAAAGAATCTTATAATCAATGTTTTTAGTAATCTCAGCATAGGGGCGTTTTAATAAATCGGGTACCTGATACAATTTTTCACTTGGGGTGTTCGGTATAACGGTTTCGCCGCTACCGTCAGGCATTTGTGAAGTAATGTTTGAATCCGGATTATTGTTTGCCGGAGTATTTGGCTGTTCGGGTTTATTGCCCGATGTAACAATAAAGAATATTATTGCAATTATAATAAATACGCCTGCTGTAATGGCTGCAGATAAAATTGCGTATTTTTTAGTTTTGTTGCTTTTTTTAGGTTTAGCCGGTTTTTTATTAGGCTCGGTTTTTGGGGCCGATTTTTTAGGCTCGGCTTTTTTGGTGGAGGCAACGGGCTTAACCAAAGTGTCGCTTGAAACTGGGGTTAAAGCCAATCTGAATGCCTCTATTGTTTTAATGCGGTTTTCGGGCATTATTTGCAAAGCATTTGCCAATGCCGAAAGCACATATTTAGGCAGACTTTCGACCATGCTGGCAGGTATTTGTAAATTGTCGTTAGAAATTCTGTCCGAAGCATCGGTGGGGACTGCACCCATAAGCACCCTGAATAATGTTGCTGCAATACCGTAAACATCGGTATATTTGCCGTCTTGCATTTGCAAATCGTATCCATATTGCTCTATTGCCGAAAAACCCGGGAACAACTGAGCTGTCATACTGCTTTTAGACATTCGGGCACCCTTTATTGTAATGCCTGTTATTTTAAGCTTTCCATCGCGGCCTACAATAATAGTTTCGGGCGATATGCCTCTATGTAAAATTCCGGCATCGTGCAGACCTTGCAGGGTTGTAATTACGGGTAAAAACAACGGCCTTGCTTGTTCCCACTTTAAGTTACCGCCGTTACGAATTAAAAATTCCCTAAGGGTTATGCCCGAAACCGACCTTGTAATGCTGTAGGCGGTGCCGTTTTCTTCAAAAACCTCTACGCCCTGTAAAAGTGAGGGCAAATCTTTTAAATCGTGTAATTTACGGTTAAGTTCTATAAAATCTAAAATTCCTTCATTGAAAATAAATTCATTGCCTTCAACTATTTTTACAGTTTTATCGTTATTGCGGGAGGCTATACCTGTAGGAAAATATTCCCTAATATTAACAATTTGGTCGGCAATATTATCCCATCCAATATAGGTAATACCCTCGCCGTTGCTGTCGCAAACACGGCCTACTAAGTACCTATCTTTAAGCCAATAGCGAATAGGTAATTGGTCTTCGGCATTTTGTTGTTTAGAATCGTAACCGCAAATAGAGCAGATTTTCTCTCCGCCGTTATCGTTCATACAACCTACACATAATCTTTCTGTATTAAGCATAGTAACCTCCGCTTTATAAATTATGTAATTAAAGTTTTAATATATTTTATATTATTATAACACAAACACAAAAAAAAGTACAGTTTTAAATTTACTGTTAATTTTTGCAATATTCTAATTTATTCTTCATTAAAAAATCCGCCCTCATAAGAGGACGGATTTTTGTTTGGGTGTTTTGAACTTAGTGGCACGAATTAAAAGTGCCTGAAAGCCGAGTTTTTTCTTTATTTTAAATAATATTTTATAATTTTTTGTTTTGTATAAGCAAAACACATGTAAAAATATAGGTGGAAAGCTTTGCAACAATGCTATAAACACTATTTGATGGTGTCAAAAGTATTAAATATGAAAAGAAATCATTCTCCATATTTTGAATTGCAGTAATCATTCGAATATACTCTATAATATTAAACAATGCACCAAAAACAAACACACCGACTAATATAATCCAACTAAATTTAGTTTATTTTCCAACAACCAATGACTTCCTAAAACTATAACAAGAAAAATAACCAAAGGTCTAATTATTTCATACACTAATGCGATAATTTCACTAAACAAAAATAATGATATTATTTGTTCAAATACAAAAAATCCAAGTGCTAAACAAATCGATTTTACAACTGTCTTTGATGTAATGTTGGGTTTTGAAATAATTAAAAAACATACCGATAGAGCAACATAAAAAACAATACTTGTTACTATGTAAGCCAATGGTTGCGAAAACGAGAAAATCGAAAGTATTGTTGTTCTTAAAGGAGATTCAATTAAAAATGATACTGCCATAACAAGCATAATAGGCATTTGTTTTTTGTTTATGAAATTCATATAATCACCGCCTATGTGTAGTATAGCATAAAATCGGCGGAGCGGCAAGAGATTAGTGATATTCTGTGCTTCGCACAGAGTGATATTTTCACTTCGTGAAAGTGATATTGCAACCTACGGTTTCAGTGATATTATCTTCGCCACCAAAACTCGCGAAGCGAATATCACTTGCGAAGCAAATACAACTGAGCGAAGCTCAATATAACTCGGCGAAGGCAAATATAACTAAAAAAACTCTCGTTCAAAAGAACGAGACTTTTTTCTGGGTAGTTTTAACTTAATGACACGAATGAAAAGTGCCTGAAAACCGAAAAGTAACTATTCATCAATAACATTAGTATTAGTTATTTTATCACCAAATCTAATTTTTTTATTTAATAAAAAATAAACTTCTAATGGCCATATTCCTAAAGTAAGATTCCGTAAAATCAATTTATGTGCTGACGGTTTTTGATTATTTTCATTAACAATCCTTATTTTCATAATACGCTTTCCGATACTTGCACCATTAAATACATCTTTAAATATCCATAACAAACCAAAAAGGAATAAAACCGCGTAATAAACACCGCTGTCTACAAGTTCTAATAAAGATTTTTCCGTTGTCATCATTATATAGTTAAGAATCAAATAAAAGAACACACAAATCGGAACAAAATCAATGAGAAAAGCTACTATTCTTTTATAAAAAATTGATTTCATATCGTCACCGCCTAAGTGTAGTATAGCATAAAAGCGACAAAGCCGCAAGGGGTTAGTGATATTCTGTGCTACGCACAGAGTGATATTATGCCTTTCGGCATAGTGATATTTTTGCTTACGCAAAAGTGATATTATATTCGCCTTTAAAACTCGCGAAGCGAATATCACTTGCGAAGCAAATACAACTGAGCGAGGCTCAATATAACTCGCCTAAGGCGAATATAACTGAAAAAACTCTTGTTCGAAAGAACAAGAGTTTTTTCTGGGTGTTTTGAACTTAATGGCACGAATTAAATGTGCCTGAAAACCAAGATTTATTTATTAATTTTCCACTCACTTCTTAAAATACTGTAGTCTGCTATATCAACAAATTCACCTGTTGAGGTTTTAAAATATTCTCGTTTAGTTCCCTCGTAAGTCATACCACATTTTTGAGCGACCTTACCCGAACCAGGATTTTCAACAGCATGAGATATGCCCACACGATTAACACCTATTTCAGAAAACAGATAATCAATAACTGCTTTTGCTGCCTCTGACATAAATCCTTTATTCCAATAAGAATAACCCAAACAATAACCAAGTTCAGCATATTCGCACTTATCACTGATTCGAACAACACTTATTGAACCAATTGCTTTTTCATCAAATTGAATAACCCAATTATATGTTTTTATATTGTCATATGCTCCAACCCAACCCTCTAATAATTGCCTTGTCGCATCTGCTGATTCGTGTGGTTGCCAAGTCAAAAAACGAGTTACTTTTTGATCGTTTGCCCAGTTAAAAAACATATCATTAGCATCATCAACCGTAAATCTACGTAAAACTAATCTATCAGTATATAAATTTTGTGTGCCTTTGTGTGTTAGCATTTATCATCACCGACCTTTAACTGTATTATAGCATAAAAGCGGCAAAACTACAATAATTATTCATTGTTCATCAGCGAAGCGACTTCATTTTTCATTATTCATTTGAAAATCCGTTCCCCGTTTAATGAATAATGAATGATGAAAAATGAATAGTGAATAATACAAACAAAAATCCGCCCTCTTTCGAGAACGGATTTTCGTTTGGTACGCCATACTGGATTCGAACCAGCGACACCTGCCGTCGGAGGACAGTGCTCTATCCAACTGAGCTAATGGCGCTAGTGTAACAACATAATATTATCACACTTATTTTATATTATCAAGCCAAAATTAATTAAGCAAATATATTGCAAGATTTAAATATCCGGCAAAGGTTACCCACAACAAATAAGGCACCATTAAATAGGCAGCCGGTTTTGAAACTGCATAAAACCGTACAATTGTTATTAAAATTAACACCCACAAAATAACAAGCCAAATGAACGCCACCAAATATGCTTCCCACGCAAAGAAAATAATTGGCCAAAAAAAGTTGAAAAATAATTGAGCAGCATATGCAAGCAGTGCCGAATTTTTCTTATAGGTTGGTGCATTGGCCGTTGCCACCAAATAACTTGCAAAACCCATCGCCAAATAAAGTATTGTCCACACCACCGGAAACAACCAACCCGGTGGACTAAGCGGTGGTTTATTTAAGGCAGAGAATGAATCCATACCGCCCGAAAGCAAGGCCGCTAAACCTCCAACTAAAAGTGGTATGGCAAGTGCTATTATTAATGTTTTTTTATTGTTTTTCACAAAATCACCCCTTCTACTTTATGTAGAAGGGGCCATTTTTATACTTAATTATACAAACGGATATATTGCCATACCCATTATTGCCGAAATTACTATTAATATAATTGGGGACGGTTTTTTGCCTTTTATTTTTTTATAAACAAATCCTAAAGCCACCAAAAAAGCGAAAATGCCAAGGCCAATATAATCGGGCGTGATAATGCTGTTAATGGTGGAAATGCCCAAAAGTGTGCTTAAAAACATAGTTACGGCGGTGCCGCAAATAAGGGCTACAACACAGGGCCTAACGCCACCTAAAAATGCCTGAACGCCTTTATATTTTAAAAAGTTTTTAATTAAAGCCGATATTAACAATATTATTATAAAGGATGGCAGCACAATGCCTAATGTAGCACAAATAGAGCCTAATATTCCGCCCTGCGTAGAGCCTACAAAAGTGGCCATATTAACCGCTATGGGCCCTGGGGTAGATTCCGAAACGGCAACAAGGTTTATTACCTCTTGCTCGGTTAACCAACCAAGCATCACTGCCTTATCGCGCACAAGCGAAATCATGGCGTAGCCGCCGCCAAATGTGAAAAGGCCTATTTCGAAAAAGGTTAAAAACAGTTTTAAATACAACATTTATTATTCCCCTTTCCCTTTTATAAGCCCTAAAAGGTATATAACAATGCCTAAAAGACCGCATATTAAAATATATAATATTGCCGAAAATTTAACGCTCAAAAGCGAAAAAGCCACCATTAAACACAAAACCACAGAAAAAATAAATATGGTAAATGGTGTTCTTTTTAAACCTTTAAACATTTTAATTCCGGCCGATAATATTAAATAAACCACACAGGCCTGAATGCCCTTAAAGGCATATTGCACAAATGTGAGCGATAAAAACGCATCAAAAAACAAGGAAATAATGTATATAATAACAACCGACGGAATGCAAACCCCCAATGTTGCCGCTGCCGAGCCCAAAACCCCTGCCGTTTTATAGCCAATATAGGTGGCTGAATTTATGGCAATTGGCCCCGGTGTAGATTCCGAAATTGCTACCATATCTAAAAATTCATCTTTTTCCATAAATTGTTTTTTATTAACAAATTCATTTTGCAACAGAGCAATCATGGCGTAGCCGCCGCCAAAGGTAAAAAGCCCTATTTTAAGCATTGTGAAAAATAAATTTATTATTTTCTTTGTTTTATTATTCATAAAACCATCCTTTGAACTTAGTTTTACCAATATTTTTGTTATTATTTTTTTGCGGTGTCTATACTGCCCCGAAAAACAACAAATTTATCGTATAAAAACTCGGTTACAAAATTAATTAGCATTGAAAGTATCAATACAATATATTCATTTACACCTCTAACGGCCAAAAAATTGCCGCCGTATGTAGAAAGCGGGGTGAAAACAACATAAAATGCTGCAACCTTTAACATCGCAACAGGCACATTATTAGCCGAATAAAATGTAAACTTGCGGTTTAAAGTAAAATTCCAAACCACCGAAAGAATTAACGCCGTTAGGTAACAAACCCAATAATTCCATTTTATAAACTCGTTCATAATGGTGAACGATACCGTTTGAATTACACCGGCACTAATTGAAAATAATGTAAATTTTATAACCCTTAAAAACTCTTTTTTATCAACCATAAAAAACTCCTTAAACAAAGTATTATTATTTTACCATAATTTAAAAAATAAGTAAATAAAAAAAGCAAGGGGGTTGCCCTTGCTTTAAGTTTAAATTATTTAAATTCCTGCCTTAACCTCGTCGAACTCTTTTTCAATTTCGGGCGATGGCTTTTTGGTTAACAAAGAAACCACAACAATTAAAATGCTTGAGAAAATAAACGCAGGTAATAATTCATAAATATTTAGTGCACCGCCTAATGGCCTTACAAGCAATTTCCAAATGAATACCATGGCACCGCCGCCTACCATGCCGGCAATAGCACCTGCGCGATTAGTACGCTTCCAGAACAGGCTGAATAGCATTATCGGGCCGAATGTAGCACCAAAACCGGCCCATGCAAACGAAACTATTGTGAATATTACGCTGTTTTCATCGGCCGCTATTATCATAGCAACTATGGCTATGAGTAAAAGGGTTATTCTGGAGATATTCATAACCTGTTTATCGGTAGCATTTTTATGGAAAATGCCTTGGTAAATATTTTTAGAAAATGCCGAAGCAGCAATTAGCAAATATGAATCTGATGAACTTATGGTAGCTGCCAAAATACCGGCCATAACAAAGCCTGCAAGTAATGGCGGCAATAATTTAGTGGAAAGTAAAATAAACACATTCTCTGCTGCTACCGAAGTTCTAAGTTCTATTGGGTAAAGTGTGCGGCCAACAACACCTATAAACACGGCCACTGCTAAAGAAATAACAACCCAAACTATTGCTATGCGGCGTGAACGGGTAAGTTCTTTTTCGCTTCTTATAGCCATAAAGCGAAGCAGTACTTGCGGCATACCAAAATAGCCAAGGCCCCAAGCAGTTGTTGAAATAACGCTTAAAAATCCGTATTTTACGGGTTCTGAAAATAGGGGCTCTCCGCCCATTGAGTTTTGAACACCATTAGTAACATCAGGTGTGGCCATGCCAAAGAATTCGAAAAATCCGGGAATTGACCTGGCGTTTTCAATAATTGCATTTAAACCGCCTGCCTTAACAGTGCCCACAATAACAACAACAGTAAGGGCAACTATCATAACAATGGCCTGCATAAAGTCGGATACACTTTCGGCTAAAAATCCGCCTAATAAGGTGTATATAAGTACAAATATTGCGCCTACAATCATCATAGTAACATATGGAAAACCAAATAAAGTTGAGAACAGTTTACCGCAGGTTACAAGGCAGCTTGCAGCATACACAGTAAAGAAAATTAAAATAAATAAAGCTGCAATGGTCATAACAACCTTTTTCTTTTCGTGGAAACGGTTAGAAAAATATTCGGGCAATGTTATAGCCTCGCCTGCTTTAATACTGTAACGGCGCAACCGCTTTGAAACTATAAGCCAGTTAAAATATGTACCAACGGCTAATCCTATGGCTGTCCAAGCGGCGTCGGCAATACCGCACCAATATGCAACACCGGGAAGACCCATTAAAAGCCAACCCGACATATCTGATGCTTCGGCACTCATGGCGGTTACCCATGGACCTAAACTGCGACCACCTAAAAAATATTCGCCAGAGTTTTTGTTTGCCCTTTTGGCAAAAACAATACCAATTATAATTACAACGGCCATATAAATTATCATGGCAGCCATAATTTGAATTGTATCTCCCACTATAATCACTCCTAAAATTTAAAAATTATGGTTATTATACCATATAAATATAATATACGCAATTATTTTCCTAACAAATAATTACAATATTTTTGAATACCCTCTTTAATAGAAATTGTTTTTTCATTATAAACATTTAAAATTCTTTTGTTTTCAAGAACCATTTTTTTAGCATCTACATTGCGGGCGGGTTTATAAATAACACTTGGGTTGTAGCCTAAATTCTTTAAAATATTTATAATTTCGTTTTGGCTTACACCTTCACCCGAGCTTATATTAAAGGTATCGTCAGCGCCGGAATATTCCCATAAAGAATATATCATATTACAAACATCTGTAATATAAATATAATCTCGCACCGTTTCGCCATCGCCCCAAATTTCAATTTTTTGGTTATTAATGGCTTTTTTAAGAGCGGCATCAATAAATCCAACGCCCTTTAAATAATCTTGCCCGGGGCCATAAGGGTTGGCCACCCTTGCAATTAAAAACTTGGTTTTAAACTGTGTGTTAAAGGTTCTTAAAATATTTTCTATGCAAAGTTTAACGCAGCCATAATGGTTAATGGGGCGTGCTAAAGCAGTCTCGTTAATAGGTTGAATTTCTTGGTTGCCATACACTGTGCCGCCGCTGCTTAAAAAAATCATTTTGGTTGCGGTGCCAATAAGCATGGAGCAAAGCCTAACGGTTTGTAATAAATCGTTTTCATAGCCCTGCATAAACCTTGCATTAGAGTTGCCCGGGTTTACGGTGCTTATGGCGTGAATAACCAAATCTTTGCCGCTAACAGCTGTTTGCAGGTCGGAATTATTGAAAAAGTTGCCTGTAATGTAATTAATTCTACTGTCGGGCGCATCGGGTTTTTGAATATCAAAACTATAGACCTTCCAACCGTTATTTAAAAACTTTTCGGCAATATTTTTACCTAAAAACCCATTGCCGCCTAAAATAAGAAGTTTATTTTTTATCATCGGCCTCAATACCTTTCAGCAGTGCATCCCTTACCTTTTTGGCTTCTTCTTCCCAAGAGGTAGACATTGCAAATTTTAGTCCTTTTTGCCTGATTTTTTGAAGTTCATCTTTATGTTTTAAATAATAAGCCATTTTTTCGGCCATTAAAACAGGGTCGTAATCTACCATAATGGCGTTATTTTCGTTCACAAGCCACGAACTGTTTTCGCCTTTAGAACAAACCGCAACCGAATTAGAAGCCATAACCTCAAGTGGTAGTAATGATAAATTAGTATTGGAAATTATAAAGCACATATCGCATTGTGAATATAAATCCGATAATTTTTCGAGTGGTAAAATTCCTAAATTTTTATGTTTAAATGGTATTTCATAGTTACCAACATCCCAGCCGGCAAACACAACGGTTAAATTGTCTACCCTTTTGCTTAATTCGTTAAGGGCTAAAAGACCTAATTCGAAATCTCGCCTTGGGGTTACGGGGCGAGCATAGAAAAATACGGTGTTATCGTCGTTTTCTTTTTGCTTGGGAACATAATGTTCTTTATCATAGGAAAAGCCAAAACTTTCGGTTTGCATGCCGTATTCTTTATTAAGTTTATCTTTAAGCCAGTCGCCTGCGGTTATGCCGCGAAAACCAAACTTATAGGTGTTTTCGGCAAAAATGTATTCGCTGCCCTGTGCATAAAAATAGGGTTCAAAATCTTGCACAAAATAAAATTTGCTTATGGTGTTATTAAAGTTTTTAACGGGATATGCTGTTTGCCAACCTGTTGCTATGGTGGCGTGGGCAAATTGCATATACGAAATATCACAATAGGCCTCTACCCTGCTGTCTAAAATGCTGAAATGCTCTTTTAAAAAGTTACTTAAGGTTTCGTTATCTTTAATATTTATGGCTTCATGCAGATATATCCTGCTGTGAAAACCCATATTCTCTAGGTTAGAAATAAACCTAAAAATATTAATATGACCGCCCGAGCCAACGCCCATTTCGGGAATAACCCAGTTAAGAATTTTAACCTCATCATCTTTATGGGCTTCGTAGGCTTGGTTGTCAAAATCCACCTTGGTTTCATCTACAATATAACCGTAGAATTTAAAAACATCTATTTTAGTGGCTATTTTTTCTACATAATTGCCAGCCGCCTTAAAGCCATTAACCTTTAAAAAGCGGTAAACTCGCCTTAAAAAATATAAAAATCTTTTCATAAATAACCCCTTAAATTTATTTATTTTTTTGCACATATTGTTGTGAAAACAATTTATCGGCTATTTTTTTGCCTTTTTTGCTGAATGTGTGGTAAATACCACCTATATACCCGCCTATATACCTATATAAATTTCTAACAAAACTATAATAGGCCCAATATATTTTTTCCCGTTTTGGCAAAACTATGGTTCTTAGATATTTAATGTCGGATATTATATGCTTTATGGCCGCAGGTACCGTTAAATACCAATGCTTAACTATAATGAACTTATGAAGCCCGTAAAGGCTTTTAAATTCGTCGTAATAACGTTTAAAGTAGGTTGAAAGCGAATAGTTATGCGAATGATAAACCGGTGCATTGGCACAATAAATTTTCTTATAACCTAATTCAATCATTTTGCGGCACCAAATTTGGTCTTCGGCAAAGTTTACATCGTCGTACGGATATTTTTCGAAAACACTGCGGCGTACACAAGAATTATTGTCGGAAAAAAAGGCCAAAAAATGCCTATAACCTTCATCGGTTTTATAGCGTTCGGGGTCCTCCAGGCTGTAGACCGTGTTTTCGGCGCCAAAACCTTTAAAGTGCAACTCTAAATCGCGTTTGTCAAACACATTACAGTCGGGGTATGGATAATGTATGCCAAACCCTCCCGCTATGTTTTGGTCGGTCTGCATGGCATCTATAAAATTTTGCAACCAATTTTCGCTTGCCGGAACAGCATCTTGCGTAATAAACACAATAAACTCACCCGTACCCTTAAACGCCCCAAAATTTCTGGTTTTACCATGGCCAAAATCTTTGGCAGGAATTTGAAACAAGCGGCAATCAAAGTTATTTATAATTTCTAAAGTATTATCGCTAGAGCCCGAATCTACACATATAACCTCGTAACTGTAACTTGTTTTTTGCCCAAAAACTGCTGTTAACACATCTTTCAATTGATGCCCCGCATTTTTGGTTGGTATTACTATAGAAACATCCATTTACTCACCGGTTTCTTCTAAAGTTTTAATTTTTTCACGCAGTTGGTTGTTTTCTAAAATTAAATTAATTCTGCTTTCTAAATCGGAATCGTAAAACCTGTAAACAAAATATTTAATGCTGATTTCTGAAAAATCGTCGGTTGTTACGGTAATTACAGGCTCGTTAACAAAGTAATAATCGTCGCCTATAACTAAATTAGCGTTGGTTTCAAAATCGGTAATGGTTACCGAGTTGCCCTGTTTTAAGGCAGTTATTTCTTTAATTTTTACTATTGAGCCCTTAGAGGTTGGTGTAAAAGCAACCTTTTTGGGCGGGTTATGACCAAAATCGGCTGTTAGGTGAATATCTTGTGTTACGGCGTTACAGGCTGTGTAAATTTGGAATGGATTTTCAGCATTATAAATTTTGGCTTTAAACACCGTTTTATTAATATCAATATCATTAATATTGCAAACAAGCGGAGCGGCCGCTTTGGCAATTTGGGAGTATTTAACCACCCTGCCCGAAATTTTCTTTTGAAAAATTTCTTCCATTAATTTAAACACCGCAAAATGTTCACTATTAAGGCCTGCTGCTTCATAAACCTTGTTTTTTAGTTCTTTACTTAAAGAACTAATGGCATAGTTATGGTAAATGCTGCGGAATATAATAAACTCAAGCGGAACGGGAAAATCCAACACCCATTCGTAATCTATAATAATATTTTTATCATCAGATATAATATTATCGGCAATTAAATCTATGTTGGAAACCGCCGCCGAATTTAAATCGGAAGGCATTGAAATATTACCAAAATAATTAATAAACTTAAAGCTTTTGGTAAATGTACGCCCCGAAGACAAGCAATTTACCGTTTTGCGCAACGACTCTATAAGCCTTAAAAGCTCTTCTTGGTTGCCATTTTTTATTGCGTTGTTAATTTTACTGCCTAATGTTTGGCCGCTTATATATTTAAAATTAACCGAATCTTCTTGAGGTTCACATTCGCAAATTTCTATTGGCATGCCAACACATTGTTTTTGCAGTTTGTTAAAACTTTTTTCTATGCGAAGTATATGTTCGTTTGCGGCCTTTACTGCCGGCACTTTTTTAACTATTTTACCTTCTTCGGTGTTTATTATAAGTGTGCAGGCCTGATATTTTTCGCTGCGTTCGCAACTTATTTTAGCGTAATCTATATTATTACTTTCACTTGGTGGAATTTCGATAAAATACGAATTTGCATATAAAGTGAATTCGTTATTTTTTAAAATTTTATTAATTAGTTTGCTTTGCTCTAAAACACTTATTCTGTTTTCTTCGAAAACTGGTTCAAAAGCCTTTAAGGAATCTTCTTTAGGTAATAAATTGTCGGTGTAAACCTCGTCCACATAATAATAATCGGGGTACAAATAATGGAATTTATAGTTGTTTGCACCGTTTTCTTTTAAAATATTTTCCCATTCGGGTTTAGAATAATATTTTTGTTTTGCACCAATATAGCCCAGTGGGCCCTCTAAGAATGTGTTGTTTTTGCTTTCTTTAGCACCGTTTAAATATTTCATACCCATACGGTTTTCGGCCACAATTAAAATGGTTGTATTTTCGTTTTTAAGCACACTAACCTCTTTAAGCATTTGCGGTGTGGCGTAACCGGGCATAATGATTATATAATCAAAAGCACTTTCAAAACCAATAATAAGTTCGCTTATATTGCCCGAATATATTTTTAAATTGCGGCTATCAGAAAACCTGTGAGCATATATTTCGGCCGAGGCATCATATTCGGTTAAGGCGGTAATATTTTTAGCATTTGCGGCCAAAAGACCGGTGGCTGCACCGCCCTCGTCACCAATAACTAAAATGCTGCTTTTTTCTTTGAATGGATACCAACTGAACAGATTTTTTCTTTGTGGGGCAAAAAATTCTGCATTAAGTTTATTGGGTTCGTCGGTTAAAACGGTAATCCCATTTTTTTTAAGCCTTAATTTTTCAAGCAAATCTTGGTATTTATTATTTGCCGCAGTTTCGGTATTTTGTTTATAAACCTTAACATAACTAACCGGGCCGCCCATAATAATATTCCCCTTTATTCTATAGTAATTTTAGAATCTAAATCAAAAAATCCAACCGTATCCTTGGTGGAAAATACCTCTATAAAACAAACATCGTAAAGCCTGTGGTAAACCTTAAGGGTGTCTAACTGGTAGCCTGTACAACCAAGCGACAATAGGTATTGACCGCCCTGTAAGGTCATTTTTTGCTTAAAAGTAACCACCAAATCGGTTCCGGCTTTAACTTGTTCGGGGCTGCAGCCCTCAAGCATTGTGTTGGTGCCGGATATTACCGTTCCTTTTCTGTCTTTAATTGTAAAGGTAAAAATCGGGTTTTGAACATCTTTATTAAAATGTACCTTATATTTAATTAAAAACTCGGTGTTTTTATCAATAGACGATGTTATTAAACCTTTATTGTCTACCACCGCAAAATCGGTAATTTCGGCATCGCGCTCGCCGTAGTTTTGGCAGTTGGCGTTTTGAATAACATAGTCTTTCCACATTTTGCCGTTGTCTGATTTTCCCTTTGGTTCTTCGGTTTTGGCTTCTACCGTTTTGTTTTGTTCAAAATCGTATTGGTTGGCCAAAATCTTTTTATAAATATCTACAATTTCGCTGGATTTTCCAACCGCTATTTGTTTGCCTTGGTGAATAAGCAAACTACGGTCGCAATATTTTAAAACCGTGCTTAAATCGTGAGATACAAACAAAATGGTTTTGCCGGCATCTTTAAACTCGTTAAACTTGCGGTAGCACTTGGCCTGGAAGAAAATATCTCCCACGCTTAAGGCTTCATCTACGATTAAAATATCGGGCTCAACATTAATGGCCACGGCAAAAGCCAAACGTGCAAACATACCGCTCGAATAGGTTTTTACGGGCTGGTAAATAAAATCGCCAATTTCGGCGAATTCTATAATATCACCCAGTTTTTTAGACATTTCTTCATTTGTAAAGCCCATCATGGTGCCGTTTAAATAAATGTTTTCTATGCCGGTATATTCCATATTAAAGCCGGCGCCAAGCTCTAAAAGCGCGCTTATTTTACCATTAACCTCAACACTGCCCGATGTTGCATTCAACACCCCTGTTATAATTTTAAGCAGTGTCGATTTGCCCGAGCCGTTGGTGCCAATAATGCCAACGCACTCGCCCTTTTTAACCTCTAAATTAATTTTGTCGAGCGCAAAATGGTCGGTATGATAGTTTTTATGTGTTAAGGAAAGCGATTCCTTAAGCCTGTTTATAGGTTTATCGTAAAGTTTATAAACCTTGTTAATATCTTTTACACTTACAACAGTTTCAGCCATAATTTACGCCCCCTTACAATACATCGGAAAAATGGGGTTTTAATTTTTTAAACACTTTATTACCTATTAAGAAAAGCGCAATAACCAAAACCCAAAAATATAATGTTCCAAGGGGGTGGTTCCAAACCCAAGCGTTTTGGCCGCCCATAAAGCAACTGCGGTAACCCGACACAATGTAATACATTGGGTTTAATTTTAAAATTTTAACAAGGTAGGTGTTTATAAATACATTTGAAGAACCAAGCAGTAAATTTTCGTTCCACATTATTGGGCAAAGCCACATTCCCACCTGCAAAACTATATTAATAAGTTGGGCAAAGTCTTTAAAGAACGGAACTATGCTGGATGTTATATATGCCACGGAAACCGTTAAGCAAACACACGCAAACATATAGTAAAAAATTTGCAATGCCGCAAGTGGCAAAAACCTGCCGTTTAATAAATAAACCACCACAGCAAAGCCCACAAAGAAAACATGCACAATTAATGCCGACAATATTTTAACTGTTGGTAAAACACTTATTTTAAAAACAACCTTTTTTACCAAATAACTGTATTCTATTAAGCAATTTGTGGCATTCATTAATGCTTCTGAAAAGAAGAACCAAGGCACTATGCCGGCAATAAGCCACAATACATATGGGTAGCCGTTGTCGGTGTCGGCAGCGCGAAAACCAACCTGAAAAACAAACACATAAATAAGCACCGTTACCACCGGCTGAACAAAGGCCCAAAATATTCCAAAATATGAGCCCGAAAATTTTGTTTTAAAATCATTTTTGGCTAATTTTAAAACAAACCTAAAATCAGAAAAAATATCTTTTAAAATGCCCATTTTGCATTCTCCTTTTAATTTGAACAACTGCAAAAGCAAAATCATTTCATAGTTACTTTATATTATAACAAATATTGCTAAAAATTACAACATTTAATATATTTTGTGCTGTATAATTATAATAATTATTATTTAAGCGGAACTATTTATTAAACCCTTGACAAAGAATTACCTTTGATATAAAATAACATAAGCACTTTATATTTGCCCCCTTAGTTAAATGGATATAATAAACCACTCCTAAGGGAGTTTATTAACGCTCGCCTTTACAAAAAGGCAAATGGTCATTTGTTTGAATTATATCGTATATGCGCTTGTACCTCAGCAGGATAGAGGGTCCGCCTCCTAAGCGGAACGCCCCCGGTTCGAATCCGGGCAAGCGCGCCAAAAATCCCTGAAAACGTAGTGTTTTCGGGGATTTCAATTTCTTGACTCACTCGCTTTCTTGAATGAGTTTACTTGTTTTAAGAGAGTAGAACAAACTCAAACTTTGAACATATCCCGATTAGCAAGAAATTAGCAGAAAATCGGCGTTTTGCTAATCGCCAGCTAATCGGTTTTTAGCAAAATCCTGCTAATTTGCGCAGGCGTATGTTCTATCCATAGACTTTTTTGAATTTTTGCAAAAATATGATATAATTGTTGTAACGTTTTGTGAGTTTCCCAATCTAATAGTTGAAAGGACGGTGAAAATGTGACTGATTTTGAAAAGCTTTTCAATGAAAACCGAGAATTCATTTTCAAATATCTAATGAAAATGACACGGGATATTTCGCTATCCGAAGAATTGACACAAGAAACCTTTTTTCGTGCATATATGAACTTTGCTTCTCTTCGAAACAAGGAAAAATCTTCCGTGTGGCTGTGCCAAATCGCAAAGAATACATATTTTGCGTGGTATAATGAACAGAAGAAAAAAGAACCTCTTGAAGATTTTGAATTGACAAGTGCTGATCAAAACATAGAAGACGTTTTTGTTCAAAAAGAACTTTCCAAAAAGGCACTACATTACTTGCACGAATTAGAAGAGCCGTATAAAGAAGTTTTTATGCTTTCTGTGTTTGGCGGCTTTTCATTAAAAGATATTAGCACAATCTTTGGAAAAAGTGAAAGTTGGGCACGAGTTACATTTTACCGTGCCAAACAAAAACTATTAGAAAGAATGAGGTAACGATATGAATTGTAATATTGTTAAAGATTTGATCCCACTATACATTGACGGATGTTGTAGCAAGGAAAGCGAAAAAATTGTTGAAGAACATATTAGAGAATGCGACGATTGCAAGAAGCTTATTGAAGATATGAAATCATCCTCCGATATTGTTACTGTTTCGAAATCACCAAAAACATTTAGTAAGCTCAATGATTGGAAGGCTTCTGTTTTACAGTCGATTTTGTTGTTCCTTTCGTTTGGGTTGATTACGATAGGCGTTGCATTAGAGGCAAGAACACCATCGGGTATTGGAAATGGCTTTTGGGCGCTGAATCTCGTTATTCCGGCAACCGGATTTATGCTTTCTTTGGCAAACTGGTATTTTGTAAGAGTCTATAAAAACAGAAAAAGTTTTTCCAATTATTCTTTAATTGCAACACTTGGTGTTACACTATGTGCTTATATATGGTCGGGTTTCCATTATGAAATGAATCTTATCGACCTATTTTCAGGAAATGATTTGGCTAATGTTTTAGAAATTTTGCACGCATTATTACTTCTGAATGGAATCGGCATATTATTAACGGTTGTATTTTGTACTTTATCCAAGACACTCTCAAACCAATACGCAAAAATGTTGGGAAAAGAGTAAGGTGCGCTATATGAAAAAAGCAATATCAATTTTGATGTGCTTATTGTTTGGGCTGACGATTCTGTATCCTGTAGGCATAATAATAACTTCGTGTTTTGGATATAGCTTTGAACTTATCTGCGTTTCGGCTTTTGGCATCGCCATTGCTGTATTATCCGTATGTATAGTCACCCTTGATCTTATTTGTAAAAACGCACTTGTAAATAACGCCATACGAATCCTTTTGGCGATTCTCGCTCCGCTGTCATTAATCAACGCTGCGTTTTATATTTTTGAGTGTCCTCAAATTTGGGTAATCACAAGCGTATTATTATCTGCGGGTTGTTGCTGCTACTTAACCGTTAAACACGGAAAACCCTTGGCACTAAAAATCATCGCATTGGTTTTATCCGCACTAATGATTTTACCTATTTGTTTCTTCAGTTTTATTGGCTTAATTTTCGGCAACATTGGTCAAAACACAGTTGTACAAACTGTTGAATCTCCGAGCGGAAGATACTACGCTCAGGTTATTGACAGCGACCAAGGTGCCCTTGGTGGAGATACTCTTGTTGACGTATATCACGATTGCGGAATAAATGTCATTCTTTTCAAAATCGAAAAGAAACCTCAAAGAGTTTACCACGGTGAATGGGGCGAATTCAACAATATGCAGATTCATTGGAAAAACGATAACTGTTTGGTAATTAATTCCGTTGAACACGAAATAGAATAACACAATAGGATACTGCAAGTAATTAGTAAGCATTTTGTAGCAATATTATCTTTACCCTGAAATCAATCCATTGCTAATTGCTTGCTAATTAAATGAGTTAAAACAGGATAATATCTGCGGTAACGGCGTAACACAAGATAATACTTTAACCTTAAAAATCCCCTGACAGTAGGGGATTTTCAGGTATTATAAGGGATGCCGTTGTCGTTTCCCTCGGTATCTCCTAAGGGTTAGTTGTGCGTTCGATTCGCGCAGGGGGTGCCAAAAGCAAGGTTTTTACGCCTTGCTTTTTTTGTGTTTTGTGGTATAATTTATTTGCTAAAAAACAAAAAGGAGTTTTCATATGGTTAATTTAGGCAATGTTTTAATCTTGGGCGATAGTTATTCCACCTTTAAAGGTTTTATACCTGAAGGTTATTTATATTATTATTTAAGTGAAAAAGAAGATGACGATGAATCCAGGCTTTTAAACAATGTTAATGAGACTTGGTGGCGCCAATTAATTGCTAAAACCGACTCTAATTTGGTTTTTAACTCAAGCTTTTCGGGCTCGGCAGTGTGCAACACTGGTTGGACCGGCCGCGATTCAATTACAACATCGTTCAGCACACGCTTTAAAGAACTGTTAGATAACGGTTTTTTCAAAGAAAATAAAATCGACACACTATTTATTTTTGGCGGCACTAACGATTCTTGGTGCGATGCACCCATTGGCAACCTTAAGTTTGAAAACATTGAAAAGGAAGACACTTTTAACGTTTTAGAAGGGGTTTGCTACCTTTACGATATGGTAAAAAACAACCTGCCCGCCAGGGTTATAGTTTTACTTAATGCTGACGAAATAAAACCCGAAATTACTAACGGATACATAACCGCTGCAGAGCATTACGGTTTTGAATATCTTAAAGTAACAAATCTGCAAAAACGCGCCGGCCACCCCGACGCCACAGGCATGACACAAATTTGCGACCAAATATTAGAATATTTAGAAAATAATAAAACCCAGGGTTAAGCACCCCGGGTTTTAATTTTATAATTTTAATTCAACGGTATTTTTTGTTTGCTCATATTGCCTGTATGTAACATTTGCTGTATCGAACATTTTTTTAGCGGCAATAACGCTTTCGGTTGCGCTGTATTTATCGCACATATAAATAACCTCTTTAATGCCGGCCTGAATTATTGCCTTGGCACATTCGTTACACGGGAAAAGGGTTGTATAAACCTTGCAGTCTTTTAATGTGCCGCCCCTAAAGTTTAAAATTGCGTTAAGTTCGGCATGGCATACAAAGAAATACTTGCTTTCAAGCGCACCGCCTGTGTTATCCCACGGGAAAACATCATCACTGCAAAATGCCGGCATACCGTTATAACCCACCGACATTATTTTATTATCATTATCTACAATGCAGGCACCAACCTGTGTGGAAGGGTCTTTACTGCGCTGCGAAGAAAGAAGGGCTATGCCCATAAAATATTCATCCCAGTTTAAATAATTTTCTCTTTTCAAAAAAATCACCTCATACAGTTATTTTAAACCATTTTAATATAAGTTGCAACAAATTTTTACAAACTCAAAGCCAACTCCAACAACTCGTTTGGGTCGTTTACAATGTGTTTAGCGCCGTTTTCTATTAATTCACGGCTTTCTCTAAAGCCCCAGGTTACACCAACAGGAATGGTTCTGCTGTTCACTGCTGCTGCCATATCCATGCCGGAATCGCCAACAAAAAGGGTGTTTTGGGCATCAACACCCAACATATTCAGCGCCAAAAAAACAGGTTCGGGGTTGGGTTTTGTGGGCACACCTTCCCTTTGGCCTACAACAACCTTAATTGAATCGCCAAAAAGTTTTTGTGTAACTTCGTTGGCCGGTTGTTGCGCCTTATTAGTTACCACAGCCACCTTAATTCCCAGTTCTTTAAGTTTTAAAATAAGCTCTGGCATACCGTCATATGCGCAGGTTTTGTCGGCGTAATGATGGCTATAATATTCCAGAAAAATTTGTTTTGCTGCCAAAACATCGGCTTCGCTTTTTCTTTCTTGCGGCAGTGCGCGCTCTATTAATTTATGAATACCATCGCCAATAAAATATTTGTATTTGTCAGTTGTATGCGGGGGTGCATTAAAAAACGAAATAGCATAGTTTGCGGCATCGGCTAAATCTTCCAGCGTGTTAGCCAATGTTCCGTCTAAATCAAAAATAACTGCTTGTACCATTATTTCTTCACCCCTAACAAGTAAAATTATACCAATTAACACCTTTATTTTCAATACATTTGCAAATATATTTAAAAAAATATAAAAAAACACTTGCATTATTTAAGGTTTTCTGTTATTATATCTTTTGCTAATGTCAATAAAAGGAGGTGCAGACTCATGGCTAAATGTGATATCTGCAGTAAAGAAATTGCTTTTGGGATTCAAGTTTCCCACTCACACAGACGTTCAAACAGAACATGGAAGCCTAATGTAAAGAAAGTTAAGGCTATTGTGAACGGTACACCGTGTCGTATAAATGCCTGCACCCGTTGCTTACGCTCAGGTAAGGTTACCAGAGCCATCTAGGCATTTAAAATTAGGTTTTAGAAACGGTGTAGTCCCTTTAGGACTGCACCGTTTTCTGTTGTAAAAAACACATAAGGAGTTTATTTATGTATAACATTGCAATAATAGGCGGTGGCATAGGCGGCATTATGGCAGCCTATAAAGCCAAACAACATTCTCCCGACGCTAAAATTATCATTATTGAAAAAGGCACCGAACTTGAAAAGCGCCATTGCCCTGCTAATAAAAATAACAAGTGTGTGCATTGCAAAATTTGCAGCATAACAAGCGGATATGCCGGAGCCGGCGCATTTTCCGACGGTAAATTCAACATAGGCACCGCCTATGGTGGCTCGCTTGGTGAAGAGCTTGGCGAAGATATGGCTATGGAATATATTAACGGGGTTGACAACATTTTACGCAACTTCTCTGACGATTACCCCGAGCTTTATTTGTCTAACGAAGATTTAAAGCTTAAGTGTTTGCAAAACAACCTACGGCTTTTGGATATGAATGTTAGGCACCTTGGCACAGATAAAAACTTTGCCACCATGAAAAACCTTATTTGTTGGCTTAAAGATGCCGGTGTTGAACTTTTAACACTTAGTGATTGTAACGATATTATTAAAACCGAAAACGGTTATGCACTAAACATTACCGAAAAAGGCCAAGAAAAAACCATTGAAACCGAAAAATTAATTATTGCAACCGGTCGCAGTGGCGCCGATTTTGTGAAAACTATTTGTGAAAAATTCGGCATACAAATTAACGCTAATTCGGTGGATATTGGCGTGCGTGTTGAAATGAAGGATTCTATTTGGCGTGAGTTTTCAAGCAAAATTTACGAACCTAAAATTTTATACCGCACCAAAACCTTTGAAGACAGAACCCGTATGTTCTGCTTTAACCAAGGCGGTTTAGTTTCGGCCGAAAACAACCACGGCGTTATAACAGCCAACGGACATTCTTATGCCGAGGCCCACAAAAAAACCGAAAACTGCAACTTTGCTATTCTTTCTTCAATTCATTTTGCGGGCGACTTTAACAAACCCACCGAATATGCAAGTAATATTGCCAAAAATATGAATTTTGCCGCCGAAGGCAACATTATGGTTCAGCGTTTTGGCGATTTAATTAGGGGTAGGCGCACCAACGAGCACAGGCTTTCGGCCAACACCGTTACACCCACCCTTAAGGCCTTTGCGGGCGACCTTTCTATAGTAATGCCATATAGAGCATTAACAAATATTATAGAAACAATTTACGCTTTAGATAAAGTTGCCCCCGGCTGTGCTAACGACGACACCCTTTTATATGGTTGCGAAAACAAATATTACTCCATTCGCCCTGTGCATAACGGCCATTTTGAAATTGCAGATGGCATGTATTTAATAGGCGATGGCAGCGGTATTACCCGCGGTCTTTCGCAAAGCGGCGCCATGGGCTTATATGTGGCCGACCATATTTACGGTAAAATTAACAACAATTAAAATTAAGCAATAAAAAAAAGGCCGCAAATGCGGCCTTTTTTGTTATTTCTTTTTACCGGTTATTTTATTTAACAGGGCGGTTACAGCAATTATTACAAGCATTACAATAATTATTGTTAACATGCCTTCGCCCATGTATGTGGCATTTTTAATAAAGTTCATAGGTTCAAACATTTTAAATTCCCCCTACATAAAGAAGTTGAGTATAAGGCCGCCTGCAATAACCGAGGCAATTTGGCCCGAAACATTTACACCCATTGAATGCATTAATAAGAAGTTCTGTGGGTCTTCGGCAAGGCCCATTTTGTGAACTATACGGCCCGACATCGGGAAGGCCGAAATGCCTGCGGCACCTATCATGGGGTTGATTTTCTTTTTAGAGAAAATATTTATAATTTTAGCAAAAATAACACCGCCAGCAGTATCGAAAATAAAGGCTATAAGTCCAAGGCCTAAAATAAGCAATGTATCTATTTTTAAGAAACTTGCATAGTGCATTTTTGTGGCAATGGTAATGCCCAAGAAAATTGTAATAAGGTTGGCTAAAACCTTTTGAGCGGTTTCGGAAAGTGAGTTTAAAACACCACATTCGCGAATTAAGTTGCCGAACATTAAGAAGCCAACTAAAGATACCGAAGCAGGAGCCACAAGGCCGGCTATAACGGTAATAATAATTGGGAATAAAATTTTGGTTAATTTGGAAACCTGTTTTGGCTCGTAAGGCATACGAATAAGGCGTTCTTTTTTGGTTGTAAGAGCCTTAATAACAGGGGGTTGAATAATTGGAACTAACGCCATATATGAATATGCGGCAACGGCAATTTCGCCCATATATTTACTGCCCAATTTTTGCGAAACTACAATAGAAGTTGGGCCGTCGGCTGCACCAATAATGGCAATGGAAGCGGCATCGTTTATTTCGAAGAACATGGATGCCATGCACAATGTAAAGAAAATACCAAACTGTGCGGCGGCACCGAAAATCATAAGTTTTGGGTTGGAAAGCACGGGGCCAAAATCTATCATGGCACCTATACCTATAAATAAAATAAGCGGAAAGAGTTCGTTGGCAATACCTGCATTATAAAGAACATCAAGCGCGCCCACCTCTTCGCCCTGGGTAATAACGCCCGAAAGCGGAAGGTTTACAAGTATTGCGCCAAAGCCCATTGGTAAAAGCAGGGTTGGCTCCATTTCTTTTTTAATTGCTAAAAATATTAGCAACCCGCCAATTGCCCACATAACAAGCATTCTTGGGTCAAAATTGGCTACAAGACTGTTTAAAATTTCTACCATAAAAACACTCCTTTTTTGTTTAAGACCGAAGTTTATATTAAAAAAGACTCCGGCTGCATTTTGCAGTCAGAGTCTTGCTGTTTAATACAACTGCGAGCCCTAAGGCCGTATTGACGCAGACTGTCCCATACAAAAGTATGTCAGCTACTCCCTCTAAACCTGAAATATTATAACACTTATATAGGTTAATTGTCAACATTAATGTACGCTATATACTCTTCTAAAGTCAGGCCAAGGTTATGCATTTCGGTTGCGGCGGCGCGCCCCACAAACCTAAAATGCCAAGGCTCGTAGGTAATGCCAGTTATATTGGTCTTATTCTCAGGATAACGCAAAATAAAACCAAACCTATAACAGTTTTCAGCTAACCATTTGGCCTCGGGCTCATTGGCGAAAGACTGCTCTGCACTGGGCAAATTATGCATATCGACACACAGACCGCTTTGGTGCTCACTTGTGCCGGGTTTTGTGGAATAACTTAAAGTGTAAGCCTCGCACTCGGCTTTTGTTTTAAATTTGCCGCTTTTCCAGTCGCGGTCAAAATACATATTAAATAAATAATCTTGGTATGAATAAGAGCGATAGGCGCTGGTAACGGTAACATCGGTAACACCGTACTGCTTGCCTTCATCTAAAAATGCTTTTAATGCTTCGGCTGCTGCCTTTCTTAATTTTTGGGTGGCTCGGCCATCCTGCCTTGTGTATCCGCAATCGGTTAAATCGGCCGGCTCGTAATCGGCATCTAATTTATTGTTAGGGCCAACTAAAAAAACATATTCATACTTGTTTTCGGGCTCTATAAACCCAAGCGCACCCGAAATGTCGTTTTTATAAAACACGCCAATTTTCTCTTCGTAACTTAATTGTGGGGCGGGTGTGTTTTGCTGAGTTTCGGGTAGGCTTTCGGGTTGCTGGGGCTCTGGCGTTTTATTAAAACATCCCCTTAAAAACAGGGCGCACAAAACACCTAACAAAGCAACAACAGCAGTTAATATAATTGTTTTTAAGAATTTCTTGTTCATAAAAATATCACCAAAAACAGTATACAACAAAATATTAATATATGCAAATTAATTATATACAAAACAATTAAAAAGGGTTATAATTATAAAAGCATATTTTGGAGGAATAAAATGGAATATTCAAAAATTATTGCCGCCGAGTTTTCGGCAAATGAAACCCACATTAACAATATTATTACCCTTTTAGATGAAGGTAATACTATACCTTTTATTGCCCGCTACCGCAAAGAGATGCACGGCACAATGGATGACCAAAAAATTCGCAGCATTGCCGAGCGCCTTGCCTATTTGCGTAATCTGGACGCAAGACGCCAAGAAATTACAAATTTAATTGCCGAGCAAGGCAATTTAACCGATGAAATTACAGCCGCTTTAAACGCCGCCACCACCCTAACCGAGTTAGAAGATATTTACCGCCCCTTTAGGCCTAAACGCAAAACCAGAGCCTCGGTTGCTAAGGAAAAAGGCCTTGAGCCGTTGGCCGACGAAATTTTAAATAATACCGACACTTTGCTTGAAACCTTGGCTGAAAAATACATTAACACCGAAAAGGGTGTTGAAACCACAGAGGATGCCTTAGCAGGCGCCATGGATATTATTGCCGAAATAATATCCGACAATGCCGAAATTCGCAAGCGCATACGCAACCTTACCCGTCTAAATGGCTTTTTAACCGCCACAGGCACCAAAGAAGATATGGGTGTTTACGAAATGTATACCCAATTTAGCGAGCCAATAACCAAGGTGGCAGGCCACCGTGTGCTTGCCATTAACCGCGCCGAAAAAGAGGATTTTTTAAAGGTTCATATTGATATGCCCGACGAAAAACCCCTTAATGTTATAAACTCGGTTTACGGAAGGTCTAACACACCTTCGGCCGAATTTTTAGAAAACGCCGCGGCCGATTCATACTCCCGTTTAATTTTCCCTTCCATTGAGCGTGAAATCAGGGCCGAACTTACCGAAGCGGCATCGGGTGCTGCCATTAAATTATTTGGCGCTAATTTAAAACAACTGCTCATGCAACCACCCGTTAAAAACAAGGTTGTTATTGGGCTTGACCCCGGCTATAGAACAGGTTGTAAATTAGCCGTAGTAAACGGTATTGGTAAGGTGTTAGATACCGCCGTAATTTACCCTACCCACTCGGCCGCACAGGTGGAAAATTCTAAAACCACACTTAAAAGAATGATAGAAAAACATTCTGCCGAAATTATAGCCATCGGTAACGGCACCGCCTCACGCGAGACCGAAGCCTTTACCGCCGAGGTTTTAGCCGAAATTCCACAAAAAGTACAATATATTATAGTAAATGAGGCCGGAGCCTCGGTTTACTCGGCATCTAAGTTGGCTGCCGAAGAAATGCCCGAGTTTGATTTAACCTTAAGAAGCGCCGTTTCTATCGCAAGGCGCCTGCAAGACCCATTGGCCGAACTTGTTAAAATAGAACCCAAGGCCATTGGCGTTGGTCAATACCAACACGATATGCCCAAAAAACAACTTGAAGAATCTCTCGGTGGTGTTGTTGAATATTGCGTAAACTCGGTGGGTGCCGACCTTAACACAGCCTCGGCCTCACTATTACAA
This sequence comes from Acutalibacteraceae bacterium, assembly GCA_045651765.1. Taxonomy (GTDB): domain Bacteria; phylum Bacillota; class Clostridia; order Oscillospirales; family Acutalibacteraceae; genus SIG565. The sequence goes on along the minus strand of JAZRSY010000021.1, from coordinate 18,587 downwards.
CATATATCGGGGCTTTCGGGGGCGGTTTGCAAAAACATTGTTGCCTACCGTGAAGAAAACGGCTCGTTCAAAAGCCGAAGCGAACTTAAAAAGGTTGCAAAATTAGGCCCAAAAGCCTTTGAGCAATCGGCAGGATTTTTGCGTATTGCCGGCGGTAAAAATCCGCTTGATAACACGGGTGTTCACCCTGAATCTTACAGCATTGCCGAAAATTTATTAAACGAACTTGGCCTAACCTTAGGTTCCGAAAACCTTTGCAAAGTTTTAAGCGCACTAACGCTCGAACAGTTAGGTTCATTGGCTCAAAAATTAAATGTTGGTGTTCCCACCCTTTCTGATATTGCCAAAGAGCTTATTAAACCCGGCCGCGACCCACGCGATGAGTTGCCAAAACCAATTTTTAAAACCGATGTTATGGGTATTGATGACCTTAAAGAAGGTATGGTTTTAAACGGTACGGTTAGGAATGTTATAGATTTTGGCGCATTTGTAGATATTGGCGTACACCAAGACGGTCTTGTTCATATTTCTCAAATATGCGACACCTTTATTAAACACCCCAGCGAAAAACTTTCGGTTGGAGATAATGTTAAGGTTAAAATCATTGGGCTCGATAAAACTAAAAACCGCATAAGTCTTAGCATAAAGCAAGCATAAAAAAAGCACGAAGGAAAATTCCTTCGTGCTTTTATTTAGTTTTTATGTTTTTCGATAATATCTTTAGCAAGCATTTCCGGCACGGGCTCGTAACGCTCGAAATCTATTGTGAAAGATGCCCTGCCCTGTGTTATAGAACGCATTGCCGTAGAAAAATCGTGGGTTTCGGAAATTGGAATTTCACTAACAATTTCTTGTAATTTGTTTTCCATCGGGTTCATACCAATTACTCTGCCGCGTCGTTTGTTAATTTCGCCAATAACATCGCCCAAAGTTTCTTCGTTAGTGTAAACCTTTAGAGTGCCAATTGGTTCTAAGAGTACAGGCGAAGCGTTTGGAATACCATCTTTAAAGGCAATTGAAGCCGCAGTTTTAAACGACATTTCGGAAGAATCTACGGGGTGGTAAGAGCCATCTACTAAAGTGGCCTTAATGCCAACCATTGGGAAACCGGCCAAAACACCCTGCTTAACACTTTCTTGCAGGCCTTTTTCAACAGCCGGGAAGAAGTTTTTAGGCACAGCACCGCCAAATACCTTTTCTTCAAAAATAAGTTCATCGCCCGAATGTGGCTCAAACTCAATCCAAACATCGCCAAACTGGCCATGACCGCCCGATTGCTTTTTATACCTGCCCTGCACCTTAACCGGTTTTCGTATAGTTTCACGGTAGGCTACCGATGGTGTTTTAAGTTCAACATTAACGCCGAATTTTTGTTTTAAGCGGGAAACCACAACATCAATGTGTTGTTCGCCCAGACCCGAAATAACCTGTTCTTTGGTTTCAGAGTTATAGGCTACATTTAATGTTAAATCTTCTTCGGCTAAACGGTTTAGGCCGTTTGCTATTTTTTCTTCGTCGCCCTTATTAAGCGGGAAAACAGCCAACGACAATGTTGGATTTGGGAATAATGCCGGCACTACCGAAATATCGGTGTTTTCGGCAATAGTATCGCCTGTTAGAACGTCGCCCAGTTTAGATACCACGGCAATATCACCGGCAAAAACGGTGTCGGCATCTTCATTTTTGCCGCCCCTTGCCCACATTAATTTACCAATACGGAATTCTTCGCCGGTGCGAACATTTTTAAGTTTAGTGTCGCCGCTGAGTTTGCCGTTTACCACCTTTAAATAAGAAAGTTTGCCAACAAATGGGTCGGCCACGGTTTTAAACACAAACGCTGCCGCTTTAGCGGTTTCGTCTGGGGTAATTAAAGCACTATCGCCACCCTTTGTAACGGTTATTTTACCGTCTATTGCTGCGGGAGCAACCTCGAACATAATATCGGCAAAAACAGGTATAGCATCGCCCGACTGTTGTATGCCACAGAACACAGGACAAATATCGCCCGTTAGCATACCCTTTTTAATGGCTGTTAATTTTTCTTCGGTTGTGAATTTAACGCCCTCAAAATATTTTTCCATTAAGGCTTCATCGGTAGAGGCAACGGCCTCTAACATAATTTCGCGCATTTTGGTAATTTCTTCACTCTGCGGCATTTCGCATTCGGTGGATTTAATTCCGTTAAACACAAAGGCTTTATCGTTAATAAAATCTATGTAGCACTTAACTGTTTCTCCCTCTAAATAAGGCACAACCACGGGGCAAATTACTGCACCGTAAAGACCTGTTAAACGGGAAACAACTCTGTAATAATGTGCATGTACAGAATCCAACTTACCAATAAAAAATGCGGTCGGCAAGCCTATTTCTCGCACCTTTTCAAAATTCTTTTGAGCGCCAACCGTAAATCCTGATTTACCCGAAAGCACTATAACTGCGCTGTCGGCCGCCGAAATTGCTTCGCAGGCACCTGCCTCAAAATCGAAAAGTCCGGGGGCGTCCAATAAATTAATTTTATTCTCTTTATATTCAAGTGGATAAACCGACATACCTATAGAAATTTTACGCTTTTTTTCTTCGGCGTCAAAATCCGACACTGTAGTGCCGTCGGCCGTTTTACCAATGCGCTCAATATCCCCGTTATAGTAAATTAGCGCTTCGGTTAGCGTAGTTTTACCTGAGCCTCCATGGCCTAAAAATGCAATATTTTTAATATTGCCTGCTTTATATTGTTTCATGGTATCACTCCCTTAAAATCTATAAATTCAGTATAGCATAGTTTTTTATATATTTCAACTAATTTTTGCGAACTTATTTAATTGTTTTTGTTAATTTTTTATAAACAATTGTTTTAAATCAAATTGTAACAAATTTGAAATATTTAAGGCGATTTTGTAATTATTTTGTGATAAAACTGTAACTAAAAAGAAAGGACTTTTTGAAAATTTATTGATATAATATTAATATACTAGAAAGGTGGTGCGAAATATGAAAAAATTAACCCTTATTGCAGCGGTTCTTGCTTGCTGTGTTTTCCTTAATGGCTTTATATGTGTCGCACCCGCTTCGCAATCAACCGCACAGGTTAATAACAACCTTGTAGTAACCGCAAGGCTTGAAAATTTGCTTAACCAAAACACCGTTTATGATGACGATTTTTATAGCAACCAAAACCTTGTTAATGCGGCCACAATTGTTTTAAAAGGTTATGCCGACGAAGATGGCTTTATTAAAAACGAAATAGTTTCGGCATATATTAAAGATATGTACGACATAAACATAGATTTAACCTCGAGTGTTAACCCCGACCTGCCTCAAAAAGACGGCTATGTGTTATTAGTGCCACGCGGTTATTCTGTTTATTCGCACAAAATTACTAATATAGAAAATATTGGCAACCAATTAATTGTAACCTCTTCTGTTCGGGTTTCCACCCACGATGGCCAAGAATTTAACAAGCAGGCCGAAACAATATTTATAGAAAACAAAAATAGTATTTTCGGATATTCAATATTAAATTCCCAACTAACTGAGCAAAATTCAGGTTTAAAAATTTAAAATTAATTATAAAAGAAAACCGACCGTTTTTAAGCGGTCGGTTTTCTTTTTAGGGGAATGAGGAGAAACCCTATTTTATTAGGGGAAGATTAGGATTGCGGCTTCCTTTTCTTCGAAAATATATTAACAATTCTTTTTTAAAAAATTGTGAATGATTTTTTAAATTATTGTATATTTTAAATTTATTTTTGCCATAATATTTTCGGAGGCGTTAATATTATGAAAAATGAAAATAAAAAATCAAATGTGAAGAAAAAAGCAAACAGCGGCTTTTATATAGTTTTATCACTTTGTTTGGTGGCAGTAGGTGTTGCGGCTTGGTCGGTAACGCAAGAATTTAACGCCACAGAGCCAAATTTGGAATATTCTGAGCCTGATAATTCATATACTGAAATTACCGAAATACCCGAGGCTCCTGTGGATAGCAATGTAACCGATATTGAATATGAAGAACCTAAGCCCGAGAACACACCTGCTAACACCACACCCCAAATTCCCACGGCTGAATATTTTTTAATGCCGGTTGACGGAAATATTATTAAGGTGTATGACAATGTAACACTGCAATACTCGGCCACACTTGGTGATATGCGGCTGCATAACGGAATTGATATTGCTGCTGCCGGTGGCAGCGCCGTAAAATCGGCAGGTGACGGCACCGTAACCGAAATTTATAACGATGCCGCCCTAGGCACCGTAGTGGTTATAGACCACGGGAACTCTGTTGTGGCAAAATATTGCGGACTCGAAAGTCAAACAGCAGTTAAAAGCGGCGACTCCGTAAAGGCCGGAACCGAGCTTGGCACTTTAGGAATAATCCCGATTGAGAGTGCCGACGAAAGCCACCTTCATTTTGAAATTTTTGAGAACGGAGCGGCCGTTTCGCCCTTAAAGAAAATGGGTATGGAAGACTAACCCGCGCCCCCGAAATATCGTTTAGGGGCAAGTGCCCAAAAGCTTGGCTTTTGGTGTCAAAAAAACTCACCTTTAATTAAAGGTGAGTTTTTTTATATCATTTTCAATTTGATTTTTAAGTTCATTTATTGTGGAAAATTTTTGCTCTTCCCTAATAAATTCAAGCAACTGAACAGTGGCATTTTGGCCATAAATGTTACCATTAAAATTTAAAATATGGGTTTCGGCCGTTGTTTTTTTGGTGGCGTATGTAGGCCTTAAGCCAACATTGGTAACCCCTAAATACTCTTTGCCATTAATCAGCACCTTGGTTTTATACACTCCGTGCTTAACATTTATTAAATTTTTAGGATAATTTTGGTTAATGGTTGGAAATCCGATTGTACGGCCGCGTTTGTCGCCCTTTATTACCTTCCCGGTAAAACTAAACGGTCTGCACATTAATTCGTTTGCCCTGATTATATTGCCGCCAGACAATAATTCCCTTATATATGTTGAGGAAACCGTGCAGCCTTTATCTAAAACAGGGTCGGCAACCTTTAAAATAATGTTATTTTCATTGCAAAATTCTTGCAACAACACAATGCTGCCCCTGCCGTTTTTACCAAAATGGTAATTAAATCCGCAAGAAATAACAGCCGGGTTATATTTTTTAACCAAATATTTAAGAAACTTTTCGGGTTCAATATTTTTAACCTTTTTAAAATTTAAAAAGTCCACCCTGTTAATGCCTAAACCTTTAATTAATACCTCTTTCTCTTTTGGGGTATTAATTGCAATGTTTTTGTTTTGAATATACATTTTTGGGGGCAACTCAAAGGCAACCGCAACCGATTTATACTGTGTTTTTGCGGCAGCCTTTAAAACAGCGTAATGGCCTTTATGAACACCATCAAAAGTGCCTAATGCCAAAGCCGTTTTAACCAATGTAATCACTCCCTGTAACGCACTTAATTTTAATTTCGTTGTTTTCTGAGTTTACCACACCAATGCCCAAAAGTTTATTATTAAAACAAACCCTGACCATTTGGCCATCTGCATCGGGGGTAAATTTTAGCCTTGCAATATCTAATGCACCACCATTACAAAAGCGTTTGGCCTGCTTTTCGGTAACGGTAACCTTAGTTAGATATTCCACTGCTTTTTCTTCGCTTAATAAATAATTTTCTATGTTTTCGGGCGTTAAATTTTCTAAATCAACGCTGTTTTCTAAACTAAAGCCCGAGGTAAAATTACGTCGCAAACCTTTAAGTGTGGCGCCGACGCCGAGTTTTTGACCTAAATCGCGGCAAAGCGACCTAATGTATGTACCCTTAGAGCAAACAATATCCACCGTGATTTCGTTGTTACAATAATTTGTAACAGGGGTTATGGAATATATTGTTACCTGCCTTGGCTCGATTTTAACCTCTTTGCCCTCACGGGCCAATTTATACATAGGAACACCCTGTTTTTTAATTGCCGAATATGCAGGCGGTACCTGCTTAATTGTGCCAACAAAATCTTTAAGAGCATCTAATATTTGTTCTTCGGTTATATTAGGCTCTGTTTTACTCAAAACATTACCTGTAATATCGTCGGTATCGGTAACGGTGCCTAACAAAAAAGTGGCGGTATAACCCTTGTCGGCCTCAAGCAAAAATGAAGAAAGTGCCGTTGCTTTACCTATAAAAATTGGCAAAACACCCGTGGCCATAGGGTCCAGAGTGCCTGTGTGCCCCACCCTTTTTGTGTTGGCCAACCTTTTTATGCGGGCCACAACGCCAAACGAGGTTAAACCCGCAGGTTTATTTATTATTAAAAGTCCCTGCATCTAATTCCTCCAAGGATTGTTTAACAACCTCTAACACCCTTTGTTTAACATCGGTCAATGTGCCGCTAAGCGAACAACCGGCCGCATTTTTATGGCCGCCGCCGCCCAATTTTTTACAAATTTCCGAAGCATCGAGCGGGTCGTATGTTCTGAGCGAGATTTTATAGGTGTCTTCTTCCGACTGTTTAACCGAAACGCCTGCCATAACACCCTCTACCGAGCGTGAAATGCTTGCAACGCCATCTAAATCTGACTGTGTGCAACCCGAAGATTTTTTCATTTCTTCGGTAACGGTGAGCAGCATACAACGGTCGTTAAAATGGAACTCGGCACTATCTAAAACCATTCTTTCAAGTTTAATTCTGGCTTTGGATTTTGTGTCGAACATAATTCTGTTAATTTCGGCCGCATCAATATTAAATCCGTGCAACTCGGCCGCTATTTTATGGGTTTTGGCCGTAACATTAGAATATTTAAAACAGCCGGTGTCGGTGGAAATCCCGGTGTAAAGGCATTCGGCAATTTGCGAATTAATTTTAATGCGCATTGACTTTAATATATCGTAAATACATTCTGCCGTAGCCGATGCCGACGTGTCAAGATAAAGCCTTTTAGCAAAACCGGTGTTGGAAACATGGTGGTCTATGTTAAGTTCTATTTTGTCGGCATAATCGTTATATAGCGGGCCCAACAACTGAGCATCGGCAACATCTACAGCCAAAATTGTTTTATAATCTATGGGCCTAAGGTTTGCCTTTTTTACAAAAAAATCATATTGTGTCGGAATATCATCGCTGCAGACGACACAGGCCTTTTTGCCAATAGACATTAAGCCCAGAGCCAAAGCATAGGCCGAGCCTAATGTATCGCCGTCGGGCGAGATGTGGGTAAGAATTATAAAATCATCTTGCTTTTTTAAAAATTTACAAACATTTTTAAGTGTTATTTTTTCACTCATAATCAGTCTTCCTTATATTCGGTGGTAAACGAATCTATAATGCGTGAAATATTTGCACTTGCCTTTATAGAATCATCGGCCACAAATTTAAGTTCAGGAACCTTTCTTAATTTCATTTTGGCCCCAAGTTCGCGGCGCAAATAACCGGCCGCGCCCTTAAGTGCCTTAACCGATTCTACAGTTTTTTCGGTGCCCTCTATGGCACTAACATAAATAGTGGCATAAGAAAGGTCGCCCGACACATCCACCTTAACAACACTAAGCAATTTGCTTACCCTTGGGTCTTTAACATCACGCAAAAGTTCCGATAGTGTTATTTTTATGTCGGATGTTATTCTGTTAATTTTAAAACCAGCCATTAATCCCTATATTCCTCCATAATAAAGGCTTCAAAAATATCGCCTTCCTTAATATCTGCAAACTTATCCAGTCCAATACCGCATTCGTAGCCTTGAGCAACCTCTTTAACATCATCTTTAAATCTTCTTAAAGAATCAATTTTATCTTCGGCTACAACAATGCCGTCGCGCACTACGCGAATTTCACATGCACGGGTAACCTTGCCGTTAGTAACATAACAGCCTGCGATGGTGCCCACGCCCGAGATTTTATAGGTATTACGAACCTCTACCGTACCTAAAATTACCTCACGGAATTTAGGTGCTAACATACCCTTCATTGCGGCTTCAATTTCCTCAATACAGTTGTAAATTACACGGTAAAGCCTTACATCTACACCCTCGCGCTCGGCTATTTCTTTGGCAACGGCATCGGGGCGTACATTAAAGCCTACAATAATAGCGCCCGAGGTTTGAGCCAGCACAACGTCAGATTCATTAACAGCGCCAACTGCACCGTGAATTACCTTAACTCTAACCTCTTCGTTAGATATTTTTTCAAGGCTTTCTCTAACGGCTTCAACCGAACCTTGAACATCGGCCTTAACAATGATATTTAATTCTTTTAATTCACCCTCGCTGAATTTATCGAATAAATTATCGAGTGTAACCTTTTGTCTGGAATTAAACATTTCTTCTTTGGCTTTTTGTTTTCTTTGTTCTACCAATTGGCGAGCAAGGCGTTCATCCGAAACGGCATCGAAGGTGTCGCCTGCGGCGGGGGTTTCGGCCAAACCGGCAATTTCAACCGGAACCGAAGGACCGGCCGACTTAACCTGTTTTCCGTTTTCGTTGGTCATAACCCTTACACGACCAACCGCTGTGCCTGCAACAATAATATCGCCTTCTTTTAAAGTACCATTTTGAACAAGCAATGTCGCAATAGGTCCACGGCCTTTATCGAGCCTTGCCTCAATAACAACACCTTTTGCTCTACGGTCGGGGTTGGCCTTTAATTCTAACATTTCGGCCACTAATAAAATATTTTCAAGCAGATTGTCTATACCCTCGTGTGTTTTGGCCGAAACAGGTACACAAATGGTTTCGCCGCCCCATTCTTCAGGCACAATTGAGTGCTCAGTAAGTTGTTGCTTAACAACCTCGGGGTTGGCTTCGGGTTTATCCATTTTATTAATGGCAACAATAATCTGAACACCTGCTGCTTTGGCGTGGTTAATGGCCTCTACAGTTTGTGGCATAATGCCGTCATCGGCAGCAACAACAAGCACTGCTATATCGGTAGCCATGGCGCCGCGTTGGCGCATAGATGTAAATGCTGCGTGGCCGGGAGTGTCTAAGAATGTAATATCTTGGCCGTTGCAGTTAACCCTGTAAGCACCAATGGCCTGTGTAATACCACCGGCTTCGGTGTCGGTTACGGCCGAATTACGAATAGCATCCAAAAGTGATGTTTTACCGTGGTCAACATGGCCCATTACAACTACAACAGGGCTGCGTTGTTTAAGGCTTTCGGCAGTATCGGGGGTGTCATCCATAATTTGTTCTTCAATGGTTACTACCACTGCTTTTTCAATTTTTGCTCCCATTTCGGTTACAACAATTTCGGCAGTATCATAATCTATAACCTGGTTAACGGTGGCTATCATACCTAATTTTAATAGGTTTTTAATAACCTCAGCCGCAGTCTTTTTAAGGGCAGCAGCCAATTCACCTACTGTAATTTCATCGCCTACTGTTACGGTAATAGGTGTCTTTTTAATCTTTTCAAGTTGTAATCTTCTTAATTTATCGGCCTCGGTTTCTCGTTTTGCAGAGTGTGGGCGCTTATAATCTTGCGACTTTTGTTTGATTTTTTGTTTGCGTGAATAGTTGTCGCGCATGGAATTGGCAGGAGCAATATTTTCGTACTTTTCGTTGTACTTTTCCATGTCTACCTGCACAGTTCTTGTATCAACATGGCGAATTTGAGCAGGGCCTCTGTTTGGTGCAGCACCGGGAACCTTATCTTTCTTAGGTGAAAAAGGTCTTGGGTCTGATACCTTTGGTTCGGCCTTTTTGTCGGGTTCGGCTTTTTGAGCAGGTTTTTCGGCCTTTTTGCTGGGCTCGGCTTTTTTGGCAGGAGCCTTGCTTTCGGCCGATTTCTGCTTTTGCTCGGCCTCGGCAGCGGCCTTTAATTGCTCTAATATAGCCATTTGTTCGGCCAATTTTTTATCTTTTTCGGCCTTACGGGCAGCGGCCGATGCCTTGCGGGCATCTTCGCCTGTTTTAAAATATTCTTCAAAACTTGTTACCTGATTTTTAATAGTTAAAACCTCAAAAATAACATCCAAGTCGTGCTCGTTTAGTGTGGCACCCGATTTTTTGGATTCCCCAATATTTTCTTCTAAAATAGCGGTAATTTCTTTAGATGCTATGTTAAAATCTTTGGCGGCGTCGCTCACCTTATATTTAATCATCATGGGCTATTTCCTCCTTTAAATGAAGCTCGTGTAAAACAGCATCGGCAAAGCCTTTTTCGTTAACGGATATTATTCCGCATTTATGCCCTATGGCATGTGAAAGGGTTTCAATATTCCACCCCAGTATTATAACCTTTATATTAAACAGGTTTGCATTATACGAAATTTCTTTTAAACTTTTGCTTGATACATCGGCAGCTGTTAATATTATGTGCGATTTTTTTTGCTTTAAGGCCGCCACAGAGGCGTCCATACCGTAACTTAACCTGCCCGCCTTGCTTGCAAAGCCTAAAAGTGTAAGTATTTTATTATTCATTTAATAAATCTTTCTCTAAATTTAAATAAATTTCTTCTGATATTTGTTGTTTGAAAGCTCTTTCAAGCCTTTTAGATTTATGTGCCGAATTTAAACACTCGACATTTTTACATACATATGCACCGCGACCGTTCATTTTGCCTTTGTTATCTATAAGCACTTGGTCTTCGGGGGTTTTAACAACCCTTGTAAGTTCGGCCTTGGGTTTCATTTGGCCGCAACCCACACACATACGCATAGGTATTTTTTTAGTTTTCATTATTCTTCTATTTCCTCACCATAAAATCCGCTTTCGGGGCGAATATCTATTTTCCAGCCGGTTAATTTGGCGGCCAAACGAACATTTTGGCCCTTGTTTCCTATGGCTAGTGATAATTGTGAATCGGGCACTGTAACCTTGCAGGCTTTTGGGTTTTCACTTTCAATAACAACCGAAACAACCTTAGCCGGTGAAAGAGCTTCGCTAATAAAGGCTACAGGGTCGTCGCTGTATTTTACAATATCAATTTTTTCGCCCTTTAATTCTTCTACAATATTATTAACTCTGGCGCCCCTTTGGCCTATGCAGGCACCAACAGGGTCGATTTCTTCATTGGCGCTGTAAACAGCCAATTTTGTTCTTGAACCCGCTTGGCGTGAAACCGATTTGATTTCTATTGTGCCATCAAAAATTTCGGGCACTTCGGTTTCAAAAAGGCGTTTAACAAGACCCGGGTGTGTGCGTGAAATCATAATTTTGGGGCTTTTTTCGGTTTCTTTAACATCCACAACATAAACTTTAACGTGGTCGCCCTCTGAAAGTTCTTCGCCCGGAACCTGTTCTAATTTAGGCAGAACAGTCTCGGTTTTGCCTATTGTAACATTGGCGTTGCCGGTTTTTGGGTCAATTTGCTGAACAACGGCAGTGAGTAATTCGTGATTTTTATCTTGGAATTGTGCGAATGTTTGGTTTCTTTCAACCTCGCGTATACCTTGACGAATTACATGCTTGGCGGTTTGTGCTACTATGCGGCCAAACTGCTTTGTGTTAAGTGCTATATCCACAAATCCGTTCTCTGCCGCTTTAGAGTTTATTTTAAGTGCATCTTCCTTTAAAATTTCGGCATATGGGTCGGTAATTTCATCTACAACCTGTTTTCTAACCGTTACCGAGAACACCATTTTTTCGGGGTCGACAATGCAGGTAACAATGTCGCGGCCGCCATAATCTTTTCTGAGTGCTACTACAATAGCGTTTTCGATTTTTTCGGCCAAATATTTTTGCGGTATTTCACGCTCTTGCTCCATAAATTTAAGTGCGGCAAAAAATTCCTTAATATCTTTATTCATTTTCCAAATCAACCTTTCAAAATAATTTAAAAATCAATATCATCAAGCCTTACGGCCGAAATATCTTTTTTGCTAAATTTAACCGTTTGGTCGCCTAAGTCTATTTCAATTTCTTCCGAATAGCCTGCAAGGCTGCCAAAAATTTCTTTGCTGCCGTTATAAGCTTTGTAAAGCTTAACCTTTACCTTTTGGCCTAAAAAAGCCTCAAAGTGCTCGGGTCTTGTTAACTTGCGCTCGAGCCCCGGCGAGCAAACCTCTAAATAATAAGATTTATCAATTGGGTCGGCTTCATCAATAATTGGGTCAATTAAATGTGAAACATTGGTGCAATCATCTATTCCAATGCCACCTTCTTTATCTATATACACCCTTAAAAAATACGATGCTCCCTCTTTAACAAAGCAAACATCCCACAGTTTAACGCCTGCGCTTTCAACCGCCGGTTTAATAAGTGAGAATATTTTTTCACATACTGCTAAAGCCATATTTTCTCCCCTTTTTTAAAAAAACTTTAAGGCAAAAAGTAAAGAGCAGGTCTCCCTACTCTTTCCTTAATCCTTATACTGCAAACATTATACCACTATATATTAAAAAAATCAAGTATTTTTTATTGTTCTAATTGTTTGCTCAAAAAAAGCGCCGCCGCCTTTGCAAGATTCATATCACTCTCACTGGCTTCAAAATTATTTTCTCCGGCTAGCAATGTTACCACCCCTGCAATATCGCCATTTGCCACAATGGGCGCCGCAAAACATATATTTTTGTTGCAACCCTCAATACCAAAAAAGTTTTCGTCGCCCGAAAAAGTTTTGGCCGTGCGCCCTTCCATAATATTTTCAAGTTCGGGTGTAATCGATTTTTCTATAATATCTTTTTTGTTTGCGCCTGCCGCTGCTATGCAGTGGTCGCGGTCGCAAATGGCCACCGTCAAATTTGTATATTTGCCTATTGCCTCGGCAAACTGCCCCGAAAACTCAGAAAGTTCGCCTATCGGCGAATACTTTTTAAATATAACCTCTCCGCCCGCCGATGTGTAAATTTCAAGCGGGTCGCCCTCACGTATGCGCATCGTTCTTCTAATCTCTTTCGGGATAACGACTCTTCCTAAATCGTCTGCTGATGTCAAGTATTCACCAACAATTTCTTAAATCCTTTATTTTACAGCTTTTTCGCCATTTTTTGCGTTTTGGAAGCATTAATAGCTGGTGTTATTAAAACACCAAAAGCAAAATAAAACCAACAGTTAGGATTAAAACTGTTGGTTTTACTCTACGTATGGTTATCCTTAAAGTCAACATCGAATTTCCATCTGATATCTATTGTATGATTATCAAACACAATAACTTTCTCGATATCATCATACATTCTTGATTTTAATGTCTCATCATCCTCTTGAGCAAGAGAAGCGATATCCAACATAGTCTGTAAACTTGCTGATTCTGCTCTTTCCTTGCGAATCTCTGTGTTGATATTTTCTTCGACTGAAGATATCTCGGCTTGAAGTTTTTCCTTTTCGGTAGAGAACAGTTGCTTCTTTTCCAAGAATTCCTCTCGTGTAAGTTTCCCTGTGCGATATTGTTCATACAAGGATGCAACTTCGCGACTCAGGCTCTTAATTTGAATTGACAGAGACTTGTGTTTTGTTTTTAAATCCGGTAGTTGGCTTTGATTTTTCTTTTTTTCTTCTTCATGCCATTGTTCTGAAACAATATGGATTTGTCGTTTATATATTGAAAAAACGACTTCCTCAATTGCCGATCTACTCCACCTAAGATCTGTACAGAGTGCCCCTTTAATATATAAAGGTGTAGCGCAGGAATAATACTCATCTGTACCAAAAGTTTTGCGAAGACGACGACCACAATAACCACAATAATATACTCGGTCACGTTGGTCTGACCGCACTCTCGTATGAGTTCTTACCTTCCTCAAAGCATCGTTGGCTGCGTAATATTCATCATGAGAAACGATAGCTTCGTGCATATCCTCATTAATTACATAGTCTGCGGGATTGTTTCTCGTTTGTGCTTTTGCTCGTATAGTTTCATTATAACACTTGAAAGAAACCATTGCACCGGTGTATTTATAATCCTTAATGATTCTAATAACCGCTTGATGACTCCACATAACATCATTGGTCATGTTCTTGCGTTTCTTTGTCTTTTTCGTTTGCATAGGTGTAGGAATCCCGCGTTCATTAAGGATTCTCGCAATCTCTGTGGATTTTTTTCCTTCTATTGTCCAAAGAAAAATATCACGCACAATGGGAGCAGTTGTTGGATCGGGAATCATCCGATGCTTTTCACCTTTTGGTTTTGTGTAACCATATGGACAATGACAAACATATTTTCCTTTTCTCATAAGCATATGCTGAGTCGCTTTAACTTTTTTAGAAATATCAGCGCTATAAAGCTGATGCATATAATTTCTAAAAGCTACATCCATGCCGCCAGTGGTGCCAATATATTTGTTGCTATCGTAATTATCATTGATGGCAATAAATCGGACACCCAGCAATGGGAAAATATGCTCAAGATATTCTCCGGAATCTATATAGTTACGTGCAAAACGGGAAAGGTCCTTGACAACGATACAGGAAATGTCTCCACTTTTAACCATCTCCATCATTTTCTTAAAATTAGGACGGTCAAAATTAGTTCCGGAATAACCGTCATCGACAAATTCAATGGTTTTCATGTCCATCAAATCAGGATGACCATTGATGTAATTTACAACTACATTTCGTTGATTTGTAATACTGTTACTTTCATCAATGATTTCCTGACGTGTTTCAATATCCTCCAAAGAGAGCCTAAGATATATAGCTACAAGCGAAGTTCTCATATTAGGCAACCTCCTTTTTGATGCGCTCACATTCGTTGAACATTTCCTCAAACTCATTCATATATTTAAAATCAATGTCAACAGAGCCATCAACATGGAATCTAATTTCATCAACGAATGCCTCTATTAGTTCTGGTGATATGGCTTGTGCATTATAATATTTCTTTATAAGTGCATCCCATTTCCTTGCACCAGTCTCCGTTTTTCTTGCACGTGACCGGGTAGACTCCAGTTCTTGAATCTGTTGTTCCAACGATGCAATCATTGATTGGTAAGTCTCTCGCGCATCCATGTATTCTCTTTGCGTCAAGATTCCTTCCTTATAATCAAAATATAGCGATGAAAATGCTTTTTTCTTCGTTTCAAGTTGTTCTTTAAGTTCTACCACTCGCATGATTGGTGCATTGCGCTTAGAACGCTCTTTTTCAATTGCAATGAGCTGAGATAGAGTTTTCTTCGTATCTAAGAAAAGATCCATCTGTTTTTTGATAACATCAAGTATAAGTGCGTCAAGCTCATCGGCTTTGATGTTTTTCTTAGGACAAGCTGCATCGCCAAGTTCTATATTCTGCGGACATTTGTAGTTATAATAATCTTTTACAAGCCCGTCCTTTCTTGGCCTTGAATAACTACGAACATACTTTAGAACGCGTCCGCAGTTACCGCACTTTATTATAGAACCATATGGATTAATTCTTTTTGGTAGGTGGGAGTATTTCCCGTGAGATTCTTTGGCCGCCGCAGTTTGTCTATTATTGATCTCTTGTACCTTTTCCCATAAATCCATACCGATTATGGCGGGATGAGTCCCGTAAACCACATCCCATTCAGAGCTGTCTGTTCGATGAAATTTCTGACCTTTATACAAGCATTGCGCGCTGCGTCCCTGCGCCAGATTTCCGATATAAGCTATATTAAGAAGCAAATCCTTCAGCACATGACGGTTCCAGGGCAATGCACTCCCTTTCTTGTTATTATTAGTAATAATTCCACGTTCATATCTTAATCTGCCGGGCGAAGGATAACCCTTCTCGTTCAAAACACGACATAAAGCTTCTATACCGATTCCTTGGGCGCGGAGTTCGAAAATTTCAATAACAATTGGTGCTATTTCAGGATCAACCACCAGTTTGTTCTTGTCATTTTCATCTTTTAAATACCCATAAGGAGCATAACTACCAATATATTCGCCTCGACGTCGCTTGTCCTTCATCGTTGAACAGATTTTCTTAGAGATATCCTTTGCATACATATCATTAATGAGATTTTTTAACGATGCAGCAAGAAGTTCTCCGGCATTTGCAGAAGCACTGTCATAACCATCATTCACTGAAATGAACCTTACGCCAAGGAACGGAAATATTTTTTCTAGATACTCTCCGGTCTCTACATAGTTTCTGCCAAGCCTTGAAAAATCCTTAACTATTATGCAGTCTATGCGACCCTTTCGAACATCCTCTACTAGTTTAATAAATGCAGGCCGTTCAAAGTCAGTTCCTGTGAACCCATTGTCTGAGTATACTTCTACCAACTCCAAATAAGGACGTTCCTCTAAATAATCTCGCAATAAAGCTTCCTGATTTTCAAGAGAATCGGCATCTTCTTTTCCGTTGTCTTCTACAGACAGACGAACGTAAAGCGCTGTACGCAGACCACAAATCTTTTTCTGGGGTTCCGGCTTTTTTGAAGTGCCGGATTTTCTCGAAATTCGAGCCACTATACCACCTCCAATCTCGGCATTTTAATGATTTTAAATTCTTTCTCTCTTTCATCAACATACTCCAGTATTTCTTTAATCTGGTCTTGATGACGAAAGATAATTTCAACAACAGAATCCTCAAAAACGTTGATACGTTCAATCAGATGAATCACCATATTTCTTGTGATTTCTGTTATGTTTTCATACTGACGGAATTGGGATATCCAAGACTGTTGTTTGGTAATCCCTTCTTCAATCTCTCTTTTTTCACTGCTCAAATATTCTATTGATGCTGTTGCTTCATTAATGCGATCGGTCAATTCCGCTTTAAGAGTATCGTATTCTGCTCTATCTAAGAGACCTGATTTGAAATCCTCGTAGATTCCGAGTCTTAACATACTGTTTTTCTGTACAATCTCGTTCTGAATTGCAATATTGTCATCGATTCTCCTTAGCTTGTGTTTTTCCCACGATAAAGCCTCATATTTTTGCAAGGCCTTATCTACATCAAGTAGAAGAACAATTTGCTGGCGGATTATTTCAAAGACAACCTTATCCAGTACATCTTCACGTATCGTGTGCTTGCTGCAGAAATACTTATCTTTTTTATGGGCTCCACAACTGTAATAAACTACACGCTTGTTTGACAAACGATGTGTTTTTCTTACCGCAGGAGCACCGCAGTCACCACAGAATATTCTGCCACCATATGCCGGGGTGGTTCCGTCCGCATCAAAACTATGCGTATCCTCCCGAAGGAGTTCCTGAACTATTTTAAAATCACGAACAGATATAATTGCTTCATGTGTTCCCTCAACACGGTACCAATCACACTCATCTGTATGGATTCTTTTTTTGGTTTTGTAGTTCGGGCTTGTACTTTTCCCTTGAATTGTCACACCGATATATATTTCATTTTTTAGAATTCGTCTAACGGTTACATGACTCCACGGTGATTTTTTCTCTGACTGAAATCCAGTGTTGTACTTTAAGCCTTGCAGCTTTTTATATTCGGATGGCGAAGGAACACCAAGATTGTTTAGTTTTTGGGCTATACTATTAGGACTCAAGCCGTCAATTTTCCAACTAAAAATATCTCTTACAACACCCGCAGCATAAGGATCCACAACCAGTTTATTTTTATTGTCCGGATCCTTTGCGTAACCGAAAACTGCAAAACTTGAAATGTAATCACCATTTTTCATTTTCGTCGCAAGGTTTGTTCTAATCTTGGTTGAAATGTCTCTAATATAAAAATCATGAACAAAGCTATTGATTGTAAATGCCATATCATCAGATGATGATGCTGAAAACGAATCGTAGCCTTCATTTATAGTAATAAAGCGAACTCCCATTTGAGGGAATATCTTCTCTTTGTATTTTCCTACCTCAATGTAGTCACGGCCAAATCGAGATTGATCCTTGACTATAACACAGTTCACTTTGCCTGCTTCAATATCATCCATCATTCTTTGGAAATCTGCACGGTCAAAAGTTGAACCACTAACACCGTCATCCTTATACTCATCGTAAAGTTCGAGTTCGGGATGATTTTTCATAAAGTGATATATCAGTTGTCTCTGGTTACTGATACTGTTACTTTCGTTCTTATTACCAGAAGAACGCAAAAGGTCGCCATCCTCTTTCGATAAACGAAGATAAATGGCGACCTTAAAAGTCTGATCTATGTGCTTATTCATAGCGCCACTCCTTCCTGTATTATTCGAGAACCGAATAAACAACTGGAGTTATCGCTGATTTTGTCCGTGTGTAATTATAGCACAGACACTCGAAGAAATCCAGCCGTTTCATTAAAATTAATCATAGTAATTATTTCCATCACATCGAAGCAATCATAGAGGTGAAGCTATCAGTAAGTGTTTTGTCTTTGCCCGCATAGGAAACTCTTACCACAACATCTCCAACCTTAAAACAGTACGGATTCTTAATTTGCTCCACATAGGATTTTACTCGATCTTCTAATGGAAGGCTTTTATCAATAACGACATCTCTGATGTCAACTAATTCAGATAAATCAGGTCTGGGTTCTTTCATAAATCATTACACCTCCAAATGCTCTTTTTTACAACTTTATTATTACCATTATTTTCTTGGTATATTCGATTAGAATGATTTTAACGTCCACCCGGCGCCTGCAGCGAACAGGTCCATAGGAGTTCCACCTTCCCGCCTTCATTGTGGCCGGACCGCGAGTTACGGAAGTATCATTGTCCCAAATTCGCGTCTTGGCGGAATGCAGGAGCCACCCGCATATTGTTACTCATGGTTCTGCTTGCCAGGCAGACGGATAGGCGCTCGGCGAAAATGGAATGTACC
>JAZRSY010000020.1:0-33092 GCA_045651765.1 Acutalibacteraceae bacterium | reverse complement strand
CATACAAGGTGATATTGATAGGCATCTTGAGCTTTGTTATGATGGTGATAGTTTAATAGGCTTTTTATACGGTAAAATTGATCATCCTAACCATAAAGGATTTATTAAGATTGGGTACGGTTACATAATGGAATTCTATGTATTGCCTGAATTTCGCCGTAATGGATATGGCAAACAGATGTATTCACATTTAGAAGAATTATTGATAACAGACGGTGCAAAAGGGCTTTATTTAACTTCTGACCCCGTTACCGGCAAACCGTTTTGGCTGGCTTGTGGATATAAGAACACGGGTGAAAAATCTCCTGAAAACAATCAGGAGATTTATGAAAAGGTATTAGACAATGATTTACAAACTTGATAATTTTATTGAAAATAGCATAAACCCTATCACCAATCAACCTTATGATGATTCTTGGATAATTTGGCAGCTTACCGATAGTAAAGAATATAAACTGATGGTTGGTAGCTTTAACGGTTGTACATATAGTGTAAAATTCAGCCGTTTTGCAGACGGTTGGGAAATGTCGGTCTGCGATTTTATTGAGTTCAACACTAAACACAACAAAAATATGATACTTGTTATCAGTCAATCGGATCTCGAATATGCTAAAGAAAAATATGCAGGCCATAGTTTCGATGAACCAATTTTAAGAGATGGTGAGCAAGTATATACTGTACATAGTACGTCTTTGGAAAATTGGGAATTAATACAAAAAGATGGTTGCCTTAAAAGTTGGAATATTTTAAAGTCCGAAAAAACAATAGCCGAAGAAAAGCCTATTGGCAGTGCTCTTGGTGATCCAAAAGATTTTAGCGACTATATTATGTTTGGCAAAAATATTGCCGGAGAGCTTGTTGTCAACTCAAAACAGCGAGGCAAAATTGTTATGGATGGCAACGCTGAATATTTAACAGGTGCAAGGCTTTACCTTGATATGAAGAAAATAGTTGAAGATGGTTTGGCCGTACGTGACGGGGCACACTTGAAAGTTAAAGACAAACTCCCATTAGAACCTTATTTGATTTGGACTGCCACTTGGGAAAACATCGGTCTTGATAAGAGAATTTCAACGCCTAAGATTTTCACAGAAAAAGCTAATAAAGAATTTAAGAAAAGGTATCCACAATATGAATGACCGCATTATAAATGACATAACAAACTTCATATTTGTAGAAGATCGGCCACAAAAAGTTGACGCTATTTTTCTGCCCGGTGGTTCCCATCCTGAACAACCCGAATACGCTGCCGATCTTTATCTTAAAGGATATACGAAGTGGCTTATTCCGTCAGGTGGAGTCAGTGTTAAACGAGATAAGTGGCCCGGTGTTCGCTCAAAGACAGATATATATAATGGTGACTATCAATCTGACTGTGAGTTTTTTACTGATGTATTTGTTAAAAATGGCGTGCCTGCTGATGTAATCGTAGGAGAAGATAAGTCGGGTCATACTCGTGACAACGCGTTCCTCTCTCGAAAGGTTGTTGATGAAAAAGGATTAGAGATAAAGTCAGCATTGATTGTCTGTAAAGCGTTTCACGCTCGCCGTTGTCTTATGCTTTATCAGATGGCGTTTCCCGATACAAAGTTTTATGTTTGTCCTGTTGTATGTATGGGTATTACTAAAGAAAATTGGTGTAAGACCGAGCAAGGTATTGACCGTGTGCTTGGTGAACTTGCTCGTTGCGGTAATCAGTTTGTTGGAGATATTAAGGAGTATTTGTTATGATTCACTATATGAATCTTGTTCCAACTGCTTTCGTAAAAATTGCCGATGGTAGTAAAACAATTGAATTAAGGCTCAATGATGAGAAGCGGCAGCAAATCAATGTTGAAGATACTGTTGTTTTTAACTGTTACTCAACCAAAAATATCATCACAGCACAGGTTTCTGGACTACATAAATTCTCTAATTTTAAAGAATTGTACAATGCTTTACCGCTTGAAAAGTGCGGCTATACAGTTGCCGAACTTGATACTGCCCATTACACTGATATGGAACAGTATTACACTAAAGAGCAAATTGAAAAGTATGGTGCTTTGGGTATAGAACTTTTTAATGTATCTTCGATCTATGATATTAAAGAGATAATAACTGAACCTTATATATTGAAATTACTTGCACTGAGCGTATTCAATCCCACAGAAGAACGATTACTGAACAGAGCAAAGAAATATCAAGAAAACGAAAACACCAATATCTATGCATATAAAGATAATGGCGAACACAAAGGGATTGTTATTTTTAAGATTGTAAACAACTCAGCAACCATACTTGATATCTCTGTAAAACCTGAATTCCAAGGTCAAGGAATTGGTAGTAAACTTATTGATTTTATCTTTAATAGTTTTAATGTTGATAATATTACCGCCGAAACCGATGACGATGCTATTGGATTTTATAAAAAGTATGGATTTACTGTTGATGACACAAAAGTTGAATTTAATACTAAAAGATATACTTGTGTAAAGAACAAGTAAAAATAAATCATAAAAAGCCGTTTGTTATGGTGAACGGCATTTATTAAACACGATAACTCAACCTGTGGTTGCATACGGGTAAACGGTTATGTTATACACATTTGTACCGCTATGATTTATACTATAATCAGAAAGCGCTTTCGAGTAAATATTTGGAGTGAATGCTATGTTAAAGATTGGTGAAAAAATAAAGGAACTACGTAAGGCACAAGATGTAACCCAAGAAAAGTTAGCAGATTATCTTAATATCTCTTACCAAGCGGTCAGTAAATGGGAGAATGGTTTGGCCTTGCCAGACATAACGCTATTACCTAAATTGGCGAATTTTTTCGGTATTACAGCTGATGAGCTTCTTTCCATTAATCCCACAGAAGATGAAAGTAAGCTTGATGAGTATTACAAATTATACCGTGAGAATAACAGACAAGGAAAAATGATGGAAAACATTATCCTTGCTCGAAAAGTTCTTGATGAATATCCAAGGAACTTTCAATGGATGTTAAATCTTGCATATCCTCTCATCCAATACGAAGCCACAGATGAGCAAAGAGCATATAGTCGTGAACACAAATTTATTGAAGAAGCAACCGCACTATGTGAAAGAATACTTGAAGATTGCACAGAGGAATCAATGCGTCAAAGTGCAATACATATTTTATGTTATAACTATCCTCGTCTTGGTAGAACAGAAGATGCGCTCATACTTGCTAATCAAATGCCAGAAATGGTATTGTCAAAAGAAGCATTGCTTTTTCACATCTATACAGGTGAAGAAAAAATAACACAAGCTCAAAAAAATCTATTGAGTATGATAGATATGTCGGCTGGTTTAATTTGGGTGTTAGCATCAAACGACTTAATGGGAAAAGAATTGTCAATTGAAGATAAGATTAAATTCATTAAAACAGCAATAAAACTATTTCAACTTGTACTTGATGGTGATGAAAATTCTTTGTTTTATAATTGTAGGCTATGTAGATATTATGAAAAGTTAGCAAGTCTTTACTGTATGCTTGGTGATGAAGTAACCGCTTTGGAAAATCTGAAACTTGCCGAAGCCACTGCAACCGCATATGATAAATGCGAAAACTTAGGCGAAGAAAAATATAGGTCCCTTTTTGCTAACCGTCAGACATTCAACCCAAAAACTGTGGGCAAAAACTGGGAAGGCACTGAAAGCCAAATGCTTTTGGATTATTTTGAAAAGAAATGTTACGATATCCTGCGAGATAATACAGAATTCATCGAAATAGAAAACAAATTAAAAAAATTATAAATTTCACTGAATCAAATCCATAATTCTACGACTTATAGGTGAAAGCTTTCAAAAGAGGATACAAATATGAAAAATGAAATTAATAATTATGTAGAGTATCTGTTTGCTCTTGCCTTACATAAGTGTGGGAATTTGCACGATGCTGAGGATTTAACGCAAGACACCTTGCTGGCTGCCTACCAATATATTCGCGGAGGTGGCGAAATAACTAATATTAAATACTGGCTAACCTCAACATTATCTCACAAATGGAATGACAAGCTTAGAAAAAAGTATAAACTTCCAACGATTAGTATTGATATGATTCCTGACGATGTCGAAGATGATGTCAAATTAGACGGTCCAACCGCAGAAGAAGTGCGACGTGAGGTTGCATATCTTGCAAAATTGCAGCGTGAAGTGATTGTCAGACATTATCTGCAAGGTGAAAAAGTACAATCTATCGCTAACGAATTGGGAATTCCTAAAGGTACAGTTTTGTCAAGGTTGTCCTCAGGCAGAGAGCAGATACGGAAAGGATTTGAAGAAATGGAGAATTATGATAAGCAAAGCTATAGACCTGAGCGTTTAGATGTCAGTTGTCACGGTTGTCAGGGCTTTCACAATGAGCCTTGGTCACTAGTTGCCAACGATATGATGAAACAGAATATTCTAATCGCTGCATATGAAAAACCGATTACTGTAGTTGAAATATCTAAAGCACTTGGCATTCCAACTGCTTATGTAGAAACGGCTGTAAAAGACCTTTTAAAATCTGAACTTATGGCAAAAGCAGGAAACAAGGTATTTACTGACTTTATGATAACAACGCCCGAACAATTACTTCGTGGATTAGACGTAGAAATTGATTTAGTAGAAAGAAATTACCATGTTCTTTTAAAATTCATCAATGAATACCTTGACGAGTTAGGTGCTTTACCATTTGTCAATAGTCTTTCGGAATGCAAACAAAAGAAATTAAAGTATTACTTTGTTCTTCACTTGTTTTCACATGCCATTTATGTGACAACGCAACGCATTGTACCATCAAAAGAAGAGTATCCTGTCCGTCCGGACGGTGGCAGATGGATTGCTGTGGGCTCTCGTTATCCCGAGGATTTTGATTTTACCAATTATCGTTTCGGAAAATACTGCTATGGCGGCGAACGTGGAACTTATTGGGAACGTTTTCTTAATTCTAAATCAATAGATTTGAAGGTATATGACACACAGCCCGACCTAAATTTATATGAACACGGACCAATTGAGATTAGTGATGATAATCTTGCTAAACTATTATATATCATCTCAAGAGAAATTCCGTTTGATAATACGGGCTTTAATTTGATGTTCTGTAAAGATATACCACACCTTATTAAATGTGGTGTGCTTGGAGAAAGTAACGGAAAAGCGTTTGTAAATATACCTATGCTTACACCCGATGAATACAAATCTTTGGATGCGATTCGTTTAAAATATATGAAGCGTTTAGCCAACATTCTTGAGCCATTGCTCCGTGAAGTATTTCCAAAACTTAAAATCAATATCCCTAAGCATCTTGAAGGACGAGTTGCAGAGTTTAGACAGTACTCCTGCTACGCAATTCCTATGGCTTTTATCAAGAGGGCTATTACGTTAGGAGATTTTGATGATAAGGATGCTACACCGCCTATGGTATTTGTTGTAGATGATGAGAATAAAAATATAAGATAATATATCAGCCGTGGTATGATCTTCTACCACGGCTGATGCAATTTTTTTGCATTAACACAAAAATTAATCTTTTCTTGAAACTTCATAACAAAGTAATTAAACAATGGATATATAAACCATATTTTAGGGAATTTCTCTGGAATATGGTTTTTTATGTTCATAAATTTATCTGTGGAAACAGTATTAGCATGGTGCAGTTTTTAACTATTTTTTTAATAATCATATATTGCTGGAATTTTATAAAAACTGCATATACCAAAAATCAAGTGTTTATGCGGCTTTGGAGTTGTTTTTTGTATAATAAATAATTGCTAAAACTGACATATCTACGTTGGGTAGTGCAGTTTTATGAAAAAAGTGTTGCGGCGACTGTTAAGTCGCCGCAGTGCAAAAACAAAAAGAGAGGTGCGCCAACCACTTAGCTCACCCCTCATAAAAAAGGACTATGATAAGTATAGCAACGTAAAAATAGTTTGTCAAATATTAGAAGTGGTTTTTACATAAATATTTTTGTTCGGAAAATTTTAAGAAATTTTATTGACAATAAATCTAAAAATTTGTATAATAAATATGGAAACAGGTTTGATTGAAGTCCTCGTTTTAGAGGCAAGGTTTGATGCACTAGGTCGGATTTCTCTTATAGTGGGAGTCCGCCTTTTTTTATATCCGCAAGGGTAGATAATTAAAATAAATCCTATCTGTACTTACGTGAGCCGTAAAACAGTCTTAACGATTGTTTTGCGGCTCTTTCTTAGTTTTTGCCCTATGTTAGATTGTTGCAAAAAATCAGCAAAAAATTTAAGTTCAAAAATTGTTTCAATCTAACATAGGGTAAAAGTGTTACAAACCCTGTGTTTATGCAGATTTCAAAACTTTAATTAACAATATAAATTTTAAAAATCTAACAGGCTTACGTCGGGGGGTGCAGTTTTACGAAACAAGGGGTTGATTTTGCGGCGATTGTTAAATCGCCGCGGTGCAGAAAAAGTTGCTTTGATTTTGTTGGAAATTTGTGTGAGGGGTAGTCGTTTTTGATTTGGAGGTGGTGCAGAAAAGGACATATATTTTTGTAGTTTAGAATAAAAATAGTATGACTATATTTTAAGGAGGAAATGAAAATGACCAATAGAAAAACACAGTATAATGTCATTAATATTTTCTCCGGCAGAAGCAATATAGAAATGAAAGCAAAGATTAATGAAATTATTAGAAATCTTTGCGTTACCGAACTTGAAATTATAGCCGGTTTGGAATATAATGAAGATACAACATTGCTTGGCGATGCTCTGGATTTAAAAAGAGGGGGCATCGAACAATGTTAACTGAAATTGCGGATATTTATGTCAGGCTCTCGGATCAGGATAAAGATAAAAAAGATAAGTCCGATGAAAGCGAAAGTATCCAAAATCAAAAAACAATGCTTATTAAATACTGCATTGAAAGAGGGTGGCAGATTAACGATATTTATTGCGATGAAGATTACAGCGGTGCCGACAGCAAAAGACCTGCATGGAATCAGGTACTGAAAGACTGTGAAGAAGGTAAATGCTCCATAGTGGTTTGTAAAACTCAGTCAAGATTTTCGCGTGATATGGAAATGATTGAAAAGTATATCCACGGAAAATTTCTTGAATGGGGAATACGTTTTGTAGGTGTCGTTGACAATGCCGATACCAACGTTAAAGGCAACAAAAAAGCAAGGCAAATAAACGGTCTTGTTAATGAGTGGTATCTCGAAGACCTTTCGGAAAACATAAAATCTACATTAAGTGCAAAAAGAAAAAACGGTGAGTTTGTAGGCTCATTTGCGCCGTATGGCTATTTGGTTGACCCCGAAAACAAAAATCATCTGATAATTGATGAAATTGCCGCACCTGTGGTGCAAAGAATATTTGATATGTACATAATGGGTAGCGGCTATATTGCAATTGCTAAAGCGCTTAATGAAGATAAAATTCCGCCGCCTTGTGTTAGGAAAAAGCAGTTAGGCTCTAAATACTATAACGGCAATTACGAGAAAAGCCATTCGCCGACAACTGTTTGGACCGACTCGGCTGTATATGCTATTCTTCGCCGATATACCTACACGGGTGCGCTTGTTCAAGGGCGACAGGAGATAGTTAACTACAAGACCAAAAAACGTCGCACAAAGCCACAAGACCAATGGGACGTCATAGAAGATATGCACGAGCCGATTATCTCAAAGGAAACCTTTTACAAGGCACACAACATAAGACTGCAACGCGGTAAAGGACAAAAGATACCGAGTGGTAGTTGTTACTCGTTGGCAAAAAAGGTTTTTTGCGGTGAGTGTGGTAACACAATGTGGAAAATGAGCTATAAGCTTCATGATGGACGATATAATTATCTTTGTTGCAGAACTCGAAAATCCTCAAACGGAGTTTGCAACAATGAACACAGTATGCGCCTTGACGAGTTAGAGCAGATAGTTCTCCAAGAGATTAACAAGCTTTTGGACAACTATTATGACGAAAAGGCAATCGGTAAACTTAAAACGCCTAAAAAGGATAACAAAGTTCAAAAGTCTATGGTTGCAGAAATCAAGGAACTTGAAGACAAAATCAAGCGTAACGATTCCCGAATGGCGCAGATGTATACCGACAAATTAGATGGTATAATCACAGCGGACGAGTTTTCGGGTTACCGCGAAAGGTACAAGCAAGAAACCACAGACTATCAAAATCGCATAAATATTTTAACTGCACAATTAAACGAATTAAGCGGAAGTAAAAACGCGACAGACACAAAATTTATACTCGATAAATATAAATCTATTGATGTACTTACTTTCGAGATTGCCAATGAATTTATAAGCAAAATTTATATCGGCAAATTAGAGAAAAACGGCAGCAGAAATATCAAAATTGAGTGGAAAATATAGTATTGGCTAATGCCTCACACGGCGGGTTCGATGGCGGTGCAGTTGCCAGTGATGGCACCGTCGAAAAGGATATTAACCTTAATGTAACAAAATATTTATATTCACTGCTTGGTTTAAATGATTTTAATGTTATTATGACCAGAACTACCGATACCGGAACCGAAGATGATTCTAATTTACCTATACAAAGCCGTAAAATAAGCGATATTCATAACAGACTAAAACTTATTAACAGTTACGATAATTCTATTTTTGTAAGCATACATCTTAATAAATTTACAACATCGACTGCTAATGGCGCGCAGGTTTTTTATTCTAAAAACCACCCAAACAGCAAATTTTTGGGCGATAAAATTCAAAAATCAATAGTATCACTTATTCAAAATAACAATAATCGTGTTATAAAGCAGGGTACAAAAAGCACCTATTTGTTGCATAATGCTAAAATACCCGCCGTTATTGTAGAGTGCGGTTTCATTAGCAATAAACAAGAACTCGAAAGGCTTAAAAAACCTGAATACCAAAAACAAATGGCCTATTCTATTTATTGCGGAATTTTAAATTACTATAATTAAAGGGGAATAAAAAATGGCAAGTGGAAACAAAACGGTTTTTGTTTGTAATTCGTGCGGCGCCCAAAGCATTAAATGGTCGGGCAGGTGCCCCGGTTGTAACGAATGGAACACATTAGAGGAACAAATAGTTGTTTCTGCAGCAAAAAATAAACCTACTGTTTTTAATAGCACCGCAGTAAAATTAAACGATATTAAAATAGTGGATGAACACAGGTATATTACCGGAATTTCCGAGCTCGACAGGGTTTTGGGCGGCGGAATTGTAAAGGGCTCTATGGTGCTTTTAGGCGGCGACCCCGGCATTGGTAAATCCACCATTTTATTGCAAATTTGCAACGCACTAAAAGACCAAAATATTTTGTATGTTTCGGGCGAAGAATCGGCCGTGCAAATTAAATTAAGGGCCGAAAGGTTAGGGGTCCGAAATGACAATTTAGAAATTATGGCCGACACCGATATTTTGTCTGTTTGCGAATACATAAGAATAAATAAGCCGCAAATTGTTATGATTGACTCAATTCAAACAATGAGCGTTTCGGAATTATCGGCTATGTCGGGCAGTGTTGTGCAGGTTAGAGAATCCACCAAACTATTATTAAATGTGGGCAAAACACTAGATATACCAATTTTTATTGTTGGCCATGTTAACAAGGGCGGAGATATTGCAGGACCTAAAATTTTAGAGCATATTGTAGACACGGTTTTATATTTCGAGGGTGAAAAAACACAAGCCTACAGAATTTTAAGGGCCAACAAGAACCGTTTTGGCTCTACTAATGAAATAGGCGTTTTTGAAATGAACGAAAATGGTTTAAATCAGGTTGAAAATCCTTCGGCAATGCTATTGTCCGACAGAATTAAAAATGTTTCGGGCAGCGCCATTACCTGTGTAATGGAGGGCACACGCCCAATTTTAGCCGAGGTTCAGGTTTTAGTTTCTTCAACAGGTTTTGGCAACCCAAGAAGAATGGCCGCCGGCTTCGATTATAACCGCTTAAACTTAATTTTAGCGGTTTTGGAAAAAAGGGAAGGCCTTTATTTTTCTAATTTAGACACATACATAAACATTACTGGCGGCCTTAGTTTAGATGAACCCGCCGCCGATTTAGCAGCGGCAATGTCGTTGGTTTCTGCCGTAAGGGATGTACCGCTTGATGCCGAAACCATTGCCTTTGGCGAAATTGGTTTATCGGGCGAGATTCGCTCGGTTTCGCAGGTGCTTTCAAGAATAAAAGAGGCACAGCGTTTAGGATTCAAAAAATGTATAATCCCAAAACTGTGCCTTAAAAATTTACCTAATGATTTATCTATAGAGGTAATAGGGGTAAGAACGCTGAAAGATGCAATTTCTTTAATATGTTAATTTGTTTTAGGCTTTGAGTATTTATTAAATAACTTAAAGCCTAATTTTGTTAGTTCGTTACAAATTATAAATATTATTGGCAACAAAATAACGGTTGTTATAAGGTTTGAAGGAATACAAGCCATACCGAACAAGCTACCAATTGGTGTGGCCAAAACAAGAATTAATAATGCGGTTCCGACACCTGTCGACAACAAAATGTGCTTGTTTTTAAATATGTTGTTTTTGAATACAAATTCGTTGTTTTGGTTGCAAATAATTTGTGCCATTTGTGAAAATCCTATTGTTGCAAAAACAACAGCACGTCCCACCTCGATAGAGTATTTATTACCTATTGAAAAACCAATTATGGATAACATAGCCATAATAAAACCTTGAATTAATATTTTTGTAATTGATTGCAAGGTAAATGTTTTTGAGTTGCTGCGGGGTAATGAGTTAGTGTCTACAGGGGTGTATGCAATGGTTAATGTGGGAAAAATATCGGTAATTAAATTAACTAATAACAGTTGTGCGGCTAAGAATACGGGCACTCTAAATATAATTAAACCTAAAATCTCGGTTAATAATTCGCCCAAATTACTGCTAAGCATATAGTTAACAACACTTCGCATGTTGTTGTAAATGTTTTTACAGGTTGCAATGGTTTTTAAAATAGATGATAAACCTGTGTTGTTAATAATTAAATCAGACGCGTTTTTAGCAACATCACAAGAGTCATTTTTAAGTGCTAAGCCAACGGTTGCTTTTCTGAGCGAAGGTGCATCGAACACGCTGCTGCCCGTAATGGCAACCTTTTCGTTATTGTGTTGCAGTGCCTTTACAATTCTAAACCTATTAGCCGGTGTAATACGAGCAAAAAGGGCATAAGATGTTATTTCGCGGTCTAGTTCTTCATCGCTCATATTATTTAATTCTTCATCGGTAATATATTTTAAATTATCGTGTAAAATTCCTGCCCTGCGAGCAAGTGCCATGGCGGTATTTAAATTATCGCCGGTTATCATAATAGTTCTAATAGAAGCCTTTTCTAAAACCTTTACAGTTTTAACAATGTTTTCGCTAAGCTCGGTTTCAAAACCAATAAAACCTGCAAAGGTAAGGTCGGATTCCAGTTCATATACATTAGGAATAGCCTGAACTTCGTCTAATTCTTTGTAACCAACGGCAATAACCTTAAGGGCTTCTTCACCCATTAAATCGTTAATTTTAAGGGCGGTGTTTCCGTCAATGCCAATACATTTTGGCACTAAAATTTCGGGCGCACCCTTAACAATGGCAAATGGTTTGCCGTTAACCATATTAACGGTTGTAACCAACTTTCTTTCGTTATCAAAAGGAATGACCGTTAAAGCAGGATATAAATTTTTAGCATCTTCGGCCGACAACCCTGCATAATCTTGGCAAAATTTAAGGGCTGCTTGTTGGGTCGAATCGTTTTTAGAACCATCCGAACAAATTACCGAAAGTTTTGCTAACATAAGGTCGCTGCTGTCGGGCGTGTTAGCAGGCAAATCGGTTATTTTTTTGCCGTTGAAAAGTTTAGAAACAGCATATTGGTCGGTTGTAAAAACCTCGCCTTTGTCGGCGCAAATAACCGAAACCGAGGCGGCTTTTTTAACGGCGTGGTCATCTAAAACAATGGTTCCGTCTTCTAAAAGTTTGTTAGTGCCAATTGATTTTATTAATGAAATTGAATTAGGCAGACTTTCCGGGAAGCAGGCAATAGCTAACGCCACACTACTTATAATGGCATAAATAATGGTTACTGCAAAATTTTGTTCGTAAGAACCACCGGTAAATATAAGGTATAACAGAAAATATATAGATGCCGTTATACCTACAACATAGGCCGAAATTTTAGAAATTAAAGCCATATCGGATTTTTTTTCGTCGTATAAGTAAAAGTTATTAATTTTTTGTTTTTCAAGCTCGGTTGAAGTTCCTGTTTCGGTAACAACAGCTAAAGCCGTGCCCGACATAACACTGCAACCGGCAAAAACCATATTAATTCGTTCTTTTATATTAGAAATATCGGGAACAACGGTATCAGGGTTTTTTTCGGTATAAACAATTTCGCCGGTCAAAACATATTCGTCGCACCTAAAGTTGTTGGCTTCAATTAAACGGGCATCGGCCGGAATTAAATCGCCAAATTTAAGTTTAATAATATCGCCCGGAACTACACCGTCAGATGCTATGTTAATTTCTTGGCCGTTTCTTATAACGGTTGAGCTGTATTTTTTATAATCATCTAACGAATGGTATAGTTTATTAAAAAATCTATTTTCAATAACGGTGCAAATAGCCTGTAAAACCAAAACAGCCAAAATAATAACCACAGGAATTTGTATTGCCGTTTCGGTAAAAAGAGAAATTAGCACCATAATTAAAACCGATGCAATTAAAACAATGTTTAGAGTTTTGGTAAAAGTTTTTCCGAATGTGCGTGCTAATAATATTAAATTATTCTCTTTTTTCTTATTGGTTAAATCATTAAAAATAATGTCGGCTTTTTCGGTATTTAAACCGTCTAACTTATTTACATTAAAATAATTTAGTACGGCATTTTTTTCGCTGCTATGCCAAATCATACGGTTCCTCCAAACGAAATATATATTTCAATAATACAATATTTTTACAAATTAATCAACCAATATATACAAAAATTTGTAAATATTAATAATTCCTCTTGACAATATTGTGAATAATAAGGTATAATACATTGTAACTGTTAAGACATTACGAATTTTGCTAAGGGAGGGAAATTGAATGAGTCAGGTTCGTTTAAAAGAAAACGAGTCGCTTGATAATGCTCTTCGCCGCTTTAAAAGGCAAACTGCTAAAGATGGCGTAATTCAAGAGGTTCGCAAAAGAGAGCACTATGAAAAGCCCTCTGTAAAGCGCAAAAAGAAGTCGGAAGCAGCACGTAAGCGCAAATTCCGCTAATTGGTAGTTTTATCTGTAAAAAGCGGTTTATAAACCGCTTTTTATTTTTTTAAATTTGGAGAAGTTTATGTTATTTAAACCTAATGTAAAACTTAATAACATTACCGATATTAGCCTGCAATTATTAAAAGATTTTGACATTAAGGCCTTGTTGTTGGATGTTGACAATACCTTGTCCACCCACCACGGACAAGACCTTGCAAATGGTTTACTTGATTGGATTACTACAATGCAAAATGCAGGCATTAAACTTTTAATATTATCCAACTCTAAAAACAAAAGGGTTGAACCTTTTGCGAAAAAAATAGGGCTTGATTATATTCCGTTAGCATTAAAACCATTGCCGTTTAAATTTTTTGCAGCCTTTAAAAAATTAAAAATTAAAAAAAGGCATATTGCTTTGGTTGGCGACCAATTATTTACCGATTCTTTAGGTGCTCATTTATCGGGCATAAAGTCGATAATTTTAGACCCGATTTTGCCTGAACCAATGTTAAGTTTTAGAGTAAGAAGATTTTTTGAAAAACAACTTTACAAAATTTATAAATTTTAGGAGCTTTGTTTATGTCGGCTAAATTCGGCCCTGCGGGCAATTCGTTAAGCTTTTCAAAAATGGGGTACAAGCATAGTTTACAGGTGCCCGAATATATTGAAAAATTGGGGTTAGATGCCTTTGAATACCAATGTGGCAGAGGTGTTAACATTGGGCTTGATAAAGCAGCGCAGTTAGGTGCTTTGGCAAAAGAAAAAAATATCACACTGTCTTTACATGCACCTTATTATATATCTATGTCTTCGGTAGAGGAAGAAAAACGGTTAAATTCGGTTAATTATATTTTAGCCAGCGCTAAAGCCGTTAATGCAATGGGTGGCAACAGAATTATTGTTCACACCGGCTCTTGCGGTAAAATCTCGCGCGAAACTGCATTAGATTTAGCAATTGATACCATGAAAATAGCCATAAAAGCGTTGGATGAAAACGGCCTTTCGCATATTCGCATTTGCCCTGAAACCATGGGTAAAATTAACCAATTAGGCACCTTGCACGAGGTTTTAGAACTCTGTAAGTTGGATGAAAGGCTTTTGCCGTGTATAGATTTTGGCCATTTGAATGCCAGAACACTGGGTGGGCTTAAAACATATTCAGATTTTGAAAATATTTTTAATTCAATAGAAAATGAACTTGGTATTTCAAGGCTTAAGGAATTTCATTCACATTTTTCTAAAATAGAATACACCACAGGCGGCGAGAAAAAACATTTAACATTTGACGACAATGTTTTCGGGCCAAGTTTTGAACCTGTAATGGAGCTTACCGCTAAAAAGCAATGTTCGCCAATTTTTATTTGTGAATCCGATGGCACTCAAGCCGAAGATGCACTTATTATGAAAAACTATTATAAGGAGTTGCTTTAATATGAAAACCGGAAAAATTCTTATTATTAACGGCCCTAACCTAAATATGTTAGGTGCAAGAGAACCGGATGTTTACGGCAAAAAAACATTAAACACCATTAACGAAAACATTAAAACCTACGCTAGCGGAATGAAACTTGAATGCGATTTTTTCCAGTCTAACTGCGAAGGCGATATTGTTACTAAAATACAAAGTGTGTTAAATGATTACGACGGTTGCATTATAAATGCAGGTGCCTTAACACATTACAGTTATGCCGTGCGTGATGCTATTGCATCGGTTAATAAGCCGTTTATTGAGGTTCATATGTCTAATATAGCCGCTCGAGAAGAATTTAGACATAAATCTGTAATTTCGGTTGTGTGTGCAGGCAGCATTATGGGTTTTGGCGAAAACAGCTATTTATTGGCCGTTAATGCAATTCGTAATTTTATTAACCTTTAATAAGCATTTTCTTGACAAACAGTTAAAAAATAAGTATACTATCTTTAGGTAAAAATTTGTATTTTTGGAGGATTTTTTATGATTAGTGCAGGAGATTTTAGAAACGGCGTTACATTCGAAATGGATGGCAACGTTTACCAAATAATCGAATTCCAACATGTAAAACCAGGTAAAGGTGCAGCTTTTGTTCGCACAAAAATAAGGAACGTTATTGCAGGCTCTGTTGTAGAGCGCACCTTTAACCCTAACGATAAATATCCAACCGCTTTTGTTGAAAGAAAAGATATGGAATTTTCTTACAGTGATGAAGGCCTTTATTATTTTATGGACCCTGAATCTTACGAACTTATTCCTGTTAATGCCGACCAATTAGGCGATAACTTTAAATTCGTTAAAGAAAATATGACCTGTAAAATTCTTTCTTATAAAGGTAATATCTTTGGTGTTGAGCCACCAACATTTGTTGAACTTGCCATTACAAAAACCGACCCTGGTTTTAAAGGCGATACTGCAACCAACGCCATGAAACCCGCCACATTAGAAACCGGTGCAGAAATTCGTGTTCCTTTATTTATAAATGAAGGAGATATGGTTAGAATAGATACACGTACCGGCGAATACATGGAACGTGCTTAATTATTAGGAGGGTTTTAATTATGACAATTTCTGAAAGAATTTCTTATGTTAAAGGCTTAGCCGAAGGCATGAAGCTTGATACCGAAAAAAATGAGGGCAAAATAATTGCCGAAATGCTCGAAATCTTATCGGATATATCCGATGAAATCGATGCCATTGAAGATGCACAATTCGATTTAGGCGACCAAATCGATGCCGTAGATGAAGATTTATCTACTTTAGAAGACTTTATTTACGAAGATGACGAAGACGAGTGCTCTTGCTGCTCGGATGATTGCGATTGTGGCTGCAACGACGAAGATGATTTATATGAAGTTACTTGCCCCAATTGCAACGACACAATTTATATAGATGCTGAAATGCTCGAAGAAGAAGGAATTGATTGCCCAAATTGCGGTACCAACCTTGAATTTGAGTTTGATTGTGATTGCCAAGGCGAGTGCGATTGCGATTGTTCTAAAAAAGATTAATAATTTAAATTGCCACACTCTGCATTTGTAGAGTGTGGCTTTTTAGAATTAATATAGTTCGGAGTTATTATGAAAACAAAAGAATTCGAAATTGCTTATTCAGAGAACAAAACAAATATAAAAACCTTTCCTGTGGTAGTTGTTGCAGCAGGTCTTTCTTCACGAATGAACGGTATTAATAAGCAATTTGCTAAAATTGGTGGCATACCTGTTATTGCAAGAACTTTAATGGTGTTTGAATCAAATCCCAACATTTCGAAAATTGTTGTTGTGGCACATAAAGACAATATACTCAAACTGCAAAATATTTGCCAAGAATATAGCATTACCAAATTATGTGATATTGTCGTTGGCGGCGAAAACAGGCAACAATCGGTTACAAACGGTTTAAATTGTTTAAAGGGCGAAAGTAAAGTTCTTATTCACGATGGTGCACGGCCTTTGGTTAGTCAAGAAATTATAAATAATGTTTGTAACGAATTAAGTGTTGCCGATGGCGTTGTTTGTGCTGTACCTGTTAAAGACACCATAAAGTCTGTTAACAACAACTGTGTTAAAACAACACTTAACAGAGAAGAACTAGTTTTAGCTCAAACACCGCAGGGTGTAAATATCGACCTTTATTTTAATGGTTTAAAAAACAATAAAATTTTTACCGACGATGTTTCGGTTTTAGAAGAACAAAACATTGCCGTTAAAATAGTTAAGGGTAGTTATAAAAATATTAAAATTACCACCCCTGAAGATATAATTTTAGCAGAGTTATTAATAGAAAACACGGAGGAAAATTAATGCGAGTAGGGTATGGTTACGATGTTCATAAATTAGTACGCGGTCGAAAACTGATTTTAGGCGGCGTGGAAATACCGCATAAAAAGGGCCTTTTAGGCCATTCCGATGCCGACGTTTTGTTACACGCCGTGTGTGATTCCTTGCTTGGAGCCGCCGGTTTGGGCGATATTGGCAAACACTTCCCCGATAGTGATGCAAAATATAAAAATATTGACAGCAGAATTTTGCTTAAAAAAACAGTTGAACTTTTGAACGAAAAAGGTTTTAAAATTGTTAATTTAGATGCAACCATTATTGCCCAGGCTCCCAAAATGGCACCTTTTATAGAGGTTATGAGGCAAAATATTGCAACCGATTGCGGCATTGAACCGGCTTTTGTGAATGTTAAAGCCACTACCGAAGAAGGCCTTGGCTTTACGGGTGCTAAAAAGGGAATAGCCGCTAACTGTGTTAGTTTAATTGAGTAATATTTTGCCAATAAAAAGAATATTTTTTATTGGGTGTGGCTTGTGAAATTTTTTTGCTTTTATATAACCAATAAAAAATTATTATGTGTTTTTTTGATAGTTGTTTTACTTTTTATCATTTTAGTTGAATTTTTATCTTGTAAATCAGGGTACGATTCAATTTCAGGAGTCGATAATAATGCTCGTATAAATTTTATTAAAAGTTTAGGTATTAGTGTTAACGAAGATGTTTTTGAACAAAAAGAAATATTAATACCACAACAATTTAATAAAGTGTACGAAAATTATAATGATACACAAATAAAAGCAGGGTTTAACCTAAAAAATCATTTAGGTAAAAACGCCGTTGTGTATAGGTATGTAATTAATTCGCCAAAAGAATTAAACAATGCATTTGTTAACATAATTGTGCTGGATGGTGAAATTATTGGCGGCGATATATCGTCAAGCGAACTTAACGGATATATGCTGCCGCTTGTTGAATATGGAAAAAGTTAGGTTAGATAAGTTTTTGTCGAATAATACCCCGTTCTCACGCAGTGAAATAAAAATAGCCTTAAGACACTCTAATGTTACAGTTAATGGCACTAAAGTAAGAGCAGGGGATGAGAAAATTAACCCCGAATCAGATGAAGTTTTAATTAACGGCAAGGCAGTAAGAAATTTTAAAAAAGTTTATTTGGTTATTAATAAACCATCGGGTATAATTTCAGCCTCATCAGATAAAACTCGAAAAACAGTGGTCGATTTAGTGCCTGAAGAATATAAACATTTAGATTTATTTCCGGTTGGCAGACTCGACCGCGACACAACCGGTCTTTTAATTATTACTAACGATGGTGAATTTGCACATAAAGTAATATCGCCAAACAATTGTGTCGAAAAATGTTATAGGGTTTTATTAGATGGCGAAATCCCAAAAAGCGCCATTAAAAGTTTTGAAGAAGGAATAATTTTGGTCGATGGAACAAAATGCAGGCCGGCCAAGCTTGAAATTATAAATAAAACAGTTGCCCATGTTACCATTATCGAGGGTAAATACCACCAGGTTAAGCGTATGTTTGGCGTAATCGGGTTAGGTGTTGTTAAGTTGCACCGTTTAAGCATCGGCCAACTTGCATTGCCCGGTAATTTAAAAGAGGGCGAATGCGTTGAATTAACCAGCAATGAAATCCTCGAAAAAACCCTTAAATTAACGGATTCTTAATAATTATTGTAATTAATTCACAATTTGTATTGTTTAATATTGTAGAAAATAACAATAGCAATTTTTTGCCTTATTTGGTATAATAATATAGCGCAGAAAAATGATTGCTATTTTTTAGGAGGTCAATTTATATTATGGCAAGTTTATCACTTCGTAATGTTTACAAAAGGTATCCGGGTGGCGTTGTAGCCGTTTCGGATTTCAATCTGGAAATCAAAGATAAAGAATTTATCATTTTGGTTGGCCCTTCCGGTTGCGGTAAATCCACAACTTTAAGAATGGTTGCCGGCCTTGAAGAAATTTCAGATGGTGAAATTTATATTGGCGACCGTCTTGTTAACGACGTTGCCCCAAAAGACCGTGACATCGCCATGGTTTTCCAAAACTATGCTCTTTACCCACACATGTCGGTTTTCGACAATATGGCTTTTGGCTTAAAACTTCGCAAAGTTTCTAAAGATGAAATTAAACGCAGAGTTGAAGAAGCTGCCCGCATATTAGATATTGAACACCTCTTAGAGCGTAAGCCAAAGGCATTATCGGGTGGTCAACGCCAGCGTGTTGCTTTAGGACGTGCCATTGTTCGCGAACCTAAAGTATTCTTACTTGACGAACCACTATCCAACCTTGATGCTAAACTTCGTGCACAAATGCGTACCGAAATTTCTAAACTTCATCAGCGCTTAGGCACCACATTTATGTATGTTACCCACGACCAAACCGAAGCTATGACAATGGGTACCAGAATAGTTGTTATGAAGAGCGGTCTTATTCAACAGGTTGACACTCCTCAAACACTTTATTCTAAACCTTGCAACCTCTTCGTTGCCGGCTTCATTGGTTCTCCTCAAATGAACTTTATTGAATCTAAACTCTTGTGCGAAAACGGCGCATATTATGTAGAGTTTGGTTCTGAAGATACAAAAACTCGTGCAGGCGTTAAATTCAAAATTAAACTTCCTGCCTCTAAAAATGAAGGCGATTGCCTAAAAGAATATGTTGGCAAAGAAGTTATTATGGGTATCAGACCTGAAAATGTTCATAACGAACCCGAAATAATTGCTGCTAACCCCGACAGCATTATTGAAGCTAATGTTGAGGTTACCGAGCTTATGGGTGCTGAAACCTACCTTTATATGAATTGCGAAGGCCAAGATATTAACGCAAGGGTTAGCCCAACTTCTACTGCAAAACCCGGCGATAAAATTCAAATTGCAATTGAAGCCGAGAAAATTCACTTGTTCGACAAAGATACAGAACTTACCATTACAAACTAATTTAAAAAGGTTGCTCAATTTGAGCAACCTTTTTTTGTAATTAATTTGTAACTTTTTTATGAAACTACTTGAAAAATCTGTGAAAATTGTGTAAAATGAATTATGAAATTTATTTTTATTCTTAAGCGAATTTTAAGGGGGAATTTTTATGGCAGATAGGCTGTTTCAAGGTGTAATACATCAAATGAAAGATGTTGTTGACAGAACTATAGGTGTTCTTAATTCCGAACACGATATTATAGCCTGTAGCGATTTAAGCAAAATTGGCGAAAGGCTGGATGTCGGTATTTTAATGCAAAACAAAGAATTTTACACCGATAATAGTTATACTATAAAAGCCTTAGGTTCAAGCGATAACAACGAATATTTCGTTTTTGTGGAAGGAACCGACCCAATTTCCGAAAAATATTGTTCTATAATGTCGGTGTCTTTTACTAATATTAAGTTTTATTACGATGAAAAGTATGACCGCCGCAACTTTATTAAAAACATCATTCTCGATAATATTTTACCTGGCGATATTTATTTAAAAGCAAGGGAACTATATTTTAACGGCGATGTTTCAAGAGTTGTTATTTTAATAAGGTCGCTCGATTCTAACGATGTTTCGGTTTTCGATGTTGTTCAAAATCTATTCCCGGATAAGAACAAAGATTTTGTAATTAACATTAACGAACACGATGTTGTTTTGGTTAAAGAGGTTAAAAACGACATTACCTCTAAAGATATTGAAAATTTAGCTTCTTCCATAGCTGACACATTATCTGGTGAGTTTTATTGCCATGTGGTTATCGGCATAGGTAGCACCGTGGAAAATCTTAAATATCTTGCAAAATCGTTTAAAGAGGCTCAAGCAGCCCTCGAGGTAGGTAAGGTGTTCGATAACTACAAAACAATTGTAAATTACGATAATTTGGGTATTGCCAGGCTTATATATCAATTGCCTACAACCCTTTGTGAAACCTATTTGAAAGAGGTTTTCAAGCGTGGCACCATAGAAAGCCTTGACCACGAAACCCTATTCACTATTCAAAAGTTTTTTGAAAACAATCTAAATGTATCCGAAACTTCAAGAAAACTTTTTGTTCACCGCAACACATTGGTTTACCGCCTTGAAAAGATTAAAAAAATTACAGGGTTAGACCTGCGTGAATTTGACCATGCAATTGTATTTAAAATTGCTTTAATGGTTAATAAATACCTTAAATCTAACCCAATTAAATATTAGGAGTAACGCCACATGGATTTAAATGTGCAGCAAAATAATAAAGGACCTATAATAGAGTTTGCAGGTGTTTCAAAAACATACAACAGCGGAACCCACGCATTAGCCGATGTTAACATAAGAATTAGTAAAGGCGAATTTGTTTTTGTGGTAGGTTCTTCGGGTGCCGGTAAAAGTACCTTTATGAAACTAATAATGCGTGAAGAAAAGGCAAATTCCGGTCAAATTAAGGTTAATGGTTTCGACCTTACTAAAATGCCACGCAAGCAAATTCCAATGCTTAGAAGAACTATGGGTATAGTTTTTCAAGATTTCCGATTAATTCCTAATATGAACGTTTTCGATAATGTTGCGTTTGCTATGCGTGTTGTTGGCAAACCAAGCCGAATTATACGCAAAGAGGTATCAAAGGCTTTAAGTATGGTTGGCCTTGGCCATAAGGCAAGGTCAATGCCTAATCAATTATCGGGTGGCGAACAGCAACGTGTAGGCCTTGCCCGTGCATTAGTAAACTCGCCCGATTTAATTATTGCCGATGAACCTACAGGTAACGTTGACCCTAATATGTCTTACGAAATAGTTTCCTTACTTAGCGCTATTAATGCCAAGGGCACCACTATTTTAATGGTTACTCACGACCATAACCTCGTTCGCGATTTTAAACATCGCGTAATTATGTTAGACGGCGGCCGTATAGTTGCCGACAATGCAGGGGGGTTTGAACAATGAGATTAGGAAGTGCTAAATATTTATTTGGCGAAGGCGTTAAAAATGTTTGGGTAAATAGACTTATGACTATTGCCTCGGTTGGCGTTTTAACAGCCTGTATGGTTTTAATTGGCCTTGCTTTACTAATTTCCTTTAATGTAGATAAAGCCTTAGGCAACCTAGAACAACAAAACGTTGTTATGGTGTATTTCAACGACAAAAACTCGGTTTTATATGGCGATTCTGCCCCGATTTTAGCCGAAGGCGAAACCTTCGATGCTAAGAATATTACCGATTCACAGTTTTTAGTTCATAATAAAGAAGAAGCTTTAAGCATTGTTAATGAAATTAAGGGTATGGATAACGTAGCCGATGCCACCTATGTTTCTAAAGAAGAAGCACTCGAAAGCGTTAAAAAAACAATGCTTGAAGGCAAAGAACAATATTTCGAGTTTTTAGATGAAGATGGTGGAAACCCACTTTCCGATGGCGCTCGGGTAAAATTATCCGATATGGCTACTTTTAACGAAACGGTAGAAAAAATTAAAACAATTAGCGGTGTAAGCACCGTTCAGTCGCAGGGCGAACTGGCCGATGTTATTAACTCTATTAAAAGCGGAGTTGGCATGGCAGGAATTTGGATAGTTTTAATTTTATTGGTTATTTCGTTAGTAATTGTTTCTAATACAATCAGGGTTACAATGTATAACCGTAAGTTAGAAATAAGCATTATGAAGGCCGTTGGCGCTACCGATGGATTTATTAGAGTGCCTTTTGTTGTAGAGGGTGTTGTTATTGGCATAATTTCTGCAATATTTGCCGAAACTTTGGTTTATTTTTGCTACAGAATAGCTACCGATACAATTATGGGTTCCTTAGGTACATCTACAATAGTAAGTTTTTCAAGCAAAGCGCTATTGTTGTTGGGCGTTTTCGTTGCAATAGGCGTTTTTGCCGGAGTATTTGGCAGTATTGTTATGATTAGTAAATATCTTAAAAAAGAGGGCAGTGAATTTTCTGCCATTTAAATTTGGAGGATAATTTAATGTTAAAAAATTTAAAGCGTGTTTTTGCTTTAATTTTAATTTTAAGTGTTTGTATTTCCAGCGTGGGTGTTAGTATTAACGCCTTTGCCGATAATAATTCGCAAGCAATTTTAGATGAAATTGAGCGTTTAAATAAAGAATCACAGGCACTACAAAAACAAATTAACGAAAAAAAGGCTAGTTTAAAAGACCAAAACGCCATAAAAAGTTCTATTGAGGCTCAAATAAATACTACACAAAAGAAAATTGATGCTTGCAATAGGTATATAGAACAATGTCAGGCTGAAATAAGAGAAAGTGAAAACAAAATTGCCGAAAGTAATTCTAAAATTGAATCTACTAAAGAAAACTTTAAAAAGCGCATTCGTTCACTTTATAACAGCAACTCGGGCAGCAATGTTCAGGTTTTGTTGGGTGCCGAATCTTTCGCCGATTTTTTAACCCTTTCAGAACTTTCACAAAACATATCTGCGCAAGATAATAAAATGGTGGACGATTTAGTTTCTGCTATATCAAGCATACAAGAAGAAATTAAGAAGAATGAAGAACTAAAGGCAAAACAAGCCGAAATTAAAAAGGCCTTGGCAGCCGACAGGTCGGTGTTAGATGCCCAAGTAGCCGATGTTAACAAGGTTATAAATCAAATAAATACTTCTAAAAATAATTTACAAGCAGAACAAAATGCAATGAAAGCGCAAATGGAAGCATACGAAAATTCTTTGCTTTACGGCAGTGTTTCAAATGCCCCGTTCGATGGAGTTTTTCGTTGGCCTGTTCCTGGTTTCCCAATGACCTGCCCGTTTATGAGCAACGACTCGGTTCATAAAGGCAACCACAAGGGTATAGATTTAGGCTCTTGGGGCATTAATGGTAAAAATATACAGTGTTCGGCCACCGGCGTGGTAACCACGGCTGTTAATTCTTGCCCACATGATTATGGAAAAAGCGGCAACTGCTGCGGCAATGGTTACGGCAATCACGTGCAGGTTTCTCACGGTAAATATAACGGACATTATTATACAACCATTTATGCTCATATGCGTAAGGTTAATGTATCGGTAGGTCAAGCTGTTTCAAGCGGTCAAATATTAGGTACAGTTGGTTCTACCGGTTGGTCTACAGGTTGGCACCTGCATTTCGGTATTGCTCGCGGAACTTCACCAAACAGTATGCAGTGGGTAAACCCAATGAACTTTAAATATATAAATCGTTAAAATAAAGGGGCAATTAATTTGCCCCTATAAGTGTATTATGAATAAAAAATTTTTTAGATATTCTTGCCTTGTTTTTTCTGTTTTTATAATGGGATTAATTTTTTATTTTTCCATGCAAAACTCGGCAGAATCAAATTATTTAAGTAATTCTTTATTACAAAAAATTGTTTTTTTGTTTGAAAAAAATTTAATTAATTTGCCAATTGAAGAACAATTAATTATTCTGGAAAAATACCATATTATATTAAGAAAATTAGCGCATTTTGGTATTTATGCGTTGTTGGGATTTTTTGTTTTCGGTTTTTTGGGCACTTATAATAGGTATAAGAAATTAATTTTATTTATTTTTTCGGTGGGTTTTACTTTTTTTTACGCTTTTACCGATGAATTCCACCAAATGTTTGTTTGGGGCCGGAGCGCACAATTTACAGATATTTTAATTGATACTTCGGGTGGAATTTTAGGCTCAATAATTATGGCAATATTATTATATTTTATTTTTTGGAGGCAAACTAATGAAAAACCAAAACAGCAACAATCAAACCTCTAAAATTTCATATTTTAAAATAGGTCTTACTGCATTTTTGGTTATTTGCGCAGTAATATTATTCTTTTTTGCCGTTTTTAAATTGGATGTTTTAGTTTCTTTATTTAACAAAACCCTTACAATTTTGCAACCGGTTATTTTAGGTATTGTTATTGCTTTTTTGGTTAACCCAATGGCAAAATTCTTCCAAAAAAATATTAATAAATTTTTAAATAAAATTTTTAAAACTAAAAACAAGTTTTCAAAAACTTCTACAATAAGCGGCATCGTTGTTGCCTTGTTAATATTTGTTTTAATAATATCGGTTTTCTTTTATTTGGTTATACCGGAATTTGCAAACACAATAGTTTCTCTCATTAATATTTTACCTTCTCAATTTAATTCGGTAGCCGTTATGGCAGAAGATTTTATTAAATCTAATTCACACACTTTACAAATTTTTAATAATTTAACATCATCATTACAAAATTGGTTCCAAACTAATTTTATATCAAATGCTACAACATACGCTACCTATTTAGCAAATGGTGTTATTAATGTAGTTAATTTTGTTGTGGATTTTGCCATTGGTTTAATAGTGGCGGTTTATATTTTGTGTGATAAAAAAACCTTGAAATTACAAGGCAAGAAAATTTTATATGCTTTATTTAATAAAAATAGGGTAGAAAGTATTATTACAGGTATCCACAAAAGCAACGCCATATTCAGTGGCTTTATTAACGGCAAATTAATTAACGCCTTAATTATAGGAATCCTTTGCTTTGTTGGCTCCAGCATATTGGGTCTGCCTTATGTAATGTTAATTTCGGTTGTAATTGCCGTTACCGATATTATTCCAATTTTTGGCCCATATATTGGTGCTATACCATGTGCTTTGTTAATACTTTTAAACAACCCCATTAAATGCTTATATTTTGTTATTTTTATAATTGTTTTACAGGTGTTCGATGGTAATGTAATAGGCCCCAAAATTTTAGGCGAATCCACAGGACTTTCGGCTTTTTGGGTAATTGTTGCCATAATGCTGGGCGGTGGCTTGTTTGGCATTATTGGTATGCTTATTGGTGTTCCTGTGTTTGCAGTGCTTTATTATATTGCCAAAACCGTTATTAATTCTTTGTTAGCCAAGAAAAATATTAACTTTAATAATACTTTTGCAGAACAGCGGGGGGATTTAGGTGAACAAAACACTGTTAATGAAGCAGAATAACGATTTATTCAACAGAATTCAACAGCTTAAAAATCAAAATGAAAAACTTTCGCTTGAAAACAAAAAACTAAAACAACAATTAGAAGATTATATTAATAAAATTAAAGAATTAGAAAATTCAAAAACTGCCATTTTGCCCGTAATTCCGGAAAATAATGTAAATTCTGTTTTGGAAGAACCTCAAAATGACGAGTCACAAGAACTAAATTTAAACGAAGAAATTTTATTAGGTTCACAAACCATTGGCGACATTATAATTAAAGCCACAGGCTATATTAACCGTTTAGATGAAAGCGGTTACCCCAACAAAAAAGAACTGGTCAATTTAATTTTAGGCCGCACAGAAATCGCCAAGGCAGAAATTTTAAATATTGTTTCAAGTGGGGTTTCTTTCGATTCAAAAAAAGAATTAATGACCACAC
Organism: Acutalibacteraceae bacterium; assembly: GCA_045651765.1. Classification (GTDB taxonomy): domain Bacteria; phylum Bacillota; class Clostridia; order Oscillospirales; family Acutalibacteraceae; genus SIG565. The sequence continues at coordinate 6,770 of JAZRSY010000020.1, read as the reverse complement.
AATTTAATGAAGCGCTCGAATATTTTAAAAGTATATTAGAACAATAAAAATGCTTAACTTTTGTTAAGCATTTTTTTATTTTTATAAGTTTAATATAGTGATTTTCAGGGAATAATTTATACATAACGGAGGGGTAATATGTATAAATGCAAGGTTGAAATTTGTGGTGTAGATACTTCAAAACTGCCTGTTCTTAAAGAAAGTCAAAAAGAAGAACTTTTGCGCGCCATTAAAAACGGAAATGATTCTGCTAGGGAAGAACTTATAAACGGTAATTTAAGGTTGGTTTTAAGTGTTATACAACGCTTTTTAAATAGGGGTGAAAATGTAGACGACCTTTTTCAAGTGGGTTGCATTGGGCTTATAAAAGCCATTGATAATTTCGATTTAAACCATAATGTTAGGTTTTCCACCTATGCCGTTCCAATGGTTATAGAGTGTCGAAATCCACGAAAGGATTTTGAAAGCTATGACCAGAAAAACCGCATTACTACAGGCAATTTCGCAACTCTCACGAGACAAAAAGAACACCGAGATTTGCGAGAAACTCAGCGACATTTTAGAGGATATGCCGCTGACCAACTGGACTGACAAAACAATTCGTGACAGAATTGAACAGTTCAGAGAGGACGAGGGACGTTACCCCACGACTACCGATTTTAAGAAAAAAGGTATGCCGCCGCATCCCGTTTTTAAACACAGGTACAAGGTGAACTTGTCCCAGTGGCTACAGGAAAATTATCCCGTACCCAAAATTACATATGAAGAACGCAAGGAAAAACACACCAATGCATTTGTTGAAGAGTATCTGAGACTTCATCCGTCAAGCAGCGATGATTTTGATCACCGTAGACAAAAAGGTGTAATCAGTTGGAGGGGATTGGCACCCTATTACAATGTTACAAGTTGGCATAATCTTCTAAAGACTCTTGACCTACCCGTTCCGAAACCAAATCCAAAAGAGCGTGTAAAGCAAAAGTTTAAAGTGATAGTTTCCACCGACCTTGATTTTGAAGCGATGGTAACTCCGAAATGGAGGTACTATAAATGAAATATGCAAGATGGATTTTTTTCGGTATCTCTTTCGGATACAATTTCGCTTTAGGGATTTATTTAAAGGATTTTCTTTTGCTCTCTCCCACGTTACAAATATTTTATTTGTTATCGGCTTTGCCAACATTATTTTTGATGGTCGAGATAAAAACAAAAGCAATGAAAACAACGGTTTTTATTTCGCTGGTTCTCATTGCTTGTATAAACTTTGCTTATGCCGTGTATTGCCGCAGAGTATTTTCCATTTTAACAATTATATCGCTTGGTATTGTTCTTATCTATTTTATTGCTTTCGCCAGCACTACTCGCAAAGATAAATTATTGACGAAAATTTATGTATTATTGGTATCTGCAGTAATTACGGTTTTACTTTTCACTGCTTATCTTTTCGTCTACAAACAGAATGATGTTTCTCTTACCAATGGTCAGGCAACCTTGTGGGATTTAAAGACAGTAGAACTTGCTGACGAAATTTGTGCCGACTGCAATACTGATGAAGAAAAGGTAAAAGCAATATATGAATGGATGATACATAATTTTGAGTATGACTATGAATATGAACCGGTTGTCCAGTATTTTAATGTGCACAAAACTCTAATCAATCAAAAAGGTGTTTGTTATGATTTTGCTCATCTGTTCGCCGCCCTCTGCCGAAGTCATAGCATCCCTTGCTACGTTGTTGACGGAACAAAAATTGATGATGTAAACTATCATCATACTTGGAATAGAGTCTACTTTAACGGCTACTGGTGGAATGTAGACGTCACCCTTGATATAGTTAAAATTCAAAAGCAAGAAAAGCTTTACGGCTTTCTCAATCTTGGTGATAATACTTTTGCTACAGATGAAGTATTTATTATCACATGTGTGTATTGAATTTTTAAAAATTTCAGCACTTATCTTCGGATAGGTGCTGTTTTTTTATGCAAAAACTTAAAATTTGTATAGTCCTACAAAAATTAAGTGTGATTTTTGTTATTTTTTCTAACAAAAATTTATTTTGTTATTGTTTTCTTGAAACGAGATATTTACATTCCCTATACATTAGGTGCGCTCAAAATAAAAAAAGGAGGTCAAAAATAATGAATAAAATTTATAAAACTAAAAAAAGTGAGGTAAAAACACAATGAAAAAACATATTGTTCTAAAAAATCAGGATGCAGATATTTATTGCTTCTTAAACACGATTCCAAAAGGCGAGCGCAAGGAAATCGTGTCGCGAATTTTAAGCAGTGCTCTTAGGGGCAGGGTATTAACTATTCCAATGGAGTTCGTCATTAAATCTTTCGATGGTGAGCGTCATATAAAAATTGATATTTCCGATAATCTGGTCGCGAAATGCGAAGAACGGCTCGGGTTTACGAAGGGTAAGTTTTCCGTTTGTATTAAAAACGAAATTAGAAGATGCATCAATAAAAATCTTACAATACCAAAGGTTATCCGAATCCCGAAATCAAAGGTTCGTGAGAAAATCAAAGGTACGCTTGAATTCATTAACAAAAAAGAAGAGTCCCTTGCGGAACATCCGGAGAAAAATAAAATTATGATTAAAATTATTTTAAAGTCATTGGATGTTCTTGCTCAGGATGTTAGAAACTGTGCAAAAGAAGGAGAATGAAAATGCCGAATACAATTCATTTAATTATTAAAACTGAGGATGTGGATCTTCGTGGTTGGAAGGCCTCTTTGCCCCATCGTACACTTAATAAAACCGTGAACGAAATTCTCTTGGCGGAGAGCAAGGGCGAGATTGCGGCGATTACGTTTGAATTTTCGTCAATAGAAAATAGTAAACCGTTAAGTTGCGTTATCCGAGTTACTGACGAAAAAGTTGCTCGTTTTGTAAGCAACTTGCCGAAAGGCGAAGTAATGGAAAGCGTCAAGAAGATTATCCGAAAGCATATACGCAACAATAAAGAATTGCCACCTACCGAAGTGAGTATACCCGCCGAATTATTGGCGACAAAGATAGAGGAATTTAAAGAGGCATTGATCAAAAATGCGGATTTGTTTGTCGGTGAGCACGATAAAAACAGGAGAATTAAATCTATATGCGGTAAGTTGATAAATGAAATTTTTAATAATATTTTGGATTGTTATAGTTGGGATGATGAAGAAAAGTGCGACTGTATTCTTCAAAATCTTAATATAGAAAAGATTGCCGATATAGAATTTCTTTTGGAGTTTGATAAGATTTTTAAACTATTGCAACTCGGTATTCCCGATGAAGAATTTGAAACTATAATAACTCGGATGAAAGAAAAGGAGAAAGAATATGAGTGAAAATTATAATGAAACCCCACAAATGAACGAAGGTAACTTTGACGATATAAAAAAACTGATGAAGCCGATGCATTGGCTGGCTTTTGAGGTTATAGTTTCTCAAGGTATATCCGAAGAAAAGAAAGCAAAGCAAGCTATTATTGATAAAATAATTTTGGAGTTGAAGGACATAGTAAGCGATGATGCGGCGTGGCGCTATATAAAGCATTTAGTGACTTTACGTTTGTTTGAAGTAAAAAGAGTAGATACCGGCTACCGTCAGTTTAATGTCCTTGTGATAACCGAAATCGGTCGTATACTTTATATGTTGCATTTCAGGAAAAAAGTTCCTATATCTGAGGCGGATATGATTATAAAAGAACATGCAAGCCTGCAACACGGATATATGATAAAGGATGCCTCTATACTTATAAAGCAATTGGAATTTTATAATTCTGTAACAACAGGCCGCAGAGATAACTTTATAAAGCTTGAAAACGGTCGCTCTGTTATACCCGATATTATAGCTACTTTTTCAGATGAAACAGACTATTTTGAGGTTGAGTGCGGCAACCACAAGCAAATAGACTTTAACGATAAATGCTCAAAATTAGCCACTATAACAGATAGAATTATTTTTATTGGTCGAAGCTTTGAAGCGATTACAAATATACTAAAGCCGCAAATTGATAAATGGATAATGAGCATTGGGCGTGAACGCTTATGTCAACTTGATAAGACTGTTTACCTTGCAAGCATTATTGATATTAAGAAAAACAGATGGTCGTATGTGTTTGATATGGAATATGAAGAGCCGATCCGAAATATTCCAATTATAGAAAGAGAGGAATTTGACTATGAGTGAGAAGTTTATTAATATTGGAAATAAAAATTTTACAAACGTTGATAAAATAAAACATATTATCGCAGCTGATGCTGACAAGGTGCGTAGATTCTTGAAAAAGCACAACTTGGACAGGGCCTCTATGCAGGTTGTAGATGCCACAGGCGAAAAGGAAGTGCGTTCAATGCTACTTTTGGATGATAATTCCATAACCCTTTCAAGTGTAAGCTCGACAGCACTATCCAAACGCGCAAGAGCGTATATGGAAACCGAAGATAACGAGGAATAAAATAAGAGGAAGGTGCTTTCGTGCATCTTCCTCTTACATTTACTTATTAGAATTAAGTGTGCGGATCATTTGCATAACTGCCTTTTTCTGCTCGGCTGTGAGGCTAACCCAAGAGTCAAAAAGTTCTTTGATTTCAGGTGTCATCTCAACCATATCTCCGTCTGCAAAGAACTGGGATATTGTAATGCCGAATCCGGTGCAAATTGCTTCTAATGTGCTTATTGAAGGCAAAGTGTTTCGTCTAAAAATATTAGCAAGAGTAGATTCGGATAACCCGCATTATTTTGACAGGCGATATTCAGTCCATCCACGCTCATCCAATAACTGACGAAGCCTCTTATGTGTATCCATAGCCTCACCACCTTTCTTAACTATATTTTACCGCTTAACTTAATGGTTTTATACCCAATACTTGTAATGTAAATACTGTTATGTTAAACTGTATAATATAAGTAAGTTGAAAGGTGATGAGTGCTATGTTAGAGAATATTTGTTGTTTTATCGGTCACAGGGAAATAAATGTGACTGATGAGTTAAAGGAAAAACTACGTGTGGGAATCGAACACTTAATTACAGAAGAAAGTGTTGATACTTTTCTTTTTGGCAGCAAGAGTCAATTTGATGATCTTTGTTGGGATATAGTAACCGAAATAAAGAAAAAGTACTCTCACATAAAAAGAATTCTTGTGAGGGCGGAATATCCATATATTGATGAAAGCTATAAAGCATACCTGTTAGAAAATTATGAGGATACCTATTTTCCAAAATCGGTGCTCGGCGCAGGTAAAGCAAGTTATGTAAAACGCAACTGTGAGATGATAGATAATAGTCGATTCTGCATTATTTACTATAAAGAGGACTATACCCCAAAAAGCAGAAAAAGCGGAACAAAGATAGCATTTACTTATGCGGAGAAGAAAAAGAAAAACATTATTAGATTTCCATAGACCACAGCTACGGCGGTTTCGCCATAGTTATAGTGAAAACTTGTTGGAATGGTATGCACATATGGTGAAAATATCCGGTCTGCCATATATGGTAAAATCCATTTTAACTTGACAATTCCAAAGTTTGTAAGTATAATAAAGATAAAGAATTTTGGAATGAAGTAAGAAATACTTTAATAATTTATTCAAAACCGATAAAGGAGGATTTAAGAATGGAACATAAAGATTTACCGTTACTGTTGCTTGACAATAGTAGTATGATGTCCGTATTGAATGAGGGTTCGTTCAAATGCCACAATATGTTGCTGGAAGAAGCAAAGGTTATTTTGGAAGAGTATGACGAAGACGATATATTGCGTTGTTTCAGCAACCAAGATATTGAGACCATAATGTTTGATTATCTTGGTATTGCTCGTAAAAACTTTACCTATAAAAAAATTCGCAATATGAGACCGAATCAAATGGCAATTGTATTTAAATTATACACTACTACATCTGAAACCCAGCCCGTTATACAGGCTGATGATGGTGTGGAGGCTAAAAAAATACAAAATGTATATGTTTACTGCCAACTTATAACTCGTATATCATAATTTCTATAAACTGAATATATATCATAACACCCTCTTGTTTAAAGAAAATTTAAGCAAGAGGGTTGTTTTTTTACCCTCATCAAAACAGAGGAAGTGTAAGTTTTGGAATTATTGGAAAATGTCTGTCCGCCGCCATTCCCTGTAGGGAAGCCGAAGCTCAAAATCGGAATTTTGAAGTTAAGGCAGGAATAGCCCCCATACGAATGAGGGTAAGACAGCTTGTGAACCGAGTTTACAACAGCATTTCTTCGAGTATGATATTTTGAAATTTCCGAAAAATGTCTTACACCGAAAAGGAGGGCGAAACAAATACTAACTATGACCTCTCAAAAGGTTTCTGTGTTAAGGGCAAAGACGCAGCAAAATTCCTTGAAGATGCACTCGAAAAGCTCGGCCTTACGCGCCGTGAAGCAAATGAATTTATAGTTTGTTGGCTACCTTTAATGCAAGACAATCCGTATAATATAATCTCTTTCCAAACGGATATCTATACTGATGCAGCCAAGCTAAACATCAGTCCCTTTCCCGACACCTTAATCCGTGTGTTTATGACATATCAGTCGGCAGAAAAATATGTAGACCTACCCGAACAGCAGCTCTTTGCTCCCTATAGAAACGGATTTACAGTTGTTGAATGGGGTGGCACTGAAATTAATTAACCTTTGAAGTTAAATAGCCATTAAAGAAATAGCGGCAGGGAGAAAAAAATCTCTCGGCCACTATTTTATATCGTTCGCTAATCAGCATTAGCCATCTTTTAATTCTTTTATCGTTCTTATTTT
>JAZRSY010000019.1:0-1187 GCA_045651765.1 Acutalibacteraceae bacterium | reverse complement strand
GCCGACTGTTGCTGTGAAATGATGGGCGGCGACCTTATTAGGTGCTGTTAATGAAAAAAACAAAAAAATTAACCTTATGCGCTGTTTTTTCGGCGCTTATAACGGTTTTAATGCTTACGGCATATTTTCCGTATTTAACCTATGCCATACCCGCGTTTTCGGGTGCGCTTACCATAATTCCGCTTGTGGAATTTGGTAAAAAATACGGCTTTGCCACCTTTTTGGCGTCGGTTTTGCCGGTTTTACTGTTTTGCGAAATAGAAGCAAAACTTATGTACTTATGCCTTTTTGGGTGGTACCCCGTTTTAAAGGCGGTTTTTGAAAATTTAAAATCAAGGGTTTTAGAATACCTTTTAAAATTCCTTACCTTTAACGCTTCACTTTTGCTTGTTTACGGCGGTCTTTCAAAACTGTTCGGCCTTAATTTGTTACAGGGCGAAGAGGGAATTTATATTTTGGTATTTGCTTTGGCAGTTGGTAATATTGCATTTTTGCTTTACGATATTTGCTTAAGCCGTTTGGCAGTTTTTTACCTTTACAGGTTAAGGAAATTATTTGCAAAATTTTTTAATTAGTTTGGGGAATTAAAATGAAAGTAATTGTAGTGGGCGGTGGTGCCGCAGGGTTAATGGCGGCAATAACTGCTGCAAATAACAATAGCGAAGTAATTCTTGTTGAAAAGAATGAAAAATGCGCCCGCAAGGTTATGATTACGGGTAAGGGCCGTTGCAACGTTACAAATAATTGCGATAAAGAAACCCTTATTAAAAATACTTTACGCAACCCCAAATTTTTGTATTCTGCATTTAATGCCTTTGATTCACAAAGTACAATGGAGTTTTTTGAACAAAACGGCGTTGCTCTTAAAACCGAACGCGGAAACCGCGTTTTCCCAATTAGCGATAAAGCAAGTGATATTGTAGACGCTTTAGTTAAAGCCGCCAAAACCCGCGGTGTTAAAATTATAAACGATACCGTAGTTAAAATTGTTAAGGAAAACGGGCAAATTAAATCGGTTTTGCTTAAAAACAGTGGCGAAATTCTTTGCAATAAATGTATAATTGCCACAGGCGGTGCTTCTTATTCGGGCACCGGCTCAACCGGTGACGGCTACCGCTTTGCTAAAGAACTTGGCCACACGGTAAATGAGCTATCCGCTTCATTGGTGCCCCTTAAAATACGCGAGG
>JAZRSY010000018.1:0-9547 GCA_045651765.1 Acutalibacteraceae bacterium | reverse complement strand
ACTATCACCAGAAGCGGGTAAAGAGGCTGTAAGTGCGATGAATGCTATATTACAGGTTGTTAGTGTGGCACGAGAAATAATGAATAGTTCGGTAAACTCTAAAAAACGCGAGTTTTTGAGATTGATATTATCGAACTGTGTGCTGACGGACAAAAGTGCTTGTTTTTACTTGAAAAAACCCTTCGAAAAATTGCTTTTTACGAAGGGCTGTAAAATGTGGCTCGGGCAACTGGACTCGAACCAGTGACATACGGATTAACAGTCAAAAGGCGGCAGTTGTTGCAAAAACGCTGTGAACCAATGTGAGTAAGGGATTGCGAGTTTTTGCGAAAATCACTTTTGGGGTGCTTGGTGTAAGATTATGTATTTTTATTTTGACAAAAATCAGCAGTGTTTTCAATATGTTGTTTGTATAAAAATATGTACGTTTAGTATTATAATACCGTATCGGCAAAAAACGCATTTTTTGATAATACTGTGTATAAAAATCCCAGAAAACATATCTCTGCAGAGCGTTATAGAAATCTATGTACATTTCTATAAAACCTTGCCAAAAGGCTGTGAAAATATTACCATAAAAACAACAAAAAAGTGGTACAAAAAAATGACAGAACAATTGGAAAAAAGAAAAGCGGTTTTTATCAAGAAAGGATGGTTTGTATTTTGGTGCTTGGCATGCCCGCCCATCGCCTTCTTGTATGTTCTTTTTGCAGATAGTGTAGAGGTGTAGTTATGCAGGGGCAACAAGATATAGAATACACAAATATTACATCATTAACAGATGCGGGGGTCGGCTTTTTGACAACTTGTGCTATTTTGCAACGGGAAATATCGCAAAAGAAAGATATGTTAAGAGAATTTAGATTACGTGGTGTTGAAAATACATGCATTTTACAAGCGGTTGAAATGTTCTTAAAAGTTTTCTTGCTCAAGGAAGGCAAAAGATTAGACAAACTGCAAACACACAAGGTATATGATTTGTTTAAAAAGCTAAAGCCAGAAACCCAGCAAGAATTTGTTTGGTTGGTACATGGTGATGGTCGCCAGCATATGGCTTCTTTAGAGCCTGTATTACAAGATAATAATGAGAAAATGATACGTCTGAGATATAACGACCTAAATAAAAGCGCAAGCCTAACATTTTCTAATGGTGACGTGTTGCTGCATTTTGCCCAGATTATGTGTAATAAATTAGGCGAAAAAATCATGATAGACGACCAAGAATGGTCTTGGCGCAATTAACATATTGTTCTACTTGACTTTATGACTTGTCTCGTTATGTCTCTTTATAAAGGAAATATATAGATATGAAAAGGAATTTGTATAAACAAAATTTTGACCGTTTGGTCCAGAATTTGAGAAAATACTGCCTTGATTGTAATGCGCTTTACGGAAGTCAGAAGTATCCGAAATGTACATATTTTTCAAAAAAGTACAATTCTTACATTTCTGAACGAACAGTCTATGCAGGACGAATATCTGGCTTAGATTATAATAAAAAACAAATGGATTACTTTCGTAACGAAATTTCAGAGGAAGAATTTAAGAATTTTCATGATAAATTTATTGAACAAAATCCATGGTTTCCTGAAATACGTCTTGATGGTAAATTTAGAGTATTCGTTTATTTAGAAAATAATAATTTTTGTTTGGATATAGAAGAAAATAAAGTAAGAACAAAATTAGTGGAAATACCGGTCCCAGAAAAAATTATTGGGGATCATAATGGTGATACAGCTTGGCGATTTGAACAGTGTATAAATCGTCAAATAGATAAATATTTAAGGCAAAAACATACGAATATAGATATAATAAGAGCCTTGCCAGAATAGAGAAAATGAACAAAAGCGTAAAACCAAGCATCTGTCTCATTAGTGTTTAACAGTACACAGATAATAATCTCAGTTTTATTATCTGGTGTTTCCAAAGCCCAAGCATCCCAATCAAAATAATTTTTTTATGCAAATAATGCGATTTTGGATAGTTTGAAAACATTTTTGAAATTCTATCAATGACAAGCCCTTATGTTTGCTATTTGTTCTCTTGACTTTATTTGGTGTTTTGGGTACCTTTTCCGTGATGGAAAGGGTATGAAATGCACAGGCTGATAGGAATTTCTTTGTTTGCTAGCGCAGGTATAGGTGAAACATATTTCTCGGAGGCGGGAATAGATATCGTTGTAGCTAACGAATTGTTGGATGCTAGAGCAAATTTATACAAAGCTATCAACCCGTCAACGACTGTAATTTGTGGCGATATTTCAGATCAAAAAGTTTTTGCACAAATAATAGAAGCGTGTCCAAAGAAAGTTGATTTTATTTTGGCTTCTCCGCCATGTCAGGGCATGAGTGTTGTAGGGAAAAATAGAAATCAGCAGTCAATGTCGTTGGATAAAAGAAATTATCTTGTAACTTATGTTGTGGAAGCCATAAAAATACTCAAGCCTTCGTATGTGCTTATAGAAAATGTTCCAAATCTATTAAAATTTAAGCTTAATTGGGACGGCGAGGTACTAACAGCATTAGAGATTTTGGTTAAAGAGTTTGGTGCTACATATGATATTGAATCCAAAGTGGTAAATGCTGCAGATTATGGGGTGCCGCAAACAAGAATGCGAGCTATTATAAAAATGTCCCGAAAGGGCAAGGTTTGGAATTGGCCGAAAGAGAATAAAAAGCATGTAACCGTACAAGAAGCCATAGGGCATTTGCCTTCGTTAGAAGCTGGAGAAAAGTCAGATATTAGGTGGCATTTTGCGAGAAAGCATAAAGCCGAAAATATTTTGTGGATGAAACACACGCCGACTGGTCAATCCGCTGTGAATAATGCAGTCCATTATCCAAAAAAAGAAAATGGTGACAGAATCAATTGTTACGAGTCTTCTTATAGAAGAATTGTGTGGGATAAGCCAGCGCCAACTATTACGATAAGAAATGATTGTATTGCATCTCAGCGAAATGTGCATCCGGGAAGATTACTAAAGGATGGTACGTATTCAGATGCCCGTGTTCTGACACCATTGGAGTTAATGATATTAGATTCGTTGCCAGAAAATTGGAATATACCGGACAATACACCGGAAATTTTGATTAGACAGTGTATAGGAGAGTCTATACCCCCATTGATGCTGAAAAAAATTGTTGGAGGCATAAAGTGAAAAGTATAAAAGCGGTATCTTTATTTTCCAGTGCTGGAATAGGTGAAATTCTGTTGTCCGACACCAATATAGATGTTGTTGTGGCCAATGAATTGCTGCAAAAGAGAGCTGAATGCTATAGTTTTTTGCATCCACAAACTGAGATGATTTGTGGTGATATAACTGATCAAAAGGTTAAGGATAAAATACAAAAAACGATTGTGTCTCGTAAGGCAAACATGTTGATAGCGACACCCCCTTGTCAAGGACTGAGTACGGTTGGCAAAAACAAAAAACAGGAAAGTTTTGAGAAAGATGCTAGAAATTATTTAATTTTTCATGCTTTAGAAATAGTCGATCAAAATGATTTTGATTATGTGCTGATAGAGAATGTCCCAAAATTTCTAGAAATGTATTTTCCCTATGATGGCAAGTATATGCAGTTGGAAGATATATTGCGTGCTAAATATTCTAATAAATATGTTGTAGATACTAAAGTTTTGAATGCCAAGGATTATGGTGTTTGTCAGTCTAGACCAAGAGCCATTATAAAAATGTTTAAGAGAAACTTAAAATGGAACTGGCCTAATTCAGAACCAGAGATTCCCTTATCAGATGCTATCGGTCATTTACCTTCATTAGAGGCCGGTGAAAAATCCGATATAAAATGGCATGTCGCTAAAGAACAAAGTGACAGAATAGTTCTCGCTCTAAAACACACAAAGACTGGTACTAGTGCAATAAACAATCCTGTATATTATCCCAAAAAAGAAGATGGCACAAGAATCAAGGGGTTTCATAATACGTTTAAAAGAATGGTGTGGAATCAGCCTTGTCCAGCACGAACGACTTATAGTGGCAGTATGAGTTCGCATAACAATGTACATCCAGGCAGATTATTACCCGATGGCACGTACTCAGATGCACGGGTACTTACGTTGCTGGAAACATTTATTGTTTCTTCCATTCCAGAAGATATACAATTCCCTCAGTGGGCAACAGATACGTTTATAAGAACTATAATTGGAGAAGCTGTCCCGCCCAAGCTTCTTATGAAAGTATTGTCGACATTAAATTAAGGAAATACAATGCCTATAACAGTAGAACGAGAAAAGTGGATCTTATATAAACATACATCCAGTTATGAGATTGTTAAAGCCGTTGCGCTGGATGTTAAAAACAATTGCAGATTGGATGTCTCCTCAGAAGAACGTCACAGAATGCAGGAAAGATTAGCCGCATTGGATTTGTATAGAACACGTAATCCAGAACATAGACCGTTAGATTCTATTGGACACAGAATAAATACTCTAGAATATTATATGTTTGGGTATGAAGATAGAGATGAAAACAACAATAAGAAGTTTATTTTCAGTCCATTGGGGAATTTGTTTTTGAAACACATCAACAATCCCGAGAAATTACAGAAAATATTTACAGCAATGCTGTTTGCAGTACAATTCGAACATCCTGGCAGTGGGACACCAAGAGATTTTCAGTTGTTTCCATTTAGATTGATTTTTCAATTACTTTTAGATGCCAGGTTAGGCGGTAAATTATATAATTATGAAGTAGAATATTTGGTGGTTTTTGAAAAAGAAATGACACCAGAGATATATGAGCGTTTGGTTTCCGACATACTTAGATTAAGACAGAAGACAAGCTTAGAAATAGCAGATTTGTTTATGGCAGACGAGCATACCTATGTTAATGCTGTATATGAGTGGGAGTATTACACAACCACTCTTTTAGCTCAGGTTGGTATTTTTGATAGACATGATGGTGATGAAATATGCAGGTTGTGTCACCCCAGAAAACCCGGTTCAAAAAGTCCACAGACTTGTAGAAAAGCGACAGATGGCTACATTACTATCAATGAAGAGTTAAAGCAGTTTATATCGCTAATGGCAAAAGAATATTCATTGTATGAAAAGCCTATAAAATTAAATGATCCTGAGCGGTTATATGTTGATTGTGTTAAAGAGGTGTATAGTTTCTATCCAGAATTACTACTGCAAAACATTGGGGAAGAAGAGCAATTAAGCACCTTGCTTCAGTTACCAAAATTGATAGAAGAGTATGCTAATAATCAAAATAATGAAACGGCATATTTGTTTGAAGAGGTTCTCGCAAGAGGCTTTGATATGTTCTCTAATGTTAGAGCTGTTAGAAGAGGTGGAGCCGCTCATACTGATATAGAGTGCTTATATATCACAAGAAACAAGAAGTTTGCTGTAGAAGCGAAGTCTACGGCTAATAAGTTGTTAGGCATTAACGCAGGTCGTTTACGTGAACATAGGGAAGAAATTGGTGGCGAATACACAATAGTTGTTACACCAAGGTATGTGCCAGCTACTAGACAAGATATCCAAGGAACGCCGATTGTGATAATTTTAGCGAGTACACTAGCCGAGTATTTGTATAACCATATATTCCATGACGTTAGAGATATTGATTATGCAGATTTTGATGATATTATCATGCAAAACTTGGGCAAAGATGTTAGTAAGCAAATATCGGATATGACATTGGATAGGTTTGCAACAACAAACTGTTAACGAAGTTAGTTTTTATGTGCCGATGCCATTTGATTCAATTTCTGGCGGATTTTGAGTAATTCTTTCAAAATGACGAATGGAATGCGTTTGCCGTATATCTTGTGCAAACGGTATTCTAGTCGCAATAATGCTCGACGGGCGGCATTATAAGCCATAACAAAATCGACTTTGTTGTTTGGTTTAATCTCATGGTATTTCCAAATATTCATACGCTACCCCTTAAAAAAGTTGTCGTATTTGTGCTTATCTTTCCAAGATTGTCCAGTCATTTGTTCGATGTAACAAAAATAAAAATACACAATCTTACACCAAGTGTGTAAATTGAGTGGTTCCTGACGATAAAAAATCCCAGATTTCTGCCTGTTTTAGAATTTTGCGAACAACGGACTGCTAGTCCATTGTTCGCAAATCTATTGTTTTGCGTGTTGTTTGTTGAAAATACTTGGTTTTTTGTAAGAAAAACACACTGTTTTTCGACATGGTTTAAGGCCGATTTCTGTGTGTTTTGGTGTGTTTTTATTAAAAAACAGGGGTATAAATGCCCTTTTTTGACGTTTTTGTGTGTTTTATACAGGAACAGATTGCCGCTATGAAAGCAAAGAAAAATCCCGGAAAACCGGGAAATTTTGGCTCGGGCAACTGGACTCGAACCAGTGACATACGGATTAACAGTCCGTTGTTCTACCGACTGAACTATGCCCGAATAGCGAACACAATATTATATCAAAAAGTCGCAGAAGTCAAGCATTTTTTGAATGTTGTCATAATATTGTGTAACATGCAGAAATCCGGGGCTTTTTCCTGTGTGTTTTCGCCCAGGTGTAGCGTGTGTGTAAAACATTTTTTTCGCCTTTTTTGAGCTGTTTTTGTCCGTGCGTCTGAGCGGTTTTTTGAGGGCAATGTTCTGAAACAATTATAAGGCGAATTGTGTGGCGGAAATCTGCGGTTTTTGCCATTTGTTTTGCCAAAATATGCCAAAATTGTGTGTAGCACCCAGTACATGGTTGCAGCAGTCCGTGTGTTTAAATGATAGTTTATACCGGAAATCCACCAAAAACAGCACAAGTGTTGTTGCAGTTTTGTTCAATCTGTGTAGCACCTGTGTAAAATACTGAACAGTCGGGATGGTATGCATTTATATCTGTATCCAGATTTATCAGAAAACGCACGCTTTTTTGCACGTATTTTTTTAATAACGAAATTTATGCAAATTTTTGCAATAAAAATGCTCGTAAAAAATGGCTGTGTAGCACATATAAAAGAATTGAAGCAAAAACTGATTGTGAGATGAATTTTTTAAAAATGACCAAAGTATTTTTCAAACCGTTCTTCCAGGTCTCCAGAGTTTCTTGCTCCTGCTTGTATTCTTTCTAGAATATGCGGTGTCACATTGCAGCGATAGTTATAAATTTTTCGTATCTGATCCAACATCATTTCGGAATCAATTACTTCTGCAGCATGCTTATAGGAGGCAAAAGAGGGTTTGGTTAGTACGTTTTTTCCATCTAATGTTTTGATTTCATCTGCTTCGATCACACAAGCACGATCGTAATAACGGGGCCTGCCATCCTCAAGGTATTTAATTGATGATATGGGAACAGCCAAACGACGACCATCGCAGGGGTCAGAAACAATGACAATCAAATGATCGTTAAATAAGCTTTCTGTTGTGGCAAAAAAACACGTCCCTTTTAAATTATTCACAGTTGATACCTGATAACATTCCTTTCATCTGCTTCAGTGTATCATTATTTTGCAAAATAGCAAGAATTTCTTGCTCTGTGCGACCTAAAGCCCGTAATATTTCAGCAGGCAAAATTTGGCGTCTTCCACTTTTGATTGGATGCCACTCTGGAAGAATATGAGTGTCTTCAACTACATCAAAAGCTGTAAATGTTTTATACTTATTAAAAATATGTTCTAAATATTTTTTATCGTTTTTGCTCAGATAATCTTGTCCAGGACTCTTTAACAAAATAATATCTTTGTAATATTTCTCTCTATCATTTTCTGCATCTTCTGCAGCTAAATATTCCGAGTATATCTCAAGGTCCGATGTCAACATGTCAAGCGCAGTACTCAGCACAGGACCGTTTCTCATGCTATAAAAAATATCTCCAGAAATAGACTCCTCTCTTTCGTCAATAGACAAACGATCCGCCAAATATAACTCTTTAATGAGTTTTAAAAGGTTCATTCTGCCGCCGTTTAGGTGCAAAAGATAAGCTATTTCCTGTAATATTTTTTTTGTTTTTGTCATGTTTTTTTGTTTCTCTCTGATTCTTAGTATATCAAAAAAAAGCTCTAAAAAAAAGAGATATCGTTCAATGTCAAGTGAAATTTTATATTATTTTTTTATAAAATCAACTAATTTTATAATTATATCAAGCACTTTATATATTATACCACAAATGCGATATAAAAGCAAGCGGTTATATAAAAGGTAAATATATTCAATTTACTTTTTTGATTTTTGGTGATAGACTATGAAATGAATCCATAGGGATATGGGTTCGGGGCTGTGGTAGCCCACTTCATCCGGTACAAAATCAAGGCGTGTCGTAATCCGATATGCTTCCTGTGGTTTTGTGTCGTTATTTATCCCTGACTTAATAAGTCGGGGGGCTGTTCGTTATACAACAGGGGAAACCCGAAAGCAGCAGAATCAACGATGAAGTGATTACCAACTCCCCGACCGCCTAACATCCCATGGCGGTCTAACTTTTTTTATAAAGGGGTGTAAAATGAAAAAGTTTCTTGTTTTGATAACGCTTGCTTTATTAACCGCTTGTTCGTGCAAGACAATGATAACTAAAGATGTAATGCTGCAGGTTGAAGAAACGAATAATAAAAAATTACCCACGTTAGATACAAGATACAGCAGTGCCACTTCCGCTAGTTTAGCATATGGAGACCCAAAGTTTTCAATATTTAATCCCGAAGACAAGCATGCGATTCTATTTTATGATATGGTACAAAACCAACTTATTGACCCGTATGGTGATAAACGTGGTACCATAGAGTTAGTAGATAAAACTGAAGAAAAACCTGGTTTTGGCTCTTTATGGATATGGCCATCTATATGCACTTATGGTGTAGCAAACTTACTGGGGATGCCGTTTTGGCAAGAAAAGGTTTACAGTGAGGTTCATGTTAGAATTCTAGATAGAAGAGATAAAGTTGTAAAAAAATATTATGCAAAAGTAGAAAAAGAACAATATTGGGCAAAATGGAGTGATTGTGCAGAAGATTTGAAATTAAGTGCATACAGGCTTGCACTTGAAGACATCATGTCACAAATACAGAAAGATTATGACTACCTGTATACTAAGCTCAAATAAACAATCACTTATCCATGCAGTTTGTTTGCAAAAATCAATCAGGCATGTTTAATAATGTGTTTTAATAAATTCAAATCATCCGCAGATTCAAGTTTGTGAATTATTTTATGGCAATTTGGGCATAGTATCAAAAAGTCTTCTGGGGAAACGACTCTGGATGAATTTTCTTCCATTTGTCCCCACGGTTTTTTATGATGGGCTTCCAACATATATTCCATTTGCTCGCCATATTCAGTCACTGGATTTAATCCACATCCCATACAAATACATCCATGGTGTTCCTTGATAGATTGAATGTCTTTATTGCTTAATCTACCTTCATATTTAATATGATTTTGTTTGCGAATATGTTGTTCTTGGAATTTTTTTAACTCTTGCGAAAACGATGTGACACTCTGTTCTGACATCTCTTCACCAAACGATTCAAGCCTATCGGCAAACATTTGTTTGTCTGCTGTTGTTAAATCTGATTTCTCTATCTCATCCTGTAGCGCCTTTTTGCGTGCTGGCCA
>JAZRSY010000017.1:0-15268 GCA_045651765.1 Acutalibacteraceae bacterium | reverse complement strand
AAAAAAAAAAAAATTCCGCCCGGAAAAGGGACGAGATTTTCGTTTGTATTATTCATTATTCATTAAACAAGAACGGATTTTCAATGAATAATGAATAATGAAGTCGCTCACTTTGTTCGCTGATGAATAATGAATAATTATTGCGGCTTTACCGCTTTTAGCATTTTAGGTAGTATTACTGAAAACCCTAGTTTTTACGGAGAGCTTATCGAATATTGTGCAGTTGATTCTAATTATGAAATTTATTTACAATCAAGCAATCAAAATATTTGTAAAATACAAGAAATCAATGATGCATTTAATAATATTTTAAAAACCCCTACATCTGTTATAAAACAAATGTAGGGTTAGCACGTAAAATATTAAAATAAAATACTTATATAAATATTTCGTAATTATTGTAGATTTAATAATGTTCAATCTGATATATTATTAAACTAATTCAAATAATTTAGAATTATAAACAGTCAAAATTTCATTTTTGTTTAAAATAAATAAATAAAAAGTGTCGTGAATATTAGAATAGTTGTAAACACCTTGAGCATCCATGCAAAAATTTTGTGAGGTAACATAATGCTTACCTTGGGGTATGCTATATTCGCCATGTTTTAGAAAACGAAGACGATGAGGTTTTGAAAGCAGTGCTAAATATGGACCTGAAAAAGGTGCCCCGGTTTCAACTTTATCTTTGATTTCTATTAATTCATCTGTAATAATATTAAATTTATTTTTGTTAATTAAAAATAATTTTTTAAAAATTCTACAAATCAAATAAGTATATAAAAAGGGATATAATGCAACTAAACCGATTAAAAGGATTTTAAAAATTATGGTTGCTGATTCTAGGTTTATAACAATAACTGAAAATAAGCTTAAAACGATTGTCGAAATTATAAATAATATAATATTTTGTTTTAAAAGTTTTTTTAAATATATTAGGGTTTCTTTCTTCATAATTTCTTTTGTTAAAATTTCTTTTTTCATTTTATCACCTTATTAATAGAATACTAGAAATTTATGTAAAATTCAATATTTATTTAGAAAACACACAGGGATGGTTTCCTTATCTTCCATAAACCATTTGTAACTTATATGGAGATGGAAATACCCTTTAATAACAATTATTAGTATGATTAGAGTTACGTATTTATTTTTAATTTTGCTTATTGCTCCTGTTGTTATTATTTTGATTTTAACACGTACATTTGACATTGTTAATAATACTATTTATTCATTACAAATTGGACTTCTTGTGGTGTTTATTCATTGGATTATCGAATGGATGATCCAAAAGTACAAAAATAGAAAGAAAATAGAAAAAATATAAAGAAATTCAGGTTTTTAGATCAGTTTTTTCGGACACGAGAGACAAAAATCCCGAATGCGTAAGCGTTCGGGATTTTACTTTTTCACTCTTCACTTTTCACTCTTCACTAAAATTCGCATTCGGAATTATTGGAAGGTAAAAGGTAATAGTGAATAGTGAAGAGGTATTGCGGCTTCACCGCTTTTATGATATAAGAAAAAGCCGTGAATTTCACGGCTTTTTATCGTTTTCAATATCTTTTATATGTTGCTTTAATATAAGGTTGATATATTGTGAAAGGGAACGGTCGTCATATTCGGCTTTTTCTTTTAATTTCACTAAAATATCATTGTCAATAGTTATGCTTATCTTTTCTTTTAAGGGTTTCATATAATCACCTCGAAAATATTATAAGACAATATGCTAAAAAATATTGACAAGTAGCATAAAGTAGTATAAAATAAGAGAGACGATATATGTCGAAATTATAAAGGGAGGAGGTATAAATATGGCTTTTGGATTAGATTCTTCCTCATTTTCTGGTGCATCTGGAAAGCAACATCAATATGTTGTTATGCAAGTTACTTTAAAGGAAAAATTCTTTGGTACAGGTTCTGGAAATCTAACGGAATTAGAAAAAGTAATTAACGAACAGGCAAGTAAAGGTTATCGTTTGCATACTATTTCTACTGCTAATGGTGGTAGTAAAGGTTTAGGTGGCGGTGACCGTATTCAAGCAACAATGGTTTTTGAAAAAATATAAGAAAATCAAGTCTTTTGACCGGTTCCATTTTGAGTGTCGGTCCCAGAAAAAACTCTTGTTCGAAAGAACAAGAGTTTTTTCAGTTATATTCGCCTGCGGCGAGTTATATTGAGCTTCGCTCAGTTATATTTGCTTCGCAAGTGATATTTGCTTCGCGAGTTTTGGAGGCGAATATAATATCACTTTTGCGATAGCAAAAATATCACTATGCCGCAAGGCATAATATCACTCTGTGCGAAGCACAGAATATCACTAATATCTTGCGGCTTCGCCGCTTTTATGCTATACTACAAATAGGCGGTGATGATATGAAAAAAATCATTTCTATTTTGTTATTAGTATGTATTACTACTTCTTTTAGTGGATGCGGGGTTGATGATTATGAATATGTAATGTCAAACGGCTTCCATATAGTAAGAGTTAATAGTGAAAGAATCGTGCTATGTGCGGAAAAGAGTATTTATGAATTTACAGCAGAAAACGGCAAAAAAGGTTTAACTTCTTGTGCAGTTGAAAACTATATTAATGAATTTTCTTATAATGAACAATATGTTGCAGTTAAGCAATTTGACCCCGAAAAACTTGATTTTGAAAACTTTAATTCGAATGATTTTTCTAATCCCTCATATTATTTGGTAGATACCGTTTCAACAAATATATATGGTCCTTATAAATTGCAAGAGGAATTTGAATCTGCTTGCAAGGAATTGAACGTAGTAGGACTTGGCGAATGGATTTCAACCAGAAGCGATCCAAATAAATTAAAAAATTAAGAAAATCAGGTTTTTAGACCAGTTCTTTTTCGGACACGAATGACAAACAAAAATCCGCTCTCGTAAGAGGACGGATTTTCGTTTGTATTATTCACTATTCAATTTTCATTATTCATTATTCATTAAACAAGAACGGATTTTCAATGAATAATGAATAATGAAGTCGCTTAAGCTGATGAATAATGAATAATTATTGCGGCTTTGTCGCTTTTATGTTATAATCAAATAGGGTGGTGATGGTAATGAAATTTAAAAAGTATGTTTTAATTCCGATATTATCCATACTATGTATAGTTGCGTATGCTTTTTTTACGAAACCTACTATTGAAAAGAAAACATGGGTGCTTTCTTATGCACAACAAGCAGAACCACCTCTTTTTGTGGTTGCCCATAATGATGATTACGATTTTTCTGAAGTCGATAGTTCACTTTTTGAATTTTCTAAACCTATAGAATTGATGCTTGAAGCCAAAGATAGCAAATTACTGCTGACAGATACAACTAATGGAGATACATATCAAGG
This sequence comes from Acutalibacteraceae bacterium, assembly GCA_045651765.1. Lineage (GTDB taxonomy): Bacteria > Bacillota > Clostridia > Oscillospirales > Acutalibacteraceae > SIG565. Next base: position 11,903 of record JAZRSY010000017.1, on the reverse strand, counting down.
CACTTATAAAATAAAATCTTGGGGGAAACACATAGGGCAAAGATATACTGTTGTTATTGATGGCGTGGAAGGTACTGCTAATATTAGTTCAAAATTTGGCAGAACACTGTTTGTTTCAATTGGTGATTATTATTTGCACTTTGAAGTCAATTAAATAAGAAACTCTCGGTTTTCAGGCACATTAAATTCGTGCCATTAAGTTTAAAATACCCAAAAATCAAAGGACTACATGAGTAGTCCTTTTTTATTTGTGTGAATATAATTAAAAAATCACATTTAAAATATACCCCCCTATTGACAATATACCCCCATAGGGTATATAGTATATTCGGAGGTTGATTATGGATAATAATTGTTGCAACAAAAAAACTGAAAGAAGCTCCGAAGAAAAAAAGCTGATAATTAGTAGACTCAATAGAATAGGTGGGCAGGTTAACGGAATTAAAAATATGGTAGAAAATGATGCATATTGTAACGATGTATTAATACAGTTATCTGCCGTTGCTAATTCTATTAAAAGCCTTTCTTCCCACATTTTAGAAAACCATTTATATATTTGTGTAACCAAAGATTTAGAAAATGGCGATTTTGAAACTATTGATGAACTAATTAGCTTATTCAAAAGATTCAATAAATAGGAGGTGAGAATATGGATAAAATTGTAAGATGCGAAAAATGTGGCGCAATGGTTAATGTTTTAATCGAATGCACCTGTGAAAATTGTGGCATTAAATGCTGCGGTGAAGTTATGAAAGAAATTTCGGCAGAAGAAGCAAAAAAATATTTAGAAAATAAATAATTTATTATAAATATATAAAAATCCCTTAAACTATGGTTTAAGGGATTTTTAATATAGTTTAGGTTGTTGATAAATTTATATTATTATGTTATAATTCTATTTAAGTATTTTAGTTTTATAATTGTTGGGGAAAAGCAAATGAAAACACTATTAAATAAACTTTCTTCTGCAAGAATTATAATGTTAGGTTTTTTGGCGGTTATATTAATAGGAACTGCTTTGTTATGTCTGCCTATTAGCAGCGCTAACGGTGTTGCTGCTTCCTTCACAACTGCTTTATTCACGGCAACAACAGCCACCTGTGTAACAGGTTTAGTGGTTGTTCCAACTGTTTCCTGGAGTTTGTTTGGCCAAGCCGTTATTTTGCTGCTTATTCAGGTGGGTGGTTTGGGCATTATTACTATAATGTCGGGCGCCTTTATTTTGTTTAATAAAAAAATAAGTTTTGGCAACCGTATTTTAATGCAAGAAGCATTTAATCTGAATACTTTATCGGGTCTTGTTAGGTTTACCAAAAAGGTTTTGTGGGGCACATTAATTATCGAAGGCATTGGTGCCGTTTTATATATGTTTGTGTTTGTGCCACAGTTTGGCCTTAGTGGAATTTGGATTTCGGTTTTTAATGCGGTTTCGGCTTTTTGTAACGCAGGCATGGATATAATTGGAACAAACAGCCTTTATGATTATGCATTAAACCCACTAGTAAACATTGTTACAATGGCCTTAATTATACTTGGTGGTATTGGCTTTATTGTTTGGTGGGATATTATTAGGGTGTCAAAAATAAAGTTTATCTCCAAAACAAAATTTTGGCAAAGTTTAACTTTGCATAGCAAAATTGTAATTGTTTCTACCATTGCTTTAATTTTAGGTGGAGCTGCGTGTATTTTTATGTTTGAATATAATAATAACGCAACTTTTGCTAATATGAATATTGGTCAAAAAATAATGGCTTCACTTTTTCAGTCTGTAACCACAAGAACGGCCGGTTTTGCCACCGTTCCACAAGAAAATTTAACCACTCCTTCTGCAATTTTATCAATGATATTTATGTTTATTGGCGGCTCGCCTGTGGGAACAGCAGGCGGTATAAAAACCGTTACATTCGCTGTTTTGTTGTTGTCGACCACCTCTGTAATAAAGGGTAAAAATTATGTTTCGGTGTTCGGCAGGCGCATAAGCAAATCCACCGTTAATAAATGTTCTGCCATAGTGTTTATCTCTTTAACAATTGTGTTGACATCAACAATATTATTATCAGTAACCACTAATAAAGATTTTATAGATATAGCCTATGAAATTGTAAGCGCCACCGGCACTGTTGGGTTGTCGCGCAATTTAACCGCCACATTAAATACGGTTGGTCGGTATATTATTATATTTACCATGTATTTTGGCAGAATAGGGCCTATTTCTATGGCGGTATCATTAAACACAAAAAAACTTAACCAAAATATTATTAAAATTCCAACCGAAGAAATAAGTGTAGGGTAAGGAGAATTAAAATGAACAAATCTTATGCAGTTTTTGGCTTAGGCAGATATGGTTTAACCATAGCAAAGGAATTAATTAAAAACGGCGCCGATGTTTTGGCAGTGGATATAGATGAATCGGTTGTAGAAAACGCAAAAAGCAGCGTTCCAATTTGCAAATGTGCCGATGTTACTAATAAAGAGGTTTTAACACAATTGGGAATCGCTAATATTGATACCGTTGTAATTGCAATGGCAAGCCATTTAGAAGAAAGCATTATGACCACAATGCTTTGTAAAGAAATGGGAGTTGCTAATGTTGTTGTTAAAAGCGCCACAGAATTTAATAAAAAAATATTATTAAAAGTTGGGGCCGACAAGGTTGTAATCCCCGAGTATGAATCGGGCATTCGAATGGCGAAGGAAATTTTACATTCGGGACTTGTGGATGTTGTAGATATTTCCAACAAAATTTCTATGTTGGAAGTTGAGGTTCAAGATGAATGGGTTGGCAAAAATCTAATGGAGCTTAACCTTAGAAAAAAACATTCCTTCAATGTGGTTGCCATTAAAATTAAAGAAGAGGTTGTAACCTTAATTGACCCTACTATGCCGCTGGAAAAAGATATGGTTTTGTTGGTTATTGCCGATGTTTCTAAAATTAAAAAATGGAATAAGTAGGTGGTAAATACATGAAAATTACACTCAACCCCGACAAAGAGGTTGTAAAATTGATTAAAGAAGGCCTTAAACGCACAGGCGGTTATTGTCCTTGTGTTTTACAACAAAATGAAGACACAAAATGTATGTGCAAACAGTTTAAAGAGCAGGTGGCCGACCCCGATTTTGAAGGTTTTTGCCATTGTATGCTTTATTATAAATCAAAAGATTAGGAGCACGCCAAAATGAAAGAAATAACCTTAACAAAAGAAAATTTCGAAACCGAGGTTTTAAACTCAGAGAAACCGGTGCTAATTGATTTTTGGGCAACTTGGTGCGGCCCCTGCCGTATGATTGCGCCAATTATTGAAGAAATTGCCAACGAAAACGATGAAATTAAGGTGTGTAAGGTTGATGTTGATAGCGAGCCTGAGTTGGCCGCTGCCTTCAATGTTTCCAGCATACCGATGCTTGCTGTTGTAAAAAATGGTGAAATTACCAATACAGCAGTGGGTTATATGCCAAAAGAAAAAATATTAAATCTTATATAAAAGAAAGGATATGATTTTATGAAAACAATTTTATTCCAAGGTGATTCAATTACCGATGCAGGCAGAGACAGGGAAGATAACTCTTATTTAGGCTGCGGTTATGCCCGATTAGTAGAATCCGAGTTAGGTTACGAAGAACCCAACAAATACGATTTTCAAAACAGGGGCATTAGCGGCAACCGAATTTTAGAGGTTTATTCCCGAATAATTATGGATATTTTAAACATTAAACCCGATTATATGAGCATTTTAATTGGTGTAAACGATGTTTGGCACGGAATAGATTGGCAAAACGGCACAGGTGTAAAGCGTTTTGAAAAGGTTTATGATATGCTGCTTACTGAACTAAAAGAAGAATTGCCTGAACTAAAAATTATGATTTTAGAGCCATTTGTTTTAAAAGGCCCCGCCACCGACAACCGCGAAGACCAACCAAACCGTTGGGAAGCTTTTAGCAGCGGTGTTTATGAAATGGCAAGAATTTCTAAAAAATTAGCCCAAAAGCATAACATAAAGTTTGTTGAATTGCAAAATAAATTCGACGAAGCAACAAAATTAGCTCCGCCTACATATTGGATACAAGACGGTGTGCACCCATCTGCCAAAGGCCACGAACTTATTAAAAGGGAATGGCTTAAAGCCTTTAACGAAATCAAATAATTTAAACACCCTAATATAAAAGTATTAGGGTGTTTTTTTAATTATTGCCTTTTGTAAATTACAATGTTATAATTAACCTATGCAAAAACCGAAAGGAATAAAGTAATGAAATTAAATAAAAAGAACACAATCTTAATTGGCTTTGCGTTTTTATCTATTTGTGCATTTTGGCAAATGTACGATGGCCTTATTCCAAAAATTTTAAAAGAAACCTTTGCTTTGCCCGAATCAATCTCGGGTTACATAATGGCGGCCGATAATGTTTTGGCCTTGTTTTTACTGCCGATTTTTGGCGGATTATCCGACCGTTCTAAAAGCAAACTCGGCAGGCGCCGCCCCTATATTTTGGTGGGAACCTTAACGGCTGTTTCGTTTATGATGTTGTTACCTATTTTAGATAACAGTTATTTTGCCATGCCCACTACTGCCAAACTAATAGCCTTTATTGTAGTGCTTGGGTTGGTTCTTATAGCCATGGGTATTTACCGCAGCCCTGCCGTTGCCCTTATGCCCGATGTTACCCCAAAACCGCTTAGAAGTAAAGGAAACGCCATTATAAACTTAATGGGCGCAATAGGCGGAATTTTATATTTACTGGTAACCAGTATTTTATACAGCAATGCTAAAACCGCTGGCGCGGCACACATTAATTATCTGCCGTTATTTATAATTGTGGGTTCGGTAATGTTGTTTGCATTGTTAATTTTAATGTTTTTTGTTAACGAACCAAAACTTGCAGCCGAACAACTTGAGTACGAGGCCGCACACCCCGAACAAGAACTTACGGTTGCCGTTAATGATGAAAAGGCCATAATGCCAAAAGCGGTTAAAAAAAGCCTAATATTTATGCTGCTATCAATTGCATTGTGGTATATTGGTTATAACGGAATAACCACTTGGTTTACAACCTATGCCAAAGCTGTGTGGAATATGGACATTGGCGCCGCTTCCACCTGCCTTACAATTGCCACCGCAGGCGCTATAGTAAGTTATATTCCGGTTGGCTCTCTAGCCAGTAAAATCGGCCGCAAAAAAACCATTAAAGCCGGCGTTTTGTTATTAGCAATTTGCTTTGCCGGCGGCTTTGTTTATACTATTTTCTTTAATTATTTTAACAAATTGCTTTACATATTGTTTGCGCTTGTTGGTGTTGCTTGGGCAGCAATAAATGTTAATAGTTTGCCCATGGTGGTTGAAATGTGCTCGGGCAGTAATATTGGTAAATTTACAGGCCTTTATTACACCTTTAGCATGGCAGCACAAATTGTAACACCAATAGCGGCAGGTTATTTAATAGAGAACATAGATTATAAAGTGTTGTTCTTATATTCGGCCATATTTGTAATGCTTTCATTTGTTACCATGTGCTTTGTAAAGCATGGCGACAACAAGCCCGAAGTTAACAAAGATTTGTTGGAAAACTTTAATTTTGAAGATTAATTGTAATTTTTCTATTCAATCAAAAGGATTAGATTTTTAAATGGAATTATCGGTAGAAACCTGTTCGCTCAGAAATAAATATAACGACATTACCGCCCTTAAACTAATTAAGCAGGCGGGCTTTGATGCGTTCGATTATTCATTTTATTGGTGTAACAGTAATAACGATATGCTTGGTACCGATTATTTGCAAAAAGCCCAAGAAATTAAAGAATTAAGCCAGAATTTAGGCCTTGAGTGTAAGCTTGCCCATGCACCTGTTAGTTTTAAATACAGCAATAAAAACAATATTTCTGACCCTGAGTTTTTAAAAATTGTGCGGTCGATTGAGTTTGCTTCGGTAATTGGGGCAAAAAATATTGTGGTGCACGCCATAACCCGCGACCTGCCAAGCCATATAAATTTATATCAATATAACCATAATTTTTACCAAAGCCTTATACCATACGCTAATAGGTTTAATGTAAACATTTTGGTGGAAAATTTGTTTAATATAAACGGCAATAAAAATATACCTGTTTTAAGTGAACCGGGGGAGCTTACAAATTTCATTAAATCTTTAAATTCGGGCAGGGTAAAAATTTGTTTAGATATTGGGCATCTTGCTGTTACGGGGTTAGAGCCCGCAGATGTTATTAAGGGCCTTAACAATAATTTGTTGGCCGCCTTACATATGCACGATAATTACGGAATAACCGACCAACATCTATTACCGTATATGGGTGAAATAGCTTGGGATAGCGTTGCAAAAGCATTGAAAACTATTGAATATAAAGGCGACATTACACTGGAACTTACAGGTTATTTACCTAAAATTAGCGACGATTTAATACCGCAAGCCTTAAAACTGGCCGAGCAAATTGGCAGAACGATAATTAAAAAAATAAAAAATTAAAGCCCTACAAAAAAGTAGGGCTTTAATTATTTATTAAAAAGTTTTTTAATTCTTTTATTATTTTCTTTAATGTTTCCAAAATAGAACGAAATGGCAAAGCCAAAAATTATTAAAGCAATGGCTAAGATTGCCGATTTAACCGAAACAATAACGCAACTTTGGTTTAATACACTTGGAATAACGGTTAAAAACAAGCCGAAAATTATTGAAAAGGTTGCAGTGTAAAAATTCTTAATGAGTTTATTCATAATGAACGAAATTAATAATGCGCCTATTACTAAACCCACACCTGCAGGAATCAAAATTGATAATACCTTTAAATCAAAATCGGCTAAACGAGAAAGTGATTTATAAAACAAATCATACAACCCCAAGGCCGATAAAATTGCCGCACTGTCCACACCGGGTATAATGAACGAACCTGCAACCGAAATTCCCATTAAAACCGACTGTAACAGGTTTGGGTTGGTAACATCGGGGAAGGAAAATACATTCCCGTAAAATATAAATAAACCTATTAAAAATGCACAGGCAATATTAATATAATATTTTGGGTGAAAACCTTCTTTTTTAAGTTCTTTATAAAACAAAGGAACTGTGCCAATTATTAAGCCTAAAAACAAATATCTTGTAGCAAATTCGGCACGGGTCATCATAAAATCTACAATTTTGCTAAAAAGCAATGCACCAATACCAAAGCCTAAAAATAATGGCACTAAAAACAAAATATTTTTTTTGAAATTTTTAAAAAGCGTGCCAATGGCATTAACGGTTTTTTGGTAAAGCCCAAAAATAACCAATAATACGCTACCGCTAAGGCCTGGGGCAATGCCACCAATTCCGACAACAATGCCCTTTAAAAAGTTACTTAATGTTTTCATATTTTCACCTTTAATTAAATTTTAAACATTTTTGTTTCGCCCTTTTTGATGTTAAAGGTAACGCTGTTTGTGTCTTTGCCGTAATATTTTTCTTCGTAAACCTCAAACAAAGAGCATTTTTTAGGTAAATTTATTGTAACGCTGCCACTGTGTGCCGCATGCAGTGTAATAAAGTTATTGTTAGCGTGAAGCACATGGCCTGTTTCTTCGTAAATATGACAGCCGGCATAGCGTGCAATTTCGCGAACAATATCGTTATTTATGTATTTAGCGCCATAATAAACTGTGTTATATCCGTCGTTTTCTTTATAGGCTACGGCGGGCTTATTGTTGGTTAAAAAGCGGGCTAATACCGTGCAACTGTCGTCATCGGCATAAACCATTGGTAAAAGCCGTGAGCGCATATATCCTTCACCCACAAAGTTTTCGTTGGTGTAACGATATTTTAAAAATTCACCATAAAATTCGGCACTGTCTAAGTTTTCGGTTATTGGGTGCGCACCCTCGGTAAAACGGAATAACGGGCGGTGAATTTCCATAAGCTCGCTACAATTAAAGCCTAATAAATCTTGCATATTTTTAGGGTCTAATTTATTTTCTTTGTCGGGGTTAATAATGCCGCCTGCATACAGAAAAACTGCGGTAGCGTTATTTTTTCGCAACTTTGCTTTAATTTCTTCGCGTTCTTTATCGCTTAAATAAAGGCAGTTAGCAAATATGTAAAGTTTATAATCGGGCATATTCGGGTCCGATAAATCGTTGTGGAAATAACTGTCAATTGGGGCGCCAATTTTAGCAATATCGTAACTTCTGAACTGTTCGATAAGTTCGTTGGTGGTTTGCTTAGAAACAGCAACCAAACTTTCTTCGTCCATAATAAAGGCAATTTCGCTGTTTTTGCGGCGGTCTAAACTATAAGCCAATTGGCTAATTTCTTGTTGTTTTGTAAATAATTTATAAATTGTTTCAGATTTATATCTTTGGCCGCCGATTTTTTGGTCGAACCACCAACTTTGTAAATCTTCGCAAATATTTCGGCCAAAATCACGCTTTAATATATTAATGGAATCGTTTTCGGTGCATACATAATAGTTGGAAGCGTGGTGGGCGATTTCGGCGTTGGTGCGGGTGTCATCCTCAACAATGAACATTGCGTTTCGGAGCCTATAAGAATCGGGGCATTGGCGTTGGCCCGTAAAACCACCGGGTTGGCGGTTTTCATATACACCGGGGTTGGCTAAGAAATCCACATAGCCGCTATCTAAAATTTTTAAAACACCAATAGCGTTAGAGCCCCTTATTACCTCGCCACTGCCAACACCGCCAAAAAATGAGCCTACGAGTGTATCGGGGAAGTTTTCTTTAATTAGTTTTGCAAAATGTATTATTGTGTTAGCGGTGCCTAAATGCCAGGCATTGTAAAAATCAAAGGTGTGTTGATTGGTTTTAAAATCTACAAATACACCGTGGTTAGTGCCATTAAGCGGTGGTTTGGGCTCAGCCATAACAGGATTCCAAATTTTAGGTGATGCTAAATCGGTGTCGATATGTTCGGAATAATAACGGGCCTCTTTGTTCGGAATGATGGGGGCCTTAACTCCGTTGCCGTATTTTTCGTTAAGGTAACCTTCAAATTCACGCTTAAAAGCAGGAGAAACATCGCCATAGGCTTCGGAATCGGTAAAGTCTATATCATTCATATAATACCATTCACTAGTGCCGCCGCCTGCCAAAAAGTAGCCTACAATATGGTCAGAACAGGGCAGAGCCTTGATTTGTTTAATAGTCTTAAGCATAACCTCGCCCATTTCGTCGCGCCATTTTTGCGAACAAAGCGATGGCATACCATCTAAATTTAAACTGCAAGATTCAGCCGTAAGGTTGGTGGGGATTTTGCGGTTGTCGGTGTAGGTAACCATTTCGTCGGGGTTGTTTTTACACCATTCTTCGCTGGGGTGCAGGCAGAATCTAACAATAATATAGGCATCTGGCACGGCCTTTAAAAGAAAATTAGCCTCGGTTTCAAAATCCGAAACAGCGTTTTTGTCGAGGTCTAAATTATTACACATTATGTAATAAATTTTAATGCCGGCCTCACCCAAGGCTTTAAAATAATCGTGGTCTAAAATTCTGCCTTCTAAACCGCCCAAAACACCGCATGTGGTTATCGTTGCGGTCATTGGTGGATATACCTTGCCGTTAATGCTAATGGCAGGCGAGCCGTTATGATTAATAAGTTTGGCTTTAGTCATAATAGACCTCCGTAAAATTCAATAATGTGTTCGTTTTGTTGGTGGAGCATACCGCACAACACCCGAACTCATGTCCCGTGGTACAAACTTTAGATTTGCACGGACTTGGACGGATTGGGTGCGGCAGCTTGCCGCTGGTGGAGGCGAGGGGAGTTGAACCCCTGTCCGAAAATCTATTCCTACGGTTTTCTTCGAGCGTAGTTATTTGAAAAAATTCCCCAAAATTACCCCCAAATAACAAAAGGTAAAGTTGAGTAGCCTTTAATTAATGATGTGCTACAAGGCGCTTACACATTCACTTTAACCGCTAATCGACGCCCCAAAAAAGCCGCGGTACTCTTTAGTGGAACGAGCCGCCAAATTAGGCAGCTAATGCAACAGTATTGTTGTCAGTTAATTTTAAAGTTGCGGATTTTATAGCGGTTCCGCACCGCTGCTCGCTTGCCGTAGTTCAAAACCCCCGTCGAAACCATTACGCCCCCATATAACAGGAAAGTTTGGTTACCGATTTTGTTCTTTAATGGCGCGTTCAATGTCGCGGTTAGCGGCTTTTTTAGCCGCATCGGCACGTTTGTCGTAAAGCTTTTTACCTTTGCACACACCAAGCTGCACCTTAACCAAAGAGCCTTTAAAATAAAGCGAAAGCGGCACTAAAGCAACTCCCTGTTGTTGCGACACGCCAAGCAACCGCATAATTTCACGTTTGTGCATTAAAAGTTTGCGGTTACGGGTAGGTGGCTTGTTAAAAATGTTGCCCTTTTCATAGGGACTTATGTGCATTTGTTTAATAATAAGCTCGCCGTTTTCTATGCTGCACCAGGCATCCTTTAAATTAACACCGCCTGCGCGTATAGATTTTATTTCGGTACCCGAAAGGGAAATACCGGCTTCATAACTCTCAAGCACAAAATATTCGTGAAAGGCTTGCCTGTTAGTAGTAATGGTTTTTGTGCTTTCCACCGCTATTCCTCCTTATAAAGTAATCCTCAAATTATTATAACACATAGTGTTTTTTCGGTCAAGAATATTAAAATGTAAAAAAACAAAGAAAAAAAGCAGGTTTGAACCTGCTTTTTATTTAATATTATTCTGAAATTATAGCCGTAATAATTGAGTTTGGCTTTAATTTAATTTCGGTGCAATTTCCGTTGTGTCTTAGCATAACGGGGAGTTCTTTGCCCGTTGGGTTTAATATTACACAGGCAATATTGCCGTTGGGATTTTTGAAGGCGCAGGTGTAAAAAGAATCATCAAACTTAGTAAGGCCCACGCGTACGGCGCCTTTTTCAATAAATTTAGAAAAATGACCAATATAGTAATAAATTGGTGTGTAAACTAATTGTTTGGTTTCGTTATCGTAAAGAACGGGCGCTGCACAACCGCCGTTTTTAGATTCATAAATCTTGCCCGCAACCGCTTTAGCCTCGGCGGTGCGGTTGTGGAAAGGACCACCGTTAGTGCTTAGCAGAATATTCCAATCGCATGAAGCGATAGTGTAGTTGTTAAGGTTTTGACACATTTCACGGGCGTATCTGGCGGCAGATTCGTTAAAGTCCTCAATAATACCCCTGCAAAATTCGGTGCAAATGGTAGGTTTATTTAAGAAATTTGTAACAAGGGCAGGGCCTTCGTAGTGGTCGCCCGTATACCAGTGGTAACCAACAGCCCAAACACGCTCGTTAACCTTTTGTGAACTTAAAACGGTTTTAGCACGGTCATAAACACGCTCTTTGTTATTATCCCAAATAATAAATTTAATGTGGGAAAGACCTTCTTCATCAAAAACAGGGGCTAAATATTGCTCAATAAAATCGCGTTCTTCTTCGGCGGTGTAGTTGCAGCTTTCCCAGGGCTGTGTTTCTATAGGTTCGTTTTGCACCGAAATAGCGCTGATTTTAATGCCTTCGGCTAAAAACGCTTTAATATATTTGGCATAATAAAGCGCCCAAACCTTCTTATACTCCTCTTTTAGTCTGCCGCCGCCAATGATGCTTTCGTTATCCTTCATATAATCGGGTGGCGACCAAGGTGAAGAGAATAAAAATATGTCGTTGTCGCAGTAATTAAGGGCATCTTTAATAAATGGAATTACATATTTCTTTTCGCGGTCTATGTTAAAGGTTTCAAGGGTTTTGTCGCCCTTTTCAACATATGTATAAATATCTAACGAGAAATCGCAAGAGTTAATATGTGTGCGGCCAAAATTATAACCAATGCCGTTTGTTTTGCTAAAATGTTTTTCTAAAAAATCTTTTTTCTGTTCGGGCGTTAGTTTAGAATAATTGTATGCGGC
>JAZRSY010000016.1:0-25903 GCA_045651765.1 Acutalibacteraceae bacterium | reverse complement strand
ATAAAACTAAAAGCTTGTGGGCCCCGATTATCGCCCATGCCGTTATTAATTCGCTTAGTGCATTTGCCGTAGATATTACGAACACACAGCAAATTATCACGTCCGCCGTTATCTCGGTTATTGCGGTAATTTATGGAATGTTTATATTGAAAAACAGAGGGAAAGTATATGAATAAAATTAAAATAACCATAATGCGAAAATCACGGTATGATGATTTAATTGAAAAGTATGAAAATCCGATAGAACACGCTTGCGACTTACAGGAAGGTCAGGTGTTTATCTGTCAAGGTTGGCAAAAGCCCGACGGATTTTGCGACAGTGCGTGGGAGAGCGTTTCACCATTTGTAATGACGCTTGCTCACGGTGGCGAAAATTTCTATGACGGATGGATGAAGAATCCGAAATCTGCAATGATTTCTTGCAATGATGGCTTCCGTCCCGTAAGTTTTTTAATTGAAGTTGTTGAATAAGGAGATTGCTATGTTGAAATTCATTTGCTATCCAAAATGTACCACTTGCCAAAGAGCAAAGAAGTGGTTAGATGATAATAAAATTCAATATGAGTTAAGGGACATTAAACTCGACAATCCTACACTTGAAGAATTGACCGAGTGGTATAACAAAAGCGGATTACCGATTAAGAAGTTCTTTAACACAAGCGGTCTGCTTTATAAATCATTAGACCTTAAAAACAAACTGCCCGAAATGAGCGAGGAAGAAATGCTGAGCCTTCTCGCAACAGATGGTATGCTTGTTAAAAGACCTTTGCTCATAAGCGATGATTTTGTGCTTGTAGGGTTTAAGGAAGTTGAGTGGGAAATAATTTATGAAATTAAAGAATGAATTTTGTGCGATAACCGTATCTGTAAATGATCATTTTTCATTTAATGATCCTAAAAACGACCGGTATGATATCATATTTAATCCTCAGAATTGCAATTCTGAGGATAGTGTGAAAGCTCTCGAATTCGATGTAAATTTGTTTAAAGAACGAAAGAAAATTGCACTAATATCCTTTATAGGTGAACCTACGGGTGATATTGCAGTTTTAGATGGATCGGTACTTACAATTCTCCAAGACGAAATATTTTTGCAAATAGATGTTATTGAAGGGGAAATCATTATCACAAAACCCACAGATATGTTTGGAAGTGCTTTTTCACTAAATAAAATTGATGATGATTATATTGTTCACGGCGAAATTGAAATTGCAAGGTATGATAGTGATTTCAATAAGATATGGTCTTTTAGTGGTAAAGATATATTTGCTTCTGTAACAGGTAGGCCTGCATTTGAAATGACAGAAAACTCAATTAAACTGTATGATTTTCAAGATAATTACTATGAAATTGACTATAACGGTAAAGAAATCTAATTTGTCGCTTGGCGGGCGACCTAACCTCTCTTTTATTGGTGTACAATTGTGACATCAAATGAAAGAGAGGTTTTCTATTATGAAAAACAACATTACTGAACTTGTATTTATTTTGGACAGGAGTGGCTCGATGGCTGGTCTTGAAAGCGACACAATCGGCGGTTTCAACTCTATGATCGAAAAGCAGAAGAAGCAAGATGGCGGTTGTTATGTATCGACCGTACTTTTTGATGATGAAAGTGAAGTTCTGCACGACCGAGTAAAGCTCGGCGACATTCCAAAGATGACCGACAACGATTACACAGTTCGTGGTTGCACAGCTCTTATTGATGCTATTGGTGGTGCGATTCACCATATTGGTAACATTCATAAGTATGCCCGTCCTGAGGATGTACCGGAACACACAATGTTTGTTATCACAACCGACGGTCAGGAAAATGCAAGCCACCGCTACACAAGCGAACAGGTTAAAAAGATGATTGAGCGACAAAAAGAAAAATACGGTTGGGAGTTTCTTTTCATTGGTGCAAACATTGATGCGGTTGAAACAGCATCCCGTTATGGCATAGGTGCTGACCGAGCAGTGAACTACAATGCTGACGGCGAGGGCACTCATATTTTATACGAAACGGTTGCAAAAGCAGTTTGCAATGTCAGAGCAAGTGCACCGCTTAGCGCAGACTGGAGCGAGGATATTAACGCAGACTACCAACGCAGAGGAAAAAAGAATAAGTGAAATTTATGGCGAGGGTAACACCTCGCCTTATTTTTGTCTTGTAGGAGATGAAAAGTTGATTTAAAAAACACGGGGTGAATGTTGGGGCAGAACATGGGGTATAAACAGAATTTTATATTGGGGTAAAACATGGGGTTGTATCCTAACTTGACTATGGGGTAAATTATGGGGTGGAAAATCATATCGAAACGAAAGTTATCGTCATTTTTGAATGACACTCATTTAAAATTTAATTCCAATAAAACAGAACTGCTGTGAGCATTTAGCTTCCGGCAGTTCTTTGCTGTTAATGTTTTCTTGAAACTAGAATTCTATATTCTTATGTTCTAAACAGAAATTTTCGTACAGAGTACCAGATGCCCCGGCTGATGCTGTGAACGAAATTTCTAACACATACAACTTGAAGACGGCAAGTTGCGTAGATTAAAAATAAAGAAGGAGTTATTCAATTTGCAAAGTCGAGAAGCATTTGTCAAAGCCAAAGCATTCAAACCTTAATTAGATTTTGAAGCAAGGATTTCCCGTTGTTGCTTTGTTAAAATGCTCGTTAATCCGAAAGGATTAACTGCGCTTTTGCCTTGCCCAACAAAAAATCCTTTGCTGACAAAATTCGAAGACCTTAAAGTTACGGTTTTATGAGTAGATTTTGGTGAAGAGGAGCACATAAGGCTAACGCCTATGTGTGACGATGAGCCTAAAGATGCCAGAAAACCGCCCTTTAAGGCTAATGAAGGTTTAAATGCTTTGGCTAAGCGCAGCGCAGGAAGAATGGGCACGGGATTTGTCGAAAGACGAATTTTTGTTAAGAAGAAGTCGTTAAACAATTGGTAAATGCTGTATAAATGTTTTTCGCAAGGTAAAAAATATCTTATGAAAGGAATGGCAAGTTATGTTAGATTCTTTTGATTTAATTATGTTAAGAAATGTTGACATTGCCGATTGTTCTAAAGATAGCCTTGTTGATTTGCATGATGTGAAGATAGACGCAGAGAAATCTGTGCCTGAGAAAATGAATGACTATTTTGAGCAAATTAAAAACCCTTATCTTTTTAAAGTCGGCGATGTGAGAGTGAAGGTGAGTTTCGGCGGAAACCGAACTTTTACTGATGCTCTCGGTTCAGTATTTTCGTCTGGAGCAAATTACCAAACAAATTTGGGTTGATTTAAAGTCGAAGGTATGGTATACTACGGTTGTGTAGAAAAACGGCCATACCTTCATATTAAAAAATATGGAGGCTTATGCTTTATGGCAAATTCTAAATATGCAGATATTTTAGAGCAGTCCTCCGTACCAAAAAAGGTTTGGAAGACTGCTCTTTATCTTCGTCTGTCCCGTGATGACGGTACGGAATCGGAGAGTAACTCGATTGCGTCGCAACGAGAAATTTTAAAAGAATATATAAAACGTTATCCCGATATGGAGATTTATGACATTTATGTGGATGACGGCTACAGCGGTACAAATTTCGACCGTCCTGACTTTAACAGAATGATGGACGATATTTATGCCCACAAGGTAAACTGTGTTTTGGTTAAAGACCTTTCGCGTTTTTCTCGAAATCACACCGAGGGCGGTATCTATCTTGATAAGATTTTCGTAAAACTTGGGGTTCGCTTTATTGCAATTAACAACCAGATTGATATCGGTATCAGAGGTATAAACTCATTTAACGATTTGGTGAAGGTTGGCGTCACCAATATTATGAATGAATCTCTGGCAGCAAACACGTCTGTTAACGTGCGAGGAACGCTGAACCTCAGACGTCAGCAGGGTAAGTTTATTGGTTCTTTCCCCACATACGGATATCTAAAGGACCCGGACGATAATCATCATCTTATCATTGATGAGGAAACTGCACCAATTGTTCGAATGATTTTCGAGCGATTTATTGGGGGTGAGAGTATCATTGGCATCACAAAAGACCTTAATGAAATGGGCATACCCAACCCATCAATGTATAAAAAGCAAAAAGGCTTCAATTACAGGCATCCCTGTGGCAGAAGCAATGACGGTCTATGGCCCGACAGTTCGGTGCGCCGAATTTTACAAAACCGAATGTATGTTGGCGATATGGTGCAAGGTAGAAATACTACCTATAGTTATAAGATTAAACAATGCCGCGCGATTCCTAAGGATGAGTGGATTATTGTTGAAGGTACTCACGAGCCAATCATTAGCCAAGAGATCTTTGACAATGCACAGGCACTATTTAACAAGAGTATTCGCAAGAGCCCCAAAAAGAAAAACGTTGATTTATTTTCTGGGCTTGTGCGGTGTGCTGACTGTAAGCGTGTAATGAACAAAAAGACCAATCAGCACTCTTACGGTACGTATCATTACTATCGCTGTGTAACAGCAAGGAAACTTAAAAAATCGGCGTGTACTAATCACACTATCCGCATTGATAAGTTAGAGAAGGCAGTGCTTTTAACTATTCAAAATATGATTAATACAGCAACTACAATGAGCGAACTGCTCTCTCAAATCAATAATAATTCCGCACGAAAAAAGGAATCAAGTCATATTGAGAAGGCACTGAAATCTCAGATTTCCGAGCGAGAAAAACTTGTGTATATGATTACCGACCTTTATCCAGACTGGAAAAGCGGTGTCATCACAGTGGATGAATATCAGATGTTAAAGGAACGGCTTAATGAAAGGCTGAGGATTGTTGACGAAAAAATCGCCTCGCTTAACAAATCTGCAGAGCAGTTCCAAGACGGTATTACCGAAGAGAACGAGTTTGTGGCACGTTTCAAAAAGTACGGTAATATCGAACGCCTTACAAGACCGTTGCTTACCGAACTTGTGCAAGAAATCTTCGTACACGAAGGCGGAGATATCGAGGTTGTATTCAAGTTCCAGGATGCTTATGCACAGGCAGTTGAATATATCGAACTCAATAAGCAACTTATCGAACCTGATAAGCCAACGAAAAAGAAAAAGTCGGCATAATGATAAAGCGTGTGACAGTTTACTGCCACACGCTTTTGTCTGTACTGAAAGCGAATATACCTAATGTATGTTATCATATATGATAACACGTTCTGCTTTTCGCAGACTGCTGTATTCTAATGTTCTTGACTCAGTTTCGGTAGATCGTTATAATATTTATGGATATTGTTATAGGCGGTGAATGTAGTATAAATGGATAATGATAAAATAAAAGAAGAGCGTGAACACTCATATGAATACGGATTGCCGTCATATCTTCAGCACGATTTAGATGCCTATAAGAAAGGTCTTGAAGAGAAATCGTCTTTATTGGATTGCTTGTGGGGAGAATTGTACGGCAGTATTAATATTGCAGAAATTAATGATGGGAGTATAACGCCTGAACATGCAGATTATCTGCGAAAGAAATTTTTGTGGGGTGTTAAAGGTATTTAAAAATGTGTAATAATGAACAACTAACATACATAACCGAACGGATAGCCACACTTGCTAAATCTTTATTTGGAGATAAATTAGATTCAACTGTTCTTTATGGTTCGTATGCCCGAGGAGAGCAAACCGAAGAATCGGATATTGATATTATGGTTTTAGCAAAGGTGCCTCGTGAACAAATATCAGGTTTTAAAAAGCCTTTTATATCATTGACTTCTGAACTTGGTCTTCAGTATGATGTCGTAGTAACCGTAACTTTATGCGATTGCGAAACATTTTATAAGTATATGAATGATAATCCTTTCTATACTAATGTTAATAAGGATGGAATTAAGTTCAACTGATTAAAACTTGACAATCGTAAATAATATGATATAATATAAGTGAAATAAGGCAAACCGATAGACGGTTAGCCTGAAGTTTTGCGAATAACCGCTTGTTTTTTCAGGACAGGGCGGTTATTTTTTTATGCTAGTAATGTAGCCAGTGGCAACAATAAGTACTAAAACAACAAGGAAATAATACTCCATAGCATCACCCCCTTAAATACAAGAGGGCCAATGCCCTCTGTAATTCAAAGGGCTAACCGCCTACCGTTGTAGGTTCACCTTATTCCAAGAGAAATTATAACACAGTGAAAATGCTTTAGCAACATTTATTTATGGTGTAAAACATTGTGGGCTCCCATGGCAGCACCCATAATTTTCCAAATTTGAAGGTCTGAAAAAATTTTTTGAGGAATTTTATGGTGTTCACTTGACATTTTCCCCTGCTGCAGCGGATACAATTAAAAGATTTTTGCATAATACAAATACAACCCCGACCGATTATGATGCGATTTTCACAGGCGATTTAGGTTATGTTGGCTCAGATTTGCTTTATGAAATTTTAGAAAAAGAGAATATTGACATTAAGAGTAACCATTTTGATTGCGGTTGTATGATTTTTGATAGAGAAAAACAAGATGTTCATGCGGGCGGTTCGGGTTGTGGTTGCAGTGCAAGTGTATTAACGGGGTATATTTTAAAAAAACTTGAAAAAGGCGAATACAAAAATATTCTTTTTTGTGCCACAGGCGCACTTCTTTCACCAACCTCTACAATGCAGGGTGAGAGCATACCAAGTGTTGCACATTTAGTTAATTTTAAATATAAGCAATAAACTAAAGTTGACAAACATTAATTTTAATGTTATAATTTTAAAAAACCTGTGAGAAAGAATAGTAATTTATAATTATTTTTTAGAGAGTTGCTGTAAGGTGCAAAGCAATATTTAATTATAAACGAATGGGCTTTTGAGGGTGGACCGAACTTTAGTAGGCTCCAACGGGGTTGCGTTTCCGTTACCATTAACGCCGCATATGATAGTATGCGTAAAAGCGAAAACACTTGTTGTTTTAATTTGGGTGGCACCGCGGTAGTATAATCGTCCCAAGTACCTTGTGGTACTTGGGTTTGTTTATTTTATATGTTAGGAGAATTAGAATGCAGTACAACGGAATAGAATTCAATACCTATTTTAAAAATTTCCCCGACCATAATGGTTATTTTGGTAAATACGGCGGGGCATATATATCCGATGACCTTAAAAATGCTATGGCCGAAATTACCGAAGCTTATTTTACAATTTGCAAATCGAGCAAATTTATAGGCGAACTTCGTAAAATTAGGCGTGAATTTCAGGGCAGACCAACCCCTATTTCATACCTTGAAAGGCTTTCTAACAGCATTGGTAATGTTCAACTTTATGTAAAAAGGGAAGACCTTAACCATACCGGTGCCCACAAACTTAATCATTGTATGGGCGAGGCTTTGTTGGCAAAATATATGGGTAAAAAGAAGGTTATTGCCGAAACAGGCGCCGGTCAACATGGTGTAGCCTTAGCAACGGCTGCCGCTTATTTTGGCCTTGAGTGCGATATTTATATGGGTTCGGTAGATATTAAAAAACAAGCACCAAATGTTGCCAGAATGAAAATTCTAGGCGCAAATGTTATAGAGGTTAAAGAAGGACTTGCCACTCTTAAAGAGGCTGTTGATGCTGCATTTAAGGCATATTCCAGAGAATATAATGATTGTATTTATTGTATTGGCTCGGTTTTAGGTCCACATCCGTTTCCAATGATGGTGCGCGATTTTCAAAGTGTGGTTGGTATTGAAGCCAGAGAACAGTTTATTTCTATGACAGGCGAATTACCTGATGCCGTTGTTGCTTGTGTAGGTGGTGGTTCTAACTCAATGGGTATGTTCGCAGGATTTTTAAATGACCCTGTTGATATTTACGGTGTTGAACCCTTAGGTCGCGGCACAAAACTTGGTGACCACGCTGCAAGCCTTAAATTTGGCAGTGAGGGCATTATGCACGGATTTAACAGCATTATGTTAAAAGATGAACAGGGCGAACCTGCACCGGTTTATTCGGTAGCAAGTGGATTAGACTATCCGTCATCGGGTCCTGAGCATGCATTCTTACACGATTTAGGTCGCGTTAAATACGATGTTGTTAACGATGAAGATGCTGTAAATGCCTTCTTTACACTATCTAGGTTAGAGGGTATTATACCGGCTATTGAAAGCTCACACGCTGTGGCTTACGGAATAAAACTTGCCAAAGAATTAGGCAAAGGCTCGGTTCTAATTAATCTTTCCGGTCGTGGCGATAAAGATATGGATTATATAATAGAAAAATATGGAATTAGATAATTTTTTTGTGTAATAATAAAGCAGGGGAAACCCTGCTTTATTAATTATGTTAAAAATAAAGCAAATTGCAAAAAATCTATTGATTTATATTAGAATTTGTATTAAAATAGTATTGATTTGGGCTTGTTGAAAAGCTCTGTTAATTTAAAGGGGGGTGCTTTTATGTTCGAAAAATTAATTGAAATTTTACCAGGTTATGATTTCCCTGCATTATTTGTTGTGGCTTTGGGTTTAGGTACTGTATTTGTGGGCCTTATTTGCATAGTTTTACTTTGTAAAATAATTAGTTTATTATGCAAACTGGTTAATAAATCTGAAGCTAATAAATCGGTTACTGCAATGCCAAATGTAGCAACTGCAGCTGTGCCTGCTAATAGCACAAATATTGAAAACAGACAAGAAATTATCGCGGCTGTTTCGGTTGCAATAGCCGAAGAACTAGGAACCGATGTTTCGGCTATTAAAATTCATTCATTAAAAAGAATCTAAATTAAGAAAGAGGTATTATTATGAAAAAATATAATGTTATTGTAAATGGTACTGCATACCAAGTTGAAATTGAAGAAGCTGCTGCATCTGATATTAAAGTTCCTGCAGCTCCTGCTGCTGCACCCGCACCTGCACCTGCACCCGCTGCTGCTCCGGCTCCTGCTGCTGTTTCGGGCGGTCAAACCGTTAATTCCCCAATGCCCGGCACAATTTTATCTATTAACGTTCAAAACGGCGCCACCGTTAAAAAAGGCGATGTTTTGTTAGTTTTAGAAGCCATGAAAATGGAAAATGAAATTATGGCACCTTGTGATGGTACAATAGCTTCGGTTAATGTTAATGTCGGTGCTTCGGTAGAAACCGGTGCTGTTCTTTGTGTAATTGCTTAGTTATAGGAGAAAGGATTACAATGTTTGAAAGTATTATGAAATTCATCGAACAGATGGGTTTTTACCAAATTTTTGTTAACTTTATAGATGGCGGAATGTGGCGTAATGTTGTAATGATTTTAATTTCTTTGGTACTTTTATACCTTGCAATTAAAAAACAATTTGAGCCACTGTTGCTTATCGGTATTGCTTTTGGTATGTTATTAACCAATCTACCCGGTGCCGAAATGTACCACAGCGAAATGTGGAATGCTTTTATGGATGAAAACAGCGAATTTTACCATTCATTTGGTTATATTATGGCCAATGGTGGCTTGCTTGATATTTTATATATTGGTGTTAAAACCTGTGTTTATCCTTGCTTAATATTTGTTGGCATTGGCGCCATGACCGATTTTGCCCCATTAATTTCCAATCCTAAATCTTTATTATTAGGTGCGGCAGCTCAGGTTGGCATTTTCTTGACCTTTGTTGGTGCAATTCTTTTAGCCTTTACTGCCACCGAAGCAGGCTCAATCGGCATTATAGGCGGCGCCGATGGCCCTACCGCAATTTTTGTTGCATCTAAGTTAGCACCACATTTATTACCGGCTATTGCCGTTGCCGCTTATTCTTATATGGCTTTGGTACCGGTAATTCAACCCCCAATAATGAAGCTCTTAACAACCAAAAAAGAGCGCAACATAGTAATGAAACCTTTAAGAGAGGTTTCTAAAACCGAAAAGATTATTTTCCCAATAGCCGTAACAATTTTTGTGGCTTTATTGGTTCCTTCGGCAACATCGCTTGTTGGTTGCTTAATGCTTGGCAACCTTTGGAAAGAATCAGGCGTGGCCGAGCGTTTATGCAAAACAGCGCAAAACGAACTTATGAATATTGTAACAATATTCTTAGGAATTTCGGTTGGTGCTACTGCAACTGCTAATGTATTTTTAACCCCACAAACATTATTTATTATATTCTTGGGAATAATAGCATTTAGTTTTGGTACCGCAGGCGGTGTGCTATTAGCCAAATTTATGAACCTGTTTACCAAAAATAAAATTAACCCACTTATTGGTTCGGCCGGTGTTTCGGCAGTGCCAATGGCTGCACGTGTTTCGCAATCGGTTGGACAAAAGGCTAATCCTTCTAATTTCTTGCTAATGCATGCAATGGGTCCAAATGTAGCAGGTGTAATTGGTTCTGCAATAGCAGCCGGCGCACTTATTGCATTATTCCAATAATACGAGGTAAATTATAATGGAAAACAAAAAACTATATATAACCGATACTATTTTACGTGATGCACACCAATCCCAAGCTGCTACACGAATGAAAATAGAAGATATGATTCCCGCTTTAGAAAAGTTGGATAAAATGGGATATTGGTCGCTCGAGTGTTGGGGCGGCGCCACATTTGATGCCTGTATGCGCTTTTTAAATGAGGACCCATGGGAACGCCTTAGAACCTTAAAAAAGCATATGCCCAACACAAAACTTCAAATGTTGCTTCGTGGCCAAAACCTTTTAGGATATAAGCATTATGCCGACGATGTTGTAGATGCATTTGTTAAAAAATCTATTGAAAACGGTATTGATGTTATCCGTATTTTTGATGCCCTTAACGATACCAGAAATATGGAACAGGCAATGAAAAGCTGTAAAAAATACGGCGGTATATGCGAAGCTGCAATTAGCTATACTGTAAGCCCTGTTCATAATGAAGACTATTTTGTAAACCTTGCCGTTAAGCTTGAAAAAATGGGTGCCGATGTTATTTGTATTAAAGATATGGCCAACCTATTATTACCTTACGACGCTTATTCTTTGGTTAAAAAATTAAAAGAAAAGGTTAAGGCTCCAATACATTTGCATACACATAATACAACCGGCACAGGCGATATGACCTATTTAATGGCTGTACAAGCCGGTGTTGATATTGTAGATACTGCATTATCACCATTTGCAAACGGCACAGCTCAACCTTCTACCGAGGCTTTAGTTGCAACTTTACAAGGAACCGAGTTTGACACAGGTCTTGATTTAAATAAATTAAGCGATGTTGCTGCTCACTTCCGTGATGTTGCTAATAAAATGAAGGCCGAAGGTACACTTGACCCCAAAGTTTTAAATGTTGACATTAAAACATTGTTATATCAAGTTCCGGGCGGTATGCTTTCTAACCTTATTTCACAGTTGAAGCAAGCCAACGCCGAAGATAAATATTACGATGTTTTAGCTGAAATTCCAAATGTTCGTAAAGATTTTGGCTACCCACCACTTGTAACTCCTACCAGCCAAATAGTTGGTACACAGGCTGTGTTTAATGTTTTGGCAGGCGAACGTTATAAGATGATTACCAAAGAATCTAAGGGTGTTCTTAGAGGAGAATATGGTCAGGTGCCTGGTAAGGTTAACGAAGAAGTTCGCAAAAAAGCTATTGGCAACGACAAGGTGATTACTTGCCGCCCAGCCGATTTGTTAGAACCTGAACTTGAAAAATATACAGCCGAAGCAGGCGACCTTGCAAAATGTGAAGAAGATGTTTTAAGTTATGCTCTCTTCCCACAGGTTGCTTCCAAGTTTTTGGCAGAACGCAATGCACCTAAGACACAGGAAAACGAAGTTCGCACTTTATTGGTAGAAGATTTATCTTTATAATTTAAAAAAGCAGCCAATTATGGCTGCTTTTTTATGCTCTAAATTGACTTTTAGCCTTAAAAATATTATAATTATAATATTAAGTTTTTAGAGGTTAAAATGCGAATTTTTAATTTTTTTAGAGCAAAATTAAATAAATTTTTTAAAGTATTCTCTTATTTTAAACTTTTAAACAAAAAGTTTGTTATAATATGGGGTTCATTAATTGTTGTCATAATAGCTGTAATTGTTTTTTTGTTAAATATAACGGTTGATTACTATACCTTGACTTTTAATGGGCAGTTGTTAGGTTATTCTAAAAATCCCGAAACTGTTATGTCTGCAATTGGCGAAATTTCTAATAAATTTGCCAATAATACCACTGTTTTATCTGAAATTAATAAATTCAAGGTAGAAAATATTAAAAGTTCTAATTTTTTAATTTCTTGTTTAAATAAAGAAGAGTTTGAAGAAATAATTGTATCGGAAACCGATTCATTAACGGTTGGCTATTCACTATATATTAACGGTGAGCGCTTTGCCAGCATTAAAAGTGAAAACCAGTTAAACAAGGTTATAGAAAATTTTAAAATAGACAGGGGCTCTATTAGTGAGCATATTTCCCTTAATACTGATAGTTACTCTGTAACCTTTAAAGAAGATGTTAAGGTTTTAAAAGAATATTTATTAACCGAAGAACTTATTAATACAAATGTTTATGAAACAATTTATTCAATTATCGAAAACAATGTTAATTACACTATAACCAGTCTACAAACCGAGACCGAGAAGGTGCCTTATATTACGCAATACACCAGCAACAATGATTTATTTGCAGGGCAAAAGGTTGTTATTTCTAAAGGTGCTAACGGTACTAAAGATGTTCAGTACGAGGTTATTGTGGAAAATGGCGAGTTAATTTCTAAAAAAGCGGTATCAGAAACCATAACAAAAAGCCCTAAAACCGCAAAAATAGAAATTGGCAGCGGAATAAAATCGGGGTTAGGCAATAATTTGGGTCTAATTTTCCCGGTGGAAGGCTATGTTACTTCGGATTACGGCGACCGCGCCGACCCGTTTACCGGCGAGCCCGATAACCACAAAGGTTTAGATATTGGGGCGCCAATTGGCACACCTATATATGCTGCCGATAGTGGAACGGTTATTCAAGCAAGTGATAAACGTAATGGCTATGGTAAATGTGTTATTATTGAGCATTCTTCGGGCTTTAAAACAATATATGCCCATTGCAGCGAGCTTTTAGTAACCGAGGGTCAGTTTGTTTCTGCCGGGCAAGAAATTGCTAAGGTGGGTTCAACAGGGCGCTCAACGGGTCCGCATTTGCATTTTGGAATATATATTGACGGCAAATATGTTGACCCAACATTATATTATTAAGGCTTGCATTGTTTACAGGCTTGGTAACCACCATCAATAAGCTCGGTTAGGTTGTTGGTTATATACAAATTTTCTTCTTTTATATTTTCAGCATAACCGCAATTCGATTTATGGTATTTTTTGCTGGATTTATTAGCATAATATGTTTCTTGGCTTTGCTCTTGGGTATTATTTTGGACGCTTTCGGGCGTTTTATAGCCATTTACGGTTAGTTGCATGTTATAATCTGGCATTACAATGGTGGGTTTACCATCATCAATATTATTGTTGTTTTGCTTGTTACAACTGCATAAAAAGCATAAAGCAAAACAAAGTATAATTAAGCAAATTTTCTTCATAAAATCACCAACACCTATTTTATAATAAATGAAGTATTAAATCAATAAAAAGGTTAAATATGGAAAATAATATTATTAACAAACTAAAAAATAAAGCCAATAAGTTACCGTTATTATCTGGGGTGTATATTATGAAAAACGCCGTGGGTGAGGTTATTTATGTTGGCAAAGCAAAAAAGCTTAAAAACAGGGTTACACAATATTTCAGAAGCGACACCGCACATACTGCAAAGGTTAAAAAAATGGTGTCTAATGTAAATGATTTTGATTACATTGTATGCGATTCAGAGTTTGAGGCATTAACTTTGGAAAACTCGCTTATAAAGCAATATCAACCCAAATACAACATTTTATTAAAGGATGATAAAGGTTATCATTATATTCACATAAGCAACGAAAAATGGCGTAGAATTACGGCTAAAAAGTCTTTAGAAAAAACAGGTACTAGCATAGGTCCTTATAATTCCGCCTTCGTGGTTAATAATACGGTAGAGCAGGCGTTAAAGGTGTTTAAACTACCAAATTGCACCCGTAATTTTGAAAAATATTCAAAACCTTGTCTTAATTATCACATTGGATTGTGTTTAGCCCCGTGCGCCAATAAAGTGGATTATAATGAATATAATGAGGCGGTAAATTCCGCAATAGATTTTATAAAAAACGGTAGCTCGGAAAATATTGAAAACCTAAAAATTAAAATGGAAAAGGCTGCCGAACAACTTAATTTTGAGTATGCCGCAAAATTAAGGGATAGAATTGAATCAATTTTAAAAATAAATCAAAAACAAAAGGTAATTTCAAACATTAAACAACGGCACGATGTTTTTGCAGCGGCCTTGGTTGGCGAAACTTTGTGTGTAGAGGTGTTTGTCTTTAAAAATGGCCATTTGTGCGATGAAAACCACTATTTTTTTGAAGGTATTACCTCAAAACAACAATTTTATAATGAATTTATTCCAAGGTATTATTCCGATAATGCCGATATTCCAAGGTTAATTCTAGCCGATATGGAGTTTGACGATGCCGTAATTACAGGTTGGTTAAGCGAAAAATCGGGACATTCGGTTTCGGTGGAAATCCCACAAAGAGCCGACAAATTAAAACTTATTAAAATGTGTGCGGCCAACGCAGCCGAGCACCTTGCCCAAAAAATTGAGCGCAACATAAAAGAAACCTCGTCCCTTAATGAGCTAGCCAATATTTTAGGCATTAATAACCCGCCAAGGTATATTGAGGCCTACGATATTTCTAATATAGCCGGAAGCGAAAATGTAGCGGGTATGGTTGTATTTAAAGATGCAAGGCCTTTAAAATCGGCCTACCGAAAGTTTAAAATCAACTCTTTTGTAGGTCAAGACGATTACCGTTCTTTAGCCGAGGTTATTGAAAGGCGGCTTAACGAATATAAAAAAGGTGAGGACATTGCTTTTTCGGTTTTGCCCGATTTAATTTTATTAGATGGCGGTTTAGGTCAACTTTCTGCAGTTAAACCCGTGCTTGAAAAATTTGGGTTAAATATTCCTATATTTGGTATGGTTAAAGATAATAAGCATAAAACCAATGCAATAGCAGCGTCGGGGGGAATAATATCAATAAAATCTAACCGTAGCGCCTTTTCTTTAGTTACAGCCATACAAGATGAAGTTCACCGCTTTGCAATAGGTTATCATAAACAAAGGCGTTCAGGAGCCATGTTGCAAATGGAACTTACCAATATAGAGGGTATTGGCAAAACCCACGCAATTAATCTTATTAAGCATTTTAAAACAATTAATAACATTAAGTCAGCCACGCGCGAAGAACTCACAAAGGTAGAGGGAATAGGCCAAAAAAAAGCAGAAGCTATATTAAATTATTTTAAATAAAAAAACGAGGTTTAAAACCTCGTTTTTTGTTTTATTCAGCTTTTGGTGCGGGGCTTGGAATTTGCGATTTTAAAGCGGCGCGGGTTTTTCTAACCTCTGCTAAATTAGCGGTTAAGCCTTCATCAGCGCGCTTCATAATGTCGTCTACAAAATCTTGTGCTGCTTTGCGCATATCGCGGCTTTTGGCCTGTGCAGAAGCAATAATTTCGGCTGCTTTTTCTTGGGCTAATTTTGTAATTTCTTCTTGCGATACCATGGCTTTTGCACGCTCTTCGGCACCCCTAATAATGCTGTCGGCTTCGCGTTTTGCATTGGTAATAATGTCGGAACGGTCGGCAACTATTCCGCGGGCCTGCTTGATTTCGCTTGGAATGTTAAGGCGAATATCGTCAATAACAGCGCGCAGGTTTTCGGCGTTAACAACAACGCGTTTGCCCGGCATTTTCATACCTCCGTCTAAAGCTTCGTCAAATTGCTCAAGTAATTCTTCAATGCTCATTTTATTCATCCTTTCTATCTTAATCTTTCAATAATGCGCTTATGTATAATACTCGGCACGAATTCCGAGATATCACCGCCCATGCTAGCAATTTGTTTAACCATGCTAGAACTTAAATACATATATTCTGATTTTGTTGTTAAAAACAGCGTTTCAATGTCGGGGTTAAGTTTGCGGTTGGTAAGTGCCATTTGAAATTCATATTCGAAATCCGACATAGCCCTAAGACCTTTTACAATGGCATAAGCGTTATGTAGTTTTGCATATTCGGCCAACAGGCCGTCAAAATAATCAACCTCAACATTATTAAGGTGCGCAACGCTTTGTTTTATTAAATCAACACGCTCTTCGGTAGAAAAGCTGTAATTTTTTTTGTCATTAATCATAACAACCACAATAACTTTATCAAATAGTTTAGAGGCTCTGTTAATAACATCAATATGGCCTAGTGTTATTGGGTCGTAACTACCGGGACAAATAACCGTTTTAATGTTACTCACTTTCCTTTCTGTATATTGTTATGCAAATTTTACCGTACCTTGTTGTTTTGGTGGCCTTTAAATTGCCAACAAACTCGGGCAAGGGTATATCCACAGGGTGTTCGCAAATTATAAATCCATTACTGCTTAAACAGTTAACGGCTGTGTTTAAGGCTTTTTCTAAAATATTTTGCCTATAAGGCGGGTCTAAAAAAATAATATCAAACTTTTCGTTTGTGGCGGCTAAAAAAGAAAAATAATCATTTCTGAAAACCGTGGCATTGGTTGAAAGCCTTGTTTTTTCCAAATTGTTTTTAATAACCTTAACGGCATCGGGGTTGGCATCTACAAATGTGGCGCTTTTAGCCCCACGCGAGAGAGCTTCAATTCCTATTTGGCCGCTGCCGGCAAAAAGGTCTAAAAAGGCTTGTCCTGTTATCTCAAACTGAATGGTATTAAAGATTGCTTCTTTAACCATATCGGTAGTGGGTCTAACATCGGTGCCTTCAAGCGTTTGTAATTTTATTCCACGGGATATACCTGTAATAACTCTCATAATATCACCTAACTAACATATATTATCCCACGAAATAGGGTATTTTGTCAACAATAAATATTATGACAAATTAATTATATATAAATGTATGCAAAAAAACAAAGGACCACCGAAGTAGTCCTTTGTTTTTTGTCTCTCTTGTACGAAAAAGAACTGGGCAAAAAACCGAGAAATTTCGTTATTATTTGATTTTTATACCCTTATTCCTTAAAAAAGCCAAAAAACCTTCTACATCTCCTAAAGAAAAACCGTCTTTTTTCAATGTATATAAAATATTAGCTTTTGAATGTAATAAAATATAATTTTGAGTTAGATAGCCTCTTTTTATAGTGTCGTAATAAATTTGATATTGTGAACCATTGGAATGAATTT
This sequence comes from Acutalibacteraceae bacterium, assembly GCA_045651765.1. Lineage (GTDB taxonomy): Bacteria > Bacillota > Clostridia > Oscillospirales > Acutalibacteraceae > SIG565. The sequence continues at coordinate 8,694 of JAZRSY010000016.1, read as the reverse complement.
GTTTTATGCTATCTTGCGTAACTTCAGAATTAACTTCCACATTTTTACCGTAAATTTCTTGATTTCTTTTAAGTGTAATTTTATTTATTTTGAAATATAACACAAGAATAATAAAAAACCACCAAATAGGAATAAGCAAAAGCACTATATCAATGATATGTAAAAATAATACTTTGTAAATTCCATAACATAACACCAAAATGCTCAAAATATGAAATACTATAAATATTGGTCTGCGAAATAAAGAAAATTTATTGCACTCCTTTATCCAATCCTCTGTTTTTTCAAATGAATTTTTAAATAATACTTCCATAAAATCACCACCTATTTGTATTATATGCTTGTGTCAAGTTGGGGACAAATTTTAAATTCCGCTTTGACACAAGTATGAATTATACCATATTTTTATATTGGTTACAAGTATAAAAGGAAAACGAACAGATAATTCATGTGATTAATTATTGCATTAAAATTAACCGTATGATATACTTAAATAAAAAGTTTTAGTGGGGTTTGTTATGAAAAAGATCGTTGCATTGTTTTTATTATTTACATTTGCGCTATGTGGTTGCAATCAGTCCAGCATAAACGAAACCACTTCTTCGGAAAACATAGTGGCCGATACATTGTATAATGAATTTTTATCTAAAAAAACAAATGCAGTTGATAAAAATGGTAGTACTATAACACTTGAATCATATTTGGACGATCTTCCTAAAAACGCTTGGCGCAAATATGCTATTTATGATATGAACGGTGACTCTATTCCTGAATTAATTATAAAAACCGGACGCTCATTCGATATATTCTGGATAAAAAATGATAAAGTAACTCTTTGGTATCAAGGCACCAATTACGCTAAGCCTCTCAACAATAAGGCGATTTTATATGAGCGTCCCGGAGGTGCACCAAAGCATACCGATTATCAATACATTGTCCTAGATTATACTGGGGAAGAAGTGCTAAAAATATCTTTCTCAGAATACTACGGTGGCGATGACCCATCATTTATTGAACGTTTTGGCAATAATGAGTTATATCTTATAAATGAACAACAGGTAAGTAAAACCATTTACGAAAACCTTTGTAAAACACCTATATTAAACATAGCAGATGATGCTATTGAGTGGCAAGATATTCCACACTCTTAAAAGGAGTTGCTTCTTACTATAAAGAGCGGGGCACCGGTATTCGATGCACCGCTCTTTTTATATAACGAAAACGACGAGATAGGGTAGATAGTTATTCTTCGACTACGATAGATTGAATAGAGAATTGGTTCAATCCCGACGGGAGTCTTGCACCACAAAATTCCACTACCGATCTATCCACTGCAAAAGCAGAGGTGTTTTCATGCAGCGTCATTACCGATGCAGTCTGAGTTATGGGCTGTTTTTGGTCATTTGCAGAAAGAACTACAATTTTGTCTTCGCTGATACCGATTGCTGCTGTGCCTGTGTCTGCCGCCGCCTGTGCTTCTTGCATTGAGCAAGACTTCCAACCCATATAGTTATCGGTTTTAATGGTTTCGCAAAGACAGGGGACGGTTCTGTGTCTTCAAGCTATCTCAAACAGGACATAGAACCGTCCCCTGTCTACGTATTAACTCTTTTTTATTGTGCATCATTTGTACGATTTTTTAGTTTTTTAATAACTAAATTTATCGTTTCAAAAACCAACAATGTAAACAAGGCTATATAGATAGTAATAAATAGCCACAAACATATGGTGTCATTTATTGAATGATTGGTGGCATGCAATGAAAAAAACATTACGGAACATATAATCAAAATATTAATACCAGAAATTAAAGCAATAAAATTATCACATATTCTTTTTTGTGCGTTTGTTTTTTCAAACAATAAGCGCTTAATTTTTTTATATAATTCAATTTCACTAACAAAAAAAGGTATCAGTATAGGTATTAATATTATTTCATCACCTGCAGAACCAAATATATCATCGTTTAACTCACTACTTTTGCAAGAAATAATAAATGCTATAAAGATTAACAGAAAAACACCTAATGACTGCAGAAAGAAGAGTATATGAAATGTTTTCTTCATAAAAACCTCCAAAAAAATTAAACAATATCAGCTAAACCCTTTTGCAAACTGTATAAAAATGCATATGTATCATGATAATTTGTAAATATAATATCCATATGATACTGTTCATTGTTAATTAATCCCAAGTACTCTGATGGCGTAATAATATGCTGAGATACTTTATTCAACAATTCCTTATCTATTAACTCATAATATATCATACTCTTTGCTTTTTGATAATCTATATAAGTTTTAAAATATTGTGCCCTCGTAAAATTACAAGATATACTTGTATAATACGAAGTAAGTGCCTCTAAGATAGCCGATAATCCCAACGAAAGCACTGTGGTTTTAATGCTGCAGTTGTTTTTGACAGTTTTGGAGAATATCAGGCAAAACAAAGCAGAAACGATCAACGCGCTTCCGAATAGAATTGTAACAAACGGCCAACCGTTCAATATACGAAAAACAACAAATTCATATGTAGGCGTATCCGCACCACCAATTATACCTATTCCACCATTTTGATAAGTATAGTTTTTTAATGTAATAAATGGAATTATTACTCCTATAATTAAAAATAGCACTCCGGTCAAAAGAGTTAATAAAGACATTTGTTTTAACTTAATAAAACCACCTCTTTGGTGTATTATATGCTTGTGTCAAATTGGGGACAAATTTATAATTTTTTCTAACTATAGCATATATTTGATATAATATGCAAGATAGAAAGCAAAAGGTTACTTTTATATAAACTCTTACAAATCCTCCTTTTCTTCTTTTATTTGGGTTAGCATTATGCTATAATATAGTAAAATGTCTTAGGAGGTCCCTCTATGAAAAAAATCATTATTTTATTTACATCATTATGTTTGATATTTATGCTTACCGCCTGCAAACGATTAGACAAAACGATTTCGTCCTCGGATTCAAGTGATATGGCGTCTTCACTATCAACTAATACTGCTGATGGTAATGTATATTTAGAAACTGAACCTAAACAATCCGTAATGTATAACAAAGCAATTACAACCTATAATGCATTTTTGCGTGGAGAAATAGCTGCCAAAATAGATAACGGTGCAACTCTTAATATTATGCAGTATGGATTAACTAATGAGGGAATCCGTTCATATGCTTTGGGTGATGTCAATAAAGACAATGTACCCGAACTATTTATTCACGGTCACCATTTTCATATCCTTGCTCTCGATGGAACGCAGTTGACTGAGTGGTATGATAGCGGGAGTACGCAAAACATTTATCTGCTTGAAAACGGAGCGGTATGGCATATTCATTCCAGCGTAGGATACCACTATCGTTATGTAACCTTTGATGCGAATGGTATATCAGAAGACATATCCTTTTCGCAACCATATAAGGGAGAGCCCAGTCCAGCATACTTTTTCTATGGAAGTGGTCTTTCCGGGGAAGTATCAAAAGAAGATTGGGATAGTTTCACAAATACCTATTTTGAACAAGCTAAAAAGATAGTTGAATTGACTTGGACAGAATGGAAATAGATGCAAACAAAACAAGGCATCCTTAAAGGATACCTTGTTTTTTAGTTATACTTCTGTGTAATAAAAACGAATTGAATCAATAGAATAGGAACCCAAAGCACCCATTTTTCCACCAAGTGCACCGATAAATTCAGCAGCACAAGTTTGATTGAAATTTTGTCCTAAAGAATCATAGATACCATTTGGATACTTTTTGTATGTTTGGATAACGCCATTATTCCAAGTATGATTTTTAATATCACCCGGTATACCAGGTATGTAATATTTATTTCCACAGGAATCTTTTACAACAACATCTAATACACCTTTCCCTGCCAAATACTGTGCCCATGTTGGTCTATCATCTGGGAAATTGGGGATAATCACCTTAGGTCCAACCGCCATCCAGTAGCGACCATTTTCATCTGTATATTCTCCGAAATTACCAACATTGACAGTTACAGTTTTCCCTAATTTTTTAAACTCAGTTATAAAATTAGGATTAATATAATTACTACCATAAGGATTTTCATAAGAAAACCACTTGGTTCTATCTGTGAATTTATAAGTATATCCATCCGAACCAACATAGGGTGATACTGTTGGAATATTTACTGTTCTATAGTTTCCAGAACAAGTTGGTTTCGTATACATCCTAAGCCATCCACCTACTGTTATGTAACTATTTGTTATACCCCCACAACCGCCTTGGGTTGTTGTCCCATAACTATACGAATAATACTGCATACCTTCTACTGCAAAAGCAGAAGTGTTTTCATCAAGTGTCATAACCGATGCGGTTTGTGCTACCGGCTGTTCTTCATCGTTTGCAGAAAGAACAACAATTTTATCTTCACTAATACCAATAGCGGCGGTACCGTTATCGGCTGCCGCTTGAGCTTCCTGCATCGTGCAAGACTTCCAGCCCATATAATTATCGGTCTTTATGGTTTCGTAAACAGTCTTCATATCACCCTGCGGTAATGCAACACCCATATTATCGAATATTGCTCTTGCAGTGCTGAGTGAATCTTCTGACTGTTCGTGCTTTAATGTGTTTTCTATTACATTATTATACTGTTTCTTGTTCATTTTTATTATACCTCCTTTACCACATGTTTTCAAGTACTTTCTCGTCCTTAGCGTATACGTCTTCTACCTGTGTAAAATCAAAGGTAGTAGTGCCGCAAGACCAAAGAGAAATATCCTCGGGCTCTAATTCTGACGGACAATAAGGTGTCCATTCTTCGGGCATTGTATCAAGCTTAGGCTCAGTTGCCATAAATACTGCACCAAAATAATTTGCATCCTTTGTTGCCTGTACAAAGTGACTGCACTGACGGTCAAAGTTAAAGTTTTTGCTAGAATCGGTGTTGCCGATAAATGCAGGAACATAACCATTTGCTGAAATAACCTGTGCAAAAGAAATCATCCAGTTGTGGTTTACACTCCATTCAGGCTTGATTTCTGCAAACAAAGCGATACCCTCATTTTGCGGAACTCCCAATTTCTTTGCGGCTTCTACTGCCTTTAGTGCATCCTCTATAACTTTGTGTTACAAAACTGTAACTCATAATTACATAACTGTGTTGGTTTGTCAATGATGTGTTACAAAATTAGAAAACTTCGCCGTTAGAGATAAAAGCCTTGATGTAATTGGCAGGAGATTTCCAATTAAGTGGACGCATAGGAAAATTATTGTATCTTCTGTTGTGAACAGAAAGTTGCTTTTTAAAATCTTCAAATGAGTAAAAAGAGTGAGTAGCATAAAAATATTCGTTATCTTTACGATGAGAACGCTCAACCTTTCCGTTGTGTCTGGGTGTGTACGGAGCAATAAGCTTATGTCTTATGCCACACTGTTCGAGCGTACGCTCGAACAGTGTGGGCGTCGGCTTTTGGGTGTTACCTAATTGCGTTGTAAATTCCATACCATTGTTTGTTTGAACACACTCTATCTTAAACGGAAATTTCTCTATTAAATGCTTTAAAAACTGTGCTGATGAATATGAACTATGCTCCTCAAATGCCTCTAAATAGCGGAATCTTGAGTATTCATCAATAGCGGTGTATTGGTAAAACTTTTGCCCTTTTGCTTCGCCCACTATACAAGATTCGGGCACAAATTTTACATCTATTTGCACTCTTTGTCCTGGATATTGCATCTGCTCGTATGGTTTAGGTATATACTTCGGATTCGGTGGTTTGACAGCCATTTGACCTTGTCTTCGTAAAAGACGGTATAATCCCGTTACAGAGCGCGTATATCCTCTTTGACGGAGTTTTACCCAAAACACCACTAAACCAGCATTCATATTGCGTTTTCGCATATCTGCTATTAGTTTTAATTCTTCGGGTGTATGCTCGTTAGGATGATGATGTGGTCGGTGTGACTTATCTGCCAATGATTGCAAGGTTCCGTCGTATCTATTTCGCCAACGGTAAACATATTGACGGTTGGTTTTGTATCTGATTGCTGCTTTTGTTACCCCATATTTCAAAGAATATTTAATTAAGGCTTGACGATACAGCATAGTTTGTGTTACAGTTTTCATGACGAATGGTTTATCCTCCTGTACGTTTTGTATGAGCAACTTAACTGTAACACAGGATTTTCCATTCGTCACTTATTTTTTTATTGCCTACTGTAACACATCTATTGTAAACCTACAAACTGTAACTCATAATTACATAACTGTAACTTGATATGTGTAAATATTTTCCATATAATACTCTTAAGAGGCGATTTTATGAAAAAAATTTTAGGACTATTAATTATTACAATATTAATTTTGACAGTTTTTACTGCTTGTTGCAGTAATGAGAAAAATTTTCTTTCCTCTACACACACCACAGATGTCTTGTATAGCAATATACCAGCAGAAGAACTGACTAATGAACAAGCACGCGAAATATTGGAAGTACTTATTCCAAAACAATTTGACGTGTTTGATTTATTCCAGCTTGATTCTCAAAAAATCGATGAGACTCAGATTATGCCCGGAAACGCATGGTACGTGCTTTGTACAGATGAACGTTTTTCCTGTGTGCAAGATATTAAAGATTATATTTTACAAGTTTATACCGGAAATCAGGCAAAGTGGTATTTCGATATATATTTAGACTGTGAACCCACTACTAGCGACATCAATTTCGGTTGTTATTACCTCGATTATGATGGAAAACTGTACCGAAATACCACGGTGGGAGGAAAAGGCTTAAATTATAGTAAATACCTTATGGATACTACTCGTATAGTTGAACGAACCGAAAGTACAGTAGCAGTAGAAATGGACGCAGAATACGAAGATGGAGTTCCACATGAAATCTATAAATTTTTACTCTGCGAAACACAAAACGGGTGGAGATTAGACAGCCGTTTTTTAGACTCATATTATCCTAGTTAAAAAGATAACCCCGCAGTTTCAATTGAACTGCGGGGTTAATGCCTCTTGGCTTAATATCAACTAATTGAATACATATCGGAAAGATTACTTATGTTGCCACTTAATCCATATCTCGCCATTGCTTCGGTCAATGTTCGAATTTGTCCGCCACTTGGGTCTGCTACTAAATACTTATCAGTTCCAGTTTTAGTGTAGTCAATTTTGTGAATTAAAACATAATGGTATGTTTTAATTCGAACAATACACATACTACCATTATTTAATGCATTCTCTATTTTGGTAGAGGAAGCATTACTCTTGGCACATATAGTTGCGGTCGAACCACCATATGACACCGAAAAACCACTATGAAGTATATCAGCACTATTGTTAGTGGCCTGTATTGTAGCTGCTTTTACTGAATAATATGTATTGTTGTTAGTATTGCTCTGATTGTTTTTGTATAACAAAAACATCGCCAAACTACAAATTGCACATCCGTTTTCCCTAATCGTACCACTTGCACCAGTTTTGCCGCACACCGTACCATAAAACAAACTATCCAAGAAAGCACGATTTTCTGTTCCGGGTTTCTCACCATTGGGATACATTATCGTTGCATCTGTTTGATTTATCAAATAGCTACTATTAAATTGTCTAGTAACAACGGTTGTTCCACTACCACCTTGACAAGTTGTTCCACCATAACTATACGAATAATACTCTAAACCAGCCACCGCATACGCAGAAGTATTTTCGTCAAGTGTCATAACCGATGCAGTCTGTGCTACAGGCTGTTCTTCGTCATTAGCAGCTAGAACTACAATTTTGTCTTCGCTAATACCGATTGCGGCTGTGCCGTTATCGGCGGCTGTTTGAGCTTCCTGTATTGAGCAAGACTTCCAACCCATATAGTTATCAGTGCTGATGGTTTCGTAAACAGTTTTAATATCACCTTGCGGTAACGCAACACCCATATTGTTGAATATGGCTCTGGCAGTGCCGAGTGAATCTTCTGACTGCTCGTGCTTTAATGTGTTTTCTATTACATTATTATACTGTTTTTTGTTCATTTTCATTATACCTCCTTTACCACATATTTTCAAGTACTTTATCGTCCTTAGCGTATACGTCTTCTACCCCTATAAAATCAAAGGTAGTTGTACCGCAAGACCAAAGAGAAATATCCTCAGGCTCTAATGCAGACGGACAGTAAGGTGTCCATTCTGTAGGTATACTATCAAGCTTAGGCTCGGTCGCCATAAAGAGCGCATCAGAGTAATTTGCATTCTTTGTTGCCTGTACATAGTGACTGCACTGACGGTCAAAGTTAAAGTTTTTAGACGAATCGGTGTTGCCGATAAATGCAGGTATATAGCCGTTAGCAGATACAACCTGTGCAAAAGAAATCATCCAGTTATGGTCTACACTCCATTCAGGCTTGATTTCTGCAAACAAGGCAATACCTTCATTTTGCGGAACACCTAATTCCTTTGCAGATTCTACTGCCTTAAGTGCATCCTCTGTTCCGTTAACACCCGAAACATTAGCTTCGGTAAGGTCACGAATAACCAAACCTATTTTGCAGTCCTTTGCCTTTAAGAACTCAATTTCTTCAGCAGTGATTTTATTGTCCCCTGCGAGTGTTCTCATACAAAAGGCAGGAAAGCACTTTTGTCTTTTTACCCAGTCATACATTGTATAACCGTTCTTCAGCTTTTTACTTAGTGGTGTAGCTGAACTAACACCGAAAATAGT
>JAZRSY010000015.1:0-118363 GCA_045651765.1 Acutalibacteraceae bacterium | reverse complement strand
ACCGAGGCACTAACACTGTATAATAAAAATAAACCCTATGGGAGGGCTGTAAAGAACATTGGAGAGACCTCTATGTACTATTATGCCGAGATTTATTATGAGGACTATATTTATAATGTCTATTAAAGGGGGTTCGATATGACTATTGTTTATTTTCTCGTTCCTTATGTAATTATTCTTTTTTCGGTTATTATGAGAAGCAATCTGACGGCATATTTTGGACTTTTAATGCTCGGTGTACTTGCTGCTTCTCATATGAAGCATAAGTGGCTTGCGGTGCTTCTGATGACATTACAGGCGGTTATTTCCGCTGGTATTATATATCTCAACATTAATGATTACACCCAGTCTAATTACCTGCTTTTCATAGGAACAATAAGTATCATAATGCTTGTCTCGATGGGATTTGAAATGATTATCGATAGGAATAAGCACGGTCAAGTTTCTTGATTTAAAGCAGATAATATCGTATGCTTAAATCATAGCAATCGGGGTATGCTGTCTTACTGCTTTTGGATTTTTCGTTTTATTTTCTTCTTTAATAATATTTTGAAAAAATGGGATGCATAAAACCTACCGTTTCCCCGAACGGTAGGTTTTTCTTATAAAAGTTTTTAAAATTAAGCCATTTTCATTTTTGAGAGATTGGGTCGGCTAAAATTTTTAAAACTTATTTATATTATAATTTCAATAATCAGTTTAATCTAAAATCGACTTTTTTATCTTTTAAAGACGAGAATAAATGTAATTTAAAAAACTTTTTCTTACTGATACTATCATATTTAAAAAGTTTGCAAATTTTATTGAATTTGAACCCCAGAAAATTAAAAATTGATAATTTTAAAAACTATTTTTAACATTTCACCCTCCAAGGGAAAAGATGGCGACCGCAATTCTGCGGCCGCCAACATTTTTTCGCAAATTTTTATGAGGTTTTAAATGTTTTTTGCCATCTTCCTGATGGTGATGCTTAAAAAAGTTTTCAATTTTACGGGTATTTGAACTTTGAGAGATGAAATGCAGCATAATTTTCAAAACTCTATTTTTACAAAATTACAAATAATAAAATCCCGAACCCTCCGCCAATTCTATACTTTAATAAAATCGGTTTTAATTCTACTGGCAAACATAAATACAGCAACAAGCACCGTAATCATATCTTGTAATTTGCCGTTGTCGGCAATTTCAACACCATAGTTATTGTAAGATAGATAATTCGTTTCTTCAATCGTTAATTCTCGGCTACTTTCAATATCTGTGCGAACCGTATCGTCAGAGAGCAGTTTATCCAACCAACCATCATTCCACAGGTCGTAATTCTCAAAAAAGTCGTATACGAGAGCATTCCTTTTCTCAAAGTCCCTTTCGCTATCGCAAAGGGCTCTTATCATAACTCCGCAATCAAAAACAGAGGACAATAATTTTTTGGGGTTCTTTTTGGATTGGTCTGGGCATTGATAATAGGACATAAGTGCCGACATACAACAGTCCATTGCATAATAACCGTATTCACGGGTTTCGGTTTTAGGATGTGCGGGGACGGTATCAAGAACCGTGTTCAGATTGTGGATAATGCCTTCAAATAAATTGGAATTGATATTCATTTAAACACTCCTTATTTTTAGTGTTTAAATTATAGCGCACAGTTTATGAAAAATCAGCCATATGTTTTAAAAATATACGATTTTAAAATCGTCTTTCATAATGCATTAAAATAGTGGGAGGTTGGGTGGCAAAAGTATTTTTCTACCCGACTATAAAATTTCGTCAAACGATTAAAAATTTTTACAGACGATTAAAAGGCATTTTACCCTATATAAGGTACTGTTTTGATATTTTTAAGCAAAACTCTTATATTTGATGTTTAAAATGGATGGCTTTTAAAAACATTTAATTGTATTTTTTTAAAAATACAATTAAGGTTTTTATCAAAAAATCTCTCTTTTTTAGAATTATGTTTGTCGAACAGGCGGAAGGTGCTCGGACCATACTTATAACCATATTTAGGACCATACTTATAACCATATTTAGGACCATATTTTTAACTATACCTATAACCATATTTTGACACACAAAAAACTCCGACGAAATCGATGTCGGAGTTTTGCTCTTTTATGAAAAAGTTTTTAAAAATCTCTGAGTTTCGGGCTCTCAAAATTTTTTTAAAATTTATTTTTGCGAAAAAATTTTCAAAAAACATATGGTTCTCGTCTCTCAAAAATCAAATTCCCGCAAATCTTAAAAACTTTTAAGAAATTGCCGTTTTTGATGCACTTGAAATTTTTCAAAAAATAGTTTAATCGTTTGAAAAAAACAGTGCAAAGGAGGTGAAAAATATGTTAGATACAATCAATGTATCTATTCCAATGTATATTGAACCGAGTGAAAGAACAATTGACTGGGAGGCAGATGTTTCTGACAAAGGAACCGCTTTTATATACAAATTGGTGACATTGCCAAACGGAGCGACAATTTATATAAGGTATTACTTTACACATTCGCTTACACTTTCATTCTCGGCTTCAAGAATTCAAAATGGCGACAATGCCATAGCATATAGTTTTGATAAATCTAATATTGTTAAGAAAACAATATTAAAGGTTATATCAGACGAACTCGGTATCACCAATGTAAAATTATCCGATTTTTTAGTTTGTCGGTTAGACATCAACCGAGACTTTGTTTGTGATAATGAAAAAACCGCAAATGAACTTGCGGCATTCTCGAACAAAATTTTACCATTAGGGTACGAAAAAAGATTTAACTACAATACAGGTCTTACTTCCCAGACACGAAAAGGTAGAGGGTTTCGTGTTTACCGAAAAGATAAAGATAAGAAGAAACGACAAGATATGAACCCCACGGTTCGCTTTGAGTTTCAAATGGATAAAAAGATGGTCACCAACATTTTAGGATACCGTCCTAATCTAAATGAAATTCTTTCAAGACAAGTTACAATTGAAAAAGTATGGAACAATGTCTTATCTATATATGCACTCGATAAAAGAATTCTAAACCGCCGAGAATTGCACAAATTCTCTTTACAGGCAAAGGTATTAACTCCTACCGAAAAAGAAACCCTCAAACAAATGAATGACCGTCCATCCTTTGATGATAAAAAACAAAGAAGATGGCAACTTAAAGTAACGCATAAGTTGAAAGCACGGGGCATTTGTCCTTATTCCTGCGAAGTTCCAATTGTTCTCAAAGTTAATGTTTGCACCACGATTTTGAATTTACAAAGAAAGAAGAATAGAGAATGTACTATATGCAAACAGCACCTGCTCTCTACAATTATAACTTTACGAGATACCAACAAAAAAGTCAAGAAATGGTATCTCGATTCATCATAGGTTTTATAACATATACTCACTTTGTTTCAGCGTTACGAAAGAAAGGCGGGTTATATTGTCTATTTCAAGGCTATTATTGCTTACTTTTTTAAATTAGTAATGCTTAATAGTCTATTTCGTCATGCTTACACTTCTTTAAGATAAGGGGTCTTGCCCTTCGGGCAATCCCCACCAACCAACCATCTTATTACATAATTCAAAGGAAAGGTAATATTATATAAATTGCCCCGTGATTTATTTTCGGTTTTTAAATGGGTTACTATTAGAATGATAACATTTCTTACTTTGAGAATTATGAAAAAAGGACGGGTGGATAAGTAAATGTTGATTAAAAATAGAATTATATTATCTTTAACCCACAGGGTAGAAAATAGTATAATTCTCAACAAAGTGTTATAAATTACTGAAAAAGTTTTTCATTTTATTAGAATATGAAGGCTCAAAAAATCGGAAACCGTCTAATTTTAAAAACTTAATATTTTTGTTGCAAAAAATACTCAAAAAACCTCCAAAAAAATTTTTTTAAAAAATTTTTGAGGCAAAAAGTTTTTAAAAATTTCGCTTTCCCGTCTCTCAAAATTTAAGTTGCGGAAAATTTTAAAAACTTTCGCTAAAAACCTAGTGTTTATGCGGGTTCGAGTGCTATTGACAAACTGATTTTTTTGCATTATACTTTGCTCACAATCGTAAGAAATCGCAGCGATTAACATAATAAAAACATTTATCCGAGGAAGATGCTATGCTTTGAATTAAGTATGAAATAACTACATAACAATTTATGTTTTATACCCATACCTATTAGGAGTATCATCTTCAAAAAGGTATGGGTTTTATTATGCCCGATTTGTAATTACAGTAAGTTCTTGATTACTTTGCCGCAATATGTTTTCAAGAGTTAATTAGTATCTACCTTTTATTGTCTTATGGCAATAAGGATGGGTGGGCGGCACCAAAATATTATTTTAAGGAGGTCATTATATGGCAACATTAGAACAGGTAAGAAATCGCAATCACAAGAGTTTGAAAAAGTATCCTGATGTCTTAACTGTACCGCAGGTACAGCAGATATTATCGGTTGGACAGTATTCTGTATATAAACTTATCAAAGACGGCACTTTGCATTCTTTGAAGGTAGGACACGGTTATCGTATAGTAAAGCAATCACTTTTAGATTATATCTATGGGGGCGAGTTAAATGAAACTGCTTGATGTTAAAAGGGTTACAGGTTCGGTTCAACCCAAATCAGGTTGTTGGTATGCTGTTTTATACTATACAGACCTTGAAACTGGCAAAAGAAAATACAAGTGGAAGAAAATCGCTAAAATTAACGAAAAGAACCGTAATGGTGGTATGTCGGCAAAAAAGGCAGAAGAAAAACTTCGAGAAATGATTGCCGAACTCAATGCACTACAAAAAGCAGAAATTGAAAAACACTCAAAGTTTGAAGGTATGACCGAAACCGAACTGCATAAGTATCACAAACGGAATATGGACTTTTATGAGTGTGTTGTTGATAACATATTCAAAAGAAAAAATACTCTTTCACCATCAACATATAACTCATATTTAACCATTGCTAATGCTCAAATAAAACAGTTCTTTCACGGCAAATATAGATTGTGTGATATCGAGACTATTGTTATAAATAATTTTTATTCGTATTGTTCTGAAAAGGGCTTAAAGAATAGCACCATTAAACGATATCGTTCCTTGATGAATTTTGTTTTAGATGAAGCACGAAAGGAAAAAGTTTTACCCGAAAACCCTGTTGCCGATTCTAATTCATTAAGTTCTACATTACCTCATATAAATCCTTTTAATAGAGATGAAGCAGCAAAACTTATGAAAGGTATTGGCAAGATGGACGATGATATGAACATTGTCATTGCATTGGGTTTGCTTTATGGGCTTCGGCGCAGTGAAATTGTTGGATTAAAATGGTCTTCGATTGATTTTGAAAATAAGACTATTTCGCTTACAACATCAATTCTCGAAGTGCCAAAAACACACGAAGAAGAAACTATTAAAAAATGCAAAGGGTTTGTAAAACTGTATCGTACCAATGGTAGCACATCGTTGATTGAACGAGATTTGCTTAAAAGCGAGGATAGTATTGCTGTTTTTCCTTTGTTTGATTTAGCAGAAGAATTATTACTAAAACAAAAAGAGCGAATTGAGGCAAATAAACTGATTTTCGGCAATTGTTATGATAAGCGATTTTATGATTTTGTTTGTGTAGGAACTGATGGTACACTTCTTCGTCCTAATTATATTACTGACCATTTTGGAGTGGTTCTTAAAAGAATTGGTTTGAGATATATTAAGTTCCACGCCCTACGTCATACGACAGGAACATTGCTTATGAAACAATCGGGTATGAACCTAAAACTTATACAGCAATACCTTCGTCATTCTGAATCGGGTATTACAGCAAAGTATTATCTACATCCTGATGTTGAAGACATTGAGCAAACGGGCAATATTTTTGTTGGTACAGGCATTTTTGATAATGTGGTCAATTCCAATAACACAGAACTTGAACGACGAAAGCAAATCGCCGAGAAGGTAGGTGTGATGTAATCTATGGAGACCGAAAAAATCATATCGCTTGAAGATATGTATAAAATGCTACATATCAGTAAGCGAAAAGCGAAGTATATGCTTGACAATGGTGTAATACCTTGCACTGACACAGGCAAAAAAACACATCGTTATCTTATTAAAAGATGTGATGTTTTGCGATTTATTGAAAGTGGTTCAGTGTTTGAATATCCAGAGGGGATGTTTGGCTCTGGATACAAAGCAAAGAAAAAACAAACAAATTGTTTTGCTATAATTGATACTGATTTTGCACGAGAATGGTATGTTCGGGAATTCCATAACAAAAAGGATATCCTAACTTTGAAAGAGGTTATGGTTATGACAGGATATACAAAAGAAACCATTAGAAGATGGATATTATGTGGTGACATACAATGTGTGGGATATTTCAATACACGAGTAGTTCCAAAGATATCGCTCATAGAATGGATGTCTTCTAAAAATTATTTATCCAGAGTTAATAAGTCTGTTGTTCAAATTGAGCAAATGAATGCTATGCTAAAAGAAAAGCAGCAGGCATAAAAACCTGCTGCTTTATATATGGCGGTGAGTCAGGGATTCGAACCCTGGGTTGGCTCATCACCAACACGAAATTTCGAGTTTCGCACCTTCGACCACTCGGACAACTCACCGTTTGAAGCAAAAAATATTAAATTGTAAGTGGAAAACCATTAGAAAAACCATTAGAAAATACGGCACTTTCCAAATAGGTTCTCAAAAACCCTTATAAATAAAGGGTTTGAAGGAGGTCATCAAAACAAACCGAAAGTATTTCGAGTCAGCCCCGTTATGACCACTTCGATACGTCTCCATATAAAATTGTAAAGGCAAAACCTTGATACCAAATTGCGAGAAAACTGCGAGATGCAAGTTTTCAAAAGTGCAAATGCACGTGGCGTAAACGTCGATAAACAGCGGAGTTTCAAAGAGTAGCGTGTGACAGACCCGACTATGTTTCGAGTGCTGCACCTTCGACCACTCGGACAACTCTCCATAGCAGTGATTTACATCGACCTAACTATTATATTAATATTTGTTTTAAAAGTCAAGAATTATTGTTATTTTATTTAAATTAGTGTATAATGTGTTTGTATTATATTTTAGGGGGCTATTTTATGTTCTTTAAACTTAACAGTATGGGTTTATTTGGAATGGATGCATATCTTTTAGATGTGGAGGCTGATATTTCAAATGGTTTACCCGGTTTTGACATTGTAGGTTTGCCCGATGCCGCCGTTAAAGAATCGCGAGATAGGGTTAGGGCAGCCATAAAGAACTGTAAATTTAAGTTCCCGATTGGCAAAATAACCATAAATTTAGCCCCTGCCGATGTTAAAAAAGAAGGCTCGGTTTACGATTTGCCCATAATGTTGGCTATACTTGCAGCATCGGGGCAAATAACCGTTAACAGTGAAAACAGCCTTTTCATAGGTGAAGTTTCGCTTAATGGTCAGCTGCGGCGTGTAAACGGCGTTGTAGCCATGGCCATAAAGGCAAGGGAATTAGGAATAGAAAACTTTTTTGTGCCGCTTGAAAATGCAAGTGAGGGCGCCAATGTAGAAGGAATTAATATTTATGGCGTTAGCAACATAGCCGAATTGTTTGCCCACTTAAACGGCGAAAAACTAATTGAAAAAACCAAAAAGCCCGACATTAATTTTGATACTGCTAATTACGGGTTAGATTTTTCTGAGGTTAAGGGGCAAGCCCTGCCTAAAAAGGCGTTGGAGGTAGCAGCAGCAGGAGGCCATAACATATTGCTTATTGGTCCACCCGGTTCGGGTAAAAGTATGCTTGCCAAGCGGTTTCCAACAATTTTGCCCGAAATGACCTATCAAGAAATTATGGAAACCACAAAAATTTATTCTATAGCAGGGTTACTTAATTCTAAAAACCCGATTATTAAAACAAGGCCTTTTCGTGCACCACACCATACAACCTCGTCGGTGGCAATTTCGGGTGGCGGTACAATACCAAAGCCGGGTGAAATTTCGCTTTCGCACGGTGGGGTGCTGTTTTTAGATGAATTGCCCGAGTTCAACCGCGACGTTATGGAGGCAATGCGCCAACCGCTAGAGGATGGTAAAATTACAATATCCCGTGTTGCAGGCACATTGACATACCCATGCTTAATAACGCTTGTGGCCGCCATGAACCCATGCCCGTGCGGATATTTTGGCCACCCAACCCGCACCTGCACATGCTCGAGCAAAATGGTTAATAAATATTTAAATCGAATTTCCGGTCCAATGCTCGACCGCCTTGATTTACATATAGAGGTGCCGCCGGTTGAATATAAAGACTTAAATTCGGCAAAACCCGAAGAAACTTCGGCTCAAATTCGAAAAAGGGTTAATGCTGCCCGTCAAATTCAAAACAAGCGTTATGAAGGCACAGGCATTACCTGTAACGCACACCTAACGCCTGCGCTGCTTAAAAAGTTTTGTGTTTTAAGTGATGATGCCGCTAAGCTTTTACAGTCTTCGTTCGACAGTCTTGGTATGTCGGCCAGGGCTTATGACCGCATTTTAAAGGTTGCCCGCACCATTGCCGACCTTGAAGCCAGTGAAAATATCGAAATGATGCATATTGCGCAGGCGATTCAGTTAAGAAGCCTAGACAGAAAATATTGGGGCGAATAATATTTTGAATTTTTGTAAAAATATTTACAAATTAATAATTTATTCAAAATTATATGGTAAATTATAGCTATAAAATTATTTAAGGAGAAAATAAATTGTCAAATTTTTCAGATATTACACCATACATACATTCCTTGGCCGAGATTTCGTGCAAAAATAATAAAATATCGCCTAATATGTATGCCGAAAATAATGTGTTCAGAGGGCTAAGGGATATTAACGGTAAGGGCGTTGTTACAGGCCTTACCGAAATATCTAAAATAAAGGCTAAAGATATTGATAAAGACGGTAACGAAATACCTACAGAGGGCGAATTGTGTTACCGAGGCATTAATGTTAATGACTTGACAGCAGGTTTTATAAATGATGGTAGGTTTGGCTTTGAAGAAACTGTTTATTTATTACTTTTTTCTAATTTACCAAATGCCAAACAGCTAAAAGAGTTTACAAACCAGTTGTCAAATTATAGAAGTTTGCCACCATCGTTTGTGCGAGATATGATTTTAAAAGCACCGGGTAAAGATATGATGAATATTATATCGCGATGTGTTTTGGCATTATATTCTTACGATGAAAACCCCGACGATATTTCGGTGGATAATGTAATGCGCCAATGCCTGCAGTTAATATCGGTATTTCCGCTTTTGTCGGTTTACAGTTATAACTCTTATTTGCATTACCACAAACAAAAAAGTTTGTTTGTGCACCTGCCAAAACCCGAATATTCAACGGCGCAAAACATATTGCACCTGTTGCGAGAAGATGGCAAGTTTTCAGACATAGAGGCCAAAATTTTAGATTTAGCATTGGTGCTTCATGCCGAACACGGCGGTGGAAATAACTCTACTTTTACAACCCATGTTGTAACTTCATCAGGAACCGACACCTATTCGGCAATAGCGGCAGCCTTGGGTTCGCTTAAAGGCCCACGCCACGGAGGTGCAAACATTAAGGTTGTAAGAATGTTTGAGGATATGAAGCAAAGCATAAATATTAAGGATGATTCGGAAGTTAAAGATTATTTAGTGCGCCTTTTAGATAAAAAAGCCTTTGATAACGCAGGCCTTATTTACGGAATGGGCCACGCCGTTTATTCTCTTTCTGACCCGCGTTCCAACATTTTAAAAGAATATGCTAAATCTTTAGCCGATGCTAAAGGCCTTGGTGAAGAATTTGCCCTTTACGAAAAGGTGGCTAAAATAGCGCCTGAACTTATAGCCGAAAAGCGCAAAATGTATAAGGGCGTAAGCCCGAATGTAGATTTTTATTCGGGACTTATATATAAACTTTTAGATTTACCGGCCGAACTGTTTACACCTATTTTTGCCGTGGCAAGAATTGCGGGCTGGAGCGCGCACAGAATTGAAGAAATTCAAAACAACGGCAAAATAATAAGACCTGCCTATGTTAATGTGAAGGAAGATAATAATTATATACCGCTAAAAAACCGAAAATAACAATTAAAAAAGTATTGACATTTATTTAAAAAAGCGGTAAAATATTTGAAAAATGCAAATGCTGTGAAAATATTAAGCCTTAAATTTTAGCATTTTAGAGAGCTGCCGTTTGGTGCAAGGCAGTATGCTTGTTTTTTGGCAGTCTCGTATTGGAGCAGGGGTTCCGAATTTATAGTAAGAATCCTCGGGTAAGCCCGTAACAGCTTAGGGGTTTTTTAGAACCTTTTAGAGTGGTCGGCACAACTGTCGGCAATACGGGTGGTACCGTGGTCAAATTTATTTGGTCATCCCGCAGAGAATTCTCTGCGGGTTTTTTTATTACATATTTATAGTGAGGTTATTATGAAAAATTTATTTGTATCAGACATTACTTTAGCTGTTGCAGGTAACAAGAGTCTTACCTTTCGCGAAAAATTAAATATAGCCGATTTATTGGAAAAAGCAGGGGTAAACGCCATTGAGTTGCCTGAAATTACAAATAATATAGAAGATGCGGTTGTTTATAGCACCATAGCAGAATCGTTAAACAGTGCTGCAATTTGTGTGCCCTGCACAAGCAAAGAGCAAATAAGCGCAGCGTACGAATGTATTAAAAACGCCAAAAGCCCTTGCTTGCAGGTTGTTATGCCGATTTCTACAGTGCAAATGGAGTATAAATACCATTTAAAAAGTAACAAAATGCTCGAAAAAATTGCCGAGCTTTGCAAGGCCGCAGCCGATATTTGCGACAATGTTGAGTTTGTAGCGTTAGATGCCACCAGGGCCGAGGTAGGCTTTGCAGAGGCTACCGCAAAGGTTGCTGCCGAGAACGGAGCAAAAGCCGTTACATTGTGCGACGATTGCGGAACCTTCACCCCCGACGAATTTGGCGAACTTGTAATAGATATTAAAGAAGCTGCAAATGTTAAGGTTTATGTTAAACCTTCTAATAATTTGCTTTTGGCGGCTGCATGTGCTTTAGAATGTATAAAGGCAGGCGCCGACGGTGTTAAAACCTCGGTATTTGGAGAAGATAATGTAAGCCTTAACGGCCTTGCTAATTTAGTAGATTCCGTTGGCGAGGATTTAGGCGTAAAAACTAACATAAACACCACAGTAATTAATAATATTGTAAAAAACATTCAAGAAAAAACAGTTAACACTGCTATAGAGAGTGAACATACCGATTCTTCCGAGCTTGACAATACCTTAACCTTAACCGATATTGAGGCCGAAATTAATGCACTGGGTTACGAATTATCTAATCAAGATGTTGGCAAGGTTTACGAAGAGTTTAAAAGGGTTGTTTCTAAAAAAGATTCTATTGGTAAAAGGGAATTAGAGGCTATAATTGCCAGCACCGCAATGCAGGTGCCTTCCACCTACCACCTTGTTAATTATGTTGTAAACAGCGGCAATATTATTAATGCTACCGCTAATATAACTCTTTCTAAAGACGGCGAAGAACTAAGCGGCGTAAGCATTGGCGATGGCCCGATTGATGCCGCATTCCACGCAATAGAGCAAATTATAGGCCACCATTATGAACTCGACGATTTTCAAATTCAGGCCGTAACTAAGGGCAGAGAGGCAGTAGGCTCCTCTATTATAAGGCTTAGGGCAGGCGGAAAGTTATATTCGGGTAATGGAGTTTCGACCGATATTATTGGTGCTTGCATAAGGGCCTATATTAATGCACTTAACAAAATTGTATACGAGGAAAAATAACTATGAAATTTTGTTTTTCAACTAAAAATGTGCCAACACAGTCGTTTTTAGAACTTTGTAACATTACGGCGCAATACAATTTTTCGGGTTTCGAGGTTTTTGATGTTTTTGCCCAAAAACAAATCCATTCCGACAGTATTTTTATTTCGGCAAACACAACCTCGGCCAAACGAAAATTAATTAACAGGCACCTAAGCATAAGCACACTTAAAATGCCGGATGCCATAACCGAAAACACCAACCCCGAAGACATTGAAAAATATGTGGAATATGCTGCTTTGGTGGGTGCTTCGGTTACTTTGGAGTTAGACTGCGACAATTATAATGCGCTTAAAAAAATATTAAAAAATGCCATAAAAAAGGCCGAAAAATTAGAGGTTATGATTTTGATTGAAACCTGTGGGCAATATTCCAGCACCAACAAGGTTTTAGAGGTTATAAATATTCTTGAATCGGCTGCCGTTGGCGTTGCTTGGAACATTAGAAGCACATATTTTAAGGGCGGCGAATCGGCCGATACCACCATACAAAATTTGGGAGCCCACATAAATTATGTGCGCTTAGGCGACCGTAAAAATGGCAAAAAAGCATTAATAGGTAGCGGTGAATTGCCAATAAACGATTTTATAAATGCCTTAAAATCGCTTAATTACGATGGTTATATTTGTGCCGCAAGCAACCAGGATGTTGAATCTTACGACATCGTTCTTACACATTTTATTAACTATATGCAGCGCGTTACCTACGAAGGCAACGCTAAAAAAGCCATTTATTATAACCGTTCACACACCGGCACATATCCTTGGAAAAAATATGAGGTATTAGATATTACCTTTTCACAAGTGCTCGACGAAATGGCCGAACGTTACCCCGACCAATATGCCTTCAAATATACAACGCTCGACTACACCAGAACATATTCACAGTTTAGAGAAGATGTTGATAAGGTAGCGGCGTCGTTAATAGCGTTGGGTGTAAAACCAGGCCACCATGTTGCCATTTGGGCCACTAATATTCCACAGTGGTTCTTAACATTTTGGGCAACGGTTAAAATAGGTGCAGTTTTGGTTACCGTTAACACTGCCTACAAAATTCACGAAACCGAATATTTGCTCAGGCAATCTGATACACATACCCTTGTTATGATAGATTCTTGCAAAGATTCTAATTATAGAGAAATTATGCAAGAACTTTGCCCCGAGCTTGAAAACTTAACCCCCGGCAAGCCTTTATATTCTAAAAAATTGCCGTTTTTACGCAATATTGTTACGGTGGATTTTAAAATGCCGGGCTGCTTAGAGTGGAAAGAGATGTTAGAGTTATCGAGCACCGTTCCACCTGCCGAGGTGCACCGCCGTGCTTCGCTTGTTAAACCGCACGATGTTTGCAATATGCAATATACATCGGGCACAACAGGCTTCCCAAAGGGTGTTATGCTTACACATTCTAACATTATTAATAATGGTAAAATTATTGGCGACAGAATGGATATTTCTACCGCCGACCGAATGATGATACAGGTGCCCATGTTCCATTGCTTTGGCATGGTGCTTTCCATGACCAATTTAATGACACACGGCGGCACTATTTGCCCAATGCCGTATTTTTCGCCAAAATCATCACTTGCCTGCATTAATGATGAAAAAATAACCTGCTTTAACGGTGTGCCCACAATGTTTATTGCTATGTTTGGCCATCCCGATTTTGTCAAAACCGATTTTTCTCATATGCGCACAGGCATTATGGCAGGCGCTAACTGCCCCGCCGACCTTATGCGTAGGGCAGCAGATGAAATGAATATGCGTGAAATTGTTAGTGTTTACGGTCAAACCGAAGCATCCCCCGGTTGCACTATGGGCGAGGTTAATGAAGATTTAGACCACCGTGTTGAAACGGTTGGCAGTGCCTTCCCGGGTGTTGAATGTAAAATTATTGATGCCGAAACCGGCGAAGATTTACCCGATGGCCAAAACGGCGAGTTTGTAGCGCGTGGATTCAATATTATGAAGGGTTATTACAAAATGCCCAAGGCCACCGAGCAAACCATTGATGCTCAAGGTTGGCTGCACAGCGGTGATATTGCCTGCCGCACCCCCGATGGTTACTATAAAATAACCGGTAGGTTAAAGGATATGATTATTCGCGGTGGCGAAAATTTATATCCCCGCGAGATTGAGGAATTTTATTTAACACACCCCAAAATTCGCGATGTTCAGGTGGTTGGCGTGCCTGATGAACGCTACGGCGAAGAATGTTGCGCCTGGATTATTCTTAAAAAAGGCGAAACCGCAACCGAAGACGAGATGCGTCTGTTTGGCGAAAGCAGTATGGCCAAACACAAGGTTCCGCGTTATTTCTTGTTTGTTAACGAGTTCCCAATGAACGCAGCAGGTAAAATCCTTAAATATAAAATGAAGGATGAATCTTTAAAAATGTTGGGCATTTAGTTTTAAAATTTTGCTTGACTTTTAATATTTTAGGTAGTATAATCCTAATATCAATTGAATTTAAAGGCTAAGACGAAGACGGATTCATACGGTTTTTTCAGAGAGTCGGGGGCGGTGAAATCCCGGTAAATAAAGTTTGAAATTCCCATCACTTCCGAGCCGAAAGTCCAAAAGTTTTAATTAGTAGGGCTTTCCGTGATTGCTGCGTTAATGCATACGGCTTGTTAGAGCCTGAGTGGCACGTTAGTGCAATTTGAGTGGTACCGCGGGTATTGTTTTTTCAAAACTCGTCTCAAAGTATTTTGAGGCGAGTTTTTTTATTTTACTTTAAAGGAGAGATTGTTATGAGTAACCAAACCACAATGACCCAGTTAAGCGAGATTGCTAAGCGAATTAAGGAAATGCGCGAAATTATGGGTTGGACTATTGCCCAAATGGCCGAAAAAACCGAAGTTTCTGCCAATGATTACGAAAAATATGAAAGCGGCAATATCGATATACCTTTCTCTTTTATTCATAAATGTTCATTAGTGTTCGATGTGGAGTTAACCGAACTTTTAGAGGGTAGAACTGCCAACCTTTCAAGTTATACCATAACCCGCAAGGGCAAAGGCCAACAAACCGCTAAAGAAGAGGGCATAGACATTAAAAACTTAGCCCCCAAATTTCGCGATAAAATTGCCGAGCCTTATTATGTTAGGTACGAATATTCCGCCTCACAACAAAACAAACCTATTCATTTGGCAAAACACTCGGGTCAAGAGTTCGACCTTGTGTTATCGGGTAGCCTTAAGGTTCAAATTGGCGAACACACCGAAATTTTGCACGAAGGCGACAGCATTTATTACGATAGTTCTACCCCACATGGAATGATAGCCATTGACGGCCAAGATTGTGTTTTCTGTGCCGTTGTTTTACCGGGCGAAAAAACCGCCGAAAAAGAGGTTGGCAAAACCATTGCCGCCGCTAAAAAGAGCGAAAAATTGGTTTGTGAAAAATTTGTTGAGTGCACAGAAGACAAAAACGGCGCCCTCGAAAAAATCAACTTTAAAAACACCGAAACATTTAACTTTGGCTTCGATGTTGTTGATGAAATTGCAAAGAAATACCCCGAAAAACTTGCAATGTTGCACCTCGATGTTAATAAAACCGAGCGTCGTTTTACATTCCGCGATATTAAGCATTTTTCAAACCAAACCGCCAACTACTTTAAATCGCTTGGCATTAAGCGTGGCGACAAGGTAATGTTGGTGCTAAAGCGTCATTACCAGTTCTGGTTCTGTATGGTGGCATTGCACAAAATTGGTGCGGTTGCAATTCCTGCAACAAACCAACTTAAAGAGCACGATTTTGTTTACCGTTATAATGCGGCAGGTGTTAACACAATTGTCTGCACCGCCGATGGCGATACCGCCGATATTGCCGAGGCTGCTGCAAAACAATGTCCACAGGTTAAAAATCTGGTGCTTGTTGGCGGCGAAAAGGAAAATTGGCACAACTTTAACCAAGAGTTTAAACTGTTTTCAAGAAAATACGAACGTGAAGAAGACGCCTCTGCCGGCGATGATTTAGCCCTTATGTTCTTTACTTCGGGCACAACCGGTAATCCTAAAATGGCAGCACATAAGCATACATATGCCTTAGGCCATTTTGTAACTGCTAAATATTGGCATTGTTGCGAACGCGACGGTCTGCATTTAACCATTTCGGATACCGGCTGGGGAAAATCACTTTGGGGTAAACTGTATGGCCAATGGCTATGCGAAGGTGCTGTATTTGTTTACGATTTTGACAGGTTTGATGAAAACGAAATTTTACCAATGTTCAAGCAATATGGCATTACCACCTTCTGCGCACCACCAACAATGCTTAGAATGTTGGTTCGTGGCGACCTTTCTAAATACGATTTATCGTCAATACACCATATGACCACCGCAGGTGAAGCACTAAATCCCGAGGTATTCAAGCTCTTTAAAGACGCCACCGGCCTTGAGATTATGGAGGGCTTTGGTCAAACCGAAACCACCCTTACCATTGCAAACCTTAGCGGCACAGTTCCTAAAATTGGTTCAATGGGTAAGGCTTCGCCTCAGTATGATATTGATTTGGTCGACCTTGATGGAAACCCCGTTCCTACCGGCGAAGTTGGTGAAATTGTTATTAAGATTAACGAAAATATACCTTGCGGACTTTTCAGAGAATATTACCTCGATGAAGAAAAGACCAACGAAGCCATGTACGACGGTCTTTACCATACCGGCGACACCGCCTGGCGCGACGAAGACGGATATTTCTGGTATGTTAGCCGCGTTGACGATGTTATTAAATCTTCGGGCTACCGCATAGGACCATTCGAGATTGAAAGCGTAATTATGGAACTTCCGTATGTAGTTGAGTGTGGTGTATCGGCAGCGCCCGACGAGTTAAGGGGTCAGGTTGTTAAGGCAAGCATTGTTTTAACCAAAGGGACCGAAGGCACCGAAGAACTTAAAAAAGAAATTCAGCAATATGTTAAATCGCATACAGCCCCCTATAAATACCCAAGGGTTGTTGTCTTCCGCGAAGAATTACCCAAAACCATAAGCGGTAAAATACAAAGAAATAAACTATAAATTATATATTGACAAATTTTTATTAGTTATGATATAATTCTTGTATATCTAAAGGCGTAGACGAAGAGGATAATGGTCGCTCAAGCTTTAGAGAGGCGGCGTTTGGTGAAAGCCGTTGCAAAAGCCCCATTATTTGTAGCTCCCGAGCCGGAAGGAAGAAAGATTTATTCGAGTAGAACCTTCCCGTTACTGCTGCGTTAATGCATACGGCTTGTTAGAGCCTGAGTGGCACTTTTGTGCAATTTGAGTGGTACCGCGGGATATAAGTAAACTTATAGCTCGTCTCAAAAGATATTATATCTTTGGGGCGAGCTGTTTTGATTTTGCCCTAAAAAACGGAGGAACACATGAACACCGAAACAGGATTACAGTTTAAAATTAAAGAAATGGCCCAGCGTATAAAAACCCTTAGGGAAATTATAGGCCTAACGCCCGAGCAAATGGCTGAAAAAACCGGTGTTTCGATTGCCGAATATACAGCCTGTGAAGCAGGGCTTAATGACCTTAACTTCGCCTTTCTTTATAGGTGTGCTTTGGCACTTAATGTCGATGTTACCGAAATTATAGAGGGCACAGGTCCCCGCCTTGTCGGTTATACCGTAACCCGCAAAGGCGAAGGCCAACACATTCAAAAGGCCCATTCCATGACATATTATAACCTGGCTTCTGCATTTAAAAACCGTATTGCCGAGCCGCTTTATGTTGTGTGTGATTATGATGAAAAGGCACAAAACGCCAATATCGAACTTACTACCCACGAAGGCCAAGAGTGCGACATCGTTGTTAAAGGCACCTTAAAGGTGCAGGTTGGTAACCATATTGAGCTTTTAAACGAAGGCGACAGCATTTATTACGATAGTTCTACCCCACACGGTATGGTAGCAGTGGGCGGCGATTGTATTTTTTATGCAATAGTGTTAAATCCCGAAAGGGAGCCTATTTCTACCTTGATTCATAGCGGTGCGCGCGAGTTTATAGCCACACCTGCTAAAAAATCCACAGGCGTGAAAAGGGTTTACGCCAACTTTATTAATAAAACAGAGGGCGAAAACGGCGAACTTAAAGAAATAACCTTTAAAAATGAAGATTCCTTTAACTTTGCCTTTGATGTTATTGATAAACTTGCCCAAAAAACACCCGATAAAACAGCAATGCTGCACATTGATAACAATAAAACAGAACGCCACTTTACCTTTGCCGATTTAAAACGTGCCTCTTCACAAACGGCCAACTACTTTAAATCATTGGGCATTAAAAAGGGCGATAAGGTAATGCTTATTTTAAAGCGCCATTACCAGTTCTGGTTTTGCATGTTAGCGCTTCATAAAATTGGTGCCGTGGCCATTCCTGCAACCAATCAGTTAAAGGAGCACGACATTACCTATAGGTTAAATAAAGCAGGGGTTAAAATGATAATTTGCACCCCTGACGACAATATTCCGCAAGAGGTTGAAAAAGCCGCCGAACATTCCCCAAGCCTTGAAACAAAGGTTATTGTTAACGGCAGCCGTGATGGTTGGCGCAGTTTCGACGAGGAATATTGCCTATATACCGGCAAATTTGCCCGAACCGAAGAATCGCCCTGTGGTAATGATTTAATGCTTATGTATTTTACCTCAGGCACAACGGGCAACCCAAAAATTGCCATGCACAACTTTAAATACCCGTTAGGCCATTTTATAACGGCAAAATATTGGCACTGTGTAAACCCCGAAGGCCTGCATTTAACCATAGCCGATACCGGTTGGGCTAAGGCCGCTTGGGGCAAAATTTACGGCCAATGGCTGTGCGAAGCACCCATTTTTGTATACGATTTTGACCGCTTTGATGCTAACGATATTTTACCAATGTTCCGCCAATACGGCATTACAACCTTCTGTGCTCCACCAACCATTTTAAGAATGATGGTGAAACAAGATTTATCCTTGTTCGACCTTTCGGGCATAGAGCATATGACCACCGCCGGCGAAGCATTAAACCCCGAGGTTTTCCGCCAATTTGAAAATGCAACAGGCCTACAAATTATGGAGGGCTTTGGTCAAACCGAAACCACCGTTGCATTAGCAAACCTTGCGGGCACCAAAACCAAATTGGGTTCAATGGGCAAACCGGTGCCTATTTATAACATTAAATTAGTTGATTCTGAAAATAAACCCGTACCTGTTGGCGAGGTTGGCGAAATTGCCATTGATATTTCTGCCGGCAACCCGTGCGGATTATTTACCGGATATTATGAAGATGCCGAAAAAACCAACGAGTGCCGTTATGGTGGCCTTTACCATACAGGCGACACTGCTTGGCAGGATGAAGACGGTTATTTCTGGTATGTTGGCCGTGTTGATGATGTTATTAAGTCTTCAGGCTACCGCATAGGCCCGTTCGAAATAGAAAATGTTATTATGGAACTGCCATATGTTCTTGAATGTGGTGTTTCGGCCATGCCCGACGAAGTAAGGGGCCAAATTGTTAAGGCCAGCATAGTGCTTACAAAGGGCACCGAGGGCACCGAAGAACTTAAAAAAGAAATTCAAGACTATGTAAAATCCAGAACAGCTCCTTATAAATATCCGCGTGTAGTAGTCTTCCGTGAAGAGTTACCTAAAACCGCAAGCGGTAAAATACAACGCAACAAACTATAATTTTTTAAAGGAGAAAATTGTATGAAATACGAAATTTCTATAACCAAAACTTCTAACCCAAAACCACACCCTCAAGATGAAAGCAAATTAGGTTTTGGCAAAATTTTTACCGACCATATGTTTTTAATGGATTACAGTGCCGACAAGGGTTGGCATAACGCAAGAATAGAGCCGTTCGGCCCCATTCCCACACACCCCGCTTCCACCGTTTTTCATTACGGCGCCGAAATTTTCGAGGGTATGAAGGCCTACCGTGCTGTTGACGGCACAATCCGCCTGTTTAGACCAATGGAAAATATTAAAAGGCTTAACAATTCGGCCGAGCGTTTGTGCTTGCCACAGTTAGACGAACAAGGCTGCTTAGAAATATTAAACACAATGGTTGAACTTGAAAAAGATTGGGTACCCCACAGTGAAGGAACATCGCTTTACATACGCCCATTCTTATATGGAAACGACCCACACCTTGGCGTGCACGCCGTTAGCAATGCAGTTTTTGCCGTAATTTGCTCGCCGGTTGGCGCATATTATGCCGAGGGCATAAATCCTGTTAAAATTGCAATAGAATCGGAAGATGTTCGCGCCGTTCGCGGTGGCACAGGCTATGCCAAATGCGGCGGTAACTATGCCGCAAGCCTAAGGGCAGGCCAAAGGGCCGAAAAGAACGGTTACACACAGGTTCTTTGGTTAGACGGTGTAGACAGAAAATATATTGAAGAGGTTGGCGCCATGAACGTAATGTTCAAAATAGGCGGCAAAATTATCACCCCCGAACTTACAGGCTCGGTTTTACCCGGCATTACACGTAAATCTTGCATCGAACTGTTAAAAGATTGGGGTTATACAGTAGAAGAACGCAAAATCTCGGTTGATGAACTTTTCGAGGCCGCACAAAACGGCACATTAGAAGAAGCTTGGGGTACCGGTACAGCTGCCGTTGTATCGCCAATTGGCCACCTTTTCTATAAAGGTACAGAATATACCGTAAGCAACAACCAAATAGGTGAGGTTACCTATAAACTATATAACGAGTTAACCGCTATTCAGTGGGGCAAGGCAGAAGATACTCACGGTTGGAGCACCAAGGTTTGCAATGGTTAATTTTAAAAGAATAACACTGTTTGCAGGGCATTACGGCAGCGGAAAAACAAATATAGCGGTTAATTATGCCGTTTTGTTAAAAAACAAAGGGCTTAATGTAAAAATAGCCGATTTAGATATTGTTAACCCATATTTTCGCACTAAAGACAGTGCCGAGCTGCTAAATAAAGAGGGAATAGAGGTAATTTCGCCCTCGTTTGCCAACACAAATGTTGATTTGCCTGCCTTACCGTCCGAGGCTTACAGCCTTGTGCAAAACAAAAACATTTATGCCGTGTTAGATATAGGCGGAGACGACCGCGGAGCCTACGCCCTTGGCCGATACAGACCCTATATTTTAGAAGAAAACAATTACGAAATGGTATTTGTTGCTAACTTTTATCGTCCGCTTACCACCACGCCGCAGTCGGCAATAGAGGTTATGCGCGAAATTGAAGAGGCTTCTCAAATAAAATTCACGGCTATAGTTAATAATTCTAATTTAGGCAACCAAACAACCCCCGAAGATATAGTTGCCAGCAATATTAAGGCCAAAGAGCTTGAAAAATTAACGGGTTTACCATTAATTTTTACAACCGTCAGGGCCGATATTGCCGACAGCGTTAACCTTGAAAATATAGTTCCACTTGTTTTACAACAAAAATATTTTGATATTAAGGAGTAGTTTATATGGCTAAAATAACCTTTAATTCAGACCTTTGTAAAGGTTGCGGCCTTTGTGTCGAGGCCTGTCCAAAAAAACTTTTAATAATAGCTAAAGACCAAATAAATTCCAAGGGGCATTCCCCCGCAATAATCACTAACCAATCGGCTTGTGTTGGTTGCGGTTTTTGCGCCACAATGTGCCCGGACTGTGTAATAACGGTAGAAAGGTAGGTAAAATAATGGCAGAAAAAGTTTTAATGAAGGGTAACGAAGCCATTGCCGAGGCGGCTATAAGGGCCGGCTGTATGCACTATTTTGGCTACCCGATTACCCCCCAAACCGAAATTGCAGCCTATATGGCTAAAAGAATGCCCAAAATTGGCGGCGTATTTTTACAGGCCGAAAGCGAAGTGTCGGCCATTAATATGGTTTATGGCGTTGCTGCTGCAGGCTTCAGGGTTATGACATCTTCTTCAAGCCCAGGCGTTTCGCTTAAGCAAGAGGGTATTTCATACATAGCAGGTGCCGATTTACCTGCACTTATAGTTAATGTTCAGCGTGGTGGCCCCGGCCTTGGCGGAATTCAACCTTCACAGTCAGATTATTTTCAGGCTACAAAGGGTGGCGGACATGGCGACTACCGCTTAATAGTTTTAGCACCCGCTTCGGTTCAAGAAATGGCCGATTTGACCGTTAAAGCCTTTGATTTATCGGATAAATACAGGGTGCCGGCTATGTTGTTGGCCGATGGTACTATGGGTCAAATGATGGAACCCGTTGAACTGCCCGAGCCCCAAAACACTAATGTTGAAAAACCTTGGGCCGTTAGGGGCACAAACAACCAAAGAAAGCACAATGTTGTAAATTCACTTTACCTAAAGCCCGAAATTTTGGAGCAAACTAACTTCGAGCGTTTCGAGCGTTATAAGAAAATAGAAGAAAACGAGTGCATTTATGAAGAGTTTATGATGGACGATGCCGAATATTGTGTTGTAGCATTCGGTATTGCTGCCCGTATTTCTAAAAATGCCGTTATTGAGGCCAGAAAACAAGGCATTAAGGTTGGTCTTATTCGCCCAATTACATTATGGCCGTTCCCAAAAGCTCCGCTTGCAAAGGCCGCAAAACAGGTTAAAGGCTTTGTGTCGGTAGAACTTTCTATGGGCCAAATGATAGAAGATGTTAAATTATCTATTAATTGCAGTAAACCCGTTAATCTTTGCAACCGTGTTGGCGGCATGATTCCTTCACCTGAACAGGTGTTAGAATCAATTAAAAATCTTGTTAAGGAGGCAGAATAATGATTGTTTTTCAAAAACCTAAAGCATTAACCGATGCACCTTTTCATTACTGCCCCGGCTGCACACACGGCATAATCCACCGTCTTGTTGCAGAGGCTATAGATGAATTGGGTATTGAAGGCAAAACCGTAGGTGTAGCGCCTGTTGGTTGCGCCGTTATGGCATACGATTATTTTGCCTGCGATATGGTAGAGGCCGCCCATGGCCGTGCCCCTGCTATTGCCACAGGCCTTAAAAGGTGTATGCCCGAAAATATCGTGTTTACATATCAAGGCGATGGCGACTTAGCCTCTATTGGTATGGCCGAAACCGTTCACGCCGCTGCCAGAAACGAAAATATAACAATTATTTTCGTTAATAATGCAATTTACGGTATGACAGGCGGCCAAATGGCACCAACCTCGCTGCCGGGTCAGGTAACACAGACCTCCCCCTATGGACGCGATACTAAAACCGCCGGTTTCCCCATAAAAGTTAGCGAAATGTTGGCCACTTTAGAGGGTCCACAGTATATTGAGCGTGTTGCAGTTAATAATGTTAAAAACATTAAAAATGCCAAAAAGGCCATTTTAAAAGCCTTTAAAAACCAAACCGAAAATAAAGGTTTTTCATTAATCGAAATCATTTCTACCTGCCCAACCAACTGGGGCATGACACCCTCTAAAGCTTTAGAGTGGGTGGATGAAAAAATGATTCCGCATTATCCGCTTGGTGTTTACCGCGACAAAGATAAGGAGGCCGAATAATGACTACACAAATACTAATTGCAGGCTTTGGCGGTCAGGGTGTTCTTTTTGCGGGCAAATGCTTAGCATACGAAGGCCTGTTTGAAGAAAAACAGGTTAGCTGGTTGCCTTCCTACGGCCCCGAGATGCGCGGCGGTACTGCTAGTTGCGGCGTAATTTTAAGTGACGAAGCCGTTGGTTCACCAATAGTATCAAACCCCGATATTTTATTGGCCATGAACCTTCCGTCGTTTGATAAATACGAAAGCCAGATTGTAAAGGGCGGCAAGGCTATTGTTGACAGCACACTTATAGAACGCAAGGCCGAACGCACCGATATTGACGCTTATTATATTCCTGCTACAAAAATGGCGGCCGATGCCGGTGTGCCCACACTTGCTAATATGATAATGCTTGGTAAAATGATTAAAGAATCAGGCGTTGTTTCGATAGATAACGCTGTAGAGGCCATGAAAAAGGTAGTATCGGCCAAACGTGCCGATTTGCTTGAAGCAAATGTTAAAGCTTTAATGGCTGGTTATAATTATTAATAAAAAACAAAACCCCCGTGCAACAAAAGTTGCACGGGGGTTATTTTTATTGCTTATTTGTGAATATTGCCTGATTCTTTAGTGATAACATCGTGTGCGCCGCCCTCAATAATACTTGTTGCACTAACAAGTGTGAGTTTTGCTTTTTGTTGCAGTTCGGGAATGTTGAGCGCACCGCAGTTACACATTGTAGAACGCACCTTAGCAAGTGAAATATTTACATTATCTTTAAGAGTGCCGGCGTAAGGAACATAGGAATCTACACCTTCTTCGAACGATAATTTCTTATCGCCGCCCAGGTCGTAGCGTTGCCAGTTCCTAGCCCTGTTAGAGCCTTCGCCCCAATATTCTTTAACATAGCTGCCGTTTATCATTAATTTATTGGTTGGGCTTTCGTCAAATCTGGCAAAATAACGACCAAGCATTAAAAAGTCAGCACCCATGGCAAGCGCTAAGGTCATGTGGTGGTCGTGAACAATGCCACCGTCTGAGCAAACAGGAATATAGACGCCATGCTTTTTATAATATTCATCACGTGCTTTGCAAACATCTATAAGTGCTGTGGCTTGGCCACGGCCAATACCTTTGGTTTCGCGGGTAATACAAATTGAGCCACCGCCAATGCCAACCTTTATAAAATCGGCTCCGGCATCGGCCAAGAAATTAAAGCCTTCGCTATCCACAACATTACCGGCACCAATTTTAATTTTGTCGCCATATTTTTCTCTGGCAAATTTAAGTGTGCGAGCCTGCCATTCGCTGAAGCCTTCGGAAGAGTCTATGCAAAGAACATCGGCACCTGCGTTTATTAATGCAGGAATCCTTTCTTCGTAGTCGCGGGTGTTAATACCGGCACCTACAACATAGCGTTTGTCGGAATCTAATAACTCTAACGGGTTTGCTTTGTGAAGGTCGTAATCTTTGCGGAAAACAATTGATTTTAAGTTTTGGTTTTTATCAATTACGGGAAGGGCATTTAATTTATTTTCCCAAATAATGTTGTTGGCTTCTTTAAGTGTAACATCGTCGTAGGTGTATATTAATTTATCAAACGGAGTCATAAATTCGCTTACTTTAGTGGATTTATCCATACGGCTGACCCTATAATCGCGGCTGGTAACAATACCTAAAAGTTTGCCGTTGGCAGTGCCGTCGTCGGTAACGGCAATGGTTGAAAATCCGTTTTCTTCCTTAAGGGCTATAACATCAGCCAGGGTGTCGGTAGGTTTAAGGTTAGAAGCACTAATAACAAAACCGGCCTTAAAGTTTTTAGCGCGGGCAACCATAGCTGCTTCATCTTCAATAGATTGCGAACCGTATATAAACGAAACTCCGCCCTCTTTAGCCAAAGCCACAGCTAATTTTTCACCCGATACCGATTGCATTATGGCACTAACCATGGGTATGTTAAGTGAAATAGTGGGTTCTTCGCCCTTTTTAAATTTAACAAGCGGTGTTTTAAGGCTAACGTTGGCCGGAACACACTCGGCCGAAGAATAACCCGGTACTAATAAATACTCGTTAAAGGTGTGTGAAACACTATCAAAATAATAAGCCATTTTATATTCCTCCGTAAAAAACTATTTTTACGATTATATACCCAAATAGGTAATAAAGTCAATATTTTATATATAAAAAAAGTTATTAATTATAAATTTCATTAAAAAATAAAAAAATCCTTGCAAAAATTTAAACGATGTGATATAATTTATCAGCTACCGTGTAGGCAGCAAATATTACACACATTTCGTTTGGTACAGTTGAGGTATTGCCGCTTGATACTCGGCAGGTGCTGTTTACTGTTAAACGAGATGGAGGAAAAACCTCAGGAGGAAAACAAATGGCAGTAGTATCAATGAAACAATTACTCGAAGCAGGTGTTCATTTCGGACACCAAACAAGGCGCTGGAATCCAAAAATGGCACCTTACATCTTCACCGAGCGTAACGGTATTTACATTATCGACCTACAAAAAACCGTTAAAAAGCTTAACGAAGCTTATTTCTTCGCTCGCGATATCGTAGCAAACGGCGGCGATATTTTATTCGTAGGCACCAAAAAACAGGCTCAAGATTCTGTTAAGGAAGAAGCAATTCGTTGCGAAATGCCCTTCGTAAACGCTCGTTGGTTGGGCGGTATGCTTACCAACTTCACAACAATCCGTGGCCGTATCAGAAGGTTAAAACAACTTCGCGAAATGGAAGAAAACGGCACATTCGACCTTCTTCCTAAAAAGGAAGTTGCCGGCTTAAAGCTCGAAATTGAAAAACTCGAGAAGTTCTTAGGCGGTATCGAAAACATGCATAAAATCCCCGGCGCTTTATTTATTGTAGACCCACGCAAAGAAAGAATTGCAGTTGCCGAGGCTAAAAAATTAGGTATTCCGATTATTGCAATCTGCGACACCAACTGCGACCCTGACGAAGTAGACGCAGTTATTCCCGGTAACGACGACGCTATTCGTGCAGTAAAACTTATTGCCGAAACAATCGCATCGGCCGTTATTGAGGCTCGTCAAGGCGAACAAGGCACAGCCGCAGAAGCAGCTGAAGAAACCGTAGAAGAGGTTCAAGAGGCCGCTTCCGAAGAAGTTGCAGCCGAAGAAGCTGCCCAATAATTTAAGATTACGGAGGATAATATAATGGCTTTTACAGCAAAAGACGTTCAAGCATTACGTGAAAAAACAGGTTGCGGAATGATGGATTGCAAAAAAGCACTTACCGAGTGCGATGGCAACATGGATGCAGCTGTTGACTTTTTAAGAGAAAAAGGCCTTGCTTCACAGGCTAAAAAAGCTAGCCGTGTTGCAGCCGAAGGCACAGTTTGTGCTGTTGTTAAAGATGGCGCAGGCGCTTTAGTAGAAATGAATGCCGAAACCGATTTCGTAGCAAATGGTGCAGAATTTAAAGCCCTTGCTGAAAAAATCACCAACATTGTTATAGATGCCGCTCCGGCCGATTTAGATGCACTTTTAAAATGCACCGAAGGCGGTCAAACCGTTGAAGAAATGGTTCAAGAATTATTCTTAGCCATTCGCGAAAACATTAAGGTTCGCCGTTTTGCCCGTTTTGAAGGCAAGTTGGTATCTTATGTTCATGGCGGCGGTAAAATCGGCGTTATGGTTAAATTAAATACCGAAGCTGATGCTAACAACCCCGAAATTATAACAATGGGTAAAAACATTGCAATGCAAATTGCAGCCATGAACCCTGCATATTTAAACGAAGCTTCTGTTCCTGCAGAGGTTATTGAAAAAGAAAAAGAAATTCTTATTGCCCAAATGAAAGAAGACCCCAAAATGGCCAACAAACCCGATATGGTTCTTGGCAAAATTGTTGAGGGTAAAATTGGTAAATACTACAAAGAAAATTGCTTGGTTAACCAACAATATGTTATTAACGGCGATTTAACCGTAGGCCAATATGTAGATTCTGTTGCTAAAGAGTTAGGCACCACTATTACTATTGATTCTTTTGTTCGTTTTGAAAAGGGCGAGGGAATTGAAAAACGCGTTGACGATTTTGCCAACGAAGTAGCAAGCATGATTAAATAGATTTAAACCAAAACTCCGCTTAAAAAGCGGAGTTTTTTATATAAAATTCTTTACAAATTAATTGCGATGTGGCATAATATTTTACAACAATTGGTTAGGGGTGAAAATTTTGTCAAACAAAAAAACAATTAAAATTGAGAATATGAGCAATGAAAATATTTATGAAATGCAGCAAAATATTCTTTCAAGCTACGAAAAAGCCGACAAAAAGCGCCCTTTAAGCGTGCTTGTTAAAATATGCAAAGGTTATTACACAAAATTAATTATATCGGCAATTTTTTGTGTGCTTCAGTTAAGCGTTATGCTGGTTATGCCCATTGTTACTGCAAACGCAATAGATGCCATTACCATGGGCGGCGAAAATGCTTTAAAGAAGATTATTATAAATCTTTCTATTGCCATATTTTTAATTATAATTAATTACCCCATGCAACGCCTTTATATGACAAGCCGCAACGATGTTACGCGCTCTATAGAGTTGGGGTTGCGTGGCGCAATTATAAATAAATTGCAAAGTTTAACAATTCAGTTTAACAAAGAAAATGCGGCCGGTAAAATCAACTCCAAAATCATGAGGGATGTTGAATCGGTTCGCTCGTTAATAATGTCGCTACATACCAATCTTATTCATATAGTGGTTAATATTACCACCATAATAAGTGTAATAGTTGTAAAAGGCAATTTGTCGGTTTTAATATTTTTTATAGCCTGCGCACCAATTATGCTGCTTATTTCTAAACGGTTTAAAAAAGATATACGTGAAAAAAACAGGGAATACAGAAAAAATGTAGAAGTAGTTAACTCCAAAGTTTTCGATATGGTAAATTTAATTCCCGTAACCAAGGCCCACGCCCTTGAAGATTACGAAATTGAACGAATGTCAAACTATTTGGGCGACAATGCCAAGGCTGGCTACCGTATTGATGATGTTAACGGTAAATTTCATGTTTCAAGTTGGCTTTTAATGCAGGCGTTTAGGTTGCTTTGCCTTATTTTTACTGTTTTTATGGCTTTAAATGGCAGACTGACGGTTGGTGATATTACACTTTATCAAAACTACTTTACAACCTTTTTAAGTTATGTTTCACAAATCCTTAACATGATTCCAACCATAACGGCCGGTACTGAAGCAATAAACTCAATGGGCGAAATATTAGCCTCTAAAGATGTGGAAGAAAACGCAGGAAAAATTGAGATGGATAAAGTTCGCGGTGAGTTTATTTTTTCTGATGTAAGGTTTGGCTACCGCGACGGAACCAGAGATATTATTAACGGGCTTAATTTAACCATAAACCCGGGCGAAACAATTGCCTTGGTTGGCGAATCGGGCGCCGGAAAATCCACCATTATTAACTTTGTAACAGGTTTTTATATGTGCGACAGTGGCAAAATTACAATCGACGGAATTGATATTAAAGATTTAAATTTAAAAAGTTACCGTAAAAATATTGCGGTGGTGCCACAAAGCAGCATTCTTTTTTCGGGCACAATGCGCGAAAATATAACCTACGGTTTAAAAAATGTTAGTGAAGAAAGGCTTAATGAAATAATAGAACTTGCCTGCCTTACCGATGTTGTGGCCGATTTACCAAATGGTGTTGACACACTAATAGGTGAGCGTGGCACAAAATTATCGGGCGGTCAACAACAGCGTGTGGCAATTGCCAGGGCTTTAATTCGCAACCCAAGGGTTATTATTTTTGACGAGGCAACAAGTGCACTCGACACCGTGTCGGAAAAACATATTCAACAAGCAATTGATAATTTGTCGAAAGATAAAACAACATTTATTGTGGCACACAGGCTTTCTACCGTTAAAAATGCCGACAAAATTGCCGTTATTAAAGATGGCCAGTGTGTAGAGTTTGGCACTTATAACGAACTTGTAGAGAAAAAAGGCGAATTTTATAAATTCAGACAATTACAACTTTAATTTTTTAAACGATATATTAGTTTTTGCTAATATATCGTTTTTTTAATTTTTCATGATTTTAAAGGGTTTTAATGTATATTTTCACTTGCACTTTTAGCTAAAAAATGCTATAATTTGCTTGATTGTGAATATCAAAAAACCAAGGTTAAGGAGGGCAAATATGCCTTATTTGTATTTAGCATTTTCTGCAATTTTTATTGCCTCCAGCGGCATTTTAGCAACGTTTTTCAACAACAAAACCAAAAGTTATAAAAACACTACATCGTTTTATTATGTATTTTTGTCGGCAAGTATGTTTTTGTCGTGGTTATTATATTACATATTTAACTTTAGTTTTGATATAAGGGTTTTGCCGTATTCGATTTTATTTTTCGTATTTTTTTCAGGCACCTTTATTTTCGAACTAAGGGCTATACAGGCGGGTCCTACTTCGTTAACATCTTTAATGCTTCAGTTTTCGTTAATTGCGGTAACGCTTTATGGCATTATTGTTAAATGGCCTAATGCAAAATTTTCGTTATTAGTTGTTATTGGTTTAATATTGGTTGTAATTTCCGTTACTTTATGTTTGTATGAGGGAAAATCTAATAAAGGGTTAAAAATAACAAAAAAATGGCTTATTTTTGCTACTTTGTTGCTTATTTCTAATGCAGGCAGTGCAATTATTCAAAAAGAGCAGCAAATTAGGTTTGATGGCGAACACGGCAGTATGTTAATGACTGTTGCCTGCTTTTTCTTCTTTATTTATTCGCTAATTTTGTACATTAGAAGCGATAAATCTGAGTTTAAAAATAACGGCAAGGTTTCGGTTTTTCCGATTATTGCGGGTGTTTTTAATTTTGGTTTAAACTTTTTGGTTATTTTATTAGCACAACAAACACTAATATCTCCGAGCGTGGTTTACCCGGTAATAGCGGTTGGTGGATTAATGTGCACGATGTTGTTTGCTTCTTTAATTTTCAAAGAAAGACTTGCTTGGTGGCAGTGGATAGGAATAGCAGTTGGAATAACTGCCGTTACTATATTAAATATATAAATTAAAAGAGAGGATGTTGCAGATGGATATTTTTAATGTGCTAACGCTTATTGGTGGTTTAAGCCTTTTTCTGTTTGGCATGAACCTTATGGGCGGCGCTTTGGAGCGAAGCGCAGGCAGCAAACTTGAAAATATGATTGGTAAATTGACCACAGGTAAACTTGCAGGTCTTCTTACCGGCCTTGGTGTTACTGCCGTTATTCAGAGTTCTTCTGCAACAACGGTTATGGTGGTGGGCTTTGTAAATTCCCGCCTAATGACATTAAAGCAGGCCATTCATGTTATTATGGGTGCCAACATTGGAACTACCGTTACAGCTTGGATTTTAAGCCTTAGCGGTATTTCGGGAAGTAATATATTTTTAAAACTTTTAAAACCATCTTCATTTACTCCGGTTCTCGCGCTCATTGGCATTGTTCTTTTTATGTTCACCAAAAGCAATAAGAAGAAGGATATTGGTATGGTTCTTCTTGGATTTGCAACTCTTATGTTTGGTATGGAAACCATGACCGATGCTGTATCTGGGCTCAGAGATGTTCCAGCTTTCCAAGAGTTGTTCCTTATGTTCAAAAATCCCATTTTAGGTGTTATTGCAGGTGCAGTTCTTACCGCTATTATTCAGTCGAGCTCGGCTTCGGTTGGTATATTGCAGGCATTGGCTGCAACCGGTGCTGTTTCCTACGGCGCGGCTATTCCGATTATTATGGGTCAAAACATCGGTACTTGTGTTACCGCTATGATTTCTTCTGTTGGCACAACAAAGAATGCAAAGCGTGCTGCACTTGTGCATTTATCTTTCAACGTTATTGGAACGGCAGTGTGTTTGGGTGTGTTTGCAGTGGCCAAGGCTTTGTTTGCCCCTGTGTTACTGGATGAATCGGCATCCTTTGCAGGTATTGCAACCGCACACTCTATCTTTAATATTGTCTGCACCTTGATTCTTCTTCCTATGTCGGGGCTCCTTGAAAAACTTGCTTATAAACTTATTCCTGAAAGTGAAAAAATCGAAAAAGCATCTGAACTGGATGAGCGACTTCTTGCAACCCCTGCCATTGCGCTTGAATGTGCACATAACTTTACTTTTGATATGGCAAAGGTGGCAATTGAAGCTTTGCAGAACAGCATAGAATGTCTGGGCTCGTATGACAAAGCAAAGGCAGATACTATTCGCGAAGCCGAAGACAAAACCGACCACTTTGAAGATGTTATTGGCAGTTATTTGGTAAAAATTAGCGCAAAACAACTTAATGAAACCGAGGGTGCTACGGCATCCATGCTACTAAAGGCTATAGGCGATTTCGAGCGTATTTCTGACCACGCTGTAAATATTCTTGAATCCACAGAAGAAATGTTAGAAAAAGGTATTGTGTTCTCTGACAATGCTAAGGCAGAACTTGACGCTCTGGCTGCAGCAACACTTGAGATTGTTGGGCTTTCTTATAATGCCTTTATTAATAACGATTCTAATGAGGCAATGTTGGTTGAGCCGTTAGAACAGGTTATAGATAGAATGAAAGAATTGCTACGCACCCGTCATATTGAAAGGCTTCGCATGGGCGAATGCGGAATTGAAGCAGGATTTGTGTGGAGCGACCTTATAACCAATATGGAAAGGGTGTCTGACCACTGTTCGAATATTGCCGGTTGTGTAATAGATGTGGGCGAGCAGAATATGAATTTGCACGAATCTTTAAAAATTCTTAGAAGCGATAACGAGTTTTACCGTGAAAAATATGCGGAATACACAAATAAATATATTGAACTTATATAAATAAAACAAAAGCCATATTTACACAAAAAGTATAAATATGGCTTTTATTTTTTATTTTTCTTCTTTTAAAAATGTTAAATTACCAAATTTAATATTACCGTCTGAATCCATTGAGAATGGAGAGGTTTGGCCGTTAATTGTAAAAGCACCATGTTTTTTAGATTTATTATAGGAGTAAAGATATTCGTTGTTTTGAATAATTTTTCCGTCATGGTTGGTCAGCTTCATGGTAACGGTTGATTTATTGAATTCCATTTCATATCTGCCACTGCTTAAATCGGCGGCATATTTATTACCCGGTTTAATGCTTTTACCACAAGCAGAAAGTATTAAAATAATAATTATGCATAAAAACAAGGTTAAAAACTTTTTCATATTAACACCTCGTTTATATTATAATATAAAACACAAATATTTTGCAATATGAAATTTATATATAATAAAAAATACTTGCTAAGCTTAAAAAAATGTAGTATAATGTTACAAATAGTATTAAAAACGTTTCAGCAAAGTTTTAGTAACCTTTAAAATCAATTTTCAGAGAGTTGCCGTTTGGTGCAAGGCAATAATATTTTATATGGCGAATTACCCTTTGCAAGTTGCCCCTTGAACACAAATCCCATTATTAAGTAGGGGGTGCCGGGATTAAGGCCCGTTACAGCCTTTGAGTGAGTTTCACTTAGCAAGGCTTTTTCTGTGAAGAAAAGGCAAATTGAGGTGGTACCGCGGTTATTCCGCCCTCTGCACAACAAGTGCTTAGAGGGCGTTTTTTGTTTTTTAAGCAAATTAGAAAGGATTTTTAAAATGCCTATTACCGAAATTTTAACCCAAAATGCTAATTTGTATAACGGCGATGTTAGCCTTATAGAAATTAACCCAAAACTTGAAAATAACAAAAATTTAACCTGGCGTGAGTTCTCTTTAACACAGGAAACCGCCGCAGAATATTATAGGCGCGAAATTACCTGGGGCGAATTTAATGCCCGTTCTAACAGATTTGCAAATCTGTTGCTTTCGCGCGGCATTAAAAAGGGCGAAAAGGTTGCCATACTTTTGATGAACTGCTTAGAATGGCTGCCAATTTATTTTGGAATTTTAAGGGCAGGTGCTGTTGCCGTACCGCTTAATTTTAGGTACACAGGCGAAGAAATTGCATATTGCCTTGACAAAGCCGATGCCGAATATATTGTTTTCGGACCCGAGTTTACAGGCAGGGTAGAGGGCATTTGCCACAAAGCCAAACGAATTAAAATGTGGATTTATGCAGGCGAGGATTGCCCCGCATATGCCGAAAGCTATGATAAATTGGTTACATACTGCAGCACCAAAACCCCCGAAATTGATATTACCGATGAAGATGATGCCGCAATTTATTTTTCTTCGGGCACCACAGGGTTCCCAAAGGCTATTTTGCATTCGCATAAAAGTTTAATGCACGCCGCTAAGGTGGAGCAAAACCATCACCAGCAAACTAAAGATGATATTTTTCTGTGCATTCCGCCACTTTACCATACGGGTGCCAAAATGCACTGGTTTGGCAGCTTTATGGTGGGTTCGGCAGCGGTGCTTTTAAAGGGCACCGAACCCGAATGGATTATTAATGCAGTGTCGGAAGAAAAATGCACGATTGTTTGGTTGTTAGTGCCTTGGGCTCAAGATATTTTAGATGCCATCGAACGCGGCGAAATTGATATTTCTAAATATAATTTAGCACAATGGCGGTTAATGCACATTGGTGCACAACCTGTGCCACCCAGCCTTATTAAACGCTGGAAAAAAGTGTTCCCCAACCACCAATACGACACAAACTACGGTTTAAGCGAATCTATTGGACCTGGCTGTGTGCATTTGGGTATGGAAAATATTGATAAGGTTGGCGCCATTGGCAAAGCCGGTTACGGTTGGCAAACAATGATTGTGGATGAACACCGTAATAAGTTGGGTAAAAATCAGGTTGGTGAGCTTGCCGTTAAGGGTGATGGCGTTATGAAATGCTATTATAAAGATGAAGAAGCCACCAATGAAATTTTGGCTGACGGCTGGTTGTTTACAGGCGATATGGCCGTAGAGGACGAAGAAGGCTTTATTTACCTTGTTGACCGCAAAAAAGATGTTATTATTACGGGCGGCGAAAATATTTATCCCGTGCAAATAGAAGACTTTTTAAGAAGCCACAACGCAATTAGCGATGTTGCTGTTATTGGTCTTGCCGACCGTCGTTTAGGCGAAATTGCAGCCGCTATTATACAGGTTAAAGAGGGCGAAACCCTAACCGAAGAAGAGGTTAACGATTTTTGTCTTGAACTGCCAAGATATAAGAGGCCTAAAAAAATCATTTTTGCTTTGGTACCGCGTAATCCTACCGGTAAAATTGAAAAACCAAAGCTTAGAAAATTATATAGTGCCGAAGGCTTAGTGGCCAAAGAAAACGAACTTTAAAAGGATATGTGAGGTTTTTAAATATGAAAAAATTAATGCTCGGTAACGCGGCAGTAGCCCGCGGTGCCTACGAAGCAGGCGTAAAGGTGGTATCTTCTTACCCCGGAACGCCAAGCACCGAAATTACCGAAAATGTTGTAAATTACAGTAATATTTATGTGGAATGGGCACCTAACGAAAAGGTTGCCGCTGAAACTGCCATTGGCGCTTCTATTGCAGGTGGCAGGGCCATGAGCTGTATGAAACACGTTGGCCTTAATGTTATGGCCGACCCTGTTTTCACAGTAAGTTACATTGGTGCTAATGCAGGTCTTGTTTTTTGCGTGGCCGATGACCCCGGTATGCACTCTTCACAAAACGAGCAGGATTCTCGCCACTATGCAAAGGCGGCTAAAATACCAATGTTAGAGCCTTCGGATTCGGCCGAGTGTAAGGAATTCACAAAACTGGCTTTTAGCTTAAGCGAGCAGTTTGATACCCCTGTTTTTGTAAGACTTTCTACCCGTGTTTCTCACTCACAAAGCATGGTGGAATTGTGCGACCCCGAAGAACAGCTTTTAAAACCATATGAAAAGAACATTCGAAAAAATGTTATGATGCCCGCCAACGCTATTTTAAGGCATATTGAGGTAGAGGATAGGGAACTTAACCTTGCAAAATTTGCCGAAACAACCGAACTTAATAAGGTTGAAGATAACGGCAGTAAAATAGGCATTATAACCTCAGGCGTTACATATCAATACGCTAAAGAGGCTTTGGGGGATAGCGTTAACTACCTAAAACTTGGCCTTGTTTACCCATTACCTGAAAATTTAATTAAAGATTTTGCAAGCAAGGTGGAAACCCTTTATGTAATAGAGGAGTTAGATGCCTTTATTGAAGATTATGTTAAGGCTTTAGGCATTAGTGTTAAGGGTAAAAATGAATTTACTTTGCTTGGCGAATATAGCCAGAATATGATTAAAAAGGTGGTTAATAACACCCAAGCAGATGTTTTTGAACCCATAGCACAGGTGCCAATGCGTCCGCCTGTAATGTGTGCAGGTTGCCCACACAGAGGAACCTTTTATGTGCTTTCAAAATTAGGTGTTACCGTTTCGGGTGATATTGGTTGCTACACCTTAGGTGCTGTTGCTCCGCTTTCTAGTGTAGACACCACCATTTGCATGGGCGCTTCAGTTTCTGCCGCTCACGGTATGGCTAAGGCCAGAGGCGAAGATTTCTCTAAAAAGTTGGTATCGGTTATTGGCGATTCCACCTTTATACATTCGGGTATTACCGGCCTTATAGACATTGTTTATAATAAGGGTAATAATACCGTTATTATTTTAGACAACTCAATTACCGGTATGACCGGCCACCAAGATAACCCAACCACCGGCCTTACTATTCGCAAAGAGCCCACAAAACAGGTGGATTTAGTTGCTCTTTGCCACGCCGTTGGTGTTGATAGGGTAAGGGTTGAGGACCCATTTGATTTGGTTTGTTTTGAAAAGGCCGTTAAAGAAGAATTAAACAGCA
Source organism: Acutalibacteraceae bacterium (assembly GCA_045651765.1). GTDB lineage: Bacteria > Bacillota > Clostridia > Oscillospirales > Acutalibacteraceae > SIG565. Next base: position 82,328 of record JAZRSY010000015.1, on the reverse strand, counting down.
ACGAGCCTTCGGTTATTATTGCCCAACGCCCTTGCGCGCTGCTTAAAACGGTTAAATATAGCGGCAATTGTAAAGTGGATAGCCAAGCCTGTCGCGGCTGCAAAAAATGCATGAAGTTGGGTTGCCCTGCCATTGTGTTCGAAAATGGCAAGGCCAGAATAGATGCTACTCAGTGTAACGGTTGCGGCCTTTGTGTTGGGGTTTGTCCGTTCAAAGCAATAACAAAGGAGGAAGCATAATGTCTACTAAAAATATTATGATTGTTGGCGTTGGCGGTCAAGGCACCTTGCTTGCCAGCCGAATTTTAGGCAACGCCGTTATTAATGAGGGTTACGATGTTAAGGTTTCCGAGGTTCATGGCATGAGCCAACGTGGAGGCAGTGTTGTAACATATGTAAAATATGGTGAAAAGGTTTATTCCCCAATAATAGATAAGGGCGAAGCCGATATTATTTTAGCCTTTGAACGCTTAGAGGCTTTGCGAGCTTTACCATACCTTAAAAAAGGCGGTAAAATAATATTAAATGACCGCGCCATTGCGCCAATGCCTGTAATTACAGGTGCTGCAACCTACCCCGAAGGCATTGTGGAAACATTGTCAAGCAAAGCTGACACCATCGCCATCGATGCTTTAGATTTAAGCATTAAGGCGGGCTCGCCCAAAGCTGTTAATGTTGTGCTTATTGGTCTGCTTGCCAAAAGTACAAATATTTCTTATGAAAATTGGGTAAAGGTTATTAAAGAAACCGTGCCACAAAAGTTTTTAGAACTAAACCTAAAAGCCTTTGATTTAGGATATAATTATAAATAATTTTTTAGGAGGTTGGCAAAATGAAAAACACAAAATTAAAAAATTTTTTAATAATAGCTTACATTTGTTTTTCGGTTTTGGTTTTTGCCATGGTGCTTATAATTCCTAACACCCGCGAGGTTTTTAAGCAACTCTCAAGCAACCACCCATATATTATGGGCTTTGTTAAATTTGCTTTGCTTGCCACCGCAGGCGAACTAATTGCAGCCTTAATAGCAAATTCCAAACCCGTTGTTCCCGTGAAAATAGTTTGGCGTTTTGTTATTTGGGGTTTTATTGGCGTTTGGATAACCTTTATGATGAAGGTGTTCTCAGTTGCGGCCGCCGCCTTAATGGCAAGCGGTATGTTACCGGGCGGCAACAGTGTGTTTTTAAAGGCTTTTTACACAAGCGTAATTATGAACACAACATTTGGCCCCACATTTATGGCAATACATAAAGGAACCGATAAAATTTTAGAACTTAGCAATAAAAAAGAAAAGGTTTCGTTAAACTCGGTTATAAGCGGTATAGATTGGACTAATTTTGTTGGGTTTACATTATTTAAAACGGTCCCATTGTTTTGGATACCCGCCCACACCGTAACCTTTTTATTACCTGCGCAATATCAGGTTATGATGGCCGCAGCACTGTCGGTTGCATTGGGCATAATTTTAAGCTTAGGCAACCGTAAAAAATAGGAGGAAAAATAATTATGTCTGTTAGAACCCCCGAAATTGAAACAATGCCACGCGAACAACTTGAAAAGCTGCAAAGCGAAAGGTTGTGTTGGCAGGTTAAAAGAATGTATGAAAGGGTAGAATGTTTTAGAAACCGTATGGACGAAATCGGCCTTACCCCTGACGATATTAAGGGTGTGGAAGATTTATATAAATTGCCCTTTTCTTACAAACAAGATTTGCGCGATTATTATCCATATGGTCTTTTTGCCGAGCCTCTCCAAAATATAAGCCGTGTTCACGCTTCCAGCGGCACTACCGGCAAAAGAATTGTTGTGGGCTACACCCAAGATGACCTTGATATGTGGGCCGAGTGTGTTGCCAGAATGTTAACCGGCATTGGCCTTGGAGAAGACGATATTTTTCAGGTTTCATTTGGCTATGGTCTTTTCACAGGTGGCTTTGGCCTGCACGCAGGTGCTGAAAAAATAGGTGCAACGGTTATTCCAATGTCTTCGGGTAATACGGCGTTGCAAATTCAAACCATGATAGACTTTAAAGCAACCGCCATTTGCTGCACGCCTTCTTATGCTATGTATTTGGCCGAAGAAATTGAAAAATTAGGCGTTAAGAACGAACTTTCTTTAAAGGTTGGCATATTTGGTGCAGAACCTTGGAGTGAGAGTATGCGCCATGAGATAGAAGAAAAACTTGGTATTAAGGCCTATGATATTTATGGTTTGTCAGAAATATTGGGTCCCGGTGTTTCGGCCGAGTGCGAACACCAATGCGGTATGCACGTGTGGGAGGATAATTTCTTGGTTGAAATTATTAACCCCGAAACAGGCGAGGTTTTACCAAAAGGCGAAAAGGGTGAACTTGTGTTTACCACTATTTCAAAACAAGGCTTCCCGGTTATTAGGTACCGCACCCGCGATATTTGCTCGTTGAATTATGAGCCCTGCAAGTGCGGCAGAACCCATGTTAGAATGAATAAACCAAGCGGCCGAAGCGACGATATGCTTATTATTCGCGGCGTTAATGTTTTCCCGTCGCAAATTGAAGAGGTTTTATTGAGCTTTAATAATGGCGAAATAACACCTAACTATGTTATTAGAATTGATAGGGTAAATAATACCGATACATTCGATTTAGATGTCGAAATGAGCGAAAATATGTTTACCGACGACCTAAAGAGCATTACAAAAACCGAAAAAGAAATTACCGAAAAATTGCGCTCTACATTAGGCCTTGGTGTTAAGGTGCATTTGGTTAACCCAAAATCTATTGCCCGAAGCGAAGGCAAGGCAAAACGCATTATAGATTTGCGTAAAATTTAAGGGGGGTTTTTTTATGTTAGTAGAACAAATTTCTGTTTTCATTGAAAATAAAGGTGGTAAACTTTCCGAGGTTGCCGATATTTTAGCACAAAATAATATTGATATTTCGGCATTATCTTTAGCCGATACCGATGAATACGGCGTGCTTCGTATGATAGTTAGTAACCCACACAAAGCCAAGCAGGCTTTAAGTGAGCACGGAATTATCGGCAAGGTAACCAATGTTTTAGCCGTGGCTATTGATGATAAACCCGGTGGTTTTGCCAGCTCTTTAAACGAGCTTACCAAAAATAATATTGAGGTAAAATATATGTATGCCTGCATATCGCACGAGGTTGGCAAGGCTATAATGCTCTTAAGTGTTGATGACCCCATTAAAGCCGATAGCATTATTAACGAAACCGGCAATGGAGATATTAATCCTTCGGCAATTTACCGTATTAATTAGGTGGAATATTTGTTATTTAAGAATAATATATTAACGGGGGTAGTTTTTACCCCCGTTTTAATATTTGACATTTTATTACAGTTTTAGTATAATTAAGCGGTATTAATATGTTTTAAAGGGTGTTTTTAATGGTATATAACAATATATTAGAGGCAATAGGCAATACACCAATTATTCGCCTTAATAATATAGTTGATAAAGACAGCGCCGAGATTTTAGTTAAGTTTGAAGGCCTTAATGTTGGCGGTTCTATTAAAACCCGCACAGCACTTAATATGTTACAAGAAGCCGAGAAAAAAGGCATTATCAATAAAAATACAATTATTGTTGAGCCAACCAGCGGCAACCAAGGCATAGGTCTTGCGTTAGTGGGTGCGGTATATGGTTATAAGGTAAAAATAATTATGCCCGATTCGGTTAGCGAAGAACGCCGCAAATTAGTTAAGCAATACGGCGCAGAGGTTATCTTGGTGCACGATGCCGGCAACATTGGCAAGTGCATAGAAGAATGCCTTAATTTAGCTCTGGAAATGAAAAGTAAAGACAAAAATGTGTTTGTACCTCAGCAGTTTGAAAACCCCGCAAACCCTGCCATACAACGCTCGGGCACAGGCACTGAAATTTTAAACCAGGTGAACGGCCCAATACACGGTTTTTGCTCTGGCATAGGCACGGGTGGCACCATAACCGGTATTGGCGAAACATTAAAGGCAGCCAACCCCGATATTACAATATGGGCGGTTGAACCCGAAAATGCAGCAATATTATCGGGCGGTTCAATTGGCACACACATTCAAATGGGCATTGGCGATGGTATTATACCTAAAATTTTAAACCAAAACATTTATAACGATGTTTGCATTGTTAAAGACGAAGAAGCCCTGCAGGTTTCCAAAGATTTAGCCGCAAAAGAGGGAATCTTGTGTGGTATTAGCAGCGGAACCAATGTTGCGGCAGCCCTTCGCCTTGCTAAAAAATTAGGCAAAGGCAAAACGGTGGTTACCGTTTTACCCGACACCGCCGAGCGTTATTTTTCAACACCGCTTTTCGAATAAAAAAAGGAGGCATATGCCTCCTTTTTTATTATTTAAATTCTCTTAACAAAAGTCTTGGCACACCCAAAACTTTACAATGTGCAAGGCGTTCGCCAAAAATTTCAATGGGTGGAACACTGGGGTTAATAGGCACAAGCCTTAACCAATCTTCACCCTTGTTAAACTCAACTTTTTTAAGGGTAGAAATTTCATCATCATAAATAACGGCACCAACCTGACCACTGTAATCAAGGCTGGCTTGCTTTAATATTAAAACCTTGTCGCCTTCACGGTAATCGGGGTACATACTGTTACCTTTAACTTCCAAAACAAAAAAATCGTCTTTTTTGTGGCCTTTTAGGTAGGATTGTGGAATTTCAACAGTGTCGCCACTCCAGTTTTCCAGTGCAATGTTATTGTACCCGGCCGCAATTTCGCCAATAACGGGGTAGGTAACAAAACTTTGTGTTAGGCTTGGCGCAAAATCTAAAGTGGGTTCATCTAACAACTCGGCCGATGTTATTCCCAAAGCCTTGGCAATAGCTTTGATTTTAGATTGTGTTAAATCCACCTTGCCGGATTCTATTTTAGCAATGGAAGAACGGTCGGTATAACCGGACTTTTCTGCAAGTTCTTGTTGTGAAAGACCACGCTCGGTCCTTATTTTTTTAATGTTTTCATATAGAGTAAGCATAATTAACACCTCAACAGTATAATAACACAAATGTGAATGTTTGTCAACAATTTTTAAATTTTTTAAAAAAGGTGTTGACAAATTAGCAACATGGTGTTATAATTCGAACAGTGAATTAAATTCACAGAAAGGATGGGAGATAATATGACCAATACGAAATTGCTTTTAGAGGCTATTAAAAGGTCGGGATTAAAAAAGGAGTGGATATCGAGGCAATTAAACATTACCACGACGGCTCTACATATGAAAATGACCAATAAAACCGAGTTTAAAGCCAGCGAAATAATAAAGCTTACTAAAGTTTTATTTCTTACAAAAAAGCAGCGGGACGACATTTTTTTATCTTAAGCGTGAATATAATTCACAATTCGACAAAGTTCGAGCAGATTTTATTTAGAAAGGAGGACCGAAATGTACAAATGCAGACAATGCGGTGCAGTAGGTTCGGAGTTTAAAAAAGTGATTGAACCGCACGGCGAAAAAATATTTTTATGTGAATATTGCCAAAGCGATGACCCACCCGAACCTATAGGTGCTTGTATTAGCTGCGGTGGCGAATGTGAAACTGAGCTGTGCTTTTGTTTTGAATGCCTGAGTGATATAGATTTATTAAACAAATTTGGGCAAGAAGATGGTATTAATTATTTTTTAGATAACATTTTTACCGACCCTGAAATTAATGAAATTTTATTGGACGAGCTTAAAAATATTTTGCTTAACAACACCGAACTTGCAGAACAAAAGCTATCAAAAATTAAAGGCTTTGTTTCAGATAACAAATATGATATTGCAGATTTTTTAAAACGCACATAAAGGAGGATAGCATTGCCCAAAAGAAAAACTAACAGTGACAACAAAAGGTTAATGCAAACAGCATTTAATGCAGCGCTTGGCTCAAATGCTAATGACGAAAATTTAAAAGGCTTGTTCGATGAGTTTGGCGTTTCAAAAAGCAACCGAAATTATGCAAGTGCTATTGCCTGTGCAGGCATTAAAAAGGCGGTAGGCGGCGACAAGAGCTGGGCCGAGTTTATAAAAAATATGGTGCAGTATAAGGGCGATGAGCCTGACAAGAAAGATACTTCTGTGGTGATTGTAGATGACATATCGTCTAAGTAGTATTGTAGGGCAGGGGTATGATGATTTTTGGAACTGCCAAAAAAGGTATAGGGTAATAAAGGGCGGAAAAGCAAGCAAAAAGTCCAGCACAACGGCACTTAACTTAATTTACAGGTTAATTAAATATCCGCAAAGCAATATTTTGGTGGTGCGTGCCGTTATGAACACACACAGGGATTCAACCTTTGCACAGCTTAAGTGGGCTCAACAAAGGTTGGGGGTGGAAAATCTTTTTAAAAACAACATAAGCCCCATGGAAATGGTTTATTTGCCAACCGGGCAAAAAATATTGTTTAGGGGTTTTGACGATGTTTTAAAACTGGCTTCTACCACCGTAGAAAAGGGTTATTTATGTTTTGTTTGGATTGAAGAAGCCTATGAAATTGAAAACGAGGCCGATTTTGAAAAACTTGATTTATCGGTGCCAAGGGGATATGTGCCACCACCGCTTTTTAAGCAGGTCACCTTAACTTTTAACCCTTGGAACGAACACCATTGGCTTAAAAAACGCTTTTTTGATATTAAGCAACCCAACACGGCCACATATACAACCAATTATTTAATAAACGAATTTTTAGACGCCACCGATATTGAGGTGTTTAACCGCTTAAAGCGTGAAAATCCAAGGCGTTATGCCGTGGCAGGTTTGGGGGAATGGGGAACAACCGAGGGCCTAATTTATGAAAATTGGCAGGTTAAAGATTTTGATAACAAATTTTTAAACAACCCAAACTTTAAAAATTATTTTGGGCTCGATTACGGGTATTCTAACGACCCCACAGCCTTTATAGCCTTTAGTGTTAACAATAGGGCCAAGGAAATATATGTTTTTGATGAAATTTATAAAACTAAAATGCTTAACTGTGACATTGCAGCGGCCATTAAAAATAAGGGATATGCCAAGGAAAGAATAAGGGCAGACTCGGCCGAACCTAAAAGTAACGATGACTTAAGGCGTTTGGGGATTGTAAGAATTTCACCTTCGGTCAAGGGTAAAGACAGTTTACTTAACGGAATTTCAAAAATACAAGAATATAAAATTTTCGTAAAGCCACAGTGTGTTAACACAATAGCGGAACTGTCATCATATTGCTGGAAGCAGGGCAGTAACGGCAACGGTCGCAACGAACCGTGCGATAAAAATAATCACTTAATGGATGCTATGCGATACGCCTTTTATGATGTTAAAAGTTATACACCAAATGCACCCGCCAAAAAAGCAGAATATTATATAACCCAAGGAGGATTTTAATGATAAATGTTTATGTTTTTTTTAGTATGACTTTGTTATGGGTAATAACACTTATGGTTTCGTTTATTATTGGCCTTAATGCCGATGTAAAACCAAAGCACAGGCCCCAAAAGACCAATATTAACAGCCAAACCCAACAAAGAAAATTAGAACAAGAAATAAGTAATTTTATTAATTATAATGGTAGACCACAAGAAAGAATAGATGATTAATATTTAAGGAGGAAAAAATGACGGTTGAAAATTTAAAGGATACCACACCGCAAGTTGAGGCCGACATTATAGGTGAGGCGGAATTGGATTTACCCTTACAACCAAATAAGGAAAACATTGATGCCGTAGTAACCGATTTAGAGCAAGGTGGTAAATTTACTATCAGATATAACCACAAGGATATTTGTTTAACCGAAGAGGAAGCCAAAAGGTTGGCGCAGACCGGTATGCACTTTGAAAACCTGGGCAACGGTTATAAACAAGATTTAAAAGCCATTATGGCAAAGTTAGATGTTTGTGCTAAACAAAACAGCAAAAGCATTTTAGAGGTTATTGAAGGTATGATAGACCACGAAGCCGAAAATTACCGAGCCGAGCTTGTAAAAAAGCTGGGCGAGGATGACCCGCTTGTTGATGAAATTATGCAAATGCGTAATTTTAAAAACGGCCAACAAAACACCTTTTCAAACAAAAGCCATGGCGCAGAGCCTAACGAAATTTACGAGCAATTTAAAAATATAGCTCATAAATTCCCCGAGATTAATGACCTTGAGGATTTGCCCGAGAGTGTTATTAACGAGGCTTTAGACAGTGGCGACCTTGAAAAAGAAATTCTTCGCTTTTTGTTAAGCGAAGAAAGAAAAATTGAATTAGCTAAACAAACACAAAATTCAAACCAAAAACAAATGGTGGGCGCGCTTGAAGGCCGCCCAACCGAAAACGCCTTGTTTTCTGCCATAATGCGCGGAATATGGGGCAGTAATTAAAAAAATAATTTTAAGGAGAAAAAATATGTCAATTAATTCTATTGAATACGCAAAAAAATTCACTTCCGAGCTTGATAAAGCTTATACTCAAAAAGCAGTAACCGGCTTTTTTGCCGACAACATTTTACGCTCAAAATTCGTGGGCGCCAAAACCGTAATTGTGCCAGACCTTGATTTTGTAGGTCTTGTAAATTATGACCGTACAGGCGGTTTCAACAGGGCCATGGTAACCGTAGCACAAACTCCATTCACTATGTCTATGGACCGCGCCCGTTCAATTTCCATTGACCGCGAAGATATGGACGAAAGCGGCATTACCGATTTAGCCGGCAAGGTATTGGGCGAATATGTAAGAACACAGGTTGTTCCCGAAACCGATGCCTATGTGTTATCAAAACTCGCCGGTATTGCAAACGAAAATAATCAAAAGGTAACATACGATTCGGCCAAGCCTTATGAAACTCTTGTAAACCTTGTTAATAAGGTTAGGAATGTTGCAGGTTTTGAAGAAGAGTTGGTTTGTTTTGTAAACGGCAACATTATGTCCGATTTCGAACTTAGCCCCGAGCTTCAAAAAATGATAACCGTGTCTAACTTTAAGCAGGGTGAAATTAATCTTAATGTTAAAACAATAAACGGTGTGCCAATTATTCCTGTAACACCCGAGCGCATGAAAACTGCATACAGCTTTGTTGAAAGCGACGACACCCACTCGGCTGGTGGCTTTAGCCCAGATGCCGATGCTAAGAATATTTTAATGCTTGTTTTACCTAAAAAGGCTGCCAGCTTGGTTAAAAAGACCGAAAAAATCCGCATTTTCACACCCGAACAAAATGTTGATGCCGACGCTTATAAATTTGATTACCGCATTTATTACGATGTATTTGTAAAAAAATCGGCCTTAGGTTCTATTTACGCATCATTTGAAGCGTAGTTGTTTTTTATGGGCAGTCGGCCGACTGCCCATTTTTAAAAGGGAGGGGTTATTATAAAAGATTATATTAAAATTAAGGTTAAACCTCAGGAAATTTTTAAGGAACTTGAAAATGGTAACGCCTTTAAGGATAGCCTGGGTGAACTGGGAATATCGGAACAAACCAAACTTAACGAAAGGTTTTATGTTGGTGACCAATGGCATGGTGCTCAGTGCGGTAACAGCCGCCCGCTTGCAAGGCGTAACATTATTAAACGCATTGGCGAATATAAAATTGCCACAATAGCCTCGGCACCGGTATCGGTTAATTTTTCGGCTGAGGGTGTAACAAAAACAAAGCAAATTATTAAAGACGGCAATATTTTAAAAGAAAAAATGTTAAAACCCGAATATATACCCGAAAAATCAATGGCCGATGCCGCCGAAATTTCGGTCATAACCGATGCTTTATCGGGCTATTTTAAAATTTGCTCAGAACGCCTTAAATTTGATTTAAAGGCCGAACAACTTTTAAAAAATGCCTACATCGGTGGTTTGGGTATTGCCTATACATATTGGGATAACAATGCCCCAACAGGACTTTTTGCCGATTATTCCAAAACACATAAAATAAAAGGCGATATTAATTTAAGAATATTAGATGCCGAAAATGTAGTGTTTGGCGAACCTAGCTGCGAAGAGGTAGAGCGTCAGCCATATATTTTAATATCGGAACAGTTGGATATAGAGGCCGTTAGGCGTGAGGCCAAGCAAAACGGGTTAAAAGACACCGATATTATACCCGATGAAAATTTTGCTTCTTCACGCAGTGTGGCTGTTATTACCAAACTGTTTAAGCAGTACGATAATTTAGAAGACACTTATAAAATTATGGCCGTTAAGGTTACAAAAAATGGGGTAGTTAAACCCGTGTGGGATACAGGACTTACCCGTTATCCGTTAGCAATATTCAGGTGGGAAAGCCGTAAAAACAATATATATGGCGAAAGTGAGGTAACCCACTTAATTCCAAACCAAATAGCAATTAACCGAATGCTTACTTCACAGTGTTGGTCGGCATTAAGCAGTGGTATGCCCAAACTTCTTATTAATAACGATATTGTGGGCGAAGATGTTAAGATTACCAATGACCCCGGCCAAATTATAAGAGCCAATGTTGGTTATGAAAACAACCTTAATAATGCTATGCAATATGTGGCGCCTGCCCCATGGGCCGAGCAATATTCTAAAGCCATTAACGAAATAAGTTCTAATACATTGTTCGATGCCGGCGCTAACGATGTAGCACTTGGTAATGTTGCTCCAACCAATGCAACCGCCATTATTCAAATGCGTGAGGCAGCACTGCAACCAATGCAAATTTATAAAAACCGTTATTATGCTTTTGTAGAGGAATTAGCTCGTGTCTGGGCAGATTTTTGGATTAGTAAATATGGCAACAGGCAAATTAAAATTCAAACCGAGCAGGGCATGGAGTATTTAAGTTTTAACGCACAAAGGTATAAAAACTTAATATTAAATGCAACGGTGGATGTCGGCACCACAGCTTTATGGAGTGAGGCCGTAGTAATATCCACTTTAGGAAATTTATTAGAACTTGGCATTATAACACCTAAACAATATTTAGAAAGAATTCCAAAAGGTTTGGTGCCTAAAGTTAATGCATTAATTTCTGAAATTACAGAAAACAACAACACTTTAAAGGGGGATAACAATGCAGGCTAATAAAATTTATTTAAATGCCTTGGCTCTTTTAGGCTATTCCGATACCGAAAAAATAAGACAAAATGCCGTAGCAATAATTAACTCGGTTTACTTAGATGTAGCCTTAGCATTGGGAAAAACTTCGAATATAACCCGTGTTGTAGCAGTTAATGAAGAAATTAATCTACCGGAAAACATTTGCGCTTCGGTTATGCCGCTCGGCGTTGCCGAAAAACTTTCGGTCTTGCAGGGGGACATAGAACTTGAGCAATATTTTGCACAAAGTTATGCAAATGCAAGGGCGAGGATTTCTTATACCGACAGTATAATTGATGCTTTGCCGAGGGGGAACTAAACATGGTGCCTAAAATTAAATCCAACAAAGAAAAAAGTTTTAATGTTAGTAATTTTTCCAGCGGAGTTAATTTGCGAGATGGAATTTTAAATTGCCTTGACACCCAATTTACAGAGGCTAAAAATGTGTGGCACAAAAACGGCATTTTAAGAACCAGGCCGGGTTTAAAACCAATAGATTTTGGGAATTTTGAAGATGATATTGTTTACGATGCATTTGCAAGTATTAAAAATTATCCTAATATTACCTATATGGAAAACGGTGAAACCTATTTTTTAAGCGTAATAGTGTGCAGGAATAGGTTGAAATTTAGGTTTTATAGCGATAAAAAATATATTCCCGTTTGTGAAATAGAGGGCTATTCAGACTATGACTTAGCCTTTAATGTTTTTCAGCACGGCCCCGATATTTATTGCTTTTGCGAAGGATATTACCCCGATGAAGAAACACCTTATTATATTTTTAAAATATATAATCAAAATGGCAGTTGGAATTATACCCGAATAACCGACGATGATATTTATATTCCCACCGTTTTAATTAACGGAATCTCAGACAACAGTGGTATTGCAACACTCGAAAAATTAATTGCCCGTGGTGCCGAATATTACGAAGATTATAACGTTTTGTCGGATAAATATAAAATGCTTTTTTCCACCGCACAAAAATACGAAATGCCCGATAAAGACGGATATGTTAAAAGCGATTATATGAGGTATGGATTAATTTACAATTCGGCAAATTTCGTAGGACAAACGGTTACTGCCAAAATAACCGACTGTTATGGTTTCACACGTATTCATTCGGTAAAAATTAAATCAAATTCGGGTTATCAATACGAAGAAAACCCACCAAACGATGGCAAAGTAATGGCTGTAAGTGGTTCGTATGTTATGTTTTTTGAAAAAGGAACCGATGTTTTGGCAAGTGTGCCTCGAACGGAATATGTGCACAACAATTTAGAAATAACGGCACCACGCAAAAGAAATGCCGAGGAGTGCAGAGAGATTTTGAATTGCACCATTGCCGAATGGTATGGTGGCGAAAGTGAAAAGGCAAACAGTGGGGCGTATTTATTTTTCGGCGGCAATATCGACCAAGACAAAGCGTCGGTGTTATGCCGCAGCGGTGCCGATAACCCGCTTTATTTTCCCGTTAACGGCAAAACATATATGGGTGGTAAAAATGGTAGCATAACGGCTTTGGCTAAACAAAGTAATTATTTAATGGTTTTTAAGGAAAACGAAATACATAGTGTAGAATATAAAGGTTCGGGCCAAAATGTTTCATTTTCTGTTAAAAGGTTGCATTCTTACATAGGGTGCGATTGCCCTCAAACCGTAAAACTTTGCCGTAATAGGCTTGTGTGGCTGACCTCCGGCGGTAAGGTTTATACTATGTATTCTTCTAACAAATATAACGAGCGCTTAATATTTAATGTGTCGCAAATGATAGAGAAAAAACTTTCCAGCCATAGCGAGAGTGCCTTAAAAAAGGCCTATGCTACCGATTTTCAGGGTAATTATGTGTTGCAGGTGGAAAATATTTTTTATTTAATGCAGTATGATTCTTACGGATATGTTAATGCCTCGCGGTATATAAAAAGTGAAGATGTTCAGCTTTATATACCATGGTGGATTTGGGAAACCCCTAAATTTATAGAACACCTTTATAAAACTAATGATAAAGAACATATAAACCAGTTTGTTATGCCAAATGTAAACGATGTTTTTTGTTATAAGGAAAAACTTTATTTTTGGGTAGTTCCTCAAACATCTACCGATGGCTATGGGGCTTATAGGCTGCCGGAGTTATATTGCTTTGAAGGTGAGGACGACACAGTGGCCTATTTGGTAGCACAACCGCATTTGATTACTACATATTTTTATAAAGAAGAACATACAACCCAAATTGAAAGTGTTGTTAAAACCAAGTTTTATAACTTTAAAACACCCACTAATAATAAAAAAATTAATGCCGTTAACTTAAGTTTAGGTAATAACAACGCCGTACCAATAGAATTAAATATAATCGCCGATGATTCTAATTATTCCGAAACAATTATTTTAAACCAAAACGAATTAGACAGTAATTCGCCAAACTATTATCAAAATATTAAAATAATTAACCCCGTAAATTACACCTCGGGGGTAATGATAATGCTTAATTCGTTGGGGAAAATTAATTTTTCGGCATTAAATATAAATTATAAGGAATTATAAATATTTTAAGAAAGGAAAGTTATGGTTAGAGAAATTTTATATAAAATAACCCAAGATACAAAAGGCGTTTTACCCGCAACAAAGCAGTGGGGTGGCATGCAATATGAAAACGACGCTACCAATGTTATATTTGATTTGTCGGCTTTAGGTAATATAAATGCCTTGTATAGAATAGATTTTAATACATCTTCAAATGGATATAACCCAAGTGAAAACTTAACCTGTACCGATGGCAAAATAAGCCGAAAAATACCATACAGTGTTACTAAACAGGGTGGCGAAATTCAAATAACGGCTGTAATTACATTTTTAGACGAAAATGGCTCTCAAACAGGCGTATGTTATTCTTATCCGGTTTTTGCGTTTTTAACTGCTGTGGCAAAGGGCGAAGAAACGGCCCAAGAAATAGAAAATAATATTTCGGTTATAGAACAAAGCGTACAAAATATGTATAGCGAAATTCAAAGGATTGGTGCCGAAACAGAAATAAATTCAAACAATGCCGTAAATGCTGCCGAACAAACCGTTAATGCTAAGTTTGCACTTGAAAATGGTGCTGAGTTCATATTTTTAGGTGGTAATGCAAGCAATACTTCGAATATAGAATTGGTTATAGATAGTGAACTTTCAGAGAACAGTTCTAATGCAATACAAAACAAAGCGGTTGCTAATGAATTCAAAAAATACACACCCACTACTGAGGCCGATAATAATTATGTAAGTTCTTTAAAATATAGTTCGGATAAGATAGAGTATTTTAATAATAAACAACTAGCCGAAATTGAACGTTCCGAAATAAAGAACAAATTGGGTGAAATAAAAGATTATATAGTAGAGCAAGGTGCATTTGATATTTGGACTTATCGCAAATGGAATAGTGGACTTGCTGAATGTTGGGGCCATTTATCAGGTCAAACAACAGGAGGATATTTAACTGTTAATTTCCCTTTTCAATTCATTAGTTTCCAAACGGCAAATGTTTCTGAAGCTTATGGAATGGAATTTGGTTATGTTATATATAGTCAACCTACATCCACACACATCAACTTATATGTAAGAAAACCAACAGAGCCGAACGAGCAACCAGAAGGAATAAATGTTGGTGCTTTTGTGCACTGTATTGGTAAATGGAAATAGGAGGAATATTATGGCAGATAAAATGTTTTTAAAAACTACTTTTGCTTTGCGTTCCGATACTTTAGAAAATTGGCAAAGCATTAATCCAATATTGTTAATGGGTGAGCCTGCCGTGGTTTCAGATTCAGAAAACGATGAATGGCTAAAGGTGGGCGATGGTCAAACCCCTTGGCAAGACCTACCATGGAAAAAAGCAAAAGCTCAAATAATAGAGCAAAACTTTAACCCTACAAGTGAGAACGCACAAAGTGGTAAAGCCGTAGCACAAGTAGTTACAGCGGCAAGAGATGAAATTACTCCGTTAATAACTGATTTATATACCAATAAAGCAGATAAAGACGAGAGGTTTGCGGTTTTTACAACCGATAAACCATTAACAGATGCCCCTTACGGTACAAGCCAATGGGTACAATATATGCAAGTGAAATATGGTTGCGGCTATGGTGAAGTAAAATATGGTCCTACTGATTATGATGTGAGACCTAAAATTGGCGATATGCTAATTTGTACACAAAACGGCTACATTTATAAAGTTGCAGGCCTTAATGAAGAAGCAAAAACAATAGCCGTTTGGTATATGGCAGGTGCAACTAATTTACAAGATACTATTGAGCAATTAAGCAGCAGAATTACAGCTTTGGAAAATCAAATAGGGGAAAAAGCATGAAAATAGTGGTAATAAACAACCTGAAAACCCTGCAAAAACATAAAAAGCATGCAGAATGTGGGGGGAAACAAAGGTGTGGAGTTTAATTTTTGGAATAATAGGCGCTGTTGTGGGCTTAGTAGGAATGTCGGCCGGTTTAATTTCTTTGGTCAGAAACAAAAAAATTGATGATAAAACTGAAGGTAAAGAAGGCGGCATTATTTTAACCGAGCTAGGTTACATAAAAGCGGGTGTTGACGATATGAAAAGAGATACCCGAGAATTCAGAACCGAAATTCAAGAAATACATGATAGGGTAGTTCGCAACGAAGAATCTTGCAAACAGGCTCATAAAAGAATAGATAATTTGCAAAAATTTCATCAACCAAATTAAAAGGAGGAGTTTATGTTTAAGTTAGCTTTAAGCGCAGGGCACGGGTTATATACACCCGGAAAAAGATGTTTAAAAACTTTAGACCCTAATGAGACAAGGGAATGGGCATTAAACAGCCGAATTTGCAATAAAATTGAAGAAAAATTAAAGGCATATGAAGGTTATGAGTTAATCAGGTGCGATGATGCTACCGGTCAAACCGATAAGACAATATCTCAACGGGCAATCTTGGCAAATAAATTTAAGGCCGATTTTTATTTGTCGGTTCACCATAATGCCGGTATTGCCGGCGGCTCGGGTGGTGGCATAGAGGCCTATGTTTATACCAATGTTGACAATGCTACAAAGCAGTGGCAAACCACTATTTATAACAGCGTTGTTGCTAAAACAGGCCTAAAGGGAAACCGTTCACAACCACTTCGCTCGGCCGATTTTGGCGAACTTCGCGAAACGGCAATGCCTGCCGTGCTTATAGAGTGCGGTTATATGGACAGCACCACCGACACCCCTATAATTTTAACCGAAGATTTTGCCAACAAGGTGGCCGAAGGTTGTGTCGAGGCAATAGTAACAAAATTATCACTTAATAAAAAAGCAGATAATACTGTAAATCAAGCATTTGATATTACATATCAGGTGTGGGATAACACTTTGAAAAAATGGCTCCCTAATGTTAAAAATTTAGATGATTATGCAGGTATTATTGGGCACGATGCTGCCTGTATATACGCCAATTTAAGTGGTGGAAATATTTTTTACAAAGTGCATGTTGCCGGTGGCGGTTGGCTGCCCGAGGTTAAAAACCGTGAAGATTATGCGGGGCTTTATAATAAACCCATAGATGCCTTAATGATGAGAACCGATACCGGAAGGAAAATTAATTATGCTGTGCACCTAAAGGAGCAAAACCGTTGGTTGCCATTTGTTACAGGCTACAGTGAATCCGACTCTATTAACGGTTACGCTGGCATTATCGGCAAAACAATAGATGCCGTGAAAATTTATATAGGGTAGGTGTTACCATGAAAATTAATTGGAAGGTAAGGGTTAAAAACCCATATTTTTGGATAGGTCTTGTGGGGGTTATATTATCGGCAATGGGTGTAGAGCCACAAATGCTTACCAGTTGGCAGGCATTGGCCAACGCATTACTTGAATTTTTCAAAAATCCGTTTTTAATAGGCACGGTAATAGTGGCTGTTATTGGCGTTATAGTTGACCCAACCACAAAGGGTATGAATGATAGTCAAAGGGCTATGCAATATCAAAAACCCAGTGAATAGGCATAAAAAAATCGGCAAGTTAAAACTTGCCGATTTTTTAGAGAGGTAGAACAAATTTGAAGTTTTTGAATTTTTTACCTATGTGTTTGAACTTCCACATATTTAGTTGAATTAACGCTCAACAATATTTATAGGAAAATCAAACAAATAAAACGTACTTTTAACAACATCCATTTTTCCTGATTGTGTTATTCCGTGTTCTTGTACGATTTTTATGATTTCAATATCAAAAATATTTTTTTCATAATCCTCTTTTGCTTCGTAAAACCATGGTTGATAAAAATTACTATGCCGAGAAAAATCAAATAAAACTGATGTTATAAAAAGCACTGTTGCAATAATGGCTAAAGATATAACTGTCTTTTCCCACTTTTTCAACTTTGAAAACCATTTAATCATTTATTATTCTCCTTTGCGGTGTTGATTGAAGCGATTAGGATGCGTTTTACCTCAATACATTTGTCAAGCAATTCTTTGTCAGCATAGTATCCGCTTTCTATAAGTAATTCTATCCAATATTCACTTTCGCTACATTCTTTAAGTGCGATTTGTAGTTTTGCTACAAAATCGGCTTTTCCGTGTGCATAAAATGCCTCTCGAATATTCGCACCAATACTTGTTCCCGAACGCAAAAACTGATTTATTAAAGCTCTTTCACATTTTGCATTTCTTAATTCTTTACATACTTTTATAACGGTGAGTGCAAATTCTTTGGATTTTATCATTAAAGGACTTTCGGTCATAGCTATACACCTCTTGTATTTATTATACCTTCCATAAACTAAAAAAGCAAGGCGAAGCCTTGCAAAAAATACTTCTTCACTATTCACTATTACTTATTACTTGCCAAAATCGACACAAAGAGAATAATGAAAAGTGAAGAGTTAAGAGTGAAAAAGTAAAATCGACAAACCTCTATCGAGATTTGTCGATTTTGGCGGAGTAGGAGAGACTCGAACTCTCGCGCCGGTTACCCGACCTACACCCTTAGCAGGGGTGCCTCGTCACCAACTTGAGTACTACTCCGTGTTGTAACAAATTTAAAATTAAAAATGGCGGAGAGGAAGGGATTCGAACCCTTGTGGGATTGCTCCCAAACGGTTTTCAAGACCGCCTCGTTATGACCACTTCGATACCTCTCCGTGTGCGACTAAAATATTTTAACACAACTTTATTTTTTTGTCAACACCAATAGCCATTTATCCTTGAAAAAATTGACTTTTTTATGTATAATTATAAATATTAATTTTAGGGGTGTAAAAATGCCGGTTGTAAATTGTGTGGAACATATTTTCGAGCCTAATCCGCTAGCCTGCGGTCAGGCAGTGCTTGCTATGCTCACGGGTGTTAATGTTAATAAAATTATAGAGCTTTGCGGCACCGAAAGAGAAACCGATTTAAAATGTATGAAGCGCATTCTTTCGGATTTTAATATAAAATTTAACGAGCAAAGGTTTGCGGTAACTAATAAAGAAGACCTACCGAAAATTGCGTTGCTTAGCCTTGAAACACCAATTTGTTGGCATTGGTCGCTTTATTTTGACGGCCTGTTTTACGACCCGCAATATGGCATTCTTGATGATTTTCCACCAAGCAACAGGCGCTATTATTGGCAAATATATAATTAAAAAACCGAGTTTTTAAAACTCGGTTTTTATATTATTAAATTATATATTAGGTTGCTAACAAAACAAAGAATAATACCCATTATGGTTGGCATTAAAAATGCAACAGCCGTCCATTTAAAACTGCCGGTTTCTTTTTTTATGGTTAAAAGTGATGTTGCGCAGGGCCAATGGAACAAAGAAAACAGCATAACATTTAGGGCGGTTATAATGCTCCAACCGTTTTCTAAAAATAAATTTTTAATAATGGCTAGGTCGCCAATATCGGTTAATAAAGAACCGCCCGAATATGCCAAAAATATAAGTGGCAGAACAATCTCGTTAGCGGGAAGACCTAAAATAAAGGCTATTAAAATTACACCGTCAAGCCCCAAAATTTTACCAAACGGGTCTAAAAAAGCAGCGCAAATGCTAAGCAGAGTTTGCCCGTTTATAAAAATGTTTGCACTAAGCCAAATAATTAATCCGGCGGGAATTGCCGCAATAATTGCCCTGCCTAAAACAAACAAGGTTCTGTCAAACACCGAATGTATTATTGTTTTTAAAATTTGCGGTTTGCGGTAGGGCGGCAACTCTAATATAAAAGAAGATGGCATGCCCTTTAAAACAGTTTTAGAAAGAGAATAAGAGCAAATAAAGGTCATTAAAATGCTAAGTAATATAAAGCAGGTTAAAATTAAGGCGGCTTTTAAAGTGCCAAGGCCTTCGCCCACCACAAAAAACATGGTTATAATGCCCAAAAGCAGAGGGAAACGGCCATTACAAGGCACTAAACTGTTGGTTAAAATTGCAATTAGCCGTTCGCGTTTCGAATCTATTATACGGCAACCAATAATACCGGCAGCGTTGCAGCCAAAGCCCATACACATTGTTAAAGACTGTTTGCCGCAGGCTCTGCATTTTTTAAAATATTTATCTAAATTAAAGGCAATTCGGGGCAGATAACCCGAGTCCTCTAGAATTGAAAACAACGGAAAAAATATTGCCATTGGCGGCAGCATAACCGAAACTATCCAGGCCACTACCCTGTAAACACCATAGGTTAAAAGGTTACAAAGGTCAGCGTGTAAACCGATTTTTTCAAGTAAATTATATAAAACCCGTTCAAACGAAAATAGTATATTAGCCAATATTTCCGAAGGGTAGTTAGCAGCGCTAATGGTAAGCCAAAAGGTAACGGCAAGCAATAAAAGCATTGTGGGTGCCGCCGTTAGTTTACCGGTTAAAATTTTATCTAATTTGCGGTCTTTGTAAAATGCCTTATTTTCACCTTTTGTTACGCAAGCAGAGCATATTTCTTTGGCCTTTGCATTAATTTGTGTGGCCGAATAGTCTATGGTGTCAGTTGTTTTTTGTTCGGGTAAAATAAGGGTGTGCATTTTAATAATTTCATCACTTAAAGTGTTAAGCCCTAATTTTCTTTTGCCCGATACCGCAACCACCGGGAGCCCAAGCATTTTGCTCATTTTTTCGGTGTTAATGGTTATTCCGCGCTTTTTGGCTTCATCTATAAAATTAATGCAAAGAATTGTTTTGTTGCCGGTTTTATTAATCTGCAAAAGTAGTGCAATATTCCTTTGCAAAGTTGCAGCATCACACACTACCACCGTAACATCGGCATTGCCGCCTAAAATAAAATCACGCGCAACCTCTTCTTCGACCGAGTTAGCATTAAGAGAATAGGTCCCGGGAATATCAATTAAAATAATTTTTTGGCCTAAATATATGTAACTTCCTTTGGCGGTGCTAACCGTTTTACCTGACCAGTTACCAGTGTGTTGGTTAAGGCCCGTAAGAGCGTTAAAAACGGTGCTTTTGCCAACATTTGGGTTACCTGCAAGGGCCACGGTTATATCCCGCTTACTATTTTTTAAACTGTTTGCATCTTGTAAAATGGTGTTTTTGTGCGAATGCTTAGTAAGCCCCATTATATCACCTTTTTAATATGAATTTTATTGCTGTCGCCCTGCCGTAAGGCTATAATTGTGTCCAATATACAATAGGCGGTGGGTTCGCCCAATGGCGAATGCATAATACAGGTAACCGTGTTGCCGTTTGTAAAACCAATATCTTTAAGTCGCCTGCAAAGCGGAGTTTTGCCCGAAACACCTTTTATAATTGCCGTTTCGCCCGGCAATAAATCACATAATAACATATTTTTATCACTCCATCACACTATATATTATGCGTTAAAACCCATAGCGTGAGGTATTTTATTGCTTGAGAATATTTTAAAATTATGTTATTATAATAAAAAAGCAGACCTTTAAAGGTCTGCTAAAATGTTAAATAATTGGGTGGTGTCACCGGCAAGTTTTATAGCGCCGCTGTTTATTAAATCGGCCTTTTCGCCAAACCCCCACAAAACACCAACCGTGTCAATTTGGTGGTGTTTGGCGCCGCGCACATCAAAAACAGTGTCGCCAACCATAATGGCATTGTTTATTTTGTGTGTTTTTAAAAGGTGCTCTATAACGGCCTCTTTGCTGTCGCGGCTTTTGTCTAACGAGGCACCAACCACACACTCAAAATATTTTAATAAATCAAAATGCTCTAAAATGCGCATAGTCATATTTTCGGGTTTGCTGGTGGCAACAAACAGGCGGTGCCCGTTATTTTTAAGTTTATTTAAAAGTTCGTGAATACCATCATAAACCTCGTTTTCAAATAGTCCCACCGAATTATAGCGTTCGCGGTAAAACCCTAGCGCCTGCTCGGCCTCGTTTTCACTTAAGCCAACGCTCATAAAGGAATCCCTAAGGGGTGGGCCTATAAAGGTTTTAAGGCGTTCGGTGCTAACCGTAATATTAAATTTTTGCAGCGCATAAACCGAAGATTTAATTATACCCTCGGCCGAGTTGCAAATGGTTCCGTCTAAATCAAATAAAATACATTTTTTCATAAAAGTTCCTTTAAAAAATTCAAAATAAGGTGGTTAAAATGGTTAATATTGGCAACGATTGGGATGTTATTTTAAAAGATGAATGGCAAAAGCCATATTATTTAAAATTGAGAGATTTTCTGAAAAACGAATATAAAAACCGCACAATATACCCTAATATGAATGATATTTTTAACGCTTTAAAATACACATCTTTTAAAGATACAAAGGTGTGCATTATTGGGCAAGACCCATACCATGGCTTTGGCCAAGCGCACGGGCTTTGCTTTTCGGTTAAAAGTGGGGTAAAATTGCCGCCTTCGCTTAAAAATATATTTAAAGAATTAGAAAGCGATATCGAAGGGTTTAAAGCCCCTGTAAATTCGGGTGAGTTAACGGCTTGGGCAAAGCAGGGTGTGTTGTTGCTTAACAATGTACTTACCGTGCGTGAAGCCACACCTAACAGCCACAAGGGAATGGGCTGGGAAACCTTTACCGACAGAATAATTTTGGAACTTAATAAAAAGGATACACCCGTTGTGTTTTTGTTGTGGGGCAATAACGCTATTAGCAAGGCTAAAATTATTGACAACCCAATACATACCAAACTTACATCGGTGCACCCAAGTCCACTTTCGGCATATGGCGGTTTTTTCGGATGCAAGCATTTTTCAAAAACTAACCAAATTTTAACAAACGCAGGTATTAATCCAATTAATTGGCAACTATAAAAAAGGAGGTATAAGCCTCCTTTTTTTAATTTAATATGCAACCCACAGGGCAGGCGGCCGAACAGTTGTTGCAACCAACACAAAGCGCAGAATCAATAACGGCTAAATTGTTATTAACCGTAATGGCGTTATGTTCGCACACCTTTTCGCATTTTTTACAACCAATACAAGCGGCGGTACATTGTTTGCGCGCAACGGCGCCTTTTTCGGTGTTGCTGCAGGCAACATAGGGCAGACATTTAACCTCGAGTGTTATAACACCTTTCGGGCAGGCTTTAACACATTTGCCACACCCGCCACAAAGGTTTTTATCAACCACAATATTGCCATTTTCTAATTTTAAGGCATTATTATCGCATACTTTTATGCAGTCGCCAAATCCAATGCAGGCGTTTTTGCAGGCAAGCGGACCGTTGTACATAATAGCGGCAGCAGCGCAAGAGTTTAAGCCGCAATAAGCAAAGTCGGACACAGCCTTGTCAAAACAGTGGTTGCAATGTACAACCGCTGTTTTAGCAACTACGGTAATATCACTGCCTAAAATTTTCGATAATTCTTTGGCGGTGGATTCGCCTCCGGGGGTGCATAGGTTAGATTCGGCTTGACCGGTAGCTATGGCAGCGGCGTAGCCATCGCACCCTGAAAAACCGCAGGCGCCGCAATTAGCACCTGGCAAACAAGCGCGAATCTGTTCTACCTTTTCATCGCCTTTTACAGAAAAGAACTTAGCGGCAAAACTTAAAAGCGCACCAAGTATTAAGCCAATGGCGCCCACAATTAAAACGGTGTATAAAAAACCAGCCATAATTTAACCCCCTATTCCTGCAAATCCTAAGAAGGAAAGCGATACTATAGATGCGGCAATTAAGGTTATGGGCAGACCTTTAAGGCCTTCGGGTATATCGGCTTCATCAACCTTTTGGCGAATACCGGCAAAAATTATAAGTGCTAACATAAAGCCCAGTCCTGCCGATAATGCGTTTATAATGGATTCAAAGAAATTATAACCTTTTGTGAAATTTAAAAGGGTTATTCCCAAAACGGCGCAGTTGGTGGTAATTAAGGGCAGGTATATACCAAGCGATTCATATATAGGCTTGGCATATTTCTTTAAAACGGTTTCTAAGAATTGCACCAATGCTGCTATAACCAAAATAAACACAATTGTTTGCAAATAACTAAGATTTAGCGGCAATAAAACAAAGGCGTAAAGTGGGTATGTAACGGCCGTGGCTATAACCATAACCGCCGTTACGGCCAAACTCATGCTAAACGCTGTATCAACTTTTTTGGATGTGCCTAAGAACGGGCAGATACCCAAAAATTTAGAAAGCACCATGTTTTCGGTTAAAAGGCCGGCTAATAAAATAGAAACTATAGTGGTAGTCATAATTATTCAGCCTCCTTTTTATTATTGCAACTGCTTGCCATTGGGCAACCGCTGCATCCTAAACTTTTCACAGGTTCTTTACCGGCTTTGGTGGCCAATTTGTTAGAAAGTGCAACCAAAACGCCAAATACAAAAAATCCACCCGGTGGTAAAAGCATTATAACCATGGGGCTAATAAATTGTTGTGTTATTGGGAACCCAAACAGTGTTCCGGCGCCAATTAATTCTCTAATGCCGCCCATTAATGTAAGGGTGGCGGTAAATCCAATGCCCATTCCAATGGCGTCTAACACGCTGGGCAAAATACTATTTTTAGAGGCGAACATTTCGGCCCTGCCTAATATTATGCAGTTAACAACAATAAGGGGCAAAAATATTCCGAGTGAAGCATCAATGGTGGGTAAAAATGCCTTCACAAGCATTTGAACAATTGTTACAAAGCCTGCAATAATTGTTATGTAAGCGGGGATTCTAACCTTATCGGGAATAAACTTACGCAGTGCCGAAATGGCAACGTTAGAGCCTAAAAGCACAAGCGTTGCAGCAACTCCCATACCAATACCGTTAATGGCGGCGGTGGTTACAGCAAGTGTTGGGCAGGTGCCAAGCACCAGTCTTAAAACAGGGTTTTCTTTTATTAACCCGTTAGTCAGGTAAGAAAAATGTTTTTTCATTTACTGCACCCCCTCGGCAACAAAGCTTTTTTCGTAATTTTCAACAATTTGAAGAGCTTGGTTAACGGCCTTGGTAACGGCCTTTGAAGATATTGTAGCACCTGTAACGGCCTTAATTTCGTTATTGGCGGGGTTTGCTGCGTTTTTAGTTGCCGTTATGTTGGCCGAGAGCCCCGTAAACTGTGAATAAAATTCTGATTTGGTAACATTACCACCAAGACCGGGGGTTTCGTCAGATGCACTTAAAATGCTAACGCCAATAATTTTTTTGTCGGAGTTAATGGCGGCCATAATGTTAATATCGCCACCGTAGCCCTTGGCCGAAGTGGTTACAACATAACCGGCAAAATCAGACTCATTTTGAGCTAAAAACAATTGTGAATTTTCAGTGGATATCGTAACCTCTGAATAATTTTGGGCAGGCAAAATTGCCGACATCTCGCGGATTTTATTTTCATTTGCCAAATTTTCAATACGCGCTGATGTTAATATGTTGGTTACCGATAAGGCCGCAGCCGTTACCAAACAAATAACGGTAAGCACAAACATAGGCTTTAAAATATCGGTATATTTATTGTAAAATAATTTTATTTTATTAAGCAGGTTCATTTTTATTTAACCTCCTTAAAAAACGGCTTTTGCATGGTTAGTTTATTAATGTAGCCAACCAAAAGGTTCATGATTAAAATGGCATACGAAACACCTTCGGGCAGGGCGGCAAAACACCTAATAACAACCGTTAAAATGCCGCAGCCAACACCAAAAATCAATTTACCTAAATTAAAACTTGGGGTTGTAACATAGTCGGTGGCCATGAAAAATGCTCCAAGAATTAAACTGCCGCTTAAAATTGCATTTAAGGGGTTTAACCCTAAAATCCAAGAAAAAACAAATACGGTTCCAATAAATGAAACGGGAATTATAGGCGAAATAATTCGCCTTGCCATTAGGTACAAACCGCCTATTATTAATGGCAATATGGCAACCTCGCCTATGCAGCCGCCGTGAATTCCAAATAAAAGTTCTTTTATGGTAAAGGCGCTTTCATTCACAAGAGGGGTTGCGCTGCTGACAATGTTGCCGAAAGGCTCATAAAAGCTTGTCATGGCAGCGGGGAAGGAAACCATAAGCACTATTCTGGCTGTGGCGGCTGGGTTAGCAAAATTTTGGCCCAAACCACCAAACATTTGCTTAATAATAATTATTGCAATAGCACTGCCTAAAGCGGCCATCCAAACAGGGAGCCTGGGTGGCAGGCAAAGGCCTAATAAAAGGCCGGTTACAACAGCGCTTAAATCGGTTAACGAATTTTCTTTTTTAAGTATTTTATTCCAAATAAATTCGCTTAGCATTGCCGAAACAACCGACACCAAAATAACCAATGCTGCATTCAACCCAAAAAGAATTATGCCGTAAATAGTGGTCGGAATTAGAGCGATAATAACATCCAACATAATGCTCGAGGTTCTCTCACCCAAATGAATGTGCGGAGAAGAGGAAACGGTTAATTTATTTAACATTGCTATTCCTCCTTAAAACCGATTTTGCCGTGCGCATAACTTGAGTTAATGGTATTCCGGCAGGACAAACATAAGCACAACTGCCGCATTCAATACATTGGTTAATGTTGAGTTGTGCGAGTTTTGCACTGTCTTGGCGCTTTAGTGCTGCGTTAACCAAGGCAGGCGTTAAATTTACAGGGCAGTGCCTTAGGCAGCGACCACATTTAATGCAAGGTGTAGTTTTAAAATTTTGGTTTTCGCAAAGCGCTAAAATAGCATTATTTTGCTTTAGCACAGGGTTGTTAATGTCGTTAACGGCAAGGCCCATCATAGGTCCGCCATAAAGAATTTTTGTAATATTTTCGCTATAACCGCAAAACTCCAAAACATTAATTATTGGTGTTCCAATGGGAACAATTAGGTTTTGTGGGTTGGTAATGCCGTTGCCGTCTACCGTAATGCGCTTGCTTACAAGCGGCATACCCGTTCTTATGTACCTATTAAGCGTTGCAACGCTTGTAATGTTCATAACAACACAGCCAACATCGCTTGGTAACTTGCCTGGCGGTATTTTTTTGCCTGTTGTGGTGTACACCAAAAACTTTTCTGCGCCCTGTGGGTAGGTTTTTTTAAGCTTCATAATTTTTACGGAGTTAAGTGTGTCTCGTCGGTCAGAAGCTATTTCATATAACTTTCGTATGGCAAGGGGCTTGTCGGCTTCCACGGCAATTATAATATTTTTAAAATCAAAATGTTTTTTAAGCAAATAAATACCATCGAAAACATCGGCATAATCGTCCATACAGGTGCGGTAGTCGCTGGTAATATAGGGCTCGCACTCGGCGGCGTTAATTATTAAAGTGTCAATATTATCGTTAACTGCGGGGGCTAACTTAATGTGAGTTGGAAACCCTGCGCCACCAAGGCCCACAAGACCTGCATTTCTTGCAGCATTAACAATATCTTTGGCCGAGTTTATTGTGGGAATGGTAAGTTCGGCTTGTGTGGCGGTACCATCGGATTCAATTATAATGGCTTTAACCTTTTCGCCAGATGGCATTTTAAATTCGGTAATTTCTTTAACCGTGCCCGATACACTTGAATGCAGCGGTGCACTCATAGGGCTTTGGCTGTCGGCAATAAGGGTGCCAACAAAAACCTTGTCGGTTACCGCAACAGTAGGTTCAAGGGCAGCACCAATGTGCTGTTTAAGGGGCATAATAACTGTTTTTGGGTCGGGCAAGGTTGTAGCTATGCTGTCGGCAGTGTTTTTAAAATGCGGTAAATTTATACCGCCTGCAATATTTTTAACAGGCTTTAAAATTTCCTCCGCAATATATTTCATTAGTATGCACCTCCAAAATGCTTATACAATATATATTATACAACAATAGTAGTATTTTTACAAGATTTTTAAGTTAAAATTAACAAAAAAAGAGCAAAACTCAAAAGAATTTTGCTCTTTTAAAATTATTTGGCATATCCTAAGTCAGAAATAAGTTTTATAAGCCTTTCGGCATAAGAATCGCAAGTCTTTTGAGAATCACTTTCCACCATTACCCTAATTACAGGCTCGGTGCCGCTTTCTCTTAATAAAACCCTGCCGTTTTTACCTAAGGTTTCGTTAATTTCCTGAACGGCGGCCAAAACCGTTCCGTCAGTAGCGGCGGCCGATTTGTCGGTAACGGTAATGTTTTTAACGGTTTGAGGGTACATTTTAACGGGTCTTGCAAGTTGGCTTAGTGTGGATTTATAATCTACCATACATTCGGTAAGTAGTATAGCGGTTAAAATGCCATCACCCGTGGATGCATATTTTTTAATAATGGTGTGTCCACTTTGTTCGCCGCCTATTCCACAGTTGTTTTCCATCATGGCGGCATGCACAAAACGGTCGCCAACCGTGGTTTGAATGTAATTTATTCCGGCTTCGTCCAGGGCTCTGAATAATCCCAGATTAGACATTACCGTTGCCACTACGGTGTTGGAGCTTAAAAGACCTTTTTCCTTTAGCATTTTGGCTAAAATATATATTACATGGTCGCCGTTTACAATCTCGCCGTTTTCGTCAACGGCAATTAATCGGTCGGCATCGCCATCAAAGGCAAAGCCTACATCACAGTTATTTTCCCGCACAAATTGGCGAAGCGGGCCAATATTGGTTGAGCCTGCGTGGTTATTAATGTTAATTCCGTTTGGTTCAGCGTTAATAACATGTGTTTTGGCTCCCAGCGCGTTAAATACATTTCGGGCTATCATCCAAGCCGAGCCGTTGGCACAGTCGAGCGCAATATTTAAATTTTTGTAGGAATTAGCGGCAACCGAAATCAAATAACCTACATAGCGGTTTCGGCCTGCCGTGTAGTCAATAATTTGTCCAATATTTTCTTTGGTGGCATAGGGCAAATCATCGTTAAATCCAAAAAATTCTATTTCGCCGTCAATATATTTTTCTATAAGCGAAAGGGTGTAGTCATCCATTTTTTCTCCCTGAGAATTAATCAGTTTAATTCCATTGTCGTAAAACGGGTTGTGTGAAGCCGAAATCATAATTCCGCAATCAAAATTATCTTGTATTGCCACATAAGAAACGCTGGGCGTGGTGGTTACGTGCAGCATATAAGCATCGGCTCCCGATGCTGTAAGACCGGCAACAATAGAATATTCAAACATATAACTCGAGCGTCGTGTGTCTTTGCCAATAACAATTTTGGTTTTTTTGCCTTGTTCGCGGCGGCCATTAAAGAAAGAAGAGGTATAATACCAACCTAAAAATCGGCCAATTTTAAAGGCATGCTCCGAGGTAAGCGCAATTCCCGATTCACCCCTGAAGCCATCGGTCCCAAAATATTTAAGATTATAATTAATCGATTCTTTAGGTCTGAAAATAGGTTCGGTATAGGTGGGGGGAAGCGGTATTTCATTATGCAGTAAATCATCGGTAGTAATGCTGAAAATTTTTGAAAGTTGTAAAACGGTATTAATTTCGGGCAGGACTTTATCGGATTCCCACTTAGATACCGATTGTCGCGAGACGCCTAATTTTTCGGCCAAATTTTCTTGTGAGATTTTAGCAGCAGTTCTTAATATTGCAATTTTTTGACCTAAAGTCATTATAACTCCTCCTTGTAGAGTATTTATCAATTAGATAACTGGTTGCGGGGGATTAAAAACCCTTTAAAACCTAGGTTTTAAAGGGTTTATGTAAAAGCATATTCTATTTTATGTTTAAAATTTTAAGTATTTCTGATATATTTTTAACCCGCAGTGAACATTTTTCAATGCTATTAAATTGCCACCTACCCTTAGTTTTAACCCAAACAGGTGTGTAGCCTGCCTGCCTTGAGGCTTCAATATCGTTTAAAGGGTGGTCGCCCACATAAAGCATATTTTGGGGCTGGGTTTTAATTAGTTCGGCCATTTTATAAAATAATAGTCGGTTGGGTTTCCTAAGCCCATAATTATCCGATATTATTACGGCGTCAAAAATATTGTTAAGCCCCAAAGCCTCTAATTTTGTGCGTTGCAGTTTGTTAGAACCGTTTGTAATTAAACCAATCTTGTAGCCCTTTGTTTTTAGTTTTTCAAGAGTGGGAATGGTAAAATCATAGGGCACGGCAACTTCCATAAAAAGTTTTTTAATGTGGTTTTCAAAAAAGTTTTCGCGTTCTACTGTATCTATTATTACATCTTTCTTTTTCAAATATTCCCACACTTTTTCCCAAGATATATAATTGTAATGTTTATCGGCAAAAATCCAGGCCTTTAATATTTTTTTCTTGCCTTTTTCTTTTTTAAAAACGGTGTAGGCAATGTCGGTATCTAAAATTTTTGAATATGTTGCCCAGCGGTCAAAAAGGGTGTGGTCTAAATCAAAAATAACAGCCTTAATTTCTTCGGCGTTTTTAAGGCGTAGGTAGGGGCTTTTGAATTCGGATTCGCCCTTAAATAAAAGGGGAATATTTTTTATTAGAAATTTAAAATTAGCCTTAATGTTTTTGAATGTTAAATTTAGTATTAACCATTTTTTTATATTATTTAGCGTTTTTAAAATTTTATTTCTAAACACCTTTAGCCCAATAAATAACCAAACACAAACTATTAGTATTAATGCTAAAGTGGCCAAAAATATACCATTTAATTTAAAACCGCCGGCAGTTGTGCCAATAATTCCAACATTGCAAATAGCATAGGTGCCCATTTGTTTAATTTTGGTTGTAATTGTTAGCCCGTCGGGGCTTATTTGTGAGGTTAATTTGCTAATAGAGCCGTCGTTCGATATAAAATATAAGGCGGCATTTTTACCATATTCTGCCGGAATGGAGAAAGTGGCGGTTAAATCACCGTTCGGTTCGGGCGCAGAGAGCCTGTAAACCGAGTTTATGTTAAATGCGGTATAAACGCTTGTAATATGCTCAAGAGATTTTCTAACACCTTCGTTTTGGTCGGTAATATTGCTGACTTTAAGCACAGTTCCCACGGGGAAAACGCCCAACTTTGTGTTGAATTGTATTTTATTAGCGGCATCGTATTGGGCGCAGTCGACAGGGGAGTCGCTTGTTTCTTTGCACCTGACACAAACGCCTGTTTGAATGCCGTTGGTGCTAATTGTGGGCTCGGTTGTAATAACCGATTCGGCGAACTTGTGCCCCAATGCAGCGGCAGGGGATTCTTCAAAATGTTCGCAATTATTACATTTTGCCGTTAAAACGCCTGTTTCGGTGCAGGTGGGGGGAGTTGTTGTTGTTTTCTCACCCAGTGTGTGTCCTGTGGCGGCAACTTCGGTTATAATTTTATCGCCGCACTCTTGGCAAAAAGCACGGGAGTAACCAATTTCGGTGCAGGTAGGGGGCTTAATAACGGCGGCTTCTCCATATTTATGTTCGCCTTTTTCTAGATTTTTTGTTTCAGAAAAATCGCAAATAAAACAGGTTCTGGTGGCTTTGCCGCCTGTTTTGCAGTCGGGGGTGCGGCCAAATTCGTTGGTCCAATTGCCAAAGCTGTGCTCGGCACATTCTGCTAAAATTTCTACCGTTAAATTTTGGGTTGTTACAGGGTTTTCGTTATTAAAAAGTTTAAACTCAATTTTAATTTTTACGGGTTTTGAGGCTGGTTTTTCGGCCTGTAAAATAAGGGAGAATAAATTAGAACCAGCGGTTTGCGGCTCTGTGTAATTAATTTTACCGCTAAGTGAAGAGGGGTTAAAGGTTGCATTTTCACTGTCTTCACCCAAGAATTTACCCGAAATCACCTTAAAATAATTGTTATTTTCAACCTTAATTTCGGCTGCGGTAAATTCGGTGTTTAAATTTTCTGTTCCTATTGTTATGGTAACATTCTCTGTAACCTTAACCTTTTCGGCCGCCAATTTTGCTTCAATATTAAATTGTTCGGCTGTGGCGTAAATTGGCACAACACAAATTAAAATTATGCAAATTAAACATAAAAATCTTTTCAATTTAAATTCTCCCTTAAAAACTCAATCATCCTTTACATTATACTACAAATAAGAAAAATATACCATATAAAAATAAAAAAATCCGCAGGTTTTCCTGCGGATTAAAAAATATTTTTTCTTTCTTATATCTTTTTTATTTTGACAGGCTTTCCACACTTACGAGCATACGAAATCATTGACCGTGTACCTGCGCTTTTATTGTCCCAAAAGCAAATAACATAATCGCTGACTTCTGCCATTTGTTTATTTCGTCTTGGTCCTGCACTTCTACCATAGGTTTGCCAATCTGCAGGATATCTCTCAATCCTAAATCCATTTTCTTGTGCATATCGCTCACCAATAGCATCGGCACCACTAGCACAGCCTGAAATAATAACAATATCATTTTCCTTACGTATATTAGACAAACAAAAATCAATAAATATTTTTGCCTCATCATAATTATTATAATTTCTGCACCCTGCAATCACAACACGTTTTAGCAAACCATCACCTTAATATATGGGGATTATATCCCCTTAATATTTAAGATTATAATCCCCATAATAATATATGTCAAGGGGGATATATTATGATAGTTTTTGACAAATTATGGCTTACAATGGAATTAAAAGGTTTTTCGACATATAAGTTAAGAGAACAATGTGGAATTGACAGCAAAACGATTCGGCGCTTAAAGGCAAATGAAAATATTGAAACCAAAACTATTGATAAAATTTGCACTGCATTAAATTGTCGTATTGAAGATATTGCGGAATTTATAAATAACAACGATAAATAAAAAAGGGGCTTGAAGATTTTCTTCAAGCCCTTTAATTTATGCACTGCAAATTATTTATTTAGTGCTTCTTCAACTGCAACTGCACAAGCAACAGTCATACCAACCATTGGGTTGTTACCTGCACCGATAAGACCCATCATCTCAACGTGAGCAGGAACCGAAGAAGAACCTGCAAATTGGGCATCAGAGTGCATACGGCCCATTGTGTCGGTCATGCCGTAAGAAGCAGGACCTGCAGCCATATTATCGGGGTGGAGTGTACGGCCTGTGCCGCCGCCCGAAGCAACCGAGAAGTATTTTTTGCCTTGCTCAATACATTCTTTTTTGTATGTGCCTGCAACAGGGTGCTGGAAGCGGGTTGGGTTGGTGGAGTTACCGGTAATGGAAACATCTACGCCCTCTTTGTGCATTACAGCAACGCCTTCGCGAACATCGTCGGAGCCGTAGCAACGAACCTTAGCGCGCTCGCCGTTGGAATAGGCAATTTCTTCAACTATTTTAAGTTCGCCTGTGTAATAATCGAACTTGGTTTGAACATAAGTGAAACCGTTTATACGAGAAATAATTTTAGCGGCATCTTTGCCAAGACCGTTTAAAATAACGCGTAAAGGCTCTTTACGGGCTTTGTTAGCGCTTTTTGCAAGGCCAATTGCACCTTCGGCAGCGGCGAAAGATTCGTGGCCGGCCAAAAATGCAAAGCATTTGGTTTCTTCACGCAACAACATAGCACCTAAGTTACCGTGGCCAATACCAACCTTACGGTCGTCGGCAACAGAACCGGGAATGCAGAATGATTGAAGGCCTAAGCCTATTTTTTCTGCAGCCTCGGCTGCGTTTTTAGCGTTATCTTTAATGGCGATTGCGCAGCCTACAACATAGGCCCAGCAAGCATTTTCAAAGCAAATTGGTTGAATGCCTTTAACAATATTATAGGCGTCCACTCTTGCTTTATCGCAGATTTCTTTGGCTTCCTCTATGGAGGAAATACCGTGCTTATTAAGTTCTGCGTTAATTTGGTCTATTCTTCTTTCAAAACTTTCAAATAAAGCCATTTTAAATTCCTCCTTAAATTATTCGTGGCGTGGGTCGATTAGCTTTGCAGCATCATCAACACGGCCGTACTGTCCGCTAGCCTTAGCTAAAGCTTCGTTAGCGTCCATGCCATTAGCAATCATTTCCATCATTTTGCCAAGGTGAACAAATTTGTAACCGATAATTGTGCCTTCGTTATCAACAGCACATTTTGTAATATAACCCTCGGCTAATTCTAAGTAGCGTGGGCCTTTAAGAGAAGTTGCATAGGTTGTACCGGTTTGTGAGCGTAAGCCCTTGCCTAAATCTTCAAGGCCGGCACCTATTGGCAAACCATTTTCCGAAAATGCGGTTTGTGTTCTGCCGTAAACAATTTGTAAAAACAGTTCGCGCATAGCGGTGTTAATAGCGTCGCAAACAAGGTCGGTATTAAGGGCTTCTAATATTGTTTTACCAACAAGAATTTCCGAAGCCATAGCGGCTGAGTGGGTCATACCCGAGCAACCAATGGTTTCAACCAAGGCTTCTTCGATAACACCGTCTTTAACATTAAGTGTTAATTTGCAGGCGCCCTGTTGAGGTGCGCACCAACCAATGCCGTGTGTAAGGCCGGAAACATCTTTAACTTCCTTAACCTGAACCCATTTTCCTTCTTCCGGAATCGGAGCAGGACCATGGTATGTACCCTTGGCAAGAGGGCACATATTTTCAACTTCTTTAGAAATAATCATATATGTACTCCTTTCGGTATTTTAGTCGCAAAATTCGACCGTACTCACTAATTATAGCAAAAATATTAAAAAAACACAATAGCAAATACGATAATTTTTTAACAAAAATTAATTGTAATAAAGACATTTTTATGTTATTATTATTGTATAGGAGTGATAACTATGTTTAAAGAAATTAACGCCACCGAAATTAAGGATAATATTATAAACTTAATTGCAAACGAATGGGCATTGGTTGCCGCAGGAACCCCACAAGATTACAATATGATGACAGCCTCTTGGGGCTTTATGGGCGAAATGTGGGGGCAAGACTGCGTGGCAACGGTGGTACGACCTCAACGCTATACCATGGATTTTATTAATAAAAACGATTATTTTACATTTTCGTTTTATGGTGATAATAAAGCAATACATTCGGTTTGCGGAAAATATTCGGGACGCGATGTTAACAAAACCGAAAAAGCAAATTTAACCCCAATATTCAATTATAATTCGGTATATTTTGCCGAGGCAAGACTTGTTATTGTTTGCAAAAAGCAATATGTATCACAACTTGAAGAAAATGGCTTTTTAAACAAAGAAATTTTAGAAAAATGGTATAATAACGACCTTCACAATTTAATTATTGGTAAAATTGAAAAGGTATTAATAAAGGAATAGCCGCAAGGCTATTCCTTTTTGTTTGGTAATCTTCTGTAGGTTTCGGTTGTTTTATATAAAATTTCGGCAAGCCAACTGTTTATGCAACTGCCGTCTATTCGCCACTGCCAGTTATTGCCCAGTGTTGATGGGGTGTTAATTCGCCCTTCACTGCCAAGGCCTAATAAATCGGCCATCATAATAATTGCGGTATCTGCGGTGGTGGCCAAGGCGGTTTTAATCATACTCCAGTTAAAGCCCGAGTCGGCTCTGCAATTTAAATATTCCTCGGCAAATTTTAAGTCGGCTTCCTTTATGGTGGCAACCCAACCTAAAATAGTGTCGTTATCGTGGGTGCCGGTGTAAACAACGCAGTTTTTGTTGTAATTATGTGGCAAATAATCGCTGTCTTCGCGGCTGTCAAAGGCAAATTGCAGCACTTTCATGCCGGGGAACCCCGTAGATTTTAATAACCTTTTAACCTGAGGTGTTAAAAATCCTAAATCCTCGGCAATAATGGGTAGATTACCGCCAAAATGGTCTGAAATTTCTTTGAAAAATTTAATACCGGGCCCTTTTATCCACCTGCCGTTTTCGGCGGTGGTGTGGGTGGCGGGAATGCTGTAAAAGGCCTCGAAGCCTCTAAAATGGTCTATGCGCACAATATCGTAAATTTTTAAAGCGTGGCCAAGGCGGTTTTTCCACCAGATAAAGCCATCAGCCTTCATTTTTGTCCAATTATAAAGTGGGTTACCCCACAACTGTCCTGTTTTTGAAAAGGCATCGGGCGGGCAGCCTGCAACGCTTTTTAATTTTAGGTTGTTATCAATTAAAAATTGTTCTTTATTTTGCCAAATATCTGCACTGTCATATGCCACATAAATTGGAATATCACCAATAATTTTAATGCCTTTTTGGTTGGCGTAATTTTTAATTTCTTGCCATTGGGTAAAGAAGGTAAACTGCAAAAATTCGTAAAATATTATTTCTTCCCAGTTTTCATCTTTGGCCTTTTGCAGTGCTTTTTCTTCTTGGTTAGCCAAGGTTTTTTCCCAGGTGTACCAAGCAGCGCCATTGTTTTTTTCTTTTAAGGCCATAAACAAAGCATAACCGTCAAGCCAGTGGGCGTTGCTTTTACAAAAAGTTTCAAAATCAGGTGTTTGTTTAAACCTTGAAAATGCAATTTTCAAAAGTTTTAATCGGTTTAAGTAAAGTTTTTCATAATCAATTTTATAAGGGTTTGCACCAAAATCAAAATTTAAAATTTCTTCTGTTGTAAGTAAACCTTGTTCTCTTAATAAATCTAAATCAATAAAATACGGATTGCCTGCAAACGAAGAAAAAGATTGATAAGGAGAATCGCCGAAATTTGTGGGGTTTAGGGGGAGTATTTGCCAATATGTTTGGCCTGCTTTTTCTAAAAAATCAATAAACTTTTTAGCCTCGGCCCCCAAGGTGCCTATACCATAAGGCGACGGTAACGAGAATATAGGCATTAAAATTCCGCTTGCGCGCATAAAATCACCAACTGAAAAAGTATAAATATAGTATGTACAAATTATTTAAAAATTATATCAAAACTAACGCTTTGGCTTTTGTTTGGTTTGATTTCAAACATATCGGCCTTGGTTTGCAAATCGGCGTAACTGCCGGCAAGGGCAGGCGAGCCACACCAAGGCTCAATGCAAACATAGGGTGCATCGCTTAATGGTTTATGCCAAATGCCAATGTATTTAAAACCGGGGTAATTAACCGTAACTTCTCGGTTGCTTTTAGTCGATTTTAATGTTACCGAATCGGCGGCATTAGTAAGGAAAATAGAGTCGTTATCGAACAACGAATGCTCTAAATCAATAAATTTGTTATCTCTTATTTCAAAAGGAGTTTCTTTGCCGGTGGCAAAATCTATTTCGCAGGGGTTACACTCTTTGCTAAATTCAAGGTAATAATCGTTAAAATTGCCAAAATCTAGCGGCACATTAAAGCCGGGGTGGCCGCCAAATGTGCAAAACATATTTTCGCTTCCTGTATTAGTGGCGGTGTAACGGGTAATAAGTTTGTTGCCAACTAATTCAAACTCTGCAAAATATTCAAAATTAAAGGGGTAGATTTTAAGGGTTTCGGCATTGCTTTTAAGCGAAAAAACAATTTTACTTTCGCTATGACTATAAACCTCACATTCCGAATGTCTAATAAAACCGTGTATTCCAAGTTCGTAAATGTTGCCTTTGTAAGAATATTTGCCCTCCCACATTCTGCCGCATATGGGGAAAAGGTTATAGGCTCGGCCTGTCCAATAAGCAGGGTCACCCTGCCAAATATATTCTACATTATCTTTTTTAACCGACATAAGTTCAGCGCCCTTGCTGTTTATTTCGGCCGTTAAAATATCATTTTTAATGGTGTAATACATTTAAATCAACTCCTTAATACTATTTTAACAAAAAAACAAAAAAACACAACACATTTTTAATTATTGACATTATGTTTTTAGCGTGGTAAAATTATTTTGTAAAAATTTAAAGGGGGAACTTCCTGTGAACAGAATTAAAACTATTGCAACTAAAGATATTAAAAATACCGTAAAAAATGGCGGTTGCGGCGAATGCCAAACATCTTGCCAATCGGCTTGCAAAACCTCTTGCGGCGTTGCTAACCAAAAATGCGAAAACAAAAAAGCTTAATTTTTTGTTAATTTTAGCGCTGCCTTTTTTAAGGCAGCGCTTTTGTTTGGAGTGTAAAATAATTGGTTCATCAATATAAACTTAATGGTTATAACATAGTGCTCGATACCTGCAGCGGCTCGGTACATTCGGTTGATGCCGTTGCCTACGATATTATAGAAATGCTTGGTAAAAACGAGCCACACGAAAATATAATTAATGTTGTTTTGAATAAATACGGCCATATGCCCGATGTAACCCGTAAAGAAATTATAGAGTGTATTAACGATGTTGAATTGTTAAAGGCAAACGGCCAATTATGGAGTAATGACCCATATGAAGAATTGGCCTATACATATAAAAACAACAGCAATGTTATTAAGGCTTTATGTTTGCATGTTGCACATACCTGTAACCTTAATTGCTCTTATTGTTTTGCAAGTCAGGGCAAATATCAGGGCGAGCGCGCCTTAATGAGCCTAGAGGTTGGCAAGCGCGCCTTTGACTTTTTAATAGAAAATTCGGGAAACAGAAAAAATTTAGAGGTAGATTTTTTCGGCGGCGAGCCGTTAATGAACTGGGATACCGTTAAAGAACTTGTAAAATATGCCCGAAGCCAAGAAAAAAAGTATAATAAAAACTTTAGATTTACCTTAACCACAAATGGTTTGTTAATAGACGACGATGTTATTGATTTTGCCAACCGTGAAATGAGTAATGTTGTTTTAAGTTTAGATGGCAGACCAGAGGTTAACGACCATTTCAGAAAAGATTATTTAGGCAACGGCAGTTACGAAAAAATTGTGCCTAAATTTAAAAAATTGGTAGAAAAACGCGGCGGCAAAGATTATTATATGCGGGGCACCTTTACCCATAATAACACCGATTTCACCAACGATATTTTTCATATGGCCGATTTAGGCTTTAAAGAATTAAGCATGGAGCCTGTGGTTTGCCCCGCCAACGACCCTTACGCCTTAACCGAGGCCGATTTGCCTATTATTAAAGAGCAATATGAAATATTGGCCAAAGAAATGTTAAAGCGTAAAAAAGAGGGTAGACCCTTTACCTTTTATCACTATATGCTCGACCTTAAAAACGGCCCCTGCATTTATAAGCGTATAACGGGTTGCGGTTCGGGCACCGAATATATGGCCGTAACACCGTGGGGCGAACTTTACCCTTGCCATCAATTCGTGGGCGATGAAAAATACAGCCTTGGCGATATTTGGAAGGGTGTAACCAACAAAGAAGTTCAAAATGAATTCCGCAGTTGCAATGCCTATGCAAGAGCAGAGTGTAAAGATTGTTGGGCAAAACTTTATTGCTCGGGCGGTTGCGCCGCTAACTCTTACCACGCAACAGGTAATATTAACGGCATTTACGAATACGGCTGCGAACTCTTTAAAAAACGCATAGAATGTGCCGTTATGCTACAGGTGGCCGAGGAAGAATTAAATGAAAACACCAATAGTTGATTTTGTAAAAAAATACAGTAAATCTCACACCGTTAGGCTACATATGCCCGGTCATAAGGGCAAAAAGTTTTTAGGTCTTGAAAAACTTGATATTACCGAAATTAACGGAGCCGATGTTTTAAATAACGCAGGCGGCATTATTAAAGAGAGCCAACAAAATGCAACAAAGCTTTTTGGCAGTGCCGCAACATATTATTCCACCCAAGGCTCAACCACCGTTATTAAGGCAATGCTTGGGTTGGTGCTTGAAAACAGTGGACCTAACCCCGTTGTTTTAGCAGGTCGAAACGCCCATAAAGCCTTTATTTATGCCTGCGCATTGCTTAATGTTAATGTTAGTTGGCTTTATGGCGATTCAGGCAATATTTGCGAATGCAACATTACCCCCGAATATTTAGAAGATTACCTTAAAAACACCAAAACATTACCAAACGCGGTTTATGTAACCTCGCCCGATTATTTAGGTAATACGCTTAACATAAAAGGGCTTGCCAAAACCTGCAAAAATTATAATATACCCCTTGTGGTCGATAACGCCCATGGGGCTTATTTGAGGTTTTTGGATAGCACACAACACCCCATTAATTTGGGTGCCGCCATGTGTTGTGATTCGGCCCATAAAACCCTGCCCGTATTAACGGGTGGCGCCTATTTGCACATAGCAAAAGGGTATGAGCATTATATTGCCTCGGCCGAAAAATATCTTGCCTTATTTTCTTCTACCAGCCCATCTTATTTGGTCTTGCAGTCGCTCGATTTTGCTAATAAATATTTGGGCGGGGAATATAAAAAGCAGTTACAAAAATGCATTAAAAAGGTGGACAATTTAAAGAATTTTTTAAGGCAAAACGGTTATAAATTAATTGGCACCGAGCCATTAAAAATAACCGTTAACATTGCAGAAATCGGCTACTCTGAGGCCGAGTTTTACAACAAACTAAAACGCTGTAAAATAGAACCCGAATTATGCTGTGATAATACCGTCGTTTTTATGTTTACACCACAAAACAATGGTCTTGACTATATTAAATTCAAAAGTTTCTTTGGCAGGTTGGAACATAAAAATCCCATTAATAATCAACCGTTAGGTTTAAACATAAGCCAACAAAAATTATCAATTCGGGGTGCCGTGTTAGGCAGCAGCGAAAGGGTTTCAGCATTAAAAGCCGAAGGCCGCATTTTAGCAGCACCCACCGTTAGCTGCCCACCTGCAGTGCCAATTTTAGTTAGCGGCGAACTTGTTACAAAGCAGGCCATACAACTTTTTGAAAGGTACAATATAGAAAAAATAGATGTAGTAAAGGACAATTAATTTTGTCCTTTATTTTTTGCATTATTTACGCTCTTTTTTAATAAACATATA
This sequence comes from Acutalibacteraceae bacterium, assembly GCA_045651765.1. Classification (GTDB taxonomy): domain Bacteria; phylum Bacillota; class Clostridia; order Oscillospirales; family Acutalibacteraceae; genus SIG565. Next base: position 42,369 of record JAZRSY010000015.1, on the reverse strand, counting down.
AGTAAGAAAGGGCGGTAAAAATGGAAGAAATAGTTAGTTTAAAAAATTACGATTATAAGGAAACAAAAAATGCGGTAAATTTGCTCTGCAGCAAATATAGTTTTTTGCATTGCGGCTTATTGGGTCGCAGTTGCTTAGGGCGCGACATACCGTATTTAAAACTTGGCAGACAAAGCGAATATGTGCTTTTTGCGGCTTCGTTTCACGGCAGTGAACACATTACAACATACATTCTGTTGCGCTTTTTGGAAGAACTTTGTGTCGCCTTAAAAAATGATGGCTACATAGCAGGGCTTAACGCCAAAAAGGCCTTTAACGGCAGGGCGTTAATAGTGGTGCCAATGGTTAACCCCGACGGTGTGGAAATTTCTATTCACGGCAAAAAAGCCTGTGGCATTATGGACGAAAAAATCGAAAAGTTGTGTAAATCCGATTATACCCATTGGAATGCAAATGCCAGGGGAGTGGATATTAACCATAATTTTCCTGCAGGCTGGCATAAACTTAATGAACTTGAAAAAAAGGCCGGGATTTACGGACCGGCACCCACCCGTTTTGGTGGTTTTTCACCCTTGAGTGAGCCCGAGAGTTTAAGCATTGCCGAACTTTGCCGTGTGCAAAAAATAAGGCATGCTGTGGCCTTTCATTCTCAGGGCGAGGTTATATATTGGAACTACGAAAACCACAACCCGCCACGCGCACAAAAAATGGCTGAAATAATGGCAACATCTTCAGGTTATGCGCTCGATGTACCCTTGGGATTAGCATCGGGCGGCGGCTTTAAAGACTGGTTTATTAGCGAATTTAATCGCCCTGCATTTACCGTCGAGGTGGGCTTGGGTAAAAACCCATTGCCGCTTTCACAGGCCGACAGCATTTATTCAAACCTTAAAGAAATGTTAATGTTAAGTGCAATAATGTAAAATAAAGAAAAAATTTGCGAAAAAATTTTCAATTTTTTATAGACAAATTGGCATTTTGTTGTATAATAATATTGTTATAAATAACATACAATATTTTGTTAATTTCGTTGCCGTATTGCTAAGGTAATATTAGGCGGAAAGGAAAATAAAATGGAAAATAAAGAAAGAAGAGTTGGCACAATATCGCGCGGAATTCGTTGTCCAATAATCAGGCAGGGCGACAATTTAGCCGAAATAGTGGCTACCAGCGTTTTAGAGGCAGCCGAATACGAAGGCTTCAGCCTCAGGGACCGCGATGTTATTTCACTTACTGAATCTATTGTTGCAAGGGCACAAGGCAACTATGCCACAGTGGACGATATTGCAGCCGATATTAAATCAAAATTCGGCGACCAAACAATAGGTGTTATTTTCCCAATATTGTCCCGCAACCGCTTTGCAATTTGCTTGCGCGGTATTGCTAAGGGTGCTAAAAAAATTGTTTTAATGTTAAGTTACCCTTCCGACGAGGTTGGCAACTCTCTTGCCACTTACGATTTAATCGACAAAGCCGGCATTAATCCATATTCCGATGTTTTAACACTTGCTCGCTACCGCGAGGTTTTCGGTGTTCAAAAATTAGAGTTTACCGGTGTTGATTACGTTGAATATTACCAAAACCTTATTACCGAGTGCGGTGCCGAGGTGGAAATAATTTTTGCTAACCAACCCAAAGCAATACTCGAATATACCGATTGTGTCCTAAATTGCGACATTCACACCCGTGCCCGCACTAAGCGCTTGTTAAAGGCCGCAGGTGCAAAATTAGTTTACGGTTTGGATGAAGTTTTAAACACCTCGGTTTCGGGCAGCGGCTTTAACGAAAAATATGGCCTTTTAGGTTCTAATAAATCAACCGAAACCTCTGTTAAACTCTTCCCAAGGGAATGTAAAGATTTAGTGCTTGACATTCAAGCCCGCATATTAAAGGCTACAGGCAAACACGTAGAGGTTATGGTTTACGGCGACGGTGCTTTCAAAGACCCACAAGGCAAAATTTGGGAACTTGCCGACCCGGTTGTTTCACCCGCATTTACCGACGGTCTTATTGGCACTCCTAACGAGTTAAAACTTAAATATTTGGCCGATAACGATTATAAAGATTTATCGGGTGAAGAACTTAAAGAAGCAATTAGCCAAAGCATAAAGGCAAAAGATGGCAGCAGCCTCGTGGGTAATATGGCGGCTCAGGGCACAACTCCACGCCAGTTAACCGACCTTATTGGTTCACTTTGCGATTTAACCAGCGGCTCGGGCGACAAGGGAACTCCTGTTGTTTTAGTACAAGGCTATTTCGATAATTATACTAACGACTAAGTTTTAAAGGGGAATGTAAAATGGATTCTAATGTAAGACCGGATTCAATGCAAAGAATAACAACCGCCGCCCTGGCAGAAGATTTTATAAATGAACAAATAGAGCAAGTAAGGCAGCAGGTTGGAAACAAAAAGGTGTTGTTAGCGCTTTCGGGCGGTGTAGACAGCTCGGTTGTAGCAGCCCTTTTAATTAAGGCCATTGGCAAACAACTTGTTTGCGTTCATGTTAACCACGGCCTTATGCGCAAGGGTGAAAGCGAACAGGTTGTAAATGTTTTTGGCAAAGAATTAAACGCTAACCTTGTTTACATTGATGCTACCGACCGCTTTTTAAATAAATTAGAAGGCGTGGCCGACCCTGAACAAAAGCGTAAAATTATTGGTGGCGAGTTCGTTCGCGTGTTTGAAGAAGAAGCCCGTAAGTTAAGCGATGTTTTATTTTTAGCTCAAGGCACAATATACCCCGACATTTTAGAATCTAACGGTGTTAAAGCCCACCACAATGTTGGCGGCTTGCCCGAAGATATTCATTTTGAAGGCTTAGTAGAGCCGGTAAAACTGCTTTATAAAGACGAAGTTCGTGTTGTAGGTAAGGCTTTAGGTTTACCTGAAAATATGGTTGACCGTCAGCCATTCCCGGGCCCCGGACTTGGCGTGCGTTGCTTGGGCGCAATCACTAGGGACAGGCTTCATGCCTTGCGCGAGGCCGATGCAATTTTACGTGAGGAATTTGATAATTGCGGCCTTAACAAAACCGTTTGGCAATATTTTATTGCCGTGCCCGATATGAAAAGTGTGGGCGTTCGCAACGACAAACGTTACGAAGGTTGGTCGGCCATTATACGTGCCGTTAACACCACCGACGCCATGAGTGCCACCATTGAAGAAATTCCATATAGCGTGCTTCACTTAATAACAAAACGCATAACTAACGAGGTAGAGGGAATAAACCGCGTTTTATTAGACCTAACACCAAAGCCTGTTGGCACAATAGAATTTGAATAATAATTAAAACGAGTTAACAAAAGTTAACTCGTTTTTTAAACAGATTTGCGTAAGTAAACTTAAATTTACATTTGTGTGTCAACTTGAATATATAGAAATTAATATATATTGTGGTATAATACTTTTTACAAAATTTATGGAGGCGTAAAAATGGATAAATTTTTAGCGTTAGTTTCTTCATTAAGCGCAGTTTTTGCATTGATTTTTGCTGCTTTTACTGCTAAAAAAATTATAAAATTCCCCGAAGGAACCGAAAAAATGAAAAAAATAGCGGCTTCAATTCGTTCGGGTGCTAATGCCTATTTAAAAAGACAATACAAAATTGTTGTAATTTTCTTTGCGGTAATTTTTGTGGTTCTTGGTGTAATGGCGTTTTTAGGTCTGCTTACACCATATGTGCCGTTTGCATTCATAACTGGCGGTTTTTTCTCGGCGCTTTCGGGCTTTATTGGAATGAAAATTGCCACATTAGCCAATTCAAGAACGGCTAATGCCTGCATAAACGGACTTAACAAGGGTTTAAGGGTTGCGTTTTCTGCCGGTAGCGTAATGGGCTTTACGGTGGTTGGCCTTGGCCTTTTAGATATTTCTATTTGGTTTATTTTGTTAAAATTTGTGTTCAAACTAAGCGAAGTTGAAATAACAAGCGCTATGATAACATTTGGTATGGGTGCCTCTTCAATGGCTTTGTTTGCCCGTGTCGGTGGCGGTATTTTCACAAAAGCGGCCGATGTTGGAGCCGATTTAGTTGGCAAGGTTGAAGCCGGTATACCAGAAGATGACCCCCGTAACCCAGCAGTTATTGCTGATAATGTTGGCGATAACGTTGGCGATGTTGCCGGTATGGGTGCTGACCTTTACGAATCTTATGTTGGCTCGGTTATTTCGTCTTGTGCGTTGGGTGTTGCAGCATTAAAAAATATTAATGCAATGGCTTTGCCAATACTCATTGCGGCCGTTGGCATAATTTGTTCGGTTTTTGGTACATTCTTGGTAAAAACTAAAGAGGGTGCAACCCAAAAACAACTTTTAGGCTCACTTTCACGCGGCACTAATTTTTCGGCAATATTAATAGCTGTGTTATCGTTACCGTTGGTTTATTATGTTTTAGGTGTATCCAACTGGAAAATATATTTTGCAATTTTATCAGGTCTTGTTTCGGGTGTGTTAATTGGTCAAGCAACCGAATACTTTACATCTGAAAGTTATAAACCAACCCGCAATTTAGCCGCAACGTCAGAAACCGGAACTGCCACTATAATTATTGGTGGTTTATCGGTAGGAATGTTGTCTACATTAATACCGGTGGTAATAATTGCAGTTTGCGTTTTGGTAGCCTATTTTGTTTCGGGTGGCGCACAAAGTGCTTCAATGGGCTTGTACGGAATTTCACTTGCTGCTGTAGGAATGCTTTCCACTTTGGGTATTACCTTGGCTACCGATGCTTACGGCCCTGTGGCCGACAACGCCGGTGGCATTGCCGAAATGGCAGGACTTGATAAATCAGTGCGTGAGCGCACCGATGCGCTCGATTCTCTGGGCAACACAACCGCAGCAACCGGTAAGGGCTTTGCAATAGGCTCGGCAGCACTTACAGCGCTGGCGCTAATGGCATCTTATATTGAAAAAATAAATTCTATTGAAGGCGGCGCAGCCAAAATTTCTAACCTTGGAATTAATAACCCAACGGTGTTAGTCGGCTTGTTTGTTGGCGCTTGTCTGCCGTTTGTGTTCTCGGCCCTTACAATGAATTCGGTAGGCCGTGCAGCCCAAAGCGTTGTTAAAGAAGTTCGCAGACAGTTTAAAGAAATTACAGGTCTAATGGATGGTAAGGCTGAAGCTGATTATGCCAGTTGTGTGGATTTATGTACAAAATCCAGCCTTAAAGAAATGGTGCTGCCAACCATAATTGCCGTGGTTGTGCCTGTTGTTGTTGGTTTGGCCTTAGGCCCCGCAGGTGTTGTGGGAATGTTGGCAGGCGCCACAATTTCGGGATTTTTAATGGCAGTGTTTATGTCAAACTCGGGCGGCGCGTGGGATAATGCTAAAAAATATATCGAAAGCGGCGTTCACGGCGGCAAAGGCTCAAGTTGCCATAAATCTGCCGTTGTTGGCGATACGGTAGGCGACCCGTTTAAAGATACTTCGGGCCCTGCAATTAATATTTTAATCAAATTGCTTTCAATGGTTTCTATAGTGTTTGCGGCATTAATTGTTAAGGCTTCTATTTTTTAATAAAAAAAGCGGTGCAGAAAATTCTGCACCGCTTTGTTTTATGTATTTTATTTAAGTTCCGATGTGCAATGTGGGCAGCGGGTTGCATCAATTGCAATTTCGCTTTTGCAGAATTCGCAAACCTTTGTTGTGGGTTCTGCAGGAGCAGCTTCTTCATGTTTTTTGGTTAATTTACTACCTAAATTTTGAATAGCAGCAATGCCCTTAATGAGTAAGAATATAATAAATGCCATTATTAAGAAATTAATAACCGAAGTTATAAATGCACCATATTTAATGGCGTTATCACCCCTAAGGTGAAGAGCATAAGCGCTAAGGTCGGCTTTGCCGAATAAGGCTAAAATAGGGGAAATAATGTTATCTGTAAGGCTAGTTACAATGTCTTTAAAAGCAGCACCGATAATAACGCCGACGGCTAGGTCAATAACATTACCACGGGTTATAAATTCCTTAAATTCATTAATAAATTTTTTCATGTTAACACTCCTTTAAATTATTTATAATTACACGCGGAACCCTGGGCGATATTCCACAAATAATTTCATAATTAATGGTTCCGCACTTTTCAGCAAGTTCATCTACCAAAAGGTCTTTTCCAAAAAGTATAACCTCGTCGCCCTCTAAGGCTGAGGGGATATTAGTAACATCTATAACAAATTGGTCCATACAAACGCGGCCTAATATTTTAGCCCTTTGCCCATTAACCAACACATAGCCTAAATTAGAAAGCAACCTTGGGTATCCATCGGCATAGCCGGCGGTAACTGTGGCAACACGCATTTTGCCTTTTGCTATAAAGGTGCGGCCATAGCTTACACAGTCGCCCTCAGTTATAGTTTTTACCATAGATATTACCGATTTTACCGTCATAACGGGTTTAAGTTGACCGTTAAAATCAACACTACCCGAAGGTCTAAGACCATAAAGAATTATACCCGGGCGGCACATATTAAGGTGGTAATCTGAGCCTAATGAAATACCGGCCGAATTACAACAATGTATAATCCCTGTGTTGAGGCCTAAATTATTTAACCGCTTTATAACGGTGTTAAACCTGTCAAATTGGCACTCGGTATAGTCTTTGTTATCACTCTCGGGGCAGTCGGCCACCGAAAAATGAGTATAAGTGCCGGTAACATTTAACCCTTTATATGAGAAAACATTAACTATATTATCAAATTCGGGCAATAATTTATTTCTAACATTAAAGCCCAAACGGCCCATTCCGGTATCTAATTTTATGTGCACATTAATCTTAATTCCTGCAGCTTCGGCGTTTTCGGATAATTTTTTAGCATATTCTTCACAATAAACGGTTTGTGTAATATTGTTTGAATATAGCTGGTTGGCCAATTGTGGTGGGGTATAGCCTAATATTAAAACAGGCTTATTAATGCCGAGTTGCCTTAGTTGAATGGCTTCATCAATGTTAGAAACGGCAAAACTGTCGGTTCCAAGTTTGTCTAAGACGGGGGCAATATCTTTAACCGAGTGGCCATAAGCATCGGCCTTAACAACCGACATTATTTTGCTGCCTTGGCAGGCATTTTTAATTATTTTAAAGTTATGTATTAAGGCCGCAATATCAATTTCGGCCCAAGTTCTGTGTAAAAAACCCATAATAAACCTCTAAAAAAAATTACATAAATATTATAACACCTTTTTGTGATTTTGCAAGTTATTGTTTAGCTTATTAGCCAATGGGATAAAAAACAGGCTTAAAAACCACCAAAAGCAAGAGTATAATAAACAAATTTGCCCCTTAAAATTAAAGGGAATAGAGCTGTAATCCCAAATGTCTTTTTTGAGCAAAATGTTAAAAATAAGACCATAAATAAGCTCGGCAAAGGTTATAAAAAACACTGCTATTAAAGATTTATAAAGCAGACACATATTGTTAAAAATTTTTGCAATTTTGCCAAAAGCATTAAAGCAGATTCCACCTAAAGTAAACATGGACCAATGTGTTTTGCCGCGCCACAAAATTTCAATTAAAGCATAACCCGTTCCACCAATTAGAAAAAATATTAAAAAATTTTTAATTGCCTTCAAAATAATCACCTTTAATATTGTTTAACAAAAAAGGTGCAGTATGCAAAAAAAGACCTATAAAATAGGTCTTTTTTTATTAATAGGCTTTGCCCCAATATAACATATGTTTGGCTTTTTTGCCGCAGCAAACGCAGGTGTCGGTAAGTTCTTCGGCTTGCAACGGAATGCACCTGGAAGTAATGCCGGCCTTTTCTTTAAGCATATCTTCACATTCGCGTTCGCCACACCACATAGCTTTTATAAAGCCCGGTTTATTATTTGCAATATCAATAATTTCGTCTAAATTCTTGGCGGTGTAGGTCATGCTGTCGCGGCGGTTAGCGGCCTTTTCAAAAAGACCATCGCGCACTGCTTGTAAAAGTTCGGGAATTTTGGTTTCAAGGTCATTAAGCGAAACGGTAATTTTTTCGCCGTTGTCGCGCCTTGCAATAACACAACAATTATTTTCAATATCGCGTGGGCCAATCTCTAACCTTAGCGGAACACCCTTCATTTCGTATTCGGCAAATTTCCAACCGGGCGACTGTTCACCTAAATCAATTTTAGCACGGCAAATTTTATTAACACGGTTGTAAATTTCGGTAGCCTTTTCGGTTACGCCGGGTTTGTGTGTTGCAATAGGAATAACAACCAATTGTATTGGTGCAATAGCAGGGGGCAGCACTAAACCGCTGTCGTCGCCATGGGTCATAATAACGGCGCCTATAAGGCGGGTTGTTGTGCCCCAAGATGTCTGGAAGGGGTGAACCAACTTATTATCTTTGTCGGTGTATTGAATTCCAAAAGCCTTTGCAAAACCGTCGCCAAAATAGTGTGAGGTTCCGCTTTGCAAGGCCTTGCCATCGTGCATAAGGGCTTCAATGGTATATGTACTTTCGGCGCCTGCAAAACGCTCTTTTTCGGTTTTAATGCCCTTAATAACAGGCATTGCCAAATATTTTTCAGCAAATTCGGCATAAATATTAAGCATTTTAATGGTTTCGGCCTGTGCTTCTTCGGCTGTGGCGTGAATGGTGTGGCCTTCTTGCCATAAAAATTCACGCGAGCGTAAAAATGGGCGTGTTGTTTTTTCCCAACGCACAACGCTGCACCATTGGTTATATAACTTTGGCAGGTCGCGGTAGGATTCAATAACATTTTTATAATGGTCGCAAAACAGGGTTTCGGATGTTGGCCTTACACATAAGCGTTCCTCTAATTTTTCGTTGCCGCCGTGTGTAACCCAAGCAACCTCGGGCGCAAAACCTTCAACGTGGTCTTTTTCTTTTTGCAATAGTCCTTCGGGTATAAACATAGGCATATATACATTTTCGTGGCCGGATTCTTTAAACATTCCGTCCATAATTTTTTGTATATTTTCCCATATTGCATAACCGTAAGGGCGAATTATCATGCAACCTTTAACCGATGAATAGTCCATAAGTTCTGCCTTAGATACAACATCGGTATACCATTTGGCAAAATCTTCTTCCATAGATGTAATTTCTTTTACTAATTTTTCTTTAGCCATTTTAATCACCATTTTTTATTTTATAAAATATTATCGTTTTTAAGTAACATAGTAATAGCTACCGATATTGCAGCCTCTATGGCAGGTAAGGCGCGGGGTACAATGCAAGGGTCGTGCCTGCCTTTAATTTGCAGCATTGTGTTTTCCTTGGTTTTAAGGTTAACGGTGGGTTGCGGTTTAAAAATAGAAGGGGTAGGCTTTAATGCAGCCTTAACAATTATGGGCATACCTGTTGTCATACCGCCAACAATACCACCGCAGTTATTAGTTGCCGTAACAACCTTATCATCTTTGAAATAATATGGGTCGTTGGCTTCGCTGCCTAATAAATAAGCAAAATCGAAACCGGCACCAAACGAAATTCCCTTAACGGCCGGAACACCGTAAACTAATGAAGAAATAACATTTTCAACCCCAAAAAACATATGGTTGCCAATGCCAACAGGCATACCGATTACGGCAACCTCAACACTGCCTCCAATGCTATCTCCGTTTTCTTTGGCCGATAAGATAACCTGTTTCATATCTTGTGCGGCATCATCTGAACGGGTAGCAAAATATTTTTGCGACAAACATTTTAATTCCGATTCACTGACTGTTACAGGGTCAAATGCGGTATCGAAACTGTCGCCAATATTGTATATGTGCCCGCCTATAGTAATGCCGCGTCGTGCAAGAATTTGGCGACAAATTGCACCAATTGCTGTAAGTGGGGCGGTAAGGCGGCCCGAAAAATGTCCGCTTCCGCGCATGTCGGCTGTGCCGTTATATTTTACATAAGCGGGGTAGTCGGCATGAGAAGGCCGTGGTGTATATTTTAAATTATCGTAGTCGGATGAGTGAGTATTAGTGTTTTTAATAACAATTTTTAGTGTATCGCCGTTTGTAAAACCATTTTCTAAGCCCGATATTATTTCGACCTTGTCGGGCTCACGGCGGGCAGTAGAAGTGCTGTCTTGCCCGGGGGCGCGGCGCGCCATTTGAACAGCTATTAAATCTTCATTTATTTGTTCGCCTTTTGGCAAACCTATAATACATGCAGAAATTTCTTGGCTGTGGCTTCCACCCTCGATAATAATTTTTAATTTTTCACCAAAACTGGAAATCAACGTAAATCACCTTTTAAAAAAATTAATAAAACTGTTGACAAAATAAGATTTTACCCCTATTATTTTAATAGACATATTTAATATATCATAAATAAATGCTTATGTCTACAACATGCAAAATTTTATTTGGAGGAACTTTTATGATTTTTGAAAAGATTAAAGAATTGCTTGCTGACCAACTTGATGTTTCGGCCGATGATATGACAATGGAATCGGATATAGCAAACGACCTTGGTGCAGACAGCCTTGATGTAGTAGAATTACTGATGTCGATTGAAGATGAATTTGAAATAGATATTCCTGACGAGGAAATTGAAAACATAAAAACAATTGGCGATTTGGTAAAATATATAGAAGAAAGACAATAATTAAATATTATTTGTTTTAAAAAGTTAAGCGGGCTTTAAGCCCGCTTAATATTTTTTATACAGAAATTTCGTTAGCCATATTATAAGCCTGAACATCAAATTCCTTTTTCATTTGTAAGGCTTCGTAAATATCCAGGTCAACAATATGGTCGTTTCTAAAGGCTATAACACGGTTGCCAATACCTTCTTTAAGCAACTGCACTGCGGCGTGGCCCATTTCACTTGCCATGACCCTATCTCTAACGGTTGGGCGGCCGCCACGCTGAACATGGCCTAAAATTGTGGCGCGGCTTTCAACGCCTGTTGCCTGTTCGATTTGTTTGGCTAATTCACTAACCTTGCCAACACCTTCGGCAACAATTATAATAAAGTGCCTTTTTCCTGTGGTTTTGGTTTTGTTGATTTTATCAATAATGTCTTTTTGTAAATCAAATTCTACCTCGGGCACTAAAATAGCGGTTGAACCAACCGAAATACCGGTTTGAAGCGCTATCCAACCGGCGTGCCTACCCATAACCTCAATAACGCTGCAACGTTCGTGAGATTGTGTGGTATCGCGCAATTTGTCAATCATTTCCATGGCTGTGTTCATTGCGGTGTCAAAACCAATGGTATATTCGGTGCAAGAAATATCGTTATCTATAGTGCCGGGCACACCAACACAAGGAATGCCGTGTAAAGATAAATCACGCGCACCCCTGAAAGAACCGTCACCACCAATGACAACAATTCCGTCAATACCAAATTTTTTGCAGTTTTCAACAGCTTTTTTTACGCCTTCTTCGGTTTTAAACAAAGGGCTGCGTGCTGTATATAACACTGTACCGCCACGGTGAATAATTTCAGATACCGAGCGCAGATTCATATCTATAATTTCGCCTTCTATAAGGCCGTTATAACCGTGCATAATTCCTTTTACGTTAATGCCTGCGGCTAAAGCACTTCTTACTACCGAACGAATAGCAGCATTCATACCGGGGGCGTCGCCGCCGCTTGTAAGAACACCTATAGTTTTTATAGCCATATTAATTCAACTCCAAAAATATTATCAATTACTAAGTATACACTAATTTACAAAATTATTCAACAGATTTTACATTATTTTCCCCAACAATTTTTGAAATTTCGCTAATAGTTTGCAAATTATTGTTAATATTAAGGTTTTTTGGTGCTGAAAACTGCTTTTTTGTGTCTTGACAGTAAATTATAACGGGGCAGTCGCCCTTGTGTTTTTCCAGCATTTTTTTAACATTTAAAAATTCAAACGACTCTAAAGACGGTACCTTAATGTAAACCTTTGCGTTATTAGGGTTGGATATTTCATCGTTAACTTGGGCGGGTGAAAATTTTTCGCAAATAATTTCGGTTGGGCGGTCCTCACGCTCTGAAATTTTACCCGAAATTATAAGCACATTGTTTTCGGTAATAAGGGTTTTATAAAAATTATAAGCGGTGTCAAAAATGGTTAGATTTACAGCACCGGTAGTATCCTCAGCAACGGCGGTGGCCAGTATTTTACCACTTTTAAGGGTGCGCACCAAAATTTTAGAAATTTGCGCAACAATTGTTACCTTTTGGGAATCGGGCAGGATGCCTGCCACTATATTTTGGCAGGTGGCGGTGGCTGATTTTTTAGTTTGGATGCTGTAATCATCTAATATATGCCCGCTCAAATAAACCCCAATGGCCTCTTTTTCCAGGGTTAATAATTCTTTTTTACTAAACTCGGGTATATATTCGGGCGTGAAAGATATTTGCTCAGAACTACTAAATAAGTTAAATTGACCGGCCCCTGTAATTCTAGCTTCGCTTTCGGCGGCCGACAACACGGCATCGATGGCATAAAGCATGGATTTACGGGTTTTTTCAAGACCGTCCAGCGCGCCGCTTTTTATAAGGGTTTCAAGCGCCTTGCGGTTGAGTTCGCGGCTAAAGCAACGCGAAACAAAATTATAAAGCGAGGTAAAATCACCGTTATTCTTGCGCTCGAGTAGTATTTTATTTATAACCGAAGGCCCTAAGTTTTTAATGGCTAAAAGGCCAAAGCGTATGTTACCGTTATTTGCAGTAAAGCCAACTTCACTTTGGTTAACGTGGGGCGGTAAAATTTTAAGGTTCAGCCTTGCACATTCGGTCGAATATTGCGCAACCTTGCCGGCACTGTCTAACACACTTGAAAACAAAGCCGACATATATTCGGCTGGGTAGTGGCATTTTAAATAAGCAGTACGGTAAGAAATTAGAGAATATGCGGCGGCGTGGCCCTTGTTAAATGCGTACGAAGCAAAGGCCGACATCTCGTCAAATATTTGTTGAGCAATGTTTTCGGGCACACCGTTGTTTACAGCTCCCGTGCAAATAACATTGCCATTTGGGTCGGTTTCACCGTAAACAAAGGCATTACGCTCTTTATTCATAACATCTAATTTCTTTTTACTCATGGCGCGGCGAACAATATCGGCGCGGCCTAACGAATATCCCGCAAGGTTACGGCAAATTTGCATAACTTGCTCTTGGTAAACAATGCAGCCATAGGTAACCTTTAAAATAGGCTCAAGGGACGGGTGAAGGTAGGTTACATCGGCGGGGTTGTGGCGGTTGTGAATGTATTTTGGAATAGAATCCATGGGGCCGGGGCGGTAAAGCGCAATTATAGCAATTAAATCTTCAAGGCTTTCGGGCACAAACTGCCTTAAAACTTTTTTCATACCTTCAGATTCAAACTGAAACACACCATCGGTATAACCCTTAGACATCATTTGTAGGGTTTGTTTATCGTCAAGAGGGATTTTTTCAATATTAAAATTTGGTGTATGTTTTTTAATTGATTTTTCGGTATCATCAATAATAGTAATATTCCTAAGCCCTAAAAAGTCCATTTTAAGAAGACCCAGTTCATCTAAAGCGTTCATGGTGTATTGGGTTACCACGGCTTCATCGTTTAAAGAAAGGGGAACATAGCAAGAAACAGGTTGGTCGGCAATAACAACGCCGGCCGCGTGTGTAGAGGCATTTCGGGGTGTGCCCTCTAGCCTTATAGCCATGTCTATAACCCTTTTGATTTCTAAATCGCTTTCATACATAGCCCTAAGTTCACTTGAACGTTTAAGGGCGGCAGGGATAGTAATTTTTTCTTGCGGGATAAGCTTAGCGGCCTTGTCGCATAAAGCGTAGGGAACATCCATAACACGCCCAACATCTCGCACGGCAGCGCGGGCGGCCATTGTGCCAAAGGTAATTATTTGAGCCACGTGGGAATTACCATATTTATTAATAACATAATCAATAACCTTTTGCCTTATAACATAACAAAAGTCGATATCAAAATCGGGCATCGAAACACGCTCAGGATTTAAAAAGCGCTCAAAAAGCAGGTTGTATTTTATTGGGTCTATGCCGGTAATGCCCATGCAATAGGCTGCAATGCTGGCAGCGCCGCTGCCGCGTCCTGGGCCAACGGGTATATCGTTATTTTTAGCGTAATTTACAAAATCGGCAACAATTAAAAAATAATCCACATAACCCATTTTGTTTATAACCGATAATTCGTAATTAAGACGTTCTATAACAGTGGCATCGGGGTTTTGACCATAATGTTTGTACAGTCCGTTATAGCACATTTCACGCAAATATTCGGCGTGGTCGCGGTTTCCAATATCAAAAAACGGGAGTTTAATATGGCCGAATTCGAATTCCAAATTACACATTTGAGCAATTTTTTCGGTATTTAAAACGGCTTCGGGGTATTTAGAAAAAATGGACAGCATTTCTTCTTCGGATTTTAAATAAAATTCCTCGGTTTTAAATTCCATTGGGTTTTCATCTGATAATTTTTTGCCGGTTTGCAGGCAAAGCAACACCCTGTGGGCTTCGTGGTCGGCCTTTTCAATATAATGCACATCGTTGGTGGCAACAAGCGGAATCCCACTGTCGTGCGATAATTTTGCAAGTAAAGGCAAAACTTGTTTTTGCTCAAAAATATTATGGTCTTGTATTTCCAAATAATAGTTGCCTTCGCCAAAGGTGTCGTTATACCATAAAGCAGTATTTAACGCCTCTTGATAATTGTTTTGCAGTAAAAGTTTGGGGATTTCGCCGGCTAAACAAGCAGATAACGCAATAAGACCTTCGCAGTTTTCTTTTAATAACTGCCTGTCAACCCTTGGTTTGTTATAAAAACCTTGGGTGAATCCAAGGGAAACTAATTTTATTAAATTTTTATAACCTGTTTCGTTTTTGCAAAGCAAAACAAGGTGGGAATATTGGCTGTCGTAAAATTTTTCTTTTTGTGTGCAAAGGCGGGGGGCAACATAAACTTCACAACCAATTATTGGCTTAATTCCGGCTTTTTTAGCGGCTTTATAAAACTCCACAGCACCATACATAACGCCATGGTCGGTAATGGCAATGGCGTTTTGGCCTAAATTTTTGGCAGCATCAATAAGCCTGTCTATGCGGCAACAACCGTCTAACAAGCTATATTCGGTATGCACATGCAGGTGTGTAAAGCCCATTTAAGCCACCCCCTTAATTAGCCTAATTTTTTTTTAATTCTTTGGTAATTTCTATTATTTTTGCAAGTCTGTGGTTAAGCCCCGAGCGCGTTATGGGAACGCTTGAAATTTTGCAAAGTTCGGAAAGTGATGCATAGGGGTTGTTAAGTCGTAATTCGGCTGCAAACTGAAGTTCTTCCGACAAAAGTGAAAATTTGCCGGAATTTATTAAATATTCAATAGCCTCGCGCTGTAAAACCGAGGCATTAATAACCTTTGAGTTGTTTGCATCTTCAAAATTACCTTTGCGGTTAACCATAGAGCGAAAATCTTTTATAGCCTTAATATCCATAAGTTTAAGGGTTATTGGTGTTGCACCAATAACGGTTAAAAAATCCTCTACACATTCGCTTTTTTTAAGGTAAATAACATTAGTTAAACTTTTAAGCGTTATTTTAGGCTCAAGGTTATGTTTATATAAAAGGTCGAATGTAGCATATGCGAGTTCCGGGTTTTTAATTCTAAGGTCAATTCGGTATTCTTTAACAGGGTCCGAAGCCTGTCCGCAGGCCAAAAACATACCCCTTATAAAAGCGTTTTTGCAGCAGTCTTTTTTAATTATTAGGGGGTTTATAGAGTTGTTTGTTTGGGTTTTTACTAACCCTAAACCGTTTATAATTCGGTCCCTGTCACTTTGTGAATCCACAAAAACCTTATAGGTTGTTTTTTTGCCGCCACCAACAACGGTTTTAGCAAATACCGAAAAGCAGTGCTTTATTAAATAAGCGTATCTTTTAGCGGTGGCCTCGTTATCGGTAAGCAGTGAAATTTTTTGCTCGGTAAAAGATTGTCCGAACAGCATAAAACCATAGCACTCGGCTTTTTTGCAACATTCGGACGATTTATTTTCGCATAATTCGGTTTTTAAATTTCTTGAAAATGACATAATTTTTTACCATTAAATTTTATTAATATCACGGTGCATAGAAATAGCCGTGAAACTGTCTTCTTTAAGTTTTTGGGATAAAAGCTCGGCAAAGGTTACCGAGCGGTGCTTTCCGCCTGTGCAACCAAATGCTATTACCAATTGGCTTTTGCCTTCTTTTAAATAAAGGGGCAGGGAAAACCGTATTAAATCGTATATTTTTTGAAACATTAGGGTGCTGTCGACCGAATTCATTACAAAATTTTTAACTTTACTATCTTTGCCTGTTAGGTTTTTTAATTCATCTATATAAAACGGGTTGGGCAGGCACCTAACATCGAAAATAATGTCGGCATCGGTAGGGGCACCGTATTTAAACCCAAAAGATAGGCACTGAACCGTAATGCTGTTTAAATTTTTAGTAAATAATCCGGTTAATTTTTCCTTTAACAAATTAACCGAAAGCGCCGAAGTATCTATTACATAATCGGCCAAACTTCTAATTGCGCTAAGGGCCAAACGCTCGTTTTTAACGGCTTCGGAAACGGTTATGCTGTCATTAATGCAAAGGGGGTGGCAACGCCTGTTTTCTTTAAAACGGCTAACTAAAATGTTGTCGTTTGCAGTTAAAAACAGAATTTTATATGAAATATTATTTTTCTTTAAATCTTCCAACACACCCATAATATCTTTAAACAACTCGCCGCCGCGCATATCGGTAATAATGGCAAGCTTTTCAAATTCGGAATGTTTGTTAGAAAAAAGATTTATAAGGGATGGAATGATAAGCGGCGGAATATTATCTACACAATAATAACCAATATCTTCCAAAACGTTGGCTGCGTTGGATTTACCCGAGCCTGACATTCCCGTAACAATTAATAATTCCATAAAATCACTCTTTGGCCCTGCCTATAAAAATAACCTCGGGCTCTAGTTTAATGTTGTTTTCTTTAAGTATTTTGTTTTGCACAAGTTTTATAAGCTCCATAACATCTTGGCATTTGGCATTGCCCGTGTTAATAATGAAACCGGCGTGTTTTTTGCTGACCATTGCACCACCAACCGAAACACCTTTTAAACCGGCGGCTTCAATAAGTGTTCCGGCAAAATTGCCTTCGGGTCGTTTAAAGGTGCTACCGGCGCTGGGGTAGTCTAAGGGTTGTTTTGCCTGACGCCTTTCTAAAAATATGTGCATTGCATCTTTAATTTTTTTGGTATCACATTTTTCAAGTTTAAACACAGCGTTTAAAATAATATCTCCGCTCTGTTTAAAAATACTGTTTCGGTAGGAAAGCTGCATATCTTCTTTATTAATGGTTTTAATATTGCCGTCTTTATCTAACACAGTGGCCGATACTATCAAATCTTTAATTTCGCCGCCGTAGGCACCTGCATTCATAAATACAGCACCGCCAACGCTGCCCGGTATGCCATAGGCAAACTCGAGCCCCGAAAGGCCGTTTTTAGCAGCAAAGCCGCAAAGCGAAAACAGTGTGGCTCCGGCCTCAGCTTTAATGAGCCCTTCGCCGATAATTTCGGTGTTTTTAATAAGGTCTAAGCTTAGCACCACACCCTTAATTCCAAAATCCGAAACCAGCAAATTAGAGCCCTTGCCCAAAACGGTTAAATTTATATCGTTTTGTTTGCAGGTGTTATATACAAATATAAGTTGCTCAATATTGTGGGGGGCCACAAATAAATCGGCATTGCCACCTATTTTAAAGGTTGTGTGGCGGCACATAGGCTCGTTTTCAAAAAAACTTATTTTATTGTCGGCAAACAGTTTTTTAACCTGTGTTAAATCCATATAATAAGCCCCTAAAATTTATTTGTAAAGGTTGCAAAGAAAAGCGGCGCCAATAATACCGGCATCGTTGCCAAGTTCGGCCACGCGAATTTTAGTTTGCAAATCAACATTTTTAGAATACCTTTCAAGCCTGATATATTCCTTTATAGGCTCAATTAAATAGTCGCCTTCTTTAGAAATTCCGCCACCAACACAAACAATTTCGGGTTGGAAGATATTGATGGTGTTTACGATACCTGTGGCAACATATTCAATGTATTTATCCACAACCATTTTAGCAACGGCATCGCCCTTGCGCATAGCATCAAAGGCGGTTCGGCCGCTTACTTTATCTATATTTCCGTCAACAAGTTCCCACATAATGCTTTTTTGAGCCATTAGCATTGCGTGTTTTGTTTGGCGTATAAGGGCAGTGGCCGAAGCATAGGCTTCCCAACAACCACAACGGCCGCAACTGCAAAATTCACCGTTTTTAAGTATAACGGTGTGGCCAAGTTCGCCGCCTGCGTGGTTAAAGCCCGAAAAGATTTTGCCATCTATAATAATTCCGCTGCCAACACCGGTGCCAAGTGTTATGGCAATAAAACTTTTTTTGCCCTTGCCGGCACCTGCCAAAAGTTCGCCATATGCGGCGGCGTTGGCATCGTTTTCAATATAACAATCAAACCCTGTGCGGTCTTTAATCATTTGGCATAAAGGCAGGTTGCTAAAACCTAAGTTGTTAGATGTTGCAACAACACCGGTTTCGGGCACAACCGAGCCCGGCGAGCCAATACCAACGGCTGCAATCTGGCTTTTTTCAATGCCGGCGTTTTCAATAGCTTCGTCAATGGCGGCAGCAATGTTATCGGCAATGGCTTCAGGGCCGGCCGATGCATTTGTTTTAACCTTGCCGCGACCTAATATTTTATAATTTGCGTCAACAACACCGGTAGCAATGTTTGTTCCACCTAAATCAATTCCTAACCAATACATAATTTTGCCTCCATTAAAAAACTTGAATTTCTTTATCTGCGTTGGCAGTAACGTCGTCGGTCATACCTAATTTTATGAGTAGGTCTTCGGCGGCATTATAGCCTAATTTCTTTTGCCTGTTGTTCATAGCGGCAACCTCTATAATAACCGCTAAGTTTCGTCCCGGTTTTACAGGTATTGTAAGGGATGGTATATTTAAACCTAAAAGCTCGGTAGATTTGCTTTCAAGACCCATGCGGTCATAGACCTTGTTAATATCCCATGGCTCCAGGTTAATAATTAGGTTAATGTTTTCGGTTAGCTTTACGGCACCCGCACCGAAAATACGGCTGGCGTTAATAATGCCAATGCCCCTGAGTTCTATAAAGTGCCTAATATTATCGGGGGCCGAGCCAACTAAAGATTTGCTCGAAACCTTGCGAATTTCTACGGCATCGTCGGCAATAAGGCGGTGGCCGCGCTTAACTAGTTCAATGGCGGTTTCACTTTTACCAACGCCGCTTTCACCAAGCAGCAGAATACCTTCGCCGTAAACCTCAACCAAAACACCGTGGCGGGTAATGCGTGGGGCTAAATGCAAATTTAAAAATGCAATAAGCGCAGACATAAACGCAGATGTTCCGTCTTGTGTTCTGAGTAGCGGCACGCCGTGCTTTTGAGCGTAGGGAATAAGCTTTTCGGCAATGGGCAGGTTGCGGGTTATAACAACAGCCGAAGGGGAAGACGCGAAAAATTTATTTATAATATCATCAAAATTTTCTAATTTTTCTAAATAAGAAGATTCACTCTTACCAATAACTTGAATTCTGCGGTGGTCAAAATATTCGTAGTACCCAATCATTTGCAGGCCGGGGCGGTTAACCTCGGCGCTGTTAATTAAGATTTCTTCAGGGTCGATTTCAGTATAAAGGGTTTCAAGGTTAAGCTCTTTAATAATACGCTTAAGCGTAACAGTAAATTCCTGAGCCATAAAAACACTCCTTAACATAGTATTTCATTGTTATTATACAATAATATTACAAAAAATAAAAGATATTTTTTAGTTTTTCTTGATTAAATTGTAATAGGCATATATAATTATAAATATTAAAAGGTTTTCAGGAGGAAAATTATGAAATTAGGTATTGTGGGTTTGCCCAATGTTGGCAAGTCAACCCTTTTTAATGCAATAACAAATGCAGGTGCAGGGGCTGCTAATTACCCGTTTTGCACCATAGACCCAAATATTGGTGTGGTTTCGGTTCCCGATTCCCGCTTAAACACCCTGCAAAAAATGTACACCGTTGGCAATAAAGTTCCACCCATAGTGCCCGCCGTTATCGAGTTTGTTGACATTGCCGGCCTTGTTAAAGGCGCCTCTAAGGGCGAAGGTTTGGGAAACAAATTTTTGGGTAATATACGCGAGGTTGATGCTATTGTTCATGTTGTGCGTTGCTTTGAAAATGACGATATTATTCACGTTGAGGGCTCCATTGACCCTGCCAGAGACATTGAAACTATAGATTTAGAGCTAATTTTTTCCGATATGGAAATGGTAGAACGCCGTATAGCTAAAGTAACTAAAGATTTAAAAGGAGATAAATCTTTAGCCACCGAACTTGACTTTTTAAAAATGCTATATTCGGTTTTAGAGGGCGGAAAATCGGCCCGAAGCATTGCCATCACCGAAGAACAGGCCGAGTTTTTAACTCCGCTTAATTTGTTAACCGCCAAACCCATAATTTATGCGGCAAATATGTCGGAATCCGATTTTATCGGTAACGCCGAAAATAATCCTTATTTTAAAACAGTTACCCAAATAGCCGAGAAAGAAGGCTCCGAGGTTTTACCGATTTGCGCTCAAATAGAGGCTGATATTGCCGATATGGATGACGAAGAAAAATTAATGTTCTTGGCCGAGTTAGGTCTTAATAATTCGGGTCTTGACCGTTTAATTCAAAAGAGTTACAGCCTTTTAGGTTTGATTTCTTATTTAACCGCAGGCGAAAAAGAGGTTAGAGCCTGGACAATTAAAAACGGACTTAAGGCCCCGCAAGCAGCCGGAAAAATCCACAGTGATTTTGAGCGTGGCTTTATTAGAGCGCAGGTTATAGCCTTTTCTGATTTAGAGGCCAGCGGCTCTGTTGCCGAGGCACGCAACAAAGGTTTGCTCAGAACCGAGGGCAAAGAATATATTATGAAAGACGGCGACGTCGTAGAGTTTTTGTTTAATGTATAAAATATTTAAAACAACCTAAAATATTTTAAAGAGGTGTTTTTTATGGGCTTTTTTTACGGCTTCGATTATTACTATTTTGTGCTGGTAATACCTGCAATTTTGATATCGCTATTTGCTCAGATTAAGGTTAACAGTGCATTTTCAAAATATTCAAAGGTTAATACCCGAATCACAGGCGCCGAGGCTGCCGAAAGGCTGCTTAAGGCCGAGGGCATAACCAATGTTAAAATTGAGCGTGTTTCGGGCAAATTAACCGACCATTTTGACCCAAGAAAAAATGTTATTAGACTGTCCGACAATGTTTATAACAGTTCCACAGCTGCCGCCGTTGGTGTAGCCTGCCACGAAGCCGGCCATGCCGTGCAATATGCTCAGCATTATTTTCCAATAAAAATTCGTAATTTAATAGTTCCCGTTACCCGCATTGGCTCATACCTTTCGTGGCCGTTGTTGCTTTTTGGCATAATTTTAAATTCGCCTTATTTAATAGAACTTGGCATAATTTTATTCGGCCTTGTTGTAGTTTTTCAGTTAATTACTTTGCCGGTAGAATTTAACGCTTCCGTTAGGGCAATTAATGCCATTAAAGAAAACGCAATTATATATGACGATAAAACCCTTAAAGGCGTAAAAAGTGTGTTATCGGCTGCGGCATTAACCTATGTGGCGGCATTGCTTGTGTCATTAGCTCAGATGTTAAGGTTAATTTTGCTTTTTGGCGGCCGCAGGCGGAGGTAATATGTTAAACCTGCTATATAACGATAAATATTTAATAGTCTGTGTAAAACCAACAGGCGTTTTGTCTGAACCCTTTTTGCGCGAAAAAAATATGCCGGGGCTGCTTAAGAAGCAAACAGGGGCCTATAAAATTGATGTTATACATAGGCTCGACCGCAATGTTGGCGGGGTAATGGTTTATTCTAAAAGCAGCAAAGCCACCGTTCCGCTCGCTAAAATGATGTCTTCGCACAAATTTACAAAGGAATATTTAGCGGTGGTAAAAGGCACCCCCGAAGTTAGCGGCACCTTCCAAGATTATTTGGTTAAAGACAAGAAAAACTGCAAGGTATATGTTACAAACAGTAGTAATGAAAACGCTAAATTCGCTAAACTTGATTATCAAGTTTTAGCACAAAATAAGGGGTTTTCGTTGGTTAAAATAAGGTTGCACACAGGCCGCACACATCAAATTCGCGTTCAGTTTGCCTCAAGGGGATTTTATTTGGTTGGCGACACCAAATATGGCAACCAAAACACAACAGAAAACGGAAAAACACCAATAGCACTTTATGCCTACCACCTTGCATTTTTGCACCCAATTTCAAAAAAAGAAATAGATTTTGTTTCTCTGCCCGAAATGAAAGGCGCATTTTCACTTTTTAAAAAAGAAATACAAAATTTAAAATAAAATACACCCCAACTTTTCGGGGTGTTTTTTAATGTAATGAAAAATAGAATAACAAATATTTACTAATTAATTTTATTGTGGTATACTAATTTAAAAGGGGTGAGCTAGGTGGATAAGTTTATTTTACATTCGGCTTATAAGCCAACAGGCGACCAGCCACAAGCTATTGAGAAGCTTGTTAAAGGCATAAACAGTGGTGCCAAAGAGCAGGTTTTGCTTGGTGTAACGGGTTCAGGCAAGACCTTTACAATGGCTAACATTATCGAAAAAGCAAACCGCCCGACCCTCGTTCTCGCTCACAACAAAACCCTCGCCGCACAGCTTTGTACTGAGTTTAAGGAATTTTTTCCTGAGAATGCGGTGGAATATTTTGTTTCCTATTACGATTATTATCAACCCGAGGCATATATACCGGGCAGCGACACATATATAGAAAAAGATTCTGCCATAAATGACGAAATTGATAAACTTCGCCATTCGGCCACCTGTGCTTTATCCGAAAGGCGCGATGTTATTATTGTGGCATCGGTTTCCTGTATATATAGCCTTGGTAACCCAATAGATTACAGAAACATGGTTATTTCGTTGCGTGTTGGTATGCAAAAGGACCGCGACGAGCTGATTCACAAATTGGTCGATTTACAATATGAGCGCAACGACATTAACTTTGTTCGCAATAAATTCAGGGTGCGAGGCGATGTCGTAGAAATTTACCCTGCATATTCTTACGGCAGTGCTATAAGGGTGGAATTTTTTGGCGACGAAGTTGACAGAATATGCGAAATTAACACCCTCACGGGCGAGGTTAAGGCAATGCTTTCGCATATTGCCATATATCCGGCTTCGCACTATATTGTCCCGCCCGAAAAACTTGAAGATGCCCTTAAAAACATTGAAAACGAAATGGAAGAAAGGGTAGAATGGTTTAACGGCCAAGGCAAATTAATAGAGGCTCAGCGTATACGCCAACGCACCGAATACGATGTTGAAATGCTGCGAGAAATCGGCACCTGCAAGGGTGTAGAAAATTATTCGCGTGTGCTTTCGGGCAGGCCAAAGGGCAGTGTGCCGTTTACTCTGCTTGATTATTTTCCAAAAGATTTTTTACTGTTCGTAGATGAATCTCATGTTACATTACCACAAGTTAGGGGAATGTACGGCGGCGACAGGGCAAGAAAAGAAAATCTAATAGAATACGGTTTCAGACTGCCATCGGCATATGATAACCGCCCCCTTAATTTTGAGGAGTTTTATAAACATCTAAACCAGGCCGTTTTTGTTTCGGCCACACCGGGCGATTTTGAAAAACAAAAGGCTACCCAAATTGTAGAGCAGGTAATAAGGCCGACAGGCCTTTTAGACCCAAAAATTTCGGTGCGCTCAACAAGTGGGCAAATTGAAGATTTAATTTCGGAAATTAATATAAGAACGGCCAAAAAAGAGCGTGTTTTGGTTACAACCCTAACCAAAAAAATGGCCGAAGATTTAACCGAATATTTAGAAAACCTTGGCATTAAGGTTAAATATATGCACTACGATATTGACACCATAGAGCGTATGGAAATTATAAGGGATTTACGCCTTGGCGAATTTGATGTTTTGGTGGGCATAAACCTTTTGCGCGAGGGGTTAGATATACCTGAAGTATCATTAGTGGCCATTTTGGATGCCGACAAAGAGGGCTTTTTGCGCAGCGAAACTTCACTCATACAAACAATAGGCCGTGCCGCCCGCAACAGCGAAGGCACCGTTATTATGTATGCCGACAGCGTAACACGCTCTATGGAGGCTGCCATTAAAGAAACCGAGCGCCGCCGACAAATTCAAAATGCTTATAATATTGAGCACGGCATAACCCCTAAAACAATTATTAAAGATGTTAGGGATATTATTGAAATAACGCCAAAATCAAAAGACGGCGAAGAAAATATTAAAAAAATGCCCAAGGCCGAAAGGGAAAAACTTATTGCGAAATTAACAAGCGAAATGCACGAAGCCGCTAAAATGCTTGAGTTCGAACACGCCGCATATTTAAGGGATAAAATCACAAAACTTAAAAACCAAAAATAAACCCGTTTTTTCGGGTTTATTTTTTTATTTGTGGTTTACTTTTTTTACAAAAAAGGTTAAAATAACTATATATGCTTTTTTAGGAGTTAATAATGGCTATTAATAAAATTACAATTAAAGGCGCAAAAACAAATAACCTAAAAAATATTAGTTTAGAAATACCAAGGGACAAGCTTGTGGTTTTCACAGGCCTTTCTGGCTCGGGTAAATCCTCACTTGCATTCGACACCATTTATGCCGAGGGTCAGCGCAGGTATGTGGAATCCCTTTCTTCATATGCCCGAATGTTTTTAGGCCAAATGGAAAAGCCCGATGTTGAAACAATAGAGGGGCTTTCTCCCGCTATATCCATAGACCAAAAAACAACCTCTAAAAACCCACGCTCCACCGTTGGCACCATTACCGAAATTTACGATTATTTAAGGCTTTTATATGCCCGTGTGGGTGTGCCGCATTGCCCAATTTGCAAAAAAGAAATTAAACAACAATCTACCGACCAAATTGTCGATAACGTTATGCAGTTGCCACTGGGCACAAAAATACAAATTTTAGCCCCAATAGTTCGCAACAAAAAGGGCGAACACCAAAAGGAATTAGAACACGCCAAACGCCAAGGCTATGTTAGGGTTAAAATTGATGGAAATATTTATGAACTGACCGAAGAAATTAAACTTGAAAAAAACATTAAGCATTATATTGATGTTGTAGTAGACCGCCTTGTTGTTAAAGAGGATATTAAAAGCCGCCTAACCGGCAGCATAGAAACGGCATCCGGCCTTACGGGTGGAATAATTAATGTAGAAATTATGGGCGATAAAACCATAACCTATTCGGAAAATTATGCCTGCGATGAGCATAATATTTCCTTGCCCGAAATAACCCCAACGCTGTTTTCTTTTAACAGTCCCGTGGGCGCTTGCCCGACCTGCACTGGCATTGGCAAATTTATGAAGGTTGACCCAAGGCTAATTATTGTTGATGAAGAAAAATCAATTTTAGATGGTGCAATAAAGGCTTCAGGGTGGGGCGTAAATTCTTGGTATTACCCCAACCAAGGCACAATTGCTACAATGTATTATAACGGTTTAGCCGAGCATTACGGCTTTGATATTAATACTCCTTACAAAGATTTGCCAAGGGATGCAAAAAACGCTTTGCTTTACGGTACTAACGGCCAAAAAATTAAAATGCACCGCTCAGAAAACTGGGGCGGTGGCGAGTTTTATTCCGATTTCGAGGGTGTAATTAATAACTTAGAAAGGCGCTACCGCGAATCTAAAAGTGATTATTCCCGCCGTGAAATTGAAAGTTATATGCACGAATGTAACTGCCCCGATTGTAACGGAACAAGGCTTAAGCCCGAGGCTTTAGCCATAACTGTGGGCGATAAAAATATATTCGAAATGTGCGAACTTTCGGTAGATGAACAAATTAAATTTTTATCCACATTAAAATTCAGCGATTTTAAACTTAAAATTGCCCAACCCATTATTAAAGAAATAAATGCACGCCTTAACTTTTTAAAAAGCGTGGGGCTAGAGTATTTAAACCTCTCGCGCGAGGCAGGAACACTCTCGGGCGGAGAGAGCCAACGCATAAGGCTTGCAACCCAAATTGGTTCTTCTTTAATGGGTGTGTTATATATTTTAGATGAGCCAAGTATTGGTCTGCACCAGCGCGATAACGAAAAATTAATTCAAACCCTTAAGCAGTTGCGAGATTTAGGCAATACCTTAATTGTTGTCGAGCACGATGAAGATACAATTCGTGCGGCCGATTATGTTGTAGATATTGGCCCGGGCGCAGGCATTCACGGCGGCGAGGTTGTCTTTACGGGCACCGTAAACGAGCTTTGCAAACAAAGAAATTCCCTCACGGCCGATTACCTTACAGGCAAACGCAAAATTCCTGTGCCGGCCACACGCCGTAAAGGTAACGGTAACTTCATTGAAATTATTGGCGCCAAAGAAAACAACCTTAAAAATATTAATGTTAAATTCCCACTGGGCACCTTTGTTTGTGTAACGGGTGTTTCGGGCTCGGGAAAATCTTCACTCATTAACGAAATTCTGCAAAAATATTTATCGGGCAAGTTAAACAATGCCAAAACCTTCCCGGGTAGTTTTAAAGAAATTAAGGGTTACGAGAATTTAGACAAGGTAATTAACATTGACCAGTCCCCAATAGGCCGCACGCCACGCTCTAACCCGGCCACATATACCGGAGTGTTTAATGATATTAGGGAGCTTTTTGCATCTACTAAAGATGCCAAAGCAAAGGGTTATTCGGCAGGTAGGTTCTCCTTTAATGTTAAGGGCGGCCGCTGCGAATCGTGCGAGGGCGACGGCATTATTAAAATTGAAATGCACTTTTTACCCGACATTTATGTTCCGTGTGAGGTTTGCGGCGGTATGCGTTATAACCGCGAAACTTTAAGCATTAAATATAAGGGTAAAAATATTTACGATGTTTTGGAAATGACGGTAGAAGAAGGTCTGCAATTCTTTTCGTCGGTGCCCAAAATTAAAAGAAAATTACAAACTTTGTTCGATGTTGGCTTGGGTTATATTAAAATCGGTCAGCCTGCAACAACCCTTTCGGGCGGCGAAGCGCAGCGTGTAAAACTTGCCACCGAGCTTTCTCGCAGGGGAACGGGCAAAACCATTTATATTTTAGACGAGCCCACAACAGGCCTACATTCCTACGATGTGCATATGTTAATTAATGTGCTTAACCGTTTGGTCGAGGCCGGAAATACTGTTTTGGTAATAGAGCATAACTTAGATGTTATTAAAACGGCCGATTATATTATAGATTTAGGCCCCGAAGGTGGCTTTGGCGGCGGCAGTGTTGTCTGCACAGGCACTCCTGAGCAAGCAGCTGCTTGCGAAAAATCTTATATGGGCAAATTTTTAAAACAAATTTTACAAAATTAACACATTATTAACTAATAGTCGTTTGTTTAAGGTTATAATTTAACTAGTTTATTTAGGAGGGTTGTTGTGTTCGGTTATATTAAACCCTTTAAGCCCGAACTCAGAATTAAAGAGTACGAACTATATAGGGCGTATTATTGCTCTATGTGCAAAACGCTTGGCAAATCTTACGGCATTTTTGCAAGGTTTACACTTAATTACGAGTTTGTGTTTTTGGCACTGTTAATGGCATCGTTAAACGCTAACGAATGTCCGACAAAACAGGGCCGTTGCCCCTTTAACCCCCTTAAAAAATGCAATTTTTGCACACAAAGCGGCACCGAGTTGGATTTTGCCGCAGGGGCCGCAATGTTGTTGCTTTATTATAAATTGCTTGATAATTTGCGCGATGAAAAAGCCGTAAAAAAATTAAAATATTTAGTTTTAAAACCAAAGGTTACAGCCTGTTATAAAAAGGCTAAACAAAAATATCCACAGCTTAACGAGTTGTTTAGTGAATATGACTCAGCGCAACAAAAGGTTGAGAAAGAAAACACGGTAAGCCTTGATGCCGCTGCCGAACCCACCGCTAAAATGTTAAGTAGGTTGTTCGAAATGTGTAGCCCCGAGCCCAACAACAAACGCGTTTTAAACAGGCTTGGTTATTGCATTGGGCGGTATATTTATATTTTAGACGCCGCTGCCGACCTTGAAAAAGACATAAAAACGGGCTCTTATAACCCACTAAAAACATACGAAAACGCTTTAGATACCGCAACAAAACAACTTTATTTATCAATTAACGAGGCCCAAATGGCCTTTGAGCTACTTAAAATTTGTAAATTTAAAAATATATTAGGCAATATTATTTCTTTAGGATTAGAAGATACTTTTGTTAAGGAGTTAAAAATATGAACGACCCATATGTAGTTTTAGGCGTAAGCCCCAAGGCCACCGACGATGAAATTAAAACGGCTTATAGGGAACTAGCCCGTAAATACCACCCCGATAATTACGCCGACAACCCACTTTCCGATTTAGCAAAGGAAAAAATGCAAGAAATTAATGAAGCGTACGACTCCATTATGAACTCCCGCCGTGGCAACAATGGCAGCTCGGCCAATAACGGTAGTGGCGAGTTTGCACACATTAGAAACCTTGTTTTTTCTGGCAGGTTAGAAGAGGCTCAAGAACTGTTAGATGGTGT
Source organism: Acutalibacteraceae bacterium (assembly GCA_045651765.1). Classification (GTDB taxonomy): domain Bacteria; phylum Bacillota; class Clostridia; order Oscillospirales; family Acutalibacteraceae; genus SIG565. The sequence continues at coordinate 13,791 of JAZRSY010000015.1, read as the reverse complement.
GCCTGTGGCTTCCCGCACGGCCGAGTGGTATTTTTTAAACGGCTCGGTTCAATACAAAAGGGGTTGGTTTGAAGGCGCCTATTCAAGCTTTTCCACCGCCTGTCGTATGGACCCGCAAAACCCCGAATACCGCGAAGCCTTCAACCGAATTTCAAGGCAGTCGGGCAGACAATACAGTCCCTATAGCAGTAGTCAGAATATGGGTGGCTGTGTTTCGTGCGACCCTTGTACATCGCTTTGTATTGCCGATTGCTGTTGTGAAATGTGCGGCGGCGATTTAATTCCTTGTTGTTAGTGCCATGAAAAACAATGTAAAAATTGCCTTTTGCGGTGTAATGTCGGCCTTGGCTGCAGCATTATTATTACTGTCATATTTTCCTTATTTTACCTATGCAGTGCCGGCCATAGCAGGATTAGTGGGGCTTATAGTTTTAATAGAAATTAATACAAAATGGGCCATAATTACCTATGCCGTAACGGCCGTTTTGGCTCTGCTTTTTGCCGAACCCGAGGCTATGTTAATGTATGTTCTTTTTTTAGGCTATTACCCAATTTTAAAGGCGATTATAGAAAAAATTAATAATAAAACATTACAATATATTATAAAATTTGCGGTGTTTAATGCCGCCGTTATATTAGTATATACAGTGTTGGCCAAAATTTTTGGAATTTATATGGGCGATGTTGGCGTGCTCAGTAAATATGGAATTGCTTTTTTATTAGCACTTGCCAATGTAACCTTTTATTTGTACGACATTGTTTTGGTGCGTGTTGCGAATGTTTATTTAATGCGTTTGCACAAACAAGTTAGCAAAATTTTAAAAAAATAAAGAGGTATTGTTATGAATTTATGGCTAAACACCCCAGGAATGTGCAACGAAATTCCTCAAATTACACCTTACATTCCCGCTAACAAAAAAACCGATGCCGCCGTTGTAATTTTTGCAGGCGGTGGTTATTGCGGCAGGGCAGAGCACGAAGGCCAAGGCTATGCCGAGTTTTTAACACAAAACGGCATTACCGCTTTTGTGGTGGATTACCGTGTTGCCCCACACAGTTTTCCGTTACCGCTTTTAGATGCCCGCCGAGCCATAAGATTTGTAAGGCATAATGCCAAAGAATATGGCATTAATCCGCAAAAAATTGCCGCCATGGGCTCTTCGGCAGGGGGACATTTAACAGCCTTGCTTTGCACATATAAGGGTAAACTCGATTTCGAGAGTCAAGACCAAATTGATGCTTTAGATTATTTGCCCAATGCCCAAATTTTATGTTATCCCGTGATAGTTTCGCCGAAAAACGATTTTGCACACAAGGGCAGTTATATTAATTTGTTGGGCGGGGAAGAAATGCTGCAAAACAGCCATAATTACGACCCAAACCTGCTTGTTAGTAAAAACACACCACCAGCTTTTATTTGGCATACATCAAACGACCAAGTTGTTAATGTAAAAAACAGCACTCAATATTTAGCGGCACTTAACAATAGCGGCGTGTTGGCCGAAATGCATATTTTCCCAAACGGTCCACACGGAATGGGGCTTGCAAATAACGATAATCATGTTTCGCAGTGGTCGGGACTGTTACTAAATTGGTTTAAATATTTAAATTGGTTGCAAGGGTAGAAATACCCTTGCTTTTTTATTGACTTTTAAAATGTATTGTTGTATAATTGTATACATTAATGCAACTGTAAAAAAAGGAGTTAGTTTAATGCTGGAAATTTCAAAAAAATCTAACTTGTTAGAACAAAAATCGTATAAATACAGCCTGCAAGATATTGCCGAGCCTAATTTATACCGCGATGTATATTCATATGACGAAATACCAAAGGTTGCCTTTAACCACCGCCGTGTGCCGATTGGTATGCCCGAAGAAATTTGGATAACCGATACTTCTTTGCGCGACGGTCAGCAATCGGTAGAGCCATATAGTGTAGACCAAATTGTAAAAATTTATAAATTACTCTCTAAACTTGGCGGTCCATACGGTATAATACGCCAAACCGAATTTTTTGTTTACAGCAAAAAAGACAGGGAAGCTATTGAAAAATGTATGGATTTAGGTCTAAAATTCCCCGAAATTACCACCTGGATAAGAGCCAGTAAAGAAGATTTTAAATTAGTACGTGATTTAGGCATTAAAGAAACGGGAATTTTGGTTTCCTGCAGCGATTATCACATATTTAAAAAACTTGGCAAAACAAGAAAACAAGCCATGGATATTTATTTGTCTGCCGTGGCCGATGCCTTCGAGGCCGGGGTTATGCCACGCTGCCATTTAGAAGATATTACCCGTGCTGATTTTTACGGCTTTGTTGTGCCCTTTGTAAATGAACTTATGAAAATGTCGCGCGATGCAAAAATCCCTGTTAAAATAAGGACTTGCGACACCATGGGTTACGGCGTACCTTACACCGAGGTTGCTTTACCTCGAAGTGTCCCCGGCATTATATACGGTTTGCAGCATTATTCCGATGTTCCAAGTGAAATGCTTGAATGGCACGGACATAACGATTTTTATAAGGCTGTTTCTAACGCCACATCGGCTTGGATTTATGGCGCCAGCGCCGTAAACTGTTCACTTTTAGGTATTGGCGAACGTACCGGTAATGTGCCGCTCGAGGCTATGGTGTTCGAGTATGCATCGCTAAGGGGTTCGCTCGATGGTATGGATACCACCGTTATAAGTGAAATTGCTGATTTCTTTAAAAATGAAATCGGTTATAAAATACCGCCAATGACCCCATTCGTAGGCCGTAATTTTAATGTTACCAAGGCAGGAATCCACGCCGACGGACTATTAAAGGATGAAGAAATTTACAATATTTTCGACACCAATAAGATTTTAAACCGACCTGCCTCTGTAATGATAAGCAAAACAAGCGGACTTGCCGGTATAGCATATTGGATAAACCAAAACTATAACCTGCAGGGCGAAAACCAACTTTCTAAGCGTGATGAACTTGTTTGCAAGCTTAAAGATTGGATAGATAAAGAATACGAAGATGGCCGCCAAACCGCACTGACTAACGAAGAACTCGAAAAGAAAATTGCCTTGCTTTCGGGCGGTAAACTTAAATAAGGAGAATTATTATGTACCAACATAAAAGTATTTCCTTGGCTGACCAAATTTTTGAGCAGCTTGAAAAGGATATTTTAATTGGCAAATATTCTTTCGGTGAAATTTTGACCGAGTTAAAACTATCTGAAGAATTAGGCGTTAGCCGCACCCCCGTGCGCGAAGCGCTAAGGCGTTTGCAACAAGAAAAATTAATTATTGATACCCCAAAGGGTAGTAAGGTTTTGGGAATCTCTAAAGAAGACCTTATAGATATTTATAAAATCAGAATGCCGCTTGAAGCCATGGCTATTGCCGGATTTATTGATAATGTTACCGAAGAAAGTCTTGCAGCATTAAAAGATATTATAGATGTTCAAGAGTTTTACGGAGTTAAATCCGATTACGATAATATTAGCTACAAAGATTCCGAATTTCACGAGGCCATCTATCATTATTGCGGAAGCCGTATTTTAGAAGAAACATTAGTGCCGTTGCATAAAAAGGTGGTAAAATTCCGCAAAGCTTCAATAAAACACAGCGGCCGCGCACAAGAATCCATAAAAGAGCACAGGCAACTTTATGAGGCCATTGCCGCTAAAGACACAAATAAAGCCTTAGAGCTTATAAATAACCACATAAACAATGCAAAAAACAGTATTTTAAGCGAGGAGTATTAAAATGGGTTTAACTATAGCACAAAAAATTATAAAATCACATTTATTAGAGGGCGAAATGGTAGTAGGTACCGAAATTGCCCTTAAAATTGACCAAACCCTAACCCAAGATGCCACCGGCACCATGGCTTATTTAGAGTTTGAAACCATGGGAATAGACAGGGTTAAAACCGAGCGTAGTGTGGCATATATTGACCATAACACCTTGCAATCGGGTTTTGAGAATGCCGACGACCACCGTTATATTCAAAGCGTTGCCAAAAAGCACGGAATTTATTTTTCACGCCCCGGTAACGGCATTTGCCACCAGGTGCATCTTGAGCGTTTTGGCATACCCGGCAAAACCTTAATCGGCTCCGACAGCCACACTCCAACGGGCGGCGGTATTGGTATGCTTGCCTTTGGCGCAGGCGGACTTGATGTTGCCGTAGCAATGGGCGGCGGCGCATATTACATTACAATGCCTAAAATGTATAAGGTTAATTTAACAGGTAGGTTAAACGACTATGTAACCGCCAAAGATGTAAGTTTAGAAATTTTGCGAATCCTTTCGGTTAAGGGTGGCGTTGGTGCCATTATTGAATGGGGAGGCGAGGGCGTAAAAACCTTATCGGTACCCGAAAGGGCAACCATAACCAATATGGGCACCGAACTTGGTGCTACCACCTCAATTTTCCCGTCGGACGAAATTACCCGTGAATTTTTAAAGGCACAGGGCCGAGAGCAAGATTTTATTGCTATCAGCAGCGATGCCGACGCTTGTTACGATAAGGTAATTGATATTAATTTATCCGAACTAAAGCCACTTATAGCCTGCCCCCACAGTCCCGATAATGTTGTAACGGTTGAATCGTTAAAAGGCACTAAGGTAGACCAGGTTTGCATTGGATCCTGCACAAACTCCTCACTGTTTGATATGCTAAAGGTGGCCGCAATGTTAAAAGGTAAGGTTATTCAACCGTCTGTTAGCCTTTCGATATCACCTGGCTCTAAGCAGGTGCTTTCAATGCTTTCAGAATGCGGTGCTTTAACCGACATTTTAGCCTCGGGTGCGAGGCTTTTAGAGTGCGCCTGTGGACCTTGTATCGGTATGGGCTTTTCGCCAAATTCGGCAGGGGTTAGTTTGCGTACCTTTAACCGCAATTTTGAAGGCAGAAGCGGCACAGCCGATGGTCAGGTTTACTTGGTTTCGCCCGAAACTGCCGTTGCAGCTGCGCTAACAGGTTATATAACCGACCCAACAGTGTTTGGCACAATGCCAAAGGTTACCATGCCTGACAAATTTAAAATTGACGACAGCGCCGTTATACCACCCGCCACACCCGAAGAGGCTAAAGACTTAGAGGTGTTGCGTGGTCCAAATATTAAAAAATTCCCACAAAGTTTCCCGCAGCAAGATACCCTTACAGCTCCGCTTATTTTAAAAGTGGGCGACAATATTACTACCGACCACATAATGCCGGCCGGTGCTAAAATCTTGCCTTACCGCTCCAATATACCACACCTGTCGCAGTTCTGCTTTGCCGTGTGCGATACAACCTTCCCCGAGCGTGCCTTAAATGCAGGCCAAAGCATTATTGTTGGTGGTTCAAACTATGGCCAGGGTTCTTCGAGGGAGCACGCCGCTTTAGTTCCGCTTTATTTAGGCGTTAGAGCCGTTATTACCAAAAGCTTTGCAAGAATCCATATTGCCAATTTAATTAATGCCGGCATAATGCCCCTAACCTTTAAAAACCCCGACGATTACGAAAAGGTATCACAAGGCGATGAATTAGAGCTTACCAATGTTTATGATGGAATGGATTCGGGCGTTATTATCCTTAACAATAAAACAACAGGCCAAAAAATTGAACTTTCCTGCAGTTTTACCCAACGCCAAAAGGCCATTTTAAAGGCCGGTAGCCTATTAGCCTATACAAAGGAGATTAATAAATAATGAACCAATATATTGAAAATGCTTGCCAACAGTTCAGGCAATTGTTACAAGAGCAATTAGAACGCACAAATATTATGGAAAAGGGCGAGCCTAAAAAAGATTTTAGGACGGCCGAAAAAATAGTTATTGGCATTATTGGTGGCGATGGCATTGGCCCAATTATTGTGCAAGAAGCCAAAAGGCTTATTGAGTTTTTGTTGAAAGAAGAGGTTGAAAGCGGCAGGGTAGAGTTTAATGTTATAAACGGCCTTACCATTGAAAACCGCCTGAAATTAGGCAAACCTATACCCGATGATGTTCTGGCAGAAATCAAAAAATGCGATGTTCTGCTAAAAGGCCCCACAACTACACCAAAGGGCGGCACAATGGAAAGCGCCAATGTGGCTTTAAGAAGGGAACTTGATTTATACGCAAATGTAAGGCCGGTTAGCGTGCCCGAAGAAAATATAGATTGGATTTTCTACCGCGAAAATACCGAAGGCGAGTATGTTTTGGGTAGCCGCGGCATAGAATTACCACAAAAATTAGCGGTAGATTTTAAGGTTACAACCAACCCCGGCACCGAGCGCATAGCCAGGGCCGCATTTGATTACGCAAAGCTTAACGGCAAAACTAATGTTGCCATAGTAACCAAGGCTAACATTATGAAAAAAACTGATGGCAAATTTAGCGAAATTTGCCACAAGGTAGCAGCCGAATATCCGGGCATTACGGTAGATGATTGGTATATAGATATTATGACAGCCAATTTAGTAAACAAAGATATTCGCCACAATTTCCAGGTTTTTGTGTTACCTAATTTATATGGCGATATTATTACCGACGAAGCCGCTCAAATTCAAGGTGGCGTGGGCACGGCCGGCAGCGCCAACATTGGCGATAAATACGCCATGTTCGAGGCCATTCACGGTTCGGCTCCCCGTATGGTTGAAGAGGGAATTGCCCATTATGCCAACCCCTCCAGCATATTTAAAGCAACCGAAATGCTCTTAAGGCACATTGGTTTTACACAAAAGGCCAATAAACTTAATAAAGCATTGTCCATTTGCAACGAAACCGAGAAAAAGGTGGTTGTTACAGGCAATAAAAACGGAGCAACCTGTAAAGAATTTTCTGATTATTTAATGGATACAATTTTAAAAATATAGCACAATAATAATTCCATACTGCTTTGCATAAATTTTTAAATAGCCGAATATGTATATAAAAAAAGCTATTTAAGGAGAAAGCAGTATGGAATTAAATATTTTAAAGCAAGATATTTGTGTGAATGAAAAAATTTTCAGTCAGTCTTCGGAACACCCCATAGACAGTAGCTTTATTTTGCCAGATTATTACCCCGAAATTTCTAAAATACTAAAATGCAGGGCAGTGCCTCGCATTTCGGCAACCCGCTTAAACGGACAGACTTTAACGGTAGACGGCACTGTGTTAATTAATTTGATTTATTGTTCAAGCGAAAACGAAATTTTTGGTTTTGAGCAAACCCTTCAGTTTTCAAAAACATTCGAAATCGGCTCGGAAATACAAGATGCCATTCCCGAATGCAGCGTAAAGTGCGAATACATAAATTGCAGGGCAATGGGGGTAAGGAAAATTGATGTTCACGGAGCAGTGGGCGTTTATGTTTTGGTGTTTAAAAAACAGGCTACACGCGTAATTGCCGACATCGATAACCCCGACATTATTGTTCGAAGGGGCCAAATTCCTGCAACTTCCCCCATGGGCTACGGTGAAAAATCTTTGGTTATTGAGGAAGAGTTAGAATTAGGTTCGGGTCAGCCTTCTATTCGCAATATTTTAAAATATGATATTAAGGCAATTAACAAAGAGTGCAAAATTATAAGCGGTAAGGTTGTTGTAAAGGGCGATTTAAATGTCTTTGTTTTGTATTGCCCCGACAATGCAAATACTCCACAGGTTTACCGTAACACAATTCCCTTTAGCAGCATTATTGATATTGACGGCATTACCGAAGAATGTGAGTGCGCTTGCAAAATCTGCGTTGCCTTGGCCGACATTAAACCAAGAACCTCGGCCAGTGGTGAAACCAAAAGCTTTATGTTAAATGTAAAACTTAATTTTTGGGCATCGGCTTGCTGTAATAACGATTTATCGGTTATTACAGACGCTTATTCAACCTGCTATAATGCCGATGTTTCGGTTAAAGATATTACGGTAGAAAAAATATTTAAAACGGTAAACGATAGTTTTGTCTGCAAAAAAACTATAGATAATTTATCGGAAAATATAAATTCGGTTGTTGACATTTGGTGCGATTTGTTAACAACAAGTTCGGCAATAACCAATAATAAATTAAGTGCTAACGGTACCATTACCGTAAGCCTGTTGGTGTTGAACGAGGGCGGCACTCCCGAAATTATTGAACGCCCGTTAGATTTTAATTACGAACTGCCAATAGAAAATGCCACAGGTGGTATGTATACTAAATGCGAAATCACAGCCAATAATTTGGGTTATACCATGCTTTCGGCCAACAACTTAGAAATAACGGCCGAAATGTGTGTTAATGCCAATGTTTTTGCTCCCGCCAAAATTAACCTGGTAACTGATGTTTTAGTGGATGAGACTAATATTAAATCTAAACCTAACAACAGCGCCTTAATTATCTATTATGCTGATGCCGGTGAATGCGTGTGGGATATTGCCCGCAAATATAACAGCCTACCGAATGAAATTTGCGAAATCAACAGTTTAGAAACCGAAGTTTTAAATACTAAAAAAACATTACTTATTCCTATAAAATAAATTTAAGCGGGAATTTAATAATTCCCGCTAATTTTTAATTTTTTATATTGACATTTTAAAGTCATAGTGCTATAATAACTAACGTTGCTTGCGAGTGTGCTGGAACTGGCAGACAGGCACGTTTGAGGGGCGTGTGCTCATGGCGTACGGGTTCAAGTCCCGTCACTCGCACCAAAGAATTCAAACCCGAACCTACAACCTATCGGTGAAACGTTCGGGTTTATTGTTTTCTTAAAAGATGTTAAATAAGCCTTTGTTTGTGGCAGTACAGAGTGATTTGCTCTGTACTGCCATTTCTTCGTTTCAATGATTTTCGTACATAAAGGAGATTTGAAATGAAGATCACAAAAATAAGAATCTTTTTCTTTGCTATAGCACTTACATATAATTTAATATTGGGATTTTATTTGAGAGACTTTCTTGTTCTCACTCCCACGCTACAAGTATTCTATCTACTATCGGCTTTGCCGACTTTGTTTTTGACAGTAAAAATTAATTCTAAAGCAATGAGAGCAGCGGTTTGAATATCACATAATGGGTATTATGTTATATAAAACAATGAAAAATCGGTTTTTGCACAAGCGAAAAGCTCTGCTACAACAAAATAAAGGCATAACAAAGAAGACCTTTTGAAAAAATTGAACAAAAGGTCTTGTTTGCCACGCCCAAAATCCGTTATAATTATGTAAATCTCATTTTTATCGAAAATCATTTGCTTTTTCTACCAAACTGTGCTATAATTTTAGTACTAATAAAGTAACGAAGTATGCTTGTTCGGCTATTCGTACAACATAATACCCATTATGTTGCCAATCGCCGTTATTCAGCAGGCAGGGTTAAAACCCACGTATTGTTGTCGCTCCTTATGTTTCCGTCCGTTTTATTTCTGTCTGTTACCCCAGCGCAAACGCTCGGCGTTTGCATATTTTTGCCGAAAGTTGTAGCAAACGTTTAAGGCAAGGAAGGAGAAAATCAGAAATGAAACAGGATGATACCCGTCGCAAGCTCATTGACGGAACTATCCATGTCATTGCAAGAGACGGACTCGACAAAGCTACTACAAAATCAATAGGCGAAGAAACCTCCATCAATCAGGCATACATTTACCGTCATTTTGAGGACAAGGAGGATATGTTCGCCAAAACCTTTGAGAGCTTGGATGAAGAACTGGTAAACAAAGCGATGCAGCACATTCCTGTAATGTATATGCAGGAAATGGATTACGAAATGCGTTGCTGGGTGTTCTTTACTTCAGTATGGAAATTCATGCTTGGTAACAAGGATAAGTGTCTTACGTTTATTCGGTATTACTACTCTCCGTATTTTAAACAGTATTCAGCGGAAAGTCATAACCGTCGTTACAAGCCTCTTGTAGAGAAATTTAAGGATGCGTTCCGAGACGAAGCAAATGTATGGATGCTCTTAAATCATATTCTCAACGTAATGCTTGATTTTGCTGTCAAAGTTTTTGACGGCGCAGTATCGGACAGCGATGATACCGCGGAGCACGTGTTCCGCCTGATCTACGGTTCGGTAAAACAGTATTTTAGAGAAAAGGAGTGTTAAGTGCAGTGAAAAAAGTATTTAACATAATTAAAACCACTATTGTCTGGTTAATTGTATTGCTTGCAGTATCTATGATGATTTTTACGGTCATCTCGGTTACTACATTTAATAGAAACGACCGCGATTTGTTCGGGTTTAAGATGTACATAGTCAATTCGGATTCAATGGCAGCCACCGACTTTAATGCAGGCTCCTTGATCCTTGTAAAAGAGGTAGACCCCTCTACTCTCAAAGAGGGTGACATCATCACCTTTATGTCCCAGGATACTGACAGTTTCGGTGAAACCATCACCCATAAGATTCGCAAGCTGACAACCGATGCAGAGGGTAATCCGGGCTTTATCACCTACGGTACTACTACCGATACCGATGATGAAACCATCGTTACCTATCCTTACGTGCTCGGTCAGTACCAGAGCCATATTGCCGGTCTTGGAACCTTCTTTAATTTCTTAAAGACCACCCCCGGCTATTTCGTCTGCATCTTTACGCCCTTTATGCTGATTATCCTGTATGAAGGCATTAAATTCTTCAACCTGTTCCGCAGATATAAGAAAGAACAGATGGAAGAAATGCAGGCTGAAAAGGATAAGATCGAAGCTGAGAAAGCAGAAAATGCCAAGATGCTTGAGGAACTCAAAGCTCTCAAGGCACAGCTTGAAGGTCAACAGCCTGTTGCTGTAGGCGTCGAAACTGCCACCGCCACTTCCGATGACGCCGCATCCGACACTGCGCCGGGTGCTGAAACAGAGTAAGTATAAACCCCTCCCGTATAGAAAGTAGTTGATGTCCCAATGTTACAGTTTATTATCGGCGTCTTTGTAGGCGCAATTATCGGTTTTGCTATATGTGCTATTTGCAGTATGGCAGGCACCGACGACCGCACCGATGAACAATGCACCAAGAATTTAGGAGATAGCGATGCCCGAAAATAATCCCGATACCGAGCTATATTGGCTCATTGGCATTGTTGCCGTATTTTTCCTGATTCTACTGCTATTTGGTTTGGTGTCTTTCATCAACGACTTTTCCTCGGAACTTAGATACTTAAATAGTGAAATAGGAAGAACGACCGGCGGTAAGCGCCGCTATTGGAAACGGCAGAAACGCAGGCTTTGGCTGTCGCTGATTCCATTTGTCAAGTACAGACAAGATTAAATCACGTTTGTCCTTGTCTTCGGACATTTTATCGCTACCCACACTCTTTTCGGGTGTGGGCGGCAATCAAAGGGCATAAGTCCTGTATTTATGCTTTTTGATTGCTGATAGGCTCGAAAGGAGTTACATATATGACTACATTAAAGAAAATATGGAATATCGTATCCACGGCACTGGTCGTGCTGATCGTTTTGTGCGCCGTCTTTTTGATGGGCTCACGGTTACTTGGATTTCAGTGCTATAACGTCATTTCGCCCTCTATGGAGCCGGAATATATGGTTGGCGACCTGATTTACGTAAAGGACGTTGACCCCACAACCATCAAGGAAGGCGATGTCATTACATTTATTGTAAACGAGGATCTGGTCGTTGGTACCCACCGTGTTGTTCGTGTAGATGCTGAAAATCAGCGTTTTTATACCAAGGGCGATGCTAACGAAATTGAAGATCAGAGTCCCGTGCATTTCAATAATGTAATCGGCGTACCTAAATTTGCAATCCCGAAGCTCGGCTACGTTTCTGACTTCGTGCAGAACCCTCCGGGTATGTATATCACCATCGGTGTAGGTATCATTTTAATCCTTGCTGTTTTCCTGCCTGATATGATCGGCAAGAAGAAAAAAGAGGATGAGGACGAAGAGGTTGCGGCCGTGAAGACCGAGATTGATGCTACCACCGAGGAAAACGAACGGTTGAAGGCAGAAATTGAACGCCTCAAAGCCGAAACCCATTTCTCTTCCGGAGAAATGTCTCAGCTCTCTTCTGTAAAAAAGGAAGATAAGAGCGAAAACTAACGGTTTCCGATTCGCGCCTGTAAAGGAATTCCGACAGGCACGAGTTTGAAATAAATTCTCGAAGAAAGGAGGAAAAACAAATGAAAATGACGAAGAAAAAGGTGTTTGTTGCAGCGCTCGCAGTGTGCCTCGTAGCCATCCTTTCTTTGGGAACCTTGGCTTGGTTTACCGCTGAGGACGATGTTGAAAACAAATTCAACTTTGCTACTTCCGGTGATCCTGCCAAAACCGACTTTGGTGTAGACGTTTACGAAGTTGATAAGGACGGGAACGAGTATGATGTAGATCCCGATAATGGTGGTATTACCTACAACAACATTCTTCCTGGCGATGCCCTTGTTAAGAAGGCGTTTGTAAAGAACACCAGCACAACTGCACTCAGTGCTACCGGCAACACAAACTATTCTCAGTTTGTACGTGCAACCGTTACGATCAGCGACGGTGGCGTTATCAAGGCAACCTCTACTCAGAGCGATCTGGATACTGTTAATGGTATTCTTGATTTCACCAACGCTTGGTCTATTGCAAGCTGCACATACGACAGCACTGAAAAGGAGTACGTCGTTGTTCTGTATGGTAATGAGATTCTTGAGCCCGATGCTAAGTTTGCTCTGTTTACCACAGTTACCGTTCCCAACTGGTTGACTATTGATAACGCTAACGCTATGAGCAACACATTCTCCATCAACGTTAAGGCAGAAGCTGTTCAGTCTGACAACACAGGCTACACAACTGCTCAAGACGCTTTCGCAAATTTGGTTGACTAATTCATCTGTTTACCAAGAAGGTCTTGACTTTAATGGCTTTATAAGAGACCGGATTACATAAAAGCCAAAACCACAACTGCACTCGTTTTGTCGGCGTTCGGGTAAAGCAGTTATCACATAGCGCCGACAAATATGAAAAGGAGGTCATAATAATGACTAAAACAAAAAGCACCAAGCGTGCTCTCCTGATGAGCGCTCTCGCACTCGTTATGTGCTTCTCCATGCTCATTGGTAGTACGTTCGCTTGGTTCACAGATTCCGTTACCTCTGGTAACAACAAGATCGTTGCCGGTACTCTTGAAGTAGATCTGCTGATGGCAGATGAAGATGGCAACTACGCCAGCATTGCCGGTGAAAATGCCGCAATCTTTGGCGAAGGCTCTTTGGCTCAGAACAATGCACAGCAAACTCTTTGGGAGCCCGGCAAGACTCAGATCGTTTACTTGGCTGTTGCTAACGAGGGTAACCTGGATCTCAAGTACAACATCGCACTGAACGTTGTTGACGGCGGTTTGATCGGCTCTCTGGAGTATGCCATCGTTGATGGCGCCGATGCTAATACAAACAAAATCAGCGCTACCTCTTGGGAAGCTCTGAAGGCTGCTGAAAATGTTCTGACCGGCGATGTTGTCGCTGGTACCATTGTTGCAGCTCCTAACGGTGCTATCAAGGCTGACGAGGATATGGAATACTTTGCACTGGCTGTTCACATGAAGGAAGAAGCCGGCAACAAGTATCAGGGCAAGGACATCACCATCGATGTTACTGTTCTCGCAACTCAGCTTGCTTCTGAGTCCGACAGCTTCAACAACCAGTACGATGCAAACGCTAACGTTTACAACGTAACCGATACCGCCTCCGCTCAGAAGGCTCTCGACCTTGCTGAAGACGGCGCCATCATCAATTTTGCTGCCGGTAACTACGGTATGCTCTACTTCCGTCAGAGCGAAGTAAGCGAGATTGTTCACGACCTTGACTATTCCGCAGGCGTATATGACGAAGTGAAGATCCGTACCATTAAGAACCTGACCATCAACGGTAATGGCGCAACGATCGAGGGCTTT
>JAZRSY010000014.1:0-42491 GCA_045651765.1 Acutalibacteraceae bacterium | reverse complement strand
TGGGCTGTCAGATATGGGGCAAAACGTGGGGTAAAATCAAGAATGAAGTATGGGGTAAAACATGGGACAAAATGTGTAATAAATATATGGGGCAGAACATGGGGTTGAAATCGGAGTTATGTATGGGGTAATTTATGGGGTATAAAAATTATGGGGTAAAATATGGGGTGCCCAAAAACATGGGGTAAAATATGGGGCAAGCCGCCTATATGGGTATATTTTAACGTTTATGAATCACAGTATCCCCCTTAAAGGGTAATTATTGTATAATTACAATAATCGTTAGTTTTTATACCCATATAGCACTAAATGGGTATAAAATCAGCACTTTTTTACTCAAAAATGTATTTTGATATTTTTTCATTTAAAAATGCTCAATAGTATAAATCTTTAGAGATGAATTTTCCTTTTGAAATGATAAAAGTTTTGAGAGTGTTTTTGCGAGAAAATAATAATCTGTTTAAGATGATTTTCTTTGCAAAAACTCGTTTTAAAATGACAAGGAAATTATTATCATTTTGAGGTGGGCAAGAGGGTCAGAAATCCCTTGTCTTATCGAAAGGAAAATCCACCACTCATTTCAAAATGAAAGTTCATCGAATCATCTCAAAATGAAAGTGTCTCAATCATTTCAAAATGAGCGCCCTTTGATAAATCTAAAATTAATCCAAAATAAATCTGAAAGGCGATTTCAAAACGAGAGTCATAGGTCATATCAAAACGAAAGTCATCGTCATTTTAAAATGACACTCATTGAAAAATAATTCCAATAAGAGAGAACTGCTGTGAGCATTTTGCTTGCGGCAGTCTTTTCTTTGTTAATCTTTTCTTGAAATGAGATAAACACCTTACGCATGTTTTCTATGTCAAGGTCAAGATACGTGACTGAATCGGGCAGTTAATGTTTTCTTGAACTGAACATAAAAACTATTTTAAGTTTTATACAAAAGGAGGTGAATGCGATGAATGTTCATTTGATACTCAAAGAAGGCGATGAGGATTTGGTTTATTTGCGAAATTTTCTGCCGCCAAAATCTTTTGGCAAATTCATCAATGCTGTAATCAAGGCGGAACTAACAGATGACCGTGTGTTTTTTGATTCGGACTATGATCCGTTTGGAAAAGAAAACGGATATCTCGACTTGCGGCTTGCTATCAAAGGCAAGCAGAACATTGAATATGTTAGTGCTTTGCCGAGCAGAAAAAGAACTATCGTTATCAAAGAACTGATTCGAAAGCAGATTAAGTTTCGTCAAGCAGATGAAATTGAATGGCTGGAATCCGAGCAAGAAGAGCAGAGAGCTGCCGAAGAATATGAAAGAAGGATGCAAGAAATACGGCAGCGCAATCAGCAAAAATAAATTTCGTTAATTTTTTCTTGAAAGTCGAAATTTATGTTTTTTATATTTTCAGCAGAGATTTTCGTACAGAGATTAGAAACCCCTATTCGATTCTCTGAACGAAAATTCTAAAGGTCGAAATCTGATGACGGCAGATCGAGGCTCTTAAAAATTATGAAGGAGAAGTTTAAATGTTTGATTTTAGTATGCCTGCCTCCGGCAAGGAAGGAGGTAAATATCGCACGAGGAGGTGTGCCGATGAAAGAGATTCCAATTTGGCAGAAAAGCTGTTTAACGCTTGAAGAGGCAGCCGCTTATTCAGGCGTAGGTATAAATCGCATCCGAACGCTCACGAACGACGACCGATGTGAATTTGTTCTGTGGGTTGGCGGTAAGCGACTGATTAAAAGAAAGAAATTCGACGAGTATCTCGAAAAAGCGTACTCAATTTAAGCCAAAAGGGTTGTGTTAAGAGCAAGGTTGTGGTATAATAAATATGTTGGAACTTTGCTCTTGCCAGCCCGAGAAAGGAGCACTTATGGCAAGACAATCAACAAAAAGAAAAGACAAAGATAGAATCGTTCTCCGCAAAGGAGAATGGCAACGACCGAACGGTAGCTATGACTATCGGTGGACCGATCAATTTGGAAAGAGACACGTTATCTACGGTAAAACGCTTGAAGAACTCCGTGAGAAAGAAAAGGAAGTTGACCGCGATATTTCGGACGGCATAAAGGCCGAAAAGCGAAACACGACCATCAACGAGCTTTTTGATCTCTGGTGTCATATTAAGCGAGGGCTTAAGGATAACACCTTCCAAAACTACAAGTATATGTATAATACCTTTGTTCGACCTAAGTTTGGGAAGCTTAAAATTTCCCAAGTAAAGAAATCGGATGTTAAGCGGTTTTACAATTACTTGGCAGATGAAAGAGGCTTGCAGGCTTCCACCATTGATAGCATCCATACCGTGCTGCATCAGGTATTTGATTTGGCGGTTGACGACGGGTACATTAGAAGTAACCCTTCGGAAAGAGTGTTGAAGGAACTAAAGCAAGCCCACTGCTTCCAAACAGAAAAGCGGAAGGCACTGACGGTTGCCGAGCAGGAGTTGTTTTTGGACTACCTGAGGAACACACCTCGCTATTGCCACTGGTATCCGATTTTTGCAGTAATGTTAGGCACCGGTCTTCGCGTTGGGGAAACAACAGGTCTTCGTTGGTGTGATATCGATTTGGACGAAGGGCTAATTGATGTGAACCATACCCTCGTTTACTATAGCCACGGACCGCAAAAGGGTTGCAGCTTCAATGTGAACACACCAAAAACCAAGGCCGGTGAGCGTGTCGTTCCGATGCTTGGCTTTGTCAAGGAAGCGTTCTTAGAGGAACGGGAAAATCAAAAAGAAACAGGCATAAGCTGTAAGGCGTCGGTTGACGGATATACCGATTTTATTTTCGTCAACAGATACGGTGATACGCAGCACTTAGGAACGCTCAACAAAGCGATCCGCCGCATCATTCGCGATTGCAATGACACGCAGTTTGAAAAAAGCGAAAATCCCGAGGTGCTGTTACCGCATTTCAGTTGCCACACCCTTCGTCATACCTTTACTACGAGGATGTGCGAGGCGGGTGTTAACATCAAGGTGATTCAAGATGCTTTAGGCCATGCCGATGTTTCGACAACACTCGGAATTTATGCCGATGTGACCAAAGACCTCAGAAAAGATGAGTTTGCAGGACTGGATGCCTATTTTCAAAAGGGCAAGCTTGCAGCATCCAACTCCGAGGCATCCGTAAGCCAATAAGCCAAAAGTTAAGCCAAATGGAACATAATGTATGTAGACTTACGGAGATTTATATTTTTTCAAAAGTTTGGAAAGTGGCTTGTTTACTGGGGTTTTGAAGACTTTTGTAGGGTTACGTGAGTTTTAAAAATAAAATCCCCACAATGAAACCTTTAGATTAATAAAAAGAAGGATGTACTATGGAAAAGAAATTATATAAATCAAATAATGATAGAAAACTTGCCGGTGTGTGCGCAGGCATTGCCGAATATTTTAATATGGACCCGACTATAATTCGTTTGGGTTGGGTTTTCGGAACTTTGCTTGCAGGCGTGGGTATTTTAGCATACATTATTGCAGCCATTATAATTCCCAATAAACCCGAATAATTTATTGAATTAAAAAAACACCCTAGACCTAAAAAGTCATAGGGTGTTTTTTTATATATTGCTTTGGCTGCACTTTTTTATTTTTATATTGCTTAATTTATTTATAGGTGGTATAATAATTTTGCAACACAAATTTAAAAATGCAAATCACGAGGATGAGGTTTTTATTTTGGTAAAAACACATGCTCTATTTTGACATTCCTTGTGATTTGGCAAAATTTGTGTTGCAGCAAGCGGAGTTGTGTGTTTTTCGTGCGTGGCTTCGGCTGCGCACTTTTTTATTTTGGGGTGTTTTATGGAAACTGAATGTATATTTTACAAAAACCTTAAATTTTTGCGCAAATCTAAAAAAATTACCCAAAACCAAATGGCCGATATGTTAAAAATTAAAAGGTCAACCTATGCCCGAATGGAAAAATACGGCAAAACCGTAAACATAAACCACCATTTTGCCCAAACGGTTTATGATTTATTTGGTTACACACCCGAACAACTGCTAACAACCGAATTATATTTAGAGCCGGTTAAAGAAGAAACAAAATATGAAGAAATTATTTGCGAACTTAACAACATTGCCAACAGCATTAAAAACATAACCCAAATTTTAAATAATCAATAAAAATTTTTAAAAAAAGCAACTAAAAAAGTTGCTTTTTTGCTTGTTTTTTGGGGGCATTGGGTGTATAATAACTCTCGGTTTTTAGGAGATGAGTTTATGCAAATATTACTTAGTTTGTCGGTTGCGCTTTTTTCGGGCCTAATGCTTTCAAGGCTTGCCAAAAAAGTGAAACTACCTGCCGTTACAGCCTATTTGGTGGCAGGCATATTAATAGGACCATATTTGTTGGGCGCTTTAAACATTAAAGGCCTTGGGTTTACAAGTCTGGCCGAAATAAAATCGCTTGGAATAGTGTGCGATGTTGCCTTGGGCTTTATTGCCTTTTTAATAGGTAATGAGTTTAGGGCCGAAAGCATTAAAAAAATTGGCAAACAGGCATTTGTTATTGGTGTAATTCAGGCGGTTGCGGCCACCTTGCTTGTCGATGCCGCATTAATTTCACTGCACTTTATTTTCCCAAGTGTATTACCGCTGCCTGCTGCAATTGTGTTGGGTGCCGTTGCCTCGGCCACAGCGCCTGCCGCAACCTTAATGGTTGTTAAGCAATATAAAGCAAAAGGCCCACTAACCCAAATATTATTGCCAATAGTGGCGCTTGACGACGCCGTTGGACTTGTAATTTTTGCCGTTTCGTTTGGTGTGGCAAAGGCGTTAATTTCGGGCAAGGTTGATGTTCTTTCGGTTGTGGCCGAACCATTGTTAGAGGTTGTGTGCTCGGTTATATTGGGCGGCGTAATGGGTTTAATTTTCAACTTTTTCGAACGCTTTTTCCATTCACGCTCAAAAAGACTTGCAATGACGGTGGCCTTTGTTTTGCTTAATGTGGCGCTTTCAATGTTAACCTTTAATATAGGCGGGGTGCACATTGCCTTTTCTTCACTTCTTGTGTGTATGATGTTAGGCACAGTATTTTGCAATGTGTGCGATTTTTCTAACGAGCTTATGGACAGAATTGACCGCTGGACCGCACCAATTTTTGTGCTTTTCTTTGTGCTTAGCGGCAGCGAATTAGAACTTTCAATATTCAAGCAACCGGTGGTTGTATTTGTGGGCGCGGTTTACATAATATTCCGTTCGCTCGGTAAATATTTTGGCTCGTATTTTAGCGCAAAAAGCGTAAAATGCGGCCCAAACATAGTTAAATATTTGGGTGTAACGCTGTTGCCGCAGGCGGGTGTTGCGCTGGGCATGGCCATGAAGGCCGAAGCCTTGGGCGAAGTGGGAAAAATTGTGGCCAATATAACACTGTTTTCGGTGCTTATATATGAGCTTATAGGTCCATTCTTAACCAAGGTTGCGCTTACCAAGGCGGGCGAAATTACCCCCGAGGGCAAGGTTAGCGCCCGTGGTAAAAAAGATTAATAAAAGAATAAAAAAATAAGTGAGTTCATTTTGAACTCACTTATTTTTTTAACAATTAATCGTGGCGTTTGTTTCTAAAACCACGGCGTTGACGGTCGCCCGAGGGTTTTCTTTCGGGGATATCGTCGGCATCGGGGGCTACCTCGGCACCATTGATTTCAACGAGCGCATCGCGGCGCGAAAGGTTTAATCTGCCTTGGTCATCAATTTCAATAACCTTAACAATAACCTGGTCGCCAACCGAAACGGCATCTTCAACCTTTTCAACACGCTTAACATCTAAGCGGCTAATGTGAACAAGGCCTTCTTTGCCGGGTGCGATTTCTACAAATGCGCCAAAGTTCATAATTCTGGTTACTTTACCGCTGTAAACAGCACCAATTTCTGGGTCGTTTGCAATGGTTTCAATAATCATTTTGGCTTGGTTGGCCTTTTCAATATCTAATGCGGCAATGAACACTCTGCCATCTTCTTCAATGTTGATGGTGCATTCGCATTGCTCTTGAATAGACTGAATAACCTTGCCTTGTTTACCAATAACATCACCGATTTTTTCGGGGTTGATTTGGGTGGAAATCATTTTAGGTGCATATTTAGAAAGTTCTGCCCTTGGCTCTGAAATAACAGGCAACATAATGTCGTCTAAAATATAGTTACGAGCCTTGTTTGTTTTGGCAAAGGCCTCTTTAATAATTTCGGGTGTAAGCCCATGTACCTTTAAGTCCATTTGAATGGCGGTAATACCGTTTTTGGTACCTGCTACCTTAAAGTCCATATCGCCATAGAAATCTTCAAGACCTTGAATGTCCACCATTGTCATGAAGTCGCCATAAACGCCTTCATCGCCGGTAATAAGTCCGCAAGAAATACCTGCAACAGGGGCTTTAATCGGAACACCGGCAGCCATAAGGGCCAAGGTTGAACCGCAAATTGATGCCTGTGAGGTAGAACCGTTAGAAGATAAAACCTCCGACACAACCCTAATAGCATATGGGAATTCATCAATGCTGGGCAATACAGGAATTAAAGCACGCTCGGCCAAAGCACCGTGGCCAATTTCGCGCCTACCGGGGCCGCGAGAGGGCTTGGTTTCGCCAACCGAGTATGAAGGGAAGTTGTAGTGGTGAATATATCTTTTCTCTTTTTCTTCGTCAAGGCCGTCTAATTTTTGTGCCTCGGAAACAGATGCTAATGTTGCAACCGATAAAACTTGGGTTTGACCACGAGTGAACATACCCGAGCCGTGTGCACGGGTAAGTAAATCTACCTGTGCGTTAAGTGGGCGAATGTCGTCAATTCCGCGGCCGTCCACACGCTTTTTATCATTCTTAAGCCAGTTTCTAACAACGTGCTTTTGAATTAAATACATAATTTCGTCTAACTTTGCTTCTTTGCCTTCAAACTGTGCATCATATTTTTCGTGAACAGCGTTATAAATAGGCAACAAGGCGGCATCACGCACTAATTTATCGTCGGTATCTAATGCCTTTTTAACATCCTCTATGCAGAAGTTTTCAATTTCTTCTAAAATAGCAGGGTCTGGGTCGTTAGACTCAAATGTAAATTTGGGTTTACCAATCTCGGCCACAATGCCGTTAATAAATTTAACAACCTCGCGGTTAACCTCGTGGCCGGCCATAATGGCATCAAACATAACATCATCGGGAATTTCTTGGCCGCCGGCCTCAATCATGGCAACTAAATCGGCGGTGGAAGAAACGGTTAAATCGAGTGTTGATTTTTCGCGTTGCTCGAGTGTTGGGTTAATAACGATTTCGCCATCAACAATGCCAACCTTAACGCTCGAAATCGGGCCTGCCCACGGAATGTCCGAAATGGCAATAGCGGCCGAAACACCAATAGCGGCGGCAACCTCGGGGCTGCAGTCGGGGTCTACCGACATTACGGTAGCAACAACGGTGCAATCGTTGCGCATATCTTTAGGGAACAATGGGCGAATTGGGCGGTCAATGCAGCGGGAAGCCAAAACAGCCTTGTCCGATGCTTTGCCTTCGCGGCGGGTAAACGAGCCGGGAATGCGACCAACCGAATACATTTTTTCTTCATAATCTACCGAAAGCGGAAAGAAATCTACGCCTTCGCGTGCCTTGGCCGAGGCAGTAACGGTGCAAAGCACCTGTGTTTCGCCGTAAGAAGCTAAAATAGCGGCGTTTGCAAGTTGGGCCATTTTGCCGGTTTCTAATTTTAATGGTCTGCCGGCAAGGGTGGTTTCATAAACCTTGTAATTTTCAAACATTTTATTTCCTCCTTTTTGTTTTGAGGTGTTTCCGTTTAGCAATAAATTCACGGCCAAAAGTTTTGGCAGTCAATTTACCGCTAAACCACGAAAAACCCCTTTTTTTATGCAACAAGGCAGACCGTTTAAGGTCTGCCCAATGCTTAAATTACTTACGAAGACCAAGTTTGCTTACTATTGCACGGTATCTTTCGATATCGTTTTTGCTTAAATAAGCCAAAAGGTTTCTTCTGTGGCCAACCATTTTAAGAAGACCGCGGCGTGAGTGGTGGTCCTTAGCGTGAACCTTTAAGTGAGCAGTAAGCTCGTTAATGCGGTTTGTTAAAAGTGCAATTTGCACCTCGGGCGAACCTGTGTCGCCTTCGTGGGTGGCGTAGGTAGCGATGATTTCTTGCTTTTTGTCCTTTAACATTGTTTTCACTCCTTTTTAAAAATTATTCCGAAAACCGAGCAATAGGCCATTAGTGATTCCGAAATATTTCGGCGGCCGCCTAAAGCACAGTAAGCGGTAGTTTTTGTATTATAACACAATACTTTTAAAATGTAAAGTGTTTTTTAATATTCTTGTTCTGAAAATCCCAGTTGGGTGGCTTCGGCTTTGGTTAATTCCTTTTGTTTTTTGGAATATTGTGTTGTCGGGAAAACAACTATAAAGAATAATGCAACCAAAAACCAGTGAATATAAAGTAGGCCGGTTAAAAGCCATGCGGCAATTATTGCCACCACTTCAAAAATCAGAAAAATGGCAGTAACCTTTTTCCTTTCTTTTTTAAAGTGTTGTTTTATTTTTTCCTTTTCGGCATTCATTTTTTCTTCGTTTTTTCGCATTTTACTTAACCTCTAAAAGCATTTTCATAATGTTGGGTCCGTGTTCTATAAAAATTTTACTGTCTTTGGCCGTTTGCTCGTTAAAACAGCAAGGTCCGTTTTGCAAAATGCGGCTGTCGTAAAGCAAAAACGGCACAGGCTCTGCCGAGTGTGTTTGGGTTTCAAGCGGGGTGGGGTGGTCGGGCATAATAAGCAACCTATAATCATCCCGGGTGCTTAAAAATTCACACAATTCTTTAACTGCGGCGGTGTCAATAATTTCAATTGCCCTAACCTTATTTTCGGCTTCGCCGCGGTGGCCGCATTCGTCGGGGGCCTCAAAGTGCAAATAAACTAAATCGGCGCCGTTTAAAAATGCCTGTTTGGCAGCTTCCACTTTGCCCGAGAAGTTTGTGTCAATATAACCTGTGGCGCCCGGCACATTCGGCACCTGCATGCCCGAGAGTATGCCAATGCCCTTTAATAAATCCACAGCCGAAATAACGGTCGCATTAACCCCAAACTTTTCTTTAAAGTTTTGAAGCGCGGGTTTTTTGCCTTCGCCCCAAAGCCAAATGGAGTTGGCCGGCTTTTCACCGCGTTTTATACGCTCTAAATTAACGGGGTGGTCTTTAAGAATATTGTAACTTTTTTTCATTAAATCTATAAGAGGTTCGGCGTTTTTGTGGGTCGATAAATAACCACCTACAACCCTACCGCTAATGTCGTGCGGGGGTGTCATATTACCAAGTTCCACGGTGCCGTTTTTAACAACCAAGCAGTGTCTGTAAGAAACACCGGCATAAAAACTGTAAATTTGGTTGCCAAGTTCTTTTTCAATAGTCTTTATAAGTTCGGCGGCCTCGGCCGAAGAAATATCTCCGGCGCAATAATCCACCATGGTTTTGTCGTTGTAATCTTCTTCATCCGACAGGGTAACAAGGTTGCACCTTAAAGCAACATCGGTTTCACTTAAGTTAATGCCGATGCTGGCGGCCTCTAACGGCGAGCGACCGGTGTAACATTCGGCCGTGTTGTAACCCATTACCGACAAATTAGCAACATCGCTGCCGGGTTTCATACCGTCGGCAACGGTTTTGCACAAACCTACCACCGAATTTTTGGCCAAAAAATCCATTTGTGGCTTTTTGGCTGCTTGCATTGGTGTTTTGCCGTCTAAAATTTTTGGGTTGGCGGTATCTGCCATACCGTCGCACAAAATTACTAAATATTTCATTTAAAAAATTAACCTCTATTCAATATTTGTTTGCACGGCGCTCATACCGTGGGATGTTCGGTAATTATTTAAGCCTTCGCCCACAAGGGCCATTGTTCTGTTATAAGAGGCTTTTGCCTTATCAATTTTAGAGCCTGTAAGGCCAAAGGTTGTCCAATCCGAAACCGAGGTATCTAACGGGGCAATTTCGTAAACTCTTTTGCCGCTTACGGTTTTAAGGTTAACCCAGGTGGGCAAAATGTTAACATCGCCTAATGTGATTTTGCCGTCACTCCATTTTTGGAAGGTTACGCCAAAAATCATACCGTCTTCGGTGTGGCCTGTTTTTTGGTTGTCCATGGCCTCTATTCGTTGGTTAGAAACAAAGTTGCCTGTGGAATATATGCAAACGGTTTCGTTTCCGTTAACACCCCTTAGCGTTTCGAATGGTTGCACAACATGGGGGTGGCCGCCAACAATAACATCGGCGCCAATATCACTTAACCTTTGGGCAATATCTTTTTGGTGTTTGTTTGGGGTGCGTTGGTATTCGTTGCCCCAATGTATATAATAAATAACGGCCTCGGCACCATCTTGCTTCATTTCGTTAAAGGTGTTAGCAGCGTCGGCATAAAATGCGGGTAAGTTGTTATAATTAAAACTTTTAATAAGCGGGCTTGCTTCGGCAGTCATTAAGCGGCCGTTAATGGATTTACGGCCGGCAGTGCCCGATTCGTTTTCATAGGTGTAGCAAACCATACCTATTTTAATGCCGTTAATATCTTTCACAATATAATCTTTATCGGCAATGTTCTCACGGGTGCCAAGGGCGTCAATGCCCTTTTCTTTAAGCACCTTAACGGTTCTTAACATACCCTTAGCGCCTGTGTCGTAGGCGTGGTTGTTAGCCGTTAGCATCATATCCACACCTGCACCCTTAAAGGCATCTAAAATGGTGTCGGGAATATTAAAAGCGGGGTAGCCATCGTATTTTCCGGCCTCGGTTCCGCCACAGGTAACCTCAAGGTTAACCGACATATAATCGAATGCCGACATATAACTTTTTACCTGAGGCACAATGTTAGTAAAATCAAAACTGCCGTCGGACTTTTGTGCGTTCCATAAAATAGGGGTGTGCACAAGAATATCCCCGGCCGAGCCAACACTGGCGGTGGACACAACATAGGGTTGCGCTAAGGCTTTTTCAAGCAAGGCATTAATATTGGCAATCTCTTGCTCGGCGGCCAGGTTTTTTGCCTTAATTTGCGCTTTGTCGGCGGTTTCGCAGGCTGCAAGCAAGGCATCTTTAGCGGCGGTAAGTTTTTCAACTTCGGCCGCAGGTATTTTACCGTTGTTTTCCAATAAAATATTATCAATTTTAGCAATGGTGCTAGCGGCGGTTTCGGCGGGCGACGAAAAAACAGAAGAAGTTTTGCCGCTGCAACTAAAAACACCAATAGCTATGGCAGCTGCTAAAACTAAGCAGACTGCCGCTATTATTAAACGGCGGCGTAAAATTCTTTTTTTAACACGCCTTTTATATTCCCTACTATGTTCCATATTCACTCCATAATAAAGTTATTTAAATTTTATAAGCATTGTCGAAAGAAACAGCCTTTTTGTCAAGCAAATAATATTCGGTGTTCTTCCAACCTGCTTTTTCTTCTAAAAGTTTAAGATTTTCTTCGGTGCCATCAAAGTCTTTGGTGTTGTCGTTTAATGGGTCTAAATCTTCGGGGAACAAACCAAGGTTACCCGCACTAAAGATTTTATTATTTTCCACATTAAGTAAATCGGGCGAGGTAAAGGTTGTAAACATAACATAACGCAAATCGTTAAAGAAAATGTTATTGTTTAGCGAAACATTTTTAATGTCGCAGGTTCTAACGGTGCCCACACCCCAGGTTAAAAATGCGGCATAGCCCCAGTCGCAACGCTGGTGGCTCCAGCCAAGGCCGGTATTTAAAATTATGTTGTTGGAAATTTCAACATTTTTAAGTTGGCCTTTGGGTGCTTCGGGGTTATCAACCACCATCCACAATTCAAATGCGCAGGCGCACCTGTCAAAAAGGTTGTTGTTCCATTTAATATCACGCATTTCGTAAGCTTGATTAGCATTGGTGTGCATTTGAGAGGTAACGGCGGTGTCGTAAATTTGGTGGAAATAGCAGTTTTCAACCACGAATCCTTTACATTCGCCATAAACCTCGGCGCCGTTGCCAAGGCGGGTGGTGTCGTGCCCAAATGGCGGATTGTTACAAGCGGCGTATGCCTCAGGGAACATACCCGAGCCGCCAAGCCAAGCAAATTCACAGTTGCGCACAACATTATTTGTGTGTCCGCAGCTCATACCGTGTACACCTGCATATTTAAAGCAAAGGTTGTCAAAGGTTGCGTTATCGGCCGCAGCAAAAACAGAATATCTGAGTGAAATTTCAATACTTTCAAAAACTTCACCTGGGTTGCCGTCGGGGCAGTTTAAATATAGGTGGTCGTCAAGCATATCGGGCTTGCCGAAATAATTGTGGTAAAACTCAAGGTCGCCTTTAATGTCTTTAAGGCTGTTAAAGGGTCCACGCTCACGGTGAACATATTTGCGGCCGTTAAAAACATCTAACACGCCCATTTGGCTGGTGGCGCCACGTTGCATATCGCAACGCTCACCTGTAAGGCGGTTTTCGCAAATTTTAATTCCCCAAAGTTCGCCACCGTTTATAATAACGCTGCCGGCCTCTTTAACATAGGCAATCATGGGTCTAAAAAGCCAAACATTTTTAACCATTGTTTCAACCCAGTCGTTAGGGTCAGATGCATCTATAGAGCCGTAAAACTCGGGTTTTTTGCCCTCGCCATAGGCCGAGTAGGTAACGCCGTCTTGCGCACGCATTGTGCCGCGCCAAACACAGCCACGTTTAAACAAAACAACATCGCCGCTATTTAGTGCGGTGTTGCCAACCTTTTCAATACTGCGCCAAGCGGTTTCAGGGGTTTTGCCATCGAGCATATCGTTACCATTTAAAGAATCTACATAATAAGTTGGCCTGTTTTCAGGGTAGCAAGAGGCCGAATTTAAAATTTGTTCTTTTCGGGCTGTGGCCTGTGCTAAAATGTCGTTAATTTGTGCTGTGGTGGCCTTTTTCATAACAATAACCTCCTAAGGCAAAAACCTTATTTTACTTGATTTCATATTAACAGAATTTATAATTTTATGCAATAGTTTTTTGGGTTTTAAGGTATTTTTTTATAAAAATAAAAAAGTCTTTATTTTTTGCAAATTTTATTATAAAATGTAGTTAGAACGGAGGGAGAATATGCCGAACAAAATAAGACTTAAAATAGGTGGAATTGAATATTCCATTACATCGGAAGAAAGCGATGCTTATCTTTTAGGGCTGGGCGCCGAATTAGAGGCTAAAATGGATAATATTATGCAAAAAAGTCCATTTTTATCTACAACCATGGCTGCGGTAATGGCGGCAATGGAATCCCTTGATGAAGCCCATAAAACAAGAACCGAAAACGAAACCTTGCGGCTCGAAATTAAAAGGCTGCTTGAAGAAACTGCCTGCGCAAAATTGGATGCCGAAATTGCAAACCGCAAACTGCGTGAGTTGTTGGGCGAAAATGAAGAATTTTAAGGTTGAAAACTGCAATGAATAATAAAATACCCGAAATTTTGGCACCTGTTGGCAATAGTGAAATGTTGTTGGCCGCCGTGCGCTCCGGCGCGGATGCCGTATATTTGGGCATGGATGATTTTAATGCGCGCCGAGGGGCCGAAAATTTTAATAGTAGCACAATTAAAGATGCTGTCGGGTTTTGCCACACGCGCGGCGTTAAGGTTTATTTAACGCTTAACACGGTTGTGTCCGACGGCGAGATGTTTTCTGCCTTGTCGGTTGCCAAATTAGCGGCCAAATGTGGCATAGATGCCGTTATTGTGGCCGATTTGGGTTTGGCCTCGCTCATAAAAAAGAATTTTAAAGATTTGCCAATTCACGCCTCAACTCAACTTTCGGTGCACTCGGCGGCGGCCTTGCCATATTTAAAAAATGCAGGCTTTAGCCGTGTTGTTGTTTCTCGCGAGATGGATAGGGCTTCCCTTGCAAATTTTTGCCAAAAAGCCAAAGAATTCGGCATTGAGGTTGAGGTGTTTGTGCACGGTGCGCTTTGCATGAGTGTTTCGGGGCAATGCCTGTTAAGCGCCGTTATTGGTGGTCGCAGCGGCAACCGTGGCCTTTGCGCCGGACCCTGTAGGTTGCCTTTTAATAACGGCAGCAACCAATATGCTTTAAGCCTTAAGGATTTAAGTTTAATAGACTACACACAAGAACTTTCAAAAATGGGTGTTGCAAGTTTTAAAATAGAGGGCCGAATGAAACGCCCCGAGTATGTTGCCGCCGCCGTGGCCGCCTTTAAAAATGCGGTAAACGGCCAAAACGACAACGAACTTAAAGAACTGTTGAATAATGTTTTTTCACGCTCGGGCTTTACGGCGGGTTACTACCTTAACAAAACAGGTTACGAAATGTTTGGAATTCGCACCACACAAGATGTTAAGGCATCGGGCAGTGTTTTGAGCAAAATACACTCACTTTACAGGGCCGAAAACCAAAGTGTGCCCATTACAGCCTGTTTTAGAGCCGCTCTTGGCCGCGAAATCACCCTTACATTAACCGACGGCATAAATAGGGTGGAGGCCAAGGGTAGTGCGCCCGAAAAAGCCATTAACAAGGCCACAAATAAAGAAGATGTTTTTAAAAATTTAAACAAATTGGGTTCTACGCCCTATTATTTGCAAGAACACGACATTTTAATAGACAAAAATTTATTTATACCTGCGGCGCTAATTAACGATTTACGCCGTGCGGCTTGCGAGCAGTTAAATGCCCTAAGGTCTGCCATAAAAAACGAACAATATAACGTTGAAGTGCCTAATTTAGCTGTTAAAAAACAACCGGACAAACAGCAAATTTATTGCCGCTTTCAAAACACGGGCGTAATACCCGAAGATTTAAACGGAATTGATTTAATTGCTCTGCCGCTTGAAGCCGACATTACAGATTTTAAGGTACCCACAGGGGTGAAAACGGCGGTTGAACTGCCCCGCGGAATAGAAAACGAGGACTTTATTTTAAGACGACTGGCGCTTTTTAAAGAAAACGGCTTTGAATATGCCTTTTGCGGCACATTGGCGGCCAAAGAACTTGCCACACTGGCAGGGTACAAAACAATAGCCGACATTGGCTTTAATGTGTTTAATTCCCACACCGCTGCGGCCTTAGAGCAAAATGGCGCAAGCCAAACGGTGCTGTCGCCTGAACTTACCGCCACACAAATTTCCAACATTAAAACAAATTTGCCAACCGGCTTTTTCGCTTATGGTCGGCTGCCCCTTATGTTAACAAAAAATTGCCCCGTTAAAACCAAAAACGGTTGCGGCGGTTGCAAAAAAGACAGAACCGTTACCGACCGCCTTGGCAAAAAATTCCCTGTTGCCTGTCAAAACGGATTTTCGGTTCTGTATAACTCGGTGCCAATTTGGCTTGCCGACAAAAAATCCGACTTTGCAAAATGCGATTTTATGTATTTGTATTTCACTTTTGAAACAGCCCAAACCGTCAAAAAGGTTATTACTGCCTACCAAAACGGCGACACCGCCAAAACCGAATATTCAAGGGGACTCTATTTCAGGGGTGTAAAATAAAAAAGAGAGGTTTGGGGCACACTCTGTAAGGAAGATGCCCCAAACGGTGGCTCTTGTATCTAAACTGAATAATTGATGTCGTTACACGGCGTAGCCTTTGGCTATGCTGTTTTTATTTTATAAAAAACGGAGACTACCTTGTAAAGAAGTAGTCTCCCTTATGCAAATCATTATTTTTTTCTGCGTTTATGTAAAATATAGTAAACAGGAATGGCTGCAAGCGGGAATAACATTCCTATAAGCATACCTATTTTGAGTCCCAACTGGTCGGGGTTTAAGTTAAGCGAGACTGTGAAGTTTTGCAATACAGGATTTTGCACCACGCTGTCTGCTGCAACACCCACAAGCTGAGGTACAATCGCAGCACCCATATCGCCGCCTGCCGCCATCAACGCGAACACAACAACCCCGCCCGACTCAAAGCGGTCGGTGGCAATAACGAGTGAACCCGGCCACATCATTGACGCGCAAAAGCCCGTCAGCACACACGCAACAAGACCGACTAGTGCAACATTACTGATTGCCGCAACGAGATAGCAAGCCATCGCACCGATTGCACCAAGGAGCAATACGCGTGTTATGTTCTTGCCGATTTTTGAATAAAGTGTACGTCCAAGGCCGAGTGCCGCGCTAAACATCGCAACACCGAACACATCGCCCCACACCTTGTCAATACCGAGTGCATTTTCAAGGTAGCTCGAACTCCACTGGGCCATGGTGACCTCGGTTGCGCCGCCAAGAAAAATTCCAATAATGCTTGCCCACAGTGCAGGCTTTTTAAAAAGCGAAACAATACCGCTCGATTTTTCGGCATTATGCACACAGGTAATACCCGTTGAGCAAAAAAGAACTGCCGAAATAATTGGAATAATCAAAAACAGCAATACGAATATATTCCAGTTTTGCTTACCAAACGCAAGCAAAAACAGGGTGCTGAGGATTATAACACCAACTGCGCCCCACGCATAGACCGAGTGAAGTCCACTCATCTGTCTATCGGGGTCATCTGACGGGATTGATGCAACAATAGGACTTATAAGCACCTCGGCAAGTCCCGCTGCCGCCGAAAAAATGGCAGTGCCTATTGCAATGCCAAGGTATGCATATTGCGGCGCAAGGGTTGGCACTAACGCAAAAATCAAAAAACCTATAATCGTTAAAAACGGCATTGTACGAACAACCGTCGGAACATTAAACTTGTGTGAAAAGAAAGAAAAAATAAGGTCAACAGTAAGCTGTGTTGCAAAATTTATAACAACCAAAAGACCGAGAAGTGAATAAGAAACCCCGTAAAGTGAACGGAAGGTTAAAAACAGTATCGGCGAAATGTTGCCCGCAAAAGCCATTGTGATGTTTACAGTGTAGCAGGCAAGCTTTAATAGTTTATAGTTCGTTTTCGTATAATTCACCTACAAATAAAAATCATTATATATGACACTTATAGCACAGTCGTGCTCGTTTTTCAATTAAAACATTTAGACAAAAATGCTTTGGCTAAACTATTATTAGTATTTTTTCCCTTTACATAGAAAAACGAAGACAGCTTCTTAACGAAGTGTCTCCGTTAAACCTCTCTTTTTTTAATCTAAATCATCGGGCATTTCCCAGTTGTGCCAAATTTCTTGAACATCGTCGTTTTCTTCAAGCATATCAATAAGTTTTGCCATTTTTGTTGCAGCATCGGGGTCATCAATGGCGGTGGTGGTTTGCGGAATATATGCCACCTCGGCCGATAAAAAGCTGTAGCCTGCGGCCTCTAATGCATCGCGCACGGTGCCCATTTCGTTCGGGTCGGTGTCAATAACAAAAATATCTTCTTCGGTTGTAAAATCTTCGGCGCCGGCTTCTAACGCTGCCTCCATAACAGCATCTTCGTCAAGGCCTTCGGCCTCGATGGTGATTTGGCCACGGCGCTCAAACATAAACATAACCGAGCCTGATTGACCAAGGTTACCGCCGCATTTATCAAAATAGTGGCGCATTTCGCCTGCGGTGCGGTTGCGGTTGTCGGTAAGGGTTTCTACAATAACGGCAACACCGTTTGGTCCGTAACCTTCGTAAACCAATTCTTCATAGTTGGTGGCATCGCCCTCGCCTGCGGCCTTTTTAATAATTCTTTCAATATTATCGTTAGGCACATTGGCGGCCTTGGCCTTGGTAATGGCATCTTTAAGTTTGCTGTTTTCGGCTGGGTTGGGGCCGCCTTGTTTAACAATAACGGCAATTTCACGGCCTATTTTTGTGAAAATTTTTGCCTTTGCGGCATCGGTTTTTTCTTTTTTGCGTTTGATATTATTCCATTTTGAATGGCCAGACATAGTAAAAATCTCCTTTAATTTTTATAAAGCCTTATAATTTTATCACAAATCACAAGAGTTCTCAAGTGCTTTTTCATATATTGCCTCAATATCGGCAAAACTTGAAATTTCGCCGCACAAAGCCCTTAGTTTTGCAGCGCCACGCATACCCTTTAAATACCAAGCCGTATGCTTGCGCGATTCCATTATGGCGTTGTGTGCGTCTTTATATTCAAGCATTAATTTTATTTGTTTTAACATAACATCTAAACGTTCTTTGGTTGTGGGCGGCGGTAAAATAGTGCCGTTATTAAAATATTCATTAATTTCGGCAAAAATAAAGGGGTTGCCCATGGCGGCGCGGCCAACCATAACAAAATCGGCCCCCGTCAGTTCGTACATATTTTTAGCCGATTCTGCCGAGTTAATATCGCCGTTGGCAATAACGGGTATTTTAACGGCTTTTTTAACGGCGGCAATGGTTTTATAATCAATGCCCGGGGCATACATTTGTTTGCGGGTGCGGCCGTGAATGGTTATGGCTGCCGCCCCTGCAGCTTCGCATATTTTTGCAAGTTCGGGGGCGTTAATGCTTTCACTGTCCCAACCGGTGCGCATTTTAACGGTAACGGGCAGGGTTGTGGCCTTTACAACGGCGGCTACAATTTCGCCCGCAAGTTTTGGTGTTCGCATTAAGGCGCTGCCACCACCGTTACCCGCAACCTTGGGGGCGGGGCAGCCCATGTTAATATCAATAAAATCGGGGTTTTGTTTTTCGGCCAAAACAGCGGCTGTGGCCATGGTTTCGGGCTCGGTGCCAAACAGTTGTGAAGCCATTGGTTTTTCGGCCGTAAAACAACTCAAATAAGCCTTGGATTTTTTGTCCCCAAGGCTAACCCCTTTAGAGCTTGTGAGTTCGCCAACCGTGTAGGCGGCGCCAAAACTCCTGCATATTTCGCGCATGGCCCTGTCGGCAACCCCTGCCATGGGCGCCAGCGCAGCATAACCCTTAATTTCCAAATTTCCTATTTTCATAAAAGCAATTATATAATAACTATAAAAAGTTGTCAAATTATTTACAAATTAGGTGTTTACCTACGGCATAATTTTTGGTATAATATAAATTGATATACTAGTTAGTTTTTTAGAGGAAGTAAAAATGAAAATTTTGGCTCTTGACGGAAACAGCATAATTAACCGCGCATTTTACGGAATCCGCCTTTTAACCACAAAAGACGGTGTGTTTACCAATGCGGTTTACGGCTTTATTAATATTTTAAACCGAATTTTAGCCGATGAAAACCCCGACGGCGTTGTTGTGGCCTTCGATGTTCACGCGCCTACCTTTAGGCATAAAGAATATGCCGAGTATAAAGCAGGCCGCAAGGGTATGCCCGAAGAGCTTCGCAGCCAAATGCCGCTTTTAAAAGAGTGGCTTAACTGCATGGGTTATAAAATTATTGAAATTGAGGGTTACGAAGCCGACGATATTTTAGGCTCGGTTGCCGCCCTTTGTGAAAACACCGGTAATGAGTGCGTAATCGCCACAGGCGACCGTGATGCCTTGCAACTAATATCCGATTCCACAAGGGTTTTGTTAACCGCCACCAAAATGGGCAGACCCGAACACACAAACTACAACAAACAGGCCCTTTTTGAGCGTTACGGTCTAACCCCCGAAGGTATGCTCGAACTAAAGGCATTAATGGGCGACAGTTCCGACAATATTCCCGGTGTTACGGGTGTGGGCGAAAAAACCGCAACCGATTTAATTACCCGTTTTGAAAGTATTGATAACATTTATAACAACCTTGAAACTTTAGATATTAAAGATGCCGTTAAGCAAAAATTAATAGCGGGCAAGGAAAGTGCATATTTAAGCCGTTGGCTTGGTCAAATTTGCAAAACTGCCCCAATTGACAGCGACATTAACGCCTATTTGCCCGCCGAGCGTAACGACAGTGCCTTGGCCGAGTTTTTAACAAGGCTGGAATTTTTCAAAATGTTGCAGTCGCTAGGCCTTACCCCACAAAAAAGCAGTCCCCAAAAAACAAACAACTTTACCGTGGTTTCACCTGCCGAATTTAAAATCCAAGATTGTTTGGATATTTTGCCCGATTACCAAAACAAAAAGGTGGCAATCTTATCGGGCAATAGCGTTGTCGAGTTTGATTTAACAGGTAATAGAGAATTGTTAACAGCACTTGAAAGCAATGCTAAAAAAAGAATATACGATTATAAAAATTTCAAAAAATGGTTAATTAAAAACAATATTAATTGCCAAAACATAGTTTTCGACAGTATGTTGGCGGCCTATTTAGCCAATCCTTCGGCCTCTAATTACCAATTAGACCGTTTAATTGGCGAATATGGCGGTGGTGTCGGAGTTAACACCCAAAACGAATTTTTAAATTCGGCCGTAGCCCACAGCACCGTTTGCAATAATTTATATAAAGAGTTAGAGCAAAAAAAGCAGTTGGATTTGCTTTGTAATATCGAAATTCCGTTAAGCGAAGTTTTGGCCGAAATGGAATTGAACGGCTTTTTAATTGACGCCGACGGCATTGCCGAATACGGCGCCGAGTTGGCCGAGCGCATTGCCAAAATTGAAGCCGAAATTTATAGTTTAGTGGGTTACGAGTTTAATTTAAACTCGCCCAAACAGTTGGGGGTTGCCTTGTTTGAAAAACTGGGCCTGCCCGCTAAAAAGAAGACCAAAAGCGGTTACAGTACCTCGGCCGATGTGCTCGAAGAATTAAAAGAAATTCACCCAAGCGTTAAATTATTGCTCGAATACCGCGGCCTTGCAAAGCTAAAATCCACCTATTGCGATGGCCTTTGTGCTGCCGCCGGACCCGATGGCCGCATTCACTCCACCTTTAACCAAACCGAAACCAGAACGGGCCGCATATCTTCACTTGAGCCTAATTTGCAAAATATACCGGTTCGCACGCCCGAGGGTAAAAAATTAAGAAAATATTTTAAAGCCCCAAGCGGATACACCTTGTGTGATGCCGACTACAGCCAAATAGAACTTAGGGTTTTGGCGCATATTTCGGGCGACCAAAATATGATTAATGCCTTTAAAAACGACATAGATATTCATACCCTTACGGCTTCCACAGCCTTTAATATGCCGCTCGATATGGTAACCGACCAAATGCGTTCACGCGCCAAGGCGGTCAACTTTGGCATAGTTTACGGCATTGGTGCATTCTCACTGGCTAAAGATATTGGCGTAACACGCAAAGAGGCCGAAAGTTATATAAAAGGCTATTTAGCGGCCTACCCGGCGGTTGATAATTATATGAAAAACATTATAGAACAAGCCAAACAAGACGGTTATGTTCTGACCCTTTTTGGTCGCAGACGCTATTTGCCCGAGCTTAATTCTTCTAACGGAATGTTAAGGGCCTTTGGCGAAAGGGTTGCAAGGAATGCCCCCATTCAAGGCACCGCGGCCGATATTATAAAAATAGCAATGGTAAGGGTAAGCCGTAGGCTAAAACAAGAAAATTTAAATGCCCGCCTTATTTTACAGGTGCACGATGAACTGATTGTGGAATGTGAAGAAGGCATAAAAAATACAGTTTGCAGCATTTTAAAAGAGGAAATGGCTGCCGCCGCCAATATGAGCGTTAGCCTTACGGTAGATGCCAATTTTGGTCAAAACTGGTTTATAGCAAAGGGATAATAAAATGAATATACTTTTTGTTTGCAGCGGTAACACCTGCCGCAGCCCCATGGCCGAAGGTTATTTAAAAAGCCTTAATTTGCCGGGCGTTTTCGTTAAAAGCGCCGGCGTGGCCGTTAGCAGTTTTTCGGGTGTTAATCCAAACTCGGTGGCAGTAATGGACGAAATAGGCATAAATATTTCGGGGCATTATCCAACCCAAATTACCAAAACAGCAGTAGACTGGGCCGACGAAATTATTTGTATGAATAGTTCGCACAAAAACGCCATCTTAAGTGTGGAAAGCGGTAAAAATATTTCGGTTTTAGGGGGCGGAATTTTCGACCCTTACGGCAGCGGTGTTTCGGTCTACCGCGAGTGTTTAGACCAAATTATTAACGAAATTGATTTAAAGTTTTTGGGTGTGGGTGTTATAAGGGCTAAAAAAAGCCACATAGCCGACATTGCAGAACTTGAAAAAATTTGTTTTTCTGAGCCTTGGAGTGAAAACGCTATTTCCGAGGCAATAAATAACGGCACCGAAATTTTTGTGGCAATAAAAAATAACACCTTTGCGGGCTACGCAGGAATTAACTGTGTGTTAGACGAGGGTTATATAACCAATATTGCCGTTACACCTGAGTTCAGAAGGCAGGGCGTTGCCCAAAAACTAATTAACAAATTAAATTTTTTGGCAAAACAAAATTCGCTCGCATTTATTACGCTGGAAGTGCGGTGTAGTAATAATGGCGCAATACAATTATATACTAAAAACGGCTACTCCCCCGAAGGCGTAAGAAAGGGTTTTTACAATAACCCTAAAGAAGATGCCGTTATTATGACAAAGAGGTTTTTATAGTGTTAATTTTAAGTATTGAATCTTCTTGTGATGAAACTTCGGCCGCAGTTTGTCGTGGCCGTGAGGTGCTTTCTAATGTTGTAAACACACAAATAGAAGAGCATAAAATTTACGGCGGCGTTGTGCCCGAAATAGCATCAAGGCGGCATGTTGAGAATATTAGCGCCGTGGTAGAAAAGGCGCTAGCCGATGCGGGTGTTACTTATTCGCAGTTAGAAGCGGTTGCGGTTACCTTTGCTCCGGGGCTTATTGGTGCTTTGCTTGTAGGGGTAAATTACGCCAAAGGCTTGGCCTTAAGCCTTAACATACCACTTATTCCGGTGCATCATTTGCGCAGCCATATTGCCGCTAATTACATAGTGCACCAAGATTTAAAACCGCCATTTTTGTGCCTTTTGGTTTCGGGCGGCAACAGTGTTATTGCCGAGGTTACCGATTACACAAGTTTTAATATAATAGGCTCCACCCGCGATGATGCCGCAGGCGAATGCCTTGATAAATCGGCCAGGGTAATGGGGCTTAATTACCCGGGCGGTGTTAATTTAGATAAAATTGCCACAGTGGCCGATACAGTAAAATATCCGTTGCCAACGCCAAAGCTTTCGGGTAACGAGTTCGATTTTAGTTTTTCGGGTCTTAAAACAGCCGTGATAAACACGGTGCATAATGCCGTACAGAAGGGGCAGGAAATTGATGTTCCGGTGCTTTCGGCTACCATAAGGCAAAAGGTTTGCGATATTTTAATAGAAAAAACCTTGCTTGCAGCAAAACTAAAGGGCTACACACAAATTGCTCTTGCGGGCGGTGTTTCGGCCAACAGTGAACTGCGCGAGAGGATGCAAAAAGAATGCCAAAACAACGGTTTTAGCCTTTATTACCCACCGCTTGAATATTGTGGCGATAATGCCGCCATGGTGGGCGTTCAGGCATATTACGAATATAAAAGCGGGAATATTGGGGATTCCTCTTTAAATGCGGTGGCAACTATGCCAATTAATTACAGATAGGAATGGTGGCAATGCAGGAAAATTTGTTTTTAGTTGTTAATCCAAAATCGGGCACTGGCAAAATTAAATCGGAACTTTTAAAGGTTTGCAACACATTAACCCGTGGTGGCTACAGCGTAACCGTTTATCCAACCTCTAAAAAGGGCGATGCAACCGCTGCGGTGGCCAATTTAGGCAGTAATTACAGCACTATAGTTTGTTGCGGTGGCGACGGCACCTTAAACGAGGTTATAGCCGGCGCCCAACAAAACAAAAACAGTTATAATATTGGTTATATACCATCTGGCACATTAAACGAGTGGTCTTCGGGGCTTAAAATATCTAAAAACATAGCCACCGCCGCAGCCGATGTTATTTCAGGCCGCCGCGAAGCGCTCGATATCGGTAAATTTGGCCCTAATAATTATTTTTGCTACACAGCCTCTTTCGGTGCTTTCACTCAGGCT
Organism: Acutalibacteraceae bacterium; assembly: GCA_045651765.1. GTDB lineage: Bacteria > Bacillota > Clostridia > Oscillospirales > Acutalibacteraceae > SIG565. Next base: position 18,723 of record JAZRSY010000014.1, on the reverse strand, counting down.
TCTTATTCCGCCCCACAAGATGTTAAAAATGTTATAGGTCAACTCGCCTATGTTTTAGAGGGTGTTAAAAGCCTTGGCAACATAAAACCCATTCACCTAAAAATACAGTCAGACACCGATGTTTACGAAGGCGATTATTTATTCGGCGCAGTTTCTAACTCGATGTCGGTGGGGGGCATTATAAAACTGCATAATGCAGGCGTTGTGTTAAACGACGGTCTTTTCGAGGTAGTGTTAATTGAAAACCCCGATTCCTTGGCCGATTTAAATGCTATTATAGATGCTATTGCCACCAAAAAGTTTAACCGAAAGTGCATTAAGCAGTTTAAAACAAGCAAACTCATTGTGGAGTCGAGCCGCAAGACCGATTGGACGCTCGACGGTGAGCATATTGTAGCCGAACGCATTACCGAAATAACCAATTTAAACAAGGCCGCTAATTTTATAATTCCGTAAAATAACTATTGTTATAAAACATAAAAAACTGTATAATATTTTTTGGAGAAATTCATTTAAAGGGGATTTTAAAATGTTTACTCGAGATATTGGAATAGATTTAGGCACCGCCAATACCTTAATGTGCATAAAGGGCAAGGGCATTGTAATGCGCGAGCCTTCGGTTGTGGCGTACGACGTTAGAAACGATGCCGTAAGGGCCGTTGGAACCGAGGCAAAAAATATGATAGGCCGCACACCCGGCTCAATTGTGGCCGTTCGTCCGCTTAAAGAGGGCGTTATTGCCGACTTTGATGTTACCGCAGCAATGCTTAAAAGGTTTATAAGGCAGGCGCTTAAAGGCTCGTTCTTTTCAAGGGTGCGTGTGGTTATTTGCACACCTTCGGGCGTTACCGAGGTTGAAAGCCGCGCCGTTTACGATGCTGCAAAACAGGCGGGTGCGACTGAGGTTGATTTAGTTGAAGAGCCAATGGCCGCAGCCGTGGGAGCGGGCTTACCCGTAATGGATGCCGCCGGCAGCATGGTGGTTGATATTGGCGGCGGTACCAGTGAGGTTGCCGTAATTTCACTGGGCGATATTGTAACAGCACAGTCCATTAGAATAGCAGGCGACAATTTAGACGAAGCCATTATTAACTACATTAGAAAAAAACATAACCTTTTAATAGGAGAACGCACAGCCGAACAAATTAAAATAGAAATCGGCTCGGCCTTGCCATATGAAGGCGAAAAATCCATAGAAATTAAGGGCCGCAACCTTGTTGACGGTCTGCCCAAAAATGTAACAATTTCAGCCGCCGAGGTGCGCGAGGCCATAACCGAGCCGGTTATGAAAATTGTAGATGCCATTAGGGCAACGCTTGAAAAAACCCCACCCGAATTATCGGCCGATATTATTGACACCGGCATTACCTTAACGGGCGGCGGCGCATTGTTAAGGGGCTTTTCACAACTGGTGGCCGACGAAATCGGTATGCCCGTAACGGTGGCTGCCAATCCGCTTGATTGCGTTGTTTTGGGTACATTAAAAAGGCTCGAGGGCGTTGGTGGATTTAACAATTACACATTTAAGCGCGGGGCAAGGTTCCGTTAATTATTTTAAGAAAGGGTATTTATAATGCGTTTTTTCTTTAAAAGCCGTAAATTTAAAATAGCCGCCACGGTGGTGTCGATTTTGCTGGTGCTTTCCATATTAGCGCACATAGCAGGTGGAATATTATCTCCACAGTCCGACCTATTGGGCACCCTTGTTGCGCCTTTTCAAAAAATTGCTACAAATATATCTAACAGCGTAACCGATTTATTCCAAAAATTTGAAAGTAACGAACAATTAATTTTGCAAAATGCGGCACTCCAAAGTGAAATTAATAAACTTAACGAAAAAATAGCCGATTACGATGTTTTAAAAAATGAAAACGATTTTTATAAAAATTACCTCGAAATAAAAAGCATTAACCCCGATTTTAAGTTTTCAAATGCCGTTATAATCTCGCGCGACACAACCGATTCCTTTGGCGGATTCACCATAAATTGCGGCTCGTTAAGCGGAATTGAGCAGTACGACCCCGTTATTACCGAAGCCGGATTGGTTGGTTATGTTTCGCAGGTGGGGCTGATATCATCTAAAGTAACCACCATTTTAAGCCCCAATATTTCGGTTGGCGTAACCGACAGCCGCACAGGCGATGCCGGAATTGTTACAGGCTCGGTAGATGTTATATCAAAAGGCAACACCAAAATGAACAACCTGCAACGTGCCTCGGCCGTAGCGGTTGGCGACTATATAGTAACGGCCGGCGGCGGAGTTTTCCCAAGCGGAATTTTGGTGGGCAAAATTACAAACATATCCAAAGAGCAATACTCTTCGGCGCTTTATGCCGAGTTAGAGCCGTTTGTAAATGTTACCGAAATCCGTCAGGTTATGGTTATTACCGATTTTGCAGGCAAAAATATTATAAATATGACAAGCGGGGAATAAAAAATGAACAACAAGACAAAAACTTTTTGGCCCGCAACCGCATATATAATAATGTTTATAATAATGTATTTTTTAACCTATACATCGGTTTTACCTTTAAAAATAGGCAATTCGGCACCAATGCCGCTTGTGGCAGCCGTTGTTGCGGTGGCATTTTTTTACGGCGAATGGGTCGGCTTTACCGCAGGGCTCATAACCGGCATTTTTGCCGATGCCGTAGCATCTAACACCGTGTGTTTTAATATGTTAACGCTAATGCTCATTGGTGTTACGGTGGGGCTTTTGGTTAATAAATACCTAAATAAAAATATATATTCCGCCCTGCTTTTAGCGGCAGTGGCGGCAATGGCATATTTCTTTGCGCATTGGCTTATTTTTAACGCCGCAAGCGGCGGCAATGTTGTAAAACATTTTTTGCTTTATTATTTTCCCTCTGCAATATATTCAGCATTCTTCATTTTCCCGGCCTATTTACCGGGCAGATATTTAAAATAAAAGAAAGGTAGGGTTAAGGGTGCCGTTTAAAAAAGAAAAACAACCTTTTATAAGGGTTTTAAGCATAATTTTAGTGGCTGTAGTGGTGCTTTATGCGGCACGCATATTTTCCCTGCAAATTATAAATGCCGAGGAATATAATACCGCCGCCGCAGGTATAGTTAACAGAACTTCGGTTATAAAGGCTTCGCGCGGCGAAATTTTAGATTCTTCGGGCCGCAAAATTGCTGCCAACCGCGACGGCTACGATATTGTGCTTAACAGCGCTTATTTAAATAAATCGCAACAAAACAGCATAATTTTAGAACTCATAAACCTTTGCAATCAGCACGGATGCACATATATAGACAAATTGCCTTTAAATATTACAGGTGGTTTTCAATTTACTGACGATGCTTCGGCCGTGGCAAAACTTAAAAAAACTTTAGGCCTGGCCGATTACGCCACCCCCGAAAACTGCTTTGACCGTTTAGTAACAAGATATAATTTAGAGCAGTACAATAACGAAACACGCAGGCAAATTATGGGCGTTAGGTATTCCATGGAAATTGCCGCCTTTTCAATAGCGGCACCCTACACCTTTGCCGAAGATATCAGCAGTTCGTTAATGTTGGTTATAGCCGAAGCCGGTTATATTTTAAACGGTGTTTCGGTTGAAATTACACCCTACCGTGAATATACCGTTACCGATTTGGCCCCCCACATAATAGGTTCTATAGGCCCGATTTATGAAGAAGAGTGGCAAAAATACAAAGAAAAGGGCTATTCTTATAACGATAAAATCGGCAAAAGCGGCATTGAGGCCTGGGCCGAAGAATATTTGCACGGTACCGACGGTGAAATAACCTATAAGGTGGATTCCAAAGGCAACATTTTAGAAAAAACGGTAACCAAGGCGCCAATAAACGGCAAAACGGTTGTTTTAACACTTAATAAAACGGTGCAAACGGTGGCACAAGATGTGCTTGAAAGCACCATTAAAGAAATGCAGTCTAAAGGTGGCAGCGTAACGGGAGGTTCGGTTGTTGTAACCAACATTAAAAACGGGGCCATTTTAACCTCGGCCAACTACCCGTCTTACGATATGTCTACCATGTCTAAAGAATATAATAATTTGCTTGCCAACCCACATAAACCTCTTTTAGACAGAGCCTTCCAAGGCGTTTACCCGGTTGGTTCAACAATAAAACCAATTGTGGCGGTAGCGGCAATGCAAAACGGAAAATATAATTATGGCGAAACCATTAAATGTGTTAGAACCTACGATTATTTTGACGATTATAAACCTAATTGTATGCACTACCATGGCACAATTAATTTAAAAACAGCGCTTTCAAAATCCTGTAACTATTTCTTTTTTGAAATAGGCAGGCGCGTGGGCATAAATTCGCTTAACAGTTATTTGAAAGATTTTGGCTTGGGCGTTAAAACCGGCGTAGAGGTTAACGATTCCGCCGGCATATTAACCGAATATAAAAACGATTCGGGCAACACAATTCAGGTGGCAATAGGTCAACTTAATGCCTTTACGCCGCTGCAACTTTCAAACTATACAGCAACCCTTGCAAATGGAGGAACACGCTACAAAGCAACGCTTATAGATAGTGTGGTGGCCTACGATTTCAAAGAAACTTATCTTACAAACCAATCGCAAGCGGTCGAAAGTGTTAACATCAGCCCCGAAATTTTAGCAGCGGTTAAAGAAGGTATGTTGTCGGTTACGGTTGATGGTACAGGTAGCGCCGTGTTTGCCGATTACCCCATAAAAGTTGGCGGTAAAACAGGTACATCTCAAACCAATTCAGGCGCCGACCACAGCGTATTTATTGCCTTTGCCCCATTTGATAACCCCGAAATAGCGATTTCGGTTGTGTTAGAACACGGCAGTTCTACATTTGGTGTTACTTCGGTGGCCAAAGCGGTGCTCGACAGTTACTTCTTCCCGGAGGAAGAAAAAAATGTTGATATTATACCTAATACATTGCTACAATAATTGACAAACAAGTGTAATTTGTGATATATTTATATAATAAAATTTCCAGGAGTGGTAAGGATGAATATTGCTTTAATAGCACACGATGCAAAAAAAGAATTAATGGTGCAATTTTGTATTGCCTATTGCGGTATTTTAAGCAAGCATACATTACTTGCTACCGGAACAACCGGAAAATTGGTTTCCGAGGCCACCGGACTCGAAATTATTAAGTTTCTTGGAGGCTCACAGGGTGGTTCACAACAAATAGCCTCGCGCATAGGGTGCGATGAAATAGATTTATTACTTTTATTCCGCGACCCTCTTAAACCAAAGCCCAACGAGCCCGACGAGAATGTTTTGCTTCGCCTGTGCGATGTTCACAATATTCCCGTTGCAACCAATATTGCCACAGCCGAAATGCTTATACATGGCCTTGAAAGAGGCGACCTCGATTGGCGCGATATAATCCGCAAGGAAAAATAAGCAACTGTCCGGTCTGAAAAGACCGGACTTATAATTGTTGGAGGAAAATTATGGCAGAAATTATAAAGGCTATAAAAGGCACGCAAGATGTCTTGCCCCAAAATGTTCATAAATGGCAGTTTTTAGAGAGCGAAATGTTAAAAACCGCCGAACTTTACGGGTATAAAGAAATTAGAATACCCGTGTTCGAACATACCGAGGTTTTCTCGCGCGGGGTGGGCGACACTACCGATGTTGTTCAAAAAGAGATGTATACATTTTTAGATAAGGGCGAGCGCAGCATAACCCTAAGACCCGAATTCACGGCAGGAGTTATGCGCAGCGCCATAGAAAACGGTCTTGTAAACGGTGCATTGCCCGTTAAGGTTTGTTATATTGGTGGTTGCTACCGCTATGAAAAGCCGCAGGCCGGTAGGTTAAGGGAGTTTCACCAATTTGGCATTGAGTGCATTGGTGCATCTGCCCCGGGTGCCGATGCCGAGGCAATAGCCTTGGCCGACCATGTGTTAAAAAACATAGGAATAAAAAATTTATCCCTTCAGATTAATTCTATTGGCTGCAAAGAATGCCGCAAAAAATACCATGCAGCACTTAAAGAATATTTTGCAAAAAAAGAATCCGAACTTTGCGCTACCTGCCTTGAAAGGCTTAATAAAAATCCAATGCGCATTTTGGATTGCAAAAGCCCTGTTTGCAGCAAAATAGCGGCCGATGCACCCATAATGTTAGATTATTTGTGTGAAGACTGCAGCGAACATTTTGAGCAGGTTAAAAACCACCTAAATGCTGCAGGCCTTGAATTTACGGTTAATCCACATATTGTTCGCGGACTTGATTATTACACCAAAACGGTGTTCGAGTTTGTCTCAAATGATATTGGCGCTCAATCTACCGTTTGTGGCGGCGGCCGTTACGACGGCCTTGTGGCCGAGCTTGGCGGACCTAATGTTGAGTGCGTTGGCTTTGCAATGGGTCTTGAGCGTTTAATGCTAACGGCCGAGGCACAAGGGGCCGAATTCCCCGAGCCCAAAACCTGTGATATTTACTTTGCTTCTTTGGGCGAAAAGGCAACGCTAATGGCAACAAAACTTTGCGCTAACTTAAAACGCGAAGGTTTTGCCGCCCTTTCTGACATTAACGCAAGGGGTCTAAAACCGCAAATGCGCTATGCCAACAAAATAGGTGCCAAATTCACCTGTGTTTTGGGCGATGACGAGGCCGCAAGCGGCAAAATCCGCATTAAAAATATGGCCGATGGCACCGAAACCACCGTTTTGGCCGAAAACATAGTGCCCGAATTTTATAACATTATTAATGGATACGCACTAAATAATCTTACAAATGCTATTTTATAAATCCCAAGGAGGATTAAAATGAAATTAGATAGAATGGGAAACCAAAAACGAACCGACTATTGCGGCAATTTAAGAACTGTCGATATTGGCAAAACCGTTGTGCTTACAGGTTGGGCCCAACGCCAAAGAGATTTAGGCGGACTTATATTTATAGATTTGCGCGACCGCACAGGCATTGTGCAATTAGCGTTCGATGATACCACCGAAAAATCGGTTTTCGAAAAGGCTGTTCAGGTTCGCAGCGAGTTTGTTTTAATGGCCGAGGGCGTGGTTAGGGCACGTTCGGCAGTAAATAAAGAAATACCCACTGGCGAAATTGAAATTGAGGTTATAGGCCTTAAAATTTTGGGCCGAGCCGAAACCCCACCGTTCGAAATTTTACCCGACACCGCCGCCAAAGAAGACATTCGTTTAAAATACCGTTATTTAGATTTAAGGCGCGCTAATTTGCAAAAAAATATTTTAATGCGCCACAAAATAACCAAGGTTACCCGCGATTATTTTAATGAAAACGGGTTCATAGAAATTGAAACCCCAACCCTAATAAAATCTACACCCGAAGGTGCCAGGGATTATTTAGTACCTTCCCGCGTGCACAGCGGCTCGTTTTTTGCTTTACCGCAAAGCCCGCAAATGTACAAGCAGTTGCTTATGCTCTCAGGGTTTGACCGCTATATGCAAATTGCCCGTTGCTACCGCGACGAAGACCTTAGGGCCGACCGTCAGCCTGAATTCACCCAAATCGACTTAGAAATGTCGTTTATCGATATGGAGGATATTTTCTCCTTGGCAGAAGGCTATATTTGCCGATTGTTTAGCGAGGTTTTGGGCCAAAATATTGAGCGACCGTTCCCGCACCTTACCTACACCTACGCTATGGAAAACTACGGCTCCGACAAACCCGATACCCGCTTTGAAATGAAAATTAAAGATGTATCGGATATTGTTAAAGACAGTGAATTTTCTGTATTTTCATCGGCCGTAAATTCGGGTGGCACTGTAAGGGCCATTACGGCTAAAAATGCCGCCGATGTTTACACCCGTAAAGAGATTGACAAACTGACCGAAGAAGCAAAAGGCATTGGTGCCAAGGGCTTGGCCTTTATACGCTGGGTAGAAGACACCCCAACATGCTCGTTTGCTAAATTTATGACTGACGCTCAAATGGCCGAGATTATTAAGGCAACCGGTGCCCAAAAGGGCGACGTTGTGCTGTTTTGCGCCGACCGCAAAAAAACCGTTCTTTCGGTTTTGGGCGCATTAAGGTTAACCATAGCCAAAAGGCTTAATATAATACCAAATACATTCAACTTTTTATGGATTACCGAATTCCCGTTCTTTGAATATAACGAAGAAACCGGCAATTATGATGCCATGCACCACCCATTTACCTCACCCATGGATGAGTGTATCGAATATTTGGATTCTGCTCCCGAAAAGGTATTTGCCAAGGCTTACGATTTAGTGCTTAACGGCGTTGAGCTTTCTTCGGGCTCAATAAGAATTACCGACCCTGAGCTTCAAAACAAAATGTTTAAAGCGTTGGGCCTTTCAGACCAAGAAGCCCACACAAAATTCGGATTTTTAACCGATGCCTTCCGTTTTGGCGCTCCGCCACACGGTGGAATGGGCATAGGGCTCGACCGTTTGGTAATGCTTATGTGCGGCGCCGACAATTTAAGGGATGTTATTGCATTCCCCAAAATTTCAAACTCCAGCGAGCTTATGTCGGGCGCACCGTCTACTGTGGACGAATCACAGCTGAAAGAACTTTCCATTGGAATTATTAAACCGCAAGAATAATGTATATATATAATGTATAGAAACAGGTGGCCTTTCGCCCACGCCCCGTAGGGCAGTATTTCCTTAAAACGCGAAAATTTGGCACAATAATGCGTTAAAAAGCCATAGTACGCGACAGCGTTACCATGGCTTTTTGCCTTTTCTTGCACTCAATATTTTCGTTTTAAGGTGCTTCGCAGTTTCGTAAGAACTAAAAATTTACTGTATTTAAGCCATAAAACGCAGAAAGGCTGTCGCCTTTCGAGGCTTTTGACAACAATACAGGGAATTTTGTTCGAGAAACAAATACTTCCCTACGGGGCGTGGGCGTTTGGGCCACCTGTTTTGTAATTCTTTTTGAATTTTTACATATAATATATATTGTATAACCTAAAATACGGCGTTAAAAAAATAAAAAACGCCTAAAATCAGGTTATCAAACACCACTTTTGCTTTTTTGGCTATTTTAACGGGGCAATTACCATTTGTTGCCATTTTTACCCCTTAACAAAAAGTTACAAACCTGTAATTATTTTAATTTTTCGCCTTTTATTGTGCAATATGCACAAAATTACCTACTTCTTTTGGTTTGACATTTTATCATTTGTTATATATAATGTTGAAGTCGCTTGAAAATAAGTTCACAAAACTGTGCGATAATTTTAAAGGAGTTATTTGATGACAGAAAAATTTAAGTATTGTATAGCGCGCCTCGGCTTAACCCGATTAAAGCAAATTGCTTATATGTCGGTAATGCTTATAGCAGTTTTACTTGTTCTTGCTTTTTCGGTTAATAAGATAACTGTTAACGATGGTAGTCGCGTTCAAACATTATATTCATTAAAATCACAGCCTACCGAGCTTTTAAAAATGGCAACATTAAGCTCGCAAAGCTACAAGGTAACCGAGGTTACCGAAAAGGGAAATAAAATTGACATTTCTTTAAGTTACACCTTGCCTGTTTTTGTAACACTTGGCAACGACACTAAAGAAATAAGTGTTTTAAAGGGCTCAACCGTATCTTCAGCAATAACCGATGCCGGCATAACACTTGACGAACACGATATTGTCAATTTACCGCTCGATAGCATTATTGAAGATGCCACTTACATTGATGTAGTAGACATTAACTATGTTACCGAAACATCTTTACTTAGAATCCCATACACCTCTAAAACCGTTTATTCCAACAAGACTTCGGTTAAATCCATAACTACCGCAGGTCAAGAGGGCGTTAAAGAGGTTGTTAAACTTACCAAAATGGTAAACGGCGTTGCAGAATCAACCGAAACGGTATCCGAAACAATTGTTAAAGAGGCCGTTCAACAGGTTATAACGGTTGGCACTAAAAAGAAGGTAGAAACCGTTGTAACCGCTAATAATAAGGTGGCTGGCACCATTTCAGTACTTTCACCATCCACACCAATAGAACTTGATGCAAACGGCAACCCTGTTACCTACAAGCAGCATATAACCGTTCAAGCAACGGCATATACAGCAGCGCCCGGCAAAAAAGGCGCTTCGGGCGTTGTTGTTAAACCCGGCCACGTGGCCGTTAACACAAACATTTTCCCATATGGCACAAAGTTCTATATTAAATCGTCCGACGGTCGCTACATTTACGGTTATGCCGTAGCAGCCGACACAGGTGGTTTTGTGGCAACTCAGCCTAAAAATTTCGACTTATATTTTTCAAGCGAAGCTGAGTGTACAGCCTTTGGCCGCCGCAATATAGAAGTTTATGTTCTTTATTAAAATTAAAGCGAAACGGTAAAATTTACCGCTTCGCTTTTTTCTTTACAAAATAGTTAAAATGGTGTATAATACAAGAACGGATGTTCTTAAATTTGAGGGGGTTAGGCTTTGGAAAGAATTATTTTGCATTGCGATTTAAACAATTTTTTTGCATCGGTAACGCTTTTAAACAACCAAACCCTTGTTAATATGCCGGTTGCCGTTTGCGGCAGCAAAAAAGAGCGCCACGGAATAGTTCTTGCAAAAAATGAAGTAGCCAAAAAATACGGCGTTAAAACGGCCGAGGCCATTTGGCAGGCAAAATTAAAATGCCCCGACCTTGTTACCCTGCCGCCCGATTACCCTATGTATGAAGAATATTCCCGCAAGGTGCAACAAATTTATGCCCGATATACCGACAGAATAGAACCCTTTGGCATAGATGAATGTTGGCTTGATGTTACCGGCAGCACAATGCTTTTTGGTAGCGGCGAACAAATTGCCAATGCTATAAGGCGGGCCGTTAAAAAAGAGTTGGGCTTAACAATATCGGTGGGGGTAAGTTTTAATAAGGTTTTTGCCAAACTTGGCAGTGATTTAAAAAAGCCCGATGCCGTAACCGTTATAACCCGCCAAAATTTTAAAGAAAAAATTTGGGGTTTAAATTTGAGCAGTTTGATTTTTGCAGGGCAACACACCACAAAAAAATTAAACGAAGCCGGCATTTTTACCATCGGCGACCTGGCCGCCGCACAAGACGTTACACTGAAAAAATTATTGGGTAAAAATGGGTTAGATTTAAAAAATTATGCACTCGGTAACGATGTTTCGCCTGTGTTAGATATGAATGAAATAAGAATTCCAAAAAGCATAGGGCACAGCGTTACGGGTGAAAATAACCTTACAACCAAAGAAGAAGCCTGGCAGGTTATTCTGGATTTGAGTGAAAAAATATCCACCCAACTAATGAAGCAGGGGTTATATGCCTCTACGGTGCAACTGCACTGCCGAGATACCGAGTTAAATGTTAAAAACATTAGCAAAACGCTTGTATCTCCCACGGCATCGGCCACCGAAATTGCCAAAACCGCACAAGAAATTTTAGTTGAAAATTACAGTTGGGAATTACCGCTCAGGAGCATTGGTGTCAGAGTAGTTAATTTAAAAAACACCGTAACCGGCGTTCAACAAAATGTGTTTGAAGATTCCGCATTAGAAATTAAAAAAGAAAGGGTAGAAAACAGCATATTTTTAATACGCGAAAAATATGGCAGCAACAGTCTTAAAAGGGCCACGGTTATAGAAAAAAGTAAGAAAAAATAAATGTAAATTTTTACCCAAAACGCTTTCGTTTTTTGGAATTTTTATTTACATAATTTTATTATTCATATTATTTTTTATAAAAAATAATTAGAGTTATCAACGGCATTATTAACATATAAAGCCCTTATTTTATGCCAAAAAAGGCAATGTTGGTGTAAAATTGTTAATTACTTGGTGGAAAACCTTAATAAATGTTAAAATGTTTTTAGTTAACATAAAGTATAGAATTATGCAAAAGAAAAAACAAAAAATGCAAAATTATAACATTATATAAAGTAATGCAAGCATTAATTTTTCGTCGGCTGCTTCGCCGCCTAAAAGCATCATAATTCCGGCAAGTAAAGAACGGTCAGAATCGGCAAAAATATTTTTAAAATTAATTAAATTAAACAAAGAATTACCGCTTTTTTGGGTGCTCGGCGCTAAAGGGGCGGTGCTTTTTTGTGAATTTTCAGACGGCTTTGCGGTGTTTAAATTAGGTATATTAACAAAACTTGGAACAGGCGGCATTTTATGCACGGCGCCCTGTTTGTTTGCTCTGTTATTCATTTCCATAATTCTTTTGGCGGCACGTTCAAGTTCTTCTTTATTTATCTGCTCCATTTTACCCCTCCTATAAGAAATTTAAAAAGCCGCTTTCTTTAAGCAGCGGCAATAAATCAAGCAACCGTAATATTTTAACGGCTTTGTCGGCTCTTTCCTGCCGTTTGGGGCTAAGGTGAGGTTTTAGTGCTAACAACAACTTGCAGCGTTCATCGGTAGCCGAGTTTTTAAGACTGCCCATTACCGAAAGCATTTTGCCAAAATCAATGTTGGGTAATGCCTCTTCCGCTTTAGTGGGATTAATTTGCGGTGGGGCCTCGGGTTTATTGTCGGCAAAAAGGCCCTCGGCCATATTTCTGATTTGGTCAAGGGCGGCAGGGTCAGAAAGTAACGAAGAAATTTTTTCCGACAAATTATCCATTATTATTTCCCCCCAAACAAAGCCTTAAACAAGGCCTTAGCCTGTGGCGAATTAAGTAATGTTTCGGTGGCGGCGGGGTTAGAAAGCAGGTTTTTAAGTTGTGCTGCCTGTGCGGGTTCAAGTCCTGCTAAAATTTCTTCAATATTTCCGTTTTCTAAGCCATTTTTTAGGTTTTTATTTTCACCGTTTCTTTTAAGAATTTCATTAATAATTTTTTGACTGTTAAAGTTACCGTTTTGGTTATTCATAAAAACGCCCCCAAATATTTCTACAATAAAATATGCTGAATGTAATAAATGTATGTTAAAATAATATAAAATTTATATTGCTGTAAAAAAAAATTATGAATTTTTCTTGACACATAAAAAAAATAATAGTATTCTAGAAAGGTAATAAATTTTTTTGGAGGTAAGAAAATGTTTAAAAGCGAGTATTTATCGAGAGTATACGAAAATGTTTGCAAACGCAACGCCGGCGAAACCGAATTTTTACAAGCTGTAAAAGAGGTTTTAGTTTCTTTAGAGCCTATTGTTGCTGCTAACCCAAAAATTGAACAAAACGGTGTAATCGAGCGCATGGTAGAACCCGAGCGTATGATTTCCTTTAGAGTTTCTTGGGTAGACGATAACGGCAAGGTTCAGGTTAACCGCGGCTACCGCGTTCAGTTCAACTCAGCCATTGGTCCATATAAAGGCGGCCTTAGGTTCCACCCAAGCGTAAATGCTTCTATCATTAAGTTCTTAGGTTTTGAACAAACCTTTAAAAACAGCCTTACAGGTTTGCCTATGGGCGGCGGTAAAGGCGGTTCCGACTTTGACCCACGCGGCCGTAGCGACGGCGAAATTATGCGTTTCTGCCAAAGCTTTATGACCGAACTTTCTAAACACATTGGTGCCGACACCGATGTTCCTGCAGGCGATTTAGGCGTAGGCGCAAGGGAAATCGGCTATTTATACGGTCAATACAAAAGGCTTAGAAACGAATTTACCGGCGTGTTAACAGGTAAAGGCTTATCTTACGGCGGTTCGTTAATCCGTCCTGAAGCCACCGGTTTTGGCGCTGTATATTACACCGCCGAAATGTTAAAATCGTTTGGCGAAGAAATTAAAGGCAAAACATTTGCTGTTTCGGGCTTTGGTAACGTTGCTTGGGGTACTGTTAAAAAGATTACCGAGCTTGGCGGTAAGGTTGTTACAATTTCCGGTCCTGATGGTTATGTTTACGACGAAAACGGAATTAACACCGAAGAAAAAATTAACTTTATGTTAGATATGCGTTCTTCCGGACACGACAAGGTTAAAGATTATGCCGATAAATTTGGTGTACCTTATTTTGAGGGTCAAAAACCTTGGGGTGTTAAGGCCGATGTTATTATGCCTTGCGCTACTCAAAACGAGGTTGATATGCCCGAGGCCGAGCAAATTGTTGCAAACGGCGTTAAATATTATGTAGAGGTTTCTAACATGCCCACTACCAACGAGGCAATGGCATACCTAAAGGCAAACGGTGTTACCGTTGCTCCTTCTAAGGCTGTTAACGCAGGCGGCGTTGCTGTTTCGGGCCTTGAAATGAGCCAGAACTCTATGAGATACAGCTGGACTGCTGAAGAAGTAGATGCAAAACTCCATCAGATTATGGAAGGCATTTACAAAGCATCTTACGATGCTGCTAAAAAATACGGCATGGAGGGCGACCTTGTAGCAGGCGCCAACCTTGCAGGTTTTGAAAAAGTAGCCGATGCCATGATTGCACAGGGTATTGCATATTAATAGCAAAAATTAAAGGGAGGCTAAAAGCCTCCCTTTTTTTATATGTAATTTTAAGAAATAACCGCCCAAACGGTTTTGAACATTGTTTTAATGTCGCCCCAAAAACTAAAGTTTTTAATAGAGTTTAGGTTATAAGCCATTTTGTCGGGCAAAACTTTGGTTATATAAACCTGGTCGGCATCTTGTGCTTCTTTTAAAAGCTCATCTTCATCTTTATACAAAATACTGGCAAGGCTTGTAACCCCTGCGGGCAACAACAGAGTCGCCAACATTTCGGGGGTGTAGGCATCAACATATTTTGGCACTTCGGGGCGGGTGCCCACAAAGGTCATTGTGCCCCTGAAAACATCAATTAACTGGCTAAGTTCGTCTAACCGGCAACGGCGTATTAATTTGCCCACCCGTGTTATCCGGCTGTCGCCGCTAACGGTTACCTTGGTGCCAATTTTTTCGGCGTTTTGCACCATTGTGCGAAATTTAAATATTTTAAATTCGCGGCCATATTGTGTAACTCTGGTTTGCCTGAAAAACACCGGGCCTTTAGAATCTAACTTAATTAATATTGCCAAGCACAAAAATATGGGGCTTGTAACAATTAACATTAGGCCCGACAATATAATATCGAACAGCCTTTTAAACAAAAGGCTTGTTTTTTTGCGGCTTAAAATATTGTAATAAGGTTCAACTTCGGGGCATTTAAACTGCTCGGGTAAATCTTCCCATTTTTTTAAAATCATATTAAATACTCTTTCAAAACTTTAGTGTAACATTCTATTATATAATCCACCTGTTCATCGGTAAGGCAGGTGTGCAACGGCAACGAAATTTCGTTAGCAAAATGTGCATATGCGTTGGGGTAATTTTTTATGTCAAATCCTAAATTTTTATAGGCCGTGAGCATAGGTAAGGGTTTGTAATGAACATTACAAGAAACACCAAGTTCAGCCATTTTTACAATAATGTCGTTGCGTTGCTCTAGGGTAATGCCGGGTACCCTTGTTAAATAAAGGTGTCCCGAAGAAGAATAGTCGGCCGTGTAATGAGGCAGTGTTTCAACCCCCAAAGGACTGAAGGCAGCATCGAAACGCTCTATAATTTCTTTGCGGCGGGCAAGCATACCACCGTAGCGGTTAAACTGTGCTAAACCCATGGCAGCGGCAATGTCGGTCATATTACATTTATAATAAGGACCAACAATGTCATACTCCCAAGCGCCAATTTGTGCCTTTGCTAAGGCGTCTTTAGATTGGCCGTGGAGGGACAATAACTGAAGTTGTTTATAAATATCGTCGTTGCTAATGCCGTCAATATTATTCCAGGTTAGTGCGCCGCCTTCGGCGGTGGTAAAGTTCTTAACGGCGTGGAACGAAAACGACGAAAAATCAGCCAAGCAACCGGCGGGTTTGCCGTTTTTGACGGCACCAAATGAATGTGCAGTATCGGCCAAAACAGCCACACGGCCAATAGCCTTGGCAATTTTATTTTCAGAACTAAATAAATCTTTTTTAGCGTTTACAATTTCAAAAATCTTTTCATAATCACAGGGGATACCGGCTATATCCACAGGCAAAATTGCCTTGGTTTTGCTGTTAATTAGGCGGCTTGCGGCATCGTAATCCATTTCCAGAGAATTTGGTTGGCAATCCACCAACACAGGAGTGGCGCCAACATGGCACACCACCGAAGCCGTAGCAGTATATGTATATGCAGGCACAATAACCTCGTCGCCTTGGGTTACACCCAAAAGCCTTAATGCCATTTCGGCACAGGCGGTTTGCGAATTTAGGCAAACGGCACGCTCGGTTTGGCAATAATCTGCAATTTTTCTTTCAAGTTCTTTGGTTCTGGGACCGGTTGTTATCCAACCCGACTTTAAGGCGGCAATAACCTCGTTAATTTCGGCCTCAGAAATATCGGGTGGCGAAAAAGGTATATTCATAACATAACCCCTTTATATTTAGTGTTTTAATTATATGCTTGTGCCAAATTGGGGACAAATTTATAATTTTTTCTAATTATAGCATATATTTGATATAATATGCAAGATAGAAAGCAAAAGGTTACTTTTATATAAACTCTTACAAATCCTTCTTTTCTTCTTTTATTTGGGTTAGCATTATGCTATAATATAGTAAAATATCTTAGGAGGTCCCTCTATGAAAAAAATTATAGTATTGTTGTTTTCTTTAATATTTGTACTTACCAGCTGTAAGCAAATTAATGCAAGTAGTGAACTATCATTAAATAATAATACCACTAAAGAATGTTACGAGAGAATTTTAAAAAACGAACAAGCTTTTTATTCTATTATCAAAGAAACCGACATCATTCTATTAGACTACAATAAAAAAGTATGGCAGTATTCATTTGTGGATATGGATACCGACAATATAAATGAACTTGCAATTATGTTTGAAGACGGAAGTATATTGATACTAAGAAAAGACGGCACATCGGTAATAGGTTTCGACTTTGGTCTAAGAGGAATGTCCCAAATTTATACTGACGGTTCTTTCCTTTGGAATGAAGATGAAGGAAACACTTACGGTTGTTCTAAACTTGAATTTGATGATAAAACATGTAATACTATCGAACTATGGCGGGTTGAAAATAATGATTTGGGTTCGGCGGTATACTATATAAACGGAAAGATTGCCACAAAAGAAGAATTTGATTCTTTGAACGAGAAAAATAATCCCCAAAGCATAAATTGGAGCTTATCGTTAACATCTCCATAAAATTCAACTTTTTTATAGTTCTTTATATCAAAAACTCCGCGTTAAAAGAACCTAGCATTACAGCATTATATAAATTTCTTCTCATTAAAAACACGTATAATAAGACCTTTCATAAAAGAAAAGAGAGAACATCGCAGAATCAACTGTTTTGTTCTCTCTTCTTGTTTAGCTTGTATTTCGCATATGCCTCATGAATAAATCAGACAAAGTCATTTCAAATTCCGTATAAAAAGAACTTGCAACTGTAAAAACACTCTTGCTAACTTGACATTAGCGAATAAATTTCTTCTGCTCGCGTTCCGCGTTTTCTTGCCTGTTCAGCAATATTGTATGGTATTAAATAATTATAACACAATGTAGATCCAGCCAGATTTGCGGCCGATAAAGAATTACTATTATTTTCACAGTTTCTTCTCCACTCGGAAATAATCCAATTATACGAAGAAGATTGCAATTCGTTTATGATCATTGATACTTCCGCTGAAATAGCTTCTTCATTAGTGATTGTAGTGCTGTTTCCAACCCTGTCTTTATATAAGCTCATTAGCGTGTGGGCTCTGCCAAAAGTCCATTGTATACTACCCAAGCCAAAACCTACACGTGAATTTCCTATTTCCCAAGTATTATTTGACCTAGTTTTTAAATCTTCTAATATCTCCCAAACAGTTTGAACATTAACTTCCATAATTGTTTTGTTGCTATAATTATTAAGATAAAAATTTAAACCATTATACTCAGTGTCCATATATTGCAAATAATCCGGTTTAGGATTTGCAACATAATTAGAAGATTCAAACTTACCGACACTTCCCTCGAATACAATGTTTGCTAACAATCCTGCAACAAATGCTACTTCATATCCATTATATAACATACATCGAGTTATTGCTACACAAATATCTTTTTTATTCGATGGAATTATCGTATTTGAAGAATTTTTAATATTACATAAGATTCTGTCAATATAAGTATTTTGATAATTCGTAGTGCTTCCAACACAACCACCAGAACCTGTTGTCATACCATAGCTATACGAATAATACTGCATACCCTCTACTGCAAAAGCCGAAGTGTTTTCGTCAAGTGTCATTACAGAAGCAGTTTGTGCTACAGGCTGTTCATCGTCATTTGCAGAAAGAACTACTATTCGATCCTCACTGATACCGATTGCAGCTGTTCCGGCATCTGCTGCGGCTTGCGCTTCGTGTATTGAGCAAGATTTCCAGCCCATATAGTTATCAGTGCTTATGGTTTCATAAACAGCCTTCATATCACCCTGCGGTAATGCAACACCCATATTATCAAATATGGCTCTAGCAGTGCTAAGGGAATCGTCTGTCTGTTCGTGCTTTAATGTGTTTTCTATTACATTATTATACTGTTTCTTGTTCATTTTTATTATACCTCCTTTACCACATATTTTCAAGGACTTTTCCGTCCTTAGCATATACGTCTTCTACCCCTGTAAAGTCAAAGGTAGTAGTGCCGCAAGACCAAAGATACATATCCTCAGGCTCTAATGCAGACGGGCTGTAAGGTGTCCATTCTGTAGGTATACTATCAAGCTTAGGCTCGGTCGCCATAAAGAGCGCATCAGAGTAATTTGCATTCTTTGTTGCCTGTACATAGTGACTGCACTGACGGTCAAAGTTAAAGTTTTTAGACGAATCG
>JAZRSY010000013.1:0-27959 GCA_045651765.1 Acutalibacteraceae bacterium | reverse complement strand
TCTCTACCCCGAAGAAGAAACAGAGGTATCAGTTAAGCTCGACCTTAATCGTAGACTAACCTGCACCTATCCCGAATACAAAGACGGTTGGAAAGTAACTGCAGTACCAGATGGAACGCTCAGCGATGTAAACGAACAGATCTATAACTATCTGTATTGGGAGGGCGAAACAAATACTAACTATGACCTCTCAAAAGGTTTCTGTGTTAAGGGTAAGGATACAGCAAAATTCCTTGAAGATGCACTCGAAAAGCTCGGTCTTAACCGCAAAGAAGCAAATGAATTTATAGTTTATTGGCTACCTTTAATGCAAGATAATCCGTATAATATAATCTCTTTGCAAACGAATATCTATACCGATGCTGCCAAACTGAACATCAATCCTTCTCCCCACACCTTAATCCGTGTATTTATGACATGGCAGTCGGCAGATAAATATGTAAACCTTCCCGAACAGCAGCTCTCCGCTCCCGAAAGAAACGGATTTACAGTTGTTGAATGGGGTGGCACAGAAATTATAAAATAATATCGTTTAATAAAGTGCCGTGTAAAAGCGGCACTTTATTTTTGTGACTAAAATGTCACTTACATTGTTTTATCAGACCAATTATGTTATAATGGGATTTGGTAAAAAAGGAAGTGATATAATGACGAAGATATTATTGGTTGAAGACGATAAAAATATCGTTGCAAATTTAACCGAGTTTTTGAATAACGAAGGCTATATTGTAAGAAGCGTAACCGGACAAACGGCAGCTATGAATCTGCTTACAAATGAAAAAGCAGATCTTGTTTTGCTTGATGTATCATTAGCAGAAGGAAACGGCTTTGCTACATGCAAGGCCATTAAAGCTGAATATGATATCCCCGTCATTTTCCTTACAGCATCCGGCGATGAGTTCAGCACGGTTACTGGATTTGAACTTGGCGCGGATGATTATATTCCAAAGCCTTTCCGTCCGAGAGAGCTTGTGTCGAGGATAAAAAATGTTCTTAGACTGACCGGAAACACAGGTAAAACTGTCAAACTTGGCGATGTAGTTGTCGATACAGAAAAAGGTACAGCAATGAAGAATAACAAGGATTTATTCTTATCAGCATTGGAATACCGTCTTTTGCTTGTTTTTATAAACAATCGTGGTATCGTGCTTACTCGTAATCAACTTCTTGATGCAATTTGGGATGTTGCCGGAGAATATGTTAACGACAACACGCTGACTGTATATATCAAGCGGCTCAGAGAAAAAATAGAAGACGATCCTACCAATCCACAAATTATTCTTACAGTGCGCGGTATAGGATATAAGGTGGAATTATGATAAAGTTACTTAAGAACAAAGAAGTTCGAAAAACTCTGATTTTGCAAATAATAGTTGCTTTGGCATCTATCCTAATATCTCATTTGATTGATGAACGAGCCGGAATAATTGCGCTGATTTTCTCCGCTCTGTTAATTTTGATTTATTATATCAGCACATATAAGAGATACAAAAGAATTGCTTCACTTGCAAGTGATATAAACAAGGTCTTACATGGAGATAACTCCATCTCCCTTGAAAATTACTCTGAGGGCGAATTGGCTATTCTTCATAGCGAAATATATAAAATGACTATACGACTGCGTGAGCAACAAAACAATTTGATAAGTGATAAGAAATACCTTGCCGATTCAATTGCAGATATCTCTCACCAAATAAGGACACCTCTGACATCCATAAATCTGCTTGTGCAATTGTTGTCAGCGCCAAATCTTACCGATGAACGCAGACAAGAGCTTACACACGAACTTTACGGTATGCTTTCCCGTATTGACTGGCTTATAACCACACTGTTAAAGATATCAAAATTAGATGCAGGTACGATTACATTTAAAGAAGAAAAAGTCAGTCTCCAAACACTGATAAACAAGTCTTGTTCTACCTTGCTTGTTCCCATTGAACTGCGTGGTCAGGAACTTGTCATCAATACAAACGGCGACTTTGTAGGCGATTTGTCATGGACTTGTGAAGCCATTGGAAACATAGTAAAGAACTGTATGGAACACACACAGGAAGGCGGTAAAATTGAAATCGAAGCCTGTGAAAACGCACTCTATACAGAAATAACAATCAAAGATAACGGAACAGGAATTGCAAAAGAAGATATGCCACATATCTTTGAGCGTTTCTACAAAGGAAAAGATTCAGATGATAAGAGCTTCGGTGTTGGTCTTGCACTCTCACGAATGATTATAACCAGTCAAAAAGGTACTGTAAAAGCAGAAAACCGCAATCCTCACGGTGCAAAATTCACTATCCGATTTTATAAGGGAATCGTCTGAACGGCGACTCCCTTTTTTGTTATATGACAGATTAGTCACTTTGGAGTCACTCCTGTGTCATTTAGATAAATTAGAATAAGGGTATACAAAGCGAAAGGAGTATTCCCAAATGGAAATATTAAGAGTTGAAAATCTAACAAAAGTATATGGCAAAGGTGAAAACGAAGTCCGTGCGCTTGACGGTGTTTCTTTCACAGTTAACAAGGGTGAATTTATTGCTATTATCGGCCCCTCCGGTTCCGGTAAATCTACACTCCTCCATATCCTCGGTGGTGTTGATAGGCCTACAAGTGGTAAAGTGTTTATGGATGGCAAGGATGTTTACGCACAGAATGAAGAACAACTTGCCATTTTCCGCCGCCGTCAAGTTGGTCTCATTTATCAGTTTTATAATCTAATTCCTATTCTCAATGTTACCGAAAATATTACACTCCCCGTTCTTATGGATGGTCAAAAGGTAAATCAGGACAGACTGAGTGAGTTACTCACTACTCTTAAACTCACAGGTCGAGAAAACCATCTGCCGAATCAATTATCTGGCGGTCAGCAGCAAAGAGTATCAATAGGTCGTGCGCTTATGAACGCTCCTGCTGTGGTTCTTGCCGATGAGCCAACCGGAAACCTTGACTCCAAAAACAGTCAGGAAATCGTAGAACTCTTAAAAATGTCAAATGAAAAATACGGTCAAACCCTTATTATCATTACACACGATGAAAATATTGCTTTACAGGCAGATCGAATTATTGCCATTGAAGACGGTAAAATCACTCGTGACGAGGTGATTCGCAGATGAATATATTCAACAAGGTAACACTGCAATCGCTAAAGAAAAACAGAACAAGAACTATTGTAACTATAATCGGCATTATTCTCTCGGCGGCAATGATTTGTGCCGTTACCACCTTTGCAAGTAGTATCTATAACTATGCATTGGATAATGCAATCTATGTGGATGGAGATTGGCACGGCTCTGCCGAAGATATTGACAGTAAAACATACGAAAGCATTAAAGATGACAGCAAAATAAAAAGCTATGTTTACGCTCAACAACTCGGCTATTCAAAAATTCAGGATTGTAAAAATGAAAACAAACCTTATCTATTCCTTTTAGGTGCATCTGACGGTTTCAACGAGATGATGCCCGTCCATATTACATCAGGTAAATACCCGACGTCTTCATCAGAGATCATAATTCCCGAACATCTATTTGAGAATGGCGGTGTTGAACTCAAAATCGGCGATACCCTCCAACTTGCACTCGGTGTGAGAATGCTTGACGGCTATGAGATGAGCCAAAATAACCCATTTTATGTTTACGATGAAAACAACGAAGCCGTACCAAGCGGTGAAACTCTCACGGTAAAGGAAACACGTTCTTACAAAATAGTCGGCTTTTATGTGCGACCTTCATTTGAGAGTTATACTGCACCCGGATATACAGCTATAACAATCGCTGACAAACAAATCAGTGAAAAATACAGCTACAATGTTTGGTTTAAGATGAATGAAATCAAGGATGTTTATTCCTTTATCGAGGACAATAAGTTGCCCGGTAAAACAAATAGTTCTGTTCTCAGATACTCAGGCATATCTCGTTACACAGGATTTAATTCGATGATACTCAGTCTTTCTATTATCGTTATAAGTCTAATAATGCTTGGCTCAATTTCGCTTATATATAATGCATTCTCAATATCTATTGCAGAACGCACAAAACAATTTGGTTTGCTTTCTTCTGTAGGCGCGACTAAAAAGCAGCTTAGACGAATGGTTGTATCGGAAGCATTAATGGTTAGTGCTATAGGTATCCCGTTAGGCATTTTAGCAGGTGTCGGTGGTATCGGTATAACACTATTCTTTGTTGGAAATAAATTCGAAGCATTAATTGGATACCCCATTCCGCTAAAATTAAGTGTATCGAGTTTATCTCTTGTTATTGCCGTTGTAATCGCACTTTTAACAGTGCTGATTTCTGCCATCGTACCCTCTAAAAGAGCAACAAAGGTTTCTGCTATTGAGGCAATCCGACAGAGCAAAGATATTAACACAAAAATAAAGAAAGTCCGTACTTCAAAACTCACATATAAACTGTTCGGTTTGCCTGGTATGTTGGCAAACAAATACTATAAACGAAGTAGAAAGAAATACAGAGCCACTGTCCTCAGCCTTTTTATGAGCGTTGTTTTATTTGTTTCCGCTTCGGCATTTACAGGTGCTTTAACCGAATCTGTTACCGACAGTTTTGGTAATGTAGAATATGACATTTTGATTTATGGTTATGAGAATGAGTTTGGAAAGGCAACAGTTGACGATCTCTTGAATGAACTTAAAAGTGATAAAGGTGTTAATCAGGTTGCATATACTCAGGGATCATCGTTTTTCGTTGCGCTTCCGTCTGATGAGGTATCAAAGGATTTTCTTGATTATTACACAAAGGCAGAACATCTTGCTGTTTCCCAAGTCAAGGATGTTGGTGTCTATACTAATTTTAAGTTTGTCGATGATGAAGCATATAGAGAATTACTGAGGACGTACAAACTTAATGAAGAAGAATATTTCAATCCGAATGCCCCAAAAGCGGTTGCGGTAGACGGTAGAGTCATATTTGATAGCGTGCTTGGAAAATACACGAATTATAATGTATTGAAGTCGGAAGACGCCGATATAACCATTACAATCCAAAGGGAGTTTGAAGGATACTACCTGGATAGAGAAATTGTAGATGAAGATGGAAACTTCTTGTATGTTTTTGAAAATATGAAAAATCCAGGCGACAGTATGACGTTGACGAAAGAGGAAGCATACGAGGAGAAGTCAGCAGAAATCGGAAAAATCATTTATGATGCACCGTTTTATCTTGATGTAAATTCACGGCTTGCGCTGATATATCCCATGAGCCTACGCGATAGCGTGTTGTCTGCTGAAATACTTCTCGATAGTGGCTATAACTACTACATTACGACGGACACGCATGTGGAGACAATGAGTGCAGTTGATGAAACATTGAGCGACCTTGGCCTTGCCAAGTTGCGTGTACACGATATTGCTGCGCATGAAGAGGAAAACCGCAATATCGTAACCATAATTCAAGTTTTTGCATACGGGTTTATTGTTCTTATCTCCTTGATTGCCGCAGCCAATGTATTTAACACGATTTCTACAAATATCGCATTGCGTCGTCGAGAGTTTGCGATGCTAAAGTCGGTAGGTATGACGGCAAAAGGATTCAATCGGATGATGAATTTCGAGTGTATTCTGTATGGAACGAGAGCGTTGTTGTTTGGACTTCCTGTATCTGTCGGCATAAGTTACCTTATTCACTTGGCAGTATCCGAAGGATATCAGAAAGACTTTACTTTGCCCTGGGTTGCACTCGGCATTGCAGTGCTTAGCGTATTCCTTGTTGTATTTGTAACTATGATGTACTCTATGAGCAAGGTGAAAAAAGATAATCCTATTGATGCTCTAAAGAACGAAAATCTATAATGAAAGAAGGACTGTAAAATGAAAAAATATATTGTTCCTTCGATTATTGCAATTGCTTCTGTTATGGCTCTCTGCCTCTGCATATTTTGCAAGGGCAGTAAAGTCAAAGCAAAACCGGAGAACGAAGTATGAAAACTAAGAAAAATATATTTAGAAACATAATTATTATATTGCTTTGTCTTGCGGTAGTCGGTGTAGTAGCATTGATTATTATCAACGGTCATGTGAAGTCAGCCGGAAAGGATCACATTCTCACTGTAGAGCAAGCAGCAGAACTTGAGGATGTGGATTGCATTATCGTTCTCGGCTGTCAGGTCAAAGATGACGGTAGTCTCAGCCATATGCTTCGTGACCGTTTGATGCGTGGTCTTGAAGTGTATGAGGCCGGTGCTGTACCGAAGCTGTTAATGAGTGGTGATCATGGACGAGAAGATTACGATGAAGTTGGCGCTATGAAAAATTATGCTACTGACAACGGAGTGCCATCCGAGGATGTGTTTATGGATCACGCAGGTTTCTCCACCTATGAAACTGTATATCGCGCCAAGGAAATATTTGAAGCTGATAAGGTAATCATCGTAACGCAGGAGTACCACCTATACCGTGCATTATATATTGCCGAACAGCTCGGTGTGGAAGCCTACGGTGTTTCCTCTGACCTTAACACATACGCAGGTCAGACA
This sequence comes from Acutalibacteraceae bacterium, assembly GCA_045651765.1. Taxonomy (GTDB): domain Bacteria; phylum Bacillota; class Clostridia; order Oscillospirales; family Acutalibacteraceae; genus SIG565. Next base: position 21,470 of record JAZRSY010000013.1, on the reverse strand, counting down.
ATGAGGGATTTCCGAGAGGTGCTGGCGAGATGTAAAGATTGGGTAATGTGCATTTTCAAACCCGAACCTACTTATCTCGGTGAAGCGATACCAGTCAGTGGCAATGGTGACTTAACAAACGATAAGTAAGGGTTTATTTTGTTTATTGGAGAATAAAGAGATGCTTAAGAAACACAAAAGAGCGACGATAATTGTAATCTGTACAATTTTGGCCTTCATTCTGTTTTTTCCGTATATCAAGGCAGAAGTTTTGACATTGAAGTATGGAGATGCGTTTGAGGGACTCCAAAAGCAGACAAATATGTTAGGTGAGTTAGAGTATCTAAAGGTTCTATCGTATTCATCTGATACTGCAGAAGTTCTCTATATAACGGATTCTGGAGATTTACGCTGCTTATTAACATTTGCAAGAGAACCTAACGATGAATGGGAAGTTTCAGAATGGAAAACCATATGGTCCAAATCAGGATCTGCTGATGAATTTATGTGGCCATTCTATTTTTGAAATTGTGAAAGGAGCGAACAGTGCGTAAAAAAGCAACCATACCGATAATAGCGATAACAGTTGTGCTGTGTGTTGTTGCTCTGATTGTTCTCAATTACTTCAATCTGTTACCCAAGAGAACATACACCGCTGAGCATTTTAATATTGAAACTGTCCTCAGTGAAATGGACTATAACAGCAACGGAACAGATGACTATACCGATATTCTGCTCGGTGCAAGAGTTGATGCAAGGAATCATCCTACCTATAACGGCGCTTACTATGAAGGTGGCTATCCTCCGGATGATATCGGAGTGTGTACCGATGTTGTATGGAGAGCGTTTAGGAATGCAGGATATTCATTACGTGATATGGTGGATCAAGATATTAAGGCAAGGCCGGAGTCCTATCCAAATGTGGAAAAGCCGGACAATAACATTGATTTTCGGCGTGTAAGAAATCTAAGAATTTTCTTTGAGGAATATGCAATTTCGCTAACACTGGATATAAATGAGATTGCTGAATGGCAGCCCGGTGATATTGTGATATTCGATAATGACAAGCACATCGGCATTATATCGGATAAACGCAATAAAGACGGTCAGCCGTATGTTATACATAACGGCGGGCAACCAAACCGTGAGGAAGATTACTTAAGCAAATCTGCCGTAACCGGACACTATCGGTTTGATGCGTCTAAGGTTGATGGAGGAACATTAATAAAATGGGAATGAAGGAACGAGTATAATGAGTGACGAACAGAATCAAACTGGTGAGACAAGGGGACGGTTCTCTTGTCTCTTTTTAATTTAAATATTATTCTCCACTATTTTTAGCGATAAACCCGTCAAACGACTAATTTGTCTTATAGATAACCCTTGCTGATAAAATTTTTCAATATAATAATTTCTTTTAACTTTATCGAACTTTTGAAAATCAGAAACCGACTTGCATTTGCAAACCTTCCAAATAATTTTCATAGCTTCATCATCAGTCAATCTGTAATCACCATCAGTAATATCTAAACAAATATCATCATTAAACCGATTGTTAAATTCAATAAACTGTTCTTTATCAATTATTCCAAAGCAAAATTCAGCATCTATAAGATTTGCTTTGTTTACATACTCATTATAACTGCTAAATTTATATCCGTCAATATTTTGACATATCCCTGCTTTTATTGGATTTTGATGTATGTAACGAATTACCGTAAGAAAGTATATATCATCTTCAACAGGTTCACTTTTAAATCTATCTTGAAATAAATGTCCGCTACGATGATATTTCCAATTATACCAATATACATAACTCCCGGCAATTCTTTTTAATACAAGTGTTAAATTCTCCTCGCCTTCTTTAAGCAAAATATGAACATGATTTCCCATTAAACAATATGCGTAAATTTCATATCCACATTGTTGTTTATATTTAAAGAGAGTTTCCAAAAAACGCAAATTGTCTTCTTCATCCTCAAAAATCTGTTGCTGATTAATTCCGCGAAGCATTATATGATATATTCCGCTTTCGCTTTTTCTACGAGCTTGTCTTGGCACAACTATCACCCTAATTTACTATAACACGGCAACCAAAAAATGTCAGTGAAAAAGGAGACAAGAGAACCGTCCCCTTGTCTCCTCCTACTAGTAACGTAACTTTTATGCAAATACTGTGAGGTTTTATACTTCTTTTTCGTGTAATAAGTGAAAGGATAAAAGACTGTTCCTTTTAGAAAGGAGGAAAATTTAATGGATAACGGTGCAAGTAGCTACCACCGTTTTCGAGAAGAAGGCAATGAAAGCGGATTAATTGAAATAATAAGGGATTATAAAGACGGCCTTATTCTTTATATTAACTGTTTTGTCGACAACATACATATTGCTGAAGAACTTGCCGAGGATACCTTTGTGCTTCTTGGTATAAAGAAACCAAAAAACAAATTAAAAGGCTCGTTTAAAACATGGCTTTATACAATTGGGCGTAATTTGGCAATTGATTATTTAAGGAAAAATTACAAGAGAAACAAAATTTTTATTGATAATTATCCTGAACTTGTAAATGAAGAAGAAAATCTTGAAAATTCTTACATTAAGCAGGAAAGAAAAATTGCGGTGTTAAACGCTTTAAAAAAGCTTAAATTAGAATACCGGCAAATACTTTGGTTAATTTATTTTGAAGATTTTAGCAGTAAACAAGCGGCAACAGTAATGAAGAAAAGCGTGCATAACATTGAAACCCTTGTGTATCGTGCTCGTAAAGCACTTAAATCACAACTTGAAACGGAGGGATTTACTTATGAAGAGTTATAACGAAATGGCAAATAATGTTCTAAGCAGAATTGAACAACTTGAATTTAAAGAAAGAAACAGGAGAAGAACTATGAAAAAATTACTTATTCCCATTTACAGTTTTTGCCTTATAATGCTTTTAGGTGTAGGTTTATGGCAAGGCGGTTTAATTAACGATACACCGACAATTAAACCCGATGACTCAAATATAATAGGTGAAAACAACATTTTTAATAATGAAGATAGTTCAAATAATAATAATGTAATTGATGTTATTGGAACTGTTAAATATAATGGTGCAACCTATATGCAATGCAGCACAAACGCCAAAGCATACACACCGGGAAAATATTTAGGTAAAGCATACGATTTTGAAGGAACATATCAAACCCACTTAAAAGAAGGTGCCGGTGGCCTATATATGACAAACGAAGATCCAAACGTTTTAATGGTTGAGGTTGAAAGCGGCGGGTATAGTGCTTATGTATTTTTATTCAAAGAGCAAATTCATAGTAATTAACGAGGTTTAAATGTGAAAAAGATTTACGAGTAGATTAAAATTTTTCCGCAAAATTGTGTAAAATCATTTTTGCAGCAGACAAACAATCGGCAGGGCTTAATAAGTCTTGCCGATTGTTTAATTTAGTGTTTATTAATAATAATTAATCATATAATTGATAATGGTATAATTTTATGTTATAATATAAAAAACGTTTTTTGAGGTGGACATATGAGAATATGTGTTTTTGGGGCAGCTTCGCCCACAATAGATAATGATTATAAAACCAAGGTTGAACTAATGGGCAAGGCCTTGGCATTAAGGGGCCATTCACTTGTCTTTGGCGGTGGTGGCAACGGCCTTATGGGTGCTGCCGCAAACGGTTTTAAGGCGGGTGGCGCACACATTTTAGGCGTTATCCCCAAATTTTTCAGGAACGAAACCGTTGAAGCAATTTGCGGTTTTTGTGATGAGCTTATTGAACCCGACACCATGCGTGAACGCAAGCAGATTATGGAAGATAATGCCGATGCCTTTATTATTGTACCCGGCGGAATTGGCACATTTGAAGAATTTTTTGAAATTTTAACCCTTAAGCAACTATGCCGCCACAACAAACCAATAGCAATTTATAACCTAAATGGATATTACAACGAATTAGGTTATATGATGGAATCGGCCATTCAGAAAAATTTTGTTAAAGAAAATTGCCTTGGACTTTACAATATTACCGAAAATTTAGATAAACTTATCGAATATTTAGAATCACCAGAAGAAATCAGAACGGTTAAAGAATTAAAAGAAGGTTAAAAACAACTAATACTTAGCATAATAAAAGCTGTGTAGATATTTCTACACAGCTTTTATTTCTTATTTTTTCGAACCCTTAAAAAACCAACTACAAAGAAAACAGCACTTATAAACAAAAGTGAAATAAGACAAATAATTGCAACATTTCCCTCTGAACACTGTGCCCAATTATAAAAATTAACCTTGTAATTAGCAGAGTTTGTGCCAAGCAATATATCCACAATAAACTCGATGAAATACAGTAAAACCGTCGAGAAAGCAATACAAGTACCCGCTTTTAGAAAAGCATCAAAACGAAGTGTGCATATAAAGGCACTAAAAACAACAGGAAAGAAGGCGTAACAAGTAACAAGTATTGCTGGAGCAAGTTTGAAAGAATGCCAAAAGTTAATATTAACCAAAAGCAAAACGGTTAAAATGAAAGCCGAAGCATACGAAACCACAAATTTATAACGGGATATTTTAGTTTTTAATAATAAAATGGGCAAAAACAACAATGTATAGCCAATTAAACATCCAATACAAGCGGTTACAAACCAAGACAAGCCGCCTGTATACACCGCACTAGCAAACAAAAGCAAACAAACCGACAAATAGGTCGAAACAGAAAATGCCAATAATTTTTTAGATTCAAAAAAGCAAGTAATATTTGGAACAAATGTGTAAGCACAAATAAGTGCCGTTAACACAATGAAGAACCAAGACAAAGTGTGGTTAACTGCAAGGTTGCAAATAAAACAAGTTAAGAGTGCGACTGCATAAGAGATGGTCGGAACCCAAAACCAAGTGCCGCTAATTACACGGAATTTTTTTGCTTCATGCTTAATTTTACGAGTTTCTACATCTGTTGACGCGGTAATCAACTCGTGTTCGCTTATATCAAGGACACGGCAAATGTCGGAAATCAAAGTAATGTCGGGGTATGACACTCCCCTCTCCCATTTGCTTACCGCACCCTCAGAAACAAAAAGCATTTCTGCCAAATCTTTTTGTGAATAGTTTTTCTCGGTTCGTTTTAATTTAATGAACGAGCCAAAAGACTTTTTGTCGGTCATATCAGTTCGCCTCCATCCATCATTTTATATTAACCTAAGATATTCGTCAATGAACTGTTAAGCCACCCATTGTTTTATGCAAAAAATCAAAACCTATTTTTAGAATTTTACTATTCTTCTAAAACCTTAATTTAAAGAAAAAACCGCCCGATTCCTCGGGAGGTTTAGGTTCTTGCTAACTTTAAGGGTACAACCCTTAAACGAATGGTTGCTTTTTAGACGATTTTATTTTTGGGTGTTCCGTTTATAAAGCCATCTAAATTTTCTAATATTATGCCAATAAGGCGTTTTCTGGTTGAATATGGCACCCAAGCAGAATGGGGTGTTATTGTAATATTGGGTGCGGTTTTTAAAACACAGTTTTTATCCATTGGTTCTTTTGTTAAAACATCCACCGCTGCGCCCGAAAGCTTGCCGCTAATTAGCGCCTCGGCTAAATCGGGCTCGTTTACTAGTCCCCCGCGGGCTGTGTTTATAAAATAAGCGCCGTCTTTCATTTTAGAGAATGTTTCTTTGCAAAACATTCCGGCATTATCGTTAGTTAGTGGCAGATGCAACGACACTATGTCGGAGCGTGAGAGCAGCTCATCTAACGACACAAAATCAGCCTCGGATTCATTATAAATGGTGCGGGTGTAAACAATAACGTTCATTAAAAACGCTTTGGCAATTCTTTCTACAGCCCTGCCAATGCTGCCATAACCCACAATACCCAAGGTTTTACCTGCTAATTCATCGGTAGCGGTAATAACGGGTGAAAAAACAGGACTGTTTATCCAACCGTCGTTTTTAACAAAATTATCATAAACTGACACTCTGCTAAAATGATTTAAAATATAAGCAAAGGTTTGTTGGGCTACTGCATTGGTGGAATAACTGCCGGCGTTACAAACCGTAATGCCACGCCTTTTGCACTCTTCAATATCAATATTATTATACCCTGTGGCACATTCGCCAATATATTTAAGGTTTTTGGCGGCATCTAACAAAGGTTTATCAATATTAAGTTTGTTGCAAAAAAGGGTGTCATATTTATGTATAACATTTTTAAGTTCATCATAACTTAAATTTTGTTCTACCGTTAGTTCGCCGTATTTCTCAAAATCTTTAAACGAAATATCGCCGTTGCTTAACACCTGTGCTTCGGTTATTAGCATTTTCATAACTATTGTTTTACCTTTTTAACCTGAGTTTTTTTGCCGTCGGGCGTTACAATGTAGGTATTATCTAACTGTGCCTCTAGGCTTTGGCGGAACGAATCGATATATTCTCGCCTTAATTTATATTGCTCTTGTTTTTCTTGCTCGGTTAAACCTTCGGTTTTTTGCTTGTTTGCAAGAAAGTTTATTCTTTTAATTTTTTCCTCTGTCATAACAACACCTATAATTCATTTCTGCCGTCTAATGCTCGCAAAAGCGTTACCGAATCGGCATATTCTAAATCGCCGCCAACGGGTATACCATAGGCAAGCCTTGTAATTTTAAGCCCCATTGGCTTAATAAGGCGCGAAATATAGCTGGCAGTGGCCTCACCCTCTACGGTTGGGTTGGTAGCCATAATAACCTCTGTTACGGTGCCGTCTGCTAAACGGGATAATAACTCTTTAATTTTAAGTTTGTCGGGGCCAATGCCGTCTAATGGCGAAATTACGCCATTTAACACATGGTAAAGGCCGCGATATTCACGCATTCTTTCAAACGCCATAACGTCTTTAGCACTTTCTACAACACATATAACCGATTTATCTCTTAACGCATCGGAGCATATGCTGCACACCTCGGTATCGGTTAAGGCGTTGCATATTTTGCAGTGATGAATTTTATCTTTAGCCTCGGTTAATGCGTTAGCAAACCTAACGGCGTAATCTTTAGGTTGTTCCAACACAAAAAGTGCCAGGCGCTGTGCTGTTTTTTTGCCAATTGATGGTAGGCGTTCAAACTGTGCTGCCAGTTCGTTAAAGGTTATAATGTTATAAGCCATTTTTTATTTTCCTTTATTAAAAAAGTCCGGGCATGTTAAGGCCGCCGGTTATGGCGCCCATTTCGCCTTCGGCTGTAGAAATTGCATTGTTTATGGCTTCGTTCACAGCCACGGTTATAAGGTCTTCAAGCATTTCGGCATCGTCAGCATCTATAATTTCGGGGTTAATTTTAATTTCTTTTATAAGGTGCTTACCATCTACTGTGGCGCTAACCATTCCGCCACCCGAAGTAGCGGTATATTCCCTTTGCTCTAAATCGGCCTGTAAGTTAGCCATATCTTCTTGCATTTTTTGTGCCTGCTTTAGCATGGCATTCATATTACCCGGACCACCCGAGTTTGGTATTCTGCACTTCATAAAATTAACTCCTTTCGCCCTATAAACCGGGCACTTCTAATTCTTTTAATTTATTTTTTAATGATTCTAACGGGTCGGTATTATCGGTTTGTTGAGCCTTGCGGTAAGGCCCTAAATTATAGTTGTTGCCCGTTATACTGAATATTGCTTTTTTAAGTTTTTCACGGTACAGGTTGTTTTTACCGTTCATAAGCTCGGCAAACTGTGAATTCTGGGTTTCAATTAGTAAAAATTGCCCGTCTATATAAGCCGAAGAACCCTTTAAAATTCCGCTTATTAGCGGGACTGTTTTTGCAAGCTCGGCTAAAATTTCTTCCCAAATTTTTTTATCTAATTTACCGTTTTGCAGGTTTTCCCCCTGTGGTTTGGTTGGTTCGGGTTCTTTAATTTCTTTTTTTTCTGCTTTAACGGGTTCGGGTTTTGTGCTAACAGTCTTAACCTCTGCCTTGGGCTCTGGTTTTACACCGTTTTCCAATGCTGTTACACGACTTAAAAGCGAATCTAAATCGGAACAAATATTGGGTGTGCAAAGCTTAATTAAGGTTACCTCCATTTCGGCACGGCGGTTGGTGCTTTGCATTCTGGCTAAAGAATCGCCAAGTATGCGCATAACACGCATTATTTCGGTAATTTCAAAATTGTGGGCTTGTTCCTCTAATTTCTTAAGTTTATTGCTGGAACACACTATTGGTGGATTATTTTTTATTGTTTTTGTTATTAAAAGGTCCCTAAAATGCTGGGTTAAATCTTGCGCAAGCCTTAGCATGTCCACCGAATTGACATAAAGTTCGTTGGCAAGTTTTATGGCAGCGGCGGAATCTTTATTTTTAATAATTTGTGCAAAATTAAATAAATGCTCGTCGCCAGCCATACCGCAAACTTCGGCTACGGTATCTTCGGTAATATTGTTCGAAGCAGACACGCACAAATCCAACACCGACAATGCATCTCGCATGCCGCCATCGGCAACCGAGGCTATCATAAATGCGGCGTTATCGGTTATGGTAAAGCCTTCTTTTTGGGCTATTAATTTTATTCTTTCGGCAATAACCAAAGGTTCTATTCTTTTAAAATCGAAGCGTTGGCAACGCGATAAAATAGTGGCGGGTAGTTTATGAACCTCGGTGGTGGCTAAAACAAAAACAACGTGCTTTGGTGGCTCTTCAAGGGTTTTTAAAAGTGCATTAAAAGCACCAATAGACAGCATATGAACCTCGTCTATAATATACACCCTATATTTACCGTTTGCAGGGGTAAACTGCAATTGTTCACGCAAAGTTCTAATGTTTTCTACACCGTTGTTAGAAGCCGCATCAATTTCGGTTATATCCATAACCTCGCCATTTTCAATGGCCTTGCAAGCGGCACATTCACCGCAAGGGTCGCCATTTTTAAGGCTTAAACAGTTAACGGCCTTGGCCAAAATTTTAGCACAGGTTGTCTTACCTGTTCCTCTGGTGCCTGTAAAAAGGTAGGCATGGAATATTTTACCGCTTGAAAGCTCTGACATAAGCGTTTTTGTAATATGCTCTTGCCCTGCTACCTGTGAAAATGTAGTGGGTCTATATTTTCTGTAAAGTGCTGTATAAGCCAAAATGCCACACCCCTTTAAAAAAATTTTGCGCACTCCGGAGCACGAACGGACCGATTTACTGCGGCGCACGGGAAAAACTACTTAATGCTGCTCGGTTCCCCGCCTGACATGGTTCATAGCCTCCCGCCGCACAGGACCCGCCCGTTCGCACACCGGAATACGCAACTATATATTTACTTTAAATATTATAATATATTTTTAAATTAATATCAATAGTTTATTAACAAAATTTTTATTGTATTATTTATAAACTTTAGTTATAATATAAATGTATATACATTTTTTTGGAGGCGCTTTAATGCAAGAATTAAAAATAACTGCATTATATTCTTTAGAGAATACCATTGCTGATAATATTTTTAACAACAAAACCTACCCTTATGAAGTACTGCCCGAAATAAGCAGTTTTATTTTAAACCTAGGCCCAACACTCTCATCCGACAAATTTAATAAAATAGGCGATAATGTTTGGGTGGCCAAAACAGCTACCGTGGCGCCAAGTGCTTTTATAGGCGGGCCCTGTATTATAGACGAATATGCCGAAATACGCCACTGTGCTTTTATTAGAGGCAACGCCATTGTTGGTAAAAACTGTGTTGTCGGCAACTCAACCGAACTTAAAAATGTTATTTTATTTGACTTCGTTCAGGTGCCGCACTACAACTATGTTGGCGATTCTGTTTTAGGTTTTCGCTCACACTTGGGAGCCGGTGCCATAACCTCTAATGTAAAATCCGACAAAACCTTAGTAACTATAAAAAACGGTAATGAAAAAATTAAAACAGGCCTTAAAAAGTTTGGCGCAATGTTAGGCGACTGTGTAGAGGTTGGTTGTGGTGCCGTTTTAAACCCCGGAACAGTTGTTGGCAAAAACACCAACATTTACCCGCTTTGCTCGGTGCGTGGTTTTGTGCCCGGCGGCAGCATTTATAAAAGTGCCAACCAAATAATAACCAGGAGATAAAAAAATTGGAAAAATGGGATATTTTAAATGCCGACGGCAAGCTTACGGGTAAAACTGCCGTTAGAGGCAAAACGATATTAGGGATTAATGAATATCATTTGGTTGTGCACATTTGGATAGTTTCGCCAAAGGGCGAATACCTTATTCAAAAGCGCGCTGATACAAAATTGTTAATGCCGGGCGAATGGGCCGCTACGGGCGGCGCAGCACTTTCGGGCGAAAGCTCTTTTGCTGCAGCCACGCGCGAACTTAAAGAGGAATTAGGAATTACATCTGATGAATCTAATTTAAAATTTTTAAAAAGAATAAAACGCAGAAATTCTTTTGTTGACATATGGGTAATTGAAACTAATATTCCGGTAAGCGAACTTACGCTTCAAAAAAGCGAGGTTTCAATGGCTAAATGGGTAACAAAAGCAGAGCTTGAAAGCATGATTGAAAACGGTAGTTTTCATAACTACGGTAAATACTATTGGTCGGTTGTGCTTAACAACCACAATTTAATTGGAGTTTAAACTATGGCAAAAAATTTAGAAGGGCAAAAATGTCCTGTTTGTACATCTTATTTATTCCCCGAGGACGATATTGTTTATTGCCCAATATGCGGGGCCCCGCACCACCGCGACTGTTATAACAGCATAGGCCATTGTGGGCTGGAGGAGTTTCACGGCACCGAAAAACAATACTCCCACACCCCCGCGCAAGAAAAGGCCGAATCACATAAACAAAACGAACATAAAACAATATGCCAAAACTGCAAAAATGAATTTTCTGAAGATATGTTGGTTTGCCCATATTGCGGTGTTCCTAAAAACGCGCGTGTGTTTGCCTTTGATTATTTAGGCGGAGTAGACCCTAAAAAAGATTTAGGCGAAGGTGTAACGGCGGCCGAGGCTGCAAAAATGGTTACCATTAACACCCACCGCTATATACCAAAATTTGCAAGACTTTCAAAATTAAATAAAATTTCGTTTAACTGGTTGGCATTTTTATTACCTGAAGGCTGGTTTTTTTCGAGAAAAATGTATAAGCAAGGTGCATTAGCCACCTGTGCTATTTTAGTAGCCCAAATTTTGAACATACCTTTACTTAAAATTATAAACGGCGTGATTTTAAATTCTTATGCCGAATATGCCGATTATATAGTAAAAAATATGGCTACATTTGGCAAAACGCCAATTATTTTTGCCTTTATTAGTATTATTATAACCTTGGCTGTTAAATTAATTTCAGCTCTCTTTGCCGACTACGGTTACAAAAACTCGGTTATTGCTAAATGCAAACAACTTAAAAACCAAAACAACGACCAAGCCACCCTTTTAAGAAAGCTTGGCGGCGTTAATTTACTTGGCTTTTTATTGGGTGTTTTAATTACCAATTATTTACCTAATATTATTTTAATGTTCTTTTAAGGTGGAATTATAATGAGTAAAATTTGTAATAACTGTAATACCGAAAATGAAGAAAAATTTGCCTTTTGCAAAAACTGCGGCAACCCTTTAAATAAGCAAGGCACACAACCTAACAACAATTATAAAAGCCAGGATAATCCTGTTTTAAACGATATTGAAGGCGTACCTATTAACGATATTTACACATATGTCGGCAAAAATCAGCACAAAATTATAACTAAATTTTCCAATATGCACATAACACATTCAAAAATATCTTGGTGTTGGCCGGCCGCAATTTTAGGCCTTTTGTTTGGTTTTATGGGCACGGCAATCTGGCTTTTTTACCGCAAAATGTATAAATACGGTTTGATTTCACTTTGCATTGCCGTTTTAAGTTTAGGCGTAACTTCGGCTATTACATATTCCGATTCTTCAGAACTTATAAAAGATATTGCCAATTCTTCTTATGAATTTTTAACCGAACAACCCGATTTAATAGGCTTTTTGGAAGAAATAACCGGCACTGCCGATAATTTTTCGGCAAAACCTAGTGTGGTAACCGCCGGTTTTATTGAAGATGTTTCAAATTATGCGTCCGCCATTATTTACGGCATTTTTGGTATGTATTTATATAAAAAGCACTCTATTAAAAAAATAACCGAATATATGCAGCTTAATTCACATAGCGAATATTATAACTATGGCATTGCCACTATTGGCTCAACAAGCATTGGGATGGCTGTTTTAATGGTAATTATTTGGGCAGTTATAAGTAATGTTTTTGCCTGTATTCCGTTTTTTAGTTTGCTTTTTTAAAGGAGCATTGTTATGAAAATTACAAAAGCTATTATTCCTGCAGCGGGGCTTGGAACAAGGGTTTTGCCAGCTTCCAAAGCTATTCCAAAAGAAATGCTTCCAATTGTGGACAAACCTGCTATTCAGTACATAGTGGAAGAGGCTGTAGCCGCAGGTATTACCGATATTTTAATAATTACCAACCGCGGCAAAGGTGCCATAGAAGACCACTTTGACCACACCATAGAACTTGAAAATATGCTTAAATTAAAAAACAAGGACAAACAATTGGAAGAAATTACATCGGTTTGCAACCTTGCAAATATTTATTTTTTGCGACAAAAGGAAACCAAAGGTCTTGGCGACGCCGTATTGCGAGCTAAACAATTTGTGGGGGAAGATAGCTTTGCCGTATTATACGGCGATGATGTTATTATCGGCGAAACCCCCGCTATAAGCGAACTTTGCAGCGTTTATGAAAAATACGGTAAAAGTGTTGTGGGCATTAAAGAGGTGCCCGACGAAAAAATTGTTAAGTACTGCTCGTTAAAGGTGGAAAAATTAGAAAATAACACCTTTAACGTTACCGATATGATAGAAAAACCCAGCATTTATAATAAGCTTTCCAACTATTCTGTGCTTGGCCGCTGCATTTTAAAGCCCGAAATATTTGATATTTTAGAAAATACACCTTTTGGTGTAGGCAACGAACTGCAGTTGACCGACGCCATGAAAACTGTTGCCACAAAAGGCGATATGCTTGGCGTTGTTTTTAGCGGTGAAAGACATGATATGGGCAATAAATTCGGATTTTTAAAGGCTAATATTAATGCGGGCCTTACCCACCCCGAAACCAAAGATGAACTTAAAGCATATATAAAAGAATTAGCTAAGGAGCTGTAATGAAATATACCACCCTTTTATTCGACAGTGATGATACCCTGCTTGATTTTTTTACCGCAGAATATAAGGCTTTAGAAAAATGTTTTTTAGAATTTAATTTGCCGTTTAACAGCCAAATCCATTCGCTTTACAATGCCGCTAATAAAGAATTTTGGCAGGCTTTTGAGCGCAAAGAAATTAAAAAGCAGGAAATTTATGTTGGGCGTTTTAAGGTGTTTTTAGAGCGTGCAAAAATAAATTTTAACCCCGAAATTTTAGCAAATAAATACGAACATAATTTAAGCCTACAGTTTTGCACCCTGCCCGGTGCCGAAGAACTATTAAAAAATCTTTATAAAAAATACGATTTATATGTAATAACCAATGGTAACCATAAAATTCAAAAAAGCCGCCTTAACGGCAGCGGACTAAGGCCTTATTTTAAAGGGGTTTTCACAAGTGAAAAGGTAGGCTCGCAAAAGCCCGAAAAAAGCTTTTTCAACTTTGTATTAAACAATATCACCGAAAAAAACAAATCTAAAATTTTAATTATTGGCGACAGCCTTACCTCTGATATTTTAGGTGGAATAAACTCGGGAATAGATACCTGTTGGTATAACCCACAAAAACAAACCACAAACCTTAAACCCACATATATTGTTAATAGTTTTTCAGAACTTAAAAACTTATTACAGTAATTACAAATATATAAACGAGGAGAAATTATGAACATAGTTGTTGTTGGTTGCGGAAAAATAGGTGCAGCAATAATAGAAAATTTAATAGCCGAAGGGCACGATGTTGTAGCCGTAGACCACAATGAGCAGGTTGTAAATGATATTTGCACTGTTTATGATGCCATTGGCGTTACAGGCAACGCCACCGACTGTAACACCCTAACCGAAGCGGGTGCCGCTAACACCGACCTTTTTGTTGCTGTTACAGGCTCCGATGAATTTAATATGCTAAGCTGCTTTTTGGCCAAAAAAATGGGTGCCGCTAACACAATAGCCCGCATTAGAAACCCCGAATACAACGACCAAAGCCTTGGCTTTTTGCGCCAACAGCTTAATATTTCCATGTCAATTAACCCAGAACTTTTATTAGCGCATGAACTTTTTAATATATTAAAATTCCCTTCGGCCGTTAAAATTGAAACATTTGCCCACCGCAATTTAGAAATGGTTGAATTTTTATTGCGGGCTGAGTCTGATTTGTGTGGTTTAAGCCTTGTTGATATGCGAAAAAAATATAACTCAAACTTTTTAGTTTGCGCGGTTTCACGCGGGGGCGAAGTTTATATTCCGAGTGGAGATTTTGTTTTAAACGAAGGCGACAAAATTTGTATAATATCATCCCCTACCGAACTCAACAAATTATTTAAAACATTAGTGCCAACACGCCGCCAGGTTAAAGATATTATGATTGCCGGTGCCGGTAAAACCTCTTATTACCTTGCCAAAAAGTTGTTGGCCGCAGGTAACTCGGTTAAAATTATTGATAATAACAAAGAACGCTGCGAAGAACTTTGCGAAGCCCTTAAAGGAGCCGTTATAATTCACGGAGACCCTGCCAATGAAGAAATTTTATTGGAAGAAGGCATTTCTTCGACCGATGCCTTTGTTGCATTAACCAATATTGATGAAGAGAATATACTATTATCATTCTTTGCTTCTTCACACAATGTTTTAAAGGTTGTTTCGAATGTAAACCGCCGTGCCTTTGCCTCGGTGGCCGAAAAACTTGGTTTGGACAGCATTTTTTCACCTAAAAAAATTGTTGCCGATGTTTTTGTAAGATATGCCCGTGCTTTGCAGAACTCTCTTGGAAGTCAGGTTGAACGCCTTTATAAACTAATGGATGGCAAGGCCGAAGCACTTGAATTCATAATAAAATCTGAGAACGAACTAACCGGCATTCCCATCAAAACATTAAAATTTAAAAATAATGTTCTTATTGCCGGAATTATTCGAAAACGCAAACCCATTATTCCTTCGGGCGATGATGTTATTATGCCGGGCGACCATGTGGTAATTTTGGCCGCAGGCCACCGTATAAACGATATTACAGATATTATAAAATAGAGGTTTTTTATGAATCGTAAAATGGTTTTATCCACAATAGGTAAAATTTTGATTTTAGAGGCTATTTTAATGCTGTTGCCGGTTATTACCTGCATTATTTACAGCGAATTTGGTCCACTTATTGCCTTTTTAAAGACCATTGCCATTGCCATTTTATTAGGCGGTGGTTTGGTGGCATTAAACCGCACCAAGCACCTGGTTATTTACGCTAAAGAAGGTTTTACCATTGTTGGCCTTGCCTGGATTATGTTGTCGGTTATTGGGTGTTTGCCGTTTGTATTTAGTGGCGAAATACCAAATTTCATAGATGCTTTTTTTGAAACCGTTAGCGGTTTTACCACTACGGGAGCCTCTGTGGTGGGTAATATAGAAAATTTAAGTCACGGAATTTTATTTTGGCGCAGTTTTACCCACTGGGTAGGCGGAATGGGAGTTTTGGTTTTCATTATGGCTTTAATTCCAAAACTTTCCGACCGTGCCATTCACATAATGCGTGCCGAAATGCCCGGTCCTGTTGTTGATAAGGTTTTACCTCGCATTAAAAGCACTGCAAAAATCCTTTACCTTATTTATGTGGTGTTAACCGCCGTTTTAACTTTATTTTTAATTATTGGCGGCATGCCGGTGTTTGAAAGTATTTTGCACGCCTTTGGCACTGCAGGCACAGGCGGTTTTGGTGTTAAGTCCAATTCTTTTGCCGGTTACAGCCCGTATTTGCAATGGGTTACCGCCATTGGTATGCTGTGTTTTGGCATTAATTTTAACATTTATTTTTTAATTCTTATTAAAAAATTTAAATCGGTTTTCAAAAGCCAAGAGCTTTTTGTTTATTTGGGCATAGTTCTTGCCTCAATCGCAACTATTACCTTTAACATATTACCGCAATATTCCAACTTTAATGAGGCCTTGCGCCACGCCGGTTTCCAGGTAGCCTCCGTTATATCCACAACGGGTTATGTTACCACCGATTTTAACCTGTGGCCCACTTTTTCTAAAGTTATGCTGTTAGCGCTTATGGTAATTGGCGGTTGTGCCGGCTCTACTGCGGGCGGATTAAAGGTTTCGCGCGTTGTTTTGTTATTTAAAAATATAACTAAAGAGTTTAAAAAATTATTACATCCACATTCGGTTAATATAATTAAATCGGATGGTAAACAGTTAAATACCTCGGTAATACATGGGGTTTCGGCATATTTTGCAGTATATTGCTTTTGTTTTATAGGTATATTTGTTTTATTAAGCCTTGACAAATACGGAATAGAAACAAACCTTTCGGCCGTTGCCGCCTGTTTTAACAATATTGGCCCCGGTTTAGCCGATGTTGGCCCTGCAAGCACTTATTCGGGTTATAGTGTTTTTTCAAAACTGTTATTATCTTTCGCCATGCTGCTTGGCAGGTTAGAAATTTTCCCGTTATTAATAGCCCTTTCGCCGTCGGTTTGGTTTAAAAAATAAGGAGATATTTGTTATGTCTGAAAATAAAAGTGATACCCTAAAACAACGAAAAATTGCACAACAAAAATTTTTAGAGCTAAAAAAAATGCAGGCCGGTCAACTTGAACCCGAGGCAGCTACGCCAGAAATTAAGCCCAAAACATTCAGTGATAAACGAAAAAACTTTTGGTACCATTATAAAACACACACTATTTTAAGTTTGTTTATGGCGGTGGTTTTAGCGGTTGGTATAACACAATGCGCTAATAGGACAAAATATGATTCCCGCATTGTTTTGTACACCGAAAATATTTATTCTAACTCTCAAATTGATTTATTAACCAAATATATGAGCGAGTTTTTTGCCGACACTAACGGCGATGGCGAAGTAAATTTGCAGATAATAGATTGTTCTTACTCCACCGAAGGCACTTTTGACACTAACTACGTTAACACCATGGCAACTAAATTGCAGGCCACCATTGCAAGTGAGCCCGAAGTACAACTTTTTATTGTGGACCAAAAAAGGCTTAAACAGTTAAACGAAATTTCAGCCGAGGTTGGCGATTTTATAATTGACTCTGCCCCGTTGCCTGTTAGCCTTAATGCCCTTAAAACCGAGGATGGTTATACCTTCCCCGAGGGGTTAATTATTGGCCGCCGCGTGCTTAAAGGAACCATTTTAGAAAACAACCAAAAGGCCATTTCGGCTTCAGAATCATCCAAACAAATTTTAGAAAATATAAAAAATCATAAATAAAAGAAACCGTACTACTGTACGGTTTCTTTTTTTCGGTCTAATTTTGCTTTTTTATAAAGTTCTTCGGCCGCCAGACGTGTTTTGGCTACCGAGGTGTTATCCAGCGGGAAACAATAATAAAGTATGTTATTATCGCCAATGCAAATAACATCGCCAATTTCGTACCAAAAATAATCAGCATAAAGGCTGTAAGAAGATATTGGTTTTTGGGTGTATAGTACCTTGCCCTGCTCATTTTTTAGTATGAAGCCTGAATTATTGTGCTGCAAGGTGCCCTCGCCCACCATATAAATGGCATTATAATTTACCATAACCCCTATTTTAACGGGACAATTTAAATTATAAACACCGTCTTCTATTTCTTTTTTAACACATTCACGCTCGTAATTATACCAACTTGGAATATGTGAAAACTCGGTTTGGCCACTTAAGGCTTTGAGTTCGCCGTATTCGGTTAATAAATACTCTTTTTTACAATGATTGCAGGTTAGTTTTTCACCTTGACCCACCATTTTCCCTTCGGTGCCGCAGTTGGCACATTTGTATAAAATCCTGTTAAGGCCATCGGCTCGAAAATCTTCTTCCACCTTAATTTTATTTTCCTTTTGCCACTTAAAGTGGTCGAACGAAAATGCTTTATCTAAAACCTCATCTATTTCGGACACGCTTAACTCTATAATTTGCTCTTTATTAATTAAAGTTTTCACATTGGCCGAAACTGCAACATCTCTTATTTGCAGGCAGTTATAAAGTGGGTCGCGTGTAAAGGCTCCAAAGGTTTCTATGAACACAACCGGAACATTTAACTTTTTAATAAGCACGCCCAGTTTTCGTGGCAGCGGTGTGGCGGTGCCATCAAAGCTATAACTTGCCTCCGGGTACATTAGCACGCTTGTTTTCTTTTTGTTTAACAAATATTTAATATTAGAAATCAGACTTACATCGGTTACAAATTTTTTTGTGGGTATGCAGCCTAAAAGCCGCATTAACAAACTTTTACCCACAAAACCGTCCGACGTACATACAATTCCAAACGGCCTTGGGTAAAATATTTTATAAACAATTTTTAAATCTATAAAACTTGAGTGATTCATTAAAATAAGGCAGGGCTCTTTTGGCACAGTGCCGCTATAAGAAAATTTAGCCTTTAATAAATCGGGTATAGCCAAAACCCGAACCAATGTACGCAAAATAAAAAGCGGTTTAATTGGTTTTTTGTTTTTTGGCTTTTTAAAATTAATAACCTTTTCATAAGGCGCCGGTTTAACCTTGATTTTCAAAATATCACTCCCCATCCAATATTATTTTATAATAATTTGTGTTTTTTAGCAAGTAAAAAACCAACCAAAATTTGGTTGGTTTTTTTATAATAAAAGTTTTAATCTTTTTTAGGTGCAGTTGTAATTCCGTCGCCCAAACCTGTTGTTTCGGAAAATATTGTGTTTTGGGTTGCGGTGTTTACAATATCAGTCGGAACAATAAGTTTAGCAGCACTGCCGTTAGACATATTAACAAGTGCTTCGTATTTTTTAAGTTCTAAAACAGATTTATCCACGGCGGCTTCTTTTAAAGCCTTAAGGCCATCGGCCTCGGCCTGTTTTGCAAGTAAAATCGCTTTAGCCTCACCTTCGGCACGAGCAATTCGGGCATCCCTTTCGCCTTCAGCCTCTAAAATCATGGCTTGTTTGTCGCCCTCGGCCCTGGTAATAGCAGCAGCCTTATGGCCTTCGGCCTGTAATAAAGTTTCGCGGCGGTCGCGTTCGGCCTTCATTTGTTTTTCCATGGCCGATTGTATTTCTGCGGGTGGAATAATGTTTTTAAGTTCTACCCTTGTAACCTTAATACCCCATTGGTCAGTGGCTTCGTCTAAAATTTCGGTCATTTTGCCGTTAATAGTATCACGCGAAGTCAATGTGCCGTCGAGTTCAAGTTCACCAACAATGTTTCTAAGTGTGGTGGCGGTTAAATTTTCAAGTGCACTAATTGGGTTAACAACACCATATGTGTACATATTAGCATCAAAAATTCTAAAAAACACAACGGTATCTATTTGCATTGTTACATTATCTTTGGTGATAACGGGTTGCGGCGGAGAATCTATAACCTGTTCTTTAAGGGTTATTTTTTTGGCAATACGCTCTAAAACGGGTATTCTTAAATGCAGGCCGGCATTCCAGGTTTTTTCATATTTACCTAAAAACTCAATAACATATTGGTGTGCCTGCGGGACAATACACAAACATCTTATTAATAAAACCAATAATAATGTTGCAACAATTATAAGAGTTATCATTTTACATTTCCCCCTAAAAATTATTTTATGCAGTTAAATAATATTTAACCAAGGTTTGCAAAAGTGTGTCGCGGTCTACCTTTCTGATAAGGCTGCGCGCGTTATTATGGGTTGTAATATAGGTTGGGTCCTCTGACAAAATGTAACCAACAATTTGGTTAATTGGATTATAACCTTTTTCTTTAAGTGCATCGTAAACGGTGGTTAAAACCCTGCGAATTTCTAATTCTTGGTCGTTACCAAGTGAAAAGGTCATTGTTTTATCAATCATATTAAACACCTCTTTTTTATATTATACCATGTTTTTTTGAAACTTACCACTTATTTTCTAAGCTGCGCCCCTGCTTTTTCAAGTTTTTCTATAATGCGCTTTGTAGCAGCATCAATATCTTCATCACTTAAAGTGGATTCGCTGCTGCGCAAATGTACACTAAAGGCAACGCTTTTTTTGCCTTCGGGTATTTGTGAGCCCGAGTAAACATCGAAAAGTTCTACCTTTTCAAGCAACCTTGAAGCTCCCGAGGCTATAGCCTTTTCTAAAGTGCCAATGGGCATATCAATGTCGCAAAGCAGGGCGAAATCGCGCTCAACTGCCGGGAATTTAGGCAGTGGTTTATATACTGTTTTGCGTGTTTTAAGTTGGAATAAAACATCCAATTTAATTTCAGCAACATAAACACGCTCTTCAATGCCGTAGTTAGCAGCTGTGCCTGGGTGAACCTCGCCAAATGTGGCAACCGGCGAATTATTAGCCAACACTGTAGCCTGGCGGCCGGGGTGTAAATAGGGCTCGTTACTGCGAATATATTCGGTATGGGCGCCAAACTGCTCCATTAGCTGTTCAATTACACCCTTTATGGTAAAGAAATCTTCATCTTTACCGTAAAAACCAAGGCTTAAGGTTGGGATTTCAAGCGGTTGTTCGGTTATTGGCAAAGCCTTTGGAACAAACCTTTTGCTAACCTCGAAAAACCTGGCATTTGTTATTTTACGGTTAATGTTCGTGGCCATTACGGTTAGCATACTGGTTATTAACTGTGTGCGCATAACCGAATATTCATCGCCCAATGGGTTTAATAATTTAACTGCATTACGGCGTTCATCATCTTCAGGTAAATTCAAAGAATCTATGGCGTGTGAAGCAATGAACGAATAGGTTGTAATTTCGTTACATCCCAAAGCGCAAAGCAGTTTTTTGGCGGCATCGGTTTTAATGCGTTCGGGTAATTTTTTGCCCCTTACCACCGCACTTTTCATTTTTGTGCCTACAATGTGGTCGTAGCCGTAAATTCGCATAACCTCTTCGGCGATATCTGCCATAAATTCAATATCGTCACGGAAGGAAGGAATGCGGCAATCAAGGGTGTCGCCATCTAAAACGGTGGGAATGTGCAAGCTGTTAAGGATGCTAACCATTGTATCAGCGGGGATGTCAAGTCCTAAAAGTGCGTTGATTTTGGTAACGCTTACCGAAAGCTCTCTCTCGGCGGGAAGACCGTTGTTAGCATCTAAAACTCCGTCCACGATTTCACCTGCGCCAAGCTCATAAATAAGCTGTAATGCGCGGTTAGATGCATATTCGGTGTTCATAATATCGGTACCGCGCTCAAACCTTGCGCTGGACTCGGTACGAACGCCCAAGGCTCTTGCTGTGCGACGCACACTGTCACGGCGGAATTTAGCCGACTCTAAAAAAAGGTCCTTGGTGTCGTCCTTAATTTCGCTGTTAAGACCGCCCATAATACCTGCAAGGCAGGAAGGATTTTGAGCATCGGCAATAACCAACATATCGGTAG
>JAZRSY010000012.1:0-1309 GCA_045651765.1 Acutalibacteraceae bacterium | reverse complement strand
CTATTGTTTTTTTTGTTTCAATAAAATGATGTTTTAATTTCAAGAAAAATGGTTTCATAAAAACTTGCCCTTCTTAAACTTTTTGTGAATAAAATATACTATAAAAAAGCCTTGAAGAGCAAGGATTTTTTCTTAACTTTTGATATTTAGCGCTTTGATATTCATCTTGTCCGGATTTAAGCATCTAACCTGTTAACCAATCCATTTTCTGTTATGTAACTCTAAATAAAATATATCTTTACTGTTTTTATAACTTAAAAATTTTAAGAAGGGAAGAGATAAAAAAAAGATAAAAGTTGTGAGATGTTAATATTAACAATATCAATAAGTTGTAGCGCATTCTTAAAGTTTTACTTAAATGCGATAAATGGGGGGAATCTTAAGATATAATAAATTCTATATATAAGAATAGTATGTAAAATATGATAGATAAAGAGGTGTAGAGTGTTTGTTGGCAAGGTGTAGCGTGGAGTGTAGGTCGGTGGGGCGTGGTTGGAGAGGATGAGCGAGAGAGTAAAGAGAGTGTAGGTCGGCTAGGTAGAGTGTGGGTCGGTGAGGTGGAGAGTGTGTTGGTCGGCAAGGCGGAGAGTGGGTCGGTGAGGTGGAGTGGCGGAGTGACCTCGAGCAAATCATCATACATTAAAACGATATCTCCCTATGCCTCGCGCCAAAACCACCCCACCACACGAATACAACCACGCCCAACCAACACACCCCGTGGCACGCTCCACCCATGCGCGAGCTCTCTCTTCTATCGCGTTTAATTTCGTTTTTACCCTGAATTTTAAGGTTTTTTTTGGATTTTTAGGGGTAAAAAGGCCGAAAAATCTTAAATTTTAATAGGGTCTATAATAAGATCCGTATGCGGGTTGGGGGTATCCGTAAGGTTGGGTGTATCCGGTGTAACCCGAGTAGGCATTATATCCGGAATACCCTGTTTTTGAAAGGATTCCATCCGTTCCAAGAGCTAAACCTTTTTGAGCCAAAGCGCGTTTTCCGTTGGGGTTATACATATAAAAATGGACGAATTCGCGGTCGTTGATTGTGTCCGCATCAATGGCGGATTGAGGCACACCCCACAAAATTGATAATGGCCAGCTGGCAAGGTTCAAAAATCCATATAAATATTGGTCTTTATGGGCCCCGTTACGGGTTGCAAGATAAAAATTGCCGACTCCGGGGAGAAGGTTTAATGCGCCGGCGCCCCCCACACTTGCCGGTGTTTCAAAGTTTCCGATTGGTTTTTCCGGTGTAATTCCTTCGGCGCTCAAGCTTTTTAAAGCCGTTTCTTCAACATAGGTTAAGCTGG
>JAZRSY010000011.1:0-8386 GCA_045651765.1 Acutalibacteraceae bacterium | reverse complement strand
ATAACTATGAAAACTATGTTTTTACTGGATTTAAGACATAGAATCATACAATAACCGACAATTAACTTTACTAATCGGCATTTTCGTGGTATAATAAGGAAAACAAAAATAAGGGGTGTAATATGACCGATTTTGAAGATAGATATTACTCTATGCCTGAAATATGTAAGTATCTCGGTATAAGCCGTGACTCTGCATTAAAATGGATTGCGAATAAAGGTATGCCGGCACATAAAGTCGGCAAGAAGTGGAAGTTCAAACTTTCCGAAATTGATGTTTGGGTAAATAGCGGACAAGCGGAGGAATGATTATGGACATTAGAGAAATTGTAGAACAAATAGACTCTTTGAAAACTCAAGTGCAACGAAGCACACATTCATATATGATGGATGCGGATTGCACAGATATTATAGATAATCAACTGAATGGTTATGTGCGTGCAATACAATCCTATTGTTTAACTAACAATTTGATTGCTGTCGCTAAAAACATTAACGAACTTCTGCCAATAGAAAGAAATGCAATAGAGTTTTTTTGCTTTTGGGATGGTGTTAAATCGGACATAATTGAACATTCCAATGGTGCTTTTGGTCAAAATAGACTTCGAATTATTACAGCAATTGCCTATGAACTTCAATCAACCATGACAAAAGATAATATTGACGTTTACCTTAGTGGTTTTGGAGTTGAGATTTCAGATTCAAATTATACAGTTAATAGTAAACGAGTTTATGTTGAAAACACGCTTAAAAATGTAGATGGTATTATCGTTATGAACATAGCAAAAGATTTAAATCTATTTGCACCTGATATTATAGATGAAGAAATCAAAGATAAAGTCAGTAGCGATTTTATAAATCAACAAATTACTAAGTGCAAATCTAAAATGAATTCTGGGGATTATGATGGTGCAATTACAAATGCCAGAACACTTCTTGAAGAAATTTTGCTCAGCATTGAGGCGAAGATCATTGGTTCACGTCAAGTTTATGACGGGAATCTTCTTTCATTGTATAAAAGGCTTTCAAAACAAATAAACATGTATCCAAATGATTCAAAAGTAGAAAATTCGCTAAATGAAATATTGAGGGGTTTCGTTTCAATTGTAAATGGCTTTGCTGGTCTTTCTAACAATATCGCTGATCGCCACGCCACAAGTAAACACCCCAGTCACCATCATGCAAAGTTGGCGGTAAATAGTTCATTGATTTTAAGTGAATTTTTATTGGAAAGTTATCAATATCAAAATTCAAAATAATTACGAATGTTTTACTATTTTAAAAGGAATAAATATGTGTATTGAAAAATATTTTAAAGGATTTCTGTGTGATGATGATATTCTTAAATGTAAAGCTTCATCTAACGGAAACGATAACCCGCTTGTATATTTGTTTACCCAAGAAGTCAAAGATAGTAGCAACTCTTTTGGCTATACGAAATATAATGTTATTTCCGCTTTTGGTATTGTTAAAAGATATGATTATAACTGGTTGACAAAAAACAAAGAACGTTTGCTTGATGGGAATGATATTAATAATGCAACAGCTGCTGTGGGAGAACTTTGTTGTTACGGGTATCTACTATCTGTATTTGGTCATGATTACGTAAAAGAAATTGCAACAGAACGAACTCCGACACCCGATTTTTATGTATGCAATGAAAATGGGGAAAAAGTATATATTGAAGTAAACACAGTACAAATCAATGGTGATGAATTTAATGCTCTAAAAGAGTTTAATTCACATAGAGAATTTCCCGCTAATCAAAGGATTGTTATTCGAGAGCACAGTGTTATCCCGTTTGGCAGAAAAAACGCAAGTTGTATTGCAGAGAATGTGATTCATAAACTGTGTCAAATTAAAAGTAATGAAAAGCAGTTTGACGAAAAAACACCTTCGGTTTTGTGGGTGGATTTACAGGAACACCATGTTAATATGTTATACAAAAGAGCAGTAAGCTCTTGCCCTATAATGACTTCGCAGGAATTAATCTACTCAAACGAATTGTGGTATGCATTTTATGGAGAAAAAGGAATGCCGATTTATGAGAACCACAATCCTATATACAATTTCAGAAAAACTCCTACAATGCAACATAATGGTAGATTTCATAGTGAAACCAATACAAAAATAGATGCCGTTGTATTTTGTTTTCCAAATTCAACAATAATTTATGAAAATCCGTATAGTCTTAAACCACTTCCAAATTGGTTTGTAAAAAACATGTTTACTGTGCGTTGGTTTAGTTTTCAAGGTTCAAAAATTAATTATCCATCAAACGATTTGAAGAAACAACTTGAAATAGATAAAAACACTATTTATTCATTTTATAAAAATAAGGAGGTTCCAGAATGACAGGTGTAATATATGCGCGATATTCAAGCGAAAATCAACGCGAAGAGTCTATTGAAGGGCAGTTACGCGAATGTAAAGAATTTGCACAGAAGAATGATATTCAAATCGTTGGCTCATATATTCACCGCGCATTATCTGCAAAGACTGACAATCGCCCTGAGTTTCAGCGTATGATTAAGGATAGTGCGAACGGTCTGTTTGATACTGTCATTGTATGGAAACTTGACCGATTTGCACGCAACCGTTATGACTCGGCACACTATAAAGCAATGTTGCGTAAAAACGGTGTTAAGGTAATATCGGCAACCGAAGTTATTTCTGATACAGCCGAAGGCATCTTGCTTGAGTCTTTACTTGAAGGTATGGCTGAATATTATTCCGCAGACCTTGCAGAGAAGGTTATTAGAGGTCTTACCGAAAACGCTCTTAAATGTAAATATAACGGCGGTACTCTTCCTATTGGTTATACTATCGACTCCGAGCAGTTCTTCCAAGTTGATCCATTGACAGCACCTACCGTATTGCAAGCCTTTAAGTCTTATGCCGAAGGTGCAAGTATGCAAGAGGTTACCGACCAACTAAACATTAAAGGTATTCGCACCAAGCGTGGCGGTAAAATCAGCATAAACAGCGTAACCCGTATGTTACATAACCGCAAATATATCGGTGAATATAAATACCGCGATATCGTACAGCCGGGTGGTATTCCCGACATTGTTCCGCAAGACTTATTTGACCGAGTTCAAGAGCGTATGGTTGCAAATAAAAAAGCTCCGGCGAAACATAAAGCCGAAGACGAATATTTACTTACCACTAAACTTTTCTGTGGAAAGTGTCAATGCCTTATGGTTGGCGAAAGCGGTACAAGTCATATGAAGAATAAAGTTCACCGCTATTATAAATGCGTAAGCGTTAAAAATCACAAAGGCTGCGATAAGAAGACCGTCAGAAAAGAATGGATTGAAGATGCAACTATCGCATTCATTCGCAAAATTGTATTTGACGATGATTTGGTGTCTATGCTCTGTGAGACAGCAACCAAGGTACAAAACCAAACCAACACCACTTTGCCGTTACTAAAAAAGCAATACGGTGATACGCTTAAAAGCATAGAGAATCTTCTTAATGCTATCCAGCAGGGCATTCTAACTCCATCCACAAAACAGCGTATGGAACAGTTGGAACAGCAGAAAACGGAACTGTCTATCCAAATAATAAAAGAGGAAATGACAAAACCAATAATTTCAGCCGAGGATATTGAAGCCTATTTCAACAGACTTCGTAAGCTGAATTTCAAAAAGGTTGAACACCGCAGAAGATTAATTGATACCTTTATAAATAAAATCGTTCTTTGGGATGACGGCAGAATTTATTTCGGCTGTAATTACAAAGATTGCTCGCGCGAAATGACCTTTGCCGACCTTGAAGAAGCAGGCATTTTAGGTTCGGATATCAGTGCACTCGGTGCACCAAAAAAGACACAACCAAACCAAAAGGCTAAGGTTGTGTCTTTTATTTTAAATATTATTATCGTTTTCTTGCCAAAATTCTTTAACAGTTTTTTCGTATAAATCTTGTTCTATAATATAACTCATTCCGTGCTCAGCACCCGGAACAATTAGTAATTTTTTTGGCGAGGCGCAAGCTTTATAATTTTCATATGTCATTTGCACGGGCACAAACTTATCATCGGTGCCGTGAATTAACAAAACAGGAACCTTACTGTTTTGCAAGGCAGTAATAGTAGAATAATCGTTAGAGCCCATATTAATTTTCTTTTTACACAAAGCGCTGGCCAAATTACCCCTTATGCTAGTATACAATAAATTCATGTTTTGTGCCACATGCTTCCAAATCTCACTTGGCGAAGTAAAACCGCAGTCGGCCATAATTCCACAAACGTTGCTTGGCAAATTAAACCCAGCTGCCATTAGCACCGTTGTAGCCCCCATAGAAATGCCTAATAAATATATGGGTAAATTTTTAAATTCTTGCGAATTAACCCAATTTATCCAATCCAGGCAATCAAACCGTTCAATCAAGCCAAAGCCCATATATTCGCCGCCGCTCTCGCCCTGGCCGCGTTGTTCAGCAAACAATACATTGCAATTATTTTTTAACAAAAAGTCAGAAATCATTCCAAAATCTTTAGACCAAGAAGAACGCCAGCCGTGCATTGCAATTATTGTTCTTTTTGCATCTTTACAGGTAAATAAATGGCCCACAAGCTTGGTTGAATCTTGAGCTGTAATTTCAACAGTTTTTAAATCTAAAGATTCAAGGCGTTTTGCTATAACATTTTGAGCCTTTATTGTTTCTTCAATATTATTATTGCCTGTTAAACGTTCTTTTGATTTTCCAATAGATTTTGGTTCTTCACGGTCGAGCGCCACTTTAACAAGGTGCTTGGTTATATAATAAGAAACCGAGCTAACTGCAGCTACTGCTAAGGCAGTAAATCCAAAACCCATTAGTACTTTTTTGGTATTATCTTTCATAAAAATCCCCTTAAGATTTTATTTTTTTACGCCTTATAAACACAAACCATTCGGCAAAAAGACACATTGGAATAGCGGCAAAAATATCTAATACTGAATGTTGTTTCACAAAAGCTACCGACATACAAATTAGTATAACCGTAATGACAATAAATAATTTAAATGGTTTTGAAACCGATTTTTCTCTAAGCCAAGTCGAAGCAATACCTAACGAATAAGCAACATGAAGCGATGGGCAAACACCCGTATTTGTGTCAATGGAATAAATAAATCCTACTACGTCGGTAAAAATATTATCCCTTACAAATTCATTAGGGCGTAAATCTTGGCGGGTTGGAAGAATAATATAAATAGTTATAGCAATAACCTGTGTTATAATAATATATGTTTGTAAATTTTTAAAATTTTGTGGGTTATAGAATAAAAAATATAAAAGCGAACCAACTATTAAAAAATACCAACCAACATACGGAACTATAAAAACTTCACAAAACGGGATAAAATCGTCTAACCTAATGTGTACAGGGTAACAATTTTCAGCCGGTATTAAATTTTCGGTTAAAAAAAAGAAGATAAAATAAAATACCCACCCTAACAACAGTAATATATGATTATACTCCGGAGATGTTATATTGGATAATTTTAAATTTTTATAATTAACTATTGGTTTTTTCATTTTGCCTCCCAATTATAATTATATTTGTATTTAAAAACATTTTAACACATAATTATGAATTTTTAAAGAACATTTAATAAAAAAACCCTTAAGAATTAAAATTCTTAAGGGTCATTTTTATTCAACAGTTATTGCCATTATATTTCCGTTTTCAGAACTGTTAATAGCCAAAACATGTTGTGGTATTGTTGTATTTACCGTTTCATTACCATTTTGATATGTTGCTAAAACTTCGGTATAATAATCGGTATGCAAATGGCCGCAAAATATTCCTTTAATAACATCGGCATTTGTTGTAATTAAATTATATACTTTATTGGTAACATCATCGCTATTTTTTGCGCCAATACCCCGGTTAAAATAGGTCGGGTCTTTGCCATAGCGTAAAGCACTGGTAATTTTAGCCTCGGTGGTACCATTAGCAACCGGAATATGTTGGAAAATTAAAATTACTAACTGTTCTTGTTTGGCTTTATTGATATCACTTTCGAATTTTTCTAACGGAATATTACTATAACTGTTGTTTCCGTTATTCATTTGAATAAGCATTACCCTATCATTAATTATGTGAGAGGAATAATTAATATCATTTGGCCAGTAATCTTTTATAATATTTAGGCGCGATTCTAATGAAGAATCATCGGCAACTGTACCCTGCATTACCCTTGTTGTTTCATGATTACCCACTGCAAAAATAACATTGGGAATAACATCTAAAATATGCTCTTTAACCATATCGAGCGAACCCCATGTTAAATAATCAATAACATCGCCGGTAACAACAACCGAGTCAAAATATTTATGTAGGGCTAGTGATTTTTTAGCGCCCGGTAGTGTTCCTTCATCTTTAAAAGAAGGTCTGTTTTCATAAGAACTTGCAACAGAAGGCAAGTTTTCAGCAATATCGCGTTCATTTAGTTTATTAAAATGCAAATCGGTTATTTGCATGATATTTACAGGTTCACCGGGTTTCAAGCCTTTAAAGGTGGCATATCTGATTGAGACATCATTATCTTTAATCTTAACAAAATGATTATCAGGGTATTGCGGCATACCATATTCATTAACAAGTTCTTGACCTTCAAAAACTGACTTTAAATTTTTATAAGCCGTTTCATTTTCATCATATTTTCCAGCAAAAAAAGAATTTTTATTCTCCACTGGTTTTTGAGTTTCGGCATTATTTTGTTGTGGATTTTTTTGGCAGCCGATTAAACTAAGTATACATACAAAACTTAAAAACAAACATAATATTCGTTTCATAAAAACCCCTTAAATTATTCTACAGTAATTGCAAAAATCATTCCTTTATTATAAGCGCTTGTGCTTAAAACATATTGCGGAATAAAGGTGTTAACTGTTTCGCCGTTTTGTTCATAAGTGGCAGATACTTCGGTATAATAATTAGCATGTAAATGTCCGCAGAAAATTCCTTTAATAACATCGGCACTGGAAGAAATAAGCTTGTGCACCTTTAAAGTTTCTTCGGAATCGCGCTTGTTACCTACGCAGCTACTGTAAAAATTAAAATGTTCGCCTTTACCATCACCTATTACTATTGGATAAACACCAACGTTATCGCGGTTATAGGTGCAAATTGGTTCGTGCTGGAAAATAAGTATAGTCAAATTTTCTTGTCTTGCTTTTTGAATATCGGCCTCTAATTTTTCGTATTGACCTTTAAAATATTGCGACCTTCCGTTATCTATTTGAATCATCATAACACGGTCTTCAATAATTTTTGAAGTATAATCAATATCGTGTGGCCAATATTGTTGGCAAATTGCATAACGGTCGGCAATAGTATCGGGTTCGGAATAATGGGTAGATCCACCCATTGCTCGTGTTGTGTCGTGTCCGCCAATAGCAACCAAAGCACTTGGGAAGGCATCAAAAACATGTTGCTTTAGAAGTTCTAACGAACCCCATGTTAAATAGTCAATATTATCGCCTGTAATGGCAAGGGCATCAAAATTTTTGGCGTGAGAAAGGGCGGCAAGAACAGCCGGAACCGAAGATTCATCGCGGAAGCCAGTTCTTTTTTCATATGTATCCATCACAAGAGGTATATTTTCATCTAAATCTTTTTGATTTAATTTATTAAAATGAAAATCGGAGGATTGCATTATGTTAACTTTTTTTCCTTTTTTTAGCCCTTTAATTGTTGCATATCTTGTAAATGTTCCATTTTCACCTATTGTTACAATATGGTGGTTTTCATCGGATTCTTTGCCGGCAACTGTAATTAATTCTTGGCCTTTAAAAATTTCTTGCAAATTTTTAAAAGCATTGGTTTGGGCTGTGTTATTAGAGTTATTTTCTTGTTGTTCGTCGTTATTTGGTTTGCAACCAACCAAGCCAATAATTAAAACAAACGCCAAACATAAACTTAAAAATTTTTTCATATTATCCTCCATATTATAACTATTTTTTATTTAAATAAGCCTGCAAAGCAGTTACTGCTAAGCAGGCTCTGCAATTTATTAACTAATTTAACTAGCGTTTTATGGCATCTGAATATGAATTTGTATATTGATTGGCATTTGGGTCTTTAACTTCAAATTTGTTATTTTGGGTATCATCGATTGTTCCATTGCTATTATTATTTTCATTATTATTATTGCTATTGCTATTGCTATTGCTATTGCTATTGCTATTGCTATTGCTATTGCTATTGTTATTGTTATTGTTATTGCTATCGCTATTGTTATTGTTATTGTTATTGTTATTATTATTATTATTGTTATTGTTATTGTTATTGTTATTGTTATTATTATTGTTGTTGTTATTTTCGTTATTATTGCTATTTTCGCTAGTGTTTACTTCTTGTGATGAGCCGATTGTTTGATCGTTATTAG
>JAZRSY010000010.1:0-42673 GCA_045651765.1 Acutalibacteraceae bacterium | reverse complement strand
GGACAACAGCTATTTAAACCGTGCAAAGCAGATGTGTGATAAGGTTATAAATGATTTCAGCGATAAAACGGTTGGCTACTATCTATACGGCAATCAAAGTGAAGAACTGATACTCAGACCAAAGGAAACCTACGACGGTGCTATTCCAAGCGGGAATTCACTAATGGCATACAACTTTGTGAAGCTATATCACTTGACCTCGAACGATAAATATAAAGACTTGGCAGAAAAGCAGTTAGATTTTATCTCTGCTGAGGCTTCTTCGTATCCCACCAATCACGCAATGTTTTTAACGGCACTTTTAGAATATAATGAGCCGCCGATGAAGGTTACTGTTGTAGTTGATGATAATGCAAATATAAACGACTTTACCTTGGGTTTACCTGCAAATGCAATCATTACTCTCTTGACCAAACCCACAAAAGAATATTCGCTAATAGATGGCAAGACCACCTACTATGTATGTAAAGGAAAAACTTGTATGCCGCCTACTAATAATTTGAATGAAATTAAATCTTTAAACTAATACTAACAACAGAAAGGAGTTTATATCTATGAACGACGATAAAAAAATCGAGCAAAAACCCGAGCCCGAGATAAAAACGGATAAAAAGCCCATTAAACCGGGCGATATAATCGGTAAAATTGATGTTCACGATACTCGTGAACGTAGAGACGGCCCAGGCGGTAATTAGATAAAAAACACCCTTGCAAACTTGTTTTAAGCTGCAAGGGTGTTTAACTTTGTTATAAACAACATTTACTTGGTGATGCCTTTTAAGGTTAATTTTTGCTAATCTATAGTATTTCCTAATGCCGCGTGGCCGGCATCTAAAATTATGGTGTTTTCAATTTTACCGCTTTGCACAGCGGTATTTTTATTATTTTTTAAAAAGATTATTAAAAAAATAATTATAATTAAAACAAACAAAATTAATATATAAATTGGTTTAAAAAACTTTTTCACAAAAACGCCCCCGTATAAAGCCTATGAAAATAGTAAGGGGGCTATGCTTTAGTTTGCGTATTTAGAATATGTGTTAATATGGTCGAACACCGATTTCCAAAGACCATTGGCATCGGCCGTTACAAAAATATAATTTTTGCCGCCCATAGACCTACCAAAACTGGCAATGCAGTTGCCCGATTCCGAAACAAAACCCGTTTTACCGCCTAAAATTACGGCGTTGTTTTCGGGTTCGTCGCCAACCATGCGGCTGAACAATGTGCTTGTAAGCAAAATGCCATTTGGGTGTTGAGGTGTGGCAGAAGTCGTGTATTGATAGGTAGTTAAAACCTTATATGCCATTTCGTTTTGCATGGCAGCCTTTAAAATTAAAGCCATATCATAAACGGTGGAATAATTTTCTTGACTGTGCAGACCGCTTGTGTTTGCAAAATGAGTGTTCTTAAGGCCTAAATCGGCCACCTTTTTATTCATTAGTTTAACAAATTCGGCTTCACTGCCCGAAACATAGTTAGCAATGCCACAGGTAGCCTCGGCGCCCGAAGGCAGAATTGAACCATATAATAAATCTATAATTTTAACATCTTCGCCACCCGAAAAACCCGCTAACGATGCCTCATTAATATAAAGCGGGTCTATAATTTCGTTGGTCATTGTGAAGGTATCGTTAAAATTTTCAACATTTTCTACCGCCACTAAAAGTGTCATAATTTTGGTCATAGAAGCCGGGTATATTCTTTTGTTATAGTTTTTTTCGGCAACAATTTTTAAACTGTCGGCCTCTAAAAACACGGCATAAGCACTGTCAACCTCTGTGCCTAATAAGGCGGTGGTTGCATCGGGCTCGGTATAAGTAAACTGAGCCTGAGCAGTAATATCGGCTTCTGGGTTTTGCAAAGTAACTTCTTGGTTAATATTGCTATTAACATTTGGTTTTTTTATGGATAAAAAGGTTATTGCAAAACTAACAATAAAAACAACAACATAATATAAAAACTTGTAATTGTGTTTCTTTTTTTGTTTTACTTTTTTATTAACCTCTGATTTTTTATAAGACATATATTTATTTTCATATTCTTTAAAAAATTCATCGGTATATTTATATTCCCCGGACATTTTTTCACCCTAATTTATTTAAATTCTTCCATACTCTGTGTGTAAAGCATGGTTCTGTTAACCGAATAAAATGGTAAATCGCATTTAATGTGCTGAGCAAATGCATTAAGCAGAAGCGTAGGATTAACATTATTTGTGCTGCCTGCTGCTAAAACAATTTCTAAAACCGTATTACCATTATTTATTAGTTTAAAACCATTAATTTTATCTGAAATTAAGAATTCTTTTTCTATGCCTTTTTTGTTCTTTTTTAAAACAGAAATGTTATTTGAACCCAAAAATTTTTTTAAACTATTATAAAGTTTTCCGTTATCTTCAAAATTAATTTTAAACTTTGCAAAAGCAATGCTGCCTGTTTTAAAAACGGGCTCCTCTGTTTTTATTATTTCTAAAAACTCAGGCATTACACCTTTCAACTCTTCGGTTACTGCTAAAGTAGAATAATTATCATCGGTTAGTTTTAAATCCATAACCTCGTAATCGCTTTCGAAGCCTAAAGATAAAGGCAGGGCAAAATTAATATATGCGTGGGAATTAAAGCCTTCGGTGTACCAAAGCGGTATGTTTGTTTGTCTTAACATACGCATCATGAAGCGATTCATATCTAAATGTGAAACAAATTTCAAAAGGGATTTTTTTCGGTAAAAAACTCTAACGTTTTTCATAACAAACCCCTCCTTTAAAGCAAGCAGCGCCACAATTAGAGCATTTTTCACGGCAATTCGGTGTGGTGGTTTGGTTATGAGCCAATTTATCTTGCTCAATTAAAAACTCTTTGGTAATACCATAATCTAAATGTTCCCAAGGTAATAACTCGGTAAATTCGCGTTGGCGGTTAGCATAAAACGCAGGGTCAACCCCACAATCTTTAAAGGCTTGCAGCCATAAATCTAAATTAAAGCATTCATCCCAACCATCAAACTTGCAGCCAAGCTGCACTGCGCGTTCAATTACAGCACCTAACCTGCGGTCGCCACGGGCAAAAACACCCTCTAGAAAGCTTACACGGGAATCATGCCACGACAAAGAAACCTTTTTGGTTTTAATGCTGTCTTTAAGAATTTGTTGACGCCTTTCAATTTCATCTTTGGTTATTTGTGGCTCAAACTGAAATGGTGTAAATGGTTTTGGCACAAAGGTAGAAACACTTACCGAAACATTAACGCTTTTGCCCTTAGGCCTGTTTTCAGTTTTATAAAATTCATCAACAATTTTTTGCGCTAAATCGGCAATACCTTTTAAATCTTCGTCGGTTTCGGTGGGAAGGCCTAACATAAAATATAACTTAACCGAGGTATATCCGCCTGCAAAAGCCATTTTACAGGTGCGTATAATTTCTTCTTCGGTAACGTTTTTATTAATGACATCTCTAAGCCTTTGGGTTCCTGCCTCTGGCGCAAATGTTAGACCGCTTTTTCTAATAAAGTTAATTCTTTCAATTAACTCTTTTGAAAAATTATCAATTCTTAAAGATGGCAAAGAAAGGCTAACCTTTTTATCGTCTGACCACGAAAGCAACGAATTGAGCAGTTGCTCTAAATTAGAATAATCGCTGGTGCTTAAAGAAGAAAGCGACATTTCATCATACCCTGTGTTTTCACACAGCGTTTTTGCCTGTTTATTAATAACATCCACCGATTTTTCTCTAACCGGCCTGTAAATATAGCCGGCTTGGCAAAATCTGCAACCGCGTATACAACCCCTGAAAATTTCTTGCACAGCACGGTCGTGCACAATTTCAATATATGGCACAACAAATTTTTCGGGGTAATGTGCAGTGTCCAGATTATTAATAACCCTTTTCGTGATTTTTTTGGGGTTGTCCGATATTGGTGTTACGGCATTAAGGGTGCCATCTTGGTTATAATTTACATTATAAAGTGATGGAACATATACCCCCGGTATTTTAGCGGCTTCGCGCAAAAAGGCCTGCTTATCGCCGTTTTTGCCGTATTTTTTATATAAATCAATAAGTTCTAAATCCACCTCTTCGCCATCGCCTAAAAAGAATAAATCCACAAAATCGGCAAGTGGTTCGGGGTTACAGGCGCACGGGCCGCCCGCCACTACTAATGGTGCTAATGTTTTGCGGTCGGCACTCTTTATGGGCACCCCTGCTAAAGATAACATATTAACAACATTGGTATAGCTTAACTCATACTGCAAAGTAAAACCAATTATATCAAAATCTTTAATAGGGTCGCGGCTTTCAAGGGCAAAAAGCGGAATGTTATTTTCCCTTAAAACGTTTTCAAAATCTACCCATGGGGCAAATACTCGTTCACACCAAATATCATTACGGGAATTAAAAAGCGAATATAAAATTTTCATTCCCAGGTGCGACATTCCAATTTCGTATGTATCGGGGAAACAGAAGGCAAACCTGACATCTACTTCGTTTTTATTTTTATAAACACTGTTTATTTCGCCACCCGAATATCTACCGGGTTTTTGAACCGACAGCATTAATTTTTCTAATGTTTTATTATCCATAATTATCTCCAAAA
This sequence comes from Acutalibacteraceae bacterium, assembly GCA_045651765.1. Classification (GTDB taxonomy): domain Bacteria; phylum Bacillota; class Clostridia; order Oscillospirales; family Acutalibacteraceae; genus SIG565. Next base: position 38,083 of record JAZRSY010000010.1, on the reverse strand, counting down.
TTTTTATAGTATAATGATACCGCAATTTTGGCTTTCTTGCAACTATAATTTAATAATTACAGATAATATTATATAAATAGACATTATAATTACCGACAAATTAATTTTGCCGTTAATTATTAAAAAAACGCCTACTAAAATGCCTGCCAAACCTATTATAAAATTTATAATATTTAAAATTCTTTCGGATTTTTCGGCACTTAATTTAAAACATAAAATTTTAAACAAAATGTTGCCGCCATCTAAACTTTTCAGTGGCAACAAATTAAAAAAACCTATTACAAAATTAACCACTGCAAAATTTAAAAAAATTATATTTTTACCCTTAAAAAACAAAAAATATGTTATTAAAAATGTTAAAATATTTGCCACAGAGCCGGCTAAAGAAATTATAATTTCTTGTGAATTTTTTTGGCAAAAATCCCTGGTAATTTCTATGGCTGCAGGTATAATTTTTATTTTTTTTGGGCTGCAGCCAAAATAATACATTGCCAATAGATGTGAAAATTCATGCAGTATAACCGCAATAACGGTTGGTATGATAAGTCCGGTTGTATCGGTTAAAATTACAAGCGACAATAAGGCAATAAATAAAAAAGAAACCTCTATTTTTGTTTTTAAAACACTAAATTTCATATCTATTTTGAAAGCAAATAGGTCGGATTTATATTGTTGCTGTTTAGAATTATTTCAAAATGCAGATGTGGACCTGTAGAACGCCCCGTAGAGCCCACTTTGGCAATTATTTCGCCCTGAGTAACCGTATCACCTGCATTTTTAAGTAACTCTTCACAATGAGCATACAGAGTTTTTAGGCCGCCATAATGCTCTATAACCATATAATTACCATATGAATCGCTAAATTGTGAGGTTATTACCCTGCCCGATGCCGCCGAAATTATAATTTCTCCCTTATTTGTTGCTAAATCTACCCCTTTGTGAAATTCCAAATTACTGCCAAACGGATTTTTTCTGTAACCGTAACCCGAGGTTAATGTGTAATTTATTAAGGGTGTTACAAGACTGTTATTATAACTGTGTGTTGTATTATTATTGCTTACCGATACCGGTATAATTTTTATTTGGCTGTTTACAACATTTAGTTGGCTCTCGGGTTCGGTTACCTCAGAGACAGAAGTTGTGCCCTCAAAATTATAAACATATAAATTTTTAAGTTGTGAAAATAAATTTGGACATAAAAATTTTATAACTGTAACCGCCACTATTAACACCGTAACGGCCGAAATTTGTAATAAAAAAATTAAAAATTTTGCGTTTTCTTTTTTTTCAATATTCATAAAAAAGCACCTCAAAAAAATATATGAATTTTTTAAGGTGAATATTAACCTATTGCCCAAAGTTTAAAATTATGTTAAAATATATTAAAATATTTAAGGAGGCAGTTATGCCGTTTTTACCAATTAGTAAAACCGAAATGCAAGAACGCGGCTGGAATTATGCCGACATTATAATTGTTACGGGCGATGCTTATGTGGACCACCCAAGTTTTGGCACCGCTATAATTTCACGCGTGTTGGAAAATGCCGGCTATAAAGTTTGTATTATCCCACAACCTAAGTGCGATGCCGATTATATGCGGTTTGGCAAGCCAAGACTTGCGTTTTTTGTAAACAGCGGTAATATTGACTCTATGGTAGCGCACTATACCGCCGCTAAAAAAAGGCGTACCGACGATGCCTATACCGCAGGCGGAAAATCGGGCGCAAGGCCCGACAGGGCTGTTATTGTATACACTAAAAAATTAAGGGAAATTTATGGTGATATTCCCATTGCTATTGGCGGCATTGAGGCTTCGCTTAGGCGCTTTGCCCACTATGATTATTGGTCGGACAAGGTTTTGCCTTCGGTTTTAATTGAAAGCACCGCCGATATACTTATGTATGGTATGGGTGAAAAGCACTGCGTGGAAATTGCTGATTTATTGGCAAAAAACAAGAAAATTCACGAAATCACCAAAGTTTTAGGCACCTGCTATGCTGTTAACACCGCAAATTATACCCCTATGCCCTGCGCCGAGTGCCCTTCATACGAACAGGTTAGTCAAAACAGCGAGTCGGGCAAACGGCAATATGCTCTGTCTTGCAAAATTCAACAAACCGAACACGACCATGTGCGCGGCAAAACCATCATTCAACGCCATGGCAATAAAATAGTTATACAAAATCCACCCATGCCTCCCCTTACCACCGAAGAAATGGACAAGGTTTATGCCCTGCCCTTTATGCGAGATTACCACCCAAGTTATAAAAGTTTGGGCGGTGTGCCGGGTATAGAAGAGGTTAAATTTTCGGTAATACATAACAGGGGTTGCTTTGGCGCTTGTAATTTTTGCTCGCTTGCATACCACCAAGGCAGGCAGATTTCTTCACGCAGCCATTCTTCTGTTATAAACGAGGCTAAGCAAATTACCGAAATGCCCGATTTTAAGGGTTACATTCACGACGTTGGCGGACCTACCGCTAATTTTAGAAAATCGGCCTGCGAAAAACAGGCAACAAACGGCGTTTGCAAAGATAAAAAATGTTTAGCCCCAAAAATGTGCCCTGCCGTTAGGGTTGACCATAGTGATTACTTAACACTACTCAGAAAATTGCGCGCCTTGCCAAAGGTTAAAAAGGTGTTTATTCGCTCGGGCATTAGGTTTGATTATCTAATTAACGATACCGACGAAACATTTTTTAAAGAACTTGTTAACCACCATGTCAGCGGACAATTAAAGGTGGCCCCCGAACACTGCAGTAATAATGTTTTAAAACTTATGGGCAAGCCTTCTTTTAATGTTTATACACAGTTTAAAAAGCGGTTTTATGAACTAACAAAAAGTGCCGGTAAAAAACAATTTTTGGTGCCCTACCTTATGTCTTCGCACCCCGGCAGCACGGTTAACGATGCCATTGAATTAGCCTTATTTCTTAAAAAAGAGGGTCTTCACCCCGAGCAAGTTCAAGATTTTTACCCCACCCCCGGCACCGTTTCTACCTGTATGTTCTACACAGGTCTTAACCCCTTTACTATGGAAAAGGTTTATGTACCGAAAACCGCGGCCGAAAAAGCCGAGCAACGCGCCTTGTTGCAATATTATTTACCCGAAAACAAAAAATTGGTGTTATCGGCTCTCAAAAAAGCCAAACGGTTTGATTTAATTGGCACGGGTGCCAACTGTTTAGTAACCCCCGAAAACCAAAATCACACAAGAAATAACACCAAAAAGAAAAACAAAAAATTCAAAAAATAATAACAAAAAACTCGGAAAATATTGGAAATTCCGAGTTTTTCTATTATTAGTTGACAAATCTTGACAAAAATATTAAAATAAAATAGGCTCGGTTAACCGAGCCTGGAGCTGAAGATGGGACTTGAACCCACGACCTGCTGATTACGAATCAGCTGCTCTACCAACTGAGCCACTCCAGCAAACTTTACTTATTATATCAATTAATAAATATATAGTCAAGCAAAATTAAGGTTAGAGGTATTTAACATGAGCAAGGAAGTTAACTTACGAATTAAAAAATTAAGAAAAAAGGCTAAAATAACCCAAGAAGAAATGGGAGAAAAATTAGGGATTAAACGCTCGACCTATGCACATATAGAGGCATATGGCAATTTTAAGGCTGCCCAATTAAAAATTATTGCCCAAGTGTTTGGACAAACGGTTGACCAATTAATAGATGGTGACAACTTTGTGGTAAGGGCAAGCAAGAATTTTGAACCACCACAACCAATGCTACTCAAGCAAACCGAAAACAGTTACAACACGCCCGATAAAAACATACTCGATTATATAACAGCCAACGAAAAAAAACTGGTTAAAAGTTTTAGAAATTTAAGTCGCGAAGAAAAAGATAAAGTAATTGAATTTATAAATAATTTTAAAAGCACCGAAAATTAATCGGTGCTTTTATTTTATACAGTAAATTTATGGAATATTTTTTTACCTTTTTTAATAACAATGCCATCTGCAAACATATTTTTGTCAAACGAAAGGTTCATGTCGGTAACCTTTTCGCCGTCGGCCGAAATTCCGCCTTGGGTAATCAGGCGCCTTCCCTCACCTTTAGAGGCAATTAATTCGCCCTTAAGCATTAAATCTAAAATGCCGATTGAATCGTTATTAAAATCTTGCTCGGTTAAAACTGTGGTGGGCATATTGGCATCGTTGTTTCCGCCGCCAAATAAGGATTTAGAAACCTCTTTTGCTTTTTGGGCTTCCTCTTCGCCGTGGACAAGCTTGGTAAGTTCGTAGGCTAAAATATCTTTAGCGTCATTTAGTTTACTGCCTTCCCAATCGTTCATGGCGTCGATTTCTTCAAGCGGTAAAAATGTTAACATTCTAATGCATTTTAAAACATCGTCATCGCCAACATTACGCCAATATTGATAGAACTCGTAAGGGGTTGTTTTGTTAGGGTCGAGCCAAACGGCACCGTTTGCGGTTTTGCCCATTTTTTTGCCTTCGGAATTCATTAGTAAGGTAATTGTCATGGCGTAAGCATCTTTACCCAATTTTTTACGAATAAGCTCGGTGCCGCCCAGCATATTCGACCACTGGTCATCGCCGCCAAACTGCATATTACAACCATATTCTTTATATAAATGATAAAAATCGTAAGACTGCATTATCATATAATTAAACTCTAAAAACGAAAGGCCCTTTTCCATTCGCTGTTTGTAACATTCGGCTCTGAGCATATTATTAACCGAAAAACAAGCGCCAACATCGCGCAAAACATCAATATAATTGAGTTTTAAAAGCCAATCCGCATTGTTGACCATTTGGGCCTTGCCCTCGCCAAATTCAATAAACCTTGACATTTGCTTTTTAAAGCAATTGCAGTTGTGTTCTATAATTTCGGGTGTCATCATAGAGCCCATATCGGTACGGCCGGAAGGGTCGCCGATATATGCAGTGCCGCCGCCTATTAAAGCAATTGGGCGGTTGCCTGCCATTTGCAAGCGTTTCATAAGGCACAATGCCATAAAATGACCTACATGCAAACTATCGGCCGTTGGGTCAAAGCCAATATAGAAAACGGCTTTACCGTTATTAACAAGGTCACGGATTTCCGGTTCATCGGTAACCTGGGCAATTAAGCCCCTGGCCACTAATTCTTCATAAATTTTCATAATTAAGACTCCTATCTAACAATTCTTTGGCAGAATTAAATAAATTTTCGGTAATTTCGGTACCCGACATTATTCGGGCTATTTCGTCAATACGACTATTATAATCGAGCGAATAAACATTTGTATATGTACGGTCGTTTTTAACCGATTTTTCAATAAGCATATGGTTGGTTGCAAAGGCGGCAATTTGGGCTAGGTGTGTAACGCAAATTACCTGCTTAGCGTTAGACAGCTTTTTAAGCTGTGCGGCCACCTTATTGGCTGCCCTGCCGCTAATGCCCGAATCAATTTCGTCAAAAATTAAAGTTTCAACCTCGTCGGCTTTGGCCAAAACGCTTTTGATTGCCAACATAACACGCGAAAGTTCACCGCCCGATGCTATTTTAGCAAGTGGTTTTACCGTTTCGCCTGCATTGGCCGAAATTAAAAACTCAACGGCATCGCAACCGTTTTTGGTGTATCGGCTTTTAGTGATGCTAACCTTAAAAACAACATTGGGCATATCTAAATATTTTAAAACACCGCAAACATTATTTTCAAAATTTTTAGCAGCATTAATGCGCGAATCGGTTAATGCTTGGGCTTTTTTAATTAAGCGTTCTTCCGACTTTAAAAGTTCACTTTCAAGTTTAGCCGAATTTTCATCCAATAAATTAATGGCATTTAGTTCTTGCTTTGCATTATCTAAAAATTCTAACAACCCTTCTTCATTGGGGGCGTATTTTAACATTAGGTTGTTTAAAAGTTCAATGCGGTCTTGGATAATATCTATATTTTCGGTGCTAACTAAATCGTTATTTATAAAATACTCAATTTCCGATTCAATGTCACATAATTCTTCCACTGCGCCTAACAATTTTTGGGTGGTAGAGTTTAGTTTTTCGGAATTAATTTTGCTTAAATTTTTGTGAGCCTCTTTAAGCGAATCAATAACACCTGGTTCTTCACCCGAATTTAAAACCGACAAGGCAAAATTAAGGCGTTTATTAGTCTGTTCAAACTCTTTTGCTAATTTTAACTTTTCTTTTAATTTTTCGTGTTCGCCTAAAGTAATGTTTGCATTCTCAAGCTCGGTTATTTGGTATTTTAAAAGGTCGATTTTTCTTAATTTTTCGGCCTCGTCCATATCTAACGCTTCAAGTTGGCGCCTTATTGAATTTAAGTTTTTAAATTCGGTATAATAATTGGTTAAAAGTTCCGAATTATTGGCAATTTTGTCAATATATAAACAATGTTTTTCGGGGTTAAGCAGAGTTTGGTTGTCGTGTTGGCCGTGAATATTAATTAAATTTACGCCAATATCTTTAATAACGCCCGAGGTGGCAGGAAGACCGTTTATTTTAAATCCCCCACGAGAATCTTCGGATAAGGTGCGTTGAATTATTAATTTACCGTCATCGAGTGAATATCCGTAATCTTGAATAATTTTTTCGGTTTCGGGCGAAATGTTGGTAAACTCGGCAAGAACGCGCGCATTACTGCACCCATTCCTAATAATTTCTTTTGAAGTTCTGGCACCTAATACTGCGTTAATGGAATCTATTACTATAGATTTGCCGGCACCGGTTTCGCCGGTTAAAACATTAAACCCGCCCGACAAGGTAATGTCGGCACATTCAATAACCGCAATATTTTCAATATGTAAACTATTAAGCATAATTTAAACCGCCGTTTTAAATATGATTTAATATTTTTTCGCAAAGTGTTTTGGCCGAAAGCTCGTCCTTAGTAACAGCAATAATGGTATCATCGCCGGCAAGGGAGCCTAAAATGCAGTTACCGTAAAGGGCATCGAACGCAACGCAGGCGCTCGAAGCCATACCGTTATAGCATTTTATAACAATATTATTAACGGCATAATCGGCCGAAATAACACTTTTAGAAAACATATCTAAATAATGCTCTTCTGTTTTATTTTGTGGTTTGTTAGCAACAGGGTGTGCAGTTAAATACCTATAAATTCCGTTTGAATCTTGTGATTTAACAATTCTTAACTGCTTAATGTCCCTTGAAACAGTAGACTGTGTAACCTTAAAGCCTTCTTTAATTAAATATTCTAATAAATCTTCTTGGGTAACAATTATATTCTCACTAATAAGGCTTAAAATTTTTTCGTGTCTTTTGTTTTTCAAATTAATAGCCTCCGTCCTTAAATTTTTCGGATAAGGTTTTGTAAAAAGATTTATTATTAAACCTTATAAACTTAACGCTGTAATCCGATTTTTTTACAAAAATTTCGGTGTGGGGTTTAATTTCGGTGGCTCTGCGCCCATCAACCGAAAAGAAAATATCTGACTTTTTAAGTGATTGCGCTTTAAACTTAACAACCGCATTTTTATTAAGCATTATTGGCCTTGCGGCAATGGAATGTGAACAAATTGGTGTGATGCAAATATTTTCGGAAACAGGGTCTACAATTGGGCCGCCAGCTGAAAGTGAATATGCTGTGGAACCTGTGGGTGTGGCAATTATTAGGCCATCGGCTCTATAGGAAATGTAATCTTCGCCAAAATATGCTTTAATATCAATAATACGCGAAATAAATCCGCCTGTAATAACGGCATCGTTCATGGCGGTAAAATTACCCTTTAGTTTGCCGTTTTCCATAACATCTATATCTAAAAGCATTCTTTTTTCTATTGAATATTCGCCTGTTTTCAGTTTTTTAAGAATATCTAATTCACCGGGTTCAACATTGGCTAAAAATCCCATACGACCTGCATTAACACCCAAAACGGGTTTGCCAACCTTAGCGGCTAGTTTTGCATATCTTATTATTGTTCCGTCGCCGCCAACCGTTACAATTATATCGGCAGCGTTGTAAATTTCTTCTTCGGGTAAATGAATATAATCGGTACCGCAAATATTATCCGGCAAATAGGCTGTATAGCCCCACCCTTTAAAAAGTTTACCCATTTTTTCAACGGCTTGTGCTGCACCGCGTTTATCTAAATTTGGTAAAACTCCTATTTTCAAAATTATCACCCCTTAAAAAATAAATGTGAATTTTCTACAATATCGGTAACCGAAACGCCATCATAAACTATTGGGGTTTCGTTTTTTTGTATGTATGCTAAATATTCTATGTTGCCTTCGGGCCCTTTTATTGGGGAAAAACTTAAATTAACAAGTGAAAATCCGTTTTCTAAAATAATGTTTTTAATTTTTTCGTTTACGGCAATATGAACTTCTTTATCCCTTACCACACCTTTTTTGCCAACATTTTCTTTGCCGGCTTCGAACTGTGGTTTTATTAGACAAACGGCATATGCATTTTGCTTTAACAGCCCCGTTAAAACGGGCAAAATATGTGATAACGAAATAAAAGAAACATCAACCGACGCAAAATCTAACATATCGGGAATTTGTTCGTTGGTAACATACCTAAAATTTGTTCTTTCAAGGTTTATTACACGCTCATCACAACGCAGTTTCCAAGCAAGTTGGCCGTAACCCACATCAATAGCGTATACCTTTTGTGCGCCGTTTTGCAGCATACAATCGGTAAAGCCACCGGTCGAAGCGCCAATATCGGCACAAATTTTATCACTTAAATTTATTCCAAAGCAATTAATGGCCTTTTCAAGTTTTAAACCACCACGGCTAACATATTTAAGTGTTGTGCCGCGAACCTCAATGGTATCGTCGGGTTTAACGGTAGTTCCGGCTTTGTCAACCTTTTGGTTATTAACATAAACTATGCCCGACATTATATATGCTTTTGCTTTTTCGCGACTTTCGGCCAGACCGTTTTCCACAAGGTAACAATCTATGCGTAATTTTTCTGCCAAACTAACATTTCCCTTCTATAATTTTTACCATTGAATCGCTGTCCAAATTGTATTTTTTTAAAGCACAGGCAATGCTTGAGGCACCAACAAAGGTGTCTTCAACAGCAATTATATTAAATTTTGTATTACTGATTTTTGAAATTTCAGACAATAAATGCTCGGCAATACCACCCGATTTTATGCCCTCTTCAAAAAAGTAAATGTTTTTAAATTTTGATATTGTTTTAAGTAAATCATCTGAAAAAGGATAAATTTTATTTAATTTTACAACCGCAGTATTAATGCCTTTTTTTAATAATTTTTCTTGGGCTTCAATAGCATTGGCGAAAATTCTGCCATAGGTAATAATGGCGGTGTCGGCATCACCAAACACACTGTATTCTTGGTTGTTTGCAAATTTTTCGGCATAGGCCGGCTCACACCCACGCGGGTACCTAATAGCGCACGGAAAATCAAAATCGGCGCTATTTTTAATTATATTTTCAAGCTCGCTGTAATAGCACGGCGAATATATTTGCATACCGGGTACTGTGCTTAAAAATGCGGCGTCAAACAAACCTTGGTGGCTTTCGCCGTCTTCACCCACTATTCCTGCGCGGTCAACACAAATTTTAACGGGAATTTTTGCAATGGCAACATCGTGCAAGAGTTGGTCGTAAGCGCGTTGTAAAAATGAAGAATAAACCACAAAATAAGGTTTTAAGCCCTTTATTCCGAGCCCTGCGGCAAAGGTCATGGCGTGGGCTTCGGCAATGCCGACATCAAAAAACCTGTTTTTAAAATTCTTGCTGAATTCGGTTAAACCGGTGCCCGAAGACATAGCGGCGGTAATGGCGCAAATTTTTTTGTCATTCTTAGCGAGGTTACAAAGTGTGCTGCCACACACCTCGGAATAATTTTGCTTAACCGAGCAGTCAGCACCTTTAGCAATGTTAAAAGCCGAAACACCGTGGTAATTTTTTGGGTCGTTTTCGGCAAAGCTGTAGCCCTTACCCTTAACTGTTAAGGTATGTATAACAGCCGGTCGGTTTTGTGATTTTGCAATTTTAAAAATATTTTCAAGCTCGGCAATATTATGGCCATCCACAGGGCCGTAATAACTATACCCCAAACTTTCAAAAATATTGCTTTTATAAATTGCATTTTTAAGCATGGTTTTAGAACTAAAAATTGTATGAGCGATTTTTTTACCGCAGAACGGTATTTTTTCAAGAGCTTTACGAATTTTATGTTTAAACCTATGGTAACTTGATTTTGAACGAATTTTGGTTAAATAACGGGCCATGCCGCCAACATTGCGAGATATTGACATTTTATTATCGTTTAAAACAATAATAAAATTTCCACGGCCGCCACCCGCATTATTAAGACCTTCATAAATTAAGCCACCGGTAAATGAGCCATCACCCACAACCGAAATCACACAGCTGTTATCGCCTTTTAAGGCATTTGCTTTATATATGCCGTATGCAGCCGAAACAGAATTGCTGCTGTGTCCGGTAATGAATGGGTCGTGGGGGCTTTCTTGCGGACGCATAAAGCCAGATATTCCATTTTCTTGGCGCAAAGTGTTAAAATTTTCAAACCTGCCGGTTAATAGTTTATGTGTATAAGACTGGTGGCCAACATCGAACAAGATTGAATCTTTGGGCGAAGAAAAAACACGGTGCAAAGCAACCGTTAATTCCACGGTGCCAAGGTTGGAAGACAAATGCCCACCGTTATTTGCAACGGTTTCTATAAGGCACTGCCTTACCTCTTGGCAAAGGGTAGGTAAATCTTTCGTATTAACTTTTTTAACATCTTCGGGACTTTTGATTTTACTTAAAATTTTATATTCCAAAATAAAAACCTCAATAATTTCTTTGTGCTAAATAATCTGCTAAATCTTTTAAAAATTGACCGTTGCCTTCAAACTCATCAATAACGGCCTTGGCTTCGTTTGTTAAATCGGCCACTGTTTTTTGGCATTCATTTAACCCTAATAAACTAACAAAGGTAGATTTGTTGTTTTTTTGGTCGCTACCAACAGGCTTGCCTAATATTTCCGGGTTGCCTGAGGTATCTAAAATATCATCGACAATTTGAAATGCTAAACCTATGTTTTGTGCATATTTTTCGGCTAAATCAAGTTTGTCTTGGTTGCCGGCTAGTATGCAACCGATTTTAGCGGCCGAAACAATTAAAGCGCCCGTTTTAAGCCTATATAATTTTTTAAGCTTTTTAAGGCTAATGTCGTTATTTTGGTTGTTAATATCTATAATTTGGCCGCCTATCATACCGTTTACACCCGCACACTCTGCCAAAACTTTTATGGCAGGCATAGCACAATTTTGCTCTATATTAGTGTTAGCGGCCAACAAAAACGCCTCGGTTAACAAAGCATCGCCCGCTAAAACTGCTGTGGCCTCATCAAAGGCCTTGTGGCAAGATGGTTTGCCTCGGCGAAAATCGTCGTTATCCATACAAGGTAAATCGTCGTGCACTAAGGAATAGGTATGAATCATTTCGAGCGCAACGGCAAAATTAAAAATACCGCTATCTTTACCGCCGCAGAGTTTATAAAACTCGAGCATTATTATGGGCCTTATTCTTTTGCCACCTATATTTAAACTGTAAAGCATAGCCTCTGTAAGCGGGGTCAGGTCGGAATCGGGATACACCAATAACTCGTTAATTTTAGAATTTATTAGCTGCTCATAACCTTTAAGTTGTTTATTAAAATTAATCATTAACAGGCTCCTCGGTTGTGTTTAAGGCTTCAATTTTTAGCTTTGCATTATTTAAATAATTGTTACAGTTTTTATAAAGTTTAATGCCGTCGGCATATAATTCCAAGGCTTTATCTAAAGAGCAACTACCATTTTCTAACTGCTCAACAATATTTTCAAGTTTATTTAATGATTCCTCAAAATTAAAATTGTTATTCATAAGATTGCTCCTTAACTGTTTTTTTAACCTCACATTCGGCGCTGCCGCCCTGCATAACCAAGGTAATGTTTTGGCCAACATTTAACTCATTAACATTGTTAATAACCTTACCGTTAGTTTGTGCAACCGAATAGCCTCTTGCTAAAACCCCAAGCGGACTAACGGCATTGAGTTTAGCACCCAATAAATCGGTATTTTTTTGTGCCAAACTTAGTTTATTTGAATAGGTGTTTTTAAGAGAATCCAAAACTTTGTCAAGTTGTTGCATTTTATCGGTAAAAAACCTGTTCGGGTTTTTAAAAAACCAAGATTGTGCTGCATTATTTAAGCGCCCGACGGCATTATTATAAAAATAGTTATAAGAATTATTAACCCTTTTGAAAAGACCGTTCAAAGTGAAATTGAGTTCGGTTATGTTTGGCACCGCTAATTCTGCTGCGGCCGAAGGTGTGGGTGCTCGCATATCGGCTACAAAATCGCATATTGTAAAATCGGTTTCGTGGCCTACGGCCGAAATAACCGGTATTGGCGAATTAAAAATGGTTCGGGCCAAATTTTCGTCGTTAAAGGCCCATAAATCTTCGGCGGAACCGCCGCCACGGCCAATAATGATAACATCGGCCTTGTTTGCTTTATATACTTGGTTTAAGGTTTTTATTAAATCCGGCACAGCCTCGGCCCCCTGCACTAACACAGGGCACATTATAACATTGCACAAAGGATACCTGCGTGATAAAACATTAAAAATGTCGTGTTTGGCAGCCCCCGTGCCCGAGGTTAACACGGCAATAGTGTTTGGAAACTTTGGCAAAGGTTTTTTATATTCGGCGTTAAAAAGGCCTTCCTTTTCTAACTTTTCTTTAATAAGTTTAAATTTTTCGGCCAACTCGCCCTCACCTTTAGGTTCAATGCTGTCGGCGTAGAATTGGTACTGACCGTCTTTTTCATAAATTGAAACTCGGCCGCTGCATATTACCGACATTCCATCGGTTAAAGCCTCTTTAACTTTGGCGGCATTGCCCTTAAACATAACGCATTTAATTAAGGCATCGTTATCTTTAAGGGTAAAATAAAGGTGTCCGCTTGCATAATGATTTTTAAAATTAGAAATTTCGCCCTCAACCTTTACATAGGCTAGACGTGGGTCACCCTCGATTAACGAGCGAACATATAAATTCAACTGTTTTACCGATAAAACAGATGGCATTTTTATTCCCCTTTGTTGTATTTTTTAACTACTGCACCTAAAATTCCGTTAATAAAGGATGCATCTTCTTGGGTGGCATATTTTTTGCAAAGCACAACGGCCTCGTTAACCGATACACTCGCAGGAATGTCAGGGATGCTTATAATCTCGTAAACGGCAAGCCTTAAAAGTGCCAACGCAACCCTTGAAATTCTCTCTTTTTTCCAGCCTTTAATGTTTTCGGTAATAATGGAATCTATTTCTTCTAAATTGTCATTTATTCCCAAAAAGGCCGATTTAATATATTCATCTACCTCAAAATCTCTAACCGAAATTGCGGTATCTAAAATTTCAACGGCAGTGTCGTTATTGAAAGATTTTTCAAATACTAAAATAAATAAATTTTCTCTTGCGTTTTTTCTGGATAGCATGGGCAGCCCACCTTAAAGATATAATTATATATATTATATACTATATAACGCCACATTTCAAGTAAAAATGCATATAAATATGCATATTTTGCATAAAATATTTATCTTGTAAAAAAACATAACTACTGTTATAATGTTATTAAGTATACGAGAAATGGGGATTTTAATATGGCACTTGGTTTTAGAAAAAGCCTTTTTGGTTATAATTGCGACGATGTTGCCGAATATTTACAAAAACAGGCAATAAAAAACACCCAAATTCAAACCGAGTTAAACACCAAAATTAAAGAAGGCAACCAAAAAATAGAAGAAAGTGAAAAGCAAATAGAAAACCTTAAAAGTGAGAATTCCGAACTTTTGGAAAAGGTTGAATTTTACAGTGCTAAGTACGAAGAAGTAAAGGAATTAAGCGACAATATTGGCAAACTTTATTTGGTTGCACAAACAAATGCTAAGGCTATTATGAATGCTGCAGATACCGCCAAAGACGGCATTAACTCAGAAATTGAAAGCAACCTTACGGCAATTAATACTGCCAATGAAAATTTAAATGACCTTAAAACTAAAATAATTAATATGTGTAACGAATTTACCGATAATGTGGATAAATTAAATTTATCGCTTAATGACACAAAGGCCACCCTTGAAAATTCCAAAAAAATTCAAAATGATTCGGCCGAAAACTTTGAAAAATTTTATTCGGTTATTAAAAAATAAATGAATACATATTACTTTAACACTAAAGATATTGGCGAATATATTGGCAAATTATCTTGCGGGGACAGGGTTTATTTGTCGGGCATAATTTATACCGCGCGCGATGCAGCGCATAAAAGGTTTTTTGAATTGCTGGAAGATAACAAGCAACTGCCCTTTCAAATTGAAAATTCTGTAATTTATTATGCCGGCCCCACCCCTACACCCGAAAATTTGCCAATAGGCAGTTGTGGGCCAACAACTTCTTCAAGAATGGACCCATACACCCCAAGATTATACGATTTAGGTTTAAAATGCACCATTGGCAAGGGTAACCGAGCAGATTATGTAATTGATTCTATTAAGAAAAACAAAGGTGTTTACCTTTGTGCAATAGGCGGAGCCGGAGCATTAATAGCACAATCGGTAACACAGTGCGAGGTTATTGCTTTTGAAGATTTGGGTTGTGAATCGGTGAAAAAATTGGTTGTAAATAATTTTCCGCTTATTGTTGGAATTGATTCTTTTGGTAACAGTTTATTTGCAAAATAAAAAAAGCGTTGTGAAATTCACAACGCTTTTTTAGTTATAAAATTATTTAACAAACGAAATTACATTGGCAACCAAAGCTAACACAAAGAAAACAATTGCTATAACTTTAGTCCATTTAGCTAAGAAAGAATCAAAATCTCTTGCTTTGTTTTTAGAAAGAAATGTATCGGCCCCGCCGGAAATAGCACCGCTTATTCCGCTTCTGTGGCCACGCTGTAAAATTACAAAGCCAATAATTAAAAGTGAAACTAAGATTATTACAATTCCTATAATAATTTCTAAGGCATTCATTTACCGCACCTCCGAATTTTAAATAATAAGCAACTATTATGTTACCACAAACAAATTTATTTTGCAAGGTTTTTTTAAATTTTTTTAACACCCATGACAACTTTGGTGTAATTTTTCGATTTTTAAGCTTTTCTCGGCCTCATCTAAAATAAAATCTAATTTTTTAAAAACATTTATTGGGGCTGTATTTGAATAATAAGCTGTAAACACACCGTTACACTCTGCTACATGTAAAGCGCTGCGTAAAATACCATCGGCCAACATTAAATCATCAGCAGGTTCTAAATAATTAATAGTAACATTTTCTTTTAATGTAAACAAACAAATTCCCAAAGTTTCATTACCGTCTTTGGCAACAACGGCACCTGCATTTTCGGTTAATGGTATATTTGCAGATTTATATATTCCACATAACTCGGAATTATCGGTAACGGGTAAAATACTTAGCATTATTGCACCTCTTTAGTCGATTTGCTTATAGATTCAAGCCTATGAATTTCTTTTTCATTAAGGTCGCGCCATTTTCCTTGGCCCAACATTCCTAATTTTACACCGGCAATTTCGGTTCTTTTCAGGCGTATAACCTCGAGTTTTACGGCTTCGCACATTTTGCGAATTTGGCGGTTTCTTCCCTCTTGAATAATGAAAATTAAAACTGTACGGTCGGGCTTTTTTTCGGCAATAAAGACATCGCACGGCAGGGTTTTAACACCATCAATAACAACACCGCTGCAAAGCTTGTCCAACTTTTCGTCATCTACCCCACCTTTTACTGTAACGCGGTAGGTTTTGTTAACATGGCTTGAAGGGTGTGTTATGCGGTTGGCAAAGTCGCCATCGTTAGTCATAAACAAAAGACCTTCCGAATCTTTATCTAACCTGCCAACCGGAAAAACCTTTGCAGGAACATCTTTTACTAAATCGGCAACGCATTTACGGGAAAATTCATCACTTAATGTTGTAACATAACCCCTCGGTTTGTGCAACATTATGTAAACCTTTTGGTTGGTGGCAACAACATTTTTTCCCGAAACCGTAATTTTATCACGCTTGGGGTCTACACTGTCGCCTATTTTAGCAATATGGCCGTTAACCTTAACCTTGCCGGCCATAATTAGTTCTTCTGCTTTGCGGCGCGAAGCCACTCCACAGGCCGATAAATGCTTTTGCAGCCTTATTTTTACAGTCCTCATTACAAACTCCTTAAAAGTGTTTTATATATATTAAATAATTTTTCATAAATATTTTGTTTATTGTCGGTGTTAATATGCTCGGAACCTGAAGTGATATTTGTTTTGCCGATTTGTTTACCGTTAGCATAAAACAATGTATAGCCAATTGTATCGCCTTTTTTTACAGGTGTGAAAACAACGCTTGGTAAAACCACTTTATAAGTAATTTCATCGTTCGGTGTTGTGCCGATTATTAAGGGCTCAAACACCGGAAGAATTGTTGAATCGGTTGGGCCTAACACTGAAATTTTTGTGTCGGTTTTTGGCGCAACGGCAGTCTCTTTTGTTAAACTAAAGCCATAATCCAGCAAATCGGAGTGGTCCTGCCAATCGTTTTTATCGTTTAAAGTAACGGCAATTAATGTGGTATTTCCCTTTTTAGCAGCCGAAACCAAGCACCTGCCCGAAGCCTTTGTAAAGCCTGTTTTAACGCCAATGGCACCATCGTAAATTTTTAATAATTTATTATGATTTTTTAGCGTAACGGTTGTATTGTTAATTTTAACCTTAGCGGTATAACTTGCCGCCGCCACGGCAAAATCTTCATTTTTTAAAGCATTAGCAGCAATTACGGCTAAATCGTAAGCCGTTGTGAAATGGCCGTTGGCATCGAGACCTGACGGTGTAACAAAATTAGTATTATGTAAACCAAATTCCGCAACCTTTTTATTCATTAAAAGTGCAAATTTTTCTATAGTACCTGCCACAGAGATTGCGGCGGCATTTGCAGCATCGTTACCTGAAGGCAACAAAATGCCATACAATAAATCTTGGTATGTTACGGTGTCGCCAGCCCTCAACCCCATTGACGAACCCTCTACCCTAACCATATTTTCGGTAACGGTAATGGTTTTTTGGGGTGTGTTTTGTTCGGCCAAAATCAAGGCGGTCATAATTTTAGTGGTGCTGGCCATTGGCAAGCGCTCGGTCATATTATGATTATATAACACCGAAAAAGTATCGGCATTTATTAATACGGCCGATTTTGCCGAAGTTTTAGCAGCATATGCATTAAAACTAAAACACAACAAAAACACGCCTAATATAACCGATACTTTTAAAATTTTCATATTATACCCCTTAAAAATATGTTTAGTAAATATTTATTAAGGAGTAAATGTTAATATACTATTTATCTTTATTGAAAAGCCCTTTAACCTTTTCGAGCAATTCGGGTGTCATGCTAATGGCGCGCTCTAAAGACGATAATTCGTTATAAACCGGTAACATTTTAATGTCGCTTCCGTTTATGGCAATAAAAGCAATTGGCGTAATAGAAACACCAGCACCGCCGCCGCCACCGAACATTCCGCTTTGAGTTTTTGTGGAAAAATCGGAGCCGCCCGTAGCAACACCAAACGAAACCTTAGAAACCGGAACCAGAGTAATGCTGCCAACATTTATTGGTGTACCAATGATAGTATCGGCATCTACTACTGTGCGCATTTTATCCATGGTGGTATCCATAATACCTTTAATGCTTTCGCTCATTATTCAGCACTTCCTTTTTTATTAGAATTATTTTTTTAATAATTATAAAAGCTGCAATTATTAAAAAAAACGGTTGTATTTTTATTGTAGCCGAAAAATCGAATGTAGATTTTGTTTTATCGAAATCGGCATTTATATTAATTTTTTTTACCTTTAAGATAACTGTTTCTTCTAAAAATTTTAAAAAACCGTAAACTGCTGTGCACACAACGCCGTATTCAATGCCGGTCATTGCGGCATCGGGTGTGGCAACCAAAATATTACCTTTAAGGCTATTTACTTTTGTGTGTTTTAAAACAAATTTAAGCTCTGCAAGTAATGTTTTAATTATGTCTAACATTATTTTGCAAAAATTTGAAAAACTGTTAGTTTCATATAACTCTTTTATGAAATTTTGTTTTTGGGCGCTGCTTTGAGTATTATTAGAAGGTGTATTATTTTGGGGCTTTTTGGGTTTTAACAAATTAATACCAAAATATTTAAGGGTATATTCAAAATTATTATTAAAGGCAACATTTAATTTTAACGGCATAAATAACAACAATGTTATTACTAACAAAACAAATATAATAATATATACCGCTATCAAAAAATCACCCCTAATATTATTGGTTGAATTTTAAAATATATTTAATTTAATTGTTGTTCTTCCACCGAAATTTGCTCGGCAATATCGGGAGAAACAACCCCTTCTACCTTAGGTAGTTCGGGCAAATCTTGCAATGAGCTTAAATTAAAGCACCTTAAAAAGTTTTTGGTGGTGCCGTATAATAACGGCCTGCCGGGCAGTTCTAGGCGACCTTTCTCTTCTAAAAGTTCTTTTTCAAGCAATGTTGTAATAACACCCGAGCAATCTACACCACGCACCTGTTCTATAAATGATTTTGTAACAGGCTGGTTATATGCCACAACGGCTAAAACCTCTAACGCAGCTTGTGAAAGCGGGGTTTTACGCTTAATATCAAAGGCGGTTTTAATATATTGTGCATACTCTTTTTTAGTGGCCAATTGGTATGTGTTTTCTAAGGTTAAGAGTTCTAAAGCTGAATCTTTTAAAGATTTTTCTAATAAATCGGCCGTTTCTTGAATAATGTGTGGCTCGGTATTAAAGGTTTCGCAAAGGCGGCCTATGCTAATTGGCTCGCCGCTTGAAAAAATCACTGCAAATAACGGATTAACTAAATTTTCGGGTTTCAAGGTTATCTTTTCTCCTTAATTATTTTAATTTCGGTGTTTTCGTTAGTGCCGTTTATCTTTACCCTGTTTGCCTTGCAAAGCTCTAACACGGCTAAAAACGTTGCAACAAGTTCAGACCTGCTTTTAGAGGCTTTATATAAATCGGTAAGTTTTTGCGGACCTTTTTTCATTAGGTTGCGCATAACAAAAACAATTTTTGTAGAAACCGAAACAATTTTTTTAGCAACAATTTTTACAAAAGCATTTGTGTTTGGCGGCAGCCTGCGTTGGCCACGGCCAACGGCCGATATGTAAGAATCCAACATTAATTGTTTGTCGTGATTAAGCACATAGGCTTTTGGTAACTCCACTTTAGATGGAGCTTTAACAAATTTATCGAACCCATCCGACAAAAGCAACAGTTTCTCGGCGATTTGGCGGCAAACCTGATATTCTATTAACTGACCGCTAAGTTCGTCCTTTAATTTTTCGTATTCTTCGTGTTTTGGTAACAGCTTGGCCGTTTTTAAATAAATAAGGCGCGAAGCCATTTCTAAAAACTCACTTTGAATATCGGGGTTTTGTTGTTGTAAAATTTCTACCTGTTTTAAATATTGGTCAATAAGCACCGAAAGCTTAATATCATAAATATCAAGCTTATTCCGTGATATTAACTGTAACAGAAGGTCTAACGGGCCTTCAAAATTTTCTAGCTTATAAACATAAGCGGTTTCCATAAAAAAACTCCAAACAAATTAAAATAAATTAAATGGTAATTGTGTTATATACAAAATTCCGTTTATAACATAATTAGAAACAATGTTAATTGGCCGAGATAATACACCGGTGTAAAGTAATGCAAACAACAAAATTGTTGCATAACGCTCATAACGCAAAATTTTATAATAAATTCTGTAAGGTAAAATCACATTCAAAATTTTAGAACCGTCGAGCGGTGGGATTGGTATTAAATTAAAAACGGCAAGGTGTATATTTATAATTGCTATGCAATAAAAAAATAAAAATAAATAAGTGATTATTGTGCCGCTTAGATTAAAAATATTAGCAATTAAACTAAAAATTAACATACTTAAAAATGCTAATAAAATATTTGAAAGCGGGCCTGCTGCTGCAGTTAATGCCATATCGCGTTTCGGGTTTTTAAAATACCTTGAATTTACCTGCACAGGTTTTGCCCAACCAAAGCCGAACAGCAAAATAAACAACGCGCCAATATAATCAATGTGGGCAAACGGGTTTAATGTTAGCCTGCCCATAAATTTAGGAGTTGGGTCACCCAGTTTAGAGGCTACAAAACCATGGGAAAATTCGTGAATGGGCATGGTTAAAAAAATAACCACTAAAGAGGAAATAACCATAACAATAAATTCGGTTAATTCTAAATTTCCCCTTAAGGCATCTATCAACAAAACATACCACTCCAATCTAACAAATATATTATATACCTAAACTTAAAAAAAGACAAGAAAAATAAAAAACCACGATGTAAAAACCGTGGTTTTTTTAATTTTATTGGGAATTATTAGAGCCAACCTTTATAGAGGTTGAATAATATTTTCCGCTTCGGTAAATTTTTACGGTTACGGTGTCACCCGGGGAACACTTTGCAATTTCGTCGGTAAGCACATTATAATCGGTAATAGCCACCGAGTTATATTCGACTATAATGTCGCCACTGCGTATGCCCGATTTTGCGGCAGGACCGTTATTAACC
The DNA here is from genome assembly GCA_045651765.1 of Acutalibacteraceae bacterium. Classification (GTDB taxonomy): domain Bacteria; phylum Bacillota; class Clostridia; order Oscillospirales; family Acutalibacteraceae; genus SIG565. Next base: position 17,423 of record JAZRSY010000010.1, on the reverse strand, counting down.
ACATTTAAAACAACTGCGCCAACAGGATAATTAAGTTTTTCTAACAATTCTGCGGTATATTTTTCGCTAATTGTAATACCGATATATGGGTTGGGGTCGTTTTCTTTTGCAATGATGTTGTTGCAAATTTCTTTAACCGTGTTAGACGGTATGGCAAAACCCATGCCTTCGTAATCGGTAGCGGCAATTTTAGAGCTATTTACACCAATTAACTGACCTTTCGTATTAACCAAGGCACCACCCGAATTACCGGGGTTAATGGCAGCATCGGTTTGAATTAACTCTACAGGGGAACCATTGTAACTGTCGGACACTATGCGATTTAAACCGCTTATTATTCCATAGGTAACCGAGCCCATAAACTGAAGACCGCCCGGGCTGCCAACAGCGGCCACAAACTGGCCAACCTTAAGGGAGTCGGAATCGGCTAAATCAATGGCAGTTAAGCCATTTGCATTAATTTTAAGCACTGCTAAATCGTAAGAAATATTATAACCTACCACATTTGCTGAATAAGAACTTTCACTATTGCCTGCCAAATAAATATCGATTTTTGTGGTTGCTGAATTTAAGGCGTCTTTAATAACGTGGTAATTGGTAATAATGTAGCCATCGGTTGTGTAAATAATGCCCGAGCCTTCGCCCTGGGTTTCGGTGGAGCCGCCAAAAAAGCTATTGGTAGCGGCCGTTGTGATAATGCCCACAACACTTGGGGTAACCTTTTGGGCCACGGCCTCTATGGCAGATTCTACAGTACCGCTAATTTCTATTGTTGTGCTTTGTGGATTAGAATTAGGCTGTGTTGAGTTGATTTGAGGTGTGTTATTTACGTTATTTTGATTAACACTGCGCGCAATTAAAGCGCTGCTTACGGTTGCCGATATAATTGCAGCCACCAACGCCGAGATAACACCGCACAAAATAATGGTTTTTATTCCGTATTTTTTTGTTTTTGGTTTTTTGGGCTCCGGCACAACATAATTATATTCGGTTTTTTCGAAATCTGAATCATTAACAATATTATCATTATTAAAATTAAAGTCTTCCATTAAAACACCCTTTCTAACATAAAATAATATTACCGCTATTTTTTATATTTATTAAAAACATTTTGTTAACAAAAAATGAATTTTATTTAAAACGCCTTCTTTTAATTTTTACATATGGCGCAACATCGCTTGTATTTCTGTTTTTTATGGCATCGGTAATAAAGGTATATGAAATATAACCCGCAACCACCGCAAAAAACAAAATTATTAAAATTAACACAACATAAATCGCAATATTTTCAATTTTATTTATTGTTATTTTTTCACTTTCTTTATTAATAAACAAATTATTTATTAATTCTTCGGTTTTTTGTAAATTTGCTTGGCTGCTTTCGGTATAAGAGAAGGTAATGTTGTAAAGCAATTTATTTTTAATTGTAAGATATTGTATGTACCTATAACTGCCGGCTTTATCGCTGCTTTGTTTAGAGGCCATAATATATTTGTTTTCATTAATTTGCTTAATTTGGGTAACCGGGACATCACTTGTTACCAACTTAGGTATAAGGCGGGCTATGTAATTATCATCTAAATAACTTAAATTTTCGGTTTGCTTGGAAAACTCGGTTTCAACGGCATTAACAACAATTTGAAAGCTTTTATCTTGCGTGGTGGCAAATAAAACTATATTGTTAGCCGAAATATAATCTTTAAAAGAATTTTCGGTAAAATTAATTTCTTTTAAAAATTCGGAGTTTTCTTTAATGTTATTATCTGTAATAACCGTAAATTCTTTGGGTAATTTAAAATTTATATTGTAATTTTTAAGTTCTATTGCGCCGGCACTTATGGAAACGGTGCTTAAAAGAACAAGAATTACGGTAAAAAAACAAATTAGTTTTGATTTCAAAACCTTATACCTCTTTTATTTATTTAAATTCATTTTTTTGGCTGCTGTAACGGTATTTTTCATTAATAATGCAATAGTCATTGGTCCCACACCGCCCGGCACAGGGGTAATGGCCGAAGCCACATTTTGCACATTTTCAAAATCTACATCGCCACAAAGTTTGCCGTCTTCACACCTGTTAATGCCAACATCAATTACAACGGCACCGGGTTTTACCATATCGGCTGTAACAAACCTGGGTCTGCCAATAGCGGCTACTAAAATATCGGCCGACCGGCAAATTTCTTTTAAATTTTTGGTTTTAGAGTGACAAACGGTTACTGTGCCATTATTGTGCAACAAAAGCATTGCCATGGGTTTACCAACTATGTTGGAACGGCCAATAACAACGCAATTTTTAGAGGTTATGTCAATATTTTCATAATTTAACATTTCTATAACCCCCGCCGGAGTACAGGGCAAATAGTCGTAATCGCCAATCATAATTTTGCCAACATTTTGCGGATGGAAGGCATCAACATCCTTTTCGGGATTGATGCTGTTAATAATAAGTTTTTCATCTAAATGCTTAGGCAACGGCAATTGGCATAAAATACCGTTAACATTGTTATCGTTGTTTAATTTTTGTATTAATTCTAATAACTGCTCATTAGTAGTCGTTTCGGGCAATTCGTATTTATATGAAATTATGCCAAGTTGTTCACAGGCCTTTTCTTTATTAGCAACATAAACCTTAGAAGCGGGATTATTGCCAACCATAATTACGGCTAAGCCAACATTTATGTTGTTTTGCTTTAAGGCTGCAACCTCATCTTTAATTTTATTTTTTAAATATGCTGAAATTTCTTTTCCGTTAATTATTTTGGTCATTATTATCCTCTTCCTTTATAATTTCTTCAGTAAACATTGGCATATATGTATTTTCTTTTTTGTTTTTGAGTTTTAAAAAAATAATAACTAAAGCCACAGTGCAAGCAATACACAGCATAAAAGATAATAACGAAGATACTCTAATATTGCCAAGCATTAAACTGTCGGTTCTAATCAGTTCTAAAAACCCGCGTTCAAGGCCATATATTGCGCCGTAGCTTAAAACAACCTGACCTGGAAATTTGCGATTTTTTATAATAAAGTGCAACGCAATAAAGCCTAAAATACACCAAATGGATTCATATAAAAAGCAAGGGTGCACAAGTTTTGTACTGCCCATTTCGGCGGCTATGCGGTTGCTGGTCATACCCCACCATTCGCTGCCTGTAAATGTTCCGTAGGCTTCTTGGTTAAAGAAGTTGCCCCAACGACCAATGCCCTGTGCTAAAATAAAACCGGCCGCAGCAATATCGAACATACTGAGCACATTAACCTTTCTTATTTTGCACATTATAAAGCCACAGGCAAATGCGCCAATAACACCGCCGTATATTGCAAGGCCTGAAAAACCCGCGCCCGAAAAGCCAAAAAATTCCGATATGCTGTTTAGTTTTTCGCCATCGAAAATAACGTAATATGCCCTAGCGCACAAAATTGCCACAGGTGTGGTTACTAAAATTACATCTATCATACGGTCTACATTCAAATTAAGTTTTTTAGCGTTTGCAAAACCATAAATAATTGCCGCTAAAAAACCGCAAGCAATAATTATGCCGTACCAATAAACACTCCAGCCACTGCCCAAAGGAATGGTAAAAGCAACCGGATTAATGTTAAACTCTAAACCAAAAATTGTTCCGCTATACATTTTTACACCTTCTTGTTTACAACCGATAACACCGAATTTTCTTTATTTAAAAGCGCTGCGGCCTTTAAAATATCGGCTTCGGTTAAATTTTTAATAATGTTAAGCTCGTTAGAATAATCAAAATTAAATACTGCGGCATCTATAAGCATATGACCAATGCTTTCCACATTATTGTAACGCTTTACGGCCTGACCGTACATATCGTATTTTACGGATTCTAAAAGCAATGAATCTACGCCGTTTTTAATAATATTTTCAACCTCGTCGCTAATTTCCCCTGCAACTTGCAAAGCGTCAAAAGATTCCCCTTCAAAAATAACGGCATTGTAAGAGTTACCGCAAAAATATTCTGCATCGAATTCATCATTAATGAGTTTTAATTCGGTAAGCCTTTTATATAACGGCGAAGCATCGTCGGCTAAAATTTTTAAAAAGGCATTCATTGCAATAAAATCGGGCAGAGTAACCTTGTTTTGTAAATTTATTTTATATCCGTAACAAAATAGCGGTATGGCAACATCCAGACTTTGTTCGGTATAACGGTCAACTACATTATCGGGTTCGGTTGGGTAAATTCTGGTTAAGTTTACGGGTTCTTTGTTTTTAACCGAATTTTTAATTTTTTCTAAAACAAAATTTGTTTTTATATTACCTGCAATGCAAACAAACATATTAGCAGGGTTGTAAAATGTATTATAGCAGTTATATAACACCTTATCGTCTATTTCGGCAATAGATTCCACAGTGCCGGCAATATCAATTTTAACAGGGTTGTTAAAATACATTGCCCTTAACATATTAAACATAACCCGCCAAGACGGCGAATCATCATACATTTTTATTTCTTGCCCAATAATTCCCTGCTCTTTTTTAACGGTTTCGGCCGTAAAATATGGGTTTTGCACAAAATCTAACAGAATATCTAAATTTTCACTAAAATTAGTGGTGGCCGAAAACAAATAGCAGGTTCGGTCAAACGAGGTAAAGGCATTGGCATAGGCGCCTGTTTTGGCGTATTTAGAAAAGGCATCGCCATCTTCACTTTCGAAAAGTTTGTGTTCTAAAAAATGCGCAATGCCGTCGGGCACGGTATATTCTTGGCCGTTAGCATTAAAGGTGGAATCAATTGAGCCGTATTTTGTGCCGTAAACGGCATAAAGCGAATTAAACTGAGGCTTCTCGTAAATATAAACTTCTAACCCGTTTTTTAGTGTTGTAACGGTGTAATCTTCGCCCAAAATTTTATTAGAAAATACTTTAGTTTCCATTTTATTCCCCCTCTTTCTGTGGCATTAACCTATAAACTGTGTTAAGGTTAATCCCTTTGGCTGCATTAATAACATCTTGTTTGGTAATGTTATTAACTATATTGGCTGCTTCTTCGGGGCTTATGGGTTCATTTTGAGTTATATTGGAAGAATACCATTGGTCTATGCCGCCTAAATTATCGTTATATGCAAGCAGAGCACCAGAAATTGCCTTTTGCGAAGCCGAAAAGGTAAAATCGGAGATATTGCCATTTTTAATGCTGTTTAACTGATTTAAAATTTCGGTTTGGGCTTTTTCGGCATTCTCGGCCTCTACGCCCGACTGCACTATAACAAAGCCCTTGCCCCTAACTGATGAAGCCGAGCAATAATAACAAAGGCTGAGTTTTTCGCGCACATTGGTAAACAAATTAGAATATGGTCCGCCACCGAAAATGTCGGTAGCCAATAATAAATCGTAAGCGTTTTGACCGCAGATTTCACTTGAAAAACCCATAACCAATTTGCCTTGGGTAACATCAAAATGCTCGGTTACCTGTTTAATGTTATCTGCTTTTTCTACCTTTGTTACCTTTTTATAATCCACTATATTTTCGCGGTTAAATTTATTAAAACAATTGGTTATTTGCTCAAAAACACCATCTGGCAACTGTTTGCCGATTACCTGCACCCTAACATATGCGGTTTTTAACATTTCTTGCCAAGCGTTATATAAAATTTGACCGGTTATTGCCTTTGCGCCGCTTTCGGTGCCGTATTTAGAAATGCCGTATGGCGAATTTTCAAACATAATTTCTAACATTCGGTTCTTGGCAAAAACGCGTTTTTCGTTAACCTCGGCCGCAATATTTTCAAGTAATTTGCGTTTTTCTCTTTCAATATCGGCATCAAAAAACGAATTGTTTTGCACTGCAGGATTAAAAATCAAAGAAATAAGCAAATCCATGGCCTCGTTAATGACTGAATTTTTGTTAATTGTAAATTCGTCATTAATAACCGAAATGGCAATTTTAATGTGTTGCATATCCATTACCCTGTTTGAACTTACAACCAAATCGGCCCCATAAAGCATATTAAGCTTAAAATTAAGCTTGGAAAAATCTCGGTATTCGTTTGAACAGGATGTTAAAACATATGGAAGCAAAGCATATGCCGAAATGGTTTCGGTTTTAAGCGGTAAATAAAAATTAACCGATAAAACTGTGGTGTTAAAACGGTCGTTTTTAATAAAAAATCCATCTACTCCGTTTGCTAATTTTAAACAACTATTCGACAAAACAATTCCTCCAAATAAAATATAAAATTATTATAACATACAAAGCAATAATTCTCTACAAAAATTTATAAAAAATTAATAACTTTGTAATTAAAAATTAATAATGTTATTATAGGGTAATCTTGGGGGGTAAAATATGCTTGATAAAAAACGCGGTTTAAGAATCCAAACTCGACCTATAATTTACTTAATAATTGTTTTGTTGGAAATTATATTCTTTATATTTTCCATTAAAACTTTTGCTGAAACAAGATTTTGGATTCAAGGATTTTCAAAATTAATATCGCTTTTAACAATAATGCACATAATTAATATGCGTGGCGACCAAAGTTATAAAATTATGTGGATTATTTTTATATTAATTGTTCCTGTTTTCGGGGTGCTTTCTTACCTTATTTTTGGCGGCGGCAGAATGTTCCCACACCTTAAAAAAAGAATGTGCGCCGCTAACAAAAAACACCTTTCCCGCTTTAATCAAAGTCAAAATATAAAAGATTCTTTAAAATATAACGATTTAATACATTTTCGCCAAGCCGAATATTTGCAAAATGAATCTATGTGCCCTGTTTACAGTAATACCGAAAGCAAATTTTTAAGCGTAGGAGAGGAATTTTTAAAAGAACTTTTATTGCAATTAGAAAAAGCACAAAAATTTATTTATATTGAGTTTTATATTTTAGCCGAAGGCGAAATGTGGGAGCAAATTTATAAAATATTAAAACAAAAGGCCGAAAATAATGTTGAGGTGAAAATAATTTTTGATGATTTTGGCTCAATAAAAAGGCAGGGAAAAAATTTTGTTAACGATTTAAAAAATCACGGCATTCAGGTTTCGGTTTTTAACCCAATAAAACCATCAATCGATATTTTTATGAACAACCGCGACCACCGCAAAATTGTGGTTATTGACGGCTGTGTAGCCTTTACAGGCGGCATTAATATTGGCGATGAATATATAAACGAAATTGAACGATTTGGCCATTGGTTAGACAGCGGAATTATGCTTAAAGGTATGGCCGTTAACACTATGACGGCTTTGTTTTGCAGCATGTGGGAATTTATTACAGGGTGTGAATTAACTCCACCGGTTTTAAATAATTATAACTCAAAATTATGTGATGGTTTTTATATTCCATATTACGATGACCCGTTAAATACAACCAACCAAGCCCATGGAATATATATGCAAATAATAAACAATGCCCAAAAATATATTTATATAACAACGCCTTATTTAATTTTAGATAATGAATTAAAAAACGCACTTTGTTTGGCGGCAAAATCGGGCATAGATGTAAAGATTATTACACCCTCTGTTCCTGATAAATGGTATGTTCACCCCGTAACACAATATTATTACTCGGAACTGTTGGAAAACGGGGCAAAAATTTACGAATATACACCGGGGTTTATACATTCTAAAATTTTTGTGTCGGACGATACAATTGCAACCGTCGGCACAATTAACATGGATTACCGCAGCCTATTTTTACACTTCGAATGCGGTGTTTGGATGTCCAGCACTAATACCGTTAATGATATTAAAAACTTTTTTGACAATACAACCCTTGTTTCTAAAGAAATTTTGTATGAAAACTGGAAAAAAAGGCCTGTTTTTTTAAAAATCAAACAATATTTATTGCATTTATTTGCACCCTTAATGTAATTGACAAGCCTTGTGTTTTATGGTATAATTTTTTAAGTGAAAGGTGGTTTATTTATGAAAATGAAAAATCTTTTTGTTGGTATTTCTGTTTTAATTGGTATTATTTCAATGGCTGCCGGTGTTGCAGTAATTGTTGACCGCATTCTTAAAAAGAAAGAATGTTACGAAGGTTATATTGAATGCGGCAGCGAAGAAGAAGAAATAGCAGAATAAAATTATAGCAGGCTTTACGCCTGCTATTTTTTTGTTTATTTTTATAATTGTTGCATAAAATTTTTAAAAAAACAATATTATTTTAAGGTTTTTTTGTTATTAATAAATAAAAAAACCACCATTTTTGTTATTAGTGTTGAAAAAGTTATATGAATATAGTATTATTAAGGTATAATAATAAATAATAGTAATTATTTAAGGAGCGAATTTTATGCCGCAAAACTACACAAGCAAAAAAATTGCCGAATTAATTCAAAAAAAATTACTTCACAATTTTGGAATATCGCCCGAACAGGCATCCGACGAAGCTTTTTATAAGGCAACCGTTTTGGTTTTATTAGATATTATGCGTGAACGCCGCAGTGAATTTAAAAAAGAAACTGCCGCAAAAAAAGCCAAAACCGTTTATTATTTAAGCATGGAATTTTTAATGGGCCGTTCGCTAAAAAACAATCTGTTTAACTTAGGCCTTGAACACACCGTTAAAAAGGCTTTGGAATCTTTTAAGGTTAAATTAGATAATTTATTTGAACTCGAGCCAGATGCCGGCCTTGGAAACGGCGGTCTTGGAAGATTAGCCGCCTGCTTTTTAGACTCTCTTTCCACCGGTGGTTACCCTGCCATGGGTTACTGCATTAAATACGAGTTTGGTATTTTCCGCCAAAAAATTGTAGAGGGTTGGCAAACCGAAATGCCTGATTTTTGGTTGCCGGGTGGCAGTGTTTGGTTAGAACCAAGGCCTGCTTCTGCCGTTGATGTTAAATTTGATGGCACCGTTAACGAATGGTGGGATGGCGAACACCACAACATTGAACACACAGATTACACTGTTGTTAGGGCTATGCCATATGACCTTATGGTTGCCGGCAACGACGGTAAAACCGTTAATGCTTTGCGTCTTTGGAGCGCCGAATATCAAGATATTAATATGTCTGCCTTTAATAAGGGTGATTATGTTAAAGCGCTTGAAGAAAAGGCTACAACCGAGGTTATAAGCAAGGTTTTATACCCCGAAGACAACCATTTAGAAGGCAAATCTTTAAGACTTAGACAACAATACTTTTTAGTTTCGGCTTCGGTTCAAGATATTTTAAACCGCCACTTACGCAACTATAACACCCTTGAAAACTTGCCCGAAAAGGTGGCAATTCACATTAACGACACCCACCCCACCCTTTGCATACCCGAATTAATGCGATTCTTGCTTGACGAATGTGGATACAGTTGGGAAAAGGCCTGGGATATTGTTAAAGGCACCGTTGCATATACTAACCATACCGTTATGTCGGAAGCACTTGAATGTTGGCAAGAAAGCCTGTTTAAGCAAAGAATTCCGCGTATATATCAAATCGTTAAAGAAATTGACACCCGCTTCAGAAAAGAAATTTGGGACGCCACCCAAAATGCCCAAACCGTTGAAAACACCGCAATTATTAAAAACGGTATGATTCATATGGCTAACCTTTGTGTTGCTGCGTCGCACACCGTTAACGGCGTTTCTAAATTACACAGCAACATTTTAAAAGATTCGCTATTTAACGATTTTTACAAGATTACTCCAAACAAATTCACAAATGTTACTAATGGTATTGCACACCGCCGTTGGCTTTGTCAAGCCAACCCAATGTTAACCGATTATTTAAAACAGTTAATTGGCGATGGTTTTGTTAAAAATGCTGCCGAACTTGCAAAACTTGAAGAATTTAAAAACAACAAAGAAGTTTTAATGCACTTAGACAACATTAAGCACAACAATAAAGTGCGTTTGGCTAACTATGTTAAAAATAATTTTGGTGTAACCATCGACCCTGATTCAGTCTTTGATATGCAGGTAAAACGCTTGCACGAATATAAGCGCCAACACCTTAATGCTTTGCACATTATTAAAGAATATCTTTATTTAAAAGAGAATCCTAACGCCGATTTTGTTCCAAAAACCTATATTTTTGGTGCTAAAGCAGCGCCCGGTTATTTATTTGCAAAACAAATTATTCACATGATAAATAAATTGGCCGAGGTTATAGAAAACGACCGCACAGTTAACGATAAACTGAAAATACTATTTTTGGAAGATTACAGGGTAACCCTTGCCGAGCTTATGATACCCGCCGCTAACATTAGTGAGCAAATATCCCTTGCCTCAACCGAGGCCAGTGGTACCGGTAATATGAAGCTTATGATGAACGGCGCCATTACACTCGGCACCGAAGACGGCGCCAATGTGGAAATTCACAACGCCGTTGGCGACGATAATATTATTATTTTTGGTCTTGAAACCCCCGAGGTTAACAAGATTAAAAAGCAAGGTTATTCGCCAAAACCATATTACGAAAACAACGAAATTCTTAAAAATTGTGTAGATTTTATTGGAAAAGGTATAGGCGGCACAAACTTTGAAGCAATTTATAATTCCTTAACCACATACGACAATTATATGGCATTTGCCGATTTTGCCGATTATTGCCGTGCACACGATAAGGCCGATGCTTTATATAAAGATAAACTTACCTTTAATAAAATGTCGTTAATGAATATTGCAAAATCCGGTATTTTTGCAGCAGATAGGTCTATTGAAGACTATGCTAAAAATATTTGGAATGTTTCGCCGCTTAAGTAAAAATTATGCAGTATTATCCTTTTGATTCAAAAAACAAGCTTTATAAACCACATTTTGGAGCTGTAGCTTCTGGTCAAAAACAGAAGCTACGGCTTTTGTTGCATAAAGATGCCCTGTGCAGCGCCGCATTTTTGTTAATAAAATGCGACGATGAACCCGACTTTAAAGAGGTTAAACTATCCCCTGCCGAATGGCTTGAAGATTATCAATTTTTTGATTGTGAAATCGCGCTTGACTCGGGTCTTTATTGGTATCGTTTTAAATATCGAAGCCCTTATGGCGAGTTTTATGTTACTCGATGCGAAAATTCTTTAGGTCATGTGTCAGACCAAGGCCAATGTTGGCAACAAACGGTTTATGACAATACATTCAAAACGCCTGACTGGCTTGACGGCGGTGTTATATACCAAATATTCCCCGACAGGTTTTTTAATTCGGGCAGCAAAAAATCCAACATTCCTGATAAGCGGTTTATAAACAATGACTGGAACAAACAGCCCGAATACCGCCAAGTAGACGAAAAATGCACCTTAGGCAACGATTTTTACGGTGGCGATATTAAAGGAATAATTAAAAAATTGCCCCACATAGCCGAGCTCGGCGTTAATTGCATATACTTAAACCCTATTTTCGAAGCATCTTCCAACCACCGATATAATACGGCTGATTACTTTAAAATCGACCCACTCTTAGGCACAGAATCCGACCTTATAAAACTCTGCAAGGCTGCCAAGAAGTTGGGCATTGCCGTTATTTTAGATGGCGTTTTTTCCCACACCGGCGACGACAGTGTATATTTTAATAAATACCAAAATTACGATAGTGTTGGCGCTTTTAATTCGAAAAAATCGCCCTATTATAATTGGTTTAAATTTGACAATTGGCCGCACGATTACGAATCCTGGTGGGGCATTAAAACCCTGCCCGAAACCATTGAAGACAGCCCCGAGTTCACCAATTTTATTACGGGTGAAAACGGTGTTTTAAGGTATTGGCTTAAAAAAGGAATTAGCGGTTGGCGGCTTGATGTTGCCGATGAATTGCCTGATAAATTCTTAGAAAACATAAGGCTGGCCGTTAAATCAGAAAACCCCAACGCCTATATTTTAGGCGAGGTTTGGGAGGATGCCTCTAATAAAATCAGTTATGGCGCACGCCGTAAATTCTTGCAAGGCAAACAGTTAGATTCTGTTATGAACTACCCGTTTTGCAATGCTATATTAGATTTTATTTTTTCGGGTAATGCCAATGCGTTTGTTAACACTATTGAATCAATATGCGAAAATTACCCACCACAAAGCATTAAAACCTTAATGAACCACATTGGCACCCACGACACCGCCCGAATTTTAACACTGCTTGCTTTTGGTAAAAACTACCCCACAGACAGAGAATGGCAGTCTAACAATTCGCTTAGCCCCGAGCAATATGAAAAGGCTAAAAAACTTTTAAAAATTGTTACCGCCATACAATTTACTTTACCGGGTATACCGTCTGTTTATTATGGCGACGAAGCTGGTGTTCAGGGTTTTGGCGACCCATTTTGCAGAGCTGCTTTCCCGTGGGATAACCAAGACAACGAAATATTAGAGCATTATAAATCTTTAGGCAAAATGAGAAAAGGTGCCAATTGTTTTAAAGAAGCCACTTTTGAGCCCTATGCTTGCAACCATAATTTGCTCTCGTTTATAAGAAGCAGCACCCAAGATGCCGTTTTGGCTGCATTTAATATTAACCAAACCGAAGTTAATATTGATTTACCAAACGAATTTTTAAATTACAGCAGCGTGTTGTTGGGCACAGAACCCAATAAATCGGGAAATTTATGTTTGCCACCTTTAAGTTTTTCTATTATTAAGCTAAATAAATATAAAAAGCAGGGTAATTAATTACCTTGCTTTTTTATTTTTTATATGCTATATTAAAATTAATAAATTATTGGAGGCCAATATGGGAATTGAATTTTTAAATAATAAATTTCATATTTTTAATAACGAAATAAGTTATGTTATTGAAGTGTCTGAACAAAACGACCTTTTACATTTGCATTTTGGTGCAAGTGTTGAGGCTAAAGATTTATTTTACCAAAAAAACATAAACACCGAATTTACCTCCTACTCAAACGAGGAAAATCCAAAATACTCGTTATCTGCCCTGCCACAAGAATATCCTTCGAGCGGTGCTTCGGATTTTAGGGCGCCCGCCTACCAAATTTTAACTAAAGACGGTTGCCACACCCCCGAACTTAAATTTAAAAGCTACGAAATTATTAACGGCAAACCAAAATTAGAGGGTCTGCCCGCAGTTTACACCGAAAACGATAACGAGGCCCAAACCTTAATTATTTTAACCGAAGATATTAATTACGGTCTACAGGTTAAACTTTATTACACAATTATTAACGGCTATAATGCCATTTGCAGACACAGCGAGATTATTAATAATTCCGACTCCCCCATTCGCCTTAAAAATGCACAAAGTTTTAGCCTGGATTTTCCTGCCGGTAATTACGAATACATACACTTAGAAGGCGCTTGGGCCCGTGAAAAACATATTGAACGCAACGCCGTACATAAAGGCTCGCAAGGGTTTGAATCACGGCGTGGCGCCTCGGGGCATATTGAAAACCCGTTTTTATTGTTTTTTGAACAAGGCGCTACCGAAGATTACGGCAACGCTTATGGCATTTCGCTAATTTATAGTGGTAACCATAAGTTTTTAATGGAACGCGAATATAACGAAACCGTTAGGGTTCAAGCCGGTATTAACCCGTTTGAATTTGATTTTAAACTCGAACACGGCCAAACCTTTACAACCCCCGAGGTTGTTATTGCCTTTTCAGAAAACGGATTTTCAAAAATATCTCACACCTTCCACAAGTTGTACAGAACCCGCCTTTGCAGAGGCTACTGGCGCGACAAAGCAAGGCCTATTTTAATTAACAACTGGGAAGCCACCTATGCCGACTTTACCAAAAACGATTTAATTAAAATTGCCGATGCAGCATCAAACCTTGGTTTAGAACTTTTTGTTTTAGACGACGGATGGTTTGGTGAACGCAACGACGACACAACATCTTTAGGGGATTGGTTTGCTAACGAGAAAAAACTTAACGGCCCTTTAAGCGACCTTGTGAGTGAGATTAACAAACGCGGCCTAAAGTTTGGCCTTTGGTTTGAACCCGAAATGATTTCGCTAAAAAGTGAATTATATAAATCTCACCCAGACTGGCTTATTAAAACACCGTATTCTAAAGAACATTACGGCAGGCACCAATGTATTTTAGATTTAACAAAACCCGAGGTTAGAAGTTATATTGTTGATACCCTTTCAAACATATTAAGCAACGCAAATATAGAGTATGTTAAATGGGATATGAACCGCAACATGACCGATGCCTATTCCTCAAGCCTGCCTGCCGACCGTCAGGGCGAATTTTACCATAGGTATATTTTAGGGCTTTATGAAATTTTAGAAACACTAACACAAAAATTCCCCAAAATTTTATTCGAAGGCTGCAGTGGCGGTGGTGGTCGCAACGACCCCGGAATGTTATATTACATGCCACAAAACTGGACAAGTGATGATACCGACGCTACCGAGCGTTTGTTTATTCAATACGGCTCAAGCATGGTTTACCCTGCCTCTACAATGGCGTGTCATGTATCGGCCGTACCCAACCACCAAATTAAGCGCTCAAGCCCCCTTTCTATGCGTGGTAATGTTGCTATGAGCGGCGCTTTTGGTTATGAGCTTGATTTATCCAAACTTTCTAGCGAAGAAATTGAAGAGGTTAAAAATCAGGTTAAATTTTATAAAGATAACCGCGATATTATAATGAACGGAACATTTTACAGATTACTTAATCCGTTTGTTTCAAGACATGCTGCTTGGTCGTATGTAACCGAAGATAAAAAAACCGCTTTGGTTTACTATATTGTAAAGCAAGCCCGCCCAACCAACGAGGCCGTTTACCTTAAATTAAAGGGCTTGAACAGTAACTATAATTACGAAATTAACGGCACCGTTTATAGTGGGAAAACCCTTATGAATTACGGATATTTAATTGAAGATAATGAATATGAAGGAATGAGCTTTATTTTAAAATTAAATGCCGTAAATTAAAACTTTGTTTTTATTTGTACTATAATTGCAAGAAAAAAAGCATCGGTTTTTACCGATGCTTTTAAATTTTTTATACATTAACAAATATCTGCACAATATAATAATAAAGCGGTTGAACGATTTAAATTTTAGGTGCATAATAAACTGAAATTAGAAAGTTGTATTAAGAAGAAAATCTTTCCCGAATACCGATTATTAAGGAGAATTTATGAACTTTAACCTAACCCCTTGTTTTATGGAGCAAACGAAGATTTTATAAGCACTTTTAGACTTGCGATACGTATGAAAGATACTGTCGATTATAATATATTGTATCACGCTGTAGAGAAAGCAATGATGCAATATCCTTATTTTTGCGTTTTCTCTAAACGAGAAAAAGAAAACCTTGTGTTGCGTTTCAACGACAGCCCGATTTGTGATGGAGAATATTCCTATTCCTTCCCCGATAGTGCAATTAATTCCGACAAAATCTTTGCACCTTCAAAAGACCTCAAGAGGCCTATGGTTTAGATGCCGTTGCGTTTGATGCAGAAGGGTTATATGCCTACCATTTGCACGTTCCACAAAAAGATATGATGGAAAAAGCAAGCACTTCTGACGGCAGCCCTGTTTCTTTTATTTCGGTTTTGCTTTATCGAGCTCTCCACCACCTTGACAGCAACATAGACAAGCCTGTTGTAGCATATGTGCAGCATCAGTAGGCAAAGAGCAACAATAACATACAATTTTTTTATTGCTCTTTGTGTTCGCCCATTCATAATTATGAATGAAGTATAGTCAGTTTAGCATGTGATTTTTTCAGCGTCAATAGATTTGCCCGATGTCTTGTTTGACAAATGATGCCCCGTAACTTTCACTTGGTAATATTTAAAAAATCCCATATTGTGCAGTCAAAATATGCTGCAATTTCAAACAAAGATATAGTGGACGGATCGATTCTTCGGCTGAGAACGTCTTGAATATATCCCGGAGATTTGCCAAGCTTAATACTTAATCCTCGATAGGACATATTACGTTCGTCCAAAAGTTTGTCCAACTTCTGCTGGAAAGCATACCAATAATTTTCGTACTCTGTTCTGTCTAACATACAAAAACCTCTTTTACATAAAAAATTAAGAACCGCGACCACCGCGACTCTTTGATAAAAATGTAAAAAAGGTTTTATTTGCGTTTCAAGAAAACTTAAATGGAGGGGCAAAAGCATAAAAATTAGCGAAAATTTGCTCTATTGGAACACTTTTTTGAGCGAAAATAAAAAACCACCTGTTCGATATAGAATCGAACAGGCAGCCTAATTGTGTTTTTTGTGTCTACTAACTATTCACTATTTCATTTTTTGATAAAGAACTGTGCTTTTTCGTATGATATAGAGCTTTATTATTTATTTTCTTCTCTGCTTTGCTCTACAGCTTGCAGGATCTGTGCTGTGCTCAGCATATTTTCACGCTCGATTGCCTTACGCTGCTGCTTCGCACATTCATCACAGATCTGACCAAGACCGATTTCATAATTTTCTCTCCAGTCAACCGGCATAGAAATTGGAACACAGGTCAATGCGCCGCATACAACACAGCGCTCAAATTCTTCTGTATTAGGGGTGTTATTCACGCTGTCAGCCTCCTTTTTAGAACGCTGATAGGGTGTACCCCCCGAAAAATAGGGATATTTTGGCAAATATTTTAAACTTCATTATTCGCTTGCCTCGGTGGTGGGTGCGCCTGTATTTTCCGAATTTTCGGTTACAGACTGGGTTTCTGTGGTTGATTTGGTGCTTGCCGGCTCAGTCGCCGCAGGCTCCATTGTTTGAGTTGCAGGTTCTGTAGTTGTGCTGTTTGGCTCGGTTGTATTTGTAGATTCACTTTCTCCCGTAGTTTCGGGCGGTGTAGTTTCTACAGGTGTGCTTGTTTCGGTTGAGGGAGTAGTCGTACTCTCCGAAGTTTGAGTAGAGGGTGTCTCCGTACCGGATGTAGTGTTTGTGGAAGGAGTAGTGCTTTCAGCATCTTTACTTTCATCATAGGAGCCTTTGTCAGTTCCTGTGCTGACATTGGGTTCAGTATGACCGTTGACAAACATTGTGATTGCTTCATTCAAGATAATATATCTTTCATCATCAACGCTGCCGATTTGATACTCGGAATAGCAGGAGGATGTACCCCAATGAGATTTCAAAGTCACTTCTGTGGCATCAGTAATCATCAGCTTAAAAGTGATTTCTGACGTATATTCGCCGGGAACACTTTTATCCACGCCCAATTGCTGCGTGTGATAAGTAATAGGGCAACCCTCTGCGGAAACAACGATAAATCCGGTTTGTGCGGTATTTCTCTTAGACTTTACAATAGTAAATTTGTACCATTTACCAACCTCTAAACCTCTAACGACAAAATTCTTATTGTCGCTGGTTATTGGCGTTATTTGACTGTTATCTACGGCTTTTCCATCAGCATCGGTAATCTGAACCGTAACGTCGGTATAGAAACTTGCCGATTTTATAATGTTGGAGCCGGAGGTGACATTGTAAGAAAAATAGGCGTAGGCGGTAAAGCTCATAGCGGCAAGACACATTATTACAATTGTAACGGTCATTGCAATGCGGGTGAGCATTACTTTCTCACGCACTT
>JAZRSY010000009.1:0-2236 GCA_045651765.1 Acutalibacteraceae bacterium | reverse complement strand
TTTAAAAAAGTGTCGTTTTTATTGCTTTCGTTGGATGAGGTTAGGTTATTGCCAGATTTATTGCCCCCACATGCACAAAGGCATAAACATAAAGCAAAAATTAAGGTAATACTAATAATTTTTTTCATGGTTTTCCTCCTTCGGTTAATTTAGTTTATTATAACATGCTTTCGACAATTATTCAAGTATTTATTAATTTATTTGGTAAGTATATGAAGCTTAAAGTGAACGCAAAACTCGACCCAGGCTTTAAGCCACTTTTACTCGTTTGCCGCGAAAAGTGCTAAGCTATCAAAGAAAACGGTCAGCAACTAATTATTGCCATTGAATGCAACCAGGTTATATTACCACATACAAAATGGTAGTTTTTTCCGATGGCATCGGCTACTATTTCGATACTATTGAAAACGTGTTTGGGATTACCATATGTGATTAATAAACCCAAATTTTTCTACCTTTATATAAAACATTTAAAGGGGTTTTGTTAATCCGCTTTTATGTTGCACAGGACGGCCAACTGCTTCGCCGTTGTTGAAAACTATGTTTGAATAGTTTTTCATTGGTGTGCTATACATATAAATATTGTCATCGTTTTTTTACAACCAAAAACCGAAAAAAGCAAAATAAAAGTTAAAAATATGCACAAAAATTTTTCCATTAAATTTTTAAAGATAAAAAACTTTGTTAAAACAAATACTTTTTTAATTATTCAACATTAATTAGTTTATTGCCTGAAACCGTTCCAAAGAACTTGTTTGCGAAAGTATCAAAATCGTCGCCGATTTTGCAGATTTGTCCGTTCATATTAATGGCTGCTGTGCCGCTGTTGCCTTCTATCAAGAAGGTGTTATCGGTTAATATTTGTAAAGATTTATCGGGGTACTTGGCAAAAAAAATGGAATTTTTACGGGTTCTGTCTAATATATTGCCCGAAATTGTAAGAGGTTTTACGTGGTCTTTTACATTATAGATAATGTCACAGTAAACATCTTTGTCGGGTCTGTCAAGGCTGCCCCAACCGTAACCCGAGTGCCTAATTATATTGTTTTCAATATAAACATCGCCATAGGTATTATTGGGGCCTTCTTGGTCTTTTCCATGCGAGGTCCAGGCTTCTATGCCCCAAACGCAATATTCAATAAGGTTGTTGGAATAACGAATATTGTTGAATTTAGAGTTGGGCCCTTGGTGTGTAATTCCTGTGTCGTAGCATTGGAAAATATAGTTGTCGTGAACATTAACGTTTTCGGCTTCGTACCAAAACTCAATTGCATTACCAAGGGATACCTGACCTCCGCCTTTATATAAATCACGGCCGCCGGCAAACCCTAAAACGCAACCTTCAATAGTAAAGTTAAAAGCGCTTCCAAGGCCACCAATACAATGCACACCGGTGTACATTATGCAAAGGTTTTGTAATGTTATATCACGGGAATCTTCACCGTTTCCGTTACCGGCTACTAAGCAGTAAGCATCGTCAACTATTTCAATATTATCGAAAATTTCTGCCGGGTTACCATCTGGGCTGTAAACCGAAATTTTTCCGGCTTTGTATAAAACATTTAAAGCCTTTTTTGTTAATTCTTCACTGTTTTGTACAGGGCGTCCAACTGCTTCGCCGTTATTAAAAACTATATTGGAATAGTTGTTCATAGGAGCGTTATATGTATAAATATCTTTTTCGGTTTCGGTCCATGTACCCTCTTTTCCGTCTGAAGAGCCGTAAATACGTGGTTTAATACCGGTGCCGTAAGCGCCATATGATACACCGGGCATTAATCTGATTTGACCGCGGAAAATATCGCCCCTGCGGAACAGAACCACGTCGCCATTAGTTACTAAGTTTTTAATAACTAAATAAGATTTAACTGCGGTTTCGGGGGTAAGGCCATCGTTTTTGTCGTCACCCTCGGCCGAAACATAATATGTTTTGCCAGTAGCCTTAAGGGAGTCAGGGTAGTCTTCTATTTTCTTGAGTAATTCGTCGGCCTTTTGGTCCACAGCCTGAATATCAGGATTGTCGGATACTATTTCAATGCCTAAAGTGTTACGATAAAACATATTCATAACAGTGGGTTTATTTGGGTCGTCCGAGTTTAAAAAAGTGTCGTTTTTATTGCTTTCGTTGGATGAGGTTAGGTTATTGCCAGATTTATTGCCCCCACATGCACAAAGGCATAAACATAAAGCAAAAATTAAGGTAATACTAATAATTTTTTTCATGGTTTTCCTCCTT
>JAZRSY010000008.1:0-262050 GCA_045651765.1 Acutalibacteraceae bacterium | reverse complement strand
GTTGGGAATAAAATTACTTCGCGAATTGAATCGGAATTGGTAAGCAGCATTACGGCGCGGTCTATTCCTATGCCCATGCCGCCTGTTGGTGGCATACCGTATTCCATGGCGGTTAAAAAGTCTTCGTCGAGCATCTCGGCTTCGTCGTCGCCGCGTTCGCGCAGTTCTAATTGTTTTTCAAACCTTTCGCGCTGAACTATTGGGTCGTTAAGTTCGGAGTAGGCATTTGCAAGCTCGGAACGGCAAACAAACAACTCAAAACGCTCGGTAAGCCTTGGGTCTGCGGGAGAAGCCTTTGTAAGCGGCGAAACTTCCACAGGGTACATTGTTATAAATGTGGGCTGAATTAATTTTTCCTCTACACGTTGGTCAAAACAGGCATAAAGTGCGTTGCCCCAGGTTTTGTCGGCGGTGTCGGCTAATTCTACACCAATGGCTGCTGCGGCTGCAACGGCATCGGCGTCGGATGTAATGGTGCTAAAATCTATGCCGACATATTCTTTAACGGCATCCACCATAGTAAGCCTGCGCCAGCCGGGTGTCAGGTCAATTTTCTCGCCAAGCCATTCCACCTCGTAGGTGCCGTGGATTTCTTTAGCGGCGCCCGAAATTATGCCCTCGGCAATATCCATCATATCGTTAAAATCGGCATAGGCTTGGTAAAGTTCAACCGTTGTGAACTCGGGGTTATGTTTTGGGTCCATTCCCTCGTTTCTGAAAATTCGACCAATTTCATAAACCCTGTCCATTCCGCCAACAATAAGGCGTTTTAAGGGCAATTCGGTTGCTATGCGCATATACATTGGTATATTTAAGGTGTTGTGGTGTGTAACAAAGGGGCGGGCTGCTGCACCGCCAACAATTGTGTTAAGCACGGGTGTTTCAACCTCAATATAATTCATATTATCGAGGTAATTGCGCATAAATTTTATGAATTTAGAGCGAATTTCGAAATTACGCTTAACGTTGGGGTTCATTATTAAATCGACATACCTTTGCCTAAAGCGTAAATCGTTATTGGTAAGTCCGTGGAATTTTTCGGGTAACGGCAAAAGCGATTTTGAAAGCAGGGTAATTGCGGTTGCATGAACCGAAATTTCTCCGGTTTGGGTTTTAAACACAAAACCCTCTACACCTATAATATCGCCAATATCCCACTTTTTAAAGCCGGCGTAAACATCCTCGCCAACATCGTCGCGCCTAACATAAAGTTGAATTTTGCCGCTGCAATCCGAAATGCCGACAAAGCTTGCCTTGCCCATTATTCTACGGGCTAAAATGCGGCCGGCAATTTTAACGGTTTTGCCTTCGAACTCTTCAAAATTTGCCTTTATGTTGGCCGAATCATTATCGAAATCGAATTTGGTTATTGCGAACGGGTCCTGACCTGATGCCTTTAAATTGGCAAGTTTTTCGCGACGAACCTTTAAAATTTCGTTAAGTTGTTCGGCTGTGGTTTCTGTATTTTGTGTAATATTTTCGCTCACTTTTTTCACACCTTTGTATTAAAAATGGGGCAGAAAATCCGCCCCTAAAAATTATTTTGAAATTGCTAAAATTTTGAACTCAATTTCACCTGCGGGGGCTTCAGCAAAAACTACATCGCCTTTTTTATGGCCTAACAAGGCCTTGCCAACCGGAGATTCATCGGAAATACGGCCTTTTTCGGGGTTAGCCTCGGCCGAGCCTACTATTCTGTATTCAAGTTCTTCTTCGAACTCTACATCTAAAATAGTAACCTTAGAGCCAAGCACAACGGTTTTGGTTGTGCCTTTAACGTCCTCTATAATTTCAACATTTTTAAGCATTGCTTCAATTTCAATAATACGGGCTTCTATTTTAGCCTGCTCGTTTTTGGCTTCGTCGTATTCGCTATTTTCGGATAAATCGCCATAACCACGGGCTACTTTAATTTTTTCGGCAATATCTTTTCTGCCTTGGGTTTTAAGGGTTTCAAGCTCTTGCTGCAATGTTTTTAGACCTTCGTCGGTAAGTCTGATTTTCTTTTGCATTGTAAAGAGATTTCCTTTCTGATTGATAATCTGTAATACACAGATACAAAATGTATTATATAATAAACATTATATAATGTCAAGCATAATAAATCGGCACCTAAAAAGGTGCCTTTTTTGTAAATAATGCGAGTTAATCTGTAAGCCGAGTTCTGTCGTGAACGACTATCTATCTAGGCCGTAAATTGCTTTACGGCTCAAGCCACTTTTCGAGGCACACCGGACAAGTGTATAGCCTCACTCAGTGTTGCTCCGGATAGGGTTTGCAGGCCCGTTTCGTCTCCGAGCGGGCGGTGAGCTCTTACCTCGCCTTTCCACCCTTGCTGTAAAATACAGCGGTATATCTCTGTTGCACTTTCCCTAAGGTCGCCCTCGGCAGCCGTTAGCTGCTATCCTGTCCTGCGGAGCTCGGACTTTCCTCGGGCCGTAGCCCGCAGCCGCTCAATTAACTCGCCAAAACATTATAACACAAAATTGTTTTCGTGTCAAAGAACATCTTTTTGAATAATATATATTGAAACGGAGGCTTTTTTATGACCAATAACCATTTTCCGCATTTTTTCTTGGCCGCTAACAGCGCGGGTGGGTTTTATTCTGCCTTTAACAACAATTATTCGGTTGCCGATTGGAGTGCCTACATAATTAAGGGTGGACCCGGAACGGGTAAATCCGGGGTAATGAAAAAATTTTTAAAAAGGGCCACAGAGCTCAAAAAACAGGTTGTTTTGTGCCCCTGCAGCAGCGACCCTAAAAGTCTGGACGCAGTTATTCTGCCCGACGATAAAATAATTATTCTTGATGGCACTGCACCGCATGTGGTTGAGCCGACTTTGCCCGGCGTTTGCGAGCAAATTATTAACACCGGCAATTTTTGGAACAGAAAAATTTTATTAAAAAACAAAAATGATATTATAAAAACATCGGCCGATAATAAATTTTTGCACAAGCGGGCAGCAGAATATATAAAGGCGGCGGGGCAACTTTTAGGTTATAATTTTAACCTGCAACTTAAAAGCACCAACATTGACAAAGCCATTTCTTACGGCGCAAAACTAGCCGAGCGTTATATTGCAAAAACCGACGGCACAACACAAGAATGGGTTAGATTTTTGGGTGGCATTACGCCCGAGGGTTATGTTTTTTATGACAAAACGATTGATATTTTGTCAAGAGAAAAGGTAGTTATATGTGATGAAATAGGTGCGGTGGCATCGGTTATATTTTCAGGTGTGCACGATTACGCGCTAAACTGCGGCCACGAAATTATAACCGTTAAAAACCCAATTTTGCCAAATGATATTACCGATGCAATTATTCTGCCAAAACTAAAATTAGCCTTTTGCCGCCAAAGCAGTTTTAGTAACATAACCGCCAACAGCCGCAAAATTCACACCCGCCGTTTTTTAATTAGCCAAGAATTAAACAACAGCCGCGAAAAAATTAAATTTAACAACAAAGCAACTCTAACCCTTATTACCGCTGCCGTTAAAACCTTAAAAGACGCCAAAAGCGCCCACGATGTTTTGGAATCGTTTTATATTAATGCCATGGATTTTAAGGCGTTGGAAGAATATTCGCAAGGTGTTATTGAAAATATTTTTAACACATAAAAAATGGGGGGGCTTAAAGCCCCCTTAAAAAATACATATTAAATTCTTGCTACGCCTGTTTCTTTGGCCACCTTTATAACGGCTTCGGCCACGGTTTTAGCCACACGCTTATCTAACGCGGGCGGTATAATGTTATCCTCGGTTATTTGGTCGTCGGGTATTAATGATGCTAAAGCATAAGAGGTGGCAACCTTCATTTGCTCGTTAATAACGGTGGCACGGCAATCAAGCGCACCTCGGAAAATTCCGGGGAATGCCAAAACATTGTTAATTTGGTTGGCAAAATCGGACCGACCTGTGCCGACAACCCTGGCGCCTGCCGCTAATGCCACATCGGGCATAATTTCGGGGGTGGGGTTGGCCATTGGAAACAAAATGGCATCGCTTGCCATGGATTTTACCATTTGCGGTGTAACTAAATTTGGGGCCGAAACACCTATAAACACATCGGCACCCTTTAGAGCATCGGCCAATGTGCCGGACTTGCCCTCTTTATTAGTTACGGCGGCAACTTCTTCTTGGGCGGGGTTATTGTTTTTGCCCCCTTTAGTTATAATGCCAAAGCGGTCGCAAAAGGTTAAATTTTTTACACCCATATTCATAAGGTGTTTGCCGATTGCGATGCCGGCCGAACCGGCGCCGTTTATAACCACCTTAATTTCGCCAATTTGTTTTTTCACAAGTTTTAGGGCATTTATTAATGCTGCGGCCACAACTATTGCGGTGCCGTGTTGGTCGTCGTGGAAAATTGGAATGTGGCAAATTTGTTTTAATTTTTGCTCAATTTCGAAGCACCTTGGGGCCGAAATATCCTCTAAATTAATTCCGCCAAAACTGCCTGAAAGCAGATATATTGTTCTTACAATTTCGTCAACATCCTTGCTTTTTATGCAAAGCGGAAAGGCGTCTACATCGGCAAACTCTTTAAACAAAGCACACTTACCCTCCATAACCGGCATGCCGGCCTCGGGGCCGATGTCGCCAAGGCCTAAAACGGCGGTGCCATCGGTTATAACGGCAACTAAATTGCTGCGGCGTGTGAGTTCGAAAGATTTGTTAATATCTTTTTGTATTTCCAAACAAGGTTCGGCAACACCGGGGGTGTATGCCAACGATAAATCTTGCCTTGAGTTTATTGGTGCGCGCGATATAACCTCAATTTTACCGCCCCATTCGTAATGCTTTTTAAGGGATTCTTGCCTAATGTCCATTAATTAATCCTCCCACGGAAATTTATATTGGGTGAGCCCTAATTGGTCGCGCACCTGTGTAATTTCCTTTTGAACCGATTCGTTTATCGGCACACCGCTAGCCCTTGCTAAGCGAACAAGGTGTTCCTTTTCGCCGGCCGAATAAATACGCTCGGCGCCCGGTGCTTTTTTAGAGTTTCTGACCGACCTTATAATATCGCCGGCTTTTTTGCGGCAAAGTTCTTCGCCTAAAAAGTGGTCAGTGTCAATCGCTATAAAGAAGTGGCCGAGGTGGTAGGCCGATTTATTTCCGTTTTCGTCGGTGCCGTTTAGCGCTTTACCATAGGCGCCATCTTGCAACACGGCCGACAATAACTCTACAACCATAGCATAGCCATAGCCTTTATATCCGCCTAAATCTTCGCCAATGCCACCCAAAGTAGTGAGTGCGGCTGTGCCGCCGCGTATGCGCCTTAAAGCCTCGCCGGCGTCGCCTTCTATTGATTCGCCGTTAATGCCAATAATTGTGCCGGGGTGAACAGGCTCATTTATGCGCTCGTAATATTCAACCTTGCCGTTTTGGGTTATGGAAGAGGCACAGTCAATTAAAAAATCGAAATCTTCATCGGTTGGAATACCAATAGTTAACGGGTTGGTGCCAAACATTCCCTCTACGCCAAAGGTGGGTGCAACCGATGGACGAGCGTTGGTGCCTGTTATACCAATGCAGCCTTGGTTACAGGCCATTGTTGGATAATAACCAGCAATACCATAATGGCAAGAGTTTCTAACAACCACCATGCCCATACCATATTCTTTGGCCTTTTTTATGGCCATATTCATGGCTTTATAGCCTATAACCTGACCCATACCGTCGTGTCCGTCCACAACGGCGGTGGTTGGGGTTTCTTTAATAACCTCAAAGTTGGTAATTGGATTTTGAATTCCATCGCGGATTCGGTCTAAATAAATAGGTTTAAAGCGGTTAACCCCGTGCGATTCTATTCCGCGTTTGTCTGATTCCAACAATACATCGGCACAAATTTCGGCATCCTCTTTAGGTATGCCGTAGCCCACAAAGGCATCAACCACAAAATTAGTAATGGTTTGCCAATCCACAATATTGTTTTTCATGCTTTCTCCTCCGATTACGCAAAAAAGGTGCAACACTTTGCACCTTTGTTTTTCTGTTAAAAATTATACAATATTTTGCATTATATTGTCAAGCAAATGCGAATTAAATAAAAAAATAAGAGGTGCAAAGCACCTCTTAAAATATTCAATTAGTTAATTTTGCCGTAAAGCGGAATTTCGGCATCGCGCTTGGGTTCGCGCTCTGTGTTTGCGGGGGCGTTCGCATTATTTGCACGGGCAGGTTTTTGAGCGCCTTTTTCAGCACTTATTACTACCCTGCGGCCGCTACCTTCACCAATAGATTTTGAATAAACACCTTCAATTTCTTGCACGGTGGTGTGAATAATGCGACGTTCGTATGGGTTCATCGGCTCAAGTGTGCGTGAACGACCGTTGCGTAAAACCTGTGCCGACATTCTTTTGGCAAGGCCCATTAATGCTTGTTCGCGTTTTTGGCGGTAATCGCCAATGTTTAATGTTACCCTATAATAACCGTTACCTGCATTGGCCGAAAGGCTGGTTAAATATTGCAAAGAATCTAATGTTTCGCCACGGCGGCCAATTACAACACCTAAACCTTCGCCCGAAATGTAAAACTCGGCTCCGTTATCTTTTAAAACTACATTAATCTCTGTATTGTTGCAGCCTAAATTGTTTAATATGTTGTTAAGGTACTTAAGTGCTTTGCCGGCAGGGGTTGCGGCATCAATTTGGTTGGCCGGAACAGCGTTTTCGGCCACTGTTTCGGTGGTAACTGTATTTTTCTTTTCGGTTTGTTTGGGTTGTTTTGCAACCTTTTCTTTTTTAGGTGCTGCTTTTTTAGGTTGATTTTTTTGGGGAACTTCTATAAATGCCTTAACCTCGGCTTTGGCGCCGCCAAAAATGCCCAAGGCTTTTTTTCGTGGCAATGAAATAACATCGAACTGAACATCATCTTCTGCAGAGGCACCTAACTCTAAAAGGGCATTTTCTTTAGCCTCTTCTATAGTTTCGCCAATGCCAATTGCTTCTTTTTTCAAGGATAACCCTCCTTATATAATCTAACGCTGATTACAGCTTCTTGCTTTCTGTTTCGTTTACTTTTATTAAGTTTTTAGCCCTTTCATTTGCTATCATTTTATATGGGCTGTAAAAATACTGCACGCCTGCCTGAACAAGACCCGAAATTAAGCTTGAGCAAGCCCAATAAAAGCCTAAGCCACAGGGTGCTTTAAATGCGATATACATTGAGAAAAACGGCATAATAAGGTTCATGGCAGCCATGTTGGGTGCATCGGGGTTAATGGATTTTTGCAGTTTTGTGGAAATTAAACCTGCAACAAACGCTGCCAAAAACGCAATAACGGGAATAACCCATAAAATATTTGCCTCGGAAAAATTAAAAGAAAACTGTGGTGTTGCGGTTAAATCTATACCAAAAAGGCTAAAATTCATGCCTGCAGTTTGCTTTTGCACCTCTAACACACCTGCTTTTAAGGTTTCGTCAGAAATGGCGGCAATATTTTCGGGGTTTTTAATAAATTCAAAAACTTTAAGTTCGGGCGAATATGTTGTGTTGGCAATATAACCCAAATTTTTAAGGCCGTTTATAACACCGTTAATGGTTTCGGCCCCAATGTTTGTAAGGTAAGAAAGCGGTTTGGTTATAAGGTAATAAATGCTCATTAAAAAAATAAGCCTTATAATCATGGGTAGACAACCGCCCGACATAGAAACCTGTTCATCTTGGTAAAGTTTTTGTTGTGCGGCAGCAAATTTTTGGCGGTCATCGCCGTATTTTTTCTTAAGTTCATCTAACTTTGGTTTAATTTTAATTTGTTGAACCGAAGTTTTTTGGCTCTTTATGCTTAGCGGTATTAATAAAGCATTAATAAAAATTGTAAAAATTACAATTGTAACGGCAAAATTGTTGTTGCAAATTGCCATTATAAAACGCATCACATAAGATAAAATGTATTTGTTTATAATATCAAAAATAGCTGTCATTAATCTAACTTCCTTTAGATTTCTTTTTGGGTACAGGGTCGTACCCGCCGCGGCAGAATGGATTGCACCGTAAAATTCGCCAAACCGACAGTATTGTACCGTATAACGCACCGTGAACCTTTATGGCCTCGACAGCGTAACTTGAGCAAGACGGAATAAACCTGCAGCACGGTTTTTTTAGCGGAGAAATAAATTTTTTATAAATGTTAATTAAAAAAATTAAAAATTTACCTATCATATTCTTCCCACGCGCCTGCAGAAATAAAACTTGAACGCATTGTTTGTGCAATTTGTTGGCTCTTTTGGTTGAAAATGGCCGACCTTGCAACAAAAACAACCTGCGTGCCGGGCTTTACATTGGCACTAACAGCCCTAAATGCCGCTGTTATAAGCCTTTTTGCCCTGTTTCGCTTTACTGCCTTGCCTAGTTTTTTGCTGACCGTTATGCCATAGCGAATGTTGTTGCCGCCGCAATGCAAAATATAACAAACTAAGGCGTGGTTAACAACACTTTTACCACGACCGTATGTGCGGCGGAATTCTTTGTTTAGTTTTAATTTTTCTGTCATAACTTTTACCTTTTAAAAAGGAAAAGCCACCCTTTTAAAGTGGCTTATAATTAATAGCTGAGCTGCTTTCTGCCCTTAGCCCTGCGGCGTGCTAATACTTTTCTGCCGTTGGCTGTAGCCATTCTTTTTAAAAAGCCGTGTTCTTTTTTGCGGTGAATTTTTTTAGGCTGGTAAGTTCTTTTCATTGCTTTAACCTCCTTTAAACTAAGCCATATTTACTTCTTTTTAACTATAATGCGGATAATACCCCTTATAGTCTATCGAACCAATTATACTCTAAGGGGCATATAAAAGTCAATAGAATTTTTGTTGTAATTAAAATTCTATTTTGTTTTCAATGTATTGTTCTAAATCGTCTATGCTAATGCGAACCTGTTGCATTGTGTCGCGGTCCCTTACGGTTACGCAACCGTCGGTTTCGGATTCGAAATCGTAGGTAATGCAAAGCGGGGTTCCGATTTCGTCTTGCCTGCGGTAGCGCTTACCAATAGAGCCGGCATCGTCAAAATCAACCATAAACTTTTTGGCCAAACGGCTGTAAACCTGAGTTGCATTGGCGCTTAACTTTTTAGAAAGAGGCAACACTGCAGCCTTAAAGGGAGATAATGCAGGGTGCAACCTTAATACTGTGCGGGTTTCGCCCTTTTCGTCGGTTTCTTCGTCATAAGCATCGCACAAGAATGCAAGTGTTACACGGTCGGCGCCTAAAGAAGGCTCTACAACATAAGGCACATATTTTTCGCCTGTTTCTTGGTCAAAATAAACCATATCTTCGCCACTGTGTTCAGAATGTTGCGATAAATCGTAATCGGTACGGTCGGCAACACCCCATAATTCGCCCCAACCAAACGGGAATAAAAATTCAAAGTCGGTAGTAGCTTTAGAATAGAAGCAGAGTTCATCTTTATCGTGGTCGCGCAGTCTTAAATTTTCGGCCTTCATGCCAAGGTTTAAGAGCCAGTCGCGGCAATATCCACGCCAAAAATCAAACCACTCAAGGTCGGTGCCGGGTTTGCAGAAGAACTCAAGTTCCATTTGCTCGAACTCGCGTGTGCGGAAGGTGAAGTTACCGGGGGTAATCTCGTTGCGGAACGACTTACCTATTTGACCAACACCAAACGGGATTTTTTTGCGGGTTGTGCGCTGAATATTTTTAAAGTTTACAAAAATTCCCTGTGCGGTCTCGGGGCGTAAATATAAAGTAGCGGCGCTGTCTTCGGTAACGCCCTGGAAGGTTTTAAACATAAGGTTAAATTTGCGAATGTCGGTAAAATCGGACGAACCGCAAGAAGGGCACACAATGCCATGCTCTTTAATATAGTTGTACATCTGCTCGTCACTAAAGCCGGCAGGGTTGTCGGATAAATTATTCTCGGCAACATAATCTTCAATTAATTTATCGGCACGGTGGCGGGTTTTACAAACCTTACAATCCATTAACGGATCAGAGAAACCA
This sequence comes from Acutalibacteraceae bacterium, assembly GCA_045651765.1. Classification (GTDB taxonomy): domain Bacteria; phylum Bacillota; class Clostridia; order Oscillospirales; family Acutalibacteraceae; genus SIG565. The sequence continues at coordinate 252,093 of JAZRSY010000008.1, read as the reverse complement.
CCCAAGTGGCCCGAAGCCACCCAGGTTTCACGGTTCATTATGATTGCGCTGTCTAACCCTACATTATAAGGGCTTTCTTGCACGAATTTTTTCCACCAAGCTTTTTTAACATTGTTTTTAAGCTCTACACCCAAGGGGCCGTAGTCCCAAGAGTTTGCAAGACCACCGTAAATTTCGCTGCCGGGGTAAACAAAGCCGCGACCTTTGGCTAAATTTACAATGGTTTCCATTGTTTTTTTGCTGTTATCCATATTAATTACGCCTCCTGTGCGATATTTTCCTTATTATAATATATAAAAACCCAAGCGAAAAGTCAAGTACAATAGTTTTTAGTTATTTTTAAAAGGTATAAATTCTTGACATATTTTTTTTAATAATATATACTAAGGTATGAATGATTTCACAAAAATTGCCAAACCATTTATAAAAGTATTGCGTTTGGTTTAACAACAAAAATCAGGAGGGTTATGTAATGGCCGATTTTTTAATGTATAAAGGCAAACCGCTTGTTCGCCACGGTAACGAGATTTACTATGGAGATATGTCGGAAAAATATGTTATTAAACTTGAGATTCTTTCAACCAAAAAGGAAGGCAACCTTGAAATTGCCGACAAGGTAAAGGTTCTATTAATGCTTTCGGATACCGAAATTGCCGCCAAAGAACGCATCATAAAAACCAGCGAAAAAACCGGGTTATATGAAGCCATGGATATTGGCGCCATTTGGTTAGAGCGCGAGCTTAAAAAATCTTAAAAAACTGTTAAATTTTTCATAATTGTATTGATTAAATTACAGTTTTAAGGTATAATTTTTAAAAAACCGAAAAACAATATTTTCGGAACAATTTATAGGAGTGTTTTAATAATGACAAAAAACAAAACCGTTTTAAAATGGCTCGACGAAATGAAGGAACTACTACAACCTGATAACGTTGTTTGGATAGATGGTTCTAAAGAGCAAACCGAAGAACTTCGTGCCGAGGCTGTTAGGACAGGCGAACTTTTTAAGCTTAACCAAGAATTATTGCCTGATTGCTATTTGCACCGCACCAACCCCAACGACGTTGCCCGTGTAGAAGACCGCACCTTTATTTGCACAAGCAAAAAAGAAGATGCCGGCCCAACTAACAACTGGTGCGACCCCAATCAGATGTATGAAAAACTTTATAACATTGCCCGTGGCAGTTACCAAGGCCGCACAATGTATATTATTCCTTATTCCATGGGTCCGATTGGCTCACCTTTGGCTAAAATAGGCATTGAGGTTACCGATTCGGTTTATGTTGTGCTTAACATGCTTATTATGACCCGTGTTGACAAAAAGGTTCTTGAAGTTTTGGGCGACAGCAACGACTGGGTACGCGGTTTACACTCAAGATGCCAGGTTGACCCCGAAAACCGCTACATTTGCCACTTCCCCGAAGATAACACAATTATTTCGGTTAACTCGGGCTACGGCGGCAACGTATTGCTTGGTAAAAAATGCTTTGCGCTTCGTATTGCTTCTTACCAAGGTTGGAAAGAGGGTTGGATGGCCGAGCATATGCTCATTTTAGGTCTTGAAAACCCACAAGGCGAAGTTAAATATATTGCGGCTGCATTCCCATCGGCTTGCGGCAAAACCAACCTTGCAATGCTTATTCCACCCGAATATTTACGCAAAAAAGGTTACAAGGTTTGGACCGTTGGCGACGACATTGCTTGGATGCGCATCGGCCCCGACGGCAGACTTTACGCCATTAACCCCGAAAACGGTTTCTTTGGCGTTGCCCCAGGCACCAACGAAAAATCTAACTTTAATGCTCTTGAGTCGACCAAAAAAGGCACAATTTTCACAAACGTGGCTTTAGACCTTAACAATAACACAGTTTGGTGGGAAGGTTTAAATAAAAATCTGCCCGAAAATGCATTGGATTGGAAGGGCAACCCATGGGATGCCTCTAAGTTTGACAAGGCAGATAAATCCACCTGTGCTGCACACCCCAACTCACGCTTTACAGCCCCTGCTGAAAATTGCCCCTGCATTTCTGAAGAATTTAACAAGGGCGCAGGCGTTCCGATTTCGGCAATTGTGTTTGGCGGCCGCCGTGCTAAGTGCGCTCCGCTTGTATATCAATCTAAAAACTGGGAAAACGGCGTGTTTGTTGGCTCGGCTATGGCCAGTGAAACAACCGCTGCTGCTGCCGGTGCCGTGGGCGTAGTTCGCCGCGACCCAATGGCAATGCTCCCATTCTGCGGTTACAATATGGCAGATTATTTTGAGCATTGGTTACAAATGGGTAAAAAACTTGGCGACAAGGCTCCTAAAATCTTTAATGTTAACTGGTTCCGTACCGACGACGAAGGCAACTTCGTATGGCCGGGTTTTGGCGACAATATGCGCGTTCTTAACTGGATACTCGACCGTTGCGACGGCAAGGCCGATGCCACCGAAACCGCTATTGGTTATGTTCCGAAGCCGGAAGATATCGATTTAACCGATTTGGATATGGATATGGATACCCTTAAGGATATTTTAACCGTTGATAAAGAAATTTGGACCAAAGAGGCTGCCGAAATTGAAGAGCATTACAAAAAGTTCGGCGACAAATTGCCACAGGAATTACGCAATCAATTAGAAAACCTTAAGGCTGGCCTTAAATAAGAACAAAAAGGAAGGTGCAACACCTTCCTTTTTTATTTATTCTAATAACTCCCTTAATTTTTGCAGGGCCGATTTTTCTATTCGCGATACATACGAACGCGAAATGTTAAGTTTTTTGGCGATTTCGTTTTGGGTAAGTTCGGAGCAGCCACCCAATGCATAGCGGTAACAAATTATGGTTTTTTCACGGTCATCTAAGGCGTCGTTTAAAATGGTTTTAAGTTTGCCAAGCATTATTTTGGTGTTGGTTTGCTCGGCAATGTCGGTGTCGTCGGCAATAATATCTATGAGCGATAATGTGTTGCCGTCTTTGTCGGTATCTATTGGGTCGGAAATATAAACATCTTGCGCCGATTTTTTTAAATTTCTAAAATACATTAAAATTTCGTTGTCTATACACCTTGCGGCATAGGTAGCAAGGCGAATGCCCTTGTCGCTTTTAAAGGTGGATACCGCCTTAATAAGCCCAATTGTGCCAATGGAAATTAAATCGTCTTGCGAATTGGTTTCGGTGTAATATTTTTTTACAATGTGGGCAACCAACCTTAAGTTATGCTCTATTAATTTGTTTTTAGCGTTATTATCGCCGTTTTTAAACCGTTCAAGCAGCAAATCTTCTTCGGCCTTTTTTAAAGGTGGTGGGAACGAGCCCACAGGCGATACATGCAGCGCTAAATAAAGAATGCTCGATGCAATTTTATAAAGTAAATTTAAAAACATAAAAATCCCCCTTATTCAACATATGAATAAAGGGGATTGTCTTATAAATAAAAATTATTTCCATTTGCCTGCATATTTAAAAAATGATTTAAGGTGCACAAAAAGCAATTTTAAGTTTTTTGCGCTGCCGCGTTCCCAAAGGTGTGTAACGCTAACATCGGGGCAAAAAACGGTGCGGCCGTATTTTTTTGCCATACGGGTAAGGTCGGCATCTTCCATATACATAAAATACCTGTGGTCGAACCCGCCAAGTTTTTTGAAAACATCGCCCCTAATCATAAAAAAGCAACCAGTGCAAAAATTAATGTCGGTAAGCTCTTCAAAATTATGGTTGGCCATTATATATTGGTTGCGTACCCTTTTAAAAACGCCGCCAAGTTTGGCAAGTCGGCCCAAAAAAATGTATTTAAAGTTGGGGTTTTGCTTGGGTAATTTTTGTTCGGTGCCGTCATGGTTTAAAATTTTTGGGGTTATCATACAAATGTCGGGGTTGGCCTCTAAAACGTCGGCCAAATAAGAAAGGACATCGCCATTCAATGTAATGTCGGGGTTGACAACGGCGTGATATTTGCCAATTTTGTGTTCTAAAACCATATTATGAGCACTGCCAAAACCCAAATTTTTTGTGTTTTTAATGTAAACATCGGTTATTTTTTCAAGTTGGGGCAGGTCGGTTTTAGAGGCGTTATCAATCACAAAAGTTTTTACGGGGTATTTTTTTGTGTTTTCTTTTATGCTTTTTATGGCATTAACGGCAATTTCGGCATCGTTATAGGTTACCACCGCCGCTGTAATAAAGTTGTTTTCGCTCATAATTAAACCCCCTTAAACTTTTTAAAGTATAACACAAAATTTTAGATTTTTCAATAATTGCTCACTATTGTAAATTTTGCAAATTTGTGTTAAAATATTATGAATAATTTAGGTTAGGAGCATATATTTGTGTCATTCCCAAAAGAGAATATAAGAAATTTTTGCATAATAGCACATATAGACCACGGTAAATCCACATTGGCCGACCGCCTGCTTGAAAAGACAAGCTCGGTTTCGGAACGCGATATGGAAGAACAAATATTAGATAGTATGGATTTGGAAAGGGAGCGCGGCATTACCATAAAATCGCACGCTGTAACCCTTTATTACACCGCGTCCGACGGCCAAGAATATGAACTTAATTTAATTGACACCCCCGGGCATGTTGACTTTAACTACGAAGTTTCACGCTCGTTGGCGGCTTGTGAAGGGGCGCTGCTTGTTGTTGATGCTTCGCAGGGTATCGAGGCACAAACCCTGGCCAACACCTATTTAGCGGTCGACCACGGGTTAGAATTGTTGCCCATTATTAATAAAATTGATTTGCCCTCGGCCGAGCCCGAAAGGGTTAAAAACGAAATCGAAGATATTATTGGCATACCGGCCGATAACGCACCTATGATTTCGGCCAAAACCGGCATTAATATTGAAGAAGTTTTAGAAAAAATTGTAACCGAAATTCCCGCCCCAAAATGCGACCGCACAGCACCGCTTTCGGCCCTTATTTTTGACTCGTATTACGATGCTTATAAGGGTGTTATTGTTTATTTCAGGGTGGTTAGCGGCAAAATAAAAACCGGCGACACCATTAAAATGATGGCTACCGGCGCACAGTTCGATATTGTTGAAATTGGCCGCAAAAAAGCCACCTGCTTAGAGCCTTGCGATGTTTTAGAGGCCGGCGAGGTTGGTTATTTGGCGGCGTCGATTAAAACGGTTAGCGACGCCCGTGTGGGCGACACCATAACCTTGGCCGAAAACCCTGTAGAAACCGCGCTTGAAGGCTACCGCAAGGTTAACCCCGTTGTGTTTTGCGGCATTTACCCTGCCGACGGTGCACAGTACCAAGATTTGCGTGAAGCGCTTGAAAAACTGCAACTTAACGATGCCTCGCTTTTATATGAGCCCGAAACCTCTAAGGCGTTGGGCTTTGGATTTAGGTGCGGTTTTTTGGGCCTTTTGCATATGGAAATTATTGAAGAACGCTTAGAGCGTGAATATAACATTGACATTATTACAACAGCCCCAAGCGTTATTTATAAATTCGAATTAACCGACGGCTCGGTTATAGAAGTTGATAACCCAACAAACTACCCCGACCCTGCTATAATCTCGGCGGCATATGAGCCTGTGGCCGATGTGCATATTTACAGCCCGAGTGATTATGTGGGGGCAATTATGCAGCTTTGTGAAGAGCGCCGCGGAACATATACCGATATGAAATATATGGGCGAGCGTGTAGATATTCATTACATTATGCCTGTGGCCGAGATTATTTACGACTTTTTTGACGCCTTAAAATCTCGCACAAAGGGCTATGCCTCGTATGACTACGAAATGAAAGATTACCAAAAATCCAACCTGATTAAGTTAGATGTAATTATAGCGGGCGATGTTGTAGATGCCCTTTCGTTTATAGTATTTTCAGATAATTCTTATTCGAGGGCGCGCCGCATTGCCGAAAAATTAAAAGATTATATTCCGCGCCAACTTTTTGAGGTGCCTGTGCAGGTGGCCGTGGGCGGCAAGGTTATAGCCCGCGAAACCGTTAAGGCTATGCGCAAAGATGTGCTTGCAAAGTGCTACGGCGGCGATATTACCCGTAAAAAGAAGTTGCTTGAAAAACAAAAAGAGGGTAAAAAGCGCATGCGCAAGTTAGGCTCGGTTGAAATACCGCAAGAGGCCTTTATGGCGGTGTTAAAACTTGACGAATAGTTTTAAATTTTACCCATATCGGCAAGGGATATAAAATCGCCACCGGCTAAAATTATGTGGTCAATAAGGTTAACCCCTATTTGCCCCAGCGCCGTTTTAATTTGGCTTGTAATTTCAAAGTCGGAATCCGACGGTGTTACCAATCCGCCCGGGTGGTTGTGCGCTATTATGGCGGTGGTGGATTTTGTGTTAAGCGAAATTTCAATAATTTTGCGTATGCTTATACTAACCGATGAAATATCTCCCTTTGCAATAACATCGAACGATAATAATTTGCCTTTATTGTTCATGCTTAAAAGTGAAAATACCTCTTCGTCGGCAAAGAAGGCGTAACGGGTTAATAAATATGTGCCAACCTCTTCTACCGAATTAAGCGCCGAAACCGCAGAGTTTAAATCCTCACTGTATATTCGGCTTATTTCGGGTATTAATTTAATTAATGTGGCGGTGTGCTCGGTAATGCCCTTTATTTTAACAAGCTCTGAAACCGGGGCGTTAAAAACGGCCGAAATGCTGCCGAATTTTTTAATAAGTTGGTGGGCCAACGGGTTAGTATCACGCCGAGGAATAGAATAAAACAGCAACAATTCTAATATTTCGTGCTGTGGGGTGGCTTTTGGGAAGCCATTTTCTAAAAATTTCTTTTTAACCCTTAACCTGTGTTTTTCGTGTTCGTGCAACAAGTAATGCAACCTCCGAACCAATAATTTTATTAAATTATTATAATACGGATTCACCTATTTTACAACCATATATACCATTTTGGAGGTAAAAATGAAAACTTTTATTGTTGGCCGTAACGATGCCTCGTTGCGACTGGATAAATTTATTGCAAAAAATATGCCGCTAATGCCAAAATCTTTAATGTACAAATACATACGCACCAAAAACATTAAGGTTAACGGCAAGCGGGCTGAAATTTCTTTAAAACTTAACGAAGGCGACAAAGTAGATGCCTATGTTAAGGACGAATTTTTGGCCGAACCCCAAAAAAATTACGACTTTTTAACCGCTTCAACCAAACTTACCGTTGTTTATGAAGATGAAAATATATTATTGGCCGACAAACCCCAGGGGGTTCTTTCCCACCCCGATAAAAACCAATATACCGACACACTTATTTGCCGCATAAAACGTTATTTATATGAAAAGGGCGAATATAACCCCGAGGGTGAGAACTCTTTTGCCCCCGCCCTTGCCAACCGGATTGACCGCAACACAGGCGGGATTGTTATTGCTGCCAAAAATGCCGAGGCCCTTAGAATTTTGTGCGATAAAATTAAACACCGCGAGGTTGAAAAACGATATTTGGCTGTTGTGCACGGCGTGCCCAAACAAAAAAGCGGACTGCTTGAGGGGTATTTGGAAAAAAACGAACAAAAAAACAAGGTTTATTTGAGCAAAAACAAATCCGACAACAACAGTTTTATTAAAACCGCCTATAATGTTTTGGCAAGTAAAAATAATTTATCGCTTTTAGATATTGAGTTGCTTACCGGACGCACCCACCAAATCAGAGCTCATTTTGCCTGGATTGGCCACCCACTGCTTGGCGACGGTAAATATGGGAAACTCACCGACGATAAAAAGTTGGGATTTAACAAACAGGCACTATATTCATATAAATTAGGTTTTAGGTTTGTTACCGATGCCGGTCTGCTTAACTATCTTAACAATAAAACCTTTAAGGTAAAAGAGGTTTGGTTTGCAAATCAACTTTTTTCGACAAATATTTAGTTTTTATTGACAAACTAAAAAAATATAGTATAATACTTATGTTGTTTTTCGCAGAACCTTTCGGAAGAATTCGACCGAAAGCGGAGAAAACTCTGGAGAATCCCTCACGGGTGCCGAAGGTGCAAGGCTTTATAAAGCCGAATCTCTCAGGCAAAAGGACAGAGCTATTTTTTAAATATAGTTTTGTTTTAAATTCTCTTGGCTTCTGTGTAAAACAGAGGCCGTTTTATTTTTAAGGAGGTTTTTATATGCAAGCATTTTTAGATAGCATTTTAAATGTTGTATCTAAAGCAAACGCCTATTTGTCCGACTACGTTTTAATTATTCTTTTGATTGGCGTAGGTTTGTTTTTCACCATTAAAACTCGTTTTGTGCAGATTCGTTGCTTTGGTGAAGGTATGAAAAAGGTTTTTGGCAACATTAAACTGTTTGGTGCCAAACAACAAGGCGGATTATCATCCTTCCAGGCGCTTGCAACTGCAATTGCTGCTCAGGTTGGCACAGGTAACATTGTTGGTGCTTCGGGCGCTATATTAATTGGTGGCCCCGGCGCTATTTTCTGGATGTGGATAATTGCCTTTTTGGGTATGGCCACAATTTATGCCGAGGCAGTTTTGGCACAAGAAACCAAGGTTACAGACAATAACGGCGAAGTTCAAGGTGGCCCTGTTTATTACATTAAAAAGGCCTTCCCTAACGGTTTCGGCAAGTTTTTAGCAGGCTTTTTTGCCGTTGCAATTATTCTTGCATTGGGCTTTATGGGCTCTATGGTGCAATCCAACTCTATTGCGGAATCCTGCAACACCGCATTTGGCATTAGCGGTTGGGTTATTGGCTTAGTTGTAGCCATTGTTTCGGCCTTTATATTTATTGGCGGTGTTAACCGTTTGGCCTCGGTAACCGAAAAGTTAGTTCCCATTATGGCGGTTATTTTCTTGCTTGGCGGTCTTGTTATTTTGGCTGCCCGCATTAAATATGTGCCTGAAACCTTTGGCATGATATTTAAATATGCATTTACACCTAACGCCCTTATAGGCGGTGGTATTGGTGCCGCCATTAAAACGGCAATAAGTCAGGGCGCTAAACGCGGTCTGTTCTCTAACGAGGCGGGCATGGGTTCTACCCCACACGCACACGCTCAAGCCAAGGTTGAAAAACCACACGACCAAGGCGTTGTTGCCATGGTTGGCGTGTTTATAGATACATTTGTGGTTTTAACCATGACTGCTCTTGTTGTAATTTCTTGCCTATATGTTGGCAACGGCGTACTATCAGGTACCGAAAGCACCACCTATGCCACCTTAATTAGCGGTTCGGGTGTTTCAAAAACCAATGCAATGCAAATGGCTTATTCTTCGGTTTTCGGCAGCGGTTTTGGTAATGGTTTTGTTGCCGTTTGTTTATTGTTCTTTGCCTTCTCCACCATTCTTGGTTGGAATTTCTTTGGTAAAATAAATGTGCAATATCTATTTAAAAACAACAAAATTGCCATAACTCTTTACATGATAATAGCCGTTTTATTTATATTCTTAGGCTCGCTACTTTCTAACGATTTAGTTTGGGAATTAACCGACTTCTTTAACTATTTAATGGTAATACCCAATGCACTGGCCCTTTTGGCGCTAAATAAATTAGTAACAAAATCGGCACTTAAAAAATAAACAAAAACCCCTCGAAAGAGGGGTTTTTTTAATACGCTTTGTGAATTTTTACGGCTATGACGGTAATGTCGTCTTCGTGGTTGTCGGTGCGGCGGCGTTTGGCGCAAAGTGAAATGTGCTGACTTAATTCTTGGGCCGAACCATCTCCCCAGGCATTTAATTCGGTATTTATCCAATCGGTATTATCGCCGGTTGCACCGTCCGACATCATTAGCAAAATATCGTCTTTTTTAAGGCGTATTGTGGCTTTGTCGAACCCAATGTCGCGCAAAATTCCAACCGGCAGCGAACTGCTTTGAGCCTTGCCCGTGCGGCCACTGCGCCGAACTAATGTTGGGGCTGCGCCCGCTTTTAACAGGTCGGTGCGGCCTGTATATAGGTCTATTACCGCAACATCCACCGTCGCTAAAGATTCATCGGTCGATTTAAAGAGCATTGATGAATTTAAAATCCTGAGCGAACAGTCGTAACCAAAACCTGCCCTTAAAAGCCTGGCCATTAAGCCCGATGCCATGGCACCATCAACCGCCGCGCGACCGCCCGTTCCCATGCCGTCAGACAGCACCAAAACAAGTTTGCCACGGCCATCATAAAAATAGTTATAAGCATCGCCACACATATTTTTTCCACCACTGCAAATTTGATTTACACCAATTTCGGCCTCGAGCACGGTGCGTTCGGTAAGATTTATTATGGTGGTGTTTCCTGCCTCACTTATGCTTGGTCGGTCAAAATCACGGTCGAGCGCCAAACTTAAATTTTGCATTAAGGTCATTTTATTAAGGCTAATATTTTCTTTTTTAATGCGGGCTTCTATGCTCATTCGGCCAAATTTATCAATTTTACAACAAGCGTCCACCGTGTTATATCCCATGGTTTTTAAGGTGTTAATGACCGCTCCGGCGGCGGTGTTATCGTAAACTTGCTCGGTTTCAAGTTCGAATGATAAATCCCTTAACATATCGGAAATGCCGCTAAATTGGTCGGACACCACGCTGCGAACCTCGTCAATGCGGTTTTCGGCCGAAATTCTGGCAGCATATTGCGAATATTTTAAATTTACCGCCTTGCCCACATTTTGTGGTCTTAGGCAACGGCCTTTGAACTCTTCGGGGGCAAAAATTTCGGGAGATGGCTCTTTTTGTTTTACTGCCTTGGTCATTTCTAACACGGCCGAGAGTGTGTCGGCTTTTTTGGTTTCCCAACAATGCACCCTTAGGTTGCAGCCTTTACAGGCATTTTCTTCTATTCCCTTTAAAACAGAACTAAAATCGGGCGCATTTATTTTGGATAGTTCACGGGCAATTTGCTCCACCGTGCCCGACACATCGGTTAAGGCATCGGCCGCCGAGTTTAGTCGCATGGTTACCGCCTGCCGCACACCCTCGAGCGTTGAGTGCTCGGGCAAAGGCTCCATAGCAACACTGAGCCTTATGCCAATGTTTTTAGGTATGCACAAAAATATAACTGCCCCAAGAGCCGCTTCTACAATATAAATTACGGCATCCACCGTGCCTATTAACGAAACCGAAACAAAAACCGAAATTAAAAATGCCGCCACGCCGGCATATTTATTGAGTGATAAAAACACACCGCCAATTAATCCGCCAAAGCAAAGAAGCAACAAAACATTGGTGCCGCCGCCGCTAAGCACTCCGGCAAATCCCAACGCGGTGCCACAAATTGCCCCCGCCGACACCCCACCAAACCTGGCGGTAAATAAAATTGTGGCCACGGCCAAAACCCTGCCCACCGAAACATCGGCCACTGTAAGTGAAAAAAGCCCCGTAAAAAGAGCCGCAACCGCTATTAAAAGCGAACTTAATTCTACCGCCGTTAGCCTGAAACTTGGCTTTATTAATACAGTGCAGGTTTTGGCAACAAAATACGCATAGCCCGACGCCAACAGTGCCTCGGCCACTGCCAAAACAATATCTAAAGAGTGCTCGCGCACTATAACAATACCGGTTGAAGCTGTAACCAAGGCCACCACCAAGGCCGAAAAAATCGGTTTAAGCTCATTTTTCAGGGTGGTGTGCAAAAGAATTTTAATGGCAGCCACCGCCAAAACGGCCGCAACATACCTGAACGAATAACCCGACACCGTTATATACCCGACGGCAGCACCCGCCGCACACGATGCCGAATACACAGCATTAACTCCACCCGTAAGACCGATGCCAAAGGGTATAAGTTTTTCTAAAACCAACCCCCTTGAGCAAAAAAATCCAAAAAACGCCGCCAATAAATGCCTTAGCACCGCAAATAAAATGTCGGTAAAATTAAGGTTTATTGCCTGCGTTTCTTTATTTGCAACTTCCTTCATAAAAAAATCACCGCCAAAATAATTTATTAAATAAATTATACATTGGCGGTGTTGATTATTTTGTCAAATTAAATGTGAAAATCGCGTAACATTATAAGTGTTATGTAAACCTATTGTCGAAAACGGTTAGTAACTATCCCTTAAATAAATTGTGCGTGAATTTCGGTAATTATAAACGCTTAAAACAAGGCCTATTCCTAAATAAAGGCAAAGCATGGAACTGCCACCCGCGCTAAAAAACGGTAAGGTTATGCCGATTACGGGTAAAACCGAAATGCACATGCCAATATTTATAATTATGTGCACAAGCAACATCGAAAACAAACCAACACAAATTAATGTGCCCGATTTTTTATGGCTTAGGCGGCCAACCGCTAAAATTCTGAGGGCTATGGCGGCCAACAACACAAGCACGGCAAGACTGCCTAAGAAGCCTAATTCTTCGCCTATGGTGGCAAAAATAAAATCATTATACCCTTCGGGGATGCCGCCCGTTTGGGTTAAATCGCCCTTCATATAGCCTTGGCCGAAAAATCCGCCGCCGGCCAGCGCCACCCTGCCCCTATATTGCTGGTAGCCATCGCCTTTAATGTCGGCATTAATGTTAAAAATGTTAATTATTCTTGAGCGTTGGTCGTCGTTCATAACAAAAAAGTATACAAACGGCGAGGCCACCAAAGCGGCCGATATTGCCGCAATAAAATATTTATAGTTAAGCCCTGCGGCATACATCATGCCAAGCGCCATAATGGCAAAAACCAATGCTGTACCATCGTCGCCCTGAAAATGTATTAAAACGGTGGGCGCAAAGCCGTGCACACAAAGGGGAATTAGCGTTTTTGGTTTGTTAATGGTTTCTTTAACCGAATCTAAATGTGCGGCAAAAGAAATTAAAAACATTATTTTTAAAAGTTCGGCCGGTTGGAAAGAAAAACCAAAAATCATAAGCCAGGCTTTATCGTCGGTGCCGGAAGGTGCATAGCCTATAAAAAAGGTTAATATTACCGGAATTATGCCTATTGCCAGGGCAACGGGCCAATATTTTATAAAGAGGGAATAATCTATTAACGATATAAAAACAGCCACCGCAAGACCTAACACAAGGGAAAGCAGTTGTATGAAAAAGTCGTGTGTGCTGCCGGTGTAGGCCGTTGCGGAAAGCACGGCAAAACAACCGAAAAGCGATGTAAATATGCATAAAATTAACATAACCTTGTCGCATTCGCGCACATAGTCTGCTATTTTTCCAAACAGTTTGCCCACCAAAAGCACCCCTTTTCATACAATATATATTTATATTGTAATAATATTTACAAATAAATGCAAGCAAATATTTGATATTCCAAAATTTTGTGTTATAATAAAGTCGATTGGGTAGGTGTTTGTATGAAAGTTTTTAATTCCTGCTCGGCCACCGAAACCGAAAATATTGCCGCCCGCTTTGCCCAAAATTTGAAAGGCGGCGAGGTTATAGCCTTTACCGGCGATTTGGGTGCAGGCAAAACCTGCTTCACCAGGGGCTTAGGCTTGGGGCTTGGGTTTAAGGGCGATGTTACATCGCCAACCTTTGCAATAATTAACGAATATATTGGCGGTCGGCTTAATTTATACCATTTTGATATGTACAGGGTTACCGGCTGGGAGGACCTTTATTCCACGGGCTTTTTTGAGTATTTAGAGGCCGGCGGTGTAGTTGCTGCCGAGTGGAGTGAGAATATTGCTGCCGCCCTGCCCGAAGACACGATTTTTATTAACATAGAAAAAACATCCGACACCACCCGCAAAATAACAATTAAGGGGGCCAAATTTTGAAAATTTTAGCAATTGAATGTTCGGCCACACCTGCTTCTTGTGCTATTTTGGAAAACGGCAACATTTTGGCCGAGGCCTTTACAAATATTAAAATCACACATTCGCAGGGGTTGTTGCCCCTTGCAGAATCGGTTTTAAAGGCAGGCCGACTCACCCTTAACGATATTGATGCCTTTGCCGTTGCAGCGGGCCCGGGCTCGTTTACCGGCGTGCGCATTGGCATAGCCGCCATAAAGGGTTTGGCAGCACCCCAAAACAAACCATGCTGTGCGGTTTCCACACTTTTGGCCATGGCACAAAATTTTACCGACTCAGGCGGCATTATTTGCTGTGTTATGGACGCCCGATGTTCGCAGGTTTACAACGCGCTTTTTAAGGTTGAAAACGGTGTTATCACACGCCTTACGCCCGACCGCGCCCTTATGTGCGAAGAACTCGCACGCGAACTTAAAAAATACAAAAGAAAAAACATTATAATAACAGGCGACGGCACAAAGGTTTTTATGCCCTATGTAAAAGGTATGAAGGTTACTGCCGCAGCACCCTGCCGTGCCCTTCAAAACGCTGTTGGGGTCGCCCTGGCAGCCGAAAAGCAAGAATTTTGCAAGGCGCAAGAACTTATGCCCACATATTTACGCCTGCCACAAGCCGAGCGTGAACTGAAGGCAAAACAAGAAAGGAATTAAAAGTTATGAAAATTGCTATTGGATGCGACCACGGTGGCTTAGACCACAAAAACGCTATTGCCGAGTTTTTAAAAGAAAAAGGATTCGAGGTTTTAGACCACGGAATATACGAGCAAAAGGCAATTGATTACCCAATTATTGCGAAAAAAGTTGCTTTAAGTGTTAAAAATAACGAGGCCGATTTAGGCATTTTGGTTTGCGGCACAGGTATTGGAATGTCGCTTGCCGCTAATAAAATTAAGGGTATTCGTGCTGCAGTTTGCAGTGAACATTTTTCGGCCAAATATACAAGGCTGCACAACAACTCTAACATATTGTGCTTAGGCGGCAGGGTTATTGGTGTTGGCACCGCTTTAGAACTTGTTGACCTTTTTGTTAACACCGAGTTTGAAGGTGGCCGCCACCAAAACCGCATTGACCTTATTAGCGAAATTGAGGATAATAATTTATAACGGTATAGGGTAGGAGAAACCTTAAATGTATGAAAATTTTATTATAGTAATACCAAGCCTTAACCCCGATGAAAAGTTGGAAAAAACTGTTGACGGGCTTAAAAATGTTGGGTTTGCAAATATTTTGCTTGTAAACGACGGCAGCAGTAAAGAAACCTTGCATTTCTTTCCGCAGGGTGATGGCATTACACAACTTAACCACCGCGTTAACCGTGGCAAAGGCGCCGCGCTTAAAACAGCCTTTAGGTATATAAAACGCAATTTGCCAAAAATTCACGGCATTATTACCGTTGATGGCGACGGTCAGCACGACCCACAAGATGTTTGCGCTTGTGCCAACGCGTTAGATGTTGATTCTAATGTGGCGGTTTTGGGTTGCCGTGATTTTTCGTTGCCCGAGGTTCCTGCACGCAGCCGTTTTGGCAACAAAACAACCTCGCTTGTGTTTAAATTGCTTTGCGGGTTAACCATTTCTGACACACAAACAGGTTTGCGGGCATTCCCAAGGGGTTTGCTTAACCTTTTAATTAGCATTGACGGCGAACGCTTTGAATACGAAACCAATATGCTTTTAAAATTTAAGCAAAACAATGTTAACTTTAAAGAGGTTAAAATTAAAACGGTTTACATAGAAGAAAACAAAACCTCGCACTTCCACCCAATTAAAGATTCTTTAAGGGTTTACCGCTTTATTTTTGCCTTCTTTTTAAGTTCTATTGTTTCATTTTTGGCCGATATTTCGGTTTTTTACCTGATTTGCAAAATTTTCGGCAAATTGCTTGGCTCTTGGGTAGAGTTTACAGCCACCGTTTTTGCCAGGATAATTTCGAGCCTCATTAACTTTAAAATTAACAAGAAAAAGGTGTTCCACTGCAAAACAAAAAGCAAGAACACACTGATTAAATATTATTGCGTTGCCCTTCCCCAAATGTTAATTTCGGCAGGGGTTGTCTCTCTCCTGTCGGCTATTTTCTCGGCAGGGGCAGGGCTTTCCACCGTTATAAAAATTATTGTGGACTGCATTTTGTTTTTTATTAGCTACCGCATACAACAAAACTGGGTGTTTAATGATACTAAAAAAGAAAAAACAAAAACCACCAACGAAAATAAAAAATTAACCGTTGGCACCATTATTAAACGCACACTGCTTTCGGTTGGCACAGCGTTGGGGCTTTTACTTATAACCGTTGTTGCGGCCTGTCTTTTAATAACCCATGGGCCGAGCAAAAGCCTTTGTAATATGCTGGTGCTTTCGGCCAAGCAGGCCAGTGCTACCAAGTGGATACCGGGGCTATTTATGTCGCAGTCAAGGATTGATGATATTTTGGCCAACAGCCAAAAGGTTAATACCGATATTATAGATGCTTCGGCTCTTAACAGTGCCGGCAGCGGCGAATGGGACAATGCCATTGATGGCATGAAACTTGAATTTTTAAACGAGCCTAAATTTAAGGCCTATGTTTTACTTGTAAAGGACCCTGCACGCGTTAAGGTCGGGGTTTCTTCGGACAATTTTGCAACCGCCACAAGCGGCAAACGAATTTTTGATGTTGCCCAAAAATATAACGCATTAGCTGCTATTAACGGCGGCGAATTTTTAGATGTTGGCGGCATGGGCAGCGGCGCAAAGCCAATGGGGCTTACATATTCATTCGGCAAGGCAGTGTGGAGTGATTCGCTCAACCGCACCTTTATTGGTTTTGACAGTAACAATAAACTTATTTGCAAGGAATCCATGACCAAAACCCAAGCCGACGAGTTGGGCATACGCGATGCCGTTTCTTTCCAAAACGGTAATGTTATTATTGAAAGCAGCGGCAGCGAGGTTAAACTGCATTACAGCGACAGTAACACAGGCACCGCCCAACGCACCGCCATTGGCCAGCGTGCCGACGGTACCGTTATTTTGCTTGTAACCGACGGTCGCAGCGCCGACAGTATTGGTGCCACCAAAAACGATGTTATTGATATTATGGTGCGCTATGGTGCCGTAACAGCCGGTATGTTAGATGGTGGCTCCTCGGCCATGATGTATTATAAAGATTATTTTAATAAATACCCTGTGGATACATCCGAGTTTGACACCTACCAAACCCAAGGCCTTGTTAACCGCTACAAAGCCTTTACCAAGCCGCGCAGCATTCCAACCTATTTTATAGTAACGGAGGGATAATATGAAAAACAAACCTCTTTTTTACAAAATATATTTTAGTTGCCTTGCTGTTTTTGGCATTTTGCTGATTGTGGGGTTAATTGCTTTTAACGGTTGGCTTGCCTCTTACGAAAATGCCCAACCCGAAAATATTGTAAACAATATTGTAGAAACCTATGTTAAGGCTAACAACGTGTTTGGGCTTAAAAGTCAGCACAAACTTGATGTTTCGGCTTACGAAACGGCCGATACGGTAAATGGCGCTGTTGCTGCCGCCATAAACGGCAAAACGGTAACCTCGTCCACCTTATCCACCCGCCCCGAAGGCTGTGATTTAGCCTATACCATTAAGGCCGACGAGCAAAAATTACTTAATGTTTACCTTAAAAAGAACGAAGGCTCGGCACTTACATCGACCTACGAAATTTTAAAAATAAGTCTGGCCGACGAATTTTACAAACCCATTAAAATTATGTTGCCAACAGGCGCTAAGGCATTTATTAACGGTGTTGCCGTGAGTGACGCCGACATTAAAACTTCGGAACTGCCAAAAATTCCACAGAACTATGCATCGAACACTTTAACCGCGCCGCAATATGCCGACATTTATAACCTTATTAGCGAAAATGTTAAGGTAACTGCCTTTGCGGGCGAACAGGAATTGAGCGTTACGAAATCGGGTTTGCAATATTTGGTTGCGCAGGACATTGCCAATTCTGATAAAATAAGCAATTTTGCCATTGAGGCCTCTAAAACCTATTCGGCCTATATGCAAAACGATGGCTCGCTTAACAATATTAAAAAATATTTTAGCACCGACACCGAATTTTACGAGAATTTAAGAACCAGCCTTGTTATATTCTCGCTCGACCACGAAGGCTTTAGGTTTGAAGATGCCGCCTCACACGAAATTTTAAAATATTCCGATTCAATTTACAGTTGCCGTGTAACGCTAACACAAGTTCTTATTAGAAATGGGGTAGAATATAAAGATTATTACAATAAAAATGTTTATATTTATGTTGACGGGCAAAATATGAAGGTTATTGACCTGCAAAGTTCGGGGGCAAAATAATGAATAATTTTGAACTTGGAATTTTAGATTTTATCAGAAACACCTTTGCCTGCCCTGTTTTAGATTTTTTAATGCCCTTAATCACAAAATTGGGCGACCACGGAATTTTTTGCATTGCCCTTTCTTTGCTGCTTATTTGCTTTAAAAAGACACGCAAAACCGGCATAACCATTGGTGTGTCGTTGGCAATCGGATTTTTGGTTGGCAACATTTTCTTAAAAAATGTTGTGGGCAGAATCCGTCCCTACGACCTAAACCCAAATGTTGACCTGTTAGTTGCAAAATTGCACGATTTTTCTTTTCCGTCGGGGCACACATTGGCTTGTTTTGAAACCGCCGGTGCCATTTTTTTAAACAACAAAAAATTTGGCGTTGCCGCACTTATATTAGCCGCTTTGGTTGCTTTTTCGAGGCTTTACCTTTATGTTCACTACCCAACCGATGTTTTAGCAGGAATTGTTTTGGGCATTGGTTTTGCACTGCTGGCAGGCCTTTTGGTTAATAAGGCTTACAAAAAAATAAACAACAAAAAACCCAAGGTTTAGGGGTTGTACCCGTAAGGACACAACCCCAGTTTTATTCGCCAAAGGCGAGTTATATTGCTTCGCAGTTATATTCGGCTAAAAGCCGAGTGTTATTCGCTTTGTGAGTTTAGGAGCGAATAAAATATCACTAAAATCGAAGGTTTTAATATCACTTTGCCGATAGGCAAAATAACACTGTGAGACCTGTCTCACAATATCACTATTAAAATATTTTTTGTGACAGTAAAAAAGGAAGTACGAAATTTTCGAGCTTCCTTTGATTTTGTCTTATACCGTAGCAAGCAGGGAAAATGTACGGCACATTTTCCACTTGTTAGGAGAACCTAATACCCTTTTATAAATATCATCTATTCGATAAATTGGAATTTATCAGACATTAACTGTCCTACACTCTAAAAAACCTTGATATTACTGGGCTTTTCAGCAACTTTAAACTCAATTGTTATGTATTTTCCCTTGTTTTTGCCCTTATGAGCGAAAATAAGGGAAACTTTTTATATCTAACCGCCAACTGCTCTCCTCGGAAGGTAGAACAATTTCTTTTTAAGATTCAGATGAACTGTTCGTTGCTCCACCGATTTATGCGGAACCCCAATATCCATTGGGTAAACCTCTCTCCAGACTGGAAATAAATCAGCATATTGAAGTTTGGGTTGAACCAATTTCTCCAGACTCAGATTTGCGAAACGATCACAGAGGAATATATCGCGTTTTTGACCGGTTCGTTGAAAATGAGTCTGGAACAAGATTTTATTTAGATTGTTATGTGGCAAAATGGGTGGCCTATAACACCAAAGACTATTAAGTAAAACGAGATGCTACAAAAATTGCAGCATCTCGTTTTTTAATAATTACTTGCTTCTAATGTCTTTAATTTGTTGAATCAAAGTGTCTTTTTTGCACATTTTGCTTGCGGGGCTGTCGTCGCCTTCATATGCAGACAGAGCAATTCCTTCATCCACATAATAAAAGCTTCTATCAAAGAAAATATATTTACCCTCATGAGCACCAGAAGCAGCTACGATAGAGCAAATTGCGTTCATATTATCCTCTAAAACAGGGTATGATGGAGCAAAGTCTTTAGCAAATGTGATCACAAAAGTATCATCGCTTTTAGTCAAAATATCCGTATTACTGATGTTAGACACAAGCTTAACTTGATATTGGCTAAACACAACTTCTTTCGAAGTGCCATAAGCCTCATCACCAACTACAACCGTATAATCTGGCAATTTCTTTACAACTTCAATTTCGGCGATATTGGGTGCAATAGCAACTCTCTGCTCAAAAGAGAACGAAGGATCATCAAACATATAATCTGCTTCACTAATAATAGGATATTTATCTCTTAGTTCGTTATTATTGCTCTGATTTCCAAGAAAAAATGAAGCGCATCCTACAACTAATACAGCAGCAAAGCAAGCGCAAACAGTAGATAAAATTTTCTTCTTATTCATAGATATTTTCCCTCCTTAGTACATATTGTTAAGGTCTGTTCTTTCGTGTGGCCGAGGAGTAGTTCCAGTGTTATTTTCATCGGGAAATCCTCGTTTCATAATAGAGGGTGTAGAGGCAGGTATCGGACTAAACAACGGTTCATCGGAATGTCCTAATCCCATTGCATGTCCAATCTCATGTATCATTGTTTTTTTAATGCGATTTTTAATAGTAGTTGTATTAGAAGTTCCAGTATGGAAAACAGTTCCTGTTGGATTCATATAAATAATCGCAAGATCAATAGTTCCAGACGAATTCATAATATCATTCGCTGTGAGTACATCATTACCATCAGTATCAACAATCCACGTCAAACCAAAAGTCAAAGGGGAAATGCCAAGATCGTTCCACACACTCGAAGAACATCTAAATGAAATATTCATGTTAACGGGAGCTAACTGATTACATCCACCGTCAGTTACATTCGCAAAACCATCCCACGCATCAATTGCTGCAATAGCACAATCGTAATAATGTGCCGGTGCCCCTTCATTTCGCATATACTTGTAATGTACATGTAATAATGGGCCCGAACTTGAATTGCGATCTTGAATTCGCATAGGATATCCAGGATAAATTTCGTGAGCTGCTGCAGGAACGGCAAAGCATGTAGCAACTACAACGATCATAAGTACACTTGCTAATAATCTTTTTGTGATTTTCATAATAAACCTCCTTTGAAAATAAGCCTCACTTTTTTGTGTTGTAATCCCCCCTATATTTCATATTCGAGGCCTCCTATCACAAATACAACAACACATCCCATACGATAGGAGACAAAAAGCTCTTTAAAAATATGTCCCCATTTACTTTTTTATCTTGTTGTATATATAGAGATGGAGAATTGTCAAAATCTCAAATACTAAATGAAAGGAGATGAGAAAATGAATAAGCTGATCAAGCGCATCTTCGCCATTGTTTTAACGCTATGTGTATCCATTGTTCCGCTATGCTCGTTTTCTGCATCTGCAGCAACACTGGAAGAAATCACCCCTCGTTACAACAACACGTTATCCACTACAACTGCTATGAATATCAATAGTAGTGGCAAGATGACAATTTCGTATGAGTATTCCGGTTATCCAAGCACCACAACTAAAGCCGTGATTACAACATATATTGAAAAGAAAGTTTTAGGACTATTTTGGTCCCGTGTAGATATTGGAACAACTGACGATCAGTGGGTTGACACCATTAACAAGTACAGCTATGAAGGTACTCGGACCTATCAGTTATCTTCTTCTGGTACATATCGGGTAACAGTAGTATACAAGATCTACGGAACTGGCGGCGCAGCAGACGAAATCAATTATCAAAAAACAGATTCTTATTAGAAAAAGTGCGGAACTTCTTTAAGTTCCGCACTCTCTTTTTACTTAACACTTTCAATTATAACGGTGAGTTCATCAATACTAATGGTGCCGTAATAGGTTATTCTCAACATATAGGTATCTTCAATCCAAACGGCCTGAGTTACTTCGTCTGTGTTGATAATGTATACTTCCTTTCCAGAAACAATCATCTTTTCCGTACTTCCGTGTTCGGCATCAAGATTATATTCTGTGTCTTCAGTAATTGTTTGAGAAAGTTTAAGAATATCTCCATTACCATTTTCAAACGTTTTTGTAATGCGTATATCGTTTGATGTGTAATCAGTCTGCTTAAAGCCTTCTGGCAACGCTTCAATTGAGAATTCTTTTGTTACCGACTCAGCTGTATCCCCATCAAAGAAATACCTTGTAAATGTCTCATATACCTCAGTAATAAAGTTTACAATCGGTTCGCGAATTGCTTTTACGCTGCAGGCCGTTGTGAATAGCGTTACTACAACCAGGCATATAATGGCAACACGCTTTGAAACCGTATTTATAAAGTTGTAATATACCTTCTTTTGTGAGCGAATTAGCTTATCCATTTTCTCGATGAAACACTCGGAAAAGGTATAGTTAATGCTACTCTCATCGGTAGGAATATCGGTAAACTCAGAAGACACTGCCTCTCTGAGAGCATTATTAAAATCACTCCTGCTCATTGCCATTTGTCTCAACTCCTTCTATGCCGAGCATTTTTAACAGCATCTTTTTGCCACGCACTAACTGTTTCTTTGTGGCTGCAATTGTCTGGTTCAGTGATTTAGCAGTTTCCGGAACTGTCAGACCCATCACAAAATGATAGTATAAAACATCGCGGTATTTTTCATTCATCTGTAAAATAGTCTTTTTAACCTTTTCGGCTTCTACGCGATTACATATTACCTCAAGGAAACTATCATCAGACAGTTCTTCGATTCCTTCTAAATAATATTCTGAAATAGTATCAAGAGATACATTTTCCTTTTTCCTCGCTTTGATCATATTGAGCGAGGTATTTTTGGTTGCCTTGAGCAAATAGTTTCGCAGATCTGTGTCAGATTTTATTCCACGTACAACATCCCAGTTCTTTTCTGCGATTCGCACGAAAACCTTGCTGACTGCATCTTCGGCATCTTCCTTTTTACCTAAAATAGAAAGTGCCAAAGTTACCATCTGTTTTCTATAAGAATAATATATATCCTCAAACAGTCTTTGATCATTTGCATCATCAAGATAAGCTAAGTATAGAGCAAGCATAATTTAATCCTCTTTTGCCCGTCTCTGTTTATACAACAAACTAAACAGAGAAACAGGATACAGTTTTTCAATTTATTTTTAGGACCTTGTTTACTGCATGGTAGAACGTGGTCCAGTTTTTAACGCCCGAATTTAGGCGCTGCTGTCCGGAAGGTGTAATTTTATAATGGGTACGTACTTTGCCGGCAGCTTCTTTTTCAAAGGTCTCAAGCATATTATCTGATACCATTGTTCTCAAAAGTGGATAAACCGTACCTGTTTTAAGGGAAAAGAACTCATCAGACGCTTTTCTCAATTCAACAACAATCTGATGCCCATACATATCTTCCTCAGACAATAATTTCAAAATCATAATATCTAAGTTAATAGCCATTAGGGAACCCCTCCACATAGTAGATAATCTACTATGCTATTATAGCACAAATACGGAGACATTGTCAAATTCGTCACTCTTAAGAACCAAATCTAATATTTTTCTCGAAGTAATTTGCAAAAATCCTTACTATTTCATTGAAAAAGAGCTATAATATACATGTTAGTACTTGAGTGCGATATCGGTAATCAATATTCATTTCGATGCCGGCGAAGTTCCTTGCTAATAAAATCCAATTCAAGAAACTTGATTTTTTCTCTCGCGTTATTACTGCGGGTGATATAAATATCGGAGCCGGTTTCTATATATCCTTCCAGTTGGACATAAGGATCGTAACCGGCCAACTTCAATGTGGTGATAATCTCATCTAACACCTTTAACGATTCTTTTTTCAGTCAATTTGATCACCATTTTCTTTTAAGCTACACTTTGAATCAAGCGCTTCGTATACCCGTTTCCCAACATCAGTTACCTTTACAAATCCCAAGCATTCATTGTCTACATAATCGTCCGAGAAATGTACGCAAGTTTCGGGATGTTTCAAATCGGGAACTTTTTGGCAAAAGCAACACAATTCCAGTGCGCCCTTCGTCCATCGCCAGCACAAAAGTTCAGTTTATATTTCTCTTTCACACAACCGCTCCTTTTTCACTTCATAAATTCGGGAAGAAAGAAACACTTAACTCGCCATTGACTTTTTTTACACGGATTTTAATAGGGTTTTCTTCGGCCCATTGCGGTTCTAATTCGGCTCGTTCTTTCCATAGCTGATAATGCTTTGCTGAGCCATCGAAAATCAATTCTTCTGCAGCCTTCCGTGCTTCGGCCGCATCTTCAATACGTTCAAACTTTCCAAGATGGAATTGTTTTTTCTGAAACACGATTTTCGCAATCCATTTGCCTTTTTGAAAATATACACCTTTAACTCCAGAGGTATTATCAATGGGAATTTTCTTGCTCTTAATCATGTCCAGCGATGTGCCGTCAATTCGAGTTAGAAAGCTTTGCATCAACTCATCGTGTTCCTTCTTCTTGCAACCACAGCTCTGCAGGTCACAGTAAACTAGTTCGTTGTAGCCCACATCTACTTCTTTTCCGCACTCACACCGACAATGCCATATCACTTGGCCTTTTGCCGTTCTCTCTTGAGTAGGATATAAAGCAGTCAGTCGATTAAAGACTTGTCCAGTAATGTCTCTGTAATAGTATTTAGGCGGAGCTGACTTGCATCCACAGTGCGTTTTTCTCCCGGTAACAAGAAGAGACGCTAAAACATCACATTCGTTTCCACATACACATTTGCATCTCCACCATATGCCTCCACGTGCATCCTTGGCGTGGCCTTCAGCTTTGCAAAGTACGGTAAGATTGCCATATGTATGTCCTGCTAATTCATACGAATTAGTTTTCACACTATTTTCTATGGTTGCACAGCCGCAACTCCCTGAGCCGCCATATAACAAACTTCTCTCCAGAACATATCGCACAGTCCCACAGTCGCATCGGCACAACCATTTTCTTTCGGTCCGGTTCGACTTGTTTTTATATATCACGGCGTCACCAATAACCGTCCAACGCCCAAATCTTTGATTCAGCAAGTTATGTTTATCATCCATTTTCACTCATCCTCTAATGAACTCAGTTTGCCAACTAATACATACCGCGCGGTATCATACTCATATGAGCACGTTGATAAAGTCACAATTCGGTCTTCAGAAGAGCAGGTGAGTTGCGAAGAAAAAGTGGATTTGTTTTTGGCTTCTTGAATATATTCATACAACTCTTCGTGTGATATAAATTCGCTATATGCATCTGAGTCTGAGGGCGTTACGTATCCTGCCATCAATTCAATTTTATAATTTACTTCGGGTGTCAAAAGCCATAGGACAGGATGTTCGTCGTAATACTCTTGGGATTTATAATCAGTAAAAGTACCAAACATCGAATCATTTTTCATATTGTGACCATATATTATTGTGTTAAGGCTGCTGTAGTCTGAATGGCATCGATAATCCATAAAGACAGCACCGGCAATATTATATTTTCCATTTAACATCCGGCGAAGATAATAGTCATTATCATCGCTTTGGACAATAGGATAATTAACCGGTGTGTTTTCACAGTAGAGCCACCCGACAACGTCTTTGTTTTGCGATAACAGTGCATTAAAATCAACAGTTATTGGGGCCTGCTCTATTTTTTCTCCTTCTTGCTCGTTAATATCGTCAGCATCCTTTATGGTAACAACATTGGCTACTATATCCTTATATGTTTCTTCACTTTCAGAATAGTGATATATTGTGCTTATAATTTGATATAGCGAAAAAGAGAAAATCAAAAGCAACAGTACAATCAACGCAATCCGGACGAGCTTTTTAGTCTTTCGCAGCATAAACACACCTTACGCACGTTGACATGTGACAAAGTCTACATCCAATAAGAATTTCTTAGCTTCATCGGGGGATGTAAACTCCTTCTTTTGTTTAGTCAGATACTCTACAGCACCATTCCACTGTTGAAGGGAAAAATCATGCGCTTCAAAATGCTGTAGTGCAGACTTTATTCTGCTTTTATCTTGAATAAATTTGAGATCAGATAAATACATGCATCCGATTTTCTCTGATAAAACAAGTAGTAATTCTTTTTCCATAATAGTCACTCCTACACATTCTCTTTAAGTTCTAATCCGTTCTCTTCCAAAAACTCACCGAAATATATTTTCTCTGCTTCCTTTCGGGCAAAAACAGCATCCTCAAAACGTGCAAACGATCCGAAGCTCATAATTTTACCCTTAAATGTCAATCGCGCTCTCCACTTATTGCTACGTTTTCAAAATAAACACCACGTGCACCGCTTGTATTAGCTGCCGTTGGCTTCATATCTGCTATCTTTGTTATCTGCGTTCCGCCAACGAATCCTGCGGATTGTCGTGCGATATCTGCAGCATATTTGCCTGCGCATTCATTGCACATACTCTTATCTGGATTAGTAAGCGTATCTGTCGCTTTATATGTAATGGCACCACATTCACATCTGCACTCCCACATAGGGGTTGTCCTTTTTCCACGGGAATTTCTTTTATCAGAACGACCAATAACTGTCAGTTTCCCAAACACTTTTCCCGTTAGATCCGGAGACTTCTTGCATCCGCAATTTGTGGTATGCCCGCTATTCAAATTACCGGTAGTGGTAATACAGGTACCACCACAATCACATTTACACAGCCAACGGCGTTGACCTTTTTGTGTTGATTCTACTTGTTCTACAACAACAAGCTTTTCATATCTTTTGCCTATAAGACTTTCAAATGTTCTCAAAGCCGACATTATTTCTTCCTTAGTTGATCTATCAACCGTTTCATTTCTTCGTTGCTGCAAATCGGTTTTTCGCCTGTTGATCTTTTGTGGCACTCATAACACATTTGCCCAAAACTAATTTCATAATTGTCTCTAAAATCTATATGCGTATCTTTACGCACCGTTGTCAGTTTTCCGCATATGACACACCGTTCAAATGGCGAGTCATCATATTCAGTGCCAATTACTTTTGGCCTTTTTATGCGGTCCAAAATTTTTTGGAATATGTTTCTTATAATCACTTTCTTTTTTCGCTCCTTAACAGAAATAAGCCCATTCATACTAATCGCATGAACAGGCTTATTTGTTAGATTTCTTCTTGCTTCCTGCGGCGTCCGAACACCAGCAAGAAAATTAAAACAAGTCCACTCACACTCGCAAGAGCGATATAAAGGGTTAGATTCGTTGTATCACCTGTTTGTGGGGGCTTCGGATCATCAGGTTCAACGGGTAATTCTTCGACTTTGAACTGCCACTCAAGATAACCAACGGCCTCTTGATACTCATTTCCAAGCTCTACAGGAACATCGAGCGTGACATTCAGGTCAATCTCTGCACCAGAGTAAAACGTGCCTAGAAATACCCATTCAGTTAACTGTGCCGATTGATCGGCAGGAGCATCAAAAAGGTTAGAATCACCATTTTGTGACACCCTCAAATTCAATTTTGATAAGAAGTCTTCTGAGCCTTCTTTTGCACCAAGGGAGCGAATGTAAAGCCTGATTTTAACGTTATTTGACACATCGTTTTTGATATACACCTTCTGTGTAATGCTATCTCCAGGCATGACACCTTTGAAATCAGTGAATAAATCTGTAGGTGAATATTCGCTTCCAGGTTCAAAAATGAATTTCTTCGCATCGCCATCGTATGTAACTGTTCCTGCCGCAAAAGCAGTTACCGACATACTTGTTAAGACTAGAACGGTAGCGAGGAGGGTAAACACGCGTTTCATTATTCTTTTCATATTCACTCCTCCTTACTGCTTGATAACTAATGTAGTTCCGTTTACTTCACTTATTCCACTATCCCATTGTTCTTCAACTACACTTGCCGGAGTTGATTGAATGGAGGAGGCAACGATTTCAACTGATAGGTAATATCCATCAGGCGGCGTCACTTTACAAACGCAACGTTCAATTAGGTTGGTAGTTTCACTGTCGATACTAACCGGTACAGTGTAATACCAATATCCATCCTTGCCCAAAACCCAATTAGAAGACTCATCCACCGATTTAGAGTATGTAATCTCGTAGTCAGAGCCTTCTTCAGGCTTGATAGCTGTTACCTTAGACTGATCTTCTGACATCCATGTGACAACGACAGCAGCTCTGATATAACTTTGAACCTCTCCAGTGTTCTTGATTCGGACGTCTGTTTTTGTTTCACCATCGAACGGACTGTTTTCATCAGGACCATTTTCAATAACCTCACAGGCAACATAGGTATTGTCAAAAACATTTTCCATCGGATCTGTGCCGGTGAATAAGAACGCCAAGCTCACACAAGAGATAATGGAACATAGAATGGCAACAACTGCAATAATGAGCTTTTGTTGCTTTGCGTGCTTTGGCCTGCGGCGTCGATGAGTAGGAACGTAATATTTTCCCGAATATTTTCTGTTAAACACTTACATTTCCTCCTCTCTTACTGTTCTTTCTTCTTAAAGATATTTACTTTGTAAGAATCACCGTCAAGCCAATAGATTTCTGCACGAGTGTTCTTGAATACAACGCCGTTAATCTCAACGGGGAGCAGCGTAATACTCTGAGCAGCCTCAGTAGGTTCATAGCGCCAGGACCACTCTGTTTGTTCCGTTACCACGTAATCGCCGATCGGCAAATCGGTAATAGTGATTTCACCACTTCCGTGAATGGTAACAGTAAGATCAATTGCTGCAGTATTCGTTCCGGGCACACCCTTGATAGTGAAGATAAAGGTTTGGTTTTCATCAATAGAGTAATCTGCACCATCCGGGTATACTTTTTTAATGGTTAGCGAGGTATTGTCCGGTTCAAATTTTGCATAGAATGTTGTTCCGTTTACCCATTTTGTGCCTGCCTCTTTGGTAGGCACAAATTCAGGTTCTTGACTCAGAAGATTTGTGCAAGTTCTGTCGCTGTACCAGCCAACAAAGCGATATCCTTTGCCGGCTGTAGCCTTAGAGCCATTGGCAGTACCATTAAGAATTTTGACAGATTCACTGCTGGGATTTACTGTACCAGTTCCTTCCGCAACCACATAATTGATGGTCACTCTGTTCTCGGTATAGTAGAAAGTGATGATGTTGACTGTCGGATCCGTCGTATCCTTACGAATTATGATTGACTTTTCAGCATCACCTACAAGAGTGTAATTCGCAATCTCAACTGCCTTATCTGTTACAATTTCTTCCCATGCATTGTCTGTGACTATTTTCTCAGGGGAGAGAACCTTGTTTGTGCCTTGTTCAAGATACTGCACCTTGAAAGGGTAATTGTTTCTTGTGTAATACACATGCAACTCAAGGACTGATTCAACTGAAATCGTACCGGAAAGAGCTGTTCCGGAAATCGATGCATCATGAGTAAAGTGCTCGATATCCTTTATGGTTGCCGTTACAGTAGAGCCTTTCTCTCCACGGCCTTCAAAAATGGAATGTTCAGAGTATGTGCCATCCAAATTCTCGGTCCAGTAGTGAACAACATACATACCGTTCAGCTCATCCTTGGTGTAGTAAAAAATAATTTTATTTTCACCGTTTGGATCGATGATGAGTGTTTGCTGGTATGTATCGGGCAAATAGCCCGGAACCTTCACATAGGTTTCCGTCACGATTGCTTTCTTATTATCGCTGTGTGTAACGGGTAGAACCTCAACACCATCCGTACCTACAACGTTCTGTCCTGTGGCTGCATCGAGATAATACACCGTATAAGGAACAGAGGAGATCTTCTCGTAATAGAATGTATATGTGTTTTTACTTGTGTCTTCAAGGTCCATTACAATTGTGTGACTCTGAACCTTGGGGAAGTATCCTGTCTGATATCCGGAATACAGTTGCTCGTTACCTTTGGCTTCAAAAGTCTTGGAGTTACCGCCAAGTGCGCTACCCGTAATTGAATCAGCAATTTCAATCTCAGTATCGCCATCTTTATAAACAAATTTAACTTCATATTTCACAAGGGTGTTCGAGCTCCACTTTGCGTAAACATCAACATCCCTTGTCACTGTGGTATTATCAAAATCCCACATCTGCTCGTTGCCCTGTGCATCAATGTAGAACCAGCCAACAAAGATGTATTGTCCTTTTTCAGGATCATTCGGGGGGATGTAAGGATCTTGGAGCAAACTACCATGCTGAATGGCATCATACTTTTGGTAAATAGAATCGCTTCCAACAAGTGCCTGGTCAGTATAGAACCTTACGGTATGAGTAACAGGAACCCACTTGGCATACAGAATCAAGTTTGTTGCCGGCATAGTATGATCAGATAAGACAAACTGATCTCCCGTGCATTCCGGATTCTGATACCAACCTGCAAATTTTACCGAGCCGGGCTCGTAGAAGGAGGGAACCTCGGGGGTGAAATCGTATCCTCCAAGGTTAGCTTGATACAGAACCCCGTTCGTTCTTACAATGTCTTCGCCGTTACTGAATTCAAGTGTATAGCTGTTACGTGTGTAATAAAATTCAGCTCCACTACAACTAGATTTATTGCTGGTACCGTGATGATAGGTAAATCCTTCAAACTGATATCTATCCTCGTCTGTGACAGAATATCCTCCAACATTTGGAACATTGAAAAGTTCAATTGTATACTCACCGTTTAAATCTTGTCCGTAATAATACATCGTGCCCGAACTACCATTAGCATCACGGTGATAGTATGTTTTGCTTGCTGTCGGCATAACACCGAAATAGTTTGTATATGGATCTTCACCATCGGTGGTAGCGGACCAGAAAGTGCTTCCCGCATTATCTGCAATACTTTTATACTCTGTTGCGATGTTTTCGCCCCATTTTGCAGTAATACTTTCTGTGGAGTTATAATTCCGGTTTGAATAATTGTACTTAAATGTAAGAGTAAACTCTTTGCGATCATAGTACACATTCATGACTGTAGAACCATCTGCAGCAACTGTGACTGTGTCAGATTCTACATACGTCCATAAGTCAGAATCCATATTTGTTGTTTTTAAGTAACAACCATCGTTATGTTCATGCTGCACGCACGAATAACAATCGGCATTATGCGAATGTGCTGTTTCCCCACAAGAAAGTGTGTAACAAGAACCGGTATAATTGGTGTGCGAGTGTGTAGTTTTTCCGCATCCAAGGCAATCATCAGTGTGCGTATGAGAACTTTCTGTTTTTCCG
Organism: Acutalibacteraceae bacterium; assembly: GCA_045651765.1. Lineage (GTDB taxonomy): Bacteria > Bacillota > Clostridia > Oscillospirales > Acutalibacteraceae > SIG565. The sequence continues at coordinate 221,340 of JAZRSY010000008.1, read as the reverse complement.
CAAGAAGGAGTGGCTGTACCTCCAACATCAACGTTTCCTGAATACTGATACCAAGTTCCATCTATATAAATAACCTTACCATTCAGGGACAAAGCTCTTCTTGCTATTGTTCCATTTGCTGGGTTGGAGGGCGCTCCAAGACCAGCAGAAGACGCATCACCTACATTCGAATAACAACTTTTGCTGTGTGTATGGCTGTCGTATGAACATGTGTAACAATCGTCAACGTGGCTATGCTCTTCTTGCGTGCATATAAATTGGTAACATTTTTCGCTGTGCGAATGAACCTTAAGATTACACTTATAACTACAATTGCCATCGCCGTGAGTGTGTTCATCCAAAATACAAATCAATTGATCTGTACCAAAAGAAAGCTCAGTTCCAGGAGCGACAAAAACTTCCTGAGACTTCACATAGGAATACTTCTCATCATTGGCGTTTTCACCCCAGTACACAACAGTGACCTTGGCCGTGTCAGCTGCTTTCCAAATTGCTTCATATGCACTGTGATGTGCAGGCACTTCAGAGGGAAGCACATCAGCAATTCCATCTCCTGTACCATTGGTGATATTATCCCACCCAACAAAGGAATATCCTGCTTTGACCGGATTGGGAACCTCTATTTCAGTCCCATAGCGAGCGTAAATAGGCTGCACACCATATCCGCCATCCAAGTCAAAAGTCATTTTGTAATATAAGCGATCGTAATAAACCTCGATGACAGTGCTTCCATCCGAAGCAATAGGAACAGATTCGTATAACAACTGATAGAAACCATCGTAAACAATGTCATCAATTGTTGCAGTATTACCCGTAAAGTCACTAGCGGTGTAACGATAATGCTCGGTGTAATCATCATCCTCAGCGTTCTGCCAATAATAAATAACAGTGTAATTTACCTTTGCGGGCCAGTACTTAAAAGTGATAACTACATCCTCAGTAACGTTTGAAAGATCAATTGAATACGATTTGAGAATATTTGTCGTATCATCTCCCAAATAGGCATCATAGCCTTCCATAACCGGAAGGTTGAACGTATCCGTAACACTACCATTTTCCTGAATGTTATAAATACGATCTGCGGCAACAGTATCGCCGTTCGAACCATAAATATATTTTATTGTTACATTAACCGTTCCTTCAGATGTTGCTTTCACACCATAATTGGATGCTGAACGTACAGCATAGAGTGCTGGTGCGGTTGCTCCATTAACATAGGATGGGTCGAATTTTACTAGTATTGAACTTCCTTCAACGGTTTTGCTACCAGCAGTAGATACAACGCGTAATTTTGCTGTAGCATTGTCATCCAACGCGTTGGCAATCATGCCGAAATATAGCGTGAATGCTGCATTATTACCGCCATTAATATCAATCCAGGCTCCATCAGATAAGATTTGCCACTGATATTTTACGGAACCCTGTAGGGAAGAATCAGCATATATTTTCTGTGCTTTGAAATCGGAGAATGTTATTGAAGAAACCCGATTGCCTTCTGCATCGAAAACATAATTTTTCCCGCTGCTTGAGATGTTGAGCAGATCAGGGTAAAACTCAAGCAACTCAGGATCCTCATAATTCTCTGTATAGTTTTGGTATACCCAAGGATACTGCTCCAGTTTTTCCGGTAAGGTTTGCCCAGGAGCTGCTTCGACTTTATACCAAAGAGCTGTGCTATCGGAATCCCAGTAATAATTCGTGATAACTAATTCAAGGTTTTCAGGAAAATCAATTTGAGATTCTTCGGCATAATACCAAATCCAATATTCCTCGTTTGCCCAGTCGCCTGATTCGGTATCATAATCAAAATTCTCAGGGTCATTATGAATCAGGAAGTTAATAGAATCTTCAATGTTAAATTGCGCGGTGTTTCCGATTACGGAACCATAATTGGGATTAATATCGCCGATAGATGTGCTGGCATTTGCTCCAACCGTATTAAAAGGCAATGCCGAGAACAGCATCACTAAGGCCAGAAACAAAGACAGGACTCTATTTTTGGATAATCTTTTCATATTTCTTTATTTCCTCCTTACTCAGATTTAGGCCAACCAACAGCATCTAAAACGGAATCGCCATTGTGAACTACTTGTGTGGCCTGCGCCGTCACTTCAATAATTGCTTTGCTGTACTGATACATATTGTCCATGGACTCAGAAAATTTTACGGAAGAAAAAATATATTCCGTTGTATTTCCGGGGGTCAAAACAGTGTAATAGTAGTAGTAACCATCCTTTTCAATCCAGTACTGATCATTAATATCAAACTCGATTAAGGATAAATCCACATCACCCTCAACGCCTTCGGCCAGTTGGATCAGTTTATCGACAGAGATACGAACCCAAGCCGGCTGATGTCCGGTGTTTTTGACTTCGACAATCTTAGATACCGCCATACCAGGCTGTACATCAATGACATCTTCGAAGGGAACCGGATCTCCACCAGTATCGGGTATAGCCCATTCCTGTAATTCGATTTTAACGTCTCCGGCAGTTATTACATTTGTTGCCGTATCCTCATAGGAGAAATATGCCGTTGTACCGTATGCCACAATAGATAGACATACGGCTATAAACGCACAGACAAATACCTTTTTCTTCATGGTTCATTTCCTTTCGCACTTAGGTCTGTGATTATATTTATCATCGCTCTGGCAATATGCAGGGCATGTATGAGTACCTCAAAACAAAACTTGAGATATTCATACATACCCTGCCCCCCGAAGGGAGCAGAGTACGCGAGGTATCAAGACAAAACAGAACTAATCGCAGCCGATTCTGCCAAGCCTTATACGTGGTTTAATCAATATTTGACAAACGGGATAAGAGAAAGCCATAATTGCCGTCTACGCCGGATCCAATACTGTCTTTCTTCGCCTGAAGTTCGTCCTATCTCGTTATTGAGATATTTCAGTTCTTGTGAGAAATCGTTGAGGAACTGTGCAAATCCAAACAAGAGAAGTATAAGAAAACCAAATGCAACCAATCCTACAAGGAGATAGAGTGCAGAGTCATTTTCATTCATCGAATGTGCAACCTACCCTCGTATCAGATTGTTCTTTATTTGTTTCTTTTTTATTTTTTGAACAAGAGAACTCATCGCGATCATCCATCTTTGCGACACCTAAAATGGCAAAGACGAGAAATGCAATTGTCCCTCCAACGAAAACTCCAACTATAAAACCTAACATTGACTTTTACTCACCTATAAAACTCGGCATCTCCTTATGCCATTAATCCACTGTTTTTACTTGTTCCAAGGAGCAACGTAGCCCTCGGAGCCGGGGGTACCAAATGCGGTGTTAAGCGCATCGTATGCATCGTCGAAAGTAGCAGTCTGAGCAGCTTCAGCAAACACCTTAATGGTTACATTGCCGTTCTCATCAGCAAACTTAGAAGGAGAAACGGTATTGCCCTTGGTATCGGTGTAAACGAAGCAGTTGTTAGCCTCATCCCATTCGCAATCTACAGTTTTATCAACATAAACCTTATCGAGAGCCTTGGTTGCAGTCTCTTCGCCAGCAGCAAGTGCAGTACGATAGGTTACAACATATACGGCATAATCAATGCCATCAATGTTGGCGGTGTAATAGTTCCAGTTGCCTGCGCCGTTGCCCTTATAGCCAACGCCCTCAGTGTACTCAGGAATCCAGCTCCACTGGCCATCAGCAACAGACTCGTTTTCAAAATTGAAGTGGAGGAAGTTGTTGTAAGCTGCGAAAGAAGGATCGCCATCATCAAGTGCTGCAGGGATTGCAATATGTACTCTGACATATGCATCAGAAGTACCGGTATTGGAAACAGTAACATCCTTATTGATGTCAAGGCCAGGGATCAGTTCAGAACCCTGCTCAAATTCTTCGTTGATTTCAACTTTAATGCCTTTCATGGTAAACACGTTGTCAGCGGAATCTTCGGCGGTGAAATAAGCCAAAGATGCACCGGCAATTGCCATTACTGCCAGGCAAGCAACAAGGCAAAGTGCAACAATTTTCTTTTTCATTGTGCTTTATTCCTTTCTGGTGAATTATTCAGCCCAAGGGTTGTAGGTTCCGGGAGCACCGAAGGAAGCGTCCAGTGCGGTGTAAGCATCAGCAAAGCCTGCAGCCTGAGTTCCTTCAGCAACAACCTTGATTTCCCAATTCTCGCCCAAGACAGTATTGATTCCGGTAATCGTTTCGTTAGTGACAGAGGGATCAAGATATACCTGGTACATTGCGTTATCAGCAATCTCACCCTTCGCAAGAGCAGTTTCATAGGTTACTACATATACGTTGTAGGTAACACGATCAATTGTCTGCTGATAGCAGTTCCAAGTGCTGCCGTTGCCGGGATAGTTAGAACCGTCTTTGTCGGCATTCCAGTTCCACTTGCCGTCTTCAACAGATGCAGCGGACATATTGAAATGCAGAGTGTTGTTATAAGCAGCATACTGAGGCTCATCCTCAGAACCGCTATCGAGCATAGCAGGGATAGCAATATGCACACGAACATATGCATTTTCGGAACCATCATTTACAACGTCGATTTCCTTGGTGATAGCGTTGTTATAAGTGGTCTTGCCAGTGGTTTCGTCTTTTACAGGAACAGCGGGCATCAGTTTAGAATTCTGCTCGAATTTTTCATCAAGCGAAATGGCTACATTGCCCACAGTGAATACATTGTCTGCCTCGTCGGTATCGGTCAGATACGCAAGAGAAGCGCCGGTGATTGCCATTACTGCAATTACAGCTACCAGGCAGATCGACAAAATCTTCTTTTTCATCGGTCAACAGTCCTTTCTAAATGATTGTAAAATTATTTGCCCATAGCAATGTTACATGCCTGAGCTGCAGTAGTGATGTTAGCATCACGCTGCACTGCGTAAGCAGTAAAGCTAAGAGTAGGCGCTTCGAATACGCCGTCTTTAAGCATATCCTTTGTAACGGTATCCTTAACCGAAACGGAATCGTTCGCCAATACAGCGAAATCTGTGTCAACAGTAGTTGCAGCAACTTCACGGTAGTATACCTTGTAGTTTCCGCTTGCGGCAGAGGAAAGTTCTTTCCATTCATTTTCTGCAGTATTAACAGAGCATGTCATGAAAGTATCAAAGTTTGAAGACTTTTCAACTTTTACAAACAACCAGCATGCTTCACTGTTTGCTTTAACGGTAACAGTAGGATCCTTCTCGATCTTGTTTCCAGGGATCATCTTGAAACCGGTTTGCTCTTCGCCGGTGAATACATCAGTGCTAAGAGTAAGACCATCTTTGTTCAGTTCATGCTCCCATAAGCTTATGTTAATGTCTCCATAGGTAAAGGTATTCTTGACCTCGGTTGTAGAGTCAACCAACCAAGCAAGTGTACCCCCCACAGCACAACAGAGTACAAGTACAAGTGCAACAACTGCAACAATCGCTTTCTTTTTCATAGCCAGTGCCTCCTTTCTTCAAGAGTTTTTTGATAAATAAAGGCTATTGCCATTATTTCAAATTAGTTTGCCTGTGCTTCTGCGCCAGCATCAGCCCAAGCTGCGGCAGCGGTAGCAAAGCCATCTGCCTGGATTGCATAAGCGGTAACAACAATTTCAGCATCTTTATACAGAGAAACATCGGTGGTTCCAGCAATCTTAAAGTTTTTGAATACAGTAACGTCTGCACCAGCACTCTGCTTTGCGGTATGAGCATAAACGTCAATGTCATCTACTGTAGCACCAGTGACTTTTTCCCAACCGTTAGCTTCCATCTGTTTTGCTATTGTGTTTCCAGAAGCATCTTCGGCATTCAAAAGACCGTTCTTCACTGTCACAAATAGCCAGCAATCTTCGCTATTGTCCGCCACGTGAATAGTAGGATCTTTATCATAGGTGTGGCCAGGAATAAGGTGATATTTATTAGCCTTATCTCTGCCTTCTGTGGTTGTGTCGGTTTTAGAGTTATCCACGTCCGCTTCATCGAGCGTTATGGTTACTTTTCCGACGGTGAATGTGTTTTTGACCGAGTCCTTCGAGGTGAGGAACGCCATCGTTACAAATACAGTAGTAACGACGAGTAACACCGCACATAAGGCCAAGGCCAACGCTTTCGTTTTTTTTCTCATGACAAAAACCTCCTTATTATATTTGGGAGCCTTTCGGCGTTACCCCTGATTAATGTCCCCATCATCTGCGGGGATGCGCTTGGTTTCCTTCTTCTCCTTTTTGAAAAGATCTGGAAGGAACACAAGTATTAGAAGAATCGCACCTGCTGCAATCGCAATGTACATGCCGGGCGGATGTTGGATGTAATAGGCAATGTAGCCCAGTACAGGAATTTTGAATACAGGTTTTCCTATCAAGTTGTTGAAATGAACTGGAGGATCTTCCATATACACCTTTTCGCCGGTTTCATCATTTATTTGATAGTTGGCATCACCTTGTGTGTAGAACAACTGATTATCTTTATCTATTGCAATAACGCGGTGTGTTGCCGGTGTTTTATTTGAGAGGACAAATGTAATGACATCTCCAACCTGTACTTCGGATGGCTTTACCTCTTTTACGTAAATCAGCGAGCCAACAGGATACTCAGGTTCCATTGAGCCAGATATGACTGAATAAACCTGCACACCAAACAGTCTCACGCCGATTAACAAAACGGCAAATAGTACAACCACTCCTACAAGTATGGAAGATGAAATATCCCAAACTTTTTTAAGAACTGCAGCTCTTTTCATGTCTCCACCTCCTACTGGGAATCTTTTAGGTACGGCTTAATTGATGAAAAAACAATCAAAAACACATGCTCACTCGTGTCATCATTATCCCTAATCGCACCATTAAAAACTTTGGTAGCAAAATTAAGCATTGTATTGAGTATGTGATTTAAAATCATCCAAACGTTAGCCCTCGGGCGAAAGGCAGGTGTCATTATCTCAATGACTTTCCGATACCTTATTTGGTGATCATCATACGAATACTTTTTGAAGTAGGGCGAATAATAATAGCGAATGAAACTGAGGCATTTTTCCTTGTTGCTAAGAATGAATTTCCAACAAGCAAAAAACAAAGCACGACATCTCGTTTCAAAGTCCAATTCCTTGGCCGACATGATCGGTAAATGCAACAGTATTTTTGATACCAATTCATTGTCAAGCAAAGTAAAAGCTTCTTTGAACAAATCTTCCTTGTCGCTGAAAAGGCGATAAATGTAAGCTTCGTTTAGTTGGGCTGCCTGCGCAATACTTCGTGTTGTTGCTTTGTCAAGACCATCTTTTGCAATGATCTTGATTGTGCTGTTAAGTAACGCAAGCCGCATTTCATCTTGCGTCATGGTTTTCTTCTCCTTTCATAGCAGCATAATCATTTACTACAAAAATGTAGAAAAAATAAGCAAACTTGCCGAAAATCGACAGAGTTTGCAAAATTAACGTTTTGGTTCTGCCGGTAAATGCTAAAAGCAGTATTGCATATAGAATAAGCCCTTGTTTCAAGCTGCTTTCGCAGAGTTCCACACTCTGCACTTTGATGAAAAAAGCAGTTGAAATAAGGGCTTAAAGAAGTTTTTTGACGGAAGTTCCTGACGGCTTTATAAACATCCAACCATAACAACCTTATTCATATTGTCCCGTTTGAGTTCTAACGATGAATGAACATATCTTTCAAGCGTAATCTGTGGACTTGAATGTCCGAGAATTTCGCTTAATGATTTTATTTCAAAGCCACCCTCAACACACCGAGTAGCAAAAGTGTGTCGGAGAGTATGGAAATGCACATCTTCAAGACCGCAATCTTTCGTGTACCTTTCCATTTTATACTGTAGTGTTCTCGGCTCTATAAATTCAGATGAACTACCCGATAGAACAAATGCTGTCGGTGATGATGGCACAAACTTTTTGCATAGATTAATAGCAAACTCGCTTAACGGTATAATCCGAGCCGAAGTATCACTTTTCGGATCGCTGATTATAATTTTTGTTTTTGTAGTTCGGTTTATATCAAAATCCCTTAACCGTTGCATTGTAGAATTAATTTTAATGATTCCGTCTTTTAGAGATATGTTTTCCCATCGAAGCGCACAGATTTCGCCAATTCTCATTCCGGTAAGCAAGGTCAATAAAGTACCGAATTTACAATAGTCCATATCATCGAGTAAATACTGAACAAATCGAATTTGTTCTCCTTTTGTCAGCACACGCATTTCCTTTTTTACATCTTTTGGATAATAAATGTCAACACTAGGAAACATCCCTTGATATTGACGGGCAGAATACTTTAATATTGAATGAAGAACAATTAAAATGTCTTTTACGGTTTTAGGAGCTAATTCTTCCTCATATAATAGTTCTTGTGTGAACTGCTCTATAAGCAGGGTTGATAATGCCTGAACAAAACAGCCGCCAAGCTTGGGTTTAATATGCTTTTCTACAGTGGTGTTATATTTTACATAGGTAGATTCCTTTACCCTTATCTTGTTTAACCGTAGCCATTCATCACAATAATGCGAAAATCTCTTACGGCTGTTGTGTTCCGGTGATGGCACATTCATCAGCAAAGCTGCCTTTGCACGTTCTACCTTATCCTTGGCTTCACGATATGTCTTTCCATAACAATAGCCATAACGCGCCGAACCGTTGGGATCATAGCCTTTTATATATCGAGCCTCCCAACGCTTATCTTTCCTTTTGTAAATGTTTTCACCTTTCTTTGACATAATAAAACCTCCTTGAAATTATGTAGTTTGAAAAACTTTATCCTTTCCTTTTTGACGGAGGTTCTGACGGCGATATATGATTGCAAAATACACAAAATCCGTTGAAAAACTGCCTTTTAACCTCATCAAATGGAAAAATCTTGAACTTTTTGCTTTTAGAGGCCAAAACCACTTGCATTTTTGCGGATTTTATGCTAAAATCTACCTCGTGGAGTGTGGAACTCTGCGAAAAAAAGCGCCGTAGAAATCATCTACGGCGCTTTTAAATATGTTTGCAAACCGTTAAAAAGTTTTATCTTTTTAATGGTTGTTTTTTGGTGTATTCAATTTTATTAATAATAACACAATATAATATTAGAGCGTTGCTGGGATACATAAATAAAAAACAAATTACGGGTCGCGATGGCATATGGGACATATTATAACATAACTTTAGCCCTACTAAAATACTAAATACATAAAAAGGTTATCGACTAATATTGATTGGGCAATTATAAGATTTAAGTTGTTAGATTAATCACTGTCTTACCCATCATCAAGGCATACTGCACAGTTTTATAGGCACCGCCCTCTTTATGCTCTATATAACAAATAACTAAATCCGCTCTATCTACCATCTCTCGATTACGGATCTGTTCCTCAGGCAGCTCTTCCACCTTTAACGGATTGTCTATATATCTGTGACCGAAAAAAGTAACCGTAAAAATATCAAGCATTATACCACTCCTAAAAAATACCCATTGAACCTATGTCCGATGGGTTATCCTGCAATGACTCGACTATCTCTTCAAATAAGTTCCAACGGAACCAACAGTCTTACCCCGCAAATAGAATGGATATACCAAAACACAAGGCGTATGCCGATAAAAATGTGTGTATAGCGGTCATTTGGCGGACGATTATAGGTTTATTTCCGATATTTTTTGTATTATATCATATATAAACCAATATTGCAACAATATTGCAGCCTTATAACCAATAATATTGCCACTTGTATGGGTTAAAATGTAATAAAAGGTGGTGAGATTATGGACGAAAAAGATTTTGCTTTGCGATTAGCACAACTGCGTGAAAAGAAGAATGTATCCGCACGAGAAATGAGTCTGGCAATCGGACAAAATGCAGGATATATTAACAATATCGAATCTGGGAAATCGTTGCCGTCTTTACCTGGTATTTTCTATATATGTGATTATTTGGGTATTTCTGTAGGCGAATTTTTTGATCTCGAAACCAAGAATCCCACCAAGTTGGATGCAATTATCAAAGATTTGAAAAAACTTGATGACCAACAGTTAGATAACATTGCTAATTTGATAAAAGGTTTAATAAAGAAGTAAACTATAATAAAAGCCGCCCACTCGGGCGGCTTTACTATACACTTAATATATTTTCGTTATTAAGTATTCTTCATCTTGCGAGCAGACATTTTCTATGTTGCGAAAACCGTAAAGTTCTCCTTGATTTTTAGCTTGAACAGTATCAAAAGTAACATCCATATTCCACCAAGAGCCATCAAAGTAAACTCGGTTCCAAGTGTGACAATCCTTTGCAGGATTGTATGGTATGCCATCAACTACATAACAAGGTATATTCTGACTCCGGCATAGTGCAGCAAAAAGATGCGCAAAATCGTAACAGATACCTTTTCGGGTTTCAATCGTTTGATGCACATCAAAATACTGTACTAAGGGAGTACAACCGTAGTCATATTCAAAATTATGTATTATCCAATCATAGATTGCTATTACTTTTTCTTCATCAGTATCACAATCGGCACAGATATCGTCAGCAAGTTCTTCTGTTGATATATCCCACAAGGTTGCCTGACCGTTCGCAAGTGAAATATCGTCCTGTTTATAGACGAAAATATATGCGGAGAAAAGCAGAGCAATTATAAATGCTGATACAATCAAAACATAAATTTTCGTCAGCAGATTATCTTTACTCGTATTGTTGGAAAAAGTAGTATAGTACATAAGGATAATAGCAAGAGAGATAATTGCTAAAAACGGAAACACCCTACGACAGTAAATTGCATAGGCAATATTCATACAAGCAATGAGTATCAGCGAAATATAAACCGCTATTCTCATTGCTTTTGTTTTTATCTCTACTGCTAAAAACAAACATGGTAAAACTGACAGTAAATAGAATACTGTAAGTGTTAGAGATAAAACAAGGAAGTTTTTTAAATATAAACCCAACAATAAATTATAGGTAGATGCGATAGCAAAAAAATAAGTCTGATTTTTGACTGCAATGTGATTGCAAATAATTTGGATATCTTCACGATAATTCCTCAATTCATTTGTAAATTCACATTGCAACAATTCGTTTTCCAATACTTAAAAATAAGAATTTAGATGATTCTTGCCCTTGATTTTGCCCTTATAATACTTTTGGGCAAGGGTAAAACGAAATAATAAGTCATAACAAGTTGAAATGAGTTGTTTGCGAAAAACCCTTTATTTGCAAGACTTTTAGATGTTTTTATTAACATCCAACAATAGGCGATAATAATTTACGAAATATTAGCTTTCAAATTGGAATTTATTTAATTCTGTTTTTTCATTTCCATATACGGTAAAACATCGTATCCACACTTCTTGTAAACATTCACAGCTCTCTCATTCTCAACCTCAACCTCTAAACGAAATAATGAATTAGGATATTTATGTTCAATGAAATTAAGGAAATGGCTTCCGATTCCCAAACCGCGATACTCATCTTTTATGTATATATCTTCAATCCAAATACAGGCTTTTCCAAATTCTGTCGAGAAACTTTTTGCTAACATAGCGTATCCTTGGATGCGATTATCGTTTTCAAAAACATACCCCTCAATATAAGGATTTTCATTTATGCAGTTATCTATATCCGCGGTGAATATATCTTCCGAGCCACTTGTAAATACTGCTTCTGACGCATAAAATATTCTCATCATTTCAAGAATCTGATGTCTATCCTGTTCTTCCATATATCTGATTCTGCTTTTCATGTCTTTCACCCCACAAATTCTTATTTATCGGTCAGTTGTATTATAGCATAACTTGACTAACAAATAAAGAGCATATTAAAAACACCCACAGTTTTAAAAACTATGGGTGTTTTCGCATCTTGTTGTACTGTCCTTAATTGTACGCCTCATAAACCTTGGGTTTTAAATTTATTTAAGTAATTTTGAATACCCTTTGCCGTATTGCACACAGCGCGATATTCGGCTGAGCGTTGCCGAGGAAATATCGGTTTGGGCAATGACTTCAGTATAGGTTTTGCCCTGCATTAAAAGCTTGGCTGCGCAAATTCGCTCGGCCATTTGCTCCACCTCTTTATAGGTGCAAAGGTCTTCTAACAAATTTTTGCAATCTTCTGCATTATTAATACTAACAAACAGCTTATAAAGCTGGTTCAAATGTTCTTCGTTAGTTCTTTTAGCCATAACACACCTCTAAAAATCGTTATTACTTTTTTGTAAAAATGCTTTTGTTTTTTCACTTTTAGGGTTGTCGAAAACCTGGGCGGGTGTGCCCATTTCTTCAATTATGCCATCGGCCATAAAAATTACCTTGTCGGCCACATTACGAGCAAAATCCATTTCGTGTGTTACAACCACCATGGTGCTGTCACTGCCTTTTAGGCTTTTTATAACCTTTAAAACCTCGCCGGTAAGCTCGGGGTCCAGGGCCGATGTTGGTTCGTCAAAACACAGAACACGGGGGTTAAGGGCCAACGCCCTTGCTATTGCAACACGCTGTTGCTGACCGCCCGAAAGTTGACAAGGGTAGAAATCTTTTTTCTCGTTAAGGCCCACTCGGTTTATAAGGTCCAACGCCTTGTTTTCTATGTTTTCGGGGGTGTCTTTCTTAAGCAGATTGGGTGCTAAGGTTATGTTTTTTAACACGGTATATTGCGGGAACAGGTTAAACTGTTGAAAAACAAGGCCAAAATGCAACCTGTTTTCTCTTATTTTTTCGTCCGACAATGTTTCGGTATTGCTTGCATTAAACAGTTCTTTGCCACCCACGCTAATAGAGCCTTTGTTGGCGGTTTCTAAAAAGTTAAGGCAACGCAACAGTGTGGTTTTGCCGCTGCCCGATGAGCCTATTATGGCCAAAACCTCGCCTTTTTCGAGTGAAAAACTTATGCCGTTTAAAACCTTTGTTTTACCAAAGTTTTTATAAATATCTTTAACCTCTAGTAATGCCATAGTTTTTCCCCCTTACACCTTAAAGTACGAGAGTTTTTTCTCGAGTTTGTCGAACAATATTGTTAACACGCCGTTGAAAATTAAGTAATAAACCCCGGTAAAGAACATTGGCCAAATTTCGCCGGCAATGCCGTGTGAGCCCTTTAAAAAGGCCTGACCTGCCCAAATAACCTCTTGCAGTGCTATAATTCGGGCAAGGGAGGTGTCTTTAACCAATGTTATAATTTCGTTAGACATTGGGGGAACAATGCGCTTTATCATTTGCAAGAGCGTAATTTTCATAAAAATTTGGTTTTTGGAAAGACCTAAAACCTGACCTGCTTCTTGCTGGCCTGTTGGCACGCCCTGAATTCCGCCACGATAAATTTCGGAAAAATAGCAGGCGTAGTTTAAAATAAAGGCCACCGCAGCGGCCGCAAAACGACCGGCTTCGCCACCGCCCCAAACATTATTGCCAAAAACAAGACCCGGAAAATAATAAACTATTAAAAGTTGAATCATAAGCGGTGAGCCGCGGAAAACCCAAACAATAGTCTTAATTGTGTTGCTTAAGGGTTTGAATTTAGACATTGTTCCGAACGATATTATAAGCCCCAACGGCAAGGCGCCCAAAAGGGTTACCACAAAAAGTTTAAGTGTTTGAACAAAGCCGCTGTTTAAAGCAGTAAACACCGTTGGGAATTGTGCTGTAAAATTTTGTAACATAAATGGTTCCTCAAAACACCGAAACAGAGGGCACCCAAAGGCACTCTCTGTTTAGGTTAACTTAAAAATTAATTATTTTATAAGTGCTTCTTGAACACCGTAGGTTTTAGCAACCTCGTCTAATTTACCGTTTGTTTTGCATTCGCTTAAGAAGTTGTTAAACTCGGCAACCAAGTTAGAACCTTTACGGAAGCCTACGCCGTATTCTTCGCTGTTGAGTTTAACGGCACCTTTAAGTTGTGCATAACCTGTGCCTTCGCCAATCATGGCGCCTGCCATAAGGGAGTCGATAATAGCGGCATCGCTTGTTCCGGCTGCAACTTCCATAAGGGCTGTTGCTTGGTCGGCAACCTCGGTGTAGGTGTAACCGTTGGCTACGGCCATATCTTTACCGGCGGAACCGCCCTCAACTGCGAACTTAAGACCTTTGCAGGATTCAGCGGTTGTGTATTGGTCAGCCTTGTCAGCAGGAACAATTACCATTTGAGCATTGTTGCAATATGCAACTGAGCAATCCATAGATTCTTTAACTTCGTTTGTAAGGGTCATGCCGTTCCAAACAACGTCGATTGATTTGCCCGAAAGTTCTAATGCTTTGTTGCCCCACTCGATTTCGGTGAACTCAACCTTAACGCCTAACTTTTCAGCAAATAATTTTGCCATGTCAGCATCGAAGCCAATCCATTCGCCTTGTTCGTTTTTGTAATCCATTGGTGCGAAGTCGGTAATACCTACAACAAGTGTGCCCTTGTCTTTAATGTAATCTAAGTCGGTTGCTTCTTTGGGTGCGCAGCCTGCGAAGCAAGCCACAAGTGTTAATACTGCTAAAATAAGTGCTAATAGTTTTTTCATTTTTAATTTCTCCTTTTTGTTTTGGAACGGTGTGTTCCTTGATTGGTATGTTCCTATTATACTTCATCGAACTAAAGTTGTAAAGTGTTTTTTTGCATTTTTTTAAAGTTTGTGCAATTTGTATACTTGACAGGGGTAATTTAGCACTTTAATTTGTTAAAGTGAACAAAACAAGGTCGCTCTATACATTATATATATAATAAAAGGGGGTGTACCCCCCTTTTTTTAATCTTTATTATTTTTTCTGGCTGCTAAAAAACTTTCTAAAATAAGGGTGGCGGCAACGGCATCCACCGTTTGTTTGCGCTTTTGACCGCGTGTATTGGTATAATTTAATGTATTGTGTGCCAGCACAGTTGTGCAACGTTCGTCCCACATTTTTACCGGAAGATTAGTGGCGGCGGCTAATAAATCTGCCGTTTGGGTGCATTCTTTAGCTCTGAAACCTTCTGAGCCGTCCATATTCTTGGGCAGACCCACCACAATAAGTTCTGCCGAATTTTCTTTGGCGGCATTAGCCAATTTTTCAATTAGCCTTTCTTTTTTGCGCTCATAAATAACACCTTTCGGAAAGGCAAAGGTTTCGCCCGAATCGCTTACGGCAACACCCGTTCTGGCATCGCCTAAATCCACAGCCATTATTACCATGGTTATTCCACCTCCATCATGGCGGCTACCGAAATAAAACCGCTTGGCAGGTGCGAAATGTCGTTTATAAACTCGGCCTTTACATTAAAATCGTTGTCAAACACCAGTTTAGAAACGGCTGTGTTTTCACTCCAGCCAACATCGTTTAATTTTTCAATACTGCCTTTGGTTATGCGGCAAATAAGGTTGCGTATGGCGCCGCCGTGGGTGGCCACCGCCACAGTTTTGCCCTTGTTTTGTTGGGCAATTTTTAGCACGGTAAGCCAAATTCGCTCGTAAACCTGGCGCATACTCTCACCGTTTGGGGCGCAAAAGTTTTGTGGGTTATTAAGCCAATCATCCTCAATTTTGGGGTAGTTTGTAAAAATATCGGCAAAACTCATACCCTCTATAACGCCGCCGTTAAGCTCAATTAGCCCTTGGTCTTCGGTTACTTTAAGCCCTTTTGGCTCTGCAATGGCAAGGGCGGTTTTTTTAGCCCTTAAAAGCGGACTTGAATAAACGGCATCAATTTTAATGCCGCTAAACCTTTGGCTTAGTTTTTCCAACTGTTTTTGACCGGCTTCGGTAATATCCAAATCGGTTAAGCCTTGGAATATCCTTTTCAAATTGCCTTGGGCTTCGCAATGCCTTACTATATAAAGAGTTGTTTCCATTTTATCACCAAAAAAATTATATACCATTGTTGCATTTTTTTCAAGGGTACCATTTTTTCGTTTTTTATTGACTAAACTTTTATGAGGTAGTATACTTAATTCAATTAAAATTTATTTATGGAGGTAAAAATATGAAAAAGTACCTAAACCGAGTATTTATTGATGGACTTAGCGGAATGGCATCGGGACTGTTTGCCACCCTTATTATTGGCACCATTATTTGCCAAATTGCCTCGCTTTTGGGCGACAATGTTGTTGCCACCCACCTAAACGCAATTGGTATGTTGGCCAAAACCGTTACGGGTGCCGGCATTGGTGTTGGTGTTGCCGCTAAATTAAAGGCTTCGCCCTTAACCACCGTTTGTGCCGCCGTTGCAGGAACAATTGGCGCATTCCCCAACGTTAGTTTAGAGGCCATTAAAATTGGCACCCCCGGTGAACCTTTGGGCGCATTTGTTGCCGCCTATGTTGCCATTGAAATTGGCTATTTGGTGTCGGGCAAGACTAAATTAGATATTATTTTAACCCCTCTTTGCTGCGTTTTGGGCGGTTCGACCGTTGGTCTGCTTGTTGGCCCTTACATTGCCGGTTTTATGAAATGGGTTGGAATGTTGGTTAATATTAATGTAGAACAAAGCCCGATTATTGGCGGCATTATTGTTAGTGTTGTTATGGGTATTTTGTTAACCCTGCCGATTTCTTCGGCCGCTATTGGTGTAGCAATGGGGCTTTCGGGCCTTGCGGCAGGCGCTGCCACAATTGGTTGCTGCTGCAACATGGTCGGCTTTGCCGTTATTAGTTACCGCGAAAACAGGGTTGGCGGTCTTATTGCGCAAGGTGTTGGTACATCAATGCTCCAAATGCCAAACATTATTCGCAACCCGCTTATTTGGCTGCCTTCTATTATAGCCAGCGCCATTTTGGGCCCTGTTTCTTCGGCCGTTTTAAAAATGGTTAGCAACCCTGTGGGCTCGGGTATGGGCTCGGCAGGTTTGGTTGGGCAGTTTATGTCCTACAACACAATGGTTCAGGCAGGCTTTACACCTGTGGTGGCTCTGTTAGAAATTATTGTAATGCAATTTGTTTTACCCGCTATAATTTGCCTTGGTATTGCCGAGGCCATGCGCAAACTTAACCTTATTAAAAAGAACGATTTAAGGTTGGACGCCTAAAATGTTAAAAAAAGAACGCGCCCTTGCGGCTGTCGAACTGCTTAAACAAAAATATCCCGATGCTAAGTGTTCGCTAAATTATGAAACGCCCTTTCAGTTGCTTATTGCCACAAGGCTTTCGGCACAATGCACCGATGCCCGTGTCAATATGGTTACGCCGGCCCTTTTTAAAAAATACCCCACGGCCGAAAAACTCGGCAACGCAAATTTAGCCGATGTTGAAAACATTATAAAAAGTTGCGGCCTTTACAAAACCAAGGCCAAAGACATTATAAGCATTGGGCAAGACATTACCAATAAATTTTCAGGCGCTGTGCCAAGCACTTTAGAGGAATTAACAACCCTTTCGGGCGTTGGGCGCAAAACGGCCAACCTGATTTGCGGCGATATTTACGGCAAACCCGCCGTGGTAACCGACACACATTTTATAAGAATAACCGGCCGTTTAGGGTTAACCAACTCTAAAAACCCGTTAATTGTAGAAAAAGATTTAATTAAACTTTTGCCAAAAAATGAATCCAGCGATTTTTGCCACCGCATTG
This sequence comes from Acutalibacteraceae bacterium, assembly GCA_045651765.1. Lineage (GTDB taxonomy): Bacteria > Bacillota > Clostridia > Oscillospirales > Acutalibacteraceae > SIG565. The sequence goes on along the minus strand of JAZRSY010000008.1, from coordinate 203,885 downwards.
TTTTGCACGGCCGCGAAACCTGCACCGCAAGGGCACCTGAATGTGAAAACTGTGTGCTCAGTAGCATTTGCTTAAAGAAAGGTGTTAAAAAATGAAACAAAAAAGAATTGCCGCCATACACGATATTTCGGGCTTGGGAAAATGCTCACTAACCGTGGCGTTGCCCATATGCTCGGCAGCGGGGCTTGAAACCGCCGTTATTCCGACGGCTGTGCTTTCGACCCACACGGGCGGTTTTAAAGATTATACCTTTTGCGATTTAACCGACCAAATTTTGCCCATTGCAAAACATTGGAAGCAAAACGGTTTTTTGTTTGATGCCTTTTACACCGGATATTTGGGCTCGGAGCAACAGGCCGACCTGGTTGTAGAGGCTATTAATATGCTTAAAAGTGAAAAAACCGTGATTATTTGCGACCCCGCCATGGCCGACAACGGCAATTTATATGCCGGTTTTAGCGGCACATTCCCCTTTGCAATGTTAAAAGTGTGCTGTGCGGCCGATATTATTTTACCAAACATTACCGAGGCTTGTTTGCTTTTGGGCAAAGAATTTTGCCAAGGGCCCTACACCAAAGAATATATTGAAGATATTATTTATTCGCTTTATGAAAAATGTAACGCCAAGGTGGTTTTAACCGGTGTTTATTTTGATAATGACACTCTTGGCGCCGCTTGTTACGACGGCGAAAAAATTAATTACATTTTTAATAAAAAAATAAACCGATTTTTCCACGGCACAGGCGATGTTTTTGCCTCTTGCTTTACGGCAGCATTTTTAAACGGGAAATCGTTAAACGCTGCAGTAGAGGTTGCCGTTAACTTTACCTGTGACTGCATTAACACCACCGTAGAGGATGAAGACAGACGTGAATATGGTGTTTGTTTTGAAAAGCAAATTCCAACATTATTAAAATATTTGGAGATTTAGGTATGGATAAAAAGTTTATCCGAACGGCTTCGCTCATTGGTGAAGATTCACTTTTAAAGTTGAAAAACGCTAAAATAGCACTTTTTGGTGTGGGTGGCGTCGGTAGCGCCGTTTTAGAGGCTTTGGTGCGTGCAGGGGTTGGGAATATTGATGTTTTTGACCCCGATGTTATTAACGAAACCAACCTAAACCGCCAACTAATAACCACAACCGAAAACATTGGGCAAAGAAAGGTTGCCGCTGCTGCACAGCGTGCCAAAAGCATTAACCCCGATGTTAACATTGGTAAAAAAGCAATATTCTTTTTGCCCGAAAACAAGCATCAAATTGATTTTAGCGGCTATGACTATATTGTTGACGCCATTGACACCGTTACCGCTAAAATAGAACTTGTGCTTATTGCTAAGGAAAAAAACATTCCCATTATTAGCGTTATGGGCACGGGCAACAAGTTGCAGCCCGAAAAACTGACGGTTAGCGACATTTACAAAACCAAGGTTTGCCCACTTTGCCGCGTTATGCGCACAGAACTTAAAAAACGGGGAATAAAAAGGTTGAATGTTGTGTGGTCGGACGAAATTCCTAAAACACCCAACCACCTGGCCGAAATTAAAGAAAACGGCCGTGTTGCCCCCGCAAGCGCACCCTTTGTGCCCATTACGGCAGGGGTTATTGCCGCTTCATACATTGTGAACGATTTAATAAAATAAAATCACCGAAGGCCGCAGGAAATTCCTGCGGCCTTCGGCTTTATAGGGATATGGGGATGAATATGGGCATTTTTAGCAAATTTTAAGTTGAGGCGATTCTTCTTCCTCTACTAAAACCTGTTTTTTAATTCGAATTCTGTACTCAATATAATCCTTGCCCTCTCGTTTTTGTTGCTTGGCCTCTAACCCAACATTTGCAAGGGTGGCAACCAGTCTGTTAAGGCTGTTGGCAAAAATTCTTATATCGCCAATGCAACTTTTGCGTGTGGGGCGGTGCGGCTTGTCCGAAAAGGCGTGTGGGTTTAAAATATCTTCGATTAATTCTTCGCTTTTTTGCACCGACATTTCCTCGGCAATAATTTGGTTTAAAACACTGTCTCTTATTTCTTCGGGCAACCTTATTAATGCGCGCGCATGGCGTTCGGTAAGGTTTGCTGCCACAATGCGTTCTCGCTGGGCGGGGTTTAGTTTTAAAATTCGCAGTTTGTTTGAAAGGGTTGATTGCGCTATGCCAAGGCGTTCGGCGGCGTCCAGGTGGGTAATGCCGTATTGTGTTATAATTTTTTGAATGCCCTCGGCTTGTTCAAACAGTGTTAAATCGGAGCGTTGCAGATTTTCCACAATTCCAATAACGGCGGCGGTTTCGTCGGCAACGGTGAACACAATGCAGGGAACCTTTTTAAGCCCCGCCATTTTAGCGGCTCTGAGCCTGCGTTCGCCCGCTATTAACCTGTAACCCCCTTGCGTTACCTTTACCGAAAGCGGTTGTATAACGCCGCACTGCTTAATGCTTTCTTTTAGTTTTTCGAGTTCGTACTCGTCAAAAAATTTGCGAGGTTGTTCAGCAGCGGGGGCAATATCTTCTACCTTTATATATGCTAATTTTTTGCTTTGGTTTAAAAAATTCATAAGGTTTTCCCCCTGTGGCTTCATTATAACCTTGTCTTTTTGAATTTTGCAACAAAAACCGTTCGCTAAAAAATGTGCCGTTACAACAAAAACAGCCGCATTAAAGCGGCTGTTTTGAAATCTTTGCAGATATTCTTGGATATTTTGGCGGGGTTTGCGATATTTTTTTGGCGGTAATTATTGTTCTTTCTTCGCCTGAGGGTAATTTTTCGTAATATACGTTGCCGTTTTGGCAGCCCAAAAGTTTTAATGCGTTTTTGGCGCCTTCGAGTTCATCTTTGCCCGAAGGGCCCTTTAGTGCAACAAAACTGCCCCCCGTTTTTACAAACGGTACGCAATATTCACTAAGCACATTTAAGGGTGCTACGGCGCGGGCACAGGCAATATCGAACTGCTCACGGAAATCACTCTTTTGTCCGCCTTCTTCGGCACGGGAATGCACCGTGGTGGCGGTCAAGTTTAGGGCGTTTAACAACTCGTTTAAAAACACAATGCGTTTATTAAGGCTGTCAAGCAGAGTTAACTGAATATCGGGGCGGGCAATTTTAAGCACCACCCCCGGAAAGCCGGCGCCTGTTCCAACATCAATAACCTTGGCGTTTTTTGGCACTTTAACATCTTTAAAAAACAAAAGGCAATCCAAAAAGTGTTTAATAACAACGTCTTCGGGCTCGGTTATGGCGGTTAGGTTTATTTTTTGGTTCCACTCTATTAGCAAATTACCATATAAATTAAGTTGTTCTTTTTGTGTTTCATTTAGGGTTGAAAATTCGTTTATATGGGGCTCGACCAAATTTATTGGAAAATTTATCAATTAATTTTCTCTCCTTAATTTTTCAATATAAATTGCCAAAACCGAAACATCGGCAGGGCTCACACCCGAAATTCGCGATGCTTGACCAATGTTTTTTGGGCAAACCTTTTTAAGTTTTTCTTTAGCCTCTAGCCGAAGTCCATAAACATCGTCGTAATTTATTTTCTGCGGAATTAACTGTTTTTCCAACCTTAGCATTTCTTCGACCTGTGCTTTTTGGCGGGTTATATAGCCTTCGTATTTAATTTCGGTTTCAACCTTTTCACACACACTTTGGGGCAAAACAGGTCTTTCTTTATCAAACTCGGCTAAATCGGCATATTTTAACTGTGGGCGTTTTATAAGTTCGTCTAACCTGCAGCCTGTGGTTATTGGCACGGTGCCCTTTTGCTCGAACAGTTCGGCCAAACGCTCACTTGGCGCAATGGTAACCGAGCGCACACGCTCGATTTCGCGGTTTTTAAGCTCTTGGTTTTGGCAAAACTCGTTCCAAACATCGTCGCCAATAAACCCTAACTCTCGGCCAAGGGGCATTAATCGTTCATCGGCATTGTCTTGCCTTAATAACAGCCTATATTCGCTGCGAGAGGTCATCATACGGTATGGGTCGGAGCAACCTTTGGTTACAAGGTCATCAACAAGTGTGCCAATGTAACTCGAGGAGCGTGAAAGCACAAAGGGCGGCTTGCCCTCTAACTTTAATGCGGCATTAACGCCCGCCATAAAGCCCTGAACGGCGGCTTCCTCATACCCCGACGAGCCGTTAAACTGACCTGCTCCGTAAAGACCGGGGTGTTCTTTGATTTCGAGCGTATAATCAAGCGCTAACGGGTCTATACAATCGTACTCTATGGCATAGGCGTTGCGAATAATTTTAACATTCTCGAGCCCCTCAATTGTGTGGTAAAACTCTATTTGAACCTCTTCGGGCAGTGAAGACGACATACCCTGTAAATACATTTCTTCGGTGTTGGCACCGCAAGGCTCAACAAACAGTTGGTGGCGTGGTTTGTCGGCAAAGCGCACCACCTTGTCTTCAATGCTGGGGCAATAGCGCGGGCCTACGCCCTCAATATCGCCGGCATACAGGGGCGAACGATGCAAATTCTTTAAAATAACCTCTTTGGTTTTTCCGTTAGTGTAGGCTATATGGCACAGTTGGGTGTTTTCCTTGGGTGTTTTGGTGGAATAACTAAAGGGAACAATGTGTTGGTCGCCCTCTTGAACCTCCATTTTGGAAAAATCAATGCTTGCTCTATCCACCCTGGCAGGTGTGCCTGTTTTAAACCTGCGGAGCGGTAAATTTAATTTTTTAAGCGACTGAGCCAACATATTTGCAGGGAACTGACCGTCGGGTCCGCTTTCAAAATTGACCTCGCCCACAAAAATTTTGCCGCCCAAAAAGGTGCCCGTTGCCAAAATAACGGCAAGGCAGTTGTGTTGTGCGCCAAGGCGGGTTGTAACACACCAACCGTTTTCGATTTTTTCAATGTCGGTAACCTCGGCCTGTTTAACATCTAAATTAGGCTGAAGTTCCACAGCGTGTTTCATATATCCGCTGTATTCGCGCCTGTCAATTTGCGCCCTTAAAGAGTGCACCGCAGGGCCTTTGCCAAGGTTTAACATTCGGCTTTGCAGCATATTGGCGTCGGCCGCCTTGCCCATCTCGCCCCCCAGGGCATCTAACTCGCGCACAAGGTGTCCTTTGGCTGTGCCACCGATGGATGGATTGCAGGGCATATTGCCTATCCAGTCGGCACTGACGGTGAACATAACCGTTTTGTGCCCCATTCTTGCTGCGGCCAAGGCTGCCTCTATTCCTGCGTGGCCTGCGCCTATTACCGCAATTTCGTAACTTTCTGCCAAATAGTTCATTTTTGCTCCTTTATTTTCCCACGCAAAAGCGTTTGAATATTTCGTTAGTAACGGTGTTGGTAGCGCGCTCGCCCGTGAGTTCATAAAGCGCGGCTAAAGCGTCGTCTATGCAGACGCCAACGGCATCAATGGTAGTTCCGCTCTCGAGCGCATTTATGGCGGCGCTGATAGCACTGCTTGCCCTTAAAGCACAACCCCTTTGGCGTTCGCTGCCAAGCACGGCGGAATCGGGGTTAATGCTTGAAACCTTTGTAATTTCGGCAATGGCGTTTACGAGTTCTTGCTCGCCCAAGCCGTTTTTGGCCGAAACCAAAACGGTTTTAAAGCCATCGAAAACACCTTGCGGCACATTGCCCGAAATATCGGTTTTATTTAAAACAACAATGGCGTTTTTTCCTTTAATGCTGCCAAGTAAATCTAAATCGTTATCATCTAGCGGGCGAGATAAATCAAAAACCGCCAAAATAAGTTGAGCGGTGTTCTTTTTTTCTTCGGCCAATTTTACACCCACAGATTCCACGACATCGTCGGTTTTATGTATGCCCGCTGTGTCGGCCAAATTGAGCATAATATCGCCCACCATAACGGTATCTTCAATAATATCACGGGTGGTGCCTGCAATTTCGGTTACTATTGAACGGTTTTTGTGCGAAAGCAGGTTCATAAGTGTGCTTTTGCCAACATTTGGTTTGCCGACAATGGCGGTGTCAACACCCTCGCGCAAGATTTTGCCGGCATCAAAATTGCTTAACATTTTTTCAAGGCTTTGGTGGGCAGAGGTTAGCATTTTATAAAAATTTTGATTGTTAAGTTCGGGTAATTCTTCGTCGGGGTAGTCGGCAAAAAAGGCAATGGATGCTGCTGCCTCGACCAATTTTTCTTTAATTTCGTTAATTTGCGAACTAACCTTGCCGCTAAGGGACGAAAAAGATAAATCCAACTCGGCCTTAGAATGTGCCGAAATTATTCCCATTACGGCCTCGGCCTCCACTAAATCCAACTTTCCGTTTAAAAAGGCCCTTTTTGTGAACTCGCCCGGTTCGGCCAAAAATGCGCCGGCATCGAGCGCTGCTCGCAGCACATTTTTTATAACAATGCGGCCGCCGTGAACGCTAATTTCCACAACGTTTTCGCCAGTGTAACTTTTGGGTGCTTTAAAATTAAGAACAACGGCGTTATCAATGATTTTTTCGCCCGAATAAACCCAGCCGTAAAGCGCTTTGTAACCGCCAAGCGAGCCAACCGTTTTGCCCGACACCGATTTAAAAATTTTGTCGGCAACTTGTGGGGCATCCTTGCCCGATATTCTAACGGTGGCAATTCCGCCTTCGCCCAACGGGGTTGCTATGGCTGCTATTGTTCGTTGTTCCATTAAAATCACCTCTAAACAAATATTTTAACATAAAATTATATTTATTTCAATTATTAATAATTTTTAAATTATGTGCTTGTTTTGCTTTATTTTTTTAAAACTTTGTGTTATAATTTATATTGATTAATTATGTAATATTTAAAAGGGGGTATTTATGTTGCTTAAACGCGCGTTTTTATTGCTGCTTATTTTGGGCGTTTTATGCCTTAACACAGGCTGTAACAGGCTGGACGGCAACATTTATAACCTTTTGGCGCCGCCCAGAGCCGCCGGCGATATGTCGGACATTCAGGCCGCCCTTAATAAGTCAATTAACGAAAGATATTCCTTTAAATTCCCAACATCGGGCGAATACCGCTCGGCCATAATATTAAACGACCTAAACGGCGACGGCACCGAAGAAGCCGTTGCGATTTACAGCACCACAAAAGAAAACACCACCAACATGAATATTAACCTAATTGCCAAAAACGGCGAGGTTTGGTATTCAACCGGCAACATAAAGGTTGTTGCCACCGGTATTGAAAAAATTGAGTTTGCCGATTTGGGCGGCGATTCAAACAAAGAAATAATTGTTGGTTGGAATGTTTATGAATCGGTTGACAAGAGCGTTGGTGTTTACAGCGTTACCGAAAAAGGACTTGTTGGCCGCATTTTTGAAGATTACACCAACTATTTATGCCAGGATTTTAATGCCGACGGCAAAGATGAGTTATTAACAATTTATAAAAACGATGACAAAGAGCAGCCGCTTGCCACAGCCAAACTTTTGGCACTTAACAACGAAGGCGCCGAAGAAATAAGCCGCTGCCCGTTAGACCCTGGCGCAACAAGTTACAAAGAACCTGTGATTTTCAGTATTGGCAATAAAACCGCCATTTATATTGACGCCACCAAAGGTACCGACCTTATTACCGAAATGCTTATTTTAGATGGCGACAGCCTTTCAAACCTTTCTTTTTCGAGCGAGGCAGGCGCCGGATTTAGCACATTAAGGCCGGGCAATGCTTATATAAAAGATATTAACGGCGACGGCAACTACGATATTCCTGTTCCGTTTTTGTTAACACAATCCGAAAATTCGGGAGCCGAAAACATTTATAAAACCAACTGGTATTGTTTTGACGGCTCGGGCATAACACTTTCGCTTTCAACCATTATGAATTATGCCGACGGTTACTTTTTAGAAATACCTGAAAAGTGGGATGCCGGAATTTCGGTTGTGGCAAATGCTACCGAACGCACCCGTACTATTTTCAGGGTTGACCCAATAAGCGGCGGCTCAGCCGAAGAAATTTTAAAAATTCAGACCTTAGAAAAGGGTGCAACGCTAAGCCCTACCTTTGCCGGCAGTTTTAAATTAGCCGAAACCGAAAGCTCCGTTTATTACGCCACGTTAAGCGGTTACACGGGCAACCTTTCCGTAACACAAGAAGAACTTATTAACCTTTTTAAACTCATAAATTAGGGGGTAACCAAATGAAAAGAATACTTATTGTTGAAGATGAGGCTGCAATAAGAGAGTTTGAGGCCATAAACCTAAAGCGTGTGGGCTACTCCACCGTAGAGGCAGGCTCAGGCGAAGAAGCGCTGGATATTTACGATAACGATTCGGCCGGCTTCGATATTGCCCTTTTAGATATTTCTATGCCCGGTATGGACGGTTTTGCTTTGTGCAAAGAATTAAGAAAACGCTCGAGCACACTCGGTATTATTATGCTTACCGCCCGCACCCAAGAGATTGATAAAATCAGCGGACTTATGCTTGGTGCAGACGATTACATTACCAAACCCTTTAGCCCCACCGAACTTTTAGCCCGTGTGGACTCACTTTACCGCCGTGTAGAAATGCTTGGTAAAGCAACCCCGAAAGTTACCGAAGAATTAACTTTAGGCGAATTTACCCTTAATTTGCGCCGTCGCACACTTACTAAAAACGGCAAAAACATCGAACTCACCCAAGTGGAGTTCCAAATTATAGAATACTTCTTTACCAACCCCGACACCGCCTTAGACCGCACCGATATTTTAAACAGGGTTTGGGGCGAAGCATATTTTGGCGAAGAAAAAATTGTTGATGTTAACATCAGGCGCCTTAGAATGAAGATTGAAGACGAACCCTCTAACCCCAAACACCTTATGACCGTGTGGGGAATGGGTTATAAATGGGTTGCTGAGCAACAAAAATAAACAACTAATTAATTTTTAGAAAGGAGCAGGAAATTGGAAATTGAAGTTAAGTTTAGAAGCATAACAACACAGTGGCTTTTTAACATTTTTTTAGTGGTTGCTGTTGTGGTTGTTATTGTTGAAATTATTGCCTGCTCTTTTGTGCGTGCAGTTAATATTAGCAATCTGCGCTCGGTTGCATCAGATTATGCTCAGCAATTTTCGGTGCTCTCGGCCGTGCCTGAAAAAGATTTTTATGCCACCGCACGCAAATATGTTGAATCTTTCACCGACAAAGACAAGGTTGAAATTGAAATTTTGGACAAAAACGGAAACGCATTTATTTCTACATCGGGTTTTATGCCCGAAACCACAAATATGCCCGATTATTTATCGGCTTTAAAAAGTTCCACCGGCACTGCCTATGCAGAATCTTCCACCCCGAACGGCGAACCCGTTTTGTGCGGAACCATTCTCTTGGCCGATTTAGGCCTTGGCTCTAACGGCGCTGTAAGGTGGCTTGTTTCGCTTGAAAAACTTAACAGTTACTGTTTTAGGCTTTATGCATTTTTTATTACGATTGGTTTGTTTGTTTTGCTGTGTGCCACCATTCCGGGCCTTTATTTTATAAAATCCATCACCAAGCCTATAAAAGAGGTTAGCGCACTGGCCAAAAAATTCGCATCGGGCAATTTTGAGGCCGATTTAAACATTAAATCCAACAACGAAATCGGCGAACTGTGTGATTCCATTAACTTTATGGCGACCGAACTCAAATTAGCCGAAAGCATGAAGAATGATTTTATTTCTTCGGTTTCGCACGAACTTCGCACACCTTTAACCGCCATTCGCGGTTGGGGCGAAACGGCAAAAATGTCGGTCGGAACCGACGAAGAATTAGTTTCTAAGGGGTTAGATGTTGTTTTAAGGGAGTCCGAAAGGCTTTCGGCATTGGTGGAAGAATTGTTGGATTTTTCACGCATGCAAAACGGTCGACTCTCGCTTAATATGGTTAACTTTGCGGTTTCGGATGTTCTTTGCGAGGTGGTTGATATTTACCACGAATTAGCATCTAAACAGAACATTGCCGTTAATTTCCCTGTTCCTAAAATTGATGCCACCGTGTTTGGCGACCGCGACCGTATAAAACAGGTGTTTATTAACATTATTGATAACGCTGTGAAATACACCGAATCGGGCGGACAGGTGCTTATTGAGCAATATGAAGAAGACGGTGTTGTGCGAATCACGGTTAAAGACACCGGCGTTGGCATACCCGAGCAAGATATTGACCGTGTTAAAGAAAAATTCTTTAAATCTAACAAAACCGTTAGAGGTTCAGGAATTGGACTTGCCGTTGCCGACGAAATTGTTAAACAACACAAGGGCCTTCTGTTTGTAGAAAGCACCGAAGGCGTTGGAACAACCGTTACTATTGCTCTGCCCGTGGCCCCCGAACCACAGGAAGAACCCGAACAATTTATTGAATTACCACCCGAAACTAACGAGGAAGAAAAAAATGACTAAACAAAAATATACATCTATTGGTGGGCAGGCATTAATTGAAGGTATTATGATGCGAGGTCCCCAAAAAACCGCTCTGGCTGTTAGAAAAAACACCGGCGAAATACACACCGAATTTTTGCATTTTACACCCATTGCCAAAAAATATAAAATTTTGGGCCTACCTGTTATCAGGGGTGTTGTAAACTTTGCAGAATCCATGATAAACGGATATAAAGCCCTTATGCTCTCGGCCGATATTTCGGGCCTTGCCGAAGAAGAAGACGGCCAAAAGCCAAGCAACGCAGTTTTTGCGTCGGTTATGGCGGTAGCCAGCGTTTTGGCTGTGGCACTTTCGGTTTTTTTGTTTATTTATCTGCCCGCCTTGCTTTTTGATGGCCTGGCCTATATTGTTGGGCGCGATATTTCGGCATTTGCCAGTCTTTTTGAAGGTATTGTGAAAATTATTATAATGGTTTTATATATGCTTGCGGTTTCTAATATGAAGGATATTAAACGCGTGTTTATGTACCACGGGGCCGAGCATAAAACCATTTTCTGCTTTGAAGCAGGGTTAGAATTAACCCCCGAAAACGCCGCCAAACAAAAGCGTTTGCACCCACGTTGCGGAACATCATTTTTAATTTTGATGCTTTTGGTCGGCATTTTAACCTCGTCGCTTTTAAATGTAATTTTTCCCACCATTCGCCAAATACGAATTTTGTGGGTATTAATAAAAATATTGTTAATTCCGCTAATTTGCGGACTTGGCTATGAACTTATTAAAATTTGCGGAAAATACGACAACACCTTAACCCGCATTATTTCGGCACCGGGCATGTGGCTGCAAAAAATAACCACCAAAGAACCCACCCCCGATATGCTTGAAATTGCAATAACCGCCCTAAAGGCCGTTTTACCGGAGGAAAACAAGCAATAATGCAGACAACTATTTTCACGGCATATAACAACACAAAAAAATTTTTAAAATCGGCCGGTATTAGCAATTACGGCTTTGAATCCCGCCAAATTTTAAGGCATATTACCGGCCTTAGCAACGCCGAAATTTTAGCAAAATATTCCGAAACCCTAACCCCTTTGCAGCAAACCGTTTTAAAAAACATTATCACAAGGCGCGCCACAGGCTATCCTTTACAATACATATTAGGCTATTGGTCGTTTTTTGGGTTGGATTTTTTGGTGGGCGAAGGCGTTTTAATCCCCCGCCCCGAAACCGAGTTGTTAGTAGAAACCGCCCTTGAGTTTTTAAAGGGCAAACAAACGGCCAATGTTTTGGATTTGTGCTCGGGCAGCGGTTGCATTGCTATATCTATTGCAAAAAACAGCCAAAGTGAAGTTTTGGCGGTGGAAAAATACCAAAAGGCGTATGAGTTTTTGCAAAAAAACATAAATAAACACTCGGCCGCCGTTACACCCGTTTTGGCCGATATTTTCGAGTTTGAACCCGACAAAAAATTCGATATAATTGTCAGCAACCCGCCCTATGTTTCGGCCAAAGAGATGGAAATTATCGACACCGCAACATCCTTTGAGCCGGATACCGCCCTTTACGGCGGCGAAGACGGTATGCTTTTTTACAGAAAAATAGCGCGGGATTATAAAAAATATATAACCCCCGGCGGAATGTTGGCCTTTGAGGTTGGATTTTCGCAGGGGCAAGCGGTTGCAGATTTATTAAAAACGCTCGGCTACAAAAATGTTGACATTAAAAACGACCTAGAAGGTATTGGCAGGGTAGTTTTTGGTACAGTGGATTAGATATAATTAAATTACGATATAAGAAAGGCAGTGTTAAAAATGGCAAACGATAAACAAAAAGCATTAGAAACTGCGGTAGCGCAATTAGAAAAACAGTTCGGCAAAGGCGCCGTTATGCGTTTGGGCGAAAATATTGGTATGAATGTTGACCACATTCGCACAGGCTCTGTTTCGCTCGATATAGCACTTGGTATTGGCGGTGTTCCAAAGGGTCGTATTGTTGAAATTTATGGACCTGAATCTTCGGGTAAAACAACAATAGCATTACAGATTATTGCAGAATCGCAAAAAACAGGCGGTTGTGCCGCATTTATTGATGTTGAGCACGCTTTGGACCCTGTTTATGCAGGCAATTTGGGTGTCGATATCGATTCCCTTTTGGTTTCACAGCCCGACACAGGCGAGCAAGCGCTCGAAATTACCGAGGCACTGGTGCGCTCGGGCGCTATTGACGTTGTTGTTATTGACTCGGTTGCGGCATTGGTGCCCAAGGCCGAAATCGAGGGCGATATGGGCGACAACCATGTAGGTCTGCATGCCCGTTTAATGTCGCAAGGGTTGAGAAAACTTGCCGGCGTCATTTCTAAATCCAACTGTGTTGCAATATTTATTAACCAATTGCGCGACAAAATCGGTGTAATTTACGGCAGCAGCGAAACCACAACAGGCGGCCGTGCATTAAAATTCTACTCCAGTGTGCGCATAGACATCCGCCGAATTGAAGCCTTAAAACAAAACGGCGAAATTATAGGCAACCGCACCCGTGCTAAAATTGTTAAAAACAAGGTGGCTCCACCCTTCCGCGAAGCCGAGTTTGATATTATGTATGGCAAAGGTATCTCGCACGAGGGCGAATTGGTGGATTTAGGCCTTAAGTTCGATATTTTAAAACGCAGCGGCGCATGGTTCTATTATGGCGAAACCCGAATCGGTCAAGGCCGCGACAATGTTAAGCAACTGCTTATTGACAACAAAGAATTAGCCGCCGAAATCGAAGAAAAACTTATTAACGCCATGAACGGCATTAAGACCGAAGAGCCGGTTATTGCCCCCGAACCACAAGAGGATACCGAAATTAAACCCCGCAAAAAAATCAACATTGACATTGCGGTAGACGAATAATGACCATAACAAACATTATTAAAAAGCCGAAACACCTGCACGAAATTGAATTCTCATGCAGGGATTCGATTTTAATTGACAGTTCGGTTTGTGCCGAACAAGGCCTATATAAAGGTATGGAGTTAACTAACGCCCAAATTGCCGAAATTGCTAAAAAATCGGATTATGAGAGGGCGTTTTCACGCTCGGTTTGGTATATCGAACGCGGCGATATTACAAAAAAGGCCCTAACCGACAAATTAAAACGGGCAGGTTTTTCGGCCGATGCGACCGAGCACGCCGTAAACCGATTAATTAGTTTAGATTTATTAAATGACCAGGCATTTGCCGCCCGTTTGGCCGAAAGGTTAATTGAAAGCAATATCTCACGCCGTGAAGCCTTTAGCAAAATGCTTTTAAAAGGTTTTTGCAAAGAAGATATTGAAAACGCCCTTCACAACACCGAGTGTTGTGAAGATGCTCAAATTAAGGCCGTTATTGAAAAGAAATATAAAAACAAATTGGATACCCCCGAAAACATTCGCAAGGTTTATGCCGCACTAATAAGGCGTGGATTTAGTTTTGGCGGTGTTAGGGCGGTATTAAAAAATTACAGCGAAGAATTAATGTTTAGCGAGGAATAAAATGAGTTACAAGGTAGCAATGGTGTCGTTAGGGTGCCCAAAAAACCAGGTAGATGCCGAACAAATGCTTTTTTTATTAAAAGAATCAGGCTTTACCATTGGTGTGCCCGAGGCCGAGGCCGACGCAATTATTATTAACACCTGCGGCTTTATTGAAGACGCCAAAAGTGAGGCCATTGAAAATATTTTAGAGGCCGCACAATATAAAAAAGACGGAAAATTAAAGGCCCTTATTGTTACGGGTTGCTTGGCCGAGCGCTATCAAAACGATGTTACCGAAGAAATTCCCGAGGTTGATGTTTGTGTTGGTATTGGCAGCAATAAAAACATTGCCGAAATTACCAAAAACGCCATTGAGGGCAAAAAACAAAACAGTTTTGGCAGCAAGTTGGATTTAAACCTTAACACACCACGCATTTTGGGTGGTATGCCCTACACCGCATATATTAAGGTTGCCGACGGCTGCAACAACTGTTGTACATATTGCGCTATACCCGAGATTCGCGGTGTTTTGCGCTCACGCAAAATGGAAGATATTTTGCAAGAAGCCAACCGCTTGGCCGAAGGTGGCGTTAAAGAACTTATTGTGGTGGCACAAGACACCACCGCCTACGGCACCGATATTTACGGCAAACCAATGTTGGCCGAACTTTTAAATGAATTGTCCAAAATAAACGGACTTCATTGGATTCGCACCCTTTACACCTACCCCGAAAAAATCACCGACCAACTGCTTGATACAATAAAAAACAATCCAAAACTTGTTAAATATTTAGACATTCCGCTTCAACATGTTAACGGTAACATTTTAAATCGTATGAACCGCAGCGGTGACACCGCATCCATTACCGCTTTAATTAAAAAAATCAGGCAAACCATTCCGGATATTACGCTCAGAACCACATTTATTACAGGTTTCCCGGGCGAGTGTGAAAAAGAATTTGAAGAACTGCACAGTTTTATTAAGCAAACCGAATTTAATCGCTTGGGTTGTTTTGCCTATTCGGCCGAAGAAAACACACCTGCCGCCAGTTTTGAAAACCAGGTTGACGAGCAAACAAAGCAGGACCGCGCCGATATTATTATGAACGACCAAATGTTAATATCGAGCAAACTTAACCGTCAAAAAATCGGCACCACCCAAGAGGTGCTAATTGAAGGCTATGACGATTATATTCGTTGTTATTTTGGCAGAACCCAGGCCGACGCCCCCGAAATTGACGGAAAAATTTTCTTTACCACAACAAAACCGCTTATAATTGGCGATTTTGTGAATGTAAAAATTAACGACTTTATGGAATATGATTTATTAGGTGAGGCTATTATATGACAAAATTAAATTTACCCAACAAATTAACGGTTGCCCGCATTGTTGCAACCCCAATTTTTATGCTTTTGTTGCTGCTTGATTTTAAGGGACATTATTTGTTAGCGCTTATTACTTTTATTGCAGCCTCACTTACCGATATGTTTGATGGCCGATATGCCCGAAAGCATAATTTAGTTACCGATTTTGGCAAATTTTTAGACCCATTGGCCGACAAAATGTTAACCACCGCCGCACTTTTGGGCTTTTTGGCCCGCGGCATTGGCACACAAATTGTTTGGATTGTGTTTATTGTGCTGTTTCGCGAATTTTTAATGTCATCGTTAAGGCTGGTTGCCGTTAGCAGCGGCGGCAAAGTAATAGCGGCCAATATTTTTGGCAAACTAAAAACAATAAGCCAAATGGTTGCCATAATTTTTGCCTTGTTTGCCGAAATCGTTATTTCGGTTGTGAAAATACCACTGCTTTGCTCATTTCTTAATATATTAACCGATGTTTTTTTGTGGGTTTCGGCCGCTTTGGCGGTTATTTCAGGGGTTATTTATTTGCTCGACAACAAAACCTTTGTTAACCCCGAAAAATAAATTTTAGTAGACAAATTTAAAAAAATAAATATAATATATATTGTAAGATGCGTTTATAGGGAGAAGTAACGGTTTATTCCCTTAAGAGAGTTTTCCCCCAGGCTGAAAAGGAAAACAGTGTGAAAAAACCGCCAAATGCACCCTCCAGCACATAAAGGGGAAATTTTTTAAAAAGTATCTTTTATGCGTACGGCTGCGTTAAAGCCTTTGAGTTATAAACAGGAGTGGAACCGCGAAACTTCGCCTCCGTTGCTTTTGCAACGGGGGTTTATTTTTTTAGGGGGAAGTTATGTTTAAAAGAATTAGAGAAGATATTGCCGCCGTTATGGAGCGCGACCCTGCCGCAAAAAACGCCTTGGAAATATTTTTCTTGTACCCGGGTGTTAAAGCCATAAGAATGTATAGGCGCGCGCACTTTTTTTACAAACACAATATGTTTTTTATTGCACGCTTTATTTCACAGCACGCCGCGCGTGTTACGGGAATTGAAATTCACCCCGGCGCTAAAATTGGCAGACGTTTGGTTATAGACCACGGCCATGGTGTTGTTATTGGCGAAACGGCCGAAATTGGCGACGATGTTTTAATTTACCAGGGTGTTACGCTGGGCGGTACCGGCAAAGATGTTGGCAAACGCCACCCAACCATTGGTAACAATGTTATGATAAGCTCGGGCGCTAAGGTTTTGGGTCCGTTTAAAGTGGGTGATAACTCTCGCATTGCGGCAGGTGCCGTTGTGCTCGAAGAGGTGCCCGAAAACTGCACGGTTGTGGGTGTACCCGCCCGTATTGTGCGCCGTGGCGGCGCCAAGGTTACACCGCTCGACCAAATCCATATTCCCGACCCTGTAGCCCAAGAGCTTTGCAGACTTGAAATTAGAATTAAAGAGTTAGAAAACACTTTGAAAGAGGTAACGAACAATGAAAATATTTAACACATTAACCCGTAAAAAAGACGAATTTGTGCCTATTGAAGAGGGTACGGCAAAAATTTATGCCTGCGGCCCAACCGTTTACAACTACATTCACATTGGCAACGCAAGGCCGTTGTGTGTGTTTGATGTTTTGCGCCGTTTTTTAGAGTGGCAGGGTTACAAGGTTACCTTTGTGCAAAACTTTACCGATATTGACGATAAATTAATTAAAAAAGCCAACGAAGAAGGCATTACTGTGCCCGAGGTGGCCGAACGTTACATTAAAGAGTTTAAGGTGGATTCGCAAGGCCTTAACGTTAAAGAGGCCACCGTGCACCCCAGAGCCACCGAAAACATTGACGAAATTATAAAAATCATTAACACCCTTATTGAAAAAGATTATGCCTATTTATCGGGCGGGGATGTTTATTTCAGAGCCAAAAAATTTAACGAATACGGCAAACTTTCGCACCAACCGTTAGAGGATTTAGAGTCGGGCGCTCGCATCTCGGTTGGCGAAATTAAGGAAGATGCCATGGATTTCTGCCTCTGGAAAGGCGCAAAACCGGGCGAGCCGTTTTGGGAGTCGCCCTTTGGTAAGGGCAGACCGGGCTGGCATATAGAATGTTCGGCAATGTCTACAAAATATTTGGGCAAAACCATAGACATTCATTGTGGCGGATTCGATTTAATATTTCCACACCACGAAAATGAGATTGCCCAAAGCGAGTGCGCCAACGGTTGCGATTTTGCACATTATTGGATGCACAACGGCTTTATTAATGTTGATAACCGCAAAATGTCGAAATCGCTCGGCAACTTTTTCACAGTGCGCGATGTTGCCGAAAAATACGGTTACGAACCCATTAGGTATATTATGATTTCCTCGCACTACCGCAGCCCAATTAACTATTCGTTAGACATTGTTACCCAAGCGCAAAACGCTTTACAAAGGCTTTACACCTGCCGCGAAAGGCTTGAGTTTGCAATTTCTCATGCAGAGCCTGGCGGCGAAGCCCCAAAAAGCCTTGATTCTCGCCGCGAAAACTTTATTGCCGCTTTAAACGACGACCTTAACACCGCCGACGCTTTGGCTGAAATCTTCAATTTAGCTAAAGACATTAACCTGCTTATAGATTCATCGGCCAAAAAAGAGGCTCTTACAGCATCTTTAGCGTTGTTTGATGAACTTTGCGGCGTTTTAGGTCTGCTTTATAACCGCAAATCTGATTCACTCGAGGCCGAGGTTGAAGAATTAATAGCACAAAGAACGGCCGCCCGCAAGGCTAAAGATTTTGCCTTGGCAGATTCTATAAGAGATAAATTAAAGGAAATGGGAATAGTGCTTGAAGACACACCCAACGGCGTAAAATGGAGCAAACAATAATAAAAAAAGAGCCTTTGGGTAAAGGCTTCTTTGTGAATGTAACAAAACACCACTCCTTTGGCACAGATGCCATTTTGCTGGCTAATTTTGCGCGTGCCAAAAAAAGTGATTTATTTTTAGATTTAGGCACAGGCTGCGGCATTATACCCCTTATTTTGCTGCGCGACGGACTTTTAAAAAGCGCCGTTGGGGTGGATATTAGCAGTGAGGCCTGTATGCTTTGCAACAAAACAATAAAAGAACTCAACCTTAAAAATTTTAGTGTTATTGAGGGTAATTTAACTAATTTATCAGGCAAAACAGAATTTGGTGTTTATAATTTAATAACCTGCAACCCACCCTATAAAGCACCCGGTGCCGGCATAAAAAACCCCGACGCCGTTAAAAGTGTTGCGCGGCACGAGGTTGAGTGCAGCCTTGAAGATATTGTTAAAACAGCAGCTCGACTTTTGCAAACTTCGGGCAGATTTTGTGTTTGCCACAGACCCGAAAGGTTGGCTGAACTTTTAGATTTAATGCGGCTTTATAAATTAGAGCCAAAGCGCCTTAGGTGTGTAACCCAACGGCTTGGACAAAAGCCGTGGCTTGTGCTTGTGGAGGGCAAAAAATGCGCTAACACAGGCCTTATTATCGAGCCCGAACTTTATATTGAGCAGGATGGCAATTTTAGCGAAGAGATGCTAAAAATATATTCAGTTTATAAGGAGGCCTACCTGTAATGAGCGGAAAACTTTATGTTGTAGGTACCCCAATCGGTAATTTGGGCGATTTTTCTCCCCGTGGGGTCGAAACCTTGGGTAAGGTTGACTTTATTGCGGCCGAAGACACCCGTGTTACCTCAAAATTATTAAACTATTTTGATATTAAAAAACCCTTAATTTCGTATTTTGAGCACAACAAGGCAGCCAAAGGCGAAATTATTATAAACCGAATTTTAAGCGGCGAAAACTGCGCTTTGGTTACCGATGCGGGCATGCCTGCAATATCTGACCCCGGGCAAGATTTAGTGGCTCTCGCACACAAACATAAGGTGCCTGTGGAATCGGTTCCCGGCCCCACAGCGCTCACAACCGCATTGGCTCTTTCGGGTATTCACACCGGTCGTTTTTGCTTTGAAGGTTTTTTGTCGGTTAACAAATTAAGTCGCAAACAACACCTTGAAAGTTTAAAACACGAAACTCGAACCATGTGCTTTTACGAGGCTCCTCACAAACTTATTGCAACTTTAAGTGATATGTTAGATTGCTTTGGCGAGCGTGAAATTGCCCTTGTTAAAGAGATTACCAAACTGCACGAAAATGTGTTTAAAACCACCTTTAGCGGTGCTTTAGCCGAGTTTAATGTTAATGCGCCAAAAGGCGAATATGTTCTGCTGGTTTCAGGTTTTA
Source organism: Acutalibacteraceae bacterium (assembly GCA_045651765.1). GTDB lineage: Bacteria > Bacillota > Clostridia > Oscillospirales > Acutalibacteraceae > SIG565. The sequence goes on along the minus strand of JAZRSY010000008.1, from coordinate 184,479 downwards.
ACGAGCAAGATGCCGCGCCAACATACACCTTAAGCGATGCCAAAAACATTGCCTTGGACTTTGTTAAAAACGGGCTTTCACCGTCGGATGCGGCAAAACAAGCTGCCAAAATTACAGGCCTTAAAAAAGGCGATATTTATAAACTGTTAGTTAACAATTAATTGCTTTTTATTGTGCAACCGGGGTAATACCAATTTATTATTTCTTCGGCTGTTTTGCCCTGTTTTGCCAAATAATTTGCTCCGCTTTGGCTTAAACCTACGCCATGGCCGTAACCCCTGACCGTAAAGTCAAAATTTTCCCCGAAAGCAACATCAAAATTGGCCGACCTTAACCCCAAAAGTTTGCGGATTTCGGTACCTTTTATGGTTACCCCGCCAACCGTAACGCTTTGTATGTACCCGTTTTCTTGGGTTTTAACTTCGGTAATCCAATTTATTGGCTCGCCGCTAAGTTCCACCGATTCTTTCAAAGCGGAACTAAACTGTTCGGGCGTGAAAGATTGTGTTTTTTGGTAATCGGGGTTTAAAACGTCGCCGCTGCTGTCGACACCACAAAGGTATGGCAGACTGTTGCCGAAAACGGCCTCACAACTCTCGGTTTTTCCGCCCGAAATTGCATGGTAGAGCGCCAAAATAGGCTCGCCGTTATAGTCTATGTATTTTCCGCCAACAGCATTTACGGCAGCCACAATTTTTTGTTCGTAAAAATCGGCTTTATCTTGCCATTTTTCCCGTGCCTCTTGTTTGGTTATAAAGGCTTGGTCGACTTTATAGTCGTTGGTAATGTGATAGCCTTCGGCGCTGTTTTTTTGTGATTTAAAAACGGCGTATGTATACGCTGCTATTGCCTGCGCTTTTAAGGCTTCGCTTTCGTATTCGGCCGGCATTTCGGCCGCCACAACACCATAAATATAATCACTTACCGCCACATTTGTTATTTCACCCGTTTGGGTGTCTTTTACCAAAAATTCTTTTATTTGTGTGTTTGTTATAGGGGTTTGTGGTGTTAAGTCGGTTTTTTGGTTAAGTGTTAGTGTTAAAAGCGGAATAATAAGCATAAAAAATATAAGTGCAACCGCAATTATAAAATAAATATTTTTCATTTTACTTTTCCTTTTTTTGTGATATTATATTTATATGTCAAACTTTTTAAAAAATGATTATTAAGAGGGGCTTTTATGAACTACAAGTTTAAAAAAATAACACTTTTAACGCTTTGTTTTTTTGTTTGTTTTGTTTTTCTTAAGGCGTTGCAGACGGTTTTTTGCCTGGACAGTGTTACAGGCTTTTTAAAAAGCGGTTATGAGTTTTACGGCAACGAAATTACCATTTTTATATTTTTGTTTTTGGTTTTTTTATATTTCTTTTGTTTCTCTTGCCCATTTATTCCTAAAGAATTTCCAAAAAACAACCTTTCTTTATCCATTGGATATTATTTTTTGGCGGTTTCTTGTTTTGTTGATGTTGTGTTTTTTGAAAAATCTAAATTTTCGGCCCCGTGGCAAAACACTTTGTTTGTGTTTTTGGGTGTTATTTGCTTTTTATATTTTGTTTTGTGCGGTACATCGGGTTTTGTTAAAATTCCATTTGTTTCAGACGAAAACGGTGTTATAAACCCCTTGTTTTCTTTAATTCCCGTTCTTTTTTATTTAATTAAAATAATCGTTTTCTTTACCTTTTACACCGAAATTTCGGTTGTAACCGATGTTATTTTTGAAATTGGAAGCCTTGTTTTGTTTTTAATCTTCTTTTTCTTTTTTGCAAAATTTAAAAACAACATAAACTTGGTTTCAACCCAAAAGAAAATTATTCCCGTTACAATTATTACGTTTTTGTTGGGTGCAACCCATTCTTTACCCAAAATTGCTTTGTTTTTGTTCTTTAAAAACCGATTCACCCAAACACCCGACCATAACATAATTTCTAATGTTTTTGTTCTTGTTTTCTTGGGTATTTTTTATGTTTCTTTAACAGCGCCGAGCAACACAAAAACAAAACCTAAAAAACATTCTTAAACAAAAAAATATTTTAAAAAAGCAGCAAAAATTGCTGCTTTTTTTGTTGCCTTTATTTATATATTATATATATAATATTTATTATAATAATAGTTGAAAAAAATATTGCTTTGTGTTATAATGTTTATAAATATGGGATAATATACTTTTTTAAAAATATAGGGACGAAGGTGTTTGTTTTGCAAATAGAATCTTTAAACGATATTTGGAGTGCCGTGTGCGACCTTTGTAAAGATAACATTACAGAAATTGCCTTTAATGTTTGGATAAAGGACCTACACCCAATTGAACTTAACGATGGTGTTTTAACCTTGGGTATTTACTCGGCATACAAAAAACAAATTGTTGAAAGCACATATATTGCTTTTTTGAAAAATTGCCTTAAAAAAATTATGGGCTTTGAAACCGACATTAAAATTATTGTAGAGGACGAAAACGGCAAAGAGGTTAAACCCCCTGTTGTTTCCTCTTATGAAGATGGTTTTACATTTAATAACTTTATTGTTGGCTCCACCAACCGTTATGCCCACGCCGCCGCCATGGCTGTGGCCTCTAACCCCGAAAACACAATGCATTACAACCCGTTGGTTATTTATGGTCCGTCGGGCGTTGGTAAAACCCACCTTATGCTTGCCATTCGCAACGAGGTTTTGCGCCGCAACCCAAATTATAAGGTTGAATATGTTCGCAGTGAAGAATTTACCAACCAACTCATTAAAGCCTTGCAAGACGGTAAACTCGGCCTTGGCACTATGGAGGACTTTAGAAACCGCTACAGGAATGTGGACATGCTTTTAATCGACGATATTCAGTTTATTGCCGGTAAAGAATCCACCCAGGAAGAATTTTTCAACACCTTTAACGCACTTTACGAAAAAAACAAGCATATTGTTGTAACCCTTGACCGCCCGCCAAAATCAATCTCTACACTCGAAGACCGAATTAAATCGAGGTTCCAAGGCGGTATGTCGGCCGATATTACCCCTGCCGATTTTGAAACACGCGTTGGCATTATAATTAAAAAAGCCGAGCGTTTGGGCATAAAACTTAATGACGACATTGTTTACGAAATTGCCAAAAAAATAATTTCTAACACCCGCCAATTAGAAGGCGTTGTTAACAAAATTCACGCCTACATTCAAATAGAAAACAAAATGCCCACGGTTTCGGTTTTAAATAATTTAATACGCGATGTTATTATTGACACCCAACCCGAACCAATTAAAATTGAAAGAATTATTGAAGAGGTTGCAAGAAGTTATTGTGTTTCGGAAAGCGATATTTTATCCACCCGCCGTTCTGCACAAATTGCTCTTGCCCGCCAGATTGCAATGTACATAGCCCGTGAAACCACCGAACTTTCTTACCAAGCCATTGGCGAGAGTTTTGGCAAAGACCATTCAACCGTTCTTTACAACGTTGGCAAGGTGGAAGAATTTATTAAAGAAAAACCGTACGAAAAAGAAATTATTGACGATATTATAAGAAATCTAAAATCGGAGTAGTTATTAACAAAGTTATTAATTATTAACATCGTTTTTTAAACAAGGCTGTTAATAAGTTCTTTTAAGAAAATATTATTAATAAATTTTCCCCATTTTATAAACCGTGGTTTTTGGCTTAACCACGCTAAAATTTCCGGTTTTCAACCGTTTCAACCGTACATATTACTACTACTTTTTTAATACATTCATTTTATAAATTTTGGAGGTACAAAATGTTTGTTACTTTAGAACGCGAAAAACTTTTAGAGGCAGTTAATCACCTTTCACGCATCGTTTCTGCAAAAACATCCCTTCCTGTTTTAGAGGGTATTTTATTATCGGCCGAAAGTGGCAAGGTAACATTAATTAGTTATAATCTTGAAATAGGAATTAAAAAAGAAATTTATTCTAACACAAGTGAGCCGGGCGACATTGTAATAAACGCAAAGTTATTGGGTGAAATTTTAAGAAAGTTAGATGCACCTTATGTAGAAATTTCAACCGATGACCGTTTAATGTGCCATATTAAATCGGGTTCGGCTGTGTTTGATATTATGGGCATGGCAGCAGCCGATTTTCCTGAAATGCCAAGCGTGAGTGAAAATAATAAATTTGTTCTAGGCGGCGAAATTATAAAAAATATGGTAAGAAGAACAATTTTTGCCGTTGCCCAAAACGAAGGTACCAGACCAATTTTAACCGGTATAAACATAACATTAGCCCCAGGGGTTATTAAGTTTGTTGCAATTGATGGTTATAGACTTGCCATTAGAAATGAAAAAATTAATATTGATAAAGAAATGTCTTTAATTGTGTCGGGTAAGGCAATAAGTGAACTTGTTAAAATTATTAACGATCAAGACGAAGATGTTGAAATTTTTGTAAGCAACAATTTAATTTGCTTTAAAACAGATGGTTATTCATTTATATCCAGATTATTAGACGGAGATTTTGTAGATTACAAAAAAACTATTCCCGAAACATATAAACAAAGAATTTTTGTTAAAACAAAGGAATTAATTGATACAGTTGAAAGAATAAGTTTGGTTATTAATGATACATTTTCAACACCAATCAGGTGTATTTTAAGCGAAAACAATATAATTTTCAGTTGTACCTCTGCTGTGGGCCGTGCCACCGAGAATTTTCCAATTAATTTAGAGGGCGAAGAATTTGAAATTGGCCTTAACAGTCGTTATCTAACCGATGCCTTAAAGGCCACCGAAAGTGATAAGGTAAAAATAGAATTTAATGGTCCTTCTTCAGGTGTATTAATTAAACCTATTGATTCAGATGACTTTACCTATATGGTAATGCCAATGAGGTTAAAATAATGGTAAAAAAAGTTTCAATTAAAGAAGATTACATTAAATTAGATTCCCTTTTAAAATTTATTGGCGAAGCCGCAACCGGCGGCCACGCAAAAATTATTATTTCTAACGGCGAAGTAAAGGTGAATAATGAAGTTTGCTTAATGCGAGGCAAAAAAATAAGAAAAGGCGATACAGTTCAAATAAATTTAAAGGAATTTATTATTGAATAATGATTATTAAAAAAATTATAATTAATAATTTTAAAAATATTAGTTTTATAGAGATTGAGCCAACACAAAAAATTAACATTATAAACGGCCAAAATGCCCAAGGAAAAACAAATTTAATTGAATCAATTTGGCTTTTTACAGGCATGAAAAGTTTCAGAGGAAGCAAAGATGCCGAACTTATTAAATTTGGTCAAGAAAAATGCAACCTTCAACTTACATTTTTTAGTGAAGGAATTGAAAAACAGGCCGAAATTGTAATAAAGGAAAAAAAAGAAATTTTTTTAAACCAAAAAAAATTAAAAATTACTTCTGACATTGCAGGAGAATTTAATGCAGTTGTTTTTAATCCTAACGATTTGCTTATAGTTTCGGGTTCACCAAAAGAAAGACGCAAATTTTTAGATATTTGTATTGGTCAAATTTATCCAAAGTATATAAATATTTTAAAAGAATACACAAGGGCAATAAAACAAAGAAATAATTTATTAAAAGAAAGTATTAAAGATTCAACATTAGAATTTTTAATTGAAGATTTTGAAAAAATTATTGTTTCACAAGGAAAAAAAATTATAGATTACAGAATAAGATATATTGATTTATTAAAGCAAGAGGCCATAAAAATTTATAACGGCATTAGCGGAAATAAAGAAATTTTAGAAATTGAATATTTAAGCAGTGTTTTTGAAAATTTTCAGCATGAATTAATTTTAGCCCGCAAAACCGATAAATTTAAAGGAATAACCTCTGTTGGCCCCCATCGCGACGATATAATTTTTAAAATAAATGGCCAAAACGCCAAAGAATTTTCTTCGCAGGGGCAAAAAAGAAGTATTGCTTTATCACTTAAATTAGCCGAAGCCAAAATTATTGAAAAAATTATTGGAGAAAGCCCAATTATTTTATTGGATGATGTTTTAAGTGAACTTGACAAAAACCGAAGAAACTTTATTTTAAATGAAATTAGTAATAAACAGGTTTTTATTTCTTGTTGTGAAAAAGATAATTTTAAAGAATTAAAAAACGGCAAAATTTTTGAGGTTAAGGAAGGCAATATTGAAAAATGTATTTGCATTTAGGTCAAGAAAAAATAGTAAAAGAAGAAGATATTTTAGGAATTTTTGATTTAGATACATCAACCGTTAGCCGCCACACCCGAAAATATTTAAATTTAGCCGAAAAAAACAAACAAACTCAAACAATAAGTTACGAATTACCAAAATCTTTTATTGTTTGTGCAAAACCAAAACAAAAAGAAAAAACAATTTATTTATCACAAATATCCTCTTTAACCCTGTTAAAAAGGAGTAACAATTTCTTAAATGAAATAAAAGAATAGAAAAGGGAGAAAAAAATGTCGGAAGAAATTAAAAACACCCTGGTTACCGAAAATTATGATGAAAATTCAATTCAGGTATTAGAGGGCTTAGAGGCCGTAAGAAAACGCCCCGGTATGTACATAGGTTCTACCGGTGAACGCGGTTTACACCACCTTGTGTATGAAATTGTTGATAACTCTATTGACGAAGCTCTTGCAGGCTACTGCGATAAAATAACGGTAGAATTGCTTGACGACGGAATTATCAGAGTTACCGACAACGGCCGTGGTATACCTGTTGGTATAAACCCTCAAAAAGGAATACCCACCGTTACGGTTGTATTTACAATTCTGCACGCAGGCGGTAAATTTGGCGGCGGCGGATATAAAGTATCGGGCGGTTTGCACGGCGTTGGTGCATCGGTTGTTAATGCCCTTTCAAGCTGGCTTGAAGTAGAGGTTAGCGACGGTAAAAATGTTTACAAACAACGCTACGAAAAGGGTAATATTGTTACCGATTTAGAGATAATTGGAACAACTAACAAAACAGGCACAACAGTAACCTTTAAACCCGACCCAACAATTTTTACCGACACCACAACCTATGATTACGACATTTTATTAACAAGGTTGCGCGAGCAATCATTTTTAAATGCAGGCATTAGGATTGAACTTACCGACAAACGAACCGATGTTTTTGAACCCAGGCAAGATGAATTTTATTACGAAGGCGGCATTAAATCTTATGTAGAATTTTTGCTGTCGGGCATTAAAAAAGAGGCTCTTAACAGTGAAGTAATTTATTTATCGGGCGAAAGAAACGATGAATCGGCCGAAATTGCATTAATTTGGTCAACTGCATATGATAATAAAATAATGTCGTTTGCCAACACATTACACACTATTGATGGCGGTACACACGAACAAGCCTTTAGGCAAACTGTTGCAAGGGTTGTTAATAAATATGCCCACGATTTCAAAAAGCTTAAGGTAGATTCCGACAACCTTAAAGCCGAAGATATTATGGAGGGCTTGGTGGCCGTTGTGTCGGTTAAACTTGCCGACGCCCAGTTTGAAAGCCAAACAAAAGCAAAATTAGGTAATACTTCTATTGGCACATTAGTTAGAAACTTAATTAACGACAAATTGTACCAATATTTAGAAGAACACCCGGCCGATGCAAAAATTGTAATAGAAAAGGCTATTGCGGCATCCAACGCGCGTGAGGCTGCTCAAAAAGCCCGCGATGCTTCTCGTAACAAGGCAGGCATTGGCGGCAAAACCCGTATGCCCGAAAAATTAACCGACTGTATCTCTAACGATGCCACCAAAACCGAAATTTTTATTGTTGAGGGTGATTCTGCCGGCGGCTCGGCTGTAGAAGGCCGAAACAGCACCTACCAAGCAATATTACCACTTTGGGGTAAAATGCTTAATGTTGAAAAGGCCCGAGATGATAAGGTTTATGGTAACGATAAATTAACACCCGTTATTGTGGCTTTAGGCACAGGCATTGGTGAGAATTTTGATATTGAAAAATTACGCTACGACAAAATTGTAATTATGGCCGATGCCGACGTAGACGGAAGCCACATTAGAACACTTTTGTTAACATTCTTCTTCAGGTATATGCCACAACTTATAGAAACAGGTCATATTTATTTAGCTCAACCGCCTTTATATAGAGTTTCTAAAGGCAAAAAGCATTTCGATGCCTTTACCGATGAAGAAAAAGCCAAATATATTGAAGAACTTGGCGGCACTGCCGATGTTCAGCGTTATAAAGGTCTTGGTGAAATGGACCCCGATCAATTGTGGGAAACAACCCTTAACCCCGAGGCTAGAACGATGCTAAGGGTAACCATGAGTGATGCGGCCGAGGCCGATGCCACCTTTACCATGCTAATGGGTGAAGAGGTTGAACCAAGAAAACAATTTATTGAAGAAAATGCGGTTTTCGCAACCGATTTGGATATTTAAGTGAAAGGAGAGTATTAAAATGGCTAAACAAGAAAAGGTTTATTGGCCCGAAAACGAAGAAACCAACATTGTGCCGGTAGAAATTGTTGATGAAGTTAAAAACAGTATGCTGCAATACGGTATGTCGGTTTTGGTGGGCCGTGCTCTCCCCGATGTGCGCGACGGTTTAAAACCTGTTCACAGGCGCATACTTTACACAATGTATGAAAACGGCCTTACACCCGAAAAGGCCTACCGTAAATGCGCTGACACCGTTGGTTCGGTTTTGGGTAGGTACCACCCCCACGGCGACAGCTCGGTTTACGATGCAATGGTGCGCATGGCGCAAGATTTTTCACTTAGATACCCACTTATAGACGGCCACGGTAACTTTGGTAACATTGACGGTTACCCGCCTGCTGCCTATCGTTACACAGAATCTAAAATGAACAGAATATCGTTGAATATGTTGGACGATATTGAAAAAGATACAGTAGATTTTGTTCCGAACTACGACGACCGCCTAAAAGAACCCGTGGTTTTACCGGTTAGGTTCCCACAACTTTTGGTTAACGGTTCTTCGGGTATAGCATTTGGTATGGCCACCGAAATCCCACCACACAATTTGGGCGAGATAATCGACGGTATGTGTTGCCTTATTGACAACCCCGAGGCCGAGTTGGACGAAATTTGCCAACACATTAAGGGACCGGATTTTCCAACGGGCGGCATTATTATGGGTCGCTCGGGCATAAGGTCGGCATATGCCACCGGTAAAGGCCGCATTATTGTTCGCGGTAAGGCCGAAATTGAAGAGCGTGAAAACGGCAAATTCCGCATAGTTATTACCGAAATACCTTACAAGGTTAAAAAGAAAGAACTTGTTAAAAAGATTTACGATTTAGCAAGTGATAAACGCATTGAGGGTATAGATGATGTTGTTGACTATTCATCTAAACGTGATGGCGGTATCAGAATTATTGTAGATGTTAAAAAAGATGCCAACCCACAGGTAATTTTAAACAAACTTTATTCTTACACCGAACTGCAAACAACATTTGGCGCTAACCTTATTGCTATTGTTAACGGCAAACCGCAAATTTTAACCCTTAAAGAAATGCTTTTAAACAGCATTAACTTCCAATGTGAGATTATTGAGCGCCGCACCCGTTTCGATATGAACAAGGCCAAAGAGCGCGCCCATATTTTAGAGGGCTTAAAAACGGCCATTGATTTTATTGACGAGGTTGTAAGCATTATCAGAACCAGCAAAACTATTCCCGAATCGAAAGAAAGGCTTGCCGAAAGGTTTAGTTTAGACGACATTCAAACAACCGCTATTGTTCAAATGCAGTTGGGTAAACTTGCCGGTCTTGAAAAGCAAAAGATTGAAGAAGAATTAAAAGAAAAAATAGCGTTCATTAAAGAGTGTGAAGATATTTTATCAAATCACAGCAGAGTTTTGGATATTGTTAAAACCGATTCGTTAAATCTGCGTGATAAATACTCCGACGACCGCCGCACCGAAATTACAGCAGTTTCGGGCGAGGTTGACATTGAAGATTTAATTCCGCTTGAGCAGGTTGTTCTGACCAAAACACAAAACGGTTACATTAAGCGTATGCCATGCGACGAATATTCGGTTCAAAATCGTGGCGGCCGCGGCATCAGGGGCATGACCACCCGTGAAGACGACGTTGTAGAGAGCATGTTTGTTTGCTCTTCGCACGATAATGTTTTAATGCTTTCAAACCTAGGCCGTATTTACAAATTAAAGGCCTACGAAATACCCGAGGGCAGCCGAACTGCAAAGGGTATGAACCTTATTAATATTCTGCCGCTTTTAGAGGGAGAAAAAATTTGCGGCATTTTGCCTTGCAACGAAATGGATGAAAACCACTACCTTGTGGTTGTTACCAAAAACGGTACAATCAAGCGCACCAGCCTTGATAATTACCTGCACATTCGTAAAACAGGCATTATTGCTATCTCGCTTGAAGAAGGCGACCAAATGGCATTCTCGGCCATTACAAACGGCTCAGACGAACTTATAATTGCCACCAAAAAAGGTATGGCCATTAGGTTTAGCGAAACTAATGCAAGGCCAATGGGCCGTTCGGCACACGGTGTTAGAGCAATAAGGCTTAAAGAAAACGACGAGGTTGTTGCAATGTCGGTTTGCAGCCCCGAAACAATTCTTTTAACCGTTACCGAAACCGGCTACGGCCGCAAGAGCACAGCCGACGATTATAGGCTGCAATCACGCGGCGGTAAGGGTATTACCAACTACCGCACCGAAAAATACGGCGATGTTGCCGCAGTTTTATCGGTTACCGACCAAGACGATGTTATTATGATAGCGTCAGACGGCGTTATTATTAGGGTGCCTGTGGCACAAATCAGCACTTTTGCCCGACCCGCCAAAGGCGTAAGGGTTAAAAAGGTGTTAGAGGGTGTTAAAATTCTTTCCTGTGTTGTTTCAGAACACAACGAAGAAGAGGTAACCGACACACCCGAACTCCCCGATGCCGATGCTGCCGAGGTAGGCCCCGAAGATAACGAACCAGAAATTACCGAATCCGAGGAATAATAGTGCAAGAATTTTTTGACTATCAAAACTTTATTGAAGTTCCACCCGAAATAACCGAAAAAAAAAGCATTCGCCGGTTGGCTAAAACCACCGGCCTTGCTCTTTGTGGCCTTTTTGCCATTATGTTTTTTTGGTCACTCGTTTTTTTGCGGATAATGAGCGTTTTTGGGTTTAACCAAAAAGAAGTTATTTGGCTTTTGAACGAACCCGTAATTTTGCAGTGTTTGCAAATTTTGGTTTCGGGAGTTATGCTTTTTTTGCCGTTTTTTATTGCGGCAAAGGCTTTAAACCTAAGGGTTAGAAATATTGTAATGCTAAAAAAACCACCAAGCGTTAAAAACACTGTTTTACTCTCGGTAATGGGTCTTGCATTTTGCCAAATTGTAAACATTGCCACCAACCTTGGTGCCGGTATTTTCCAAATGTTTGGCATTACCTTCCCCGACCCACAAGTCGAGTTACCAAAAGGCATATTCGGTATAATTGTAATGCTTTTTTCAACGGCGTTTTTCCCCGCATTTTTAGAAGAGTTTGTTATGCGCGGCATGTTGCTTGGCGCTTTAAAACAAAAAGGCGACACCTTTGCTGTTATTTGCTCGGCGCTGGTGTTTGGTTTTATGCACGCCAATGCCCAACAAATTGTGTTTGCTTTTTTTGTGGGCATTATTTTGGGCTTTTTAACCATTAAAGCCGAATCTATTTGGCCTGCAGTTGCGGTGCATTTTTTAAATAACTTAATTTCGGTAATTTTTTCTTATTTAAATGCAACAAAAATCAACAGCAATATAATTTCGGCAATATATGTTGTTTTGTTTGCCGTTGTTTTATTGCTTGGTGTTTTAAGCACAATTAAAATTTCAAAAAAAGACAGCAGTTTTTTCACATTACACCACCAAAGTGAGTTTTCAACACAAAAAAAGGTGGGTTGGTTTATAACCTCGCCCATAATTATAATAAGCTTTGTGATTTCGTTACTGCTGGCGTTTTTTGCAAGGTAAAAAGGTGTTGCCACAGGCTAACACCTTTTGTTTTATTAGGAGTTTAATATGAACAGAAAATTTATGGATTTAGCCATTATAGAAGCCAAAAAAGCGGCCGAAGCCGGAGATGTACCTGTTGGCGCAGTGGTTGTAAAGAACGACACCGTTATTGGTGTTGGTCGCAACCGCCGCGAGCAAGACAAAGATGCCACCGCCCACGCCGAGATTGCCGCAATTGCTGATGCCTGCAAAAACATTGGCGATTGGCGGCTTGACGACTGCGAAATTTATGTAACGCTGGAGCCCTGCCCAATGTGCAGCGGCGCCATAATTAACGCCCGCATTAAAACCGTAATTTTCGGCGCATATGACACAAAAGTGGGCTCGTTTGGTTCAATTGCCAATTTTGCCAACATTCCTTATGCCCACACGCCCGAAATTTACGGCGGAATTTGCGAAGACGAATGTCGCAATGTTTTAACCGATTTTTTTAAGGGTATTAGGTAATGGAAAAATTAATAAAAAACATTTTAAACGATAATTTAATTTATGAATATTCGTTTTGCAGTTTTGCGGCGGTTGAAAATCATTTGTTGCCCTGCAAAGCAGCAAGCAGACTGCCCAAAAATGCTAAAACCATCATAATGGCCGCATTCCCCTACAAAGTTAAAAATCGGCCCCCTGCCAACATTAGCCGTTATGCCGCTGTTCCCGATTACCACTTGGTTTGCGGCAAATTTTTAAACGCTGCAGCAAATGCTCTAAAGGCGCAATTCCCACAAAATGAATTTGCCGTGTTTTTAGACAATTCCCCCATACCCGAGGTTTACGCCGCGGCACATTCAGGTTTGGGTGTTAAGGGGATTAACGGGCTTTTAATACACAAAAAATACGGTTCATATGTCTTCTTGGGAGAAATTGTAACCGATTTAGAACTGCCAACCGCAAAATTCGACCAAAAGTGCCTCGAATGTAGCCAATGCATTAAGTCTTGTAATAGCATTACCAATAAAGAAAACTGCCTGTCGGCTGTAAACCAGCAAAAAAAGGGGTTAACCAAGGGGCAAGAGGCACGAATTAAGGCGTCGGGCTTGTGTTGGGGGTGCGATATGTGCAGCGAGGTTTGCCCCATGAACAAAAAAGCCCAAACAACATATATACCCGAGTTTATAAACGGGTATCGTGAATGTTATTCACCAACCGAAGACCCCAAAGACCGTGCTTACAACTGGCGCGGACCGGGTGTTATTAAAAGAAATTATAATTTAATTAACGAATAATATTTTTAAGGTTATCTTTTTTAATAAATCCCGTTGCAAACAAAGTTAAAAAATAAAACACAACCGAAAGAATAATTAATAAAACAGCCCAGAGTGTGTTTTGAGACATAAATTTATTTAAAATTATGTTTATGCCCGAGCACACACCCAACCCCACAATTATGGGCCAAAAAACAAGACCCAAAACATTCAATCTGGTTTTGGTAACATTAAGCAGTTTTTTAACGTTTAAAACGGTGGTCAAAATGTTGCTTAAATACATTATAAAAACAAACCCATAAACCGAATATTTAGGAACAATTAAAAACACCAGAATAAGCCGCATAAGTGAATCAAAAATCGAGTAATAAAAGGTGGATTTTTGGCAATCCAGCCCTTTTAAAAGACCGTCGCAAATGCTGTCTAAATACATTAGCGGAACAAGCGGCGCCAAAATTTTAACACAAAATCCAACCGATGAGTCGTTATAAAGCAAAACGCCTAATTCTTGGCCGCAAAACCAAAACACACAACCAAAAATTATACCAAACACTGCCGTTATTTTAAAAATTAAGGTTATGGCGCGGCTTATGCTTTTGCCTTGCCTTTTTGCCTTTAATTCCGAAAGTTCAGGTATTAACAAGAGTGATATTGCACCCAAAAAAGAGGAAGGAAACAATAGTAGCGGCAAGGCCATGCCCTTTATTGCTCCAAAAAACGAAAGTGAAGCCGAGCCGCTTAATGCGCCAAGCGTTAAAAGTCTTGGCACTGCGGCGTTTTCGACCGTTCTTAAAGAGGTGCTTAAATAACGCCCCGCAGTAATGGGCAGCGCTATGTTTAAAATTTGGCGGTTTAGGTTGTTTGGGGCGTTGGATTTAATCGGATCTAGTTTTTTAATATCTTTTTTATAACAAACCCATAAAATAAAAGCCGAAATGGCCTCGGCACCAATGTCGCCCGCCACCATTGCCGCAACCGTAAAGGTAATGCCGCGGTTATAAAAGCGTGTTATTAAAAAAATACTTAACAAAATGCGGGCAGTTTGTTCGGCAATTTGCGAAAATGACGATGCACCGGCTTTTCGCCGTGCTATAAAATACCCCCTAAAGCAAGAGCAAAGGCCAACAAAAACCACCCCCACCGCCATAATCTTTAAGGCTAAAGCGGCACGGGTGTCGCCAATAAATTTTAGTGAAATAAAATTTGCACCAAAAAACAACAACCCAAATGTTAAGACAGACAACAAAATTGTAAAAAAAACACCTTTTGCAACCGCTTTTTTGGCAAAAAAGGGATTGTTTATTGCAATTTCTTTTGCAACAACGCTAACAATAGCGGTGCTAATGCCACTTGTTGCAAAGGCAGATGCTAACGCATAGACCGAAAGAATTATTTGGTAAAGGCCAATGCTTTCGCTGCCTACGGTGCGGCCAAGCCACACCTTAAAAATTACTCCTGCAAACCTAAGAATTAATGTTGTAACGGTTAAAACAACCGCATTTTTTATAAAAACAACCTTTTTCATATTAAAACCCCCACCAATAATTTTTATGTTTTGGTGCAACACTATATAACCCTTTTGTTAGGAGGACTTTGTTATGAGCAACCCGTTAGCCGACCGCCTAAGGCCTAATACCATAGCCGAGGTTTTTGGTCAACAACATTTGTTGGGTGAAAACAAGGCTTTAAGAAAAATAATTGAATCTGGTAAAATACCAAATCTGATTTTTTACGGGCCTTCGGGCGTGGGTAAAACCACCGTTGCCAACATAATTGCCAAGGTTAGCGGCAAAAAATTATTCAGGCTTAACGCCACCACCGCCACCACCGCCGACATTAAAGATATTATTTTAAATTTAGGTACTATTGAGGGCGCCGGCGGAATATTACTTTATTTAGATGAGATTCAATATTTTAATAAAAAACAACAACAAATATTACTACAATATATTGAAAACGGTGATATTACTCTTATTGCATCGACCACCGAAAACCCGTTTTTCTATGTTTACAACGCAATTTTAAGCAGGTCAAGCGTTTTTGAGTTTAAACCCTTGAATTTTACCGACATTTCGGCCGCTTTAGAAAGAGCCGTTAAAATATTAAAGGCCGAAACCGAGCATAATATTACTGTTACGGCTTCGGCTTTGCAAAAAATTGCACGCTCGGCTGCGGGCGATGTGCGCCGAGCCCTTAACACGCTTGAACTTTGTGTTTTAACCGGAACACAAACAAACGGCGACATTTTGGTGGACGACCAACTGACCGAACAGTTTTTGGCAGGTAATTCGGTAAGGTACGACCGCGACGGCGACGAACATTACGATATTATATCGGCCTACCAAAAATCTATGCGTGGCAGCGACCCCGACGCCGCCGTGTTTTATTTGGCACGGCTTTTAGAGGCCGGCGACATCATGAGCGCTTGCAGAAGACTGCTTGTTTGCGCCAACGAAGATGTCGGTCTTGCCTATCCGCAAATTATACCTATTGTTAAGGCAGCGGTTGACACTGCGCTGCAGGTTGGTCTGCCCGAGGCAAGAATCCCACTGGCTAACGCCGTAATTTTGGTGGCTTTAAGCCCAAAATCTGCCACCGCGCACGACGCCATTAACGCCGCCATGCAAGATGTTGCAAACGGGCTTTCGGGCAGTGTGCCAAGGCAACTGCAAAACAAGCATTTTGATGGCCTTGATTGTGAAAATCCCGGTCAAAACTATAAATATCCGCATAACTTTAAAAACCATTATGTCGAGCAACAATATTTGCCCGACTCCGTTAAAAATAAAAAATATTACAATTTTGGCGACAACGCAACCGAGCAAAAATTCGCAGATTATTGGAAAAAAATAAAAGGGGAGAAATAAGTGAAAACATATTTACCGCCTAAATCCACATTAATTGTTTGGCAAATTAGAGTAACCGTTTTATTGGCCCTTTTAGTTGCGGTTTTATATTGGTTCATTACCGATTATTTTTTGGTTTTGTTTTGTGTTTCGCTTGTGTTGGCGGTTGTTTTTAATTTAATTTATTTTCCAGCCTTTTTAAGGTGCTACAACATAAGCGTTAACCAAAATGCCATTATTATAAAAAGCGGTGTTTTCATAAAGCACGAACGCATTTTGCCCTTCCCACGCATGATTTATGCCGAAAGACAACAAACACTTGTTGCCAAAGTTTTTTCGGTTTCGGCCCTTGTTTTAAGGGTTGCCAGGGCAGCCACGCTTACTGTTGAATTAAAAGACAGCGATATTGCCGAAATTATGAAAGCGGTGGCAAAATGGCAATAAAATTAAAAATAACTGCACACCCAATAATGATTTTGTATTACCTAAAACCTTTTTGGTTTGTTTTAATTATTCCTTTAATTAAAGCAATTGTCAGCGCTGTTGTTAAGGCTGAGGTTAATAATCTGTTGTTAAACGAAATATTTATTTCGGTGGTATTAATTGCCTATTCTGTCATAAAATGGAAAAAACTAAAAATTAATATATCGTCCGATTTTATTGAGATTTATTCAGGGTTATTACGCCGCAGGTATGCAAACATACCAATAAATAAAATTTCCACCATAGAAACAACTAAAAACCCTTTAGATTATATTTTCGGCACACAAAAAGTAAAAATCAACACCGAGGCCGGCAAACAAGGCAGCGCAGATTATTGGTTCAAACTAAATGTGGGGGATGTTAAAAAGGTAACCGAGTTGTACCCAACAAAAGTAACCCCAAAAACAATTAAGTTTTCGGCTGTAAGGGTTGCCGTTATGGCTGCAACTTCTTCTTCGGCTTTTACGGGAATAGTTTTAGTTGTGCCCGTAATAAACCAAGCGGCAAGACTTTTGGGCACTGCCGTTACCGATTTGCTATTAGACAGAATAAATAAAATAGGCCAACTTTTCAGTAAATTTATGCCACCCGTTGTAAATACGGTTACGGTTGTGTTCTTAATATCTTATTTTATAGCCTTTTTAATCTCGTTTTTTAACAGCGTTAATTTTAAGGTTGTTTTTGCAGGCAAAAAAATAGGTGTTTTTAGCGGTTTGCTTGTTTTGCGCAAGGTTTTGTTTAACACAAAATCGGTTAACAGTGTATGTATAGAGCAAACTCCGCTAATGCGCTTTTTTGCCAGATATTTGTTGCGAGTAGGCGTAGGTGGTTACGGAAACCGCAAAGGCGACAGAGCCGTTGTTGTGCCGTCGGCCAAAAGGGGCGAGGTGCACGAACTTTTTTCGGTATTGTTTCCAAACTTTGAACCGTCCGACCACACAATATCACCCAACAAAAACACAAGGTGGCGGTTTTATTATTTGCCAACTCTGTTTTTGGCTTTTAGCGTAATGTCATATTTGGTTTTATCTTATTTCTTTCCTGTTTTTGAGGGGTTAATATCGTTTTGTTTTATAGTTGCCGCCTGTGTTTTGGCTTATTATTACAACTTAGCCGAATATAACACTAAGCACAGTTGTATTTCGGTGGCCCCGGTAATTTACGCCAAATATACACGCTGGTCGGCCACCCGAGAAATGTTTTGTGAGCACACCCGCATAGGCATAATACACATAACCCGTTGGCCTGTCGACAAAACAAACAACACCTGTAATGTAAGGCTAACGGTCAGGTCCGAAGCGGCCGAATCTATAACTGTTAAGCATATTTCTTACAATGAACTAACAGACGAAATTAAAAGTTTATATCAAATTTAGTATATTAACATTAAAACCACAAACAATATATTAAAAACAAAGGGGTGCAAAAATGTTTTTAAATTGTTTGTGGGCTTTTTTAGTTGGCGGCGCAATATGCGGATTAGGGCAGATTTTAATAGATTTAACCAAACTAACCCCCGCGCGTATTTTAACGGGCTATGTTGTGGTGGGCGTGTTGTTAACGGCCGTGGGACTTTACCAACCGCTTGTTGATTTTGCAAATGCAGGCGCAACGGTACCTTTAACGGGGTTTGGCTACAGTTTGGCAACGGGTGTTGAGCAGGCAGTAGATAAATACGGTCTAATCGGTGCATTAAGCGGCGGCTTAACCGCAACCGCAGCAGGAATTGCAGCCGCAATAACCTTTGCGTTGTTAATGGCTTTAATATTTAAACCGGGAGATAAATCTTAAAAATTAAAAGGTTTCACGTGAAACATTGTGCGTTTGTTTCACGTGAAACCTTTTTTGTTCTTGTTAAAATAAATATACTGTGATATAATGAAAAAGTAATAATAGGAACAAGTAGGTGAATTATGGGTAAAATTATTGCAATAGTAAACCAAAAGGGTGGTGTTGGCAAGACAACCACGGCCGTAAACCTTACTGCAGCATTGGGAATTGCAGGCAAAAAGGTGATGATTGTGGACGCCGACCCTCAAGGCAACACAACCAGTGGTTTTGGTATAAACAAACGCGAGGTTACCTTTTCTTCATACGATTTGCTAATAGGCTCACAAAAGGCCGAAACCGCAACGGTTAACACAACCTTTAAAAATGTTGATGTAATTCCTGCTAACATGGATTTGGCTGGCGCCGAGGTGGAGTTAATAAGCATTGAAAACCGCGAAGCTCAGCTTAAAAAAGCGCTTTCTTTGGTTCGTGAGAAATACGATTTTATATTTATAGATTGCCCGCCATCTTTGGGGCTTATAACCATAAACGCGCTAACCGCGTGCGATACCTTTTTGGTACCCGTGCAATGCGAATATTACGCAATGGAGGGGCTTTCGCAGTTGATGGCAAGCGTTAGGCAAATTAAAAGGCTTTATAATGCCGGCCTTGAACTCGAGGGTGTAGCCCTTACAATGTACGACGGCAGATTAAACCTGACCCACCAGGTTGTAGAAGAATTGAAAAAATTCTTTGCAAACAAACTTTACAAAACAACAATACCGCGTGCCGTAAGGCTTTCTGAGGCACCAAGTTACGGTATGCCCATACAATATTACGATAAACGCTCTAAGGGCGCTAAGGCGTATGATGAATTAGCCCAAGAGTTGCTTAAAAGGAACAGGAGGTAGCGTATGGCCATGAAAAAAGGCGGTTTAGGCCGCGGGTTAGATGCGTTGTTTAACGAAAACGCAACCGACAGAAACGAACTTATAGAACTTAATATTTTAGATATTGAGCCCAATCGCGAACAACCCCGTAAGGTTTTTGACCAAAACGCTTTAGAAGAATTGTCAAACAGCATTAAAGAGCACGGACTTTTGCAGCCAATAGTTGTAAAACCCGTTGCAAACGGCACATACCGCATTATTGCGGGCGAACGCCGTTGGCGCGCCAGTCGTTTGGCAGGGCTTAAAACGGTGCCAGTAATTGTTAAAGATTTTGCCGAACAACAGGTGATGGAAGCCGCTTTAATAGAGAATTTGCAACGCCAAGACCTAAACGCTGTGGAAGAAGCGCTGGGTTATAAAGCGTTAATAGATACATACGGCCTAACCCAAGACGAAGTTGCAAAACGCGTAGGTAAATCGCGCGTGGCGGTTACAAACTCGTTAAGGCTTTTAAACCTTAATGAAAACGAGTTAGAATTATTAGGTGCCGGCAACATAACGGCAGGTCATGCAAGGGTTATACTTTCGGCCGAAGAGCCGATTTTGCGCAAAAAAATAACCGAAATGGCCATAAACGGCGCTTCGGTAAGGGCGCTCGAGAATGCTGTGCGTTCGGCCAAAACCGCACCCAAAAAGGCGGCCAACACAATTAAAAATGCGTTTTATTCCGAGGTTGAATTAGCGTTAAAACAAGCTATGCACCGCAAGGTTAGTGTGCAAAATACAGGTAAAAACCACGGAGTAATAAGCATTGAGTTTTATAACGACGAAGAACTTAAAATAATAGCCCAAAAATTATGCAAATAAGGTTATATTAACACAATATTGACAAAAACTTTTATTAAAGTATAATTAAATTGAACTATTATAATTAGGAGGCTTGTTATGAAAGGCATTGTTTTAGCAGGCGGTTCGGGCACAAGGCTTTATCCGCTTACTATGGTAACCTCTAAGCAGCTTTTACCGGTTTACGATAAACCAATGGTTTTTTACCCGATTTCAACCCTTATGCTTGCGGGAATAAAGGATATTTTGATAATATCCACCCCAACCGATTTACCCAACTTTGAAAGACTGTTGGGGGATGGCAGTAGGTATGGTATTAATTTAAGTTATAAGGTTCAACCTTCTCCCGATGGCCTTGCACAAGCCTTTTTGTTGGGCGAAGAATTTATTGGCGACGATGCCTGCGCAATGGTGCTTGGCGACAATATTTTTTATGGCAACGGCTTTAGCAAAACCCTTAAAGAAGCCGCATTTAATGCTGAAGAAAACGGTCGCGCAACAGTGTTTGGTTATTATGTTAACGACCCTGAGCGTTTTGGAATTGTTGAGTTTGACCAAAACGGAAAGGTAATTTCGGTTGAAGAAAAGCCCAAACAACCCAAAAGTAATTACGCCATAACCGGACTTTACTTTTACCCGAAGGGTGTAAGCGCCAAGGCAAAACAGGTTGTGCCGTCGGCCAGAGGCGAATTAGAAATTACCTCACTTAATGAGATGTATTTAAACGAAGAAAAACTTGATGTTCAACTTTTGGGCCGTGGTTTTGCATGGCTTGATACAGGCACAATGGACTCTTTGGTAGAGGCTTCCGATTTTGTGCAGATGGTGGAAAAAAGGCAGGGCATAAAAATTTCGGCGCTTGAAGAAATAGCCTTTTTAAGAGGTTGGATAACCAAAGAAAAACTTTTAGAGGCTGCTAAAAGGTACGGAAAATCGCCCTATGGCAAGCATTTAAGAAGTGTGGCCGAAGGCGGTCTTAAATATTCAAAATAATTTAAGGGGGAAAAGCCTTGAAGATAATTGACACAAAAATACCCGAGGTTAAAATTATTGAGCCCGATGTTTTTGGCGACCACAGGGGCTATTTTATGGAAACCTGGTCAGAAAACAAATATGAGCAATTAAATTTCATACCAAAACAAGATAACGAAAGCTTCACAGCCAAAAAAGGAACTCTGCGAGGGCTTCATTTTCAGCAGTCGCCCATGGCACAGGCCAAAATTGTCAGGGTAACAAGCGGCACGGTGTTAGATGTTGCGGTGGATTTACGCAAGGGCTCGCCCACATATTTACAGTGGGTTGCTGTGGAGCTCTCGGCCGAAAATAAAAGGCAATTTTTTATCCCACGCGGCTTTGCGCACGGATTTTTAACCCTTAGTGATAACGTTCAGTTCTGCTATAAGGTGGACAACCTTTATTCCAAGGAATGCGACCGTTCCATTAGGTTTGACGACGCCCAAATTGGCGTAAATTGGGGCATAGAAAACCCGATATTGTCGGCCAAAGATTTAGAGGCTCCAACCCTTAAAGACAGCGACTGCAACTTTGTTTACAATAAATAAAAGGTGGTAAAAAACATGACAATTATAGTTACCGGCGGTGCCGGATTTATAGGCAGCAATTTTGTTTTCCATATGTTAAACAAATACCCCGATTACAGAATAATTTGCCTTGATAAATTAACCTATGCGGGCAACCTTTCAACATTAGAGCCTGTAATGAGCAACCCTAATTTCAGGTTTGTTAAGGCCGATATTTGCGACCGCGATGCCGTTTATAAACTTTTTGAAGAAGAAAAACCCGACATGGTGGTTAACTTTGCGGCCGAAAGCCACGTTGACCGTTCTATTGAAAACCCAAGCATCTTCTTAGAAACCAACATTATGGGCACAGCGGTGTTAATGGATGCCTGCCGCAAATACGGCATTAAAAGATACCACCAGGTTTCGACCGACGAGGTTTACGGCGATTTACCGCTCGACCGCCCCGATTTATTCTTTACCGAAACCACACCAATTCACACATCCAGCCCATATTCAAGCTCTAAGGCTGCTGCCGATTTGCTTGTTATGGCCTATAATCGCACCTACGGTCTGCCTATAACCATAAGCCGTTGCAGCAACAACTACGGCCCGTACCACTTCCCAGAGAAGTTAATTCCGCTTATGATAGCCAACGCCCTTAACGACAAACCCTTGCCTGTTTATGGCGAAGGCTTAAATGTGCGCGACTGGTTGTATGTAGAAGACCATTGCAAAGCCATTGATTTAATTATCCACAACGGCAAGGTGGGCGAAGTGTATAACATAGGCGGCCACAACGAAATGAAAAATATAGACATTGTTAAAATTATTTGTAAAGAACTTGGCAAGCCCGAAAGTCTTATAACCTATGTTGGCGACCGCAAAGGCCACGATATGCGCTATGCCATAGACCCAACCAAAATTCACAACGAACTTGGCTGGTTGCCCGAAACCATGTTTAAAGATGGTATTAAAAAGACAATACAGTGGTATTTAGACAACCGCGAGTGGTGGGAAACCATTATTTCGGGCGAATACCAAAACTATTACGATAAAATGTATTCTAACCGCTAAAACGGAGGGGCTTTAATGAAGGTATTGGTAACGGGAATAGGTGGCCAATTGGGGCATGATGTAGCAAATGAGTTATTTGCCCGCGGCATAAATGTTATTGGCACCGATATAGCACCGAGCTATAGCGGTGTTAGCGGCACCCCTGCCGAAAAACTGCCCTATATCAGCCTCGATATTACTAATGCAGACGCCGTAGAGAAGGCTATGCGGGAAATTAAACCCAATGCCGTTATTCACTGCGCCGCCTGGACAGCAGTGGATGCCGCCGAAGACGAGCAAAACAAAGAAAAGGTTTGGGCGGTTAATGTTTTAGGCACAAAAAACATTGCCCAAAACTGCAAAAAAATAAATAGCAAAATGGTGTACATCAGCACCGATTATGTCTTTAACGGCCAAGGCACTCAGCCTTGGGGAGCAGACTGCACAAGGTTTGAGCCCCTTAATGTTTACGGTAAAAGTAAATTATATGGCGAAAAGGCCGTGGCCGAGGCATTAAGTGAATTTTTTATTGTAAGAATTGCCTGGGTGT
This sequence comes from Acutalibacteraceae bacterium, assembly GCA_045651765.1. Lineage (GTDB taxonomy): Bacteria > Bacillota > Clostridia > Oscillospirales > Acutalibacteraceae > SIG565. The sequence continues at coordinate 161,371 of JAZRSY010000008.1, read as the reverse complement.
TTGGTCTTAACGGCAACAACTTTATTAAAACAATGCTTAATGTTGGCAAAAAATACCCAGAACTCAGGGTAGTTAACGACCAAATCGGCACACCAACCTATACTCTCGATTTAGCAAAACTTTTGTGCGATATGGTGGTAACCGAAAAATACGGTTACTATAATGCCACCAACAGCGGCGGATATATTTCGTGGTATGATTTCGCCTGCGAAATATTTAAACAAGCTCGTTACACCACCAAGGTTACACCTGTAACTACCGCTGAATATGGTGTATCGGTGGCGGCAAGGCCGTTTAACAGCCGACTCGATAAATCAAAACTGGAAGAATGCGGTTTTTCTGCCTTACCAACCTGGCAAGATGCCCTAAGCCGCTATTTGAAAGAAATTTTATAAGATAAAGGTGAAGAATATGAACGGAACAAAAAAACCAATAAAAATCGCCTTAACAGTAATAGGTGTTATTTTAGCAATAGCAATAGTTTCCACCTGCTTTACGGTTATAGGTGCCGGCCACACCGGTGTTGTTATGACCTTTGGTGCCGTTGAAGAAAAGGTGTTAAGCGAAGGTCTGCATTTTAAATTACCGCTTATACAAACTGTGGTTCAAATGAATAACCGCACCCAAAAAATCGAAACAAACGGCACATCTTCTTCTAAAGATTTACAAATAATAACTTATGTTGTTGCCGTTAACTACCATGTTAACCCAACAGCGTCGGCCACGTTATATAAAACGGTTGGCACAGGCTATGGCGATGTTATTATTGTGCCTGCCATTCAAGAAAGCATTAAGGCAGTAACCGCGCAATACACCGCCGAAGAACTTATTACCAAACGCCAAACCGTTGGCGAACAAATTAAAGATGCTTTGTCGGAAAAAATTGCACATTACGGCATAAATGTAGAAATATTCAACATTGTGAACTTCGATTTTTCCGAAGAATTTAACAACGCCGTAGAGGCAAAGCAAACCGCCCAACAAAATGCGCTTAAGGCCGAGCAAGATTTAGCCAGAATTGAGGTTGAGGCAAAACAAAAAATCACACAAGCCGAGGCCGAGGCTCAAAGTATTAAACTTATTCAAGAAGCGCTTGCAAAATCGCCTGATTACATAAACTATGTTAAGTGGAACAAATGGAACGGCGAACTGCCATCGGTTATGGGCGAAAGCGATATTTTGCTTGATTATAACGCTGTGCAGGGCAATTAAGTTAAAATTTAAGGTGAATTTTAAATATTTTTTAAAAAAGAGCAGCAAAACTGCTCTTTTTTTCTTGCTTTTTTAAAGTTTTTGGTGTACAATAATATGGGTCATACCCTAAAAAACCATTAACCTGTTTTGGAGGCTAATTTATTATGAAGAAAATACTGGCTATATTTTTATCATTAATACTGGTAATATCAGTTATACCGGTTAGTTTAGTTGCGTTCGGAAGTGAGCAAACAATACCCGAGTCAACCATTTCGGCCGAGTTTGTTTTGTCGAGTGACAAAAACTATTTAGAAACCGATGTTCAATCTCAAATAACCAAAAAGGATATAGCCATATATCTCAATAACCAATGGTTAAGCGGTTCACAGGTTACTTGGTCCACCAATAACAAACAAAATGTTGTTATAAACAATGATGAAATTAACTTTAAAAACGCAGGCACATATACACTTACTGCGCAATATTCCGGCAAAAGTTTGGAAATTACAGTTTATGTTATAGAAATGTCCGACTTTGTTGTTAATTTTGGTGTGTTGGACGAATATGTTGGCAGCAGCACTAAGGTGCGCATTCCCGAGTGTTTTGGTTTAACCGAAATCGGCCACGCCGCCTTTATGAATAACGCAACCATAACCGAGGTTATTATTCCCGAGGGTGTAGAAGCCATTGGTTCTTACGCTTTTGCAAACTGCTCTAATTTAGAGTCGGTGAAATTGCCAAGCACACTTAAATCGTTTTTGCAGGGCAACAACTTCTCAATGTGTGTTTCACTTAAAAAAATCGCAATACCCGGTGGCGTTAAAATTATTCCGGTTGGTGCGTTTTACGCTTGCAACCTAGAAGAAGGCGTTGTTTTCTCTTACGGTATAGAAGAAATTCATTACCAAGCATTTTACGGCTCCAACATGCCTACAATAGAATTACCCGAAACAGTAAAAATAGTTTGCGGTTCTTCACTTACCGGCCGCGAATATACCGGCACCACAACCATTATAATTGCTAACCCCGATTGCTTGGTGGGTGTAAGGCCGGCCAACATGTACAACAATCCGTATTGGGACAGTATGAATAAAAACTGGGCAAGCGAGAAAGTAACCATTACAAACTTTAATGGTTGGGGCAGCCCGCAGTTTACATATATAGTACCAAGTGGCTCTTCGGTTGCCAGCCAATTAGCCCAAATTACTACACCTGAAGCATATGCTACAGGCACCCACAGCGTTACCACACAAGGTACAAGATATTTTAATAACCTGCGCACTGAGCAAAAACAAAACGGAGCATTCCCGCAAAATAACGAAGAATTCACCATTGAAAACGGTGTTTTAAAGGCTTATAAAGGTAATGGCAAGGTTGTTGTTCCAACCAGTGTTACCCAAATTGCCGATGGCGCTTTTGCAGGCAACTCGGGTATAACCGAGGTTAAAATTCCAAGCAGTGTTACTCAAATTGGCGCAGGCGCTTTTGCAAACTGCGACAAAATAATAACCATTACAATTGAGGGTTCTGCCGCAATTGGCGAAAAAGCCTTTGCAGGTTGTAAAAACCTTGTTACAGCTAACCTTGGCACACCAACCAGCATTGGCAGCCGCGCGTTTGCACAATGCACCAGTCTTGTAACCTTTATAAGTAGTGGCAATTACATAGTGTCTGATGGTGTTCTTTTTAATTCAGGCCAAACTGAACTCGTTAGATATCCCGCCGGCGACACTAACAGAGAAACTTATACAATACCCAGTGGCGTTACCGCTTTGGCTGACGGCGCTTTTGAAGATTGTAGGCTTATATTAACTTTATATAATAATTCCCAGACTCTCACAACGGTTGGTAAATATGCCTTTGCAGGCTGCAGAAGAATAACCAATACTTATTCAACGTTGAACAACATAAACAGTGTTGGTGAAGGCGCATTCTTAGGTTGCGAAAGCATGACAGCATTAAGAGATAATATTGACACAATACTTAGCAGAATGTCTGCCATTGGCGAAAACACTTTCGCCTATACCCGAATTAGCGGCTTAAGCATACCAAATAATATAACAAGCATAGGCAAGGGCGCGTTTGCAAACAATGCTGAACTTACCAGTGTAAGTCTTGGTAACATTACTGCAGTGCCAAGTTTGGCCTTTGCAGGTTGTAAAAACCTTGCTACTGTGAATGGCAACATTGCTTCAGCAGGTTCAGGCGCTTTTGCAGGTTGCACAGTGTTAAGCAGTGTAACCACTTCGGGCATAACAAACCTTGGCGACAGGGCCTTTGCAGACTGCGATAAACTTTCATCTGTTAACCTTAACGCCGGCCTAACACAAATTCCGCGCGGTGCTTTTGCAGGCTGTAATTCACTTACAAGCATAACGGCCAGCGGCGCCACTCAAATTGGCGAATTTGCTTTTGAAAATTGTGGCAAATTAAACTTATTGTCATTACCGGTTGTAACACAAATTGGTAACAATGCATTTGCGGTTTGTGGCAGTTTAACAAATATTAACACACCTGCAACACAAATTGGCAAGGGCGCGTTCAGAAACTGCGCTAACCTTACCACCGTAAATTTAAGCGGCGCACAACAAATTTATGCAGATGCCTTTAGTAATTCGGGCAAATTAAACAACATAACATTACCTAACAATAGTTTAGCCATTGCCGATGGCGCTTTTGTTGGCACAGCATATTATAACAATAGCAACAATTGGGAAAATGATGTATTATATATTGGTAAGCACCTTATAAAAGGCGCTGCCACCGGTACATTTACAGTAAAAGAAGGCACTGTGTCTATAGCCGACTCGGCCTTTAAAAACAACACTACACTCACCGAGGTTGTTTTGCCGGACGGCATAGAAAAAATCGGTAACCTTGCTTTCAGCGGTTGCTCGGCATTAACCAATGTTACAGCACCCATAAGCATCACCGAAATTAAAGAAAACGCATTTAACGGTTGTACCGGTTTTAACCAAGATTCAAAAATTAAAATAACCAAAAACGGCGCAAAAATTGGCGAAGTTTTATTTAACAATAATTCACAGTTCGAAAAGATTAAATACTACGGCACACTCGCCAAATGGCAACAACAAAAAACCGAAATTACTGAACCTATTGCAGCGCAGTTGTTGCAGGTTATTCCGGTAATATGTATAGGTGATGAAATAGGTTTTGACTATGCATCCATAACCATAACAAACAGCATTGCCATTAACTTTAAAACATCAAAAGAAAATTTAGATATTTTAGGTTATACCGACCCATACGCAGTTTTCAAAATGAACGATAAAGAGTTCATAGTAGAAGACTATACCGAGGCTGTAAGTGGAATTGATGGCAACGTTTACTATGTGTTTGATTTTAAAAATATTGCCCCACACCGTTTAGGCGATGTTGTAGAGGCAACCTTGTTCTATAAAAACTCCGGCGAGGTTTGCCAAGGTGAAACCACACAGTACAGCGTTAAGCAGTACTGCTATGACCAAATTAATAACGCCGTTGGTATAAAAAGCCATCTGTTAAAAACTGCATTGGTTGACCTATTATATTATGGTGCTGCGTCGCAAGATTATATGAATTACAAAGAAGATGAGTTAGTAACCAATGATTTAACAGCAGAACAACAAGCTCTTAGAACAACTAAGGACCCAGAACTGAGCAGCTGTATGTCAATGGGTAGTTTAGCTAACCCAACGGTTAACTGGACCAGCGTGGGCTTAAACCTTAGGGATTCAGTAAACATTAGGTTTAGAATTGCCACGGCGGAAGATATTAACAACTTAAAACTTGTGGTTACTGGCGAGAACGGCGGTGTTTGGGAAGTTACCTATCAAAACAACCCCGATGCCTTTACCAAGGTTGGTAACGAATATTATGTAATGTTTGGCAGTTTGAATGCGATGCAAACACGAGAAGAAATTGACGCTACATTCTATGTTGGTGACAAACAAGTTAGTAAAACATTGCATTATAGCATAGAAACGTATGCAGCTAGAAACATTGATAAAGCAGAATTAACTGATATTTTAAAATCAATGATGATATATGGTGATTCGGTTTATAATTATGTGTTTGCAGACATAGATAACGAAACAACCGATGACGATAATTGGGATTAATGTATAGGAGGATACGAAATAAATGAATAAAGAATATATTAAACCAGATATCGAATTGGTTGAGTTCGATATTGATGATATTTTAACAACCAGCGACGATGTTCCATTGCCAGATGATCCAATGCCGGGCGAATGGCGTTAAAGGTTAAATCTTTATGAAGAAAAAATTTATATTTCTGCTGGTAGCAGTGTTTGCCTTAGGGTGCTTGGTTGGTTGCTTTGATAAAAAAGAGCAACCAAACCTCACCGGCGAAAACGTACAGTCGGAGCTGGAACTTCCCGAAGATACCTTGACAGATATTACGAGTGATGCCACAAGCTCCGACTCACAAATTAAGCCTAATGGTTTCGATGAAATAGGCGCCCAACAAAACAATAATGGCACACAAAACAATGGTAACGATACAAACTTTAATCAAAACGACGACTCGGGCACAGGGCCCGAAAACAATGGCGAACAAGAAGAAAATAACACGGAACAACCAACCGAACCCAACATTGATATTAATGAGCCAATATTTTTCCCTGATTCGCCATTAAAATAAATAAAAAACAAACCCCTTCTGAAAAAGAAGGGGTTTTGTTTAATGTTTTATAAATTTTAGTTAACCAAAACAAACTGGTTATTGCTGTGGGTATAAAAGTTATTAAGGTTGCTCTGGTTTTCACCGTATTTGTAAATATAACGCTGGCCACCTTTATCTATGTGTGAAATTTTTGTGTTTTCGGTAACCAGGAATTTGTTGTTACTTAAAATCATTTTTGAAGCTGCTGGCGTGTTATTAAAACTAAGTGAAATTGCGCGTGAACGGTCGAAGGTATTACCGCTTATAGTTAGGCCGTTTGAACTTGAGCTGAAAGAATAGCTCATGTCGGAATAACTGTGTTTGTCATGCCTGTTAAGGCTGCCCCAACCATAACCCGAATAACGAATAATATTATCTAAAATTTTTACGTTGTTTTCGGTGGGTGTGCCGCTACCGGTATCGTACCAAGATTCTATTGCCCAAACACAATATTCTATAAGGTTGTTTTGGTAAGTAATATTATTAAAGTAAGAAGATCTGCCGTTCCAACCACCTTGGTGGGTAATGCCGGTGTCAAAGCACTGGAATATATAGTTGTTAGAAACCGTTATATTGTTTGCGGCGCCCCAAAACTCAATTGCGTTACCAACGGGTGCAAAGGTTGAAGCGTTAAAAATACCCTTGGCGCCGGCAAAACCTAATACACAACCTTCAATTTTAACATTGTTACAGAAACCCGGTGCAATGCAGTGGGTTCCAGAAAACATTACACAAAGGTTTTGGAATGTTACGTTTTCGGTTGCGTAACCACTAGGTTCAGTTGTTCTATCGGCCAAGAATAAACTTCCGTTATCAGCAGAGCCGTTATCTACAATTTCAATACTATTAAATACATCTTGTGGATGGCCTTGTGGGCAGTACAGGTAAAGGTAGTTGTTTTCGCTTTCTATATAAACATTTAATTCTTGTTTGGTAATATCGCCAAGGTCGCTAACATATTTACCAACATATTGACCGTCGTTAAAAACAATGTTGCAATAAAATGCTATTAATTTAGTAAACCTGTAAACACCAGGAACGGCGGTTTGTTCCCAAATACCAGACATACCGTCTACCGAGCCGTAAATACGTGGCTTTATGCCGGTGCCATATGCTCCGTAAGAAACACCGCTTACAACCTGAATTTGCTCACGGAAAATATCGCCACGGTTAAACAACACAACATCGCCTTTGCTTAAGCTACCTTTAATTGAGCTATAAGTTTTTTTGGGGCTTGAGTCTGAGGTGCCATTGTTGCTGTCACTACCGGTGGCTGAAAGGTAATAGGTTTTATTTGTGGCTTTCAAGCTATCGGGGAAATCTTCTACAGTTTTAATAAGCTTATCTGCGGCAGCATCAACAGCCTTAACCTGTGCACTATCGGATGCTATATCAGCATGCATCGAATTTCTGTAAAAAGTGCCCATAACCATAGCTTCTTGCTGGTTCAAAGAAGAAGTGAGGTTTTTATCTAAGGTGGTGGAAGCCTGGCAACCACAAATGCTAACACATAAAATTATGGTTAATAAAATAGTAAAAAGCTTTTTCATATTATACTACCTCCAATATAAACATTATAACACATTGTTTTCAATACTGCAAGAAAAATTAAAGCAATATTATAATATATATTGCATAAAAAATAAATGAATGTCATACAATTAAATAGTCTTTATCAGGAGTTGATTGTATGAATAACGAGCCGTGCTTTCGAGCGGTAGAATTAGGGGAATATATAGCCACTACGGGTGCAACCGTAAGGGCAACCGCCAAGGCGTTTGGGGTTAGTAAATCTACCGTACATAAAGATGTAACCGAAAAATTAAAACACATGTCGCCTGTGCTTTACGAACAGGTTAAAGCGGTTTTCGAAAAAAATAAAGAAGAACGGCACATTAGGGGCGGCATGGCCACCAAACTGAAATATAAAGGAAAGACATAAAAAACAAAAAAGCAAGCTTTTTAGCTTGCCTTTTTTTATGGTGACCCGGACGGGATTCGAACCCGTGTTACCGCCGTGAAAGGGCGGTGTCTTAGGCCTCTTGACCACCGGGCCATATTGGTGGCTGTAATTGGACTTGAACCAATGACACTCCGGGTATGAACCGAATGCTCTAGCCAACTGAGCTATACAGCCTCGTTTGCGATACTAAAATATTATAAACATAAAAAAGCATTTTGTCAACACTTTTTTTAAAGTATCGCAATAAATATTATTTAATTTGGTTAATTACAAGTCCTGTTGTAAGTTTTGGATAAAAATAGGTTGATTTTTGTGGCATAACATCGCCCGCGGCAGCGACTTCGGCAATTTCAGAAACTTTTGTCGGGTTCATAATAAAGCAACAGTTGGCGCCGCCGTCAACATCGGCCTTGGCCTCGGCAATGCTGCGGGTGTATTTTAAATTGATTTGGTTGGCAAGGTTTTGCTTATCTATGCCCAAAACACCCTCTAAAATAAGGCTGTGCAGCACCGAAACATCTAAGTTTCTTAGTGCCTTGCCTTCGTTTTTAAACAAGTTATCCATAATGTTGTTATCTTTTAAAGTAAGGGCGTAATTTTTGCTGCCGTCGTAATACCAAAAGGCTTTTTGTCCGTTTTGGTAGGCGGTTTTTAAAAACTGAGTGCCGTTAGCGTCTAACTCGGCCACAACAAAATATTCTTTAATTTTTTGCAGCAAAACTTGGCTGTTAAAATTATCAAGCCCTTTTATTATGCGGTGTGTTGGGAAAACCACAAGTCCGCTTGATTGCATATCAACCAAAAACATCATAATATAATTGGCGTTTTCGGTCATTTGTCCGTTTTGCTCTAACTGTTTTTTAAAGTTAAGGGCGGTTTCGTAACGGTGGTGGCCGTCGGCAATATATAATTTTTTGTCTGAAAACTCTTTAATAATTTCGGCGGTTTTCTCGCTTTTTTCTACTGCCCACATTCTGTGGGTAACATTGTCGGCATCGGTAAAACAAACATCGCTTTCGCGGTCAGATAACTCGGCAAGAAGTTTTGGCACAACACCTTCGGGGTCACTGTAAAGAGAATATATTTGGCTAAAGCTGCAGCCTGTGGCGGTTAATAAATTAAGCCTGTCAGTTTTGGCTTTAGAAAGGGTGTGTTCGTGAGGTAAAATAACACCGTCGGAAAATTCGTGCAGTTTTACATATGCCGTAAAGCCCTTAAAGGAATATTGCTTACCTTCTACGACAAAACTTTGCTCGTAAATATAAAGGCATTCTTCATCATCTTTTTGCATAAAGCCGTTTTGGGTGCGGCTTTCAAGTTCGGCTTTAGCGCCTAAGTAACCGGCTTCGGTTTGTTCGGGAGCCTCTAACCTTATAATATTATTGGCATTTTTATTTAAATAATGTAATTTTTCTTGGTCGCTTATAATGTCGTACGGCGGGCAACAAAGGTCGGCAATATTGCCGGCTTTTTTTGTAAACCTTAATGCACTGAATTCTTTTATTTCTGCCATGTAAATCACCTCATATAACAATATATTAAAACAATATGAATATAAAGTCAATATTTGCTTGTTAATAATTAAAAATTGTAGTATAATTATATTTAACAATTTGTTTACACAATGAAAGTTTGTTTCTGCTAAAATTTTAATATATTATTTTGGAGGTTATGCTATGATAGAGGTTACCGCCCTTTCTAAAAAATACGGCAAGCATTTAGCGGTAGACAATGTATCGTTTCGCATTGAAAAAGGCGAAATTGTGGGTTTTTTAGGCCCTAACGGTGCAGGAAAATCCACCATTATGAACATTTTAACCGGTTATATTTCGAGCACATCGGGCAGCGTGCTTATTGATGGGTTCGATATTTTAGAACAAAGCGAACACGCCAAAAAACGCATTGGTTATTTGCCCGAAATACCGCCACTTTACCTTGATATGACGGTGCGCGAGTATTTATATTTTATTTATGATTTAAAAAAGGTTAAATTTCCTAAAAAACCGCACATAGATGAAATTTTAGGCCTTGTTAAAATAGAGGATGTTGCCAACAGGTTGATTAAAAATCTTTCTAAGGGTTACCGCCAGCGCGTTGGTATTGCGTCGGCCTTGGTTGGCAACCCCGATGTGCTTATTTTAGATGAGCCAACGGTTGGCCTTGACCCCAAGCAGATAATTGAGATTAGGGAACTTATTTCAAAATTGGGCAAAAATCACACCGTAATACTTTCATCTCACATATTGTCGGAAATTCAGGCGGTGTGTGAAAAAATAATTATTATAAACGGCGGTAAACTTATTGCCAACGACACCGCCGAGAATTTATCTAACAATTTATCCACCGACCGTTCTTTAATAGTTAGGGTTATGGGCGAAGAGGAAGAAATTATTAAAATTTTGCAAAGCGTTAAGGGCATAGACTCTGTGTCAAGCCTTGGCAAGCAAGAAACCAATGCCTATGACTATTTGCTAACCCCGCAAGAAAACACCGATATTAGAGCAGCCGTGTTTGAGCGACTGAGCGAAAGAAATAAAACTCTGCTTTCAATGCAATCTAACGCATTAACGCTCGAGCAAATATTCCTGCGTTTAACCGATGCCACAACACAAATCAATTTACCTAAAGGGGAGGAAGAATAATGACAGCCATTTTTAAAAGAGAATTTAAATCTTATTTTACCACCCCTGTGGGTTTTGTAATTGTGGCGGCATTTGCCTTCTTTTCGGCAATGTTTTTTACCGTTATTTATTCGGTAGGTGCGCCCGAGGTTGAAAGTGTTATTTCGGCCATGTCTACCGTGGCAATTTTTGCAACACCATTTATTACAATGAAATTGTTTTCCGACGACCGCCGCGCCAAAACCGACCAAGCCTTGCTTACTGCACCCGTTAGTGTTTGGGGCATTGTGTTTGGCAAGTTTTTTGCGGCATTGGCGCTTTTTGCGTTGGGTTTCAGCCTAACACTTATTTTTCAACTTATTGTTAGTTTTTATGTGGGTGTTAATTGGCTTGTTTACCTATATGCCCTGCTGGGTGTTTTGTTGCTTGGTAGTGTTATGATTTCGGTTGGTATGTTTATTTCCACCTTAACCGAAAGCGCCATTATTTCGGCCGCACTAACCTTTGTTGTGTTTTTAAGCATTATGTTTTTGGGTAGTTATGCCAGCGCGGTTAGTTCACAGGCGTTACAAACAATAGCACAGGCAATATCGTTTATAGACCGCTTTAACGGATTTACAGACGGCATTTTAAATTTAACCGACATTATATATATGGTAAGTGTTACGGCACTGTTTGTGTTCTTAAGCGTTAGGTCGGTTGAAAAACGCCGTTGGGCTTAAAGGAGGGTAAAAAATGCAATTATTTAAACTGAAAGAAAATAACACCTCAAAATTAAGCCGTAAAACCATGTGGAAGCGTGGCGGATACGCCACCGCAATAACCGCAGTGGCCATTGTGGGCGTAATTTTAATAAATGTTTTGTTTTCGGCTTTAGGCAACAGGGTTTCGTTAAAATTGGACCTTTCGTTTACGGGTGAAAACAGTTTAAGCCAAGAAAACACACAATTTTTAAAAGAAATTGACACACCCGTTTCGGTTACTGTTTGCGCAACTAAAGAGGATTACCAAGGCGGAATGTTAAACCAAATTGCAGGCCAATATTTGTATGTTTACGACGAAAGCGGATATTACGCCCAAACCGTAAAACTTTTGGATATGTATGCTTCGGTAAATCCTAAAATAACGGTAGAGTATTTAGATATATCCTCAACCGCAGGCCAAGCATTAGCCGACGAATATCCATCGCTTTTTTATGGCGATATTATTGTCAGAACAACTAATGCCGACGGTAAAACCACCAGCAAATTAGTCGGCTTTAATGATATTTATTCTTATAGCGATTCCACAGGTTATGGTTATTCATCCATTACCGCCAACAAGTTGGAAACTGCGCTTTCTTCGGCAATAAATTTGGCCATTAGCGGCCAAACCAAACAGGCAGCACTGCTTGCGAATTATTCCGACACCACCGTTTTTGAAACCTATTTTGCAGCACAACTCAAACTAAACGGTATTGAAACACAAAATATTACCGATAACATTTTGTCGGCCGTGCCCGATGGTGTAGAGCAACTTTATATTATTTGCCCCAACAAAGATTTATTGCCGCAAGAACTAAATGTTATAAACACTTGGCTTAATAACAATGGGGCCCGCGGCCGCTCGTTAATATTTGTGCCCGGCACCAGCGTTGCTAACATACCCAATTTATTAGAGTTCTTAAGTGAATGGGGCGTAAGTTATACAAATGGCATTCTTTACGAAACCAACAGCCGTAATCATATGCAGGGCGACAACACAACACTTGCGGCATTTAACAACGAAACCAAAATCACCGATGTTTTAAATGCCCAAAAGCAGTGTATTTTAGGCCACAATATACCAATGCAGGCAGCATATGAGAGTTATGAAACAAAAACAACAAATATTATGGTTTCTTCGGCAGATACCGCCGTTGCAGCCCCTGTAGGCATTGATGAAAATTGGACACCCGATGCTTCTTTAATCAAAAAGTCTTATGCCAACCTAATTATTACTGCCGATAACTCAACCCTTAATAATTCTTTGGTTACAAGTTATGTTGCAGCATTTTCAAGCCTTGATTTCATTTATTCCGAGTGGGCAACATTAACTCAGGTGGGCAATATGGAAACCGCCGTTAACACCGCAGTTAAAACCGCAGGGTTCGATGCCGCTAACAAAAAATTATTTATAGATAAAAGCGTTTCGACCGAATCTTTTGCCGACAAGGTAAGTGAATCGGGCACAACTGTTATAGTTGTTTTATTTATGGTTATAACCCCGCTAATGCTTATTGGTGCAGGTGTTTATGTTTGGATTAGGAGGAGGAACAGATGAGTTCGCCCCAAAACGAATATTCCACAATATTTTCGGCCCCTGCAGAGCATAACGACAAAAAACCACCCCAAAGCCCCCTTTTAAAAAGGCTTTTGGCCACGCTTTTAGCGGTTTGTTTAATTGCCGGTGTTACGGTGGCTGTTGTCAAACTTATACCCGAAAAATCCGACGACGAGAAAACCGATGCTTCTTTCGAGGTTATTAGCATAGAACCGTCCAATATAGCCACAGCCGAGGTTATAGAAGAGAAAAACAAAATTACATTTGTTTCTGAGTTGGTTGAGGGCCAAAGCGAATCGAAAACGGTTTGGCATATAGACGGAACCGACAAAACCTTGACCGATTCCGACAAAATAGAATCGGCCGTGGAGTCGGCCTCTAAAATAAATGCAATAAAATTAATAGAGGGCAATATTGCAGACTACGGCCTCGAGGCCCCAAAGCTTACAATTAATTTCACAGCCGCTAACGCAGCTTTCGAAAACTTTAGCGTTTTGGTGGGCAACACTGCACCCGCAGGGCTTGGTTATTATTGTAAAATATCGAATAAAGATGGCATTTATTTGGTAAATAACGATTTTTCGGCCTTGTTTGGTTGCAGTCCGCTTGATTTTGCCAACACCACAGGAATTCCCGGCATAGAGCAAACCGCAGAAAATGCCGACTGTTTTTCCGACGGCAGTCTTGTGTTGTTCGATTATATAAAACTTAGCGGCCAAAATTACAACGGTCTTACCATTGTGCCGCAGACTGATGAAAAAATAAATAGTTATTTTGCCTATAAAATAACAAGTCCTTCGGTTCGTATTGGCAGCGACACCGCCGTAAACGAACTGTTAACCATTGCCACCAACGGAATAGCATCTTCGGGGGCATATTGCTTTAACCCTACCGCTGCCGATATTGAAAAATATAAATTAAACAACCCTTATGCCACCTTTGAAATTTCGGTTAAAGGCAAGGTTCACACCATAAAGGCCGCCAAGGTGGATGATACCTATCTTGCCGTTATGGTGAGCGGTGGTAATATGATTCATAAAATCCCTGCGGCATCAATGTCTTTTGCAGGTGGCAAAACAACCGATTATTACAGTTCGTTCATAATACTCGAAAATCTTTCGGGGCTATCAGGCTTTAATGTAGCCTTCCGGGGCGGCCAAAGTTATAATTTTAAGACCGAATACAACAGTGAAAATGAATCTTACAAAGCGTTTTTAGGTGAAAATGAACTTGATATTGAAAACTTTAAAAAGTTGTATAGGCAGTTCATTGAACTTACCCCTGCCGAATATGATTCTAAGGAAATTAATGGCTCCGCCCTTACAATAAATCTTGTGCATTCAGATGGCACACCCAACACGGTGGTAGAGTTTAAGGTTTATTCTCCGCAACGCTACCAGGTTGAGTTAGACGGAATCCCAATGGGGCTTATAACCGCCTCGACCTACGAAAAATTTGCACAAAACATTGAAAATACTGCCCAAGGCAAACCCGTGGCAGAATAAAAAAAGCAGAGGAAAATCCTCTGCTTTTTATTTATTAAGTAAATTTGCAACATCGGCAAGGTTTTGCATTGTTAACTGCTCACTGCGGGCGGTTAGCGGCAAATTTAACTTAGTTAAGGCGTTGGTAATTGCCTGCTTTTCTATGTGCAGTGTGTTGGAAACGGTGTTAACAAGTGTTTTGCGGCGTTGTGCAAAACAAGCCTTTACAAATTTGAAGAAGAATTTTTCGTTATCTAATTCAACGGGGGGTGTTTGCCGAACCGTTAGTTTAATAACGGCCGAATCAACCTTTGGCGGCGGCATAAACGAATTTTTGCTAACCCCAAACAAAATTTCACTTTGGGCGTAATAGTTAACGGCCACCGTAACGGCCCCTGCTTCCCTGCTGCCAACCTTGGCGCAAATGCGCTCGGCGGCTTCTTTTTGCACCATAACGGTAATGTTGTTAATGGGCAGGCGGCTTTCAAGCAACATTGTAATTATGGGTGAGGTAATGTAATAAGGCAGGTTGGCGCAAACGGCCACCTTTTTGCAGTCGCTAAAACGGGTGTTAATAATTTGGAGTAAATCCATTTTCATGGCATCGCCAAAAATAATTTCTATATTGTCTTTGTCGGCCAGGGTTTGCTCTAACACAGGTTTTAGTGAATTGTCCAACTCAATGCTCACAACGCGTTTAGCCACGCTTGAGAGTTCGGCCGTTAAAACCCCAATGCCGGGGCCAATTTCTAAAACACCGGTTTCGCTGTCGGCCGCTGCGGCAGCCATTTTAGGACAAACGCCTGGGTTTATTAAAAAATTTTGCCCCAATGCCTTTTTAAAGGCAAAACCTTGGGTATTCATTATGTTTTTAATGGTGTTAATGTTTGCAAGATTCACTTTTTTCACCTCACGGTAAAATTATACAATAATAAAATAAAGGTTGCAACAAATTTTTAATGACAAACACCTATTTATGTGGTATAATAAATATAGTATTTAATGTAACTGTAAATGTAGTTGAAGAAGTTCCAATTAATGTTAAAACTTCTATAACCTATGAATTTAATTATTCGTTTAATACATTGAAATCACAAACTGAAGAAGTCGTTGAAAATCATCTGTCTGAATTGTATAAAACATGGAGGAATAACGAGTATTTGATAGTTAGAAGTTCGCTAATGTGAAAAACTTCATGGTGTCAGAATACCAAATTCCAATTATAGAGAGTATGACTAACAGTGATTAGAGAAGTAAATTTGATTAGTCGTCTTCCATTATACATTCAAGAATATCGAGAAATACAAGGTGTTATGAATGCAGAAGCACCAGAACTGCAACCGGTGAAAGATGATTCTGAAAAAATAAAAATACAACATATTTGGTTTTTACACTAATGAAGTAGGTAACAACCGATATAAAAACATGTTTGGGTTGACACTATCAAAAAATGACAGTTTTTACAATAGATAAGCAAAAGTGCTTTCACAGTACACAAATACGGTAATTTATACCATGCGTGGTTTAATAGAATAATTGAATGTAATTTGCGGTATTGATAATTACACATTGAATTTTAATGCAGACAAATATCAAATTAATATTAATCTTCATCTTCGTGTTAAAGATTTACTTAGTGCAATCAGTTCAATGTTAGAATACAAGTTTCTGCAAATATACTTTGCACCTGTGTCATCAATTACAATACATATAAATTTCTTACAAAATATCCAACATATTTATTAATGCAATTCCACATCAAGAATTATATGAATAAGTAATTGAAGATAATTTTTCTACAAGCTGCCACAATATCACAAATTGTACAATGGAAAGTTTCGAATCGGTTTATTGTGAATATTTGTCTAATTTTAGAATAAAAAAGGTATGATTAAAATGAAAGAAACAAAGAATTTTTTTCTTCAAAAACTTGAAGGTTTAGACAAGTTTGATTGTAAAGTAATTAATGAAGACTGGCAAAAAACTGATGATGCACTGAATGAGCTTTTGAATGGTGGTGATAGTGTAATATTACCAACTATGACCATTGAAAAAACAGAAAATGGTTATCGTGTCACTACAAAAGAAGTTAAAGACTCACAAACATTTGAATTATATAATGGTGCAGATGGAAAAACAGCATATCAATGTATACAGGAATATGAATCCACTGGAACAGAAGAATTTGCATCAAGTCTTGCATATAGCGGTAGTAGTGGTGCATCAACAACTAATAATGTGTTGTATTATAATTCTGTTTTTGATATGCAATCAGATGAAACATTGTTAGCAGAAACAACTTGTATCACATTAGGATATTATGCTGTAAATGATGGTGGCGGTGCTACTTATAAAACAAGAACCAAAGCGACCAATGATGAAAACAAGATTGAATGTGTTGTATGTGCTAACGCAACAGCAGAAATCATAGTGAATGAACATGATACAGTGAATGTTCTTCAATTTGGTTTGAAGAATGATGGTTCTGAAGATTGTGCTGAAACATTTATGAAACTTGTTATAAGTAATAAATGGTACAACATCTATTTCCCAAGTGGTGAGTATGCTTTTTATTCACCTTTAGTAATAACCAACTATCACCCTTATCATAGAATTTATGGAAATATGCCACATACAAGAAAAAACTGGGATAACCATGGAATGGCTACACACCTGTATTACTATCCACAAGAAAATGACACCACATTTATTTTATTTGGCGGTGAACATGTTGAGATGGAAAAATTATACATTCATTGTGGTGAATATGGGAAAAATACAACAGGTTTTAATTTTAATGCCGTTAGAAGCAGGATTAAAGACATTAGAATTGCAGATTTTGATAATGTGTGTTTATATGTTGAAGCACCATATTCATTTATTGAAAATGTAGAATGTGGTGCTTTGGATAATTATATAAATTACGTTAAAGAAGATATGGAAAACAGACAACCACACGCAATGTGTGAATTTATTAATAGGCCAACAGTTTGCAACAATGTTGTAAATGGTTTGACTTTAGGTTCACCAACATATGCTATATATAAATATGGATTGATTGTCGGTGGTGTTGGAAACAAATTTATCTCTACCATGTGTCCTTCTTCTGCTTTCAATCCTGTTGTTTTCAAATCAAGTGCTATTAGTTGTTCAATGGAAAATTCATATTTTGAATACAATGAGAATGTTGGTGATATTGATAATTTCATCACATTTGAGAAAGGTTCAAAAAACAACTATATTAAGCAGAACTATATGTCTGGTTTCTTGAAATATAAAGATTATGGGATGTTCAATACAGTAGAATCAATATTCACAGGGTTAATTGGAATCGGCGGAAGAATCTTTTTTGAGAAATTAAGCAAAAATCTTTGTGATATAAAGGTTGTAGAAAAAGATGATGGAACATTCAATTTTGAAAGTGCAAACACAGAAAATGGTTTTCATTTTTTAGGTTTCTATGGAAATAATCTTCCTATTGGCGTGGATGAAGATGGTTTTATTTTAGTTGATAATACAATTAGAAACAATTTAGTATGTCGGTTAAAAGTGGATTCTTATATCGGTAAATATTTTGATGACGATGTATACATTGTTTTTGGTTCGGAATTAAAAAATGTTGATGCCGATTCTTTTAACTGTGAACTTATAAGTCCAAGTTATTTGAATAGTGCATCTGATATAATGCAAATACCGAATTATCAACATGGTAATAAATACGACAATATATGCTATGGTATTGCAAAATTATCAAAAGAATATCTTAGCGAATATGCACATTTAACAATGAATCTTTTCGACACAAGGAATAATCAAGGTACGGGAACATTCAAATACAGACCATTTTTCTATTTGCTTTATAGAGGAATGAGACCGATTGAATTACCACAATAAACATTAAAACTTAATTTCCCACAGTCTGAAATATGACTGTGGGTTTTATTTTAAAGGAAGATAAAAAATAATGGCAAATCAAACAACGAACTTGTGGTTGATAACCTGATGTTAATGGGTTTTATGATGTTAATGTTCAAAATGAAAGCCGGGATAAAGTCGATGAACAATTAGGTGGTAGTAAATTCCTTTCTGTTGTTGGTTATTGATGTTGAAAATTTTATCCACTTTTCTCCGCTTAAATTATACACTTATTGGGTGTGGTTAGAAATCGTTTTGTGTCACTAACGAATATAATTTTTTGGATTTTTAGAGTGTTAAACAGTTCAAAAAACCTTTAAAACCCTTGAAAACACTACATTTCAAAGGGATTGACAAATTATGTATTTATGGTACAATAACTATAATATATTTTTGGAGTGAAAAATAATGGATAAAATGTATAATGCCGTAATAGCCGAAATGCAGATTTTGTTGGACGGCCAAAAATTCACACAGCAAGACGACATTTTTAAAAACGAAAACAAGGCTGTTAAGGTCTATTTTAACGAGCAAGCCAAACAATTTATTTTAGAGGTGGCCGATGTAACCGATGGCACCGTGGGCGAGTTTAGCATAATTAACGCCTGGCTTTTCGACGAAACCCAAACCGAGCGCGATGCCGCCGCCGTTGGTACAGATTTTGCCGACAGCCTAAGGCAAAACCTTGGCGTAAAAAAGGCCGAAACCAACACACAGGTTGAATTGCCAAGCAGTGAAAAAAATAATGCAGGCAACATAACAGGTCTTACCCAAAAGTTGTTGGCGGTTTTCCCACAGTTTAAAGAAGAATACAAGCAAACAGTGGCCGAAAACGGAAAGTTCTTGTATTTGAATTTTTATATGGTAAACTTTGTGCCGGCTATTAAAAATATGCTTGCAACAGGCACCAAAAAACAGGTTAAAAAACTTTTGGATATGCTAAGTGAAGTTTATGTTGCAGGCAACGGCGAAACGGTTGATGCTGTTGTGGCGTTACTTTGCGCCTCTGTTTTTGAAAACGAGCAAAACACCCAAAAAGTGATGGAATATTTAGAGGAAAACAAGCATCTAAAAACTGCCGTTTCAGAACTTCTCAACATAATAAAGAAAAACAAAAACCTAAGGGCAGCATTAATAAAATAACTTTTAACGGGGGGCTTTTTTAAGCCCCCCGTTTTGTATAAAAAGCATAAATGCTATTGACAAGGTTCGACAAATTTGGTATATTTTTATTAGCGAATATTTTATAATCTCTTGCTTTGGCCCGACTGTTAAAAGTCGGGTTTTTAAGGGAAATTTTACAAATTTGGAGGAAAAGTTATGAAACTTATTTACGGCGTTCACGACAAACCAAAATTTGGTCAACTCTTAATTTTCGCACTTCAACAACTGCTCGCTATTATGACAGCAACCTTGGTGGTTCCTGTTATAATCAACGGTGATTGCGGCACCACCATGAGCTCGGCTGCAGCACTTTTTGGCGCAGGCATAGGCACATTGACCTATGTTTTGTTCACAAAGGCTAAAAGCCCCGTTTTCTTGGGCTCTTCATTTGCTTTTATAAACTCTATGATGGCTGCATTTGCAGGCGGCGTTTCAATGGCACTTGGCTTTTTAGGCTTAATAATAGGTGCTGTTTTCGCAGGCTTAGTTTATGTTGTAATTGCAATTATTGTTAAAATTGCAGGCGTTAAATGGATAAACAAGGTTATGCCCGCCACAGTTATTGGCCCAACAGTTGCCATTATTGGTCTGTCTTTGGCCGGTAACGCCATTGGCGACATGACAAAAGGCAGCGTGCCCGATGTTGCAGCTTCACCATTAATTACTGTATTATGCGGTGTAGTAACACTTTTAGTTACCATTATAAGCTCGACCTATGGCAAAAAAATGGGTAAATTAATCCCCTTTATTTTTGGTATTTTAAGCGGATATGCAGTATCGGCTATTTTCACAATTATAGGTTATACTACTAATATAGATGCCCTTAAGGTTTTAGATTTTTCACCATTCCAAAGTCTTGTGGCCGACGGTGTAACACTTAACACCTTTGTTTCGGTGCCCGACTTTACATTCTTAACCGCCTTTAAAGGCATTGGCGAAATAAACCCGGCTTATATCAGCACAATTGCCGTGGCTTATATTCCGGTTGCATTTGTTGTTTTTGCCGAACACATTGCCGACCACAAAAATATTTCTTCCATTATTGAAAAAGATTTATTGGAAGAACCCGGCCTTCACAGGACCCTTTTGGGCGATGGCGTTGGTTCAATTGTTGGTGCAATATTCGGCGGTTGCCCCAACACAACCTATGGTGAATCGGTTGGTTGTGTTGCTATAACACGCAATGCATCGGTTTACACCATTATAACCGCTGCAGTTCTTGCAATAATTATTTCGTTTGTTTCACCCTTTATTGCATTTGTAAACTCCATTCCTTCTTGCGTAATGGGTGGCGTTTGCATGGCACTTTACGGCTTTATTGCTGTGTCGGGTCTTAAAATGGTGCAAAAGGTAGATTTAAACCAAAATAAAAACCTGTTTGTTGTTTCAACCATTTTAATTGCCGGTATCGGCGGCCTTACCTTAACCTTTGGCGAAATTACAATTACATCTGTTGCCTGTGCATTAATTTTAGGTATAATTGTAAACCTTGTAGTTTCCAAGGCCAAAGAAACCGAAGAATAAGGAGATTTTTATGCAACAAGTAACTATTTTCGACCACCCTTTAATTCAGCACAAAACAACAATTCTTCGCCAAACATCAACCTCTAACAAAGAGTTTCGCGAATCGGTAGAAGAAATTACAATGCTTATGTGCTACGAAGCATTAAGGGATTTACCCATGCAGGAAATAGAGATTGAAACACCAATAACCAAAACCCGCCAAAAAATAATTGCGGGCAAACCCATGGCAATTGTTCCAATTTTGCGTGCAGGGCTTGGCATGGTTAGCGGAATGTTAAATTTAGTGCCCACTGCAAAGGTTGGTCATATTGGTATGTACCGCGACGAAGAAACCTTGCAACCCCACGAATATTACTGCAAACTACCAACCGATATTGACAAGCGCCTTATTGTAGTTGTAGACCCAATGTTAGCAACAGGTGGCTCGGCTATAGATGCTATTACCCAAATAAAATCTTACGGTGGCAAGCACATTAAGTTCCTTTGCTTAATTGCCTCCCCCGAAGGCATTAAGGCCTTAAGTGAAGCCCACCCCGACGTTCAAATTTTTTGCGCCAATGTTGACGAGTGCTTGAACGAAAACGGATATATTGTTCCGGGCCTTGGCGATGCCGGCGACAGAATTTTCGGTACAAAATAAAATTTAACCGTAGTTAAGTTAAACTTAACTACGGTTTTTTATTATCCTTTTACGGCACCTGCCGCAACGCCTTTTATAATGTGTTTTTGACCTAACAAATAAAACACCACAACCGGTATAATTGCCAAAATTAAAACGGCCATCATGGCGCCCATATCGACCGAGCCATAGCCACCTTTTAAATATTGTATCGCCACGGGTATGGTTTTATAATCACTGCCAATTACTAAATAGGGCAACAAATAATCATTCCAAATCCACATGGCATTCAATATGGCGACCGTAACGGCGGTGGGTTTTAAAAGCGGAAAAACCACCAAGAAAAAGGTTTGCAACGGTCTGCAGCCGTCTATGGTGGCGGCCTCTTCTAAACTTAGCGGCACACTTTTGACAAAGCCCGAAAACAAAAACACCGAAAGCCCCGAGCCAAAGCCCAAATACAAAAAAATTATTCCAATGGGGTTGTCAAGCCCCAGGGTGTTGGCGGTTTTCGACATTGTGAACATAACCATTTGAAAAGGAATTATCATGGAAAAAACAAAAAGTATATATAAAAAAGAAGTGAGTTTTGTTTTTACCCTGGTTAAAAACCAGGCCGCC
The DNA here is from genome assembly GCA_045651765.1 of Acutalibacteraceae bacterium. Taxonomy (GTDB): domain Bacteria; phylum Bacillota; class Clostridia; order Oscillospirales; family Acutalibacteraceae; genus SIG565. The sequence goes on along the minus strand of JAZRSY010000008.1, from coordinate 139,278 downwards.
ATGGCCGAACAAATAACAATTAACAAAACCGAAAACACCGTTATAAAAAGCGACCAAAAAAACGCCGACAAAAAATCGGTATCGGCAAGGCCGTTAATATAATTTTCGGCTCCCGCAAAGGTGGTGCTGTTTGGCGGCACAAAAGGTGTGTTTGCTATTGAAAACTTTGTTTTAAAGGAATTCATTAATATTATTATTACCGGGAAAATAAAAATTGCCGCTAAAAACGAGAGCAAGGCAGGAAAAACAAATTTAATGGTTATTGACTTTTTTTGCATTAATATTCCTGCTCCTTTCGGCGTGTTAAATATAATTGTAGCAGCGCAATAACGCCAACCAAAACCGAAAATATAACGGCTTTGGCTTGGCCTACACCCTCCCAACCGCTTCTTGAATAAAAGGTTTTGTAAATATCAAGTGCCAGCATCGCGCTTTTGTTGCCGGGTGCGCCTGCTGTCAGGGCAAGGTTTTGGTCGAAAAGTTTAAACGAGTTGGTTATGGTTAAAAAAAGGCAGATGGTAATGCTTGGCATAACATTCGGTATTATTATATTGAACAGTGTTCTCGCCTTGCCTGCGCCATCCACCTTAGCGGCCTCTAAAATAGTGTTTGGAATGTTTTGCAGCCCCGCAATATAAATTACCATCATATAGCCTATCATTTGCCAGTTGATTAATATTACAAGTCCCCAAAAACCAAAATTTTCGTTAGAGGTAAGGGTGTAGCCATAATTCATTAATATACCGTTGAAAATAAGTTGCCAAATGTAACCTAAAACAATGCCGCCAATTAAATTTGGTATAAAAAATACCGTTCTGAAAAAATTGCGGCCGCAAATGTCTTGTGTTAGCAAAAGCGCCAACAAAAAGGCAAAAACATTAACCGATATTACCGATATTACTGCAAACTTTACCGTAAACCAAAGCGAATTTAAAAAGCCGTCGGAATTGGAAAACACCGTAACATAATTTTTTAACCCCACAAAAACAGCGTCGGACACCGTTTTAAATTGCGCAAACGACAAATAAACGCCCATTATAAAGGGTACAAAAAAGGCTATTACAAAGGCAATCAGCGTAGGCCCCACAAAAACAGGAAAATATTTTTTAAGCGAGTTTACCTTTCTGTTTTCCAAAGTTGTTTTGCTCCTTCTGAAACGCTGTTAAAATCTTTTGAGCCTTGGGCATATTCAAGCAGGCTGTTGCCGAGTTCGGTTTTGAAATTTTCACTCGGGAAGGATGTGAATATCCAAGGAACCGATGTTAGTTTTTCGTTGTTCATATAGCTTGTAAGTTCGCGGGCTAATGGGTCGGTGGGTTGTTCGCTTTGCTCAAAACTGTTAAACGGGGTTATAAAGCCGAGTTCGTTAGTAACAAATTTTTTGCCCGATTCGCTGGTAAATAACCAACTTAAAAAATTAAGCGAAGCCTCTTGTTGCTCGGGCGAAGCCTTCGAATTTATGGCAAGGTAATTTTCGGTACCAACGCAAAGTCCTTGGTTTTCTTCGCCATCGACACCAATATAAATAGGCATAAATTTAATTTGGTTTTCTTTTACAACATTACCTTCAACATCGGCAATTTGGCTCCAGGCCCAGTTGCCGTTTTGCACCATGGCCACCTGACCTGTTGCAAATTCTGCCATGGAATCAGCCACCGATTTAGATCCCAAAAGGCCCTTTTCGGTTATTGAGTTGTTAATATACAGGTCGTAAATATTTTTAAAATTGTTGGCATATTTAAAGGTAATTTCGGCTGAGTTTAGCCCTGCAATTGTTGGGTTTTGGTAGGCCGTGTTTTCGCTGAATTCATAATAAAGCGGCAGATTCATAAGGTGGGTTTGCCAACGCCAGTCTTCGCCGCTTGAAAGTGATGTCGAGGCAAAAACACCCTTAATGTTAAGTTCGGATTTATGTGCGGTCATATCTTCTACAACGGTTTTTAAGGCATTAAAGTTATTAATTTCGGCCACCGAATTAACCTTTTTTTGCCTGCTCTCCAACGCAAAATATTTATCTAAAATTTCGTTGTTGTAAATTATTCCGTAACCCTCAACAACATAAGGAATGGCATAAACACCGTTTTGGTCCGAAATCGCCAAAGATTTATCACTTAAAATGGAATAGAGTTGGCTGTCTTTAATGTTTGCGCAATAATCTTTCCATTCGTTGTAGCCGATGGGGCCGTTAACCTGAAAAATGGTGGGAGCATCTTTTTTGGCTATCTCGCTTTTAAGGGTCTGTTCATAGGTGTTGGCGGCGGCAGTAACAACCTTAACCTTAACGCCTGTTTGGGCTTCATATTCGGCCGCAATTTTTTCGTAAACCTTGGCCGATTCCGGTTTAAAGTTAAGGTAATAAACCTGCGCCATAGAGTTCTTGCCGCACCCTGCAAGCATGGCACAAAGACTAATACATAACGCGAAAACAAGTAAAATTGATAATGATTTTTTCATTTTTTCTACCTCCAAAAAATGTTGTTATTATTATAGGCAAAATTTTCTTAATAATTCAAAACAAAAACAAAGTTTTAAAATAAAAAAACACTTGACAAACTAAAGGTTGTGTGATATATTATTTAGGCACATTTGTGCTGGTGTAGCTCAGTTGGTAGAGCAGCTGATTTGTAATCAGCAGGTCGGGGGTTCGAGTCCGTCCACCAGCTCCAGTGTTTTAAAGAGTCTTAAACGGACTCGAACCCTGAGAGGGTGAGCGCCGTTAAAAAACATTACGGTGTAATGTTTTTAGGTGCGAAGTGTGAGGTGGCTATGCCACAAGCACGGCAGACTTTTTTAAAAGGCTGCGTCCGTCCACCAGCTCCAGTGTTTTAACTTAATATGGGAGAGTTCCCGAGTGGCCAAAGGGGTCAGACTGTAAATCTGCTGCTTTTTAGCTTCGGTGGTTCGAATCCACCCTCTCCCACCAAAACGAAAATCCTGTCGATTCTTGTCGGCAGGATTTTCGTTTTGTATTATTCATTTTTCATTATTAGGTATTCATTATTCATTCGACAGCATTTTCAATGAATAGTGAATGATGAAGGTGCTTCGCTGATGAATAATGAATAATTGATTTAACATAAAGTTTCTGCTATAATATGTGAAAAGGCGGTGTATTATATGAAAGAAAATTTGCTTATAGATAAATCTATTGCTTTTGCAGCAAGAATAGTTAAATTACATCAACACTTAATTACGAACAAAAAGGAAACAATTATTTCAAAGCAAATAGTCCGTAGTGGCACAAGTATAGGTGCAAACATAAATGAGGCAAATTACGGTCAAAGCAAAGCTGATTTTATTTCTAAAATGCACATAGCATTAAAAGAAACCGCCGAAACGGAATATTGGATTAAACTGTTGTATATGTCTGAATATATAGATGATAAAATGAGTAATTCCTTGCTTGATGATTGTCTTGAAATCAAACGGATTTTGATTGCATCCATCAACACCGCAAAGGAGAACAATAAATGATTTTTGGACCTGCTTCAAAAGAAATGGTATGTGAATGGCGAAAAACACATGCGAAATTCAAGGATAAACTGCAACCTAACCGAAAAAGTGGTAAAGAAGTATTAGAATATTTACAAAACAAATATTTACTTGACGAAATTAACGAAGAAAAGGCTTTTAATGCTGTTTACGAAACGGTTTTAAATAACGAATTTCAAAAACAAAAACTTCCCTCTAATTCACAACCCGAGCCAAAAACATTCATTTTAAAAAATGAGGGCAACGGTAAAGCAATTTATGATAACCAAGAAGACATATGGGAAAAGTGCCAAATTTTTATAGGTGTTGATTTAAGTTCAGGATATGTGCAAATAGAGGGTAGTTGTCTTCTATATGATGAAATTTTTGCTTTTCAAGGAATAGATGAATTTGATATGGAAAATTGCGTTAGAGTTGCAGAATACATAGATTGTTTAAAAAAATTCAATCCAAAGCTTTATAATGAAATATGTAGGGGTTCGAACACATAGGTCAAAAAATCAAAGGGGTTCGAATCCACCCTCTCCCACCAAAAAATAAGGACTTGCTTTCGCAAGTCCTTTCTTGTTTTTATAAATTAAATTTTAGTTAAGAAAAACTAACGGAATTTGCCCATTCATCAATTTTTTCTCGGTAAGAATCGGCGTTTTTGCTAAAAGCAACAAAGTCAACAGTCCAAAAATAAGGGAAGTCATTATAGCAATACACAAAGTGGGTAAGGGCATCTTTTTGGCCGGGATTAGTTTCGTATTGGAACATAGCCAGACCTTTTTGGTTTTTTGTAACTGTGGCATCGGTTTCCATGCTTGCTATTAATTTTTCGGCATATTCCTTTGCTGAAATGCCTTTATATTCACCGGCTTGAATTTTTTTGTCAATGAATACAGCTGTTTTTGAAGATAAATATTCTGCCACATAATCTTCATTCGCTTTTCTTTCGAAGGCAGATGTTAAGGTAATGTTAACCCCGCCGTAAGAAAATGTCTGTGGTGTTGGCACACAAAAGCGCAGCCCAAGCACACACAAGGCCATTATGAGCACGCGAACAAGCGTACGCTTTAAAATAACACGCGTTTTAACCGATTTAGGATTAATTTGGTTGTTTTTGGAGTCGAATTTAAAAACGAATTTGCCGTTTTTTCCGAATATTGTTTCTCCGCTAAGCACAATATCTTCTGAGCCTTCTTCGAGCGAATAAACTTCTAAATAACCGGTTTTTTCCTCTTGATTGGCTACCACAATAATTTTTGTCGCTTCTTCGGTAATGGAAAATGTTTTTATATCATCATTTTTTAATACGCCAATTTTGCGGCAAGGATAACCGTTTAATGTAATCTCGCCAGATTTAGCATCTTCAATATAGACATTCATTTTGGCAAAACGCCCTGTTGATGTAGATTTTCTTTGAATTATTAACTTTCTCATATTTTCCCTCCTAATATAATAATTATAACAAGTTTTTTTGGCGTTGTAAAGCGGTTGCAGCAATAAGGTGGCTTTAATAAAACAAAATATATGTTATAATACTTGATAACTCTTGTTTTTTATGGTATTATAAAGCACACTGAAATTTTTTAAAAATTAAACCAAGGAAGGATTTTATATGATTAATATTTGGCACGACATTGACGAAAAACGAGTTACCCCCGAAGATTTTATTTGTGTAATAGAAATACCAAAAGGCAGTAAAAAGAAATATGAGTTAGATAAAGAAACAGGTCTTATAATTTTAGACAGAATTTTATACACATCTACCCATTACCCTGCCAACTACGGTTTTATTCCGCGCACATATGGCGACGATAACGACCCGCTTGATGTCTTACTGCTTTGTACCGAAAAATTAGACCCGTTAACACTTGTAAGGGCTTATCCAATAGGTGTTATTACAATGGTGGATAACAACAGCAACGATGAAAAAATTATTGCGATACCATATAGCGACCCAACCTATAACGGTTATAAAGACATTAGCGATTTGCCCGAGCATATTTTTGACGAAATGCGCCACTTTTTCGAGGTTTATAAAACCCTTGAAAATAAAAGTACGGCCGTGGATACCGTTAAAGGATATGCCGAGGCCGTAGAGGTAATAAAAAAGGCTATGGAAAATTATAAAAAGAAATTCTAAACAAAAAAGGGGCTTCAAGCCCCTTTTTTATTTTGCTAAAACATAAAAATAAAGTAAAACAATAATACCTAATGCTATGCGGTAATAACCAAATGCTTTAAAGCTGTTTTTGCGAATGAAACCAAGCAAGAATTTAATAACGATTATAGATACCGCAAAAGAAATTATCATACCGGCGGCTAAAATCATAAATTCGGTGCCGGTAAAATTAAGTCCGAATTTTAAAAGTTTTAAGGCCGATGCCCCAAACATTACCGGAACGGCCAAATAAAAACTGAATTCGGCAGCAACGGTGCGTGAGCAACCAAGCAGCATTGCACCCAAAATGGTGGAACCCGAGCGGGAAGTTCCGGGAATCATGGAAAGTGCTTGAAAGAGGCCCACAAACAAGGCTGTTTTGTATGTAAACTGTTTAAGGGTTGCTACTTTGGGCTCGGTGTTTTTCTTAAAATGCTCTATTAATATAAACGCTACACCATAAACAATTAAGGCGACTGCCACAGTTGTGGGGTTAAAGAAAAGTTCGTTAATTTTGTCGTCAAGCGGCAAACCGATAATGGCGGCCGGCAGGCTTGCAATTAAAACTTTAACCCAAAGGCTAAATGAACTTTTTTTGATGCCGATATTTTTCACAAGTGGTGTAACGCCGCTGCTTTGACGTGTGGTAAAGGGCCACAGTTTGCTCCAAAAAAGAACAACCACCGCCATTATGGCGCCAAGCTGAATTACCACCTCAAACATTTCCATAAAGGCTTCACTAACATTAAGTTTTATTAATTCGTTAGCAAGAATAAGGTGGCCGGTGCTGCTTATTGGCAGCCATTCGGTAATGCCTTCGATAACACCTAAAATTATTGCTTTAAAAATATCTAACATAATATCACCATACTTAAAATAATTCCGCCTTAATATATTAACATACATAAGGCGGATTGTAAATATAATTAAAGAATGCTCTTATAAAGTTTGATGTATTCGTTGGCCGATTTTCCCCAACTGTTGTCGCATTCCATAGCGCGTTTAACCAAAACAAGCCAATCTTCTTTGCGGGAATAAACATCCAGCGCACGCCAAACGGCATTTTGCATATCGTGTGCGTTGAACAATTTAAAGGTAAAGCCGTTGCCTTTGCCGTCGCCGCTGTCTTTAATGGTGTCGTTAAGGCCACCGGTTTCGCGCACAATGGGAATGGTGCCGTAGCGCAAGGCTACCAACTGTGCAAGACCGCAAGGCTCACTTTGGCTTGGCATTAAGAAAATGTCGGCACCGGCGTATATTTTGTGGGCAAGGGCCGGAATGAACCCATTTTTAAAGGCGACTTTTTCGGGGTATTTTGCAGCCATTTCGTGAAAGAAGTTCTCAAACTCCCACTCGCCCGAGCCCAATATTGCAAACTGAACATTAGCCCCCAAAATTTCTTCAAACACTCTAACAATTAAATCGAACCCTTTGTGTTTAACCAAACGTGAAACTATACCTATAACGGCAACATTTTCATCTTCGGGCAGGCCGAGCTCACGCTGCAGTTGCTTTTTATTTTCGGCTTTGCCGTCAAGGGTTTGCAAATTAAAGTTTTTATAAATAAGTTCATCGGTTTCGGGGTTGTAAACGTCGGTATCAATGCCGTTAATTATGCCCGAAAGTTTGTGTGTTAGGTTGCACAAAATGCCATCTAACCCATACGAAAAATATGGGTTTAAAATTTCGCAAGAATAGGTAGGAGATACGGTTGTAAGTTTGTCGGCCGTAACCAAAGCGCCTTTCATAAGGTTAACGCAACCTGCATAATCAACAATTTGTTCTTGTGCAGGGCCAAGACCTAAAACATCGCCGGTTAAATTGTGGCCGTATTTACCTTGGTATTGAATGTTATGAATGGTAAATACCGTTTTAATGTTATTATAAAAACTGTCGCCATCGTAAAATGCCTTTAAATATACCGGCACCATTGCTGTTTGCCAATCATTACAATGAATAATATCGGGTTTAAAGCCAATAATCGGTAAAACCTCTAACACAGCGCGGGAGAAGAATGCAAAGCGCTCGGCATCATCGTAATGGCCATAAAGCCCTTCGCGGTTAAAGTAATACATATTATCAATAAAATAATAGATTATGCCGTTTTCGTGTGCTTCGAAAATTCCGCAATATTGGCGCCTCCAAGAAACCGGAACCGTAATGCTGGTTACGAAGGTCATTTTTGACCTTAAGCTTTCTGGTATGGCGGCATATAGCGGCATAATAACACGGCAACCCACAAACCTTTTTCTGAGCGCTTTGGGCAAAGCGCCGGCAACATCGGCTAATCCGCCCGACATAGCAAACGGGTAGGCTTCACTGGTGGCAAATAAAACTTTCATAGTGTGGCTCCTTTAAATTGTTTTTCCTTTATCTACAAACACATAGTTTTCGGTGCCGCCCATGAGGGTAACACCGTCGGAAATGGTTGCGGATTTATCTATAATTACATTTTTAAGAACGCAGTTTTCACCTATTTTGGTGCCCTGCATTATAATACAGTTTTCTATTTTAGCACCCTTGCCAACAGTAACGCTTCTGAATAATATACTGTTTTTAACGCTGCCGTCAATAATAGAGCCGCTGCCTATAAGTGAATTGGTAACATCGGATTTTAGGCCATAGCGCGAAGGCATATCGTCGCGTGTTTTGGTGTAAACCGGCCTTTCGGGGTTGAAAAGATTTTGGCGGGCCTCTTTATTTAAAAGGCTCATGCTAATTTCGGCATAACTTTTGGTGTTATAAACAACCTCGGCAAAGGTATCAATTTTAACGGCCAAAATTTTAAGGGTGTGCAAATTTGGAATTAACACCTCTTTAGAAAGGCTGGTTAGACTGTTTTTAGAGGCGTTGGAAATAAGTTCGATAAGTTTTTCGCGTTTAATCACAAAAACATCTAAACTATAATCGGTTTCACCCGACTGTTTATCTGACATTGTAATGTTTTCAACAAAACCGTCGCCACCGATTTTAAGCACCATGGTGTTGTGGTTTTCATCGGCTAAAAGGCCGTGTTTATAAGCGATTGTTACATCGGCGCCCGAGGTTATATGTTTGTTTATTAACATATCAACATCCATATTGCTGACAACATCGGCATCGCACATAACAACATATTCTTCGTGGCTGCGCTTTAAAAAGGTCATAACACCGGCAAGGGCGTCAACATGGCCTTTAAAAATCCCGGCCTTAGAGGTGCTAAAGGGCGGCAGGATAAAAAGACCGCCGTTTTTTCGGTCTAAATCCCATGAAATACCGCTGCCTAGGTGGTCAAGCAAAGAGTTATAGTTGCTCTTTGTTATAATGCCGACCTTTGAAATTCCGGCATTAACAAGGTTAGAAAGCGAAAAATCTATAAGGCGGTAGCGGCCGCCAAAGGGGATAGATGCCATAGAGCGTTTTTTGGTAAGCTCTGGCACGAGTTGGTCGTTTACATTGGCAAAAATAATTCCTAAAATATTGTTTTTAATCAAAGTGATTCACCGCCTTCAACATTTTCTTTTACCATTTTGTTGGCGCCAACTGTGGCCCCTTTTCCTATTTTTAAATTATCGCCAATAACGGTAATGCCCCAATCGGCCGAATCGCCGCATTCTTCGGGGCTCATGCCTACGGTGGCATCTTCTTCGATTATTGCGTTTTCTGCCACTATAGAGTAGCGCACCTTGGCACCTTTTTTAATAACGGCACCCGGGAAAATAAGTGAATAATCGACCTCGGCGCCTTCTTCTACCGTTACATTTTCGAATAAAATAGAGAAATCTATATTGCCGTTAATTTCGCAACCATCGGTTATGAGTGAGTTTTCAACCTTGGCGGTGTTCGAAATAAAGTGAGGCGGCAGCGCATGCGAGCGCGAATATATTCTCCAGTTGGGGTCGGAAAGATTAAGGTCGATTTTTGGGTTGAGCAAATCAAGGTTGGCATCCCAAAGGGATTCTACCGTTCCGACATCCTTCCAATAGTCGTCAAAGCGGTAAACGGTAAGTTTTTCGCCGCCGGCCAACATTGCAGGAATTACATCTTTGCCGAAATCGTTGCTGGAATTTTCGTTTTGCTCATCGGCCAATAAATATTTTTGCAGTTTTTCCCACTTAAATACATATATACCCATGGAAGCAAGCGTGCTTTTTGGGTGCTTTGGCTTTTCTTCAAACTCGTAAATTACATCATCTTCGTTTGCGTTCATAATGCCAAAACGACTTGCCTCTTCAAGAGATACATTAAGCACGGCAATGGTGGCATCGGAGTTGGATTTTTCATGAGCCTCAATCATTTTGGAATAATCCATTTTATAAATATGGTCGCCCGAAAGTATTAACACATATTCGGGGTTATAGCGCTCAATAAAATGCATATTCTGATAAATGGCGTTTGCAGTGCCCTTGTACCAGTCGCCGCCCTTGCTTTTTTGATAAGGTGGCAGCACATGTACGCCACCATAAAGGCGGTCTAAATCCCACGGTTTTCCCGAACCTATGTAGTCGTTAAGTTCAAGCGGTTGGTATTGGGTTAGCACGCCAACGGTGCCTATACCCGAGTTAATGCAGTTAGAAAGCGGAAAATCTATAATACGGTATTTTCCACCATACGGAACGGCAGGTTTGGCAATTTTCTGTGTTAAAACGCCTAACCGACTGCCCTGTCCACCTGCAAGCAGCATTGCAACGCATCTTGTTTTTTTCAAAATACTCACTCCCAAAATTTTCTTTCATATAAGTATATTGTATGCTTGTCTTGCTTATTACAACCTACTATTATAATTGTAACAAATAAATTTTTGTTTTTCAATAGCAAAATATGTAAAATTTTAGTAAATTTAAAATAGCGCAACAAAATGTTAGCATAGTTTTTTGTGAAAAATATACAAAAAACGACCGTTTTTTGCTTTTAGGCAAAAAAATACACCGTTGCCAACACAAAATCGACAACGGTGTATAAGGTTTAAAATGTTATGCTTTTTTAGCGTTAATTAATTTAATAGCAAATAATACAGCAACTAAAACGGCTGCAAATAACGGTAAAACAATTACCCAGTTGCTAACAAATCCGGCAACGATGTATGCTGCAAAAGAAACCGCAGCAACGGTGAGGGAATAGGGTAACTGTGTGGAAACATGGTTAATGTGGTTGCATTGTGCACCGGCCGACGACATAATTGTTGTGTCCGAAATGGGTGAGCAATGGTCGCCGCAAACCGAACCTGCAAGGCAGGCTGACATGCCGATAACACCAAGTTCGCTGCCAACGGGGAATATTGCAAGAACTATTGGAATAAGTATTCCGAAGGTGCCCCAAGATGTGCCTGTTGCAAAGGAAATACCGCAGGCTACAAGGAAGATAATGGCGGGCAAGAAATTGCTTAGCGCGCCGGCATTGGCTAAAGCGCCGCTTACAAAACTGTCGGAATCGAGAATTCCGGTTATGTTTTTAAGGGATGTTGCCATTGTGAGAATTAAAATTGCAGGAACCATGGCGTTAAAGCCTTTCGGAATGCACTGCATTGCCTGTTTAAAGGTAACAAGGCGGCGTGCAATAAAGTAAACCATAATTATAAGTAGTGCAATTACACCACCCCAAGGCAGAGCAACGGTTGCATCGGTGTTGCCGAAGGCTTCCGAGAAATTGAGGCCGCCCGATTGGCCAACCCTGTAAAGAGCATATACACAAATGGCTATAAGTGTGATAATTGGGAAAACAAGGTCAATAACGCGGGCGCGAGATTTATCGAGCACTTCTTCTTGGTCGTACTCAACCTCGTCTTCGTCTTTAACCTCGCCGCCGAATGTAAATAAATCACCTTTTAAAGCGTTCATTTCGTGCAGGCGCATTGGGCCGTAATCGAACTTCATAAGGGTTAATGTAATTATGAAAACAAAGGTAAGTAACGAATAGAAGTTATAAGGAATGGCCGAAATAAAGAGTGAAAGACCATCTTGTCCTTCGGGCACATATTCCGAAACAGCGGCAGCCCAAGAAGAAATTGGGGCAATCATACAAACGGGGGCTGCGGTGGCGTCGATAAGATAGGACAGTTTTGCGCGTGAAATTTTTGCTTTGTCGGTAACGGGGCGCATAACCGCACCAACTGTAAGGCAATTGAAATAGTCGTCAATAAAAATTAAAATACCAAAAACAAATGTGGCAAGCGAAGCGCCAACCTTGGTTTTAACATGTTTTGAAGCCCAGTTGCCAAATGCTTGTGAGCCGCCGGCGTTGTTAAGCAAAGCAACAATAATGCCAAGCACAACAAGAAAAACGAATATGCCTGCGGTGCCCGAAACAGAGGCAATTAAGCCTTCGTTTACAACCGCATCAACGGCATCGAGTGGTTTAAAGCCACTTGCTAAAAAGCCACCCACTACAATACCAACAAAAAGTGAGGAATAAACCTCTTTGGTAATAAGGGCAAGTCCGATAGCAATAACCGGTGGGAAAAGGGACCATAAGGTTCCTGCAGGGTCAGTAATGTTGCCTGTAAAGGCGCAAAGTACGCCAAAAGCCACAATAAAAGCAACAATCAGCAACTTTGAAATAATAGATTTAGATTTCATTTTCATCCTCCCCAAAATATACGGCGTAAGTTAAAAACCGCATAAATTATAAAAAAATATTAACATATAGATTGCCATATGTCAATAAAAAAACACCCTGCTAAAGAGCAGGGCGTTTAAATATTAATCATTAACGTATGGTAATAAAGCTATTTGACGAGCACGTTTGATGGCGGTTGTCAGCTCCCTTTGGTGAGCAGCACAGGTGCCTGTTGCGCGGCGTGGTAAAATTTTAGCACGCTCTGAAACAAATTTACGAAGACGGGCTACATCTTTATAATCTATAGCTTCAACACGGTCTACACAGAAATGACAAACTTTTCTGCGTGGCTTTCTGCGAGCCATTTTATCGTTCTTTTCCATAGTTTGCCTCCTAAAAAATTTTTGTTAAGCCTTGCTTAACTAATTAAAATGGCAAATCATCATCCGAAGAGTTGTCAATCTCAACAAATTCGTTAGCGCCGGCATTGCTGAACGAAGCAGGAGCTTCGCTGCGGGTGTCGGCAGAATCGCGTTTGGATTCCACAAACTGAACATTGTTGGCAACAACTTCAAATGCTGTTCTGTTTTTGCCAGTGTCTTTATCCACATATCTGCGGGTTTGGATTGAACCTTCAATACCAATCATGCTGCCCTTGCTGAAATATTTTGTTATAAACTCGGCAGTCTGGCGCCAAGCAACAATATTAATAAAATCAGCCTGGTTTTCTTCGCCTGCTTTATAGCGGCGTGAAACAGCAATAGAGAAAGAAGTTACCGGGATGTTGTTTGGAGTATATTTAAGCTCTGGGTCGGCAGTTAGTCTGCCGGTTAAAACCACTAAATTAAACATTTAAAACTTCCTCCGTTATTTTTTAATAACCATTACGCGAAGAACGCCGCTGGTAATGCCAGCAACACGCTCTAATTCGGCCGGGAAATCAGGGCCGCAAGTAAATGTTGTGAAAACATAAAAACCTTCGGTTTCGTAGTTAATAGGATAAGCGAGTTTGCGCTTGCCCCATTCGTCTACATTTTCAACGGTTGCGTTTTCAGCAATTAAGGCTTTGAATTTTTCGTTTAAAGCGGTAACGGCTTCGTCTCCACCTTTAACCGAGAAAACCAAAGTTGACTCATACTTGTTCATAACCATCTCGTAGCACCTCCTTTTGGACTTTTGGCCTTGCGAATGTACCGCAAAGCAAGGATTCTGTAAATATATTTTCACAGATAGAGCAATTATAACAGTAAACAGAGCAATTGTCAACTCTTTTTCAACTTGACTTTTAATATTGGCCGATGTTATAATTATGTAAACTTAGAGAAGCGGAGGAGTTTATATGCTTTTAGCGGTCGATATTGGTAATACTAACATTACCTTAGGCCTTTATGATGACGAGGCTTTGCTTTTTACCGCAAGGCTTGTAACACGTACTGTGCACCAGTTTATATATTTGCAAAATGCTTCAAATCAATGGGTGTATTACGGTAGTGCCAATTGTGTACATGTTAATGTTGAGCAGATAGCTAGAAAATATGTGGGTAGTGTGTTAAAAACTGAAGCCGATAATCAATATCACTTAGAAGTTGCGCCTGATTATTATGAATGGCCATCAGTATGTGTGGGTGATAATTTAACAGGTTATAATGTTACTGCAAAACATTCTTTTGTATACGGTGTTCAAGTAAGAGCTAATAATAATGTTGTTTTAGATACAAATGTAGTGACAGCAACGCTTCCAATACACGAGGTTAACTAATATGGATTTTAATCTAATAATTTATGGAATTCTTTGTATAATACCTTCTATACTAGGTCTTGCAGTTCCTGAAATAATTATAAAATTAGGTCGAAGTTGGCAATACAAAGACCTTGAACCAACGGAAGAAGCCATAGCGATAACTAAGGTAATAAGTGTTGTGGCTATATTTGTAGGAATAGTTTTGATTGTGATGGGCATTGTATAGGAAAAATTTTTCGGATTTTATTTTCTTGATTTTACCATTACATAGTGATATAATCACCATTAGAGGTGATATGAATGCTTTTAGCGGTCGATATTGGTAATACTAACATTACTTTAGGTCTTTATGATGACGAGGCTTTGCTTTTTACCGCAAGGCTTGCCACGAATTTAAATCAGACCTCGGACCAATACGCTGTGGAAATAAAAAACATTTTGCTTTTGCATGGCTGCAGGCACGAAAGCATAGAAGACGCCATTATTTGCTCCGTAGTGCCCAATGTTGGTAAGGCAGTTTCTAACGCAATATCCACTTTGTGTAATATTGTGCCGTTAGAACTTGGTCCCGGTGTTAAAACGGGGCTCAACATTAAAATAGACAACCCGGCACAACTGGGCGCCGATTTAGCCGCCGCCGCAGCCGGTGCATTACACGAATATACCTTGCCCTGCATTGTTATAGATATGGGCACCGCCACAACCATAAGCGTGTTAGATAAAAACGGTGCGCTTTTGGGCGGAGCCATAGCGGCCGGCGTTAATTTAACACTAAAAGCCTTAACCCAAAACACTTCGCAACTGTCATCAATTAGAATTGAGGCACCGCAAAAGGTTATTGGCACCAACACGGCCGATTGTATGCGCTCGGGCCTTATTTTTGGCGCCGCCGCCATGTTAGACGGTTTTATAGACCGCATTGAAGCAGAACTCGGCGAAAACGCAACCGTTGTTGCAACGGGCGGTCTTTCACGCGAGATTATAAAGCACTGTGAACGCAACATTATATATAACGAAAATTTATTGCTCGATGGCTTAAGGTTAATTTACAATAAAAACAATTAATTTTGCCGAAAGGCAGGTTAATATAAAATGAACTGTACCTGTAAAGGACAGTATCGGAGGTAAAATTTATGAACAAAACAGAGCAAAGAAAGTTAACAACCATGCGGTTGGTTTTAGGGGCGGTGTTTACGGCATTTGTTATAGTGCTGCAATCGTTAGCCACCTTTACAACCTTTTTTGGCCCGTTTTCCACGGCGGTGGGGTTAATACCCATTGTTTTGGGCGCCGCAATGTGCGGCACAGGGGTTGCCGCTTGGCTTGGATTTGTGTTTGGCGTGGTGGTTTTGGCCACAGGCAATGCAGCATTGTTTTTTGCGTTTGATGTGCCCGGCACCATTATAACGGTGCTTTTGAAGGGTACTGCCTGCGGCATTACGGCAGGGCTTGTATATAAGCTGCTTGCTAAAATAAACCGTTATGTTGCCGTAATCGGCGCCGCCA
Source organism: Acutalibacteraceae bacterium (assembly GCA_045651765.1). Classification (GTDB taxonomy): domain Bacteria; phylum Bacillota; class Clostridia; order Oscillospirales; family Acutalibacteraceae; genus SIG565. The sequence continues at coordinate 123,856 of JAZRSY010000008.1, read as the reverse complement.
TTATCTGCCCAATAACCAACACAGCGGTGTTTCTGCTTGGCTGTTATGTATTTTTTATGGACAGCGCTACAGCAATTGCCGACACCGTAGGTCTTAGTGGCGGGGGTATGGCTGTTTTTTGGGCCTTGGCCATGGGCAATTTTATAATAGAGGTTGCAACCAATGCAGTGTTGAGCCCAATTGTGTTCAGGGTGCTTAATATTAAAAAATTCTAACTTTTAACCAAAAAACCGTGGGATACCCGCGGTTTTTTAATATTTTTTGGCAAAATTTTAAAATACCCCTTTTATTTTTTTAAAAATGTGGTATAATAAATTGCTACCCTAAAATTTTGGGTAAAATAGGTAAAAACAAACCATAAGGTTTGTAAAAATCAGGAGGTATTACAATGAGCAAAAAGTTTGTCTACCTTTTTAAAGAAGGCGACGCAAGCATGCGTGAGCTTCTTGGTGGTAAAGGTGCCAACCTTGCAGAAATGACTAAAATTGGTCTTCCTGTTCCTCAAGGTTTCACTGTTTCTACCGAGGCTTGCACACAGTACTACGAAGATGGCAGAAAAATTAACGATGACATCATGGCTCAAATCATGAAAGGCATCGACGATATGGAGGGCATCACCGGCAAAAAATTCGGCGATAAAACCAACCCTCTGTTAGTTTCGGTTCGTTCGGGCGCACGTGCTTCCATGCCCGGTATGATGGACACTATTTTAAACCTTGGTCTTAACGAAGAAGTTGTAGAATATATGGCCGAGGCTTCCGGTAATGCTCGTTGGGCTTACGACTGCTACAGAAGGTTTATTCAAATGTACTCCGACGTAGTTATGGAAGTTGGTAAAAAATATTTTGAAGAACTTATCGATAAAATGAAAGAGGAAAAAGGCGTAACTCAAGACGTTGAATTAACCGCCGAAGACCTTAAAGTTTTAGCCGGTCAGTTTAAAGCAGAATATAAAAACAAAATCGGTAAAGATTTCCCAACCGACCCCAAAGAGCAGTTAATCGGCGCTGTTGAGGCTGTTTTCCGTTCTTGGGATAACCCACGTGCTAACGTTTACCGCCGCGACAACGATATTCCTTATTCTTGGGGTACCGCTGTTAACGTACAAATGATGGCATTTGGTAACATGGGCGACGATTGCGGTACAGGTGTTGCCTTCACACGTGACCCTGCTACCGGTGAAAAAGGCCTTATGGGCGAATTCTTAACCAATGCACAGGGCGAAGACGTTGTTGCCGGTGTTCGCACCCCAATGCCTATTGCCGAAATGGCAAGCAAATTCCCCGAAGCATTTGAAGAGTTTAACAAAGTTTGCGCCACTCTTGAAGACCACTACCGCGACATGCAGGATATGGAATTCACCGTAGAGCACGGCAAACTTTACATGCTCCAAACCCGTAACGGTAAAAGAACCGCTAAGGCTGCTTTAAAAATTGCCTGCGATTTAGTTGACGAAGGCATGATTGACAAAAAGCAAGCCGTTGCTATGATAGACCCACGTAACCTTGACACACTTCTCCACCCGCAGTTCGATGTTAAAGCCCTTAAGGCTGCTACACCTGCCGGCCGTGGTTTAGGTGCTTCGCCTGGTGCTGCTTGCGGTAAGGTTGTATTTACTGCTGAAGATGCAGAAGCTTGGAATAACAGGGGCGAAAAGGTTATTCTTGTTCGTTTAGAAACTTCCCCTGAAGATATTACCGGTATGAAAGCTTCTCAAGGTATTCTTACCGTTCGTGGCGGTATGACCTCACACGCAGCCGTTGTTGCTCGTGGTATGGGTACTTGCTGCGTATCCGGTTGCGGCGAGATTATTATGGACGAAGCCAACAAGAAATTCACCCTTGCAGGCAAAACCTATAACGAGGGCGACTTTATCTCTATTGATGGCTCCACCGGTAACATTTACGATGGCATTATTCCTACCGTAGATGCCGAAATCGCAGGCGAGTTTGGCAGAATTATGGCTTGGGCCGACGAATTCAGAACTTTAAATGTTCGCACCAACGCTGACACCCCTGCCGATGCTAAAAAAGCACGCGAATTAGGTGCCGAGGGTATTGGCCTTTGCCGTACCGAGCACATGTTCTTCGAAGCTGAAAGAATTGCAGCATTCCGTGAAATGATTTGCTCCGACTCTGTAGAGGGCCGTGAAGCAGCTCTTGCTAAAATTCTTCCTTATCAACAAGGCGACTTCGAAAAAATCTACGAAGCACTCGAAGGCAACCCTGTTTGCATCCGCTTCTTAGACCCACCACTACACGAGTTTGTTCCTACTGAAGAGGCTGACATTAAAGCTTTGGCCGACGCTCAGGGCAAAACCGTAACCGATATTAAAAATATCATTACTTCTTTACACGAATTCAACCCAATGATGGGCCACCGTGGTTGCCGTTTGGCAGTTACCTACCCCGAAATTGCAAAAATGCAAACAAAGGCTGTAATTCGTGCAGCTATCAACGTTTCTAAAGCTCACCCCGACTGGAACATGGTTCCCGAAATCATGATTCCTTTAACCGGCGAAGTTAAAGAAATGAAGTTCGTTAAAGACGTTGTTGTAGCCACTGCCAATGCCGAAATCGCAGCAGCAGGCGTAGAACTTAAGTACGAAGTTGGTACCATGATGGAAATCCCACGTGCTTGCTTAACTGCCGACGAAATCGCTAAAGAGGCCGAGTTCTTCTGCTTCGGTACTAACGATTTGACCCAAATGACATTCGGCTTCAGCCGTGATGATGCAGGTAAGTTCTTATCCGCTTATTACGACAGCAAAATTTACGAAAACGACCCATTTGCTAAACTTGACCAAAATGGTGTTGGTAAACTTATGGATATGGCCGTTACCCTTGGTAAAAAGGCCCGTCCTGAAATCCACTGCGGTATCTGCGGCGAACACGGCGGCGACCCTGTTTCTGTTGAGTTCTGCCACAAAATTGGCCTCGACTATGTATCCTGCTCGCCATTCCGCGTGCCGATTGCCCGCTTAGCCGCCGCCCAGGCTGCTATTAAAGAATCTAAATAATTAGATTTATAAAAAAACGAAATCCCCTTGGAGAAATCCGAGGGGATTTTTATTATAAATCTTGTTTTTTTGGCAGAATGTAGTATAATCTTCTTGGGTGATATAATGTATAAATACGAAACACATCTTCATACTTCTCCGGTTAGTCGTTGCGCAAGCGCTAGTGTGGAAGAAACCGTAAGGTTTTATAAAGAGTTGGGTTACGACGGCATTTTTATTACAAACCATTTTCCAAATATTAATAACGAAGAAGAATATCAAGAAAACATAAAGTTTTATTTTTCAGATTACGAAAAAGCCTTGGAATTAAGCAAAGACCTTGGAATTAAAGTTTTTTGCGGTGTTGAAATTTCTTATGGCGGCACCGATTTTTTGGTGTATGGGCTTGACAAACAATGGTTTTTGGCACACCCCGAAATTATTAACATGAAACATAGCGACAAGTTAACATTTTTGAAAGAAAACGGCGCGCTTATAATTCAGGCGCACCCATTTCGCGAAGCCGGTTATATTGACCACATTCGCCTTTTCCCAAGGCACATTGACGGTGTTGAGATAATAAACGCCTGCCGAACAGACGAAGAAAACAAAATGGCAAAAGCGTTTTGTGAACATTACGGACTTATTAAATTTGCAGGTTCGGATAATCATGATGCGTCAGAGCAGAAAAAACTTGCAGGCATTTGTTGCGAAACCCCCATATGCAATGTTGCAGATTTTATAAGCAAAGTGAAGGGTAACGAAACAAAAATATTTACATTCACAAACGAATAATATTGTTGTTTTGCGCTGAATCACAGATAAAGCAAAAGTTTGAATGCAGGAGGGTAAAACAATGTTTGATTATCATTTACATAGTAAAGTTTCGTTTGATTCCTCATGTGCTCCTGATGATATTGTGTTGGCGGCTGAAAAAGCGGGTCTAAAAGAAATCTGCTTTACAGACCATTATGATTTTAATGATATTTATAAAGATAAACGCGATTTATTCACAATCGAAGACTATCGAGCAGCCTATGATTTTATTACATCCCAAAAGCTCAAAATACGCCGTGGCGTTGAATTAGGAATCACCACCTGGAACCAAAAAGAAATCAGTTGTTTGCTTAATTCGTATGATTTTGATTTTGTTATAGGTTCTGTGCATTATGCGGGTGGGTATGACCCTTATTATAAAGAATTTTGGGCTCATAACGATGCCGATACGGCATTTGAAAAATACCTTTTGCAGTCGCTTGAATGTGTGAAAAATCAAAATGATTTTGATGTGCTCGGGCACCTAAATTATGTTTGCAAATCGGAACACAATCCAACAAAAAAGCCGCTTTATTATAAGGATTACCGTGATATTTGTGATGAAATTTTAAAGACACTCGCTCAAAACGGCAAGGGTATTGAGATAAATACAAGCGGTGTTGATAGAGTTGGCGATTTTTTGCCATCTGTTGATTTCATAAAAAGATTTCGAGAGTTGGGCGGCGAGATTGTTACGGTTGGCTCTGATGCTCACGATGATTCCCGAGTGGGTCAGCACATAGCAGAAGCACTTGAAATAGCCAAAGATGTTTTTGGCTATGTTTGTACCTTCGAAAAAAGAAAGGCAATATTTCACAAATTATAGTTATAAAATTCAAACAAGTTATGGTGATGTAAATGTTGAATATTCATAAAAAGAAAATGATTGCCCCAATTATTATTACGGTAATTATGGTGCTGTATTATATTGCGTATTTTGGTTTTTTAATATCGTTAATAAGCGGAATTTGGCAATATGTATTGGGCATTGTTCCGTTAGTTTTTTCGGGGTTAAGCATTTATGTGTGCATAGAGCGCATTAACGAAATTAAAGGAGGAGAAGAAGATGATATTAGTAAATACTGATTTCATTAGCGGCAAAGAACTGGAAACCTTGTCTTTAGTAAAGGGCAGCACAATTCAGTCAAAAAACATTGGCAAAGACATTGCACAAAGTTTTAAAACATTGGTTGGCGGAGAGTTGAAGGCTTACAACGAGATGATGAATGAGGCGCGTGCCCTTGCCACCAAAAGAATGGTTGCAGAAGCCGAAGAATTAGGAGCCGATGCCGTTATTAATATTCGCTATGCTTCATCTGCTGTTATGCAGGGCGCTGCCGAGGTTATTGTTTACGGCACCGCCGTTAAATTTGTTAAATAATTTGCAAGTGAACCCCTGCCGGTTATTAGGCGGGGGTTTGTTTGTTAAAATAAATAAAAAACACAGACAAATCAAAATATACAATTTTTGCTTAAAACCTTGAAATTAAAGCGATTATATAGTATAATCGAAAATGGTATTGTGCCTATTTTATGGGCCTTTAATGTTAATTTTGGGTTTTATTAGAATACAATTTATTTTAAGGTGTGTTTAATGAATATTTTATTAATAAATCATTATGCCGGTTCTAAAGATATGGGCATGGAATTTAGGCCATATTATTTTGCAAAAGAATGGGTTAAAATGGGCCATAATGTGCATATAGTTTGCGGCGATTATTCACACTTAAGAACCAAAAACCCAAATATAGAACAAGATTTTTATTTAGAGAATATTGAAGGCGTTAATTATTGCTGGTTTAAAACGGGGGCTTATGAAGGCAACGGCATAAAAAGGGCCCTTACAATGTTTAGGTTTGTATATAAACTTTTTCGTTACAAAAAAAGAATTATTAAAGAGTTTAAGCCGAATGTTGTTATAGCATCTTCAACATACCCGCTTGATACATATGCGGCTCAGTCAATAGCCAAAACTTCAAAAGCCAAACTTATTCACGAGGTGCACGATATGTGGCCTTCGACCTTAATTGAAATTGGCGGTATGCCCAAATGGCACCCTTTTATAGTTTTGCTGCAAATGGCTGAAAATTCAGCCTATAAAAAATCCGATTATGTTGTATCTTTACCATCTTGCGCCGAGGGTTATATGCTAAAGCATGGCCTTAAAAAAGGAAGATTTTTTAACATACCAAACGGTGTTTCACTGCAAGATTGGGAAAGCCCACTGCCACTGCCGCAACAACACGAAGAAGCACTTTTGCCGCTTAAAGAAAAGTTTGTGGTGGGTTATTTTGGCGGACATGCCTTATCCAACGCGTTAGATATTTACTTAAATGTTGCCAAAGCAACCAAAAACCCAAACATCCATTTTGTTATGGCCGGTAACGGCGTTGAAAAACCGCGGCTTCTAAAACGCATAGAAGAAGAAAATATAAGTAATATTACAGTTTTGTCGCCCGTGCCTAAAATGGCAATACCTTCGTTGGTAAAACACTTTGATTGCTCTTATGTTGGGGCGTTGGATTCGCCGCTATATAGGTTTGGCATATGTATGAATAAAATTTTCGATTCCATGATGGCGGGCGCACCGATAATATGTGCCATTAACACCCCCGATAAAATAATTTTAAATAACCAATGCGGCATTATGGTAGAACCCAATGATGTAACCGCCATTATAAACGCCATTGAAACCCTTTATAACATGCCAAAATCAGAGCGTGAAAAAATGGGACAAAACGGCAAAAATGCTGCTATAGAAAAATATAATTATACCTCTTTGGCAAAAGAGTTTGAAAATTTATTTAAAAATTAAACTATAAACGGAGTTGAGGTTATGCAATTTATTGATTTAAAAGCACAGTATTTAGCGCTAAAAACAGAAATTGATGCTAACATTAATTCGGTGCTTGAAAGCGCCCATTATATAGGCGGCCCCGAGGTTAAAGAATTAGAGCAAAAGTTGGCCGAATATGTTGGCCGCAAGCACTGCATTACCTGTGCCAACGGAACCGATGCTTTGCAAATCGCCTATATGCTTTACGGCATTGGCGAAGGCGATGCTGTATTTTGCTCGGACATAACATTTATTTCTTCGACCGAGCCTTCTAAAATGTTTGGCGCAGCCTCGGTTTTTTGCGATATTGAACCTGACACCTACAATATGTCGCCCGAGAGTTTGGAACACCAAATTAAAGCCGTGTTGGCCGAGGGCAAATTAACACCTAAAGCCGTTGTAGCTGTGGATATTTTAGGCAACCCATGCGATTATGATAAAATCATTCCAATTTGCGAAAAATACGGCCTCATACTTATTGAAGATGCCGCCCAAAGTTTTGGCGCCTCTTATAAAGGCAAAAAATGTTGTTCGTTTGGTCAAATTGCAACAACCTCGTTCTTCCCCGCAAAACCGCTTGGCTGCTATGGCGATGGCGGTGCAATTTTTATGGATGACGATGAACTTGCCGCTGTTTGTCGCTCAATTTGCGTGCACGGCAAAGGCCCTAAAGGCAAGTACGATAATGTTAGGGTAGGCCTTAACTCCAGGTTAGATACCATTCAGGCCGCCATTCTTTTGCCAAAATTTAAAGCTCTGGCTAATTATGAGGTAGAAAACCGCCAAAAAGTTGCTAATGCTTATAATAATGCATTTAAAAATAATTTTACCGTTCCTTTCGTTGCCGAAGGTTGTCAGTCGGTTTATGCGCAATATGCTTTACTTGCAGAAAACACCGAGCAGCGCGACAAAATTATTAATTATTTAACCGAACACAACATTCCAAATATGGTTTATTATCCAACACCGCAACATATGTTGCCTGTTTTTGAAAATGAGCCCACCTATAGTGAAGAATTTAAAAATTCAATAGATTACTGCAACCGCACCTTCTCGTTGCCTATGCACCCTTATTTAGAGGCCGAAGAGCAACAAATGGTTATTGATGCAGTGAAAGAGGCAATCTAATGGAGAAAAATTATTTTGTTCACGAATCCAGTTATGTCGATGACGGATGCCAAATCGGAGAAGGAACTAAAATTTGGCATTTTTCGCACATTATGAAGGGTTCTGTAATCGGACCAAAGTGCAACATTGGCCAAAATGTTGTGATTTCTCCCGGCGTTGTTTTGGGCGAGGGAGTTAAAATTCAAAATAATGTTTCGGTTTACACCGGCGTTATTTGCGAAGACGGCGTGTTTTTAGGCCCGTCTTGCGTGTTTACAAATGTTATTAACCCACGCTCGTTCATAGAGCGTAAAGATGAATACCGCCAGACCACCGTTAAAAAAGGCGCCAGCATTGGTGCTAATGCCACAATAGTTTGCGGGCACGACATCGGCAAATATGCCTTTGTGGGCGCCGGCTCGGTGGTAACCAAAAATGTACCCGATTACGCAATGGTTTACGGCACACCTGCAAGGGTAAGGGGTTATGTTTGCGAGTGCGGCCAAAAGTTAGATTTTTCAGGTGAAACAGCAACATGTTGCGCCTGTAATAAAAAATATATTAAAAACAATGAAGTTGTAAAGGAGATTGACTAATTATGTCTATCAAAGAAGCGCTTATTGAAAAAATCCAAAACAAAACATTAACCATGGGTGTTTGTGGCCTTGGCTATGTGGGTCTCCCACTAGCCGTAGACAAAGCAAAACACGGCTTTAAAACCATTGGCTTCGACGTTCAGCAAGCCAAGGTAGATTTGGTTAATGCCGGTAAAAACTACATTGGCGACGTTGTAGATTCCGATTTGGAAGAATTAGTTGCCTCCGGTATGCTTACCGCCACTACCGATTTCAGCAAAATTAAAGATGTAGATTTTATTGCTATTTGCGTTCCCACTCCGCTTGATGCTCACCAACAACCCGACATAAGTTATGTTCGCTCCTCTACCGAGGTTGTTTCAAAATACATGAAGGCCGGCACCATGGTTGTTCTTGAATCCACAACATACCCCGGCACCACCGAAGAATTATTAAAACCAATTTTAGAGCAAGGTTCGGGCCTAAAATGCGGCGAAGATTTTTATTTAGGTTTCTCGCCCGAGCGTGTTGACCCAGGCAACTTGATTTATAAGACAAGCAATACACCTAAGGTTGTAGGTGCCATTGGCGACGATGCAGCCGAGGTTATTTCTATGGTATACCGCGCTATATTAGATGGCGATGTTCACACAGTTTCCAGCCCTGCCGTTGCCGAGATGGAAAAGATTTTAGAGAACACCTACCGCAACATTAACATTGGCTTGGTTAACGAACTTGCCATTTTATGCAACAAAATGGGTATTAGCATTTGGGAGGTTGTAGATGCCGCTAAAACTAAACCTTATGGTTTCCAAGCATTCTACCCGGGCCCCGGTCTTGGCGGACACTGCATACCGCTTGACCCATACTATTTAAGCTGGAAAGCCCGCGAGTTCGGCTTCCACACATCTATGATAGAAGCTTCCATGATGATTAACGACAGAATGCCTGAATATACCGTTGAGCGTGCAGGAAAAATCCTTAACAATCATAAAAAATCACTTAACGGCTCTAAGGTATTGGTTTTGGGCGTTGCCTACAAGCAAGATATTGATGATTACCGTGAAAGCCCCGCTATTCGCGTTATTGAAGAGTTTGAAAAAACAGGCGCTCACATAGATTTCTATGACCCATTCATTCCTGAGTTCCGTGAGAACGGCGTAAGCATGAAGGGTATTGAAAAAATCGACCCCGAAATTATTAAGGGCTACGATTTAGTTTGCATTACCACCGCCCACACTAATGTTGATTACGATATGGTATGTAACACAGGTGTGCCGGTATTCGACTGCAAAAATGTAACCAAGAATGTTGCTAACAAAGCTAATATAGAGGTATTATAATGAAAAAAATTTGCTCGGTTGTAGGGGCTCGCCCACAGTTTATTAAATTAGCGGTGGTTTCAAGGGTTCTTCGCAAGTATTATAACGAGGTGCTGATTCATACGGGTCAGCACTACGATTACAATATGTCGGATGTATTTTTCGAGGAGATGGATATTCCAAAACCCGATTATAATTTAGGCGTATCCGGCGGAACACACGGCCAAATGACCGGACAAATGCTTATTAAGCTTGAAGAAGTGTTTATAAAAGAGCAACCCGATATGGTGTTGCTCTTTGGAGACACTAATTCTACAATGGCTGCAGCTCTTGCTGCAGTTAAACTTCATATTCCCATCTGCCATGTAGAAGCAGGGAACAGATTTGGTACGCTTGAAAGTCCGGAAGAGGTTAACCGCAGGGTAACAGACCATGTGGCTTCCCTTAATTTTCCATGCACACTTTCAAGCTTTGAATTTTTAAAGAGGGAAGGCCTTGGCGACATTTCCACTGTTGTGGGTGACCCAATGTATGATGCTTTTGTTTATTATACAAGCAGGTTAGACGGCACCGAACTTGGTTTGGTTAAGGATTTATACAACAACGAAATTATTGTGCCTAAAGATTTTTATTATATGACCTGCCACCGCCAAGAGAATACCGATACCGACGAAAAACTAAATGGTATTTTAGCGGCCATGAATTCGTTAGATGCCAAAACAATATACCCTGTTCACCCACGCAACCGCGAGCGTGCTGTGGCACTTTGCGAAAAAAACAGCTATAAAAATGTAATTTTAACACAGCCCGTAGGTTACAAAACATCGGTAGCACTTGTGAATAACGCCAAAAAAATTGTTACCGATTCAGGCGGAGTTCAGCGCGAGGCTTTCTTTGCCAAGAAACCCTGTGTAACGGTGCTCGATTTTGTTGTTTGGCCCGAAACAATGCAGGACGGCTGCAACGTGTTGGCCAAGCCCGAAAAAGAGGATATTTTAACCAAACTTAACAGGGATATAGTTTTTAATCCGAATTATTTGCCTTTCGGCGATGGTCACAGTGCTGAAATAATAGTTGAAAAAATACGGGAGTATATTAAATGATAAAGGTATGCCATATTACGAGCGCTCATCCAAAAGAGGATGTTCGTATTTTTCATAAAGAATGTGTTTCTTTAGTGCGCGAGGGGTATGATGTAACCCTTGTGCAACAAGGCGAAGATGGCGAAAAAAACGGAGTTCACATTGCCGGATTTGGTAATATTGCGTCTAATCGCATAAAACGCATACTTTTAACTTCAAAACAGGCTTACAAAAAAGCGTGTTCGGTCAATGCTGATATTTATCATATACACGACCCCGAGCTTTTACCATATGCTTTAAAGTTAAAAAGAAAAGGCAAGAAGGTAATTTTTGACAGCCACGAACATACAGCGGAGGCTGTTTTTGAAAAAGAATGGCTTCCTTCTTTTATACGTAAAATGGTATTTGAGATATATTCCGCATATCAAAAAAGAATTTGCAAAAAACTAGATGCCGTTGTAACCGTAACGCCAAACATTGTTAATTATTTTAAAGCATTTCAAGAAAATACGGTTCAAATAGCAAATTACCCTATTTTTGAAGAAGGAATAAATAACATCTCTTCTAAAAAAAAGGTGCAGGTTGCATTTGCCGGCGGAATTTCTTCTCAATGGAATCATCATATATTCTTAAAAGCATTGGAAAGAATACCCCAATGTAAATACTGCCTTTGCGGTAGTTGTTCGGAAACTTATTTTGAGAGTTTAAAGCAACTTAAGGGCTGGAAACAAGTGGAATTTTTAGGTAAAATCCCTCATAAAGAAGTTGCTACCCATTTAGAAGAAAGTATGATAGGTTTGGCACTTCTTTCTCCGGGCAGAAACACAGATTGGCAAAATGGAACAATAGGCAACACAAAAATATTTGAGGAAATGATGGCAGGGCTTCCTGTGATTTGCACAGATTTTGTTTTGTGGAAAGAATTTGTGGAAAGATATAAATGCGGAATTTGCATTGACCCTAAAAACATAAATCAAATCGAAAATGCAGTCAGATATCTTATTGATAACCCCGAGATTGCCAAACAAATGGGTGAAAACGGCCGTAAGGCAATTAAAAAAGAATTTAATTGGGGTGTAGAAGAAAAAAAGCTTTACGAACTTTATCGTAGAGTAATGACCAAAATATAGTTATAAAAATACACTTAAAAGTTTATCGTAATATGAGTTTACTTAAAAAACAAATTACCGTTTATTAAAATGGCAGCTTTTATTGTTGGGTTTAGTTTTTAGGTGTTTATAAATTTTATACGTAAGGAATAGTTAAAATGAAGTTTCAAAGATGTGCACGTTGTATAATGGATAATTCGAGTGATTCAACCATAACATTTAACGCTGAAGGACAATGCAATTATTGCACACAAGCGTTGTCAGAGATTAATACATCGACATATTTTCCAAATGAAGAAGGAAAAAAGAAACTGGAAGAAGTTTTAAAAAAAATAAAAGAAGACGGAAAAGGAAAGCAATTTGATTGTATAATGGGAATTTCCGGCGGACTAGACTCGTCTTATCTTGCTTATCTTGGACACAAATGGGGTCTTAGAATCCTTGGTGTGCATATTGACGATGGCTTTGATACCGAAATTTCCAAGGAAAACATTCGTAAACTTTGCAAGGCCAGCAACATTGAGCTTAGAACAATAAAACCCGATAAAAGGCAATATGATGAGCTTACAAAGGCTTATATGAAGGCCGGCGTGCCCAATTTAGCTATACCGCAGGATAATATTTTATTCGCCTTTTTATACGATTTGGTAGAAAAAACCGGAATTAAATATTTTTTAGGCGGCGGTAATTTTGCTTTAGAGTGTATTTTACAGCGAGGCAATTCACATAGTGCCCTAGATATAACTAACATTAAGGCAATACACAAAAAATTCGGAACCGAAAAAATAAACAAATTAAAGTTTATTTCTCCCTATAAAAAATATTTACTACAAAAAACAGGCAGGTTAATAAGCCCTAGACTTTTAAATTATATAGATTATAACCGCGACAGAGCTTTTAAAGAATTAAAAGAGTTTTGCGGATTTGAATATTACGGAAGAAAGCACCTTGAAAATATTCTTACAGCATTTGTTCAGTTATATTGGTTTCCAAAAAAATTCGGCGTTGATAAGCGAACATCTCATTTATCAAGTATGATAGTATCTGGGCAAATGACTCGTGAAGAGGCATTAAGAGAAATGTCGGAACCTTTATATGACGAAGCTCTTATGAAGCAATATATTGAAATTATAAAAGAAAGATTTAATTTGAGTGATGCAGAATTTAACGAATTAATGAATGCTCCGGTTCATCAGCACACAGATTATAAATACGATAAAATAGACCCAATTATTAGAAAATTTTTATAATTTTAAGGAGAGTTAAAAATGAAATATGCACTTATTGGCTGTGGCCGAATCTCTACAAACCACATTAAAGCTGCGGTAAACAACAAGTTAGAAATTGTTGCCGTTTGCGACATTCTGCCCGAGGCTATGGAGAATCTTTTGGCCAAGCACGGTCTTGAAAACGACCAAACCATTAAACGCTACACCGATTATAAAAAGATGCTTTCAGAAAACGAAATTACTTTGGTTTCCATTGCAACCGAAAGCGGGATTCATGCCGAAATAGCGCTTCACTGCATTGATAATGGTGTTAACGTTATTATTGAAAAACCAATGGCAATGAATATGCGCGATGCCGAAGAGATTATTAAACGCAGCCAAGAAAAAGGCGTTAAGGTTTCGGCCTGCCACCAAAACCGCTTTAATATTGCTGTTCAAGAAATGCGCAATGCCGTGGAAAGCGGCCGTTTTGGCACAATTTCGCACGGTTCAATTCATGTTAGGTGGAACCGCAATAAAGATTATTATACCCAGGCCCCATGGCGCGGCACCTGGGCGCAAGATGGCGGCTGCCTTATGAACCAGTGCATTCACGGCATTGATTTGCTCCGTTGGATGATGGGTAACGAGGTTGACGAGGTTTACGGTGTTACCAAACAACAATTCCACGATTATTTAGAGTGCGAAGATATTGGTATGGCCGTTGTTAAATTTAAAAACGGCGCCGTTGGCACCATTGAGGGTACCACCAATGTTTACCCCAAAAACTTAGAAGAAACTTTATATTTGTTTGGCCAAAACGGTACCGTTAAATTGGGCGGTAAATCCACAAATAATATAGATGTTTGGGATTTTGCCGATGAAAACGATGCCGACCAGAAAAACAAAGGCCTTGAAGAAGCAACCTCTAATGTTTATGGCAATGGCCACACCAGCCTTTTTGCCGATGTGATGGATGCCATTGAGAACGACCGCAAGCCGTATGTGGACGCCGTTGCAGGCAGAAATGCGCTTGAAATGATTTTGGCCGTTTACCAGTCGGCTGCCACAGGCGCACCTGTTAAATTGCCACTTAAAGATGTAGCTTCCACTGATTTTATTGGCAGATTTGGTAAATAAAAAATTGCTCAGATTTTAACCAATAACAAGCATGATAATATTACAGTTTCATTAAGAACTTATTTTAAAAGCTTCTTATTAAAACTGAAAGGATTAAAAAAATGAACATTTTGGTTGTAGCCTTTTTTTCCTCTGATGATTCCCCATCGTCTGTTTTTGTTCACGAACAAATGAAGGAATACGCCTCTTTGGGACATCGGGTTTTTTGTATTTCTCCAATAGCTTTTGGTAAAAAGGGTTGGGATAATAAAAAGAATTCTTCAAAAGTTGTTATTGACAATATAGAATATTATTATTTGAGATATATATCATTTTCAAAATACGGTGAGAAATTCTTTAATGTAAAATCAGCTGTAACCGCATTGAAAATGAATATAAAAAATATTCTACGCGATTTTAAACCGGATGTTATTCAAACGCATGCATTTGGTTTTTGTGAAGAATTGGGGAAATGGCTAAAAACACAGTTTCAATGTCCTTTGGTTGTTACAACACACGGTTCAGACATAACTATTCCTTATGAAAAGGGCGATAAAGCTTTTATTAAAAAATGCTGTGAAAATGTTGATGCCGTGGTTGCCGTTAGTTCAACCTTGAAACAGAAAGTTTTAAACTGTGATGTTAAAACGCCAAGTTATGTTATACTTAACGGGTTTAATGTAGAATATATTCACAATAATATTAAAAAAAATGAATATTCCATAATACAAGTTGGCAATTTAATCCCGCAAAAAAAGAACGATGTAACCATTAAGGCGTTTTGCAAATTAAAAAACAGTTACCCTAAAATGCACCTTACAATTATAGGCGAAGGCCCCGAAAGGCAACGCCTGGAACTTTTGTGTGAAAAACTTGGGGTAAAAGATTCGGTCTCTTTTTTAGGCAGACTGCCTAATGAAAATGTATTGCAAGAAATGAACAAATCACAGTTCTTTGTTATGCCAAGCAAACCTGAAGGTTTTGGCATAGTGTACCTTGAGGCTATGGCTTCGGGGTGTGTTACTGTTGGTACCCAGGGCGAAGGAATCTCGGACTTGATAGTTTCGGGTGAAAACGGCTTTTTAGTGCCCGCAGACGATGTGGATTCTATTGTTAATGTAATTAATAAAGTTTTAAATGATAAAACCTTATCAGATAAAATAATAGCAAACGCCAAGAAAGATGTAGAAAATCTAACCTGGCGAGATAATGCAGAAAAGTATGTTGAATTATTTAAGAGGTTGGCATAAAAATGGTAGCAAAGATACAGAATTTTCTTTTTAATTTTATATTATTCCCTTTATCAAAATTTATGGGGAATTTTTCTAGCAAAACTAAAGATAGAATTTTTGTTGTAAGTGCATTTTTGCTTTTTTGCAATTATTTTGTTTACTCTTTTTTCAGAGCTACTATTCTTTTTGATTTGCGTTATTTTTATGTTTTTGTAATAGGATGTTTTCTGTCCGGGGTAATGATTCTTTGCTCTTTACCTTCAGATTTTGTTCCCATAAAATTAAATTGGTGGATATGTTTGCCGGGAATAGGATTTGGAATTTGTGCCCTGATTTCAGGTTTTGTCAACGATACAAATCATTTTTCACAAGCAATTTTAGCTTTAATTGTTTTTCCAATAGTGTTTTTAGTATGGAATAGTGTTGATGTTTTTAAAATATTTAAGTTATTAATAAAAGGCTGCAGGTGGTCATTTTATTTGTTTTTAATAATTCATTTTATATTGTACCCTATTGAAGGTAGGCAATATGAAGGAATGTTTTATAATACAAATGGCATGTCTGCCTATTTAACTGTGGTGTTCTGTTGTTTGTTAGTAGAGATATATGCAGTTAAAACAAAGAAAAAGTTTTGGCTAAATGCAACACTTTTGGCAATTGTTTGCGCATATTTATACTACACAGGTTCCAGAACAGGATTATTATCGGCCGCAATGGCAGTTCTTGTGTTTTTAATAATTATTCTTTTGTTTGATTTTAAAAACAGCATAAATTTTTGCATTAAAAGGCTTTCTTTAATTGCTCTTAGTTTGGTTGTTATTGTTCCATCGGTTATAGTTGCGTCTCAAATTTCTGACAAGACTGTAGATTGGGTTAGCTCGTTTGTTATAGAAAACAATAATGGAGCACAAAACCCTAATAATGAAACTGACAAAGATTTAGGAAATACATCAAACAAAGGAAACAACCAAAACTGGAAAGACATTTTAAATGAAATAAAAGAAACAAACGAAGACCGTATGAATACAGATGATAAAACACTTGCAAGTTACTCAACCGGGCGGTTGGGAATTTGGGAAGGTTTTATTAAAGAGCTTAATTTTTCAGGACACAGCGATTCATATTCTTTTAAAATAGAAGTTGGAGATAGAATATACGAAACACCAACAGCGCATAACAATATACTTCAGTATTCGTATAGTTTCGGTATTTTATCGGGTTTGTTGTATATGGCGTTTAATATTTTTGCAGGCATAAAAAGTGTTATTTATGCGTTTAAAAATAAGAATCAACCATATGCTTTGTTGCCATTAATAATAACTATTGCATTTGGAGTTACATCCTTGTTAGCTTCAATTGGGTCATTCAATTGTATGTTGGCGTATTATTATTATTTATTACAAGCTCCGTTGATTAAAAAGATTAATACCCACAATACAAAAGCATAAAAATAAAAGTTTTTAAATTAATCAGCATTAATAAACCTGTTTTTTGGGAGATTGTATTATGAAGATTCTTTATATAATTATAGGAGACCTTGGGAATTTATCTTCCGGTTCGGGGCTTAGGCCGAATTGTATGTATAACGCCTTTTTAGAACGCGGACATACGGTTTATGTTCTTAGCGGTTTTGAGGGCAGAGGCCAAGGAAAACTTCGTGCAAAAGAAGTGGAAAAGGCAAAAATTTGGGTTGAAGAAAACAAACCGGACTTATGTTATATAGAATCTTCAACATACCCTATGATTCATAAATGTGATTATGATATGATTAGATATCTATATAAGAAAAAAATCCCAACCTCATATTTTTACCGTGATTTTTACCGCAATTTTCCTGAATTATTTCCAAAACGCAAAGGTTTTATTAACTGTTTAAAAGAAAAATATTTAGATATTATGCAATATAAGACCGATAAAATTTTGCGATATGTAGATGTTGTTTATTTTCCTAGCGAACAGTGCTTTAAATATTTTAACTACAAATCTATGAAAGCTCTTCCCCCTGCGGGAGCTTTATGTTTCTTGCCGGAACACAAAATTACAAATACCTGTATTTATGTTGGTGGCGTTTCTGAGTTTTACGGTTTTCCTCTCTTGTTAAAAACGTTTGAACTGTTGAATAAAGATGAAGATGCGTATAAATTGATTTTAGTGTGTCGCGAACGGGAATTTAAATCTTTAAATACAGACATTTCAAAATATTCGTGGCTAGAGGTGCATCATGCTTCGGGCAAAGAACTCGAACCTTTGTACAAAAAATCGGATGTTGGATTGTTAACCTTAACCGATAACGAATATTCAAACCTTGCAGTTGGCACAAAACTTTTTCAATATTTAAGTTACGGGTTGCCTGTTGTGTCTACTAATTCTTTGGCAATGGCAACAATTATTAATAACAACGGTTTTGGAGAGGTTTCAAAACACTCTCCGGAAGCATTTTCTTGTGCTATAAAAAGGCTGCTTGAAAATCAAGAACAATATAACACATATAAAACAAATGTTAAGCAAAATATGGCAGACCGAAACCTTTGGGTGCATAGAGTTGACACAATTGTTAATGATTTATTATAAAAATTTATGTTTGAATTGTTTGGGCGTAATTATTATTAATTGTATTGTTTAACCATAAATTAAAGGACCAAATTGAATGAAAAAACAAATATTGCTAATAACCAATGGTTTTCCGTATAGTGATAGTGAACGCGGATTTTTAGAAACAGAATATAATATACTTTGCCAAAATTTCAAGGTAAATTTGTTGGCTTTGTGTGATAATGTCCCTAATACTAACGAAATTAAAGGGAACATAGAAAATTCAACATTTGTTTTAAAACAAAGCCCTTCGACCTTCTTGTTGTTAAAGCAAATTTTATATAAAGATGTATTATCAGAAATTTTTAGTTTATTAAAAAGCAAAACATCCTTTTCTTTGCTGCTAAAACAAATAAAACTTGTTTTAGGTTATTCGGCAAGGGCCGAGATGCTTTATGAAAAAATTGCATCAAATGTAATTTCGAATAATATAGATTTAATTTATACCTATTGGTGCACACCTGCCACATTGGCAGCAGTAAGACTAAAACAAAAAAACAAAAATTTAAAGGTTATTACCCGTTTTCACGGGTACGATTTATATAAAGAAAGAAATGAATTCAATTACCAACCGTTCAGGCCCAAAATAGCAAAACATGGCAACAGGCTGTTCTTTATTTCCAAAAATGGTAAGGATTATTTTTTAAACGAGTGGCCTAAAACGCTCGAATCAAAATGCAGCGTGTTTTATATTGGCTCTAGGGTTGTTCCGTTGGAATTAAATAGTGTTAAACAGGGTCAAACGATGCTGGTAAGCTGCTCTAATTTAATTCCGTTAAAACGAGTAAACCTAATTATAGAGGCGTTAAGCTTAATGCCAAGCAATATAAATGTTAATTGGTTCCATTTTGGCGACGGTTCAGAAAAACAACAATTAATACAACTTGCTAACACAAAGCTTAGCAACAAAAAGAATATAACATACAATTTTTTAGGGTATGTAGAAAATCAAAAAGTTTTTGAATATTATAAAGAAATAAACCCTAATATTTTTATTACAACCTCCTCTACCGAGGGGCTACCAGTTTCTATTTTAGAGGCTATGTCGATGGGAATCCCGGCAATAGCAACCGCTGTTGGCGGAATACCTGAAATAGTAATAAATAATAAAACAGGGTTTTTATTATCAGAAAACCCAACGCCGCAAGAAATCACTCGGGCAATTATTAATTATTGTTCGCTCTCGGCCTACGAGGTTGAAAATTTAAAGAAGTCGGCTTATGATTTGTGGTCGAATGATTTTAATTCACAAAAAAATGCAAACTTATTTGCACAAGAAATAAATTCTATTTTAAAAAACAACCATTAAAAAGGAAAACTTATGAAAAAAATCTTAATATTAATAAGAAATTATGCGAATGAAGGCCTTTTTCATATATTTGGTAGCAGCGTTTTAGCACAGGTGGGGGCCTTAATCTCTTCGTTTCTTGTTGTGCGTTGGTTGCCTAAAATTAATTACGGAAATTATGTAGCAGCAAACAATTGGTATTCTTATATTGTAATTTTTATTGGTCTTGGAATGGTTTCGGCCGGCTTGCAATATTGTAGCGAAAATGTTGCCGAAAGCCGAAAAAACGCTATTCATACTTTTGCGTTAAGGCTGGGAACCGGCTTTAATGTTTTTTTAAGTGTGGCTATTTTAGTATTAGCTTACATAGAAAATGCGATAGGAAACCGTGAGGTTTCTAAATATTTGCTTATAATGTGTTTATTGCCTTTTTTTGTGTTTATAAACAACTATTTGCAAATTATTCTTAGGGTAAAATTTAAAAATAAAATGTTTTCATATGCAAATATTTCTTACACCGCCGTTATGGTTGTAGGCAATATTGTGTTAACAAAAATTTTTGGTGTACCAGGGTTAATAATTTCTTATTATTTAGCATATTCGGTAGCCATAATTATTTGCATTATAGCCCTAAAGTCAGACGGCTTTTTTATGTCTGTTAAAAACGAAAAAGACAAGCTTATACGTGCAGATAAAAAAGAAATAACCAGTTATGCGTTTGTTTGCACAATCACTAATTTCGCTTCCTCGGTGCTTGTGTTGTTGGATGTAACCTGTTTGGGTATTTTGGTTAATGACGCAATTGTTTTGGCCGATTATAAGGTGGCATCTGCCATACCTGCCGCCTGCACATTTATTCCTTCTTGCTTTGTTACATTTTTTTATCCCAAAATGGTTTCGGCCTTTTCTTCAGGTGTTAATAATGGAAAAAATTTGCTTAAAAAATTAATAAAAATTATTGTGCTTGTAAATTTTGCCATAAGTCTTGCCTTGGCTTTGTTTTCTCCTCTAATTATTTGGATAATTTACGGAACAAAATACCTGAACGTTGTACCCATTTTTCAAATTTTAAGTTTAAACTTTTTGATATATTCTGTTAGGAATTTTTTAGGAAATGTTATTGCTGTTTTGAAAAAAGTAAAGGTAAATCTTGTTATTTCCGTTTTTTCCGGCGTGTTAAATATTTTGTTAAATTTGATTTTAATTTACAATTTTGGTTCATTTGGCGCCGCTTTTTCTACATTAATAACCACAACAGTTGTTTTATTGCTTAATATTGTATATCTTATGTATTATTTTAAAAAAGAGTCAAATCTTGAAAGGACATAGGGATTTATGCCGGGTTTTTACATTACAAATATTAAACCTACAGAAATAAAAAACGAAGTTTCAACACCGCATATTAAAGAATGTATGCAGGTAGACAACTTTTATATATGCAGAAATACTCGTGAACAGTTTTTAGATGACAAAATATTCTTTCAAGATGAAAATTTGGTTATTATTATAGAAGGCGTTATATTTAATAAACACCTTTTAATTAAAAAATACGGCAGCACAGATTTTATTTCGTCCGTGAAACAAATGATAAGCAAAAACCCCAAGGATTTTTATTCTGAGTTTAGGGGAATGTTCTCGGGTGCCGTGTATAATAAATCAAAACAAGAATGGATAGTGTTTGTCGACCAAATTTGCAACCGCCCGGTTTATTATTATTTCGACCAAAAAAATTTAATTATTAGCTCACAAATAAACCATATATCCGAAACTATGGCGTTAAACAATATTTTAAGAATGCCGGATGAAGAAAGCCTTAAAATATTTTTGGCCTATGGTTGTTATATGGACGAAAGAACATGCCTATTAAATTTAAACCGTATATTACCCGGAGATTATATTTGTGTTAAAAACAATCAACTTTCGGTTTGCACTTATCATACCTTTAATGAAACCGAAAACAACAATTTAACCGATGAAGAGGCTATAAAAATTTTAGATTCGGCATTTAATAATGCCATAGATATGGCTGCCCAAAAAAACAAAGAATACGGTTATAATAATTTGTTGGATATTAGCGGCGGAGCCGATAGCCGAATAATAGCCTATGCATTAGCCGAAAGTGGACATAAAAATATTGTTGGGTGCCATTATTCGCAAAGCAATTCTAACGAGATGCAAATTTCTAAAAAAATATGCAAGAAATTATCTATAAACTGCGCTTTTAACAGCTTGGATGATGCTGGTTTTTTAAAGGATATCGACAAATTAGTTAATATGAATTCGGGAGCTTCCTATTATTGCGGGATTACGGGTGGCGAACGCATATTAAGCTCTATGTTAGATAAAAATGCAGGAATAGAGTTTACAGGGCTATTGGGCAATGTGTTTGATGGAGGTATGCTCCTTAAAAACGGGGATATCGCACCAACAATTAAAAACGACTGCTTTGTAATATCTTCTGTAATAGATAGAAGTAATTTTAAAATAAATACAATTTCGCGTTTTAAAACGAACGATATGTTTTGGCTTTATGAGCGAGGCATGCTTTGCGGAATGTCTCCATTTCAAATTCGCCAGAACTATGTTGAACCATTTACCCCGTTTGGCAATGTAGAGTTTATTAATGCTTGGTTAAGTATTCCTTGGAAACAAAAGGTTGAAAATAAAATACTTTTAAAATGGTTAAAAAAACGTTTTCCAAGTGCCACAAAAATCAAATACGCTGCCACAGGGCTTCCGCTTTATGTTTACATTAATAAATTTTTTACAAATAAGGTAATAAGAAAGTTTTTGTCCGCTTACATAAAACTAACCTTGCTTTTAAAAATTCAACAAAACAATATGAACCCATTTCAAAAATGGGAAAATGAAATTCCTTGGCTTAAGAAATGGTTGAATGAATATTATTTGGATGCGTTAAATTGCGCTAAAGCCAACCCTAATATAAGCGGAGATTTTATAAGCATAATAACCAAAGTTTATAATAGCAACAATTCGGTAATGGAAAAATATGTATCGTTAACGGTGTTAAGCATTATAAAGCAATTTATTAGTTAGCAAAAAACCACTTAATTTAAATATTAAGTGGTTTTTTAATGCAAAAAAATTAAAATTTGCAAACGAGCAAATTAAAGAAAAAACGAGAAAAACGAAGCAAAAACGAGGTTGCGCTTTTTAAATTAAAATATTTTAAAAAAGGGGTTGACTTTGTAAATTCTTTATGTTATTATACTAAGGCTCAAAAAAATTTGGAGGTTTTGAATTATGTCTACATTTATGGCAAAACCTGCCGAGGTACAGCGTAAATGGTACATTGTTGACGCAGCAGGCCGTCCGTTAGGCCGCACAGCAGCCAAGGTTGCTGAGCTCCTTCGCGGTAAGGGCAAACCCGAGTTTACCCCTCATGTTGATTGCGGCGACCATGTTGTAGTAATTAACGCTGCCGAAGCAGTTTTAACAGGAAAGAAGCTTGAAAACAAATATTATCGCCGCCATACCGGTTATATTGGCCACTTAAAAGAGGTTCAATATTCCACCCTTATGGCCACCCGCCCCGAACTCGCTATGGAATTAGCCGTTAAGGGAATGGTGCCCGATACCACTATTGGCCGCAAGGCTTTAACAAGGCTTCATGTTTACAAAAACGCAGAGTACGCTCAGGTTGCCCAAAAACCTGAAAAGTACGAATTTTAATGAAAGGGAGACAGAATAATGTTTGAAGGAAAACCTTATTTTTACGGTACCGGCAGAAGAAAAAGTTCTGTTGCCCGCGTACGCATTTATAACGGAACTGGTAAAGTTACAATTAACGACCGTGATATTGACGATTATTTTGGTCTTGAGACCTTAAAACTTATTGTTCGTCAGCCTTTGGCTTTAACCAACAACACCGAAAAGTTCGATGTTGTTTGCCGTGTTAACGGCGGCGGTGTTACAGGTCAAGCAGGCGCTATCCGCCATGGTATTGCCCGTGCACTTCTTCAGGTTAATGAAGAACTCCGTCCCGAACTTAAAAAGGCAGGTTTCTTAACTCGCGACCCAAGAATGAAAGAGAGAAAGAAATACGGTCTCAAAGGCGCTCGTCGTGCACCACAGTTCTCAAAACGTTAATCTTATTTTACAAGAGATTACGAAACCCCGAAACCATCAGGTTTTCGGGGTTTTTATTTTTGCTAACGGCAAAAAATTTTCTCGTTTTTTACTAAAAACGCTTAAAAACACAAAATATGGTATTTTTCAACAAAAAAAGGTAATATATAGAAAAAATGTAAAATTTATTGTTAAAAATTAATCAAAAGTGACTTAAAAATATAGTAATTTTCATTAAAAATTGTTCATTTTTGCTTGACAGTAAAGGGGCATTTTGGTATTATTATATATGGTATAAGTATTGTAAAAGGGGGTATTCCCCCCATTTTTAAGTTTTTTGTGCAATACTTACAATTTTAACTTATTTTTTTTTGGAGGGAACGGTGCATATGAAAAGGTATATTGCCATTATTTTAGCGGTGGCTTTTATGGTTTCGGTTTTCCAGGTTACCTGCTTTGCCGAAACAACCGGCACTACAAGCGAAACACAACAAATTTCCGATATTAATTTGGCAGCAGATGATGATACTTATGCCAAATATTTGGAACAACAAGCTGCGTTTGAAAACGGAACAACAAGCTATTCTTTGCCTGCTGTTTCGTATAGTGCTGCCAATGGCGCCACTATAGAAACCGTGGCTGAATACACCGATGAAAACGGCGTTAAGAAAGAAAATATACTTAAGTGGATAGGCGAAAAGGGCACAGTTAATTACACCTTTAATGTTGAAACTGCAGGCCTTTATGAAATTGAACTTTCATACTGCCCGATTAAAGGCCGTGGCTTACCGCTCAGATTTTCATTTGCGGTTGATGGCACTGTGCCATACAGCGCATTGAATTCGGTTAACTTTGCCAGAACCTTTATCGATAAAAACCCCGACGGTGTTCCTGACAGCGCCGGAAATATTTATTCATCTGAACAGATTGAAAAATATTTATTTAAAACCGCAGTTGCCATGGAAACCAGCGGCCAATATACCGAGCCGTTAAAGGTGGCACTTTCAGCCGGCACACACACCTTAAGCATTACTGCAGTTTCGGGTGAGTTTTATTTAGCATCGGTTACACTTAAAGCACCCGATGATGTTAAGCCTTACGAACAAGTGGCTAAAGAATACGAACAAAACGGTTATAAAAACTACACCGGAGCCGATATTCTTATAGAAGGCGAAAAAGCAACCTACAAAAGCACCGCTTCTATTAACCCTCTTATAGATAACAGCGACCCAAGCCTTACACCTTCCGAGGCATTTAAAAATATTATTAACTACATAGGTGGCACAGGTTGGCAAAAACCTAACGACACCATTTCTTGGGAAGTGTATATACCCGAAGATGGCCTTTACAGAATGGCTTTTAGGTACCGCCAAAATGTAGTTATAAGCGGTAACTCTTACCGTAACCTTAAAATTGACGGTAAAAATCCGTTTACCGAGGCCGCAAGTGTTCCGTTCTATTACGATGGTAACTGGCAATTCTCTGAACTTAATGCAGGTTCGGATGAGCCGGCTCTCATTTATTTAAAAAAAGGCAAACGCACCATAAGCCTTAGCGTTACTTTGGGCGAATTTGGTGAGGTTAGTCGCCAAATTAACGATGTTGCCTACGATGTTGGTAACCTTTACCTTAAAATTAAAATGATTACGGGCGAAAAAATAGACGCCGGCCGTAGTTATGAATTCTTTAAAAACATACCGCAATTTAACGAAACCCTTGCCGCTAACATAGAAAGCCTTGAGGCTGTTTCCAAAAGGATTATAGAAATAACCCAGGAAGAAAGCGGTACATATGTTTCGACCATTCAAAATATGGTGCGTGTAATGCGCGATATGCTTGAAAACCAATATAGCGCACAAAAATACGTGCAAAGTTATTACGATAACTATTGCTCGTTAACTGCTCTTGTTTCCGACGTTGCAAAACTACCACTCGATTTAGACCAAATTATTTTAGCCTCACCCGAAAAGGATTATGAGTTTAAAATGGCAAACTGGTGGGAAAAGACTAAATTCTCGGCCGAACGCTTCTTGGTTTCGTTTATGGACGAATACAGTTATAGCACCGAAAGCACTAAGGACAAAACCACCCTTACTTTATGGGTAACCTGGGGCCGTGACCAAACACAAATTTTAACCTCACTTATTAAAGACTCTTTCGAGGCAGAAAACCCCAACATTAATGTTAATGTTCAAATAGTTGGCGCATCGCTCATTCAGGCTATTTTAGCCGGTAGCGGACCTGACCTGCTTATAGGTCAAGGCCGTACCGAGCCGGTAAACTACGGAATGCGTGGCGCGTTATACGATTTATCTAACTTCCCCGATTACAACGAGGTTGTTAAGCGCTTCCAACCCGGTGCCGACGACCCATATAAATTAGGTAATGCAATTTATGGTATACCCGATACACAAGATTTCTCGATTCTTTTCTACAGAACCGATATTTTTGAAGAAATAGGCATTGAACCACCTAAAACTTGGGAAGAGTTTAGGAATGTTACAGCCTTGCTTCAAAGGCAAAACCTGCAGGTTGGTTTGCCGACAGGTGTTGTTTCAGGCGGAATGTTAAGTACCACACTTAATGTTTATTCAACACGTTTAATGCAAAAGAACATTCCGGTTTACACCGAAAACGACCGCACCAACTTCTTAAATGGTGCCGCAGTTGAAACCTTTGTTGAATGGACCGATTATTACACCAACCTAAGCTTCCCGGTAAGCTTCGATTTATACAACCGTTTCCGTGCGGGCACAATGCCAATGGGCGTTTCAGGTTATACAAACTACACCTTGTTCAGCCAAGCAGCCCCCGAAATTGTAGGCAAATGGGGCATTGCTAAAATGCCGGGTACAATGGGTGAAGACGGAGTTATCAACTATGCTCAGTCCGACACCGGTACTGCTTGTGTTATACCAAATATAAGCAAACATAAAGATGAGGCCTGGACCTTCTTAAAATGGTGGACAAACGCCAATACACAATACAGATATTCGGTTATGTTAGAGGCCATTTTAGGTGAAGTTGGCCGTAGAACAACAGCCAATGTTGAGGCCTTTAAGATGCTTTCTTGGGAATCTAACGACCTTGAAATTATGTTAGACGCCTGGAGTTATGTTAAAGGACTTAAAGAGGTTCCCGGTGGCTATTATGTAGAGCGTTCGGTAATGCAGGCTTTCCAAAATGTTATCAACCTTTCGGAAAACCCGAAAGATATGATTTTCAAATGGGCAAAAATTGCCGATGCCGAAATTGAAAGAAAGAGAGGCGAATATAACCTTGACTAACAATAAAGTTATTAAAAAGAAAAAAAGCAAGTCGTCGTTTGGCGGTAGTGAGATATCGTTATTTTCGCTGGCCCTTCCTTTCTTTATTTTATTTGGCTTATTTACAGCACTGCCAATAGTGGTTTCACTTGTTTTAAGTTTCTTCTCTTACGATATGTTATCGGCCCCTAAGTTTATAGGGCTTGACAACTTCCTTCGTATGTTCGTTACCGATGATTTATTTATAAAAATAACAACCAACACACTTATTTTGGCCGTAGCAACCGCCCCTGCAGGATTTTTACTTTCCTATGTATTGGCTTGGTTTATAAACGAGTTTAATCCAAAGGTTCGTTCCTTTATGTCGTTTTTATTCTATGCTCCGGCACTTGTTGGTAACGCCTTCTTTATTTGGCAAATTGCCTTCAGCAGCGACTCTTACGGTTATGTTAACAGTGCACTCTTGAGCGTGGGTCTTATAAACGAGCCTATTTTATGGCTTTCCAACCCAACATACATTGTGCCAATTATAATTGCAATTACAATTTGGTCGAGTATAGGCGTTTCTTTCTTGGCCGATATTGCAGGTTTGCAGGGCTTAGATGTGTCACTTTTTGAAGCCGGCGCTATAGACGGTATTAGAAACCGTTGGCAAGAACTTTGGTATATAACCCTACCATGTATGAAAGAAATTCTTTTGTTTGGTGCGGTTATGCAAATTGCAGGCGCTTTCTCAATAGGTGCCACCATAACAACGCTTTGCGGTTACCCAACGGTTAACAACTGCGCCGACACAATAGTTACATATTTGGGTGACGTTGCCAACACACGTATGGAAATGGGCTATGCAGCAGCAATTTCTATATTCTTGTTTGCCATGATGGCAATATTCCGTAATGTAGTTGCAAAACTACTTAACAGAATGGGTAAATAGGGGGTGCTGTAATTATGAAAAAATTTAGGGATAAACTTCGTAAATTTAAATTGTTTGATACAAGCGAATTACAGTACAAACGCTATACTCGTTCCAAGGCTGTTACAACAATATTTGTAATTATGCTGTTAGGTTTTGGTATTATTAGCGTTTTACCTTTAGTTTATTCGGTATCAACTTCACTTAAACCGTTGGATGAAATTTTAATTTTCCCACCAAGGTTTTTTGTAAAAAGGCCAACAATTTCCAACTATACACTGTTGCCTTCACTGCTTTCTAAATTGCAGGTTCCGCTTTCAAGGTATGTGTTCAACAGTATTTTCATTACCATAGTTGGTACCGTTTTGCATATTTTATGTGCAGCGGCAGCAGCCTTCTTCTTTTCAAAAAGCAAATACAAATGGCGCACCGTTGTTTTCTTGATTGTTCAGTTTGCGCTATTATATAACGGTACAACATTGTTTGTTCCACAATATATTATTTTCTCAAAAATGGGCATTATTGATACATATTGGGTGTATATTCTACCCGCAATACCATCAGCAATGGGTGTATTCCTTATGAAACAATATATGGACGCCTCGGTGCCCGATGCATTGCTTGAAGCCGCCCGTATTGACGGTGCAGGCTATCCGCTCATTTTCTGGAAAATATTAATGCCAATGGTTAAACCTTGTTGGTTAACATTGTTGTTGTTCTCGTTCAGCGGAATGTGGGCCACAGGTACGGTATCTACAATATTTACCGAATCTTTAAAAACACTGCCATCGGCAATGAGCCAGATTACAGCAGGCGGTATTGCCCGTGCCGGTAACGCCATGGCCACCACCGTAATTATGATGATTCCGCCTATAATTGTGTATTTGATTTCACAAAGTAATGTAATGGAAACCATGAGTAATTCCGGTATGAAGGATTAAAAGGGGGGTAAACAATGAAAAACTTTAAAAGAATTTTAGCGGTTTTGTTGTGCGCCCTTTGCCTTTTTACATTTAACATAACAGCTTCTGCTGCCGAATTTGGCGATAGCGTTAACGATGCTGTATCAAATTGGGCCGGTAGCCAGGGCAAAAAAGAAATGGTTTACACAAGGCCGATGTTTGAGCACGAAAAAACCATTATAGCGGCCGATTTAGGTCTTGAAAATTTTGGTTCGTTATATGATATTTATGCTACCGACGGCAAAATTTATATATTAGATTCTGCCTCGGGCAAAATTGTTATAACCGATGAAAACTTTAATCTTATTAGTGTTATTAGCAGTGTAACAATTAATGGCGAAGTTAGCGATTTTAAAGATGCTCGCGGCATTTTGATAGATGAAGATAATGTTCTTTACATAGCCGACACTGCACATAACCGTTTGCTTATTGGCGACACTTTGGGCAATGTTACAACGGTGTTAGAGAAACCCGATACTGTAATGTGGCCGGAATCGCTTCACTATTCACCAATTAAAATAGTTAAAGACGAAATGGACTATTTATACGTTTTGTGTGAAGGTAGCTACCACGGTGCTGCAATGTACACCCCCGATTACGAGTTCAAAGGCTTCTTTGGCGCTAACTCTGTAAGTACCACCATATTAGACGCCATGAATAACCTTTGGGATATGCTTTTCCAAAACGATATAAAACTTTCTAAAAGCGAAAAGATATTACCTTTCTCGTTTGTAGATATGGAGCTTGGTCCCGACGGTTATATTTACACCTGTACAGGTTCCACAGAAGCTACAGCCTCGGCAACAGGTTCGGTTAAAAAACTTAACCCAATAGGAACAAACATATTAAAAGATAAATCAGGAACCGATGTTTCTGATTCCGCAAGTGTTATGTTTGCCACCGAGGAAATGATTAAATACGGCGCACGTGAATTAGGACACGATATGGCCAGCATTTGCATAGATGAAAATAACTTCATTTATGTGTGCGACGTTGCCTATGGCAGAATTTATGTTTACGATAACGAATGTAACCTTATTACTACAATAGGCGGCGGTGTATATTTCGGCTCGCAAGAAGGCACATTTAAAAGTTCCAAAGCCATTAGCACCATGAACGGAAAGTTATATGTAGTGGATGCCATTAAAAACAATATTACCGTGTTTGGTCGCAACGCATATGGCGATTTAGTTCAAACAGCCCAAAACTTAACTATTTCGGGCGATTATAACGATGCCGAAGCATATTGGAACAAAGTTTTAGAACTAGATGTTAATAACATTTTGGCATATCGCGGTATTGCTAAAGCAAAACTTTTACAAGAAAATTACCACGAAGCTTTAGATTACGCTAAAAAAGGTGTGGACCGCACAACCTATAGCCGTGCGTATGAATATGTAAGAAAAGATTTTCTAACCAAAAACTTCGTGTTAATTGTTGCAATAATTGTTGTTTTGGTTGTTGCTTTAATATTATTCTTACATTGGAAAAAGAAGAAAAACATTGTTTTAATTAAAAACTATAAATTTAAAACAGCAATTTCAACATTATTGCACCCGGCCGACACTTTTTATGAAATTAAAAATAACAAAGGCGGCTCTGTTTTAATAGCAACTGCATTTTTAGCCGTTTGGTATGTGTTTAAAATAATAGGTCTTTCAACAGGATTTATTTTTAACGATTCCAGCATTAAAGATGTTAACGCATGGTATGCCTTAGCCCAAACATTTGGCCTTGTAATTTTGTTTACTGTTGCCAACTGGGCTGTTACCACATTGTTTGAGGGTAAAGGTAAGTTAAAGGATATATATATTGTAACAAGTTATAGCTTAATCCCAATGATAATTCAGGCAATAGGTTACGATATTTTATCTAATGTATTAACCCTTAACGAAGCTAATATATTAGCAATACTTAATTATGTTTGCATTATATTAACAGGTGTTATTCTTGTTATGGGGCTTATCAACCTGCACGAATTTACCTTTGGAAAATTTGTGTTCACAACAATTATAACCCTGTTAGCAATGATATTAATTATATTCTTAATATTCATGATGTTTATTTTATGCCAGCAGGTTAAAATTTTCATAGAAACAGTTGCAATGGAACTGTTCTTCAGATAACGCACAGGAGGGAAATTAAATGAAAAAATTTATATTAAAATTTGTTAGTTTCGCTATCTGTGCAATTATGCTGGTTACCACTATGGCAGGCTGTGGCAAAACGGTTACAGTTGATGTTACCTCACTTTTGCCTAAAGCAAAAATTCAAGAAGGCGTTATTAACGAAAACAGCAATTTTATACTTTCTTGGAATAACGACGAAAAATGTGTAGTTCTTACCGATAAGGCAACGGGTGTTCAGTGGTCAACCACACCGGAAGGTTATATGAACACCCCAACCGAAGAAAAACAAGCAAGGCAAAGGAATTATTTAGAATCGGCAATTTTAGTTTCATATAAAATGGCCGAAGAAAACGCCATTGCCGACGCCAGAGCCTATACTCACAGTGTTAATAAGGGCACATATTCGGCCGAAATTACAGATGGTGCTGTTACAGTAACCTATTTGTTTAAAGATGCTGAAATTTTAATTCCTGTAACCTATTCTCTTAAAGAAAAAGGCATGAGCATTTCTATAGATACATCTAAAATTGTTGAAAATGAGAACTTGGTTTACAGCATTCAAGTAGCACCTTATTTATGCTCGGCTCCACATGGCCAGGCTGATTCCTATATGTTCTATCCGTCGGGCAGCGGTGCTTTAATTGACATTAGCAAGCCCGTAACCGAAAAAATGACAACCTCGTCAGAGGTTTACGGAAACGATGCTGCCAGAAAAATTAAGGACAAACAAACCAACGAAAAGAATGTTTATTTACCGGTTTACGGCATTAAAACAGGAAACAATGCGGTGCTTGCCATAATTTCTTCGGGTGCCGATTCAGCATCAATAAACGCAACAGTAGCCGACAATGTAACGGGTTACAGTTCAATTTGCGCCAGTTTTGATTTGCGCAACAGCGACTACACCTATATTCAGTCGGGCAGTGGAAACGATTCGGAATTATATTCTGACGAGCGCTTAGAAAAAGCCGTGTTCACGGTGGATTATTATCCACTGAGCGACGCGAATGCCAACTATAACGGTATGGCTAGGTTGTACCAAGAATACCTTTATGGTAACAATGACGCTGCAAGCGATGTAGAAGATTCGGTTTATTCGCTTAAGTTTATTGGTGGTTTAGGTCAACAGAAAAACTTTATAGGCTTCCCGTATAAATCATTATTGGCACTTACCACATATTCCGATATTTCTAACATTTTAAATGAACTTTCGGTAACCGGCGTTAAACCCAATATTCAACTTTATGGATTTGGCGAATCGGGCTTAGATATAAGCAAAATTGCCGGCAACTTTAAGTTAGCAAACAAGTTCGGCAGCAAAAAAGAGTTAAATAGTCTTACCGAATATTGTAAACAAAACGGAATAGATTCGTTTGTAGATTTCAATATTAGCGAATTTGCTAAGGCAGGCGGCGGTTATAACACATTCGACACCGCCAAAACAGCCACTAAAGCCTCGGCTTACGTGTATCAAATAAGCAGAGGTGCTCATATACCTGATGTTGACAATTACAGTCGCCACAGGTTAATTACCAGAACAAAGTTAGATGCAATTGCTAACAAATTGCTCAAGAAAATCGGTAAATATAATATTAGCGGCGTTAGCTTTGCCAGCATAACATCAAACGCTTATTCCGATTATACGTCGGATGAATATTATGCTAAAAACGGCATGGGCGCACAGGTAAGCGAAATTGCCAACAACTACAAGCAAAATGGTTATTCGTTTGCTGCCACAGGCGCTAATGTTTATGCTGCACAAATTGCCGATTGTATTTTCGAAGCTCCGCACACATCATCTAAACAAGATATGTTCACGGCTGATATTCCTTTCTACCAAATGATATTTAAAGGAAAAACCGAAATCACATCCGAGGCTATGAACGCGGGCGAGAGTTTTGAAACTAAAAAGCTTTATGCTCTTGAAACAGGTTCTTCAATGTTGTTTACACTTTACAACAACTATAACGAGACCATAACACTTTCACCACATAAAGATTTATACGGTGGCCTTTACAAAGGTAATAAAGATGTTATTATTAATGCCGGCAACGAATTTAAAGATTATTACAGTGCAATAAGTGGTCAAACAATTGTAAACCACGAACTCATAACAAAAGATGTTCGTTGCACAACCTTCGCAAATGGCGTTAAAACTTATGTAAATTATTCGAATTCCGATTACACCGTAGCCGATGGCATAGTTAAAGCCAACGACTATTTGGTAATTAAATAAGGGGGTGAACAGTTTGGGTACAAAAATCAAAAAGAAAACAAAAGGCGTTGAGGCCTTAAAAAGCAGATATGGCAGACTGTTCGTTCTCCCGTGGGAGATAGGTTTAATATTGTTCTTTGTAATGCCAATTATTAACTCTATACGCTATGCCTTTTCCGATGTAAGAATTATTTCGGGCGGTGTAGAGGCAAAATTTGTAGGCTTTAAGTGGTTCAATGACATAATCAATCAAGACCCGGATTACTTAAACCGACTTAAAGATGCCGTGGGAGTGTTTTTGGTTCAGCTTCCCATTATTTTGGCATTAAGTTTAATTCTTGCCATTATTCTTAACCAAAAATTCAAAGGCAGAATTGTAATGAGGGCAATTTACTTTTTGCCTGTAATAATAGCAACCGGTGTTATTATTGATTATTTATCAAAAAGCGGTATGATAATTGGTGCTACCTCGGGCGAGTCTGCCGGCACCTACGGCAATATGATAAATTTTGATAAAGTACTAGAAAATTTAGGCCTGCCCGCCGAATTAACCGAGTTGATTTCGGGTTACATAAGCGGTATATTTAACCTTTTATGGAACTGCGGAATTCAAATTATTCTGTTTATTTCGGGTTTGCAGTCTATACCTGAATCTCTTTATGAGGTTGCTAAGGTTGAAGGTTGTTCTAAATGGGAAGAATTTTGGTACATTACCTTCCCAATGTTAGGTCAAAACATTTTACTTGTTATGGTTTACACCATGATAGACCTAATAACAACCAGAAAGTATATAATGTCTATGGCGTTCGATCTAATGAGCGGCCAACAGGTTTACGACAAATCTTCGGCAATGCTGTGGCTTTACTTTTTAATAATAGGTGTTTTCATGGCAGTAATACTTGCAGTTTATAACAAGTTATGCCTAAAACGCTGGTCTTAAAGGGGGAAAACAAAATGACATTATTTAATAAAGAAATTTCTCCTCTTAAGGCAAGGCAGAAAGCAACATCTGTTGTTGTTACAATATTACGTTGGGCATTTTTGTTACTTGTAGGCTACGTTATCATATACCCGTTAATTTATATGCTTTCGGTTTCGTTCCGACATATTTACGATTTTGAAGACCAAACGGTTGTATGGATTTCTAAGCACTACACGTTAGAGAATATGTCTATCGCGTGGAAGGCTTTACAATACCCAATAGGTTTGTTTAATACCCTTAAAACCGAAATAGTTTCAGGATTAATCGAGGTTGTTTCTTGCTCTGTGTTTGCATACGGTCTTGCAAGGTTTGATTTTAAAGAGAAAAAACTATTAATGTTTTTCCTCATTTTAACCATATTAATCCCAACTAATATGATTATGATTCCGTTAATGCTTAACATGCGTTATTTTGATTGCCTTGGAATTTTAAAATTAATAGGCAACCTAATCGGAACCGATATTCGACCTAATTTGCTTAATACCCCGTGGGCATTCTATTTGCCAAGTATTTTAGGTGTGGGACTCAAAGCCGGTCTTTTCATATTCATATTTGTTCAGTTCTATAAGGGTATGCCCAAAGAACTTGAAGAGGCCGCCTCTATTGATGGCGCAGGTCCTATAAAAACATTCTTATCAATCGTTGTACCGTCTTCTGGCGTTGCATTCTTAACCGTTACAATATTCAGTGTTATTTGGCACTGGAACGATTCTTACCTTTGCGAAATGTACTTTACCAACAGTGATATTTTAGCAGTAAATCTTTCTAAAATATATAATAAAGTGAGTGCATTCGGCCTAGACCAATATGCAAATAGTTCTTCGGGTGCTGTAATGGCGGCTTGCTTGTTGTTCATTTTACCTATGCTTGTTATGTATTGTATAATGCAAAAAAATTTCATAAAAAGTATTGACAGAGTAGGAATTGTAGGTTAAAATAAATTTAGCAAATACACACAAATTTTTTATTAAAGGAGAAAAAAGTATGTCTAAAACTATTAAAAAAATAGTTGCCCTTATGCTTGTTCTTTTGTTGGCACTTTCGGTTGCTGCTTGCGGCGGCAATAGTGGCAATGGTGGCAATGGAGGCAATAATGTAGGCACACAAGCTGGTGTTTCTGCCGAAAATGCACTCGATTCAGCTGCATTAATCGCTTCAGTGCCGGCAGAACTTAAGGGCACAACTGTTAGGTTCTTGAACTGGTACGACCCGTATGATTTCGGCCAAGAGGGTCAAGTTATTGACAGGTTTAAACAAGAATCGGGCATTAATGTTGAGATTATAGATGCCCAATATGGCGATACTTATAACGAAAAGTTAGCAGCCATGGTAGCTACCGGCGATTCCCCCGATGTTTACACAAACTACACACCTACATTTAATGCTATGAAGTTCTCGCAACCTATCTCTGTAACAGGTTACGATTTCTCAGGCCCTGCTTGGAGCAAATCCACTGCCGATTTATATTCGGTTAACGGCACTCCTTATGCATTTGGTCTTTCTTACACACCATTTAAAAGGTTCACTATCATAGTTTATAACACTAGAGTTATGGAAGAAATGGGCTTTGAAGACCCATGGGAGCTTTATAAAAAAGGCGAATGGACCTGGGAAAAATTAGAAGAAATGAGCGAAGAATGGGTTAAACAAGGCACCGATTATTACGGCATGCAGACCGTTTTTTACAATATGGCCGGCGAAACTATTGGTAAAGACTTTGTTACATATGACGGTTCAAAATATTCCCTTAACCTTTACGATGCCGATCTGTTAGATGCTTGGAAATTCTTATTAGAAGGCCGCGCTAACAGAATCTTCACACAAGGCGCAGGTACTTTCGATTCCATGAAGCCCACAACCTTGTTTGCAATTGGTAACACTCATGTTTTAGAAACTGAAAACGCAACCATGAAAATTCAAAAATATGGTAACTTTAAGGCTGTTCCAATGCCCAAGTTTGAAGGCAAAGAGGCTTTCACACCTATAAACGAAACAATAGGTTTCTCCATTGCCACAGGTGCTAAGAACCCGGCTGCTGTTCCTTACTTTGTTGGTTATTTTGCTAACCTTGCTAATTACGAGCCACACTCATATTATTACAATGAGCAAGCTTATGATGTTATGATGACCTTATTGGCCACCGATAATCAATATCAATCTATCTCTCGTGATATTTTCACATTCGAAACTCATCCTTTCCACTGGAACCTATTCAACAATGGTACCGCTGCACAAATTACAACATTTATACAATCAATGGAAAACCAAGCCACTGCTAAAATGGAAGAACTTAACCAAGTTTTAGCAACAAAATAAATTAAATAAAAACACCCGAGGTTTAACCTCGGGTGTTTTTTTATTATTTAAAATTCATTGTAAAAAACAAATTCTTGTTTTTCTTTGCTTTTAAAGTGCATTTCAAGCGGTTCGGCGTCTTTTGCGGGGTAGCCCATAACCAGCAAAGCAACAGGCACTAAACAACTTGGTATGTTAAATTCTTCGCGCATGGCCTGGGGGTTAAAGTGCATAACCCAGGTGCAGCCGAGGCCCAAATTGTGTGATTCTAACATCATATGTGTGGCAACAATAGATGTATCAATTATGCCGCTTGTTGCGCCATCGTATTTTCTAACCCAACTTTCTTTAGTGTTGCAGCAAACCAAAAAAGCAGCGGTGCAATCAAAATGGCAGCGTGTGCAATTTTTTAGTTTTTCTAGTGTTGTTTGGTTGTTAATAACTAAAATTCTTTGCGGTTGCAGGTTGCAACCTGTGGGCGCCAGCGCTGCAGCATCTAAAATTTTTTCTATATGCTCTTGTTTTACCGGCTCTTGTGTAAATTTTCTAACCGAAAATCTGTTTTTGGCAAATTCTAAAAAATCCATATTGTATACTCCTGTTTGTTTTATAAAATAAATATATAACAATTTTTTAAAAATGTAAAGAAAAAATAAAAATCCCTGCTTTTGCAGGGATTTTTGCCGTTAATTTTAAAAAAATTAGCAGCAGCCATTGTTACCACAACCGTTATCACAACCGCCGTTACCGCCACAGCAGATGAGAAGAAGGATTACAATAAGAATCCAAGTGCAGTTGTTACCGCCGAAAGAATTGCAACACATTTTACAGACCTCCTTTCAACTACTTTATTCTATGCCGAAAAATTTTTTGTGTTACACAAAAAAAGTGTTTGACTTTTTTTGACCTTTGTGTATAATAATAATTAGAAGGTCAATTAAAGTCAAACGAAAGGGATAAATCAAATGCGATTAAGTGATTTAATAACCGAAGAAATTATAAAATTGTTAAACAGTTCAGAAGACAATACCGCCGAAATTCAACGTAACGAGTTTGCAGGCTTAATGGGTTGTGTGCCCAGCCAAATTAACTATGTGTTGTCTTCGCGTTTTACACCCGAGCACGGCTATATTATAGAGAGTAGGCGTGGCGGCGGCGGATATATTCGCATTAAAAGGGTAACTTTAAACCGTTCTTCTGCAATAATGCATATAATAAATTCACTTGGCACTGCCATAGATGCCTTTTCAGCGCGTATACTTATAGAGAATTGTTTGCAATCTTCTTTAATTAACGATGAAGCCGCCAGAATTTTTAAGTCGGTTGTGGCCGACACTGCGCTTCGTACCGTTCCGATAGAATATCGCGACGAATTGCGAGCAGCATTACTTAAGCAAATGCTTTTAACACAACTTTAAGGGGGAAAATTATTATGTTATGTGAAAACTGCGGTAAAAACACCGCTACAACCCATATAAAAAAGGTAATAAACGGGGTTTCAACCCAAAAATATTTATGTGGCAGTTGCGCCGCCAAGTTGGGCTTTACAGGTCTTGGCAGTGGCAGCATTGCCGGGATGTTGTCGTCATTTTTGGGCGATATGCTAACCGAAAATGCAGGTCTTAACACCAAAAGGTGCGCAGGTTGCGGCACCAGTTTTAGCGAGATTATCGAGTCGGGCAAGGTGGGCTGTGCCGAGTGTTATAACGAATTTTATAACGATTTATTGCCATATATTAAAAGGGTACACGGCAGCATAAAACACATTGGCAAGGTGCCCAACAGCGCACCGCTGGCCGTGGCAGAACCCAACCGAATAGCGCTTTTAAAACAACATTTAAACGACCTTGTGGCCCGCGAAGAATTTGAAGCCGCCGCAAAGGTGCGCGACGAAATTAAAGAATTAGAAGCAAAGGAGAAATAAAAATGGCTAATTGGTATAATGAAATAGGGCCGGAATCGGACATTATAGTTACCTCACGCATAAGATTAGCCCGCAACATTACAGGGTTTCCGTTTCCCTCTAAAATGAGCGAGCAACAACGGTCCGAGATGACCCAAAAGGTAAAAAAAGCGTTGCTTGAAATTAACGCTCCTTTTGCCAAAAATTTAAGGTATATTGATATGGGCGATGTGCCCGAGCGCGAAGTTTATGCCATGGTAGAACGCCATATAATAAGCCCTGAGTTTGCTGGTTCTTACAGCACACGCGGCATAATAATTTCGGAAGACGAATCGGTTTCGGTGATGATTGGCGAAGAAGACCACCTTAGAATTCAGGTTTTAAAAACAGGCCTTAATTTAAAAGAGGCTTACGACATTGCCGAAAGGTTAGACACATTGCTTTGCCAAAAATTAGGTTTTGCATATAACAGTGAACTTGGTTTTTTAACTGAATGCCCAACCAACATTGGCACAGGCCTTAGGGCGTCGGTAATGATGCATTTACCAATGCTTGATTATTCTTCGGCAGTAAGGGAACTTACCGAATCGGTTAATAAAATTGGGTTTACAATGCGCGGCCTTTATGGCGAGGGCAGCAACGCAGGGGCAAATTTATACCAACTTTCTAACCAAATCACTTTGGGAATAACCGAGCAAGACGCCCTTGATAACCTTGAGGCCATTGCAAAACAGTTTATTGCCAAAGAATTAGAGGCCCGCGAAAAAACCGACAAACAACTTTTAGAAGATGAAATTTTCAGGGCCTTTGGAATTTTAAAAAATGCACGACTTTTAAGCAGCAAAGAAATGCTAAGACATTTATCGCTGATTAAATTAGGTGTTGGCATGGGCATAATTAATATAGATGCTTCCTTGCCCATAAAATTATTAGTAGAAGGCCAACCCAATATGTTAATGCGTGCGTTTGGCGAACTAGATTCTCGCGAGCGTGACATAAAAAGGGCGAGCTTTATAAGGGAAGCCTTGTAATGTAATTTAATTTTAAGAGGTGCTTTAAATGAAATATAATTTTAACGGGTTTACCCAAAAGGCCAACGAGGCCTTGAACTTAGCAATAAGCTCGGCAGAATTAATGGGGCACACATATATTGGCAGCGAACATATTTTACTTGGTATTTTAAAGGGCGGCAGCGGTGTTGCCTCGACAATACTTGTAAAAAACAATATAACTGCCGAAAAAATTGAGGATTTAATTGTAAAAACCATTGGCAAGGGCAATGTTACAAATCTTTCACCCGATTATTTTACCCAAAGGGCTAAAAAGGCCATCGAGGTTGCCACAAACGGAGCCTTTAATCTTAACAAAAAACAGGTTGGCACCGAACATTTGCTTATTGGAATTTTAAGTGAAAATGATAATTACGCCATCAGGTTTATTAATAAACTGGGTGTAGATGTTGCTTTTTTAACCTCGGCCGCACTTAATGCTGCAGGGGTAAGTAATGAATATAACGGCAACAGTAATTTTGAAAACAAACCCGAAAACAAAAACGGCAAAACCCCAACCCTTGAAAAATACGGCCGAGATTTAACCGCTGCCGCTAAAAACGGCAAAATCGACCCCGTTATTGGCAGGAGCGACGAAATAGAAAGGGTTATACAAATTTTATGTCGCCGCCAAAAAAACAACCCTTGCTTAATCGGCGAGCCGGGCGTTGGCAAACCCGCCATTGCCGAGGGCTTGGCACTTAAGATTTCACAAAACGATGTCCCCGAAATTTTGCTTAATAAAAGGGTTGTGTCGCTTGATTTAACAGGTATGGTGGCCGGCACAAAATATAGGGGAGATTTTGAAGAAAGAATTAAGGCGGTAATTGATGAGGTTATTAAAAACCAAGATGTTATTTTGTTTATAGACGAAATTCATAACATTGTGGGCGCAGGCTCGGCAGAAGGCTCTACCGACGCCGCAAATATATTAAAACCATCACTCGCCCGAGGCGAAATGCAGGTTATAGGTGCCACAACGCTGAATGAATACCGCAAATATATTGAAAAAGACTCGGCCTTAGAGCGCCGCTTTCAGCCTGTAAATGTTGGCGAGCCAAGCACCGAAGATTCGATTTTAATATTAAAAGGGTTAATACAAAAATACGAGCAACACCATTCGGTTAAGTTTACCGACCAAGCCATTAAGGCAGCGGTAGAACTCTCAGCCCGTTATATAACCGACCGATATTTGCCCGACAAGGCAATAGATTTAATTGACGAAGCGGGCTCTAAGGTGCGGCTTAAAAATTCGGTGGCCCCACAGGATATTAAAAATTTAGAGGCGCAAATTGCCGATATTTCCAAACAAAAAGAGGCTGCCATTAACAGCCAAGATTTTGAATTAGCGGCAAGTCTGCGCGACCGCGAACGAGAACTTAATTTAAAATTAAACCAAAACCGCACCGAATGGAAGGGTGAAACGGCCAACGGCGTGGTGGACGCCGAAGATATTGCCAATATTGTATCGGCCTGGAGTGGCGTTCCGGTTACACAGTTAACCGAGTCCGAAAGCCAAAGGCTTCTTAATTTAGAAAATGTTTTGCATGGCCGCATTGTTGGTCAGAACGAGGCCGTTAAGGCAGTTTCCAAGGCAATACGCCGCGGCAGAGTCGGCCTTAAAGACCCAAACAGGCCAATAGGCTCGTTTATATTTTTAGGCCCCACGGGTGTTGGCAAAACCGAGCTTTGCAAAGCCTTGGCCGAGGCCATGTTTGGCAATGAATCGGCAATAATAAGGCTGGATATGTCGGAATATATGGAAAAACACACCGTTTCACGCTTGATTGGTTCGCCGCCCGGTTACATTGGGTTTGAAGAGGGCGGCCAACTTACCGAGCAGGTTAGGAAAAAACCATATTCTGTGGTGCTTTTTGACGAGATTGAAAAGGCCCACCCCGATGTTTTTAATATTTTGTTGCAAATATTAGACGATGGCATCTTAACCGATTCGGCCGGCCGTAAGGTAGATTTTAAAAACACCGTTATTATTATGACATCTAACATTGGTGCCCGCCTTATAACCGAAAAAAAGCAGGCCTTTGGTTTTGGTGTGGAGCAAGGCAGCGACACCGATTACGACAATATAAAAAGCCTTGTAATAGCCGAACTTAAAAAGACCTTTAGGCCCGAATTTTTAAACCGCATTGACGATACCATAGTTTTCCACAAATTAAGCACCGAGCAAATAACAACCATTGCTCAAAATATGTTGGAAAATTTGGCTGAAAAACTTAAAAACCTTGGAATTACGGCCGAGTTCAAAGAATCTGCCGTGAGTGCCGTGGCAAACGAAGGGTACGATGCCGTTTATGGCGCCCGTCCGTTAAGGCGCGCAATACAAAATAATATTGAAGACAAATTAAGCGAATTAATGCTTGAAGGCACCATTAAAAAAGGCGATTCGGTTACCTGCAGTTACCAAAACGGTCAATATGTATTTGAATAACAAAAAACCGCGGTTATTTTTTAACTGCGGTTTTTTAAATCTTGAATTATGTGTTAAAATTTGTTATAATAAAATGTATCTTTAAAGTTGTTTTTCCAATAATATAGTTGGAGGACTGATATTATGAAAAACAAGCAAAATGAAGATAAAAGCATTTTAGAAAATATTGAAGATTTTGGCACCGTCTGCCCCGAAAATTCGCCACATAAAATACAATGTATTGTAATTGTCGGTGAAATTGAAGGACACACTGCACTGCCCGAACAAAGCAAATCCACTAAATATGAGCA
The DNA here is from genome assembly GCA_045651765.1 of Acutalibacteraceae bacterium. Taxonomy (GTDB): domain Bacteria; phylum Bacillota; class Clostridia; order Oscillospirales; family Acutalibacteraceae; genus SIG565. Next base: position 82,030 of record JAZRSY010000008.1, on the reverse strand, counting down.
CATTATTCCGTTGCTCGTTAATATAGAGCAAGATAATTCAATAGAAGGGCTTTTAATTATTTTAAACACCGTGGGTGGCGATGTGGAGGCAGGATTAGCCATTGCCGAACTTATTGCCGGCATGAAAAAACCAACCGTTTCGTTGGTGCTTGGCGGTGGCCATTCAATTGGTGTTCCGCTGGCAGTCTCAGCAAAAAAATCGTTCATAGTGCCATCGGCCACCATGACCATTCATCCCGTTAGAATGAACGGATTGGTGCTGGGTGTTCCGCAAACCATGAACCACTTTGAACGAATGCAAAACCGCATTACCGAGTTTGTAACAAGCCACTCTGCCATTAATAGTGAGCGGTTCACAAAACTTATGATGAACACGGGCGAACTGGTTACCGATGTTGGCTCGGTTTTAAACGGCACAGCCGCCGTTAAAGAGGGGTTAATAGATTATTTAGGCTCGTTGTCCGACGCCATTAAAAAATTATATGAATTAATAGAAAATTAAGGGGTGTAAATATGGCTGCTAAAAAAAGGGGAAGGCCAAGGGGCAGTTCCACAGCAACAAAAATAGCAAACGAACGCAGAACAGCCGAAAACAACGCAAAAAGGCAGGTGCTTTCAATAGTATGGTTTGCCGTTGCTGTGTTTTTAATGGCCGTTATTATAGTTCCGGGCGAAAATGCTTGGAACGGTTTACATAATATTATTTTTGGTATATTTGGTGTAACGGCGTATTTTTATCCGGTGCTGCTTGGGTTTGTTGCCGTAATGTTTGCACTTAATAGGTTTTACGGCTCAATTTATGCCAAGGTGGTGGAATCGGGCATACTTGTTATGCTTGTGGGCGCCGCTGTAGATATTTTTACAAAACACAACGAAGCACTAACATTTTGGGAGCACTTAAAAGCGGCTTATGTTTCGGGCGTTAATATAAAAAGCGGCGGATTTTTTGGCGCTTTGTTAGGTCAACCGCTTTATCTGCTTTTTGGCAGAACAGGCGCAGTAATTACCATAATTTTATTGTTGTTTGTTATTTTAATGTTAATTACAGGCACCACCCTTATTGCATTTTTTAAGGCAATGGCCAAACCCGTTAAGCACATTGAAGACCACGCAGGCGACGCATTTGCCCGCTTTGCCGAGGCAAAAAGCGAAGGTGTTAGAAAACAAAGGTCCCAAGTTGATATCCCGGTAGATGATATCCCCGAAAAACGCGAAAATGATAATTTAACATTAAGCGAAAAACAAAGAAAGGTTGTAGATGCTTATAACGGTAATGACACTGCCGAACAACCTAAAATATCCGACGCCTTAGCCGAAACCGCCAAAGAGGCACAAAAGGTGCCCGAACTTACCGAGGCCGAAAAATTGGCAGTTGAGCAAGAAATCGAAACTGCTCAGGCCAAAAATACTATGGTATTGGCCGATGACGATACATATAAATTCCCGCCGCTATCACTTTTAAAGCCACCCGTTTTTGAAAATTCTGCTGCAACAGGGGCCGATTTAGACTCGACAGCCTCGCATCTCGTAGAAACCCTGCGCAGTTTTGGCGTTGAAACCCGTATTGTTGATATTAGTCGTGGCCCAACCGTAACCCGTTATGAGTTGCAACCTTGCGCCGGCGTAAAAATAAGTAAAATTACAAACTTGGCCGACGATATTGCCCTAAACCTTGCTACAGCAGGGGTTAGAATTGAAGCCCCCATTCCTAACAAGGCTGCCGTTGGTATTGAGGTACCAAACAAACAAAGCAATGTTGTTGGTGTGCGCGAAATTTTAGAGTCGCCGTTATTCACAGGCTCTAAAAGCAAACTTACCGTGGCGCTTGGCCGTGATATTGGCGGCAAGGCCGTTGTTACCGATATTGCAAAAATGCCGCACGGCCTTATTGCCGGTGCCACAGGCTCGGGTAAATCGGTTTGTATAAACTCAATTATTATGAGTATTTTATATAAAGCCACCCCCGAAGAAGTTAAACTGCTTATGATAGACCCAAAGGTTGTAGAACTTGGCATTTACAATGGCATACCGCATTTGTTGGTGCCTGTTGTTACCGATCCTCGAAAAGCGTCGGGTGCGCTTAGCTGGGCCGTTACCGAAATGGAAAAACGCTATGCTCTGTTTGCCGAAACAGGCGTTAGGGATTTAACAGGCTATAACAAATTTGCCGAAGAAAATCAAGACACCCCAAAAATGCCGCATATTGTTATTATTATTGATGAGTTGGCCGACCTTATGATGACAGCACCCGGTGAAGTGGAAGATTCCATTAACCGCATTGCCGCCAAGGCTCGTGCTGCGGGTATGCACCTGCTCATAGCAACCCAAAGGCCGTCGGTTGATGTTGTAACGGGTGTAATCAAAGCCAACATACCCACCCGTATTGCCTTTGCGGTTTCAAGCCAGGTTGACAGTCGAACTATATTAGATGTTGCCGGCGCCGAAAAATTATTAGGCCGTGGCGATATGCTCTTTAACCCAATGGGCGCCGCCAAGGCAAGCAGACTTCAGGGTTGCTTTGTAAGCGACGACGAGGTAGAGGCCGTTGTAAACTATATTAAAGGCGACCATACAAGTGATTATGACGAAAATGTTATGCACGAAATAGAACGCCAAGCCGCCATAGATAAAAAGCAAAAAACCGGACTTTCGGACGATGCGTTGGATGATGACCCAATGCTTTCGGCCGCAATTGAAACGGTGGTAGAAATTGGTCAAGCATCAACCTCACTTTTACAACGCAAGTTAAAGTTGGGTTATGCCCGTGCCGCAAGACTAATAGATGTTATGGAAGAACGAGGCGTTGTTGGCCCATATGAAGGCTCTAAACCACGCCAGGTGTTAATAACTAAAGAACAGTTATTAGAAAAACAGGCAAGCGAAGAAAGTTAATGAAGGCTTTAAATAAAAGGGCCAAAAGGGCCATATGTTTAGGAATAGTTGCTCTTATAATAATTATTGCCGGTAAGTTTTTTACCGGCAATAATTTTGGTGGAAACAATAATGACGATTTTATATCGGTTTTAAGCGTGGGCAATGGCGATAGCATTTTGGTTTGCAGCAACGGTTCGGCCACGCTGATAGATACAGGCGACCAAATGTACTCTCGCGAACTTGTAAGAAAAATAAGGGGTTACGGCATAAACAGCATTGAAACCCTTGTTTTAACCCATTCTCACTCCGACCATATTGGCTCGGCCGAGTATATTCTGTCTACACTAAAGGTGGAAAATATTGTTCTGCCCGAATTTAAAAGTGATGAAACACAGGATAATAAATTATTAAAAGAGTTGAATGATGCCGTTTCAAAAAGCAATGCCCAAAAATACATAGCCACTCAGGGTATGGTTATAAATACGGGGGATATAGAATTCACCGTTTTACAAAGTGATGCTAATCAGACCGATATTAACAACCGTTCAACCGTTTTGATGGCAAAGTTAGAGGGCAAAAAATTCTTGTTTATGGCCGATTTAGAGGCCGAAGGCGAAGAACTGTTAATTGACAGTAAAATTAATTTTGATTGCGATGTTTTAAAGGTTGGCCACCACGGCAGCACAACCTCTACCACGGCCGAATTTTTAGAAATTGCAACACCGCAAATTTCGGCAATATCGGTAAGCTCCAATTCGTACGGCCACCCGGCCGACAGCGTTATTAACAGTTTAAAACAAATGGGCAGCCAGGTCTTTAGAACCGATAGGCACGGCGACATTGTTTTTACGGTAGAAAACGGGATAATTAAGGTGAATTAAATTGGCAAAATTAAGTAAAAAATCACAATCCAACATATTGTTTTTAATAACAACAATTATTTGGGGCATGGCCTTTGTGGCTCAGTGCACCGTTGCCGGTAAAATAGATTTATTTTTGTTTTTGGGCGCAAGGTATTTTTTAGGCGCGCTTTCCCTTGTGCCTGTAATTTTAATTTTTACAAAAAAGGGCCAAAAAACAAAAAATTTATTACCGGGTATGGTGTGTGGTATAATTTTGTTTACGGCTTCGGCCTTGCAGCAATATGGCATAAATTTAAACCCAAACGCAGGCAAGGCGGGTTTTATTACCGGAATTTACACCGTGTTAGTTCCAATATTTTATTTTTTGTTTTTTAGAAAGAAAACGGGCATTAATGTTTGCTTTGGCGCTATTTTGGCGGTGGTTGGTCTTTATGTTTTAAGCGTGCAAAACGGAATAAAAAGCATAGAAAAATCCGACATTATAATTTTTTTAGGGGCAATACTGTGGGCAATACATATAATAGCCATTGATTTTTTTGTAAAAAAATCCGATGCCATAAAACTTTCGTTTTACCAGTTTTTAACCTGCGGTGTGTTGGGCATGTTAATAGCATTTTGTGTTACGGGCGTTAATGTTACGGCGGCGGTAACGGGGTTATCGGGCATAGTGCCATCGCTTTTATATGTTGGCGTTTTATCGTCAGGCGTGGCCTATACAACACAGGCGCTCGGCCAAAAAAATGCCGACCCAACCTATTCAGCCATTATACTTTCGAGCGAAGCGGTATTCGCGGCCATAGGCGGCGCAATTTTCGGCATTGACAAAATGTCGCTGCGTTCTTACATAGGTTGCTTTATTATATTTTCAGGAATAATATTATCACAATTAAATATAAAACAAAAAAAGCACTAACAAATGTTAGTGCTTTTTGGCTGGGGAATAGGGATTCGAACCCCAACAAACAGAGTCAGAGTCTGTCGTGCTACCGTTACACAATTCCCCAAAATTTGTAACAAGGTTATTATACCGCATTTTCATGAAAAGTCAACCAATAAATAAATTATTTTTTGCAAATTTAAAAAAATACCTTGCATTATTCTTGTATATGTGATATATTAATTTTTGCACGGGGCATTAGCGCAGTTGGTAGCGCACCACACTGGCAGTGTGGGGGTCAGGGGTTCAAGTCCCCTATGCTCCACCAAATAAAGCACCAACCTTTGTGGTTGGTGCTTTTTTATTTAGTGTAAATTACGCTTAAAATTTTGCCTTGCAATATAACTTAAAATATAGTATAATTAATAGGAAATATTTAAATTTAGGAGGAGAAGTTATGAAAAAAATTATTGCATTATTGTTAGTTTTAGTTTTAGCATTCAGCGTTTGCGCTTGTTCTGGCACCGCTGGTATGACAATGGGCACAGGTGGAACAGCCGGTACATATTACGGTTACGGCGGTGTTTTAGGCCAATATATTAAAAATCACGCCGGCATTAATGTTACCGTAGTTTCTACCGATGGTTCTAAGGCCAACATTCAGGGTATTGCTGCCGGTAACTACCAATTAGGTACCGTACAATCCGATGTTATGGCTTACGCTTGGGAAGGCACACGCTCGTTCGAAAAAGAGGGCAAGGTTGAATCCTTCCGTGTTGTAGCCGGTCTTTATGCCGAGGCTGTTCAGTTAATAACTATGGACCCTTCAATTAAATCGGTTGCCGATTTAAAAGACAAAAAGGTTTCTATTGGTGCACCAGGCTCGGGCGTTTATTTTAACGCTATTGATGTTTTAACAGCTGCCGGTCTTACCGAAAACGACATTAAACCGCAATATCAATCTTTTGCCGACAGTACCGATGCTTTAAAAGACGGCAAAATTGACGCTGCATTTATAGTTGCAGGTGCTCCTACACCCGCTATTACCGAGCTCTGCACCACTAACGATGCTTATTTAGTTCCTATAGATGGCGCAGTTGCCGATAAACTTATGGAAACCTGCCCATTCTACACAGTATATGATATTCCTGCAGGCACATATTCCGACCAACCAGAAGCCGTTAAGACAGTTACCGTTAAGGCTACCTTAATTGTAGATGCCAACGCTTCTGAAGAGCAGGTTTACAACCTTACCGCTGCTATTTTCGAAAACACTGCTGCCATAACAGCCGAAAACGGCAAGGGCGCAGAATTAAGCATTGAAAATGCTACCAGTGGTATGACAGTTCCTTTCCACGCAGGCGCTGCTAAATATTTTGCCGAAAAAGGCGTTCAGGTAACTGTTAAATAATTTTGTTTGCTTTAGTTGTTGAATTCGGGCTGCGGCAAAGTTCGCCGCAGCCTTTAAGTTTTTGTTAGGGGGTTAAAAGTATTGTTCTTTAAAAAGAAAAATGTCGAATCAGAGCCAATGGATTTAGAATCGGTAATGAAAAAGTTCGACAGAGAATCGAATGTGCGCGTTTGGGAGGGTGTTCCCAAAATAATAGTAACCTGTATTTTAGCATCGTTTTCGATTTTTTGTTTATATGTTACTTTATTTGCAAGCTGGTTAGAAGAAATTCGCTTGGCATCTTTTATGGCTTTTATAATGTTCATAGGTTACATAGTGTTCCCTGCCAAAAAAGGCAAACAACGCACCAATTTTATACCATGGTACGATATTTTGCTTATGGTTTGCGGCACAGGAGCCTTTTTGTATTACACCTTTAATGCCTTAAACATTATACAGCAGGGCAGCAACTTCGAACTTTATCAAATAATTATTGGTATTGTTGGTGTTTTATCTTTAGCAGAGGTTTGTAGACGCAGTGTGGGTCTGCCCATATTAATAGTGGCAGGTTGCCTTTTGGTTTACGCCTTAACGGTGGGACTTAACAACCCAACGCTTGTGGGCAAACTGAACTACATTGTGCACTACCTTTTTTATAGTAAAGAGGGAATCCTTTCAACACCGGTTAATGTGTGCTCTAAGTTTATAGTGGTATTTATAATTTTCGGCGCGTTTTTAGAGCGTACCGGAATTGCCGATTTCTTTATTAATATTTCTAATACAATTGTTGGTGGATTTTCGGGTGGTCCCGCTAAGGTTGCCGTTGTCGCTTCCGCCTTAGAGGGTATGGTTTCGGGCTCGTCGGTTGCTAATACTGTTGGCTCGGGCTCAGTAACAATACCGCTCATGAAAAAGACAGGCTATAAACCCGAGTTTGCCGCCGCTGCCGAAGCCGCTGCTTCTACCGGTGGACAAATTATGCCACCCATTATGGGTGCCGCCGCATTTTTAATGGCCGATTATGTAGGCATTTCTTACAGCAATATAGCACTAAAGGCAATTTTGCCTGCCGTGCTTTATTTTGCCGGTATTTTTGTGGCCGTTCACTTAGAGGCTAAAAAGAATGGCTTAAGGGGCATTAGCCGCGAAGAATTACCTAAATTTAAACCACTTGTTAAAAAGATTTATTTGTTGTTACCCTTAGTGTTACTTATTTATTTGGTAAGTAATAGTTGGTTTACAATACAATATGCTGCCGCTATTGCAATAATAGCCACCATTGTTGTTAGTTTGTTTAACAAAGAAAACCGCATTACACCAAAACGCATTTTAGAGGCCCTGGCAGCAGGCGGCCGCGGCATGATAACCGTTGCAGCAGCTTGTGGTGTTGCAGGCATTGTTGCCGGCACCATTACCATGACAGGCCTTGCCAATGTGATTATTAACGGAATTGTGGCCTTGGCCGGTAATCAGGTAATAATTGCGTTGTTTTTAACAATGCTTTGCTGTATAGTTTTGGGCATGGGCGTGCCAACCACAGCAAACTATTGCATTATGGCTGCCACATGCGCACCAATACTTATAAGAATGGGTGTTCCTGCCATTGCAGCACATTTCTTTGTGTTTTATTTTGGCATTGTGGCCGATTTAACACCACCGGTAGCCCTTGCAGCATACGCCGGTGCAGCAATTGCCCAAGGCAATCCAATGAAAACGGCAGTTACCGCCACAAAGTTGGCCATTGGCGCATTTATAGTGCCATATGTGTTTGCGCTTAACCCCGCAATGTTGTTTGTTAACACAACAGCGCCCGAGGTGGTGCTGATTTGCATAACCTCGTTTGTGGGAATATTTGCCGTATCGGCAGCGCTTACAGGTTATTTCATTAAAAATATGTTGTGGTATGAACGAATTTTGTGTGTGGCAGGCGGATTATTACTTATATATCCGGGCCTTACAACCGACCTAATTGGTTTAATTTTGGTTGGCATAGCCGCTGCAACACAATTGATTTTTAAAAACAGCAAAAAAACAGCATAAAAAAATCGGAGGTTTAAGGCCTCCGATTTTTTATTATAAATTTTTAATTATGTCACTAACGCCGTTTAAAATATATTTTGGGCGGTAGGGGAATTTGTCGATTTCGGCAAGGTCGGTTACACCTGTAAGAACCAAAACAGTATCAATGTTAGATTCAATGCCGGCAATAATGTCGGTATCCATTCGGTCGCCAATAAAGGCAATTTCTTCACTGTGGCAATTAATTTTTTTAAGGCCGTGGCGCAGCATTAAGGGGTTTGGTTTGCCAACAAAATATGCCTTTTTGCCCGTTGCAATTTCAATAGGGGCAATAAGTGAGCCGGTTGCCGGCATAATTCCATGCTCGGTTGGGCCGGTAATGTCGGGGTTGGCGCCAATAAGTTTGGCACCTCGGTTCACAAGTTCAATGGCCTTTTCAATTTTTTCAAAATTATAACTGCGGGTTTCCCCCACCACAACATAATCGGGGTTAACATCGTTCATGTAAATTCCTTGGTCGTAAAGGGCTTTGGTAAGGGCAGCCTCGCCAATAACATAGGCTGTGCAACCTGGTTTTTGTGAATTTAAAAATGCGGCTGTGGCCATGGCACTTGTGTAAAAATGGTCGGCCGACACTTTAAGACCCATACGCTCTAACTTCATGCTAAGTTCGTGCGGGGTTTTTTCGGGGCTGTTGGTTAAAAACACAAACTTTTTGTTGTTATCTATTAACCAATTAACAAATTCGAAAACGCCATCTAAAATTTTATTTCCGTGGTATATAACACCGTCCATATCACAAATAAAACCGGTTTTATTTAATATCTCTTGCATAAAGAAACCTCCTAATCATTTTAATTTTAAGTTAAAAAAGCAAAAATGTCAAATAAATTAAGTCAAAACCTTGTTATTTTTTTATTAAAATGCTATAATCTTGCCAGTATATTTTTGTTTGGGGGTTTTTATGAATATTGCTTTGCTGGTTTGTCTTGGTTTGCTTGCTAATGTTAAGGTTTTAGCACAAAAAAAGGCTAATGTTACGGGCGTTTTAGGGGCTGTTGCCTTTAATAATGTAATATTTATGTTTACAACACTAAGTTTTGTTGTTTTTTTAGGCACAAAAGTAAGCCCAACAACCCTAATTTTAAGCGTTTTGTTTGGCGCCGCCACGGTGCTTTACCAGCTTTTGTTTATTTTAGCAATTAATAAAGGCCCTGTGTCAATAAGTGTTTTAATAGCAAATTTTTCGGTTTTGCCGGTGTCGGTTTATGGGTTAATATGCGGTGAGGCGGCCAAACCCGCAAGAATAATTGGGTTGGTGCTTGTGTTAATAAGTCTTGCGCTTAACACCCGCCGTGAAAACAAAAAAGCAGGGGCCCTGTGGCTTTTAACGGCCGTTGGTTCGGCTTTACTTTCCGGTCTTGGAATGATTATTTTAAGAATTCACCAAAACACTCCTTATGCAGCCGAGCGCAACGTGTTTTTGTTTTACGGCTACCTTTTTGCAACAGCGGTTTCGGTGCTATTGGTGCTTTTATTTAAAAATAAGGCTTCATTAAAAATTAATAAAAAATTTATAACACTCGGTTTTGCCGGCGGCATTGTTTTAGCGGGCTACCAGTTTGTTTTAATTTGGCTTTCCGGACTTTTAGACGCCACATTTATGTACCCGTTAATAAGTGGATTTACACTTTTGTTTAACTTTATATTTTCGGCAGTGTTTTTCAAAGAAAAATTAACACCCAAACAAATAGCGGCGGCCGTTTTAGGCACGGCGGCAATTTTAATTTTACAATTTTAAGGGGAATTAAAATGCAAAAATCGGGCAATAAAAATTTTGGTGCATTAGCGGCGCTTTTTGCTAACATAATTTTTGGTTTTAGTTTTTTGTTTTCTAAATTAGCATTAAATTATGCCAACCCGCTAATAGTTTTACAGGTTAGGTTTACGCTGGCTTTTGTTGTTCTGCTTTGCCTTGCTTTATTTGGTGTTATTAAAATAAACCTTAAGGGTAAGCAGGTGTTACGCCTTATATTAATGGCGGTGGCGCAACCGCTTTTGTATTTTTTGTTTGAACTTTACGGCATTAATTTTACCACCAGCGCGGTTTCGGGGGTTATAATTTCGTTGGTGCCGGTTGGGGTAATAATATTGTCGGGCTTTGTTTTAAAAGAAAAGGCTACCCGCACACAAATTATATGTTCGGTGTGTTCAATTTTGGCGGTGTCGGGTATCAGTGTTATATCTTCAGGCGGCGGCCGTAACAGCATAAAAGGCATATTGCTTTTGGTGGGCGCTGTGTGTATGGCGGCGGTTTTTAACATTTTAAGCCGACTGCTTTCAAAAGAATTTACACCAATAGAAAAAACCTTTACAATGTTTTTGGTGGGGGCTGTGGGCTTTAATGCAATAGCCTTTGCGGTCTTTAAAGGCCAAACTTTAAGTATGCTCACTCAAGCCGCAGTAAACACAGAATTTTGGGTGGCCATAGTTTATTTAAGCATTGTTTCAAGCATCGGTGCGTTTATGCTTTATAACTATGCTACGGCCAAAATAAGTGCGGTAAGGGCGGCATCGTTTTCTAATATAATAACGGTGGTGTCGTTGTTGGCCGGGGTTTTAATATTAAAAGAAAAAATAACTTTATTAGAGTTTATTTTGTGTATTGTAATAATACTTTCGGTTTACGGGGTAAATAAAAAAGGACAGGTTTAAAACCTGTCCTTTTTTATTTAATTTTAGTTCTTTTTTTTCGCTTGTCCTCATAGCATTTAATGGTGAATAAAAAATGGAAACGAAAACAAAAGGTTATGTTTCGGCCTGTGAGTTTTTGCCGCAAAAATTTGCAAGTGTTCTTAAGCTGTTACCGCTAAACATACAGGCAAAAACAGAGGAAATAAGGCTCAGGGCGGGTGGCGGTTTGGCTGTTGTGTTTGGCGGTAAAACATATTTTTTAACCAAGACGTCAGAACTTTATCTCACTCCGCAACAAGATTCGGTTTTAGTGGCGGCGGCCGATTTACTTGAGGTGGCCAGACTTATTTGCAATAATTCGGTTTATTCGCACCTCGACGAAATTTTGAATGGATATATAACCATGCCGTTTGGCAACAGAGCGGGAATTTGCGGTGTTTTCAGACAGGGTAAGTTTTGCGACATAACATCGGTAAATATTAGAATTTCACACCAAATTATTGGGGTGGCAAAAAATTTAACCCAAAATTATAGCGGTGGCTCGGTTTTAATTTGTGGCCCGCCCGGCAGTGGCAAGACTACATTTTTGCGAGATTTTGTAAGGAGCCTTTCGAATGGAGAAACCGGTAAAAGTTATAGGGTTTCGGTGATAGATACCCGTGGCGAAATAGCCGCCGCAACTTGTGGCGTGCCGCAAAATGAAGTTGGATTTAACACCGATGTTATAACAGGCCGCCCCAAACCCGAGGGAATTGAGGTAGCATTACGCTCTATGTCGCCCGAGGTTATAGCCTTTGACGAAATTGGAACCGAAAAGGAACTTTTAGGTGTTATGCAAAGCATTAACACCGGAGTTTTTATTGTAACCACGGCGCACATTGGCAGTGTGGCCGAGCTTAAAAAGAGGGGTGTTACAAAAAAATTAATTGAAAGCGGCGTTATAAATAAGGTTGTTTTTTTAAAAAAGGTGGGCGAACCGCCTTTAATTTTAGAGGGGGAAATATGTGGATAATTAAAATTATAGGTCTTGCTTTTATTGTTTTAAGCGGATTTTTATTGGGCCGAAAAAATTCTTTACAACTTAAAAACAGGGCAGATGCATTAGAGTGGTTTTATTTTTCGGTCTTGTGCATTGGCCAAAAAATTTCGGGCACAGCGGCCGAAATTTACGATATTTTAAACACCATTTTGGGCAAAGAGAATTATTTAACCCTTAAAAAGCCGTTTTGTGTGCAAATTAAAAACGGCCACCTTAATAAAGATGACCAAAAAATTATTGAGGAATTTTTTGCCGAGCTTGGCATGGGTAATATAGAATCGCAAATTAAAAGGTGTGAAACCTATGCCGATATTTTAAAACAAAGGTGGGCCTCGGCCGACAATGAGTATATTAAAAAATCTAAATTATATAAAATGTTGGGGTTGTTTTCGGGCCTTAGCATAGCGGTCTTATTGGTGTAGGAGGCAAAAAATGGATGTAGATTTTATTTTCAAGGTTGCCGCAATAGGCATTATTGTTACGGTGCTTAATCAGGTTTTGGTGCGCTCGGGGCGTGAGGAACAGGCAATGCTAACAACCCTTGCAGGTTTGGTGGTTGTGCTTTTAATGGTGGTTAAGGTAATAGCCGAACTTTTCACAACGGTAAAGGGCTTGTTTGGACTTTAAAATGGATATTTTTAAAATATTTGCCTTGTGCATTGTGGCTGCCTTTGTGGGTGTAATTTTTTTGGAATATAAAAAAGAATATGCAACTGCAATAACGGTGGTGGTTGGGTGCGGTTTAATAATTGCGGTGTCGGTTGCTGTAATTAACCCCTTAATGCAACTGTTTTCGGAATTGAAAACGGCGGGGGTTAACCAAAAATATTTTTTCATAGCCTTAAAAACGGTGGCGCTCGGTTACATAACGCAGTTTGTGGCCGATGCCTGCCGTGATTTTGGTTTTTCGGCCATAGCGTCTAAGGCTGAACTTGCAGGCAAGGTGGCAATTTTTTTACTTTGCGTGCCGCTTATTAAAGATTTATTTAATGTAATATCGGGAATTTTATGAAATGAAAAGAATAATAATTATTTTAATTTTTTTGCTCATTTTTTCGGTACCTGCAAAGGCGGACGAAAATGTTTACACCGACCAATTAAATGCCATTGGTATGGAAGAAATAACCAAAATACCAAACAAAGAAACCCGGCAAATTTTAAACGATTTAGGGGCAACCCCGTACGACACCGAATGGGTCGAAAAGGCGCCCGGCAATATTTTTTCGCTTTTAAAAGATATTTTTGTTAATGGCTTTTCGGGGCTTAAAACCATATTTTTAAGCGTAATTTCGGTGTTAATTTTATGGGCGGTTTTTAATACGCTCAGTCAAAACGACGGTGTTAACACGGCCTTTACAATAATTTTAACCTTAATAATTACGGTGCCTGTGCTGTCGGATATATCAGCGTCAGGGTCGGCCATTAAGGGCAGCGGTGTGTTTATGCTTTCTTTTATTCCGGCCTTTTGCGGCATTGTGGCCTCGGGCGGTAATGTTGCCACCGCTATGCAGTCGGGCGGTATGCTGTTGGTGGCTGCCGAATTTACCGTGCAAATATTGGCTTTTATTGTGGTGCCGCTGGGCTTAGTTCAGTTGGCCCTTTATTTAAGCGGAGTTTTAAGCAATGTGTCGCCCGGGGTGCGATTGGCTGCGGCCATAAAAAAAGGGGCTAACTATATTTTAACCTTTACCTTTACGGTGTTTTTAGGGCTGCTTTCGGTCAGTTCTGCAATTGGCTCGGCGGCCGACACCGTAGGCATTAAAACGGTTAAGTTTATGGTGGGTAGTTTTGTGCCTGTGGCAGGCACGGCACTCAGTGAGGTGGTATCCACCCTGGGCAGCTCGGTAAAACTGTTGCAAAGCGGCGTTGGAATATATGCTGTTTTTGTCATAGCGGCAACAACCTTGCCCGTAATTTTAAAGTTAACCCTTTGGCGAATTGTGTTAAACGGCGCCGATATTGCCGCCCAAATTATGTTTAAAGAGCCACCCCCGGCAGCATTAAAGGCGGTGGATTCGGTAGTTTCGTTAATTATTGGTGTAATGCTTTTTACTGCGGCTTTATTTATAATATCGCTGGCTGTATTAATGAAGGCGGGTGCGGCATGAAAACGATTTTAAGTTTTGTTTTGGCCTTTTCGGCCTGCTCGGTGTTGCTGGGCGCGGTGTATATGTTGCGCCCTAAAGGTAACACCGAAAAAAGCATTAAACTTGTTTTTTCACTTATATTTTTATCGGTAATAATTATGGGCTTAAAGGGTGTTAAGGGGGCTAAAATTAATTTTACCGTTGCTAATTCTCAAAATGAAATTATTGCGGCATCGGCCAATGTTACAAAAACCCAAGCCAAATATTTAACAACACAAATTTTAAAACAAAACGGCCATGATTTTAATAAAATTTCGGTTATTACGGATATTGCCGAGGATAACAGCATATTTATTAAAAGAATAACGGTTTTTACAAATAATTCGGGCGCAGGAATAAAGGAAAGCATTTTATCGGTAATAGATGCCTGCGAGGTGGAAGTGATAAATGAATGATTTATTCTTAAAAATTAAATCTAATTTAAAAAACGGAAAAACCCTTTTAATTGTGGGGTTAATTGGGATTTTATTGGTGGGGCTTTCTTCGGTTTTTACGCCCGCTCAAGAAAAAAACACCACCGCCGAGAGCGGTGTTTTCGATGCCGAAAATTATCGTCAAGAACTTGAAAAAAATGTTAAAAAAATTGTTAGCAGCATAACAGGCAGCCGTGATATAACGGTTTTATTAACGCTTGAAGGCGGTAAAAAATATTCTTACGGTGTTAATAATAAAAGCAGCACTACCGAAAAAAGCAATCAAAACGGCACCGACAAAGAGTCCGACCAAGAAACCGACTACATAATTATAACCGATTCGGCCGGCAACGAGCAGGCGGTGCCGGTGTATGAATATTACCCCGAGGTTAGAGGTGTAAGCATTGTTTATTCGGCACCCTCGGCATCGGCCAAAGCCACCGAGGAAAAAATAAAAAATGCCGTAACGGCGGCATTGGGCATAACATCTAAACGCATTAACATAGTAAATAAGGGAGGCAATTAAAATGAAAAAAGGTAAGGTATTAGGAAAAAGTCAAATTGTTTTGGCGGTGATGGTTTTAGCACTGGGTGCAGCGGTTTGGTTTAATATGAAATATTCCGGCAATAGTGGAACTAAATATTTAGGCGAAGCCCAATATGTAAACTCCGAAAACGGTGAGTTGGTTGAAACTTCGGGCAGTGTGGCTGATTATTTTGAAACCGCCCGTGCCGAACGCGAGGCATCTCGCAAAGCGGCACAAGAAAACATTACCGAAGCCATAAAAAATGCAGGGGGCGATGCTGCCGCCTTGGGCGAGGCCTCTAAAACGGCGGCAGATTTAGCCTTAAGGCAACAAAAGGAAACCAACATTGAAAACCTGCTTAAAGCCAAAGGATTCCCCGATGCCATAGCCATTATAGGCCAAAACGATATTAATGTTGTGGTAAAGGGCGAGTCTTTAAGCGGTGCCCAAACGGTGCAAATACAAGATATTGCCATAGCCCAAAGTGGATTTAATATAGATAAAATTAAAATTCTTGCCGTAAAATAGTTGAGTTTATTAAAAAATGTGGTATAATATGTTTGGAATTTTAAAAACGGAGGCTTATGTTATGGCAGAAAACAAAATTTTAAGCGGACTCGAAATTAATACCGATGTTATTGAAAAAATGGTTTCCATTGCTGCGTTGGAGGTTGAAGGTGCTGTTTCTATGTCTAACAAAACGGTAGATATTAAGGGAATAGTAAATACAGGCTCTGCATTAAAGCCCGTTAAGGTTGCTGTTAGAAACGGGGCAATAGATATAGATGTTTATATTTGTGTTAAGCAGTCGGCCAATGTTAAAACAGTGGCCGAGGCCGTTCAAACCAACGTTAAAGATAAATTACAAGATATGACCGGTAACGCAATAACCCGCGTTAATGTTCATATTGCTGACCTTGCCGAAGAAGTGGCCGAGGCCGAATAATTAAAATAAAAAGGGGCTTTTAAAGCCCCCTTTTTTTATTTCAATATTTTTTTAATAACATCTAAAAGCATCTTGTAGTTTACGGCAATTAATAAACATAAGCAAACTATTTGGTAAGCCACCCAATAAGGCGGTTCAAGTAGCATTAATATAATTTGCGAGGTGGTTATTAAAGAGTTTATTAAAATTATGCCCGAAGAAAAGGTTATCGTTTTGTTTCGCCTTTTAATATCGACAGCCCTTATTGCATAAACCACAAAATAACTAATACAGGTGGCCACAGCCGCTCCGTGAACACCAAGCGGTTTTATTAAAACAAAGTTTAATATCAAATTAAGCACGGCGCCAAGCAGTGTTGTAATCAAGGTGGAAACGCTGCGTTTTTCGGCAAGGTAAATGTTGCCTAAAAACACCACAAAACAAGAATAAACCGTGGCCAGCATTAAAACGGGAATATATTGCCAAGAAGCGTAATAATCGGCATCTAATAAAATTTTTGTAATAAATTTTGCAAAAAGTATAAGCCCCGAAGATACTACAAACACGGCACCCTGAAACGATTTAAAAACATTGCTGTAAAAGTGGTTGCGACTTCGGGTGCTGTTTTCGGTTACGGCCGAAATTTGCCAAGCATCTAAAAACACGGTGGAAACCAGTGTTAAAATTGTGGGCACCTTGTATGCCACCGAGTATAGCCCATTGGCCGAGGCGCTAACCATATATTGAACAAAATAGCGGTCGGACACATTTATAACCCACCACAAAAGCGAGGTTGGTATGAGTGGTAGCGAAAAGAGCAACATCTTTTTAATGAGCGAAAATTTAAGCCCTTTAAAATTAACATATTTTAAAAGCCCACCAAAAAAAGTTAAAAACAAAACCGAGCAAAAATCGGCCAAAATTATGGCTAATAAATAACCCCTAATACCCATTTTTAAGGGCAGTAAAAATATTATTGTTAACAGGCAGGTCATAAAGGTGGAAAAAATGCCGTCGGCCGCAAACAGTTTCACCTTGCCAATGGCCCTTACAAAGTAACTGCAAATATGCCGCATGGCCGACATAAAAACATAACCATATAACAAAAATATATAATTTTTAAACTCTTGAACCCTAACAATTAACGGGCTAAAGCACAATACAAATGAAAAACCCAACAAAACCGATATTATTCCGACCGAAAAAACATCACTTTGTTTATAGTCGTTATCCAGTCCAAAACGAATAATGGCGTTTTGTATGCCAAGCATTACAATGGGCAATAACAGGCTGCCGCTGTTTATAATAATGTCCAGTGTGCCAAACTCGGCCGTTTGCATGGCGCGGCTGTAAAAAAACACCATTATAAACGAAAGTATTTTAGAGCCAAAGGTGCCTATTGCAAAAACGGCGGTGTTACGCGCCAAGCTTTTATATTTATCCACACAAAAACTCCTTAAAAAATAATTACCTTAAATATTATACTATGAATTGCCTTTTTATTCAACATTAAAAAAACAGCAAAAAACTTTTGGTGTAAAATAAAGGTAATTTGGCCAAATAGGTTGACATAACCGCCTAAAAACAATATAATTACAATGGATGAATTTTGAAAAAAAGGATATGGATATGACTAAAATTATTGCAAAAAAATTAACCGCATTTTTGCTGGTTTTTAGCCTAATTTTAATACAGTTTTCGTTCTCGGCTTTTGCTGTGGAATTCCCTGTTTATGCCGAAACCACAAGCAAGGCAAACATATTTTCAAAACCCGGCACCACAGGGCATGAGGTTGAACACGATAACAGTAGCCAATTTTTAGCATCTCTGGAACAAGGAACCGTGGTAAAAGCCTTTGGCACCGGAATAGACGGCGACGGGGATATGTGGTATAAAATAGGTTATGGCCCCAACTATGCTAACATAGGCTATGCATATAGCGGCAGAATAAAACTTTTGGGAAATTATGTGCAGGACAACGATTTTGAAAATTGGTTGACCCAGCAAAACTTCCCCGAGAGTTATAAGATAAAGCTTCGCGATTTACATTCGCTTTATCCTAACTGGGTGTTTTATGCCGACCAAACAAACCTTGAATGGTCCGATGTTATTGCTGCCGAAAGCGAGACCGGTAAAAAGACCGTACATGGTAGCAAGCCGGATTCTTGGAAATCACTTGACCCGGAGGCTTATAATTCGGCAACGGGCGAATGGTATGAGATTGATTCGGGCGGCTGGGTTGCAGCCTCTAAAACGGTTGTTGAATATTACACCGACCCAAGAAATTTCTTGGATTCTCAAAGTATTTTTATGTTTTCTTCACAGGCGTATGATGAAAAGTATGACACCAAAGAAAACCTAATGCTAATGCTTAATGGCACATTTATGAATGCTGCTTTGCCATCGCCACCTGATAACGAAAATATGACCTATGCCGATGCAATTATGAGCGCGGCCAAGGCTTCTAGGGTTAGCCCTTTTTTCATTGCATCCAACATTTTGCAAGAGCAGGGCAGTGCAGGTGAAGGTGGAAACATTTCGGGAACCGAGGTTGGATACGAAGGTTATTTCAATTTCTTTAATGTCGGCGCTAGTAAAGGCGGTGGGCTTAGTGCCGTTCAGCGTGGCCTTTGGTACGCCAAGGGCGAGGATTCGGGCAAGACAAGCTATAACCGCCCCTGGAACACCCGTGAAAAATCAATTACGGGTGGCGCACAATGGTATGCTGAAGGGTATATTTCGATAGGTCAGGATACATATTATTACATGGATTTTGATGTTAT
Organism: Acutalibacteraceae bacterium; assembly: GCA_045651765.1. Classification (GTDB taxonomy): domain Bacteria; phylum Bacillota; class Clostridia; order Oscillospirales; family Acutalibacteraceae; genus SIG565. The sequence continues at coordinate 63,479 of JAZRSY010000008.1, read as the reverse complement.
TCCCGAAGGCGGACTTTATAACCACCAGTACGCCACCAGCGCTTATGATGCATATGGTAAGGCAAACTTTTTGGCCAAGGCTTACAGTTCGGCTATGAGTTCTTCCTTAGTTTTCCATATTCCTGTTTATAAGAATATGCCCGAAATTACAAGGCTACCTGAAGAAACAGGTAACAACAATAACTTCTTGGAGTCGCTTACAGTAAAGAACCACACGGTAATGGGCTTTAACAAGTACGATACAACAAAACCGAGTGAGCTTATTGTTCAGTACCCGGTAGATACTATTGAAATCGTTGCTGTTACAAGTTCACAGTCCGCTTCTGTCGAGGGTGCAGGCGTAAAACAACTAAAGGTTGGACATAACGATTTTGATATTGTGGTTACCGCATCGTCGGGCGAAAAACGAGTTTATAAGTTGAGTGTTGCACGTCTGTCCGAAGGTGAATCTGTCGTAACTCCCACCCCTACAATTAGTAATAACTATAAAACGGGTGAATTTTTAACGGGTGTTGCATTTTCAACCTCGGTTGATAATTTTAAAACAAACCTTGGTGTTGAAAAAGGCTCTGCCACAGTTTATGATAAAAATGGGAATGCCAAAACAACGGGTGTAATCGGCACGGGCGACACGGTTAAAATTTACGATACCGCCGGAACCGAAAAGCAGAGTTTTACAGTGCTTGTTGTGGGTGATACTAACTCCGATGGCAAAACCACCATTGTTGATTTGGCAATGGTACAGGCGGCAATTTTGGGTAAATATGAGCTTAGCGGTGTTTATAAATCCGCAGGCGATATTTCTAAGGACAATAAAATAAGCATTGTCGATTTGGCAATGGTACAGGCGGCAATACTTGAAAAATATACAATCAAGCAGTAAGAGGTATGTTATGAAATCAATATTAAAAAAATCGGTAGTTTTAGTTATGTCATTAATAATTGTGCTGTCGGCATTCAGCTTCAGCACATTTGCGGCAGGCTCAACCTCAATTTCACTAAGTAATAATTCATTATATGTTGGCTCAACCCTAACTGTTACCGTAAAAATAACGGCGGATGAAGAAATGTACTCAGCAGAGGGTTTTTTGCAGTTCGATGAAAACATACTCGAATATGTTTCCTCCTCCACCGCAGGAGTAAATCTTAAAGGTACAAATCGAGTTCAAATGGCACTAACCGGAGGTGAGGTTAAATCCATTTCCGCGACAATGACCTTTAAGACTAAAAAGATTGGTCAGTGTTCGCTCAAGTTTTACGATGCCTCTTATGTTCAGGCTCCCGATAGGGGCTTTGGCCAGATAACTGTATCGGGTTCAAACGCAACCGTTAACGTTGCCGACACCAGCAGCCAAAAATCGAGTAATGCTAACTTAAAAACGCTCTATCTTTCAAATAATATACCACTCACACCCGCCTTTAATAAAGATGTTACCACCTATAATGTTAACATAGATAATTCCATAACAAAGGTTTTGGTTAGTGCTATTGCTGAAGATGCCGGCGCAGGAATCAGTGTGAAGGGCTCCGCCGATATGAAAGAGGGCGCCAACCAGAGAATTGTTGTTGTTACCGCACCCAACGGTACACAGAAAAAATATGTTATTAACATTAACCGCGCCACAGCCGATGGCACAACACTTGATATTAATCCATATGAAGTTACAATTAACGGAGAAAAATGGATTTTAGCAAACGAATACCCCGAAGGCACCGTTTTAGAAAGATTTACACTTTCGAGCACAATGGTTAATTCGCTGGAAGTGCCTGCAATTGTTAACGAGGTTAACAACAAGGTTGTTGTAATGGCAAAAAATGCCGATGGCAGTGTTACTAAATATTTTGAATACACTTCTGCCACAGGGGAATTTAAAGAATACAGAATGTTAAAAGAAGCATCACAAAATTATGTGCTATTGGATTTAGTGCCAAACACCGAAACACCAAAAGGATATTATAAAACAACCGCTGTTTTGGGCGGCCATTCGGTAGAGGTGTTTAAATACGAAAACCCCAATTATGCCGATTATTTAATTTTTTATGCCGAATACAACTCGGAAATAAAAGATTATTTCCGTTACGATTCAACAACAGGCAGTGTTCAACGCTCACCGGAATTTAATGTTGATTTAGCAGAGGCTAAAATATTGGAAAACAGCAAATTTTCTTCAAGACTTGCAGCATTAACGGTTAAAGAACGCATTTTTGTTGGCGCTGTTTTTGTGAGTGGTTTATTAGTTCTGGCTTTAATTATTATAATGATTGTAAAAATTGCTAAAACGGCTTCACAAAACCGTTTAGCAAGGATAGATGAATTAGAAGAATTAGAAGAATTAGAAGAATACGATTATTATGAACCTGAGCAGGATGACTTTGAACTTTTAGAAGAAGCCGAAGAAGCCGAAGAAGAATAACCTTAAAAAATTTCACGCATAGAATATATTAAAAATATTTTTATTAATTGCTTAAAAAAGCAATATATGGGTAAAAATATAATTACCAAATGTTTTCGGAGCGTGAAATAAAAATGACAGTAAAACGCGGAGATATATTTTATGCCGATTTAAGCCCCGTTATAGGCTCAGAGCAGGGCGGGGTTCGGCCCGTGCTTATAATTCAGAATGATGTTGGTAACCGTTACAGCCCCACCGTAATTGCGGCGGCCATAACCAGCCAGCAAGAAAAAAGCAAACTGCCAACACATATTAAAATTAATGCCGACGGCTGCGGCCTTGCGCGTGATTCCATAATCTTGCTTGAGCAGGTCAGAACAATTGACAAACAGCGCCTTAAAGAAAAAATGGGCACATTAAATGTGCCTGATATGAATATGGTAGACAAGGCGCTTTCGGTAAGCTTTGGTTTAACCGATAATAAATTTTATTAAAAAACACGGGGTTTAAGCCCCGTGTTTTTATTTAAACATTGTGTGGACGCCATCTACAAACTCGCCAACAGCCTTAATGGCTTTGCTCGAACCCTTAGACATATTGTGGTTGTTGTTCATAACCATTTTTCCGCCAACCAGCAGCGCCGCGCCGGCCACCATACCAACAAGTGTGCCCTTAGCAAAGCTTGAAATATTATTGTTTTGCATAAAATAAAACCTCCCTTTGCTTTTATTATTAGCAAACGGAGGATTTATTATTTATTAATCTTCAAAATATTGTTTGTGCCAAACTAAAAATGTATATACCGTCCAAATTTTGCGGCTGACATCTTCTTTGCCGCTTTTGTGGCGGTCAAGCAGAGCCACTAATTTTTTGGTGTTAAAATATTTTTTAGCAGTTTCGCTTAAAAAGGTTTCTTTAACGGTGTTATAGTATGTTTCCCAAGTAAGCCAAACCCTTATTGGCACAGGGAAACCAAGTTTGTCCTTTTCGGCGGTCAGTTTTGGCAGAGTTTTTTCGGCCGCTTTTCTGAGCGCTAATTTGGTGGTTTTGGTGTTAACCCTGCAGTAAAGCGGAATTTTTTCGGCCAATTCCATAACCTTTTTATCTAAAAACGGAACACGCAATTCTAACGAGTTGGCCATACTTGTTTTGTCGGCCTTTAATAAAATATCGCCCATAAGCCACATATTAATATCTAAATATTGCATTTTTGTAACTGTGTCAAGGCCTTGGGCTTCGTTATAAAACTTTTGGCAAAGCACTTGTGGGGCTACACTGTTTTTACCGTTTAATAAAATTTTATCGCGTTCTTTTTTGCTGAAAATATTGGCGTTACCAATAAAGCGTTCTTCTATTGTAAGGCCGCGGCGTATAAGGTAGTTAATGCCGTGTTTTTTGGGCAGGTGCAAAGCGGTAATGGCCTTGCTTATGAACCGCCTTATTGGGAAGGGAATGCTGTCGTAATAGGTAAGGGTTAGCGGTTCTTGATAAATGCGGTAGCCACCAAAAAGTTCGTCGGCCCCTTCGCCCGACATAACAACCTTTACATGTTCACTGGCCAATTTTGAAACAAAATATAACGCAATGGCGGCGGGGTCGGCCAAAGGCTCGTCCATTTGGTACTGAATATTGGCAAATTCGCCCCAATATTCTTCGGGGGTAATAATTTTGCTTATGTTTTCAACATTAATTGTGTCGGCAAATTTTTTGGCAAAATCAATTTCGTTGTAGCGATTGCCGTCGGGGCTTTCGAATCCAACGGTAAAGGTTTTGTCAACATTTGCGGCCTCGGCAATGTAGCTTGAATCTATGCCGCTTGAGAGGAAAGAGCCTACCTCAACATCGGCAATTTTGTGCGCCTTAACCGATTCTCTAACGGCGGCATCAACCTTGTCGCTGTAATAATCGAGCGAACCTTCTTCGGCCTTAAAATCGGGCACAAAATAACGGGTTTTTACAAGTTCTTTGCCATCATATGTGAAGTAGTGGGCAGGCGGTAATTTGAAAACGCCCTTAAAAAATGTTTCTTCGGTGGGCGAATATTGGAACGATAAAAAGTGTGCAAGGGCATCTTGGTTGAGTTCTTTTTTAAACTCAGGGTGGGGCAAAAACGATTTTATTTCGCTGCCGAAAACAAAGGAATTATCGGTAAAGGTGTAATAAAGCGGCTTTATACCAAACATATCCCTTGCGCCGAAAATTTCGCCTGTTGTGCGGTTGAAAATTACAAACGCAAACATACCGCGCAATTTTTTAACTAATTCGGCACCATATTCTTCGTATCCGTGCAATAAAACCTCGGTGTCGGAGTGGCTTGTTTTAAAGGTGTGTCCGGCTATAATTAAACTTTTTCTAAGTTCTAAGTGGTTGTATATTTCGCCGTTAAAAACAACAACTAAATTTCCATCTTCATTAAACATTGGTTGGTCGCCGTCGGCAATATCTACAATGCTTAGTCTTCTAAAGCCCAAGCAAATATTATTATCTACATACTGCCCCGAGGAATCGGGACCGCGGTGGATAATCTTATCCATCATATTTTTAAGTAAAGTACCATCATCCGATACCCCGTTTGTAAAGCCTACAAAGCCGCACATATGGTTTGCTCCTTAAATATAAAATATACCATCTATATTAATATACCACATTTTTCTTTGCTTTACAAGAATATAAAATAATGTTATACTTTATAATATGAAAAAATATTTAACTTTGGTGCCGGCTGTGGCAATGTTGCTGGTTTGCGGCTGTGCACCCAAACAAAACAATTCGGCCACAAGATTTATGTTAGACACTGTGGTAAATATTTCGGCCTCGTGCAGTTACCAAACGCTTAATGAAGCATTTGGCTTATGTGAGCAATATGAAAATAAATTTTCTAAAACCCTTCCGGGCAGTGAGGTTTTTGCACTTAATGCCGAAGGTGAAGGAAATGTTTCGCCCGAGTGCATAGAACTTATTGGCAGCGCCCAAAGGTTTTTTAATTTGTCGGGTGGGCGTTTCGATGTTACTGTGGGCGCTTTGAGCAGTATTTGGGATTTTAAAGAGCAAAAGGTGCCGGGGCAATCACAGGTTTTAACCGCTTTAGGCAGTGTTGGTTTTAACAAGTTGGAAATTAATGGCGATTTTGTTCAAACAAACGGCACTAAATTAGATTTTGGCGGCATTGCCAAGGGCTATATTGCCGATAAATTAGCCACCTTTTTAAAAGAACAAAAAGTGGAAAGCGCCGTTATAAATTTGGGCGGCAATGTGCTGCTTTTGGGTGAGGAATATTCTGACATAGGCATTAAAAACCCTTTCAACGACGGCAACATTGCTACCGTAAGGCTTAAAAACAAGGCTGTGGCCACGGCAGGCACCTACGAACGTGCCTTTAGCGTGGGAAATGAAAAATACCACCATATTTTAGATGTTTCCACAGGCTACCCCGCTAATACCGATGTTATAAGCGCTTCGGTAATATGCGATTCGGCCACCGAAGCCGATGCCCTTTCAACCTGCATTGTGTTATTGGGGGCTAAAAACGGGCTCGAACTTATTGAACAGTTAGACTTTGTCGAGGCAATAGTTATTACGAATAACGGCGAAATTAAGGTTTCTTCGGGGCTTTATTGTGAAAACGGTGTATATTTGCTATAAATAAACGCTGATATATTCTTTATTTATTAACAAATATAAGTTATACTATTATAAAACCGATTTAAACGAGGTATTAAAATGAGTTTTCTTAAAAAAATTTTTGGAAATTACAGCGAAAAAGAATTAAAGCGCTTGTACCCAATACAACAAAAGGTGCTTGGATACGAAGCCGAATATAAAGCATTATCTGACCAAGATTTAAGGGCCAAAACCGACGAGTTCAAATCAAGAATTGCAAATGGTGAAAGCCTTGATTCCATTTTGCCCGAGGCCTTTGCCGTTTGCCGCGAAGCAGCCGACAGGGTGCTTAATATGAAGCACTTTCCGGTACAAATTTTGGGCGGTATTGTGCTGCACCAAGGCCGCATAAGTGAAATGAAAACAGGCGAAGGCAAAACCTTGGTTGCCACACTGCCGGCATATTTAAATGCGTTGTCGGGCAAGGGTGTGCACATTGTTACGGTCAACGATTACCTTGCAAAGCGCGACTCGGAATGGATGGGCAAATTATATAGATTTTTAGGCTTTAGCGTTGGCCTTATTATTCACGGCATGGACCCCGAAGAAAAGAGAGATGCCTATAACGCTGATATTACCTATTGCACTAATAACGAATTAGGTTTTGATTATTTAAGGGATAACATGGTGGTTTATGCCGAGCAACGAGTTCAGCGCGGGCATAACTTTGCCATTGTTGACGAGGTTGACTCAATTTTAGTTGACGAAGCCAGAACTCCGCTTATAATTTCAGGCAATGGCGATAAATCGACCGATTTGTACGAAAAAGCCAATAAGTTGGCCAAGAGTTTTAAGGGCATAAAGGTTAAAGAGACCGATTCAAAACTTACCGATGAACAACAAAATTTCGATGGCGACTATGTTGTGGATGAAACTGCAAGGTCTTGCACATTAACCCCTGCTGGCGTTAAAAAGGCCGAGCAATATTTTGGTATTGAAAATTTAAACGATGCCGAAAATATGACAATTTCGCACCACATTAACCAAGCCATTAAGGCTTATGGCATTATGAAGCGCGATGCCGACTATGTTGTAAAAGACGGTCAGGTTATTATTGTAGACGAATTTACCGGCCGATTAATGCTTGGCCGCCGTTATAACGAGGGTCTGCACCAGGCAATAGAAGCCAAAGAGGGCGTTAAGGTTGCCAACGAGTCTAAAACCTTGGCCACCATAACCTTCCAAAACTTTTTCAGGCTTTACACCAAACTTTCGGGCATGACCGGTACCGCCATGACCGAAGAACAAGAATTCCGCGAAATTTACAAGTTGGATGTTATAGAAATTCCAACCAACAAGCCGTTGGCCAGGGTGGACGAACCCGATGTTGTCTTTAAAACCGAAAGGGCTAAATATGCCGCCGTTATTGAAAAAATCATTAAGGCAAACCAAAAAGGCCAACCCGTGCTTGTTGGCACCGTTACAATAGAAAAATCCGAACTTTTAAGTTCACTTCTTAAAAAACAGGGCATTAAGCACAATGTTTTAAATGCTAAGCACCACGAAAAAGAGGCCGAAATTATTGCCCAAGCCGGAAAATTAGGCGCCGTTACCATTGCCACCAACATGGCCGGCCGTGGTACCGATATTATGCTTGGCGGTAATGCCGAATATTTGGCAAAATCTAAACTCAGGGCCGAGGGCTTAAGCGAAGAACTTATTGCCGAAGCCACCGGTTTTGCCGAAACAACCAACGCCGATATTATTGCGGCACGCCAAAAATTTAAAGAATATAACACCGAATTTAAAAATCAAATAGCCCCCGAGGCCGAGCAGGTGCGCAAGGCCGGCGGTCTTTGCATTATAGGTACCGAAAGGCACGAATCCCGCCGAATCGACAACCAATTGCGCGGCCGTGCTGGTAGACAGGGCGACCCGGGTAATACACAATTTTATATTTCGCTCGAAGACGATTTAATGCGATTGTTTGGCGGCGAAAGGGTTTATAATATGATGGAAACTTTAAAGGTAGACGAAAATATACCTTTGCAGTTCTCTATTTTATCTAACGCCATAGAAAACGCCCAAAAAACCGTAGAGGGCCGCAACTTTGGCGCCCGTAAAAATGTGTTAGAGTACGACGATGTTATGAACAAACAGCGCGAAGTTATTTACAACCAACGCAACAGAGTGCTCGATGGCGACGATATTAGCGCCAGTGTTATGTCAATGGTCGAAAGCACCATAAACTCGGCTGTGGCTACCTATTTAGACGACGATGTTGTGCACGATAATTGGAATTTAGAGGGCCTTAGGCGTTACACATACGGTTGGCTTACAAATGACCAGGATTTAAGGTTTACGGTTTCCGAACTTGCCAACACCACACCTAGTGAAGTAGCGGCAAATCTGTTAAATATGGCCAAGGCTAAAATGGAACAAAAGGTTAAAAAATACGGCCCCGAGCGTGTGGGCGAAATTGAGCGTTATGTTCTGCTTCGCGCGGTGGATACCCACTGGATGAACCATATAGACGCCATGGATGAACTGCGCCGTGGAATAGGCCTTAGAGCGTATGGACAACACAACCCTGTGGTAGAATACCGAAATGAGAGTTACGATATGTTCTCGGCCTTGACCGATGCCATTAGGGAAGAAACCGCCAAGGTTGTGCTTTCGGCCGAAATTGCCGAAAAACGCGAAATCAAGCGTGAAAAGGTGGCCGAAGAAACCGGCACCGGCGGCGATGACAGCGTATCTAAAACCGTTAGGGGCAAGGGTGTAGTAAGCAAAAATGCATTATGCCCGTGTGGCAGCGGCAAAAAATATAAACGCTGTTGCGGTAAAGATATAGATTAATTTTTAAAGGGGATAAAAAATGCCTGAAAAGGTTTTGGTTGCAATGTCGGGCGGGGTGGATTCCTCGGTAGCGGCAAAGGTTTTAATAGAGCAAGGCTACTGCTGTGAGGGTGCCATAATGTGCCTGCACCACGGCAGCACAAGCGTTAACGAAAATACCGATATTTCCGATGCTAAAAACATTTGTGATAATTTGGGTATTGCCTTTAATGTGCTTGATAAAAGGGCCGAGTTTAAAGAAAAAGTGGTTAATAGTTTTATAAACGATTATTTTGCGGGTTTAACCCCAAACCCCTGCGTTGTTTGTAACAAAACCATGAAGTTTGGAAGTTTTTTGCAAAGCGCTAACGCTTTAGGTTGCCAAAAAATTGCAACGGGGCACTATGCAAGAATTGCATATAATTCTAAAACCAATAGGTATGAGCTTTTAAGGGCTAAAGACGAAACCAAAGACCAAAGCTATTTTCTTTATTTTTTGAGCCAAGATGTTTTGGCTAAAACACTTTTCCCGTTGGGAGAATACACCAAAGCAGAAATTAGGCAAATGGCCCAAAATTCAGACTTTGAAAACGCCCATAAAAAAGACAGTCAAGATATTTGCTTTGTGCCCGACGGCAATTATGCCGAGTTTATATTAAATAATTGCGGTAAAGGCCTTGAAAGCGGCGTTTTTACCGACAAAAACGGCAAAATTTTGGGTGAAAACAAGGGTATTATTCACTACACAATAGGCCAACGCAAAGGCCTGGGAATAGCCCTTGGCAAGCCGCAGTTTGTGTTAAGCAAAAATGTCCAAAACAACACGGTTGTGTTGGGCGACGAGCAAGACCTTTTTTACAAATATGTTAAGGTTATTAATGTTAACTTTATTTCGGTGCCCGACATTACAGAACCCACCAAGGCCGAAGTTAAATTAAGATATGCCGCCAAGCCACAACCCGCCACCATTAGAAAAACCGAGGACGGTGTTATTGTGGAGTTCGAAGAACCACAAAGGGCTCCGAGTGCCGGTCAAGCGGCCGTATTTTATATTAATGACAGTGTTTTGGGCGGCGGAATTATAGCCGAAGCATTTAACAACCTGCAAGAATAATAATTTAGGTAATTATAAAACTTCACACTGCATAACCTTTAAAATAGGGGGAGTGCAAAGTGAAGTTTTTTATTTCTGTAATATTAATTTTTATGTTAGCGGTTTTTCCGGTGGGGGCTACCCAAATAGCAAGTGAGCACCAAAACGCCGAAATTTTTGAACCGCTGCCCGAGCTAATAGAAACGGCTGCACCAATAGGTCAGGTGTTAGAACTTAATGCAAAATCGGTAATTTTGTTAGAGGCCAACAGCAAACAAATTTTATACGAAAGCAATAGTGATGAAAGGCTTAAACCTGCATCTATTACCAAAATAATGTCGCTTTTATTGGTGTGCGAGGCCATAGAAAACGGCAGTTTAACGCTTGAAACCCAAATCACAGCAAGCCCTTATGCCTGCAGTATGGGCGGTTCGCAAATATGGCTTGAGCCCGACGAGATTATGACGGTAGATGAACTTTTAAAGGCCTGTTTTATAGCATCGGCCAACGATGCCACCGTTGCCTTGGCAGAGGCCGTTGCCGGCAGCGAAGAGGCCTTTGTATCACTTATGAACGAGCGTGCAAAACAGTTAGGCCTTAACGGAACTAATTTTGTAAACACAACAGGGCTCGATGCCGAAGGACACCTTACCAATGCGCACGATGTTGCAATTATGTCGGCCGAGCTTATAAGCCACGAGCTTGTTAAAAAATATTCAACCGTTTGGATGGATAGCCTGCGCCAAGGTCAAAGCGAGCTTGTGAATACCAATAAACTTGTGCGTTTTTACGAAGGCTGCACAGGTCTTAAAACCGGCACCACATCAGGCGCGGGGTATTGTGTTTCGGCCACCGCCGAGCGCGACGGACTTTCACTGGTGGCGGTGGTTATGTGCGCCGATTCCAGCAATAACCGCTTTGACGACGCAAGAAAGTTGTTAAATTACGGCTTTGCCAACTATAAATACACAACCGTTGACTGCGCCGATATTGGCGAAATTAAAGTCCCGGTGTTGTCGGGCACGGTGGGTTCTGTTTCGGTGGTGCCCGACGGCAATTTGAAAATATTGCTTAAAAAAAGTAATATGGGCGCAATAACCAAAAGTGTGTCGGTGCCCGAAAATGTTACGGCGCCCATAATGGCGGGTGATACGGTTGGTTGTGTTTATGTCAATGTCGGCGAAGAACAGGTAGGCGTTATTGAATTAAAGGCAGAACAAAGTGTTGAAAAACTTACACTTAAATATATTTTTAAAACTTTGTTAAGGGCGCTTTTTACTTTGTAAATAAATTTTAAATTTTAAGCATATTTTTATTGAAAATATATGGGTTTTGGTGTAAAATATAATTAACAGAATTTTTGGGAGGCAATATAACAGAATGGCAATCAAATTCAGCACCAATTATGCCAGTGAATTTTTACGCGAAAACGACATTAAAGGCTTAGCAGCACAGGTTGATTTAGCCAATAATATGCTTGAAAGCAAAAATGGTTTAGGAAACGATTTTTTAGGTTGGGCAGACCTGCCTGTTAATTACGATAAAGAAGAATTTGCCCGCATTAAAAAAGCGGCCGAAAAAATTAAGAATGACACCGATATTTTAATAGTTATAGGCATTGGCGGTTCATATTTGGGCGCCAGAGCCGCTATTGAATTTTTACACGGCCAATATTACAACAGTTTGGCCAAAAACACACCGCAAATTTATTTTGCAGGCAACAGCATCAGCGGTTCTGATTTAAGCCAGTTGCTCGAAATTTGCAAAGGCAAAAGAATTTCGGTTAACATTATTTCAAAATCGGGCACCACTACCGAACCGGCCGTGGCATTCCGAGTGTTTAGAAAATTGTTAGAAGAACTTTATGGCGAAGCCGAGGCAGCCAAAAGAATTTACTGCACCACCGACAAAGCAAGGGGCACATTAAAGCAACTTGCCGACGCTAAAGGTTACGAGTGCTTTGTAGTGCCGGACGATGTAGGCGGCAGGTTCTCGGTTTTAACGGCGGTTGGCCTTTTGCCAATTGCTGCAAGCGGCGCCGATATTGACGCACTTATGGACGGAGCAGCCCAAGCGCAAAAAGAATATTCTAACCCTAATTTAGAAGAAAATGATTGTTATAAATATGCTGCCGTGCGCAACGCAATGTACCGCAAGGGCAAACAGGTGGAACTGCTTGTTAGTTATGAACCACGCTTTGCCATGATGGCAGAATGGTGGAAGCAACTTTACGGTGAGAGCGAAGGCAAAGACAATAAAGGTCTTTTCCCGGCTTCTGTTACATTCTCTACCGACTTACATTCGCTTGGCCAGTTTGTGCAGGATGGCAGCCGCATAATGTTTGAAACGGTTGTTACCATTGGCGACACAGGTTCCGACATTACCATTGAATCCGAAGAAAACAATGGCGATGGCCTTAACTTCTTGGCCGGCAAACCAATGTCTTTCGTGAACGAAAAGGCCTTTGAAGGCACCGTTTTAGCCCATACCGATGGCGGTGTGCCTAATTTTGTAATTTCACTTGACAAGGCCGATGAAAAAGAACTTGGCAGGCTTATTTACTTCTTTGAAAAGGCTTGTGCAATATCGGGTTATATGTTAGGCGTAAACCCGTTCGACCAACCCGGTGTTGAAAGTTACAAGAAAAATATGTTCGCTTTGCTTGGCAAACCCGGTTATGAAGAGCAAAAGAAAGAACTTGAAGCAAGGCTTGGCAGGTAAAATTTGTAAATAGCTCCTAAAAGGAGTTAAAAATATAAAGGAGTTGGCATTTATGATTAAACTTATCGTTGGAAAAAAGGGTTCGGGCAAAACTAAAAAATTAATAGATTTAGTTAACAGCACCACAGAATCCAGCAAGGGTAATGTTGTATGTATAGAGTTAGGAGATAACCTAAGATTTAGCATTAGCCACAAAACAAGGTTAATTAATGTTGAAGATTTTGGAGTTAAAGGTTATAACGAATATTATGGTATGATTAGCGGCATTGTTGCAGGCAACCACGATGTAACCGATATTTTTGGCGATGCAACCTTGAGAATTGGCTCACGCAATTATGACGAATTGGCCGACTTTTTAGACAGAGTTTCGGCCTTAGCCGAAGACAGTCACATAAACCTTTGCTTTACAGTATCGGCCGATGAAGCTGAGCTTCCTGCAAAGATTTTCGAAATTACCGAAAAGTTTTAATTTTTAAACAAAACAGGGTGGTGCTGCCACCCTGTTTTTTTGCGCAAAAAACCCTTGACAAAAATTATTTACACATATATAATAGATACTGCAACATTGGGGGGATTTTGTGATTTTAAATTTAAAGGCAGCTTTTGCTACCGAAAATTACAGCGCCCCAATTAATTTTGAGTTGAATCTTTCCGATATTGAATTTTCGGGTGTGTACCCACTCAAAAAACCCATACAAATATCGGGCGAGTTATTCAACCGTGCAGGTGTGGTTGTGTTAAGAACACACTGCGAGGCCTGTTACCAAGCTCCGTGCGACCGTTGCGGTCAGGAAAGCTGCAACAGCGTAACGGTAGATAATGAGTATATCCTTGCTACCGAACTTGAAAATGAGGATAACGACAATATCTTGCTTGTAACAGAAATGGAGCTCAACTTGGCAGAGCTGTGCCGAACAGATGTGTTGCTTCATATCCCGATGAAGCATTTGTGCCACCAAGATTGCAAGGGCTTGTGCTCTGAATGCGGCAAAAATCTTAACCAAGGCGAATGCGGCTGCAACAAAAAGCAGATTGACCCGCGCCTAAGTAAACTTGCAGAACTTTTAAAATAATTTAACTTTAATTTACAATTTAAGGAGTGTTATAAAATGGCAGTACCAAAGAGAAAAACTTCAAAAGCAAGAAGAGATAAAAGAAGAAACAATTTATGGAAGCTTACCGCTCCCACATTAGTAAAATGCACCCGTTGTGGCGAATACAAAAGGCCACACAGGCTTTGCACCGCCTGCGGTTATTACGATGGCCGCGAGGTTATTAAGGTTGAAGACTAATATTTAGGCTAAACAAAATGGGTAGAGGAGGAGGAATTCCTTCTCTATTTTGTTTTAATGCAAAAATTTTGTAAAAAAGGGGGAAAAGAGAATGTCGGTTGTAATAAAAAGTGTTTTAAATGGCTCACCCGCACATAAAAAGGGCATAAAAAGCGGCGATGTTTTAGTTTCCCTTAATGGTAACAATATAATAGATGTTTTAGATTATAGGTTTTACCAAAACGAAAAAAAGGTTGTGTTAAGCCTTTTGCGTGGCGGCAAACAGGTTAAAAAAACAATACGCAAAAACGAATATGACGAATTAGGCCTTGAGTTTGAAACATATTTAATGGACAAACAGCGTTCTTGTTCTAATAAATGTATATTTTGTTTTATAGACCAAATGCCCAAAGGGCTTAGGGAGTCGCTGTATTTTAAAGATGATGATTCCCGCCTTTCTTTCTTGTTTGGTAACTATATAACGCTTACCAATATTACCGAGCACGAAATAGAGCGCATTATAAAAATGCATATTAGCCCGATTAATATATCGGTGCACACCACCAACCCTGAATTAAGGGTTAAAATGATGAAAAACAAAAATGCAGGCAGGGTGTTGGAGGTTATTGAAAGGTTCAATAACGCCGGCATTAGCATGAACTGCCAGTTGGTTTTGGTGCCGGGCGTTAACACAGGCGCCGAACTTTGCCGCACCCTTACAGATTTAAGTAAATATGAAAACATTCGCTCGGTGGCAGCGGTGCCGGTTGGCTTGACCGCTTTTCGTGAAGGGTTGACCTCAATAGAGCCGTTTAACAAGCAAACGGCCAAAGAAACTTTAGATATTTTAGAGCAGTTTGGGCAAAAAAATTTGAAAGACTTTCACGAACGCAAATTTTACGGGGCCGATGAATTTTATATTTTGGCTGAGCAAGATTTTCCACCATATGAATTTTACGGCGACTTTTTGCAACTTGAAAACGGTGTTGGAATGTGTGCGTTGTTAAAACAAGAATTAACCGATGCCATAGAATTCACAGATGCCGAACCCAATCACAAAGAAATAACAATGGCCACCGGTGAAGCGGCCGCCGCACTTATTAACAGTTTGGTTTTGCAAATTAATAAAAAGTGGCCTCAAATAAAAATTAATGTTTGCCCAATTGAAAATAACTTTTTCGGCGGCAAAATTACTGTTGCGGGGTTGGTTACCGGGCACGATATTATAAGCCAATTAAGCGGCAAAAACTTGGGTGAAAAATTGCTTATTCCCAGCAGTATGTTGCGCCATGAAAACGATATGTTTTTAGATGACACAACGGTTTTAGAACTGCAAGAAAAATTAAATATTAAGGTAGTTGCCGTTAATAATAACGGCCAAGAATTATTAGATGCCGTTTTAGGCACGAAAGGTTAGGTGAAATATGGCTAAACCTATTATAGCGGTTGTTGGCAGGCCAAATGTGGGCAAATCCACATTGTTTAACAGGCTTGTTGGCAGCAGGGTTTCTATTGTCGACGACACCCCCGGTGTTACCCGAGACAGAATTTATGGCGATGCCGAGTGGTTGGGCAAAAAATTCACCCTTATAGATACCGGCGGTATTGAGCCAAAAACCAACGATTTTATATTGAAAAGTATGCGCAACCAGGCGCAACTGGCCATAGAAATGGCCGATGTTATAATTTTTGTAACCGACATTAAATCGGGCGTTACAGCAGCCGACAGTGATGTTGCTGCAATGTTGCAAAAAAGCGGCAAACCCATTGTGCTTTGCGTGAATAAATGTGATGGCATTGGAAAAGTTCCGCTTGAGTTTTATGAATTTTATAACTTGGGCATTGGCGAACCTATTGCGGTTTCTTCGGTGCACGGCCACGGCACAGGCGACCTTTTAGATGCCGCGTTTCAGCATATAAATTTTGCCGACAACACAGAAGAAGATGAAGATATTATTAATGTTTCGGTTATTGGCAAGCCAAATGCCGGAAAATCTTCACTTGTAAACTATTTAGCAGGCGAAGAACGCTCAATAGTGTCGGACATTGCAGGCACCACCCGCGATGCCATTGACACCATTATTGAAAACAAGCACGGCAGATTTAATTTTATAGATACCGCAGGTCTGCGCCGCAAAAGCAAGGTTGAAGATATTATTGAAAAATACAGCGTTTTGCGAGCCAAAATGGCAATAGAGCGCAGCGATGTTTGCGTTATTATGTTAGATGGTGTAGATGGTTTTACCGAACAGGATTCTAAAGTGGCGGGCTTGGCGTTAGAGCAGGGCAAGGCCTGTATTATAGCCGTTAACAAATGGGATATTGTTGAAAAAGACGGCTTTACTATGGATATTTACAGAAAAAATCTTATGAAAGATTTTTCCTTTATGTCTTATGCGCCAATAATTTTTATTTCGGCCAAAACGGGCCAAAGAATAGAACGCCTTTTTGAACTTATAAAATATGTTCACTCTCAAAACACAATGCGTATTTCTACGGGTATGCTTAACGATGTTTTAGCCGATGCCACCACGCGTGTGCAACCACCGTCTGACAAAGGCAAAAGGCTTAAAATATTTTATATTACACAGGCTTCTACCAAGCCACCAACATTTGTGTGCTTTTGCAACAAGGCCGAGCTTTTTCACTTTTCGTACCAACGGTATTTAGAAAACCAAATACGCTCTACCTTTGGGTTAGAGGGCACACCGGTTAGATTTGTTATTAGAGAACGTGGTGATAAATAATGAATTATTTGATTGCTATTATTACAGTTGTTGCCGCATATTTATTGGGAAGTATAAGTTTTGCGGTTATATTTACACAAAAATTAAATAATAAAGATATTAGAGATTTTGGCAGTGGCAATGCGGGCACCACCAATGTGCTAAGGGTTTTTGGCGCTAAGGCAGGGGCGTTAACCTTTGCTTTCGACATTATTAAGGGCGCCGTGGCCTGCCTTTTGGGGCTAATTGTATTTAAATATTTTTTGCCCGAATTTAATGTTATCTACGGTAAGTTCTTTTGTGCTTTTGCTTGCATGTTGGGTCATTGTTTTCCGGTGTTCTTTCAGTTTCGAGGGGGCAAGGCAGTGGCCACAAGCGTTGGCATTTTTGCAGTTTGCTGCCACCCTGCCATAATAATAGGGCTTATATTTTTCGGCCTTAGTTTGCTAACCGTTAAAATGGTTTCAGCGGCATCGCTAATAGCTACAATTGTGGTGGCTACAGTTACAATAATATGTGCATTTACAGGGTATTTCCCGTTGGGCACCAACCCTTATATAATAAGTGTGTTAATGGTGGCTTGTGCTTGCATTGTATTTTTCAGGCACAATGAAAATATTATTAGAATTTTAAACGGTACCGAAAAGAAGTTTAAAATTAAAAAATAGTTTCGAGGGTTATATATGAAAATAAAATTTAACATATATAATATTTTAATATTACTTTTTGTTGTTGTGTTTTTGTTTTCGGGTTTTATGTTAATAAAAACAATTGTTGTGGGCAAAAAGGAACAGGCCGAGTTTGAACAAATTTCAACCCTTGTAAAACCTGCCGAACCCACGCCCGAAAGCACCGGACCCGAACGCGATATTTCTGCCGTTTTGGCCCAAAACCCCGATACAGTTGGTTGGATTTATATTAAAGATACCATCATAGATTACCCCGTTATGCACACCCCACTCGACCCGCAAAAATATTTAAGGCTTAGCTTTAGCGGTCAAAAAAGCAGTGCAGGCACTCCGTTTATGGATTACAGGTGCAATCAAGATTCCAACCATATATTAATTTACGCACATAATATGAAAAACGGCACCATGTTTAACCAGTTAAGGTGGTATAGGTCGCTTGAATATTTAAGGAATAACCCAATTATTGAATTCCACACTAAAACTAAAACCACAAGATATTCGGTTTTTGCGGTGGCTACTTTAAAGGGCGATGACCCTTGGTATTTAAACACAAACTTAGAAACCTCGCAGGAATATCAAAAACAAATAGAATATATAAAAAGCAAAGACCTGTTTGAAACGGGGGTTACACCACAATATCCTGCAAAAATTTTAACCCTTTCCACCTGCGTTAACGGCAACGACGACAGTGAAAGGTATGTAGTTGTGGCGGCCGAAGTTGAGTAAAAAGCAACCTTTTTAGGTTGCTTTTTTTATTTTTGTAAAAATAACCAAATTTTAGCACTCAATAATATATATTGTGTACAAAAATCAATTTTTGCGAAAAAAATAGCAAATATTGTGGTTTACCCCCTTGAAATTCAAAAAAAATGTGATATAATATATTTGCTCGCTTAAAAATGGCATAATTTGTGCTTGATAATATAGTAAAACACAATATATAGTTATGGGGGAAGAAAAAATGCAGATTATTAAAAGAAGTGGCTCAGAAGAAAATTTTGACATTAATAAAATAATTGTGGCCATTACCAAGGCTAATGAAAGCGTTAATGAAGCCGAAAGGCTAACGCCCGACCAAATTAACGACATTGCCCAAAGCGTGAAGAACACTTGCGGCGCAGTGGACAGAGCCCTGAGCGTAGAAGAAATTCAAGACTTGGTTGAAAACGGCATTATGCAAAAGCAAGCCTTTAAGGTTGCCAGAAAATATATTAAATACCGTTATAATCGTGCATTAATTCGTAAATCAAACACAACCGATGAGCAAATTTTATCGCTTATTGAGTGCAACAATGAAGAGGTAAAGCAAGAAAACTCCAACAAAAACCCAACCGTTAACAGCGTTCAGCGCGATTATATGGCCGGCGAGGTTAGTAAAGATATTACCAAGCGTATATTATTGCCAAGCGACATTGTAGAAGCCCACGAGCAAGGTCTCATTCACTTCCACGATGCCGACTACTTTGCACAACATATGCACAACTGCGATTTGGTTAATTTAGAAGATATGTTGCAAAACGGCACCGTTATTAGCGGCACATTCATTGAAAAACCACACAGTTTTTCTACCGCTTGCAACATTGCCACACAAATTATTGCGCAGGTTGCTTCTAACCAATATGGCGGCCAAAGCATAAGCCTTACACATTTGGCACCATTTGTGCAAATTAGCCGTGAAAAACTACAAAAGCAGGTTGCCGAAGAATTTGCCGCAGTAGATTTAGAAATTTCCGAGGAAAAACTTAATAAAATTGTAGAAAAACGCCTGCGTGAAGAGGTTAGCAAGGGTGTTCAAACAATACAATACCAGGTTGTAACATTGCTTACAACAAACGGTCAAGCCCCGTTTGTAACTGTGTTTATGTATTTAAACGAAGCAAAATCCGAGCAAGAAAAGGCCGATTTAGCCTTAATTATTGAAGAGACCCTTAAACAACGCTACCGCGGTGTTAAAAACGAAGAGGGCGTTTGGATAACCCCTGCCTTCCCAAAACTTATTTATGTTTTAGAGGAAGATAACATTAAAGAGGGAACTCGTTTTTGGTATTTAACCAAATTAGCAGCAAAATGTACCGCTAAAAGAATGGTGCCCGATTATATTTCGGAAAAAATTATGCTTAAAAACAAAATTGATAAAAACGGCAACGGCAACTGCTACACCTGCATGGGCTGCCGCAGCTTCTTAACGCCTTATGTTGATGAAAACGGCAACGCTAAATATTACGGCCGTTTTAACCAAGGGGTTGTAACCGTTAACCTTGTTGATATTGGCCTTTCGGCTAATAAAGATATGGACAAATTCTGGCAGATATTTGACGAACGTATGGAATTATGCCACCGTGCATTACAGTGCCGCCACGAAAGATTAACCGGCACATTGTCCGACGCCGCACCAATTCTTTGGCAGTACGGCGCTTTGGCAAGGCTTAAAAAGGGCGAGACTATTGACGGTCTGCTACACGGCGGTTATTCAACAATATCGTTGGGCTTTGCAGGCTTGTGGGAGTGTGTTTATGCGCTTAACGGCAAAAAATTAACCGAGCCCGAAGGCGAAGAATTAGGTCTCGAAATTATGAAAAAACTTAACGAATATACTGCTAAATGGAAGGCTGCCGAAAACATAGATTATTCACTTTACGGCACCCCGCTTGAAAGCACAACATATAAATTCTCTAAATGCTTGCAGGCAAGGTTTGGCGTTGTAGAGGGCGTTACCGACAAAAACTATATTACCAACAGTTACCACGTGCATGTTACCGAGCCAATAGATGCTTTTGACAAACTTGCATTAGAGTCTAAATTCCAGGCATTGTCGCCGGGTGGCGCTATATCTTATGTAGAGGTTCCCAATATGCAGGACAACCTGGATGCCGTGTTGTCGGTTATGCAGTATATTTACGAAAATATTATGTATGCCGAACTAAACACAAAGAGCGATTATTGCCAAGAATGTGGATTCGATGGCGAAATTGAGGTTATTAAAGATGACCACGGCAAGCTTATTTGGCGTTGCCCAAAATGCGGCAATACCGACCAAGCAAAAATGAATGTTGCAAGGCGCACCTGCGGTTATATAGGCACACAATATTGGAACCAAGGTCGAACACAAGAAATTAAAGAACGCGTGCTTCATTTATAAAATTAAATCCGAGCCGCAAGGCTCGGATTTTTACTTTAAGGTGAAAATATGAACTATGGTGAAATTAAAAAGAACGATATTGCCAACGGTTTGGGTGTTAGGGTTTCGCTTTTTGTTTCGGGTTGCAGGCACTGTTGTAAAAATTGCTTTAACAGCCAAACCTGGAGTTTTAATTATGGCACACCCTTCACAACCGAAACCGAGGATTATATTATAAAGGCCATGGAACCTGACTATATTTCGGGCCTTTCGTTACTAGGCGGCGAGCCGTTCGAGCCCGAAAACCAACCTGCTTTAATAAACCTTTTAAAACGGGTTAAAAGTGTTTACCCAAATAAAAATATTTGGTGTTACACCGGCTTTTTGTTCGATAGCGAATTGTTAGGCCAAAGCCGTGCGAACGGCCAATACACGCTGGAACTGTTAGAATTAATAGACATTTTAGTAGATGGCAGGTTTGTGGAGGAATTAAAGGATATTTCGTTAAAATTCAGGGGCTCTTCTAACCAGCGTATAATAAATGTTAAAGAATCGCTTAAACAAAACAAGGTTGTTTTGGTTGAAGAACTTATATAAAACAAAAGGCTTACATTTTACAATGTAAGCCTTTTTTTAATCGAAAATATCTTTTAATTTATCGGCAAAGGTGCGGCGTTTTTTATAGTTTTTGTCTTGCGAAAGTTTTTCAAACTCTTGCAATTTTTCTTTTTGTTCTTTGGTAAGATTCTTAGGAACCTCGACCGTAATTTTAACAAATTGGTCGCCACGGCCCGAGTAATTAAGCCTTTGCACGCCCTTGCCCTTTAGGCGAAATTCTTCGCCGGGTTGGGTGCCTTCGTGAATGTTAAATTTAACCTTGCCGTCAATGGTGGGAACAATAATTTCGGCACCCAAAGCGGCCTGAGTAAAGGTTATTGGCACCTCGCAATAAATATCGAACCCGTCCCTTTCAAAAATGGGGTGGGGGCGCACCGTAACATTAATTCTAAGGTCGCCCGATGGTCCGCCGTTAACACCGGCATCGCCACCGCCACGCACACTTATAATTTGACTGTCGTCTATACCGGCGGGAATATTAACTTCGCGTGTTTGGGTTGTGCGAACACGGCCCTTGCCGTTACATTTGTTGCATGGGTCATCTATAATTTTGCCGGTACCACGGCAGTGTTCACAAGGTTGCCTGTTTTGAATAGTGCCAAAGGGGGTGCGTTGCATGGTTGTTACAAAACCGCTGCCACGGCAGGCAGAACAGGTTTTTGGGCTGGAGCCTTTTTTAGCGCCGCTGCCCGAACATTCGTCGCAGGTTTCTATGCGTGTAACCTTAACACTTTTTGTGCAACCCTTGGCGGCTTCTTCAAACGATAGTATAACATTAGCGGCTGTGTCGGCGCCACGGCGAGGTGCATTTGGATTACGGCGTGCATTGTTACCGCCACCAAATATACTGCCGAAAATATCGCCTAAATCGCCAAAACCATCGAAGCCTTCGAATCCGCCGAATCCACCAAAACCGCTGCCGTATGGGTTACCGCCGCCGGCACCAAAGTTAGGGTCTACGCCGGCGTGGCCAAATTGGTCGTAACGGGCGCGTTTTTCCTTGTCGGACAGCACCTCGTATGCTTCGTTAACCTCTTTAAAACTCTTTTCGGCCTCGGTGTTGCCGGGGTTTAAATCGGGGTGGTATTTTTTGGCGGCTTTTCGATATGCTTTTTTAAGTTCATCATCACTGGCCGATTTATCTACGCCCAGCACTTCGTAAAAATCTCTTTTATCTGCCACAAAAAACTCTCCTATGTAATAGGGTATAGGGCGGTTTAACCCGCCCTATTAATTTGGTTATTATTTATTGTTTTCGTCAACGTCGGTAAAATCGGCATCGTAAACATTATTGTCGGGTGCAGCGTTTTCGGCACCGCCTGCAGCGGCTTGAGCCTCGGCACTTGCTTTATAAAGTTTTTCGCTTATGGCAAAAATTTCTTTTTGAAGAGCCTCTTGCTTAGCCTTAATATCGTCGGAATTGTCGCCCTTTAATGCCTCTTTTAAGGCTTCTTTGGCCGATTCGATTTTAGATTTTTCTTCCTCGGTAATTTTGTCGCCAAGTTCGGTAATGGTTTTTTCGGTCTGGTAAATCATTTGATCGGCACCGTTTCTTAAATCAATATCTTCACGGCGTTTTTTATCTTCGGCGGCATATTGCTCGGCCTCTTTAACGGCCTTGTCGATATCGTCTTTAGACATATTTGTGCTTGCGGTGATGGTAATGTCGTTTTCTTTACCTGTGCCTAAATCTTTAGCCGAAACATGAACAATACCGTTAGCGTCGATATCAAAAGTAACTTCAATTTGAGGGATTCCGCGTGGAGCAGGGGCAATGCCGTCCAGGTGGAACACACCAAGGGTTTTGTTGTCTTTGGCAAATTCGCGTTCACCCTGAAGCACGTGTACCTCAACCGATGTTTGACCGTCGGCTGCGGTTGAGAAGATTTGACTTTTCTTAGCGGGAATGGTGGTGTTTCTTTCAATAACCTTTGTGGAAACGCCGCCCATTGTTTCGATACCTAAAGAAAGCGGTGTAACATCAAGCAACAATAGGCCTTTAACATCGCCGCCTAAAACACCGCCTTGAAGTGCTGCACCAACGGCAACACATTCGTCGGGGTTAATTCCCTTGAAAGGCTCGGCTCCAATAAAGTTTTTAACGGCCTCTTGCACGGCAGGGATTCTGGAAGAACCGCCAACCATAAGCACCTTGTTAATTTCGTTTTTGTTTAGGCCCGAATCGGCTAAGGCTTGGCGAACAGGCGCCATTGTGGCCTCAACCAAATCGGCAGTAAGTTCGTTAAATTTAGCGCGGGTAATGGTGGTTTCAAAGTGTTTTGGACCATTGGCATCGGCTGTAATAAATGGTAAATTAATGTCGGCTTGGGTCATACCCGAAAGGTCGATTTTAGCCTTTTCGGCAGCCTCTTTAACACGTTGCATTGCCATTTTATCACCCGATAAGTCTATGCCGCTTTCGGCCTTAAAACCGGCAACAATATAGTCCATAACGCGTTTGTCAAAGTCGTCGCCGCCCAAGCGGTTGTTACCTGCAGTGGCTAAAACTTCTTGAACGCCATCGCCCATTTCGATAATCGAAACATCGAATGTACCGCCGCCAAGGTCATAAACCATAACCTTTTGGTCGGAATCTTTGTCTATACCGTAGGCTAAAGCAGCGGCAGTGGGTTCGTTAATAATTCTTTTAACCTCTAAGCCTGCAATCTTGCCGGCATCTTTAGTGGCTTGGCGCTGTGCGTCGGTGAAATAGGCAGGAACTGTAATAACAGCCTCTGACACGGTGGTGCCCAAATATGCTTCGGCATCGGCCTTTAATTTTTGCAAAATAATGGCCGAAATTTCTTGTGGGGTATACTTTTTGTCGTCGATTGCTACGGTGTGGTTTGTACCCATTTCGCGCTTGATAGAACTAATGGTTCTGTCGGGGTTGGTGATGGCCTGGCGTTTTGCAACCTGACCTACCATACGTTCGCCTGTTTTTGAAAAAGCCACAACGCTGGGGGTGGTTCTGCCGCCCTCGGCATTAGCAATAACAACGGCTTCGCCGCCTTCCATAACGGCAACGCAAGAGTTAGTTGTACCTAAATCAATACCTATAATTTTTCCCATAATAAATTACTCCTTTTATATATGTTTTATTATTTTTATGTTAATTTGCAACCTTGACCATTGCTGCGCGCACTACAGTGTCGCCTATTTTATAGCCTTGCTGTAAAACCTCGGCAACAACATTCTCGCCTAAGTCGGCGTCTTCAATATGCATTACAGCATCGTGAATGTTGGGGTTAAATTCGTCGCCTGCGGCGGCCAATGGGGTGAGCCCTAAGGTTTCTGAAAGGGTAGATAATTGTTTAATAATAATTTCAATTCCCTTAATATAATCGGGGCTGCCAGATTCGGCCTCTTTGGCACGGTCAATGTTGTCAATAATGGGTAAAAGTTTTTTAAGAACGGTTGCCTTGGTGTATTCAACCGTGGCGGCGCTTTCGCGCTCGGTTCTTTTTTTGTAATTGTCGAACTCGGCTGCTGTTCTAAGCAGTAAATCGTGTTCGGCGGCTAATTTTTCTTTTAAAGCCTCAATTTCTTCGGCTTTTTTGCTTTTTTTAACGGTTTTTTCCGGTTTTATGTTCTCGGCCGTTTCGGTTTTTGCCTGTTCGCTCATATTTGTTCCTCCATATCTTTAAAAGTGTTTTCGAGCAAACAGGTTATTCTGTTTGCTGTGTATTCAACGCTTGGTATTATTTGTTCGTAAGACATTCTTTTAGGGCCTATTACCCCAATACAACCTAAAAACCGGCCGTTTAATGAATATTTTGCAAGAATAATGCTGTACGATTTTAAAGCGTTATAACCTGTGTCATCACCGAAAACAATGTTAAGCGGCCCTTCGGCGTTAGAAATAATGTTCATAACGGCCTCTTGGTTAGATATTAGGCTCCGCACCTTTTCGGCGGTTTCGGGGTCAAGCCCCATAGAGAATAAATTTGAAAAACCTTTAACACTAACGCGGGAATTTTTAATATCCTCTATAATCTGGAAAAGTGCCGTAACAAGCGGCATAAAACTAAGTATGTTAGAGCCCGAGCGCGCAATTAAACTTTGGGTGGCGGCGGGGGTTAAATCGTGTATGTTTTTGTTTTTTATGTTGCCGGTAACAAGGCTGTCAAACTCTGAAATAACGCCCGATGTTAAGGCGGCATCTAACCCGCAAAGGCGTGAATAGGCGCGGCCGTCGGATGTTATTATAATTAGCATGGCCGAGTGCATACCCATTGGAAAAAGTTCAACCCGCTTTAGCGTTACGCCTGTGTTAGAAAATTTAAGCGCAAATGCGGGCAGGCCCGTAATGTGAGAGAGTGTTTCTACCGCGCGTTCCGAAATGCCTTCGGGGTCGCAGTTAGAAGAGTTGATTTGTAAATCTATAACCTCTTTGTTTTCGGGCAACACCGAGCCTTTAGCCATAAGGTTATTAATGTAAAGGCGGTATGCGTTAGAGGTGGGAACACGCCCCGATGACGTGTGTGTTTGGGCCAAAAAGCCCATATCGCAAAGGGCATTCATTTCGTTGCGAAGGGTTGCGCTTGAAGGTGCATTTTGCAAAAGCGAGCACAAAAGTTTTGAACCAACAGGCTCACCCGAGCGTATATACATTTCTACAATGGCCGAAAGTATAGCCTTTTTGCGTTCGCTAAGCTCCATAAACACACCCCTTTTTAAAAAATTAGCACTCTAAGCACTCGAGTGCTAACACTTACCATTATAACCATATTTTTCAATATGTCAAGGGGTTTTTGAAAATATTTTTTGACTTTATTTGACCTTTTATTTTTAGGCGCAAAATCGGTGGTTGCCAATGGTAACAATATGTGGGCGCGACCATATCCAAGAATTTGTGGCGGTGTTGGGGTTAAAGTAATATATAGCGCCGTCGCTTGGGTCCATACCGTTCAAAGCATCTCGCGCGGCGGAATAGGCGCTGTCGCTTATGGGTTCGTCAAACTGACCGTCGGAAATACAAGAAAATGCACCCTTTTGGTAGATTACCCCGGCTAAAGTATCGGGGAAGGATGGGTGTGATATACGGTTTAAAACCACCGCACCAACAGCCACCTGGCCCATATAACTTTCGCCACGTGCCTCGGCCGAAATAAGCCTGGCTAAGAGTTGGTAATCGGCCGAGGTGTAACTGTCGGCACCGTCGATGCCAAGGGCAGAAAGCGTGTTAGGTCCGGCAATACCGTCGGGCGTAAGGGCGTTATCTTTTTGAAAATTAATAACGGCGTTTTTGGTGGCGGTGCCAAAAATGCCGTCTATGCCGGCGCTGTAATATCCGCGTTCTGAAAGTTCACGCTGAATAGCGGTAACCTCGTCGCCGCGCGAACCGAACATCGAAACCGCAATGGCGGCAGGGGCGGTAATTAGCGCTACTATTAAAACTGATGCTATAATTTTGAAAAATTTATTCATAAAAATCACCTTGTTATATTTTGCCTTTATTTAATATAAAAATTCATCGTTGCATTTATTATGTATTTGTGATACTATTTTATAGTGATGAATAATACTCTGATTTTAGGAGGATGTATAATGTATAAAAGTATTTCGCCCAATGTAAATTTTGTGAACGAAGAAAAACAAATAGAAAAATTTTGGGTGGACGAAAAAATCTTTGAAAAAAGCATAGAATCGCGCAAGGGTGGGGAGCCTTATGTGTTTTATGATGGCCCACCAACCGCAAACGGCAAGCCACACATTGGCCATGTTTTAACGCGCGTTATTAAAGATATGATTCCTCGTTACCGCACCATGAAGGGTGCAATGGTTCCTCGCAAGGCCGGTTGGGATACCCACGGTCTGCCCGTAGAGTTAGAGGTTGAAAAACTTTTGGGAATTGATGGCAAAGAGCAAATCGAAAAATATGGCCTTGAACCGTTTATAGACCACTGTAAAGAAAGCGTTTGGAAATATAAGGGAATGTGGGAGGATTTTTCTCGCACGGTTGGCTTTTGGGCCGATATGGACGACCCTTATGTTACCTATCATAACGACTTTATAGAATCAGAATGGTGGGCCTTAAAACAAATTTTCCAAAAAGATTTACTTTACAAGGGATTTAAAATTGTGCCATATTGCCCACGTTGCGGAACACCGCTTTCCAGCCACGAGGTAGCACAAGGTTATAAAAACGTTAAGGAACGCAGTGCAGTTGTTCGCTTTAAAGTAAAGGGTGAAAACGCCTTTTTCTTGGCCTGGACCACTACCCCTTGGACACTGCCTTCTAACGTTGCACTTTGCGTTAACCCCACCGACATTTACTGCAAGGTTTTAGCGGCCGATGGCAATACATATTATATGGCCGAGGCTTTGCTCGAAAAAGTTTTGGGCAAATTAGGCTCCGAGGAAACACCTGCCTACACCGTTTTAGAAAAATTTGAAGGTGCAAAGTTAGAATATAAAGAATATGAGCCCCTTTGGGAATGCACCGCCACAAAGTGCCAAAGCCAAAACAAAAAAGCACACTATATTACCTGTGATAACTATGTAACTATGTCGGACGGTACCGGTATAGTTCATATTGCGCCCGCTTTTGGTGAAGACGATGCCAAGGTTGGCCGTAAATATGATTTGCCCTTTGTTCAGTTTGTTAACGGCAAGGGCGAAATGACCGAAGAAACCCCATATGCCGGTAAATTTGTTAAAGATGCTGACCCATTGGTGTTAACCGACCTTGACAAACAAGGCCTGCTTTTTGATGCGCCTAAGTTCGAGCACGATTACCCATTCTGCTGGCGTTGCGACACCCCGCTTATTTACTATGCAAGGGAATCTTGGTTCATTAAAATGACCGCCGTGCGCGAAGACCTTATAAAAAACAACAACACAGTTAACTGGATACCCGAAAGCATTGGTAAGGGTCGTTTTGGCGACTGGCTTGAAAATGTTCAGGATTGGGGAATTTCACGTAACAGATATTGGGGCACACCGCTTAATATTTGGCAGTGTGAGTGCGGCCACCTGCATTCCATTGGCTCTATTGCCGAACTTAAAGAATTATCAGACAATTGCCCCGAGCAAATTGAACTGCACAGACCTTATATTGATGCCGTAACAATTAAATGTGAAAAATGCGGTGGTCAAATGCACCGTGTGCCCGAGGTTATAGACTGCTGGTTCGATTCAGGCTCTATGCCATTTGCACAACACCATTACCCGTTTGAAAACAAAGAACTTTTTGAATCGCAGTTCCCGGCCGACTTTATTTCCGAAGCGGTTGACCAAACACGCGGTTGGTTCTATTCGTTACTTGCAATTTCTACCTTAATATTTAACAAGGCACCATATAAAAACGTTATAGTTTTAGGTCATGTGCAGGACGAAAACGGTCAAAAAATGTCTAAATCCAAGGGCAATGCAGTCGACCCGTTTGAAGCACTTGAAACCTACGGTGCCGATGCTATTCGTTGGTATTTTTATACCAACTCGGCCCCATGGTTACCCAACCGCTTCCATGGCAAAGCAGTAATAGAGGGTCAGCGCAAATTTATGGGTACCCTTTGGAACACCTATGCGTTCTATGTGCTTTATGCTAATATAGATAAATTTGACCCAACCAAATATTCGCTTAATGACTGCGAACTAACGGTTATGGATAAATGGTTGCTTTCGCGCCTTAATTCCACCATTAAAGAGGTTGACTATAACCTAGGCAACTACCGCATACCTGAGGCCGCAAGAGCTTTGGAAAAATTTGTTGATGAAATGAGCAATTGGTATGTTCGCCGCAGCCGCGAACGTTACTGGGCACAGGGTCTTGGCGCCGACAAAATTGCCGCTTATATGACACTGTACACTGCACTTTTAAACATTTCCAAGGCGGCTGCCCCAATGGTGCCGTTTATGGCCGAAAATATTTACCAAAACATTGTTCGCTCGGTGGATAAAAATGCTATAGAGAGCATACATTTGTGCGAGTTCCCGGCAGTAGATGAAAACGCCATTAATTTAGAACTTGAACAAAATATGCAAAAGTTGCTCGAGGTTGTTGTTTTAGGCCGTGCAGCGCGCAATGGCTCTAACCTTAAAAACCGCCAGCCGCTTGGCACCATGTATGTTAAATTGGATTCGCCGTTAGATGAAATGCATTCGAGCATTATTAAAGAAGAACTTAACATTAAAAATGTAAGTTTCATTAATGATGTGGACGGTTTTGTGGATTATAAGTTTAAACCGCAACTTAAAACCGTTGGACCAAAATACGGTAAGCAGTTAAATGATATTAGGGCTGCTTTGCAGGAACTCGACGGCAGCGCCGCTAAAGCAGAACTTGATGCAAACGGAGTTTTAATACTTGATTTAACATCGGGCAAAGTAGAACTGACGGCCGAGGATTTATTAATAGAATCCGAGCAAAAACAGGGCTTTTTCTCACTGACCGATAACGGTATTACCGTAGCATTAGACACAACCTTAACCGAAGAACTCATTGCCGAGGGCTTTGTGCGTGAGGTTGTAAGCAAGGTTCAAACCATGCGTAAAGAGGCTGGATTTAATGTTATGGACCACATTAACATAACCTTAAAGGGCTCACAAAAGGTAATAGATATTGCCCTTAAATATAAAGCCGATATTGTGGGCGACACCTTAGCCGATTCGCTTGTATCGGCCGAACCTGCAGGCTTTGTTAAAGAGTGGGACATTAATGGCCAACCCCTTGTAATAGGTGTAGAAAAGGTATAAATTTTTAAAGGCGGTGCTTTTGCGCCGCCTTTTTATTCCCACATTTTTGCGTTGTCTTTGAGTTTGCTTTTAACGTTATCCTTTCTTTTGTTGCGGCCGCTGGGCTGAGTTGGCAACCCCTGCGCTATTGCCGGAAACCAATTTGCAGTGTCGGCGGTGGGCTGAATTTCATAGGTGCCGTATTTATTGGTTATTTGGTAACTTGATTCCGGTAAATCTAAAAATCCTTCGCTCGAAGGTGTAGATGTGTCGGTATTTTTTGAAATTTTATTTTTGTTTTGCATATAAAAAACCTCCGATTATATTGTTTGCAAAAATTAATTTTTTACTATATTGAATTTTAAATTTTTATGTGTTAAAATTGTTAAAAAGAGAGGTGCTTTTTATGGAAAAATATGCTTGGCGCGGCAAAATTAAAGAGGGCAGCTTTGAAGAATATAAAAAAAGGCACGATTTAATTTGGCCCGAAATGGTCGAAGTTTTAAAAAAGGCCGGCATTAAAAATTACACAATTTGGTTTAATAATAACGAACTTTTTGGTTACTACGAATGTGAAAAAGGCATTGAATATGCCGCCCGCGTTCAGCGTGAAAGCGAGGTTGTAGCCCGCTGGGACGAATATATGAAAGATATTCTTATTATGGAGCCCGACCCTGTTACAGGTGCACAGCCTTTGCTCACAAAGGTTTTTGAATTAAATTAACAAAAAACGGAGCCTGATTTTTAAAAATTAGGCTCCGTTTTTTATGCCGTAATTTGCCGTTTTATTTTAATAAAAAAACTGCAAAAATGTTAAAAAATATATTGACTTTGTACAAATGGTGTGCTATTATAATGATGCATAATTGTAAGTTTTTTTAATGGAGGATGCTTATGAACTATATTGTAAAAAAATTAAGCAAAAAGGCCATATCTTTAATATGTGTTGTTGCGATTATGCTATCTGCAATAACCGTAACATTTACAACTATGGCTGCGGACAACAAAGAGGTGAAACCTTATGTGGTTAAAACCACTTCGCCTGCTATTCCGTTAACTGCATATTCGAAAATCGACCTCAACAACATCGATGTGGAATTTACCGAAGGTCTTGCCACCGACGGTACTGAAATCGACTGGTCGATTGCTCCTACCGAAACAAGTTTAGAACTTGTAGGCACTGAATTAACTATGTTTCAAGAAGGCGTTTATGAAATCACTGCCACCAAAAAAAGCGACAGCGGTGTTTCTAAAAAGCTTTATGCTGTGGTTAAAGACATAGATGATACCGAATGGGTTTTATATAATGTCGATTTCACCAAGTATGATAGTGATTACGCTAAATTAGGCTATGTAGACAGCAGTTCGGGTGATAGTGTTACATACAATGGAGAGGCTATAAGCGCCACCAACGCGCCCTTCGTACCCGAAGGTTGGCAATCATATTATACCTATAACGACAGAAGTAATGGTAAAGTGCTTTTAGCACCTTTTGCTTATAACGCGTACCCATATACTATTTCGAACGGTACAGCTTTCAACGCAGACATCAGTACCGGTATAGTTCCTTTTGCTAACCCTTATGAATTTAAGGCAATAACCAATCGTTATAGTAAAGATTATATGACAGGTTATTTTGTATTAAATAACGAAATTGTAAATGATTTTACTGATTTTACACTTACCACGCAAGGCAACTATTACAACTATAATGAAAACGGAGCCGCTTTTGGTCTTGCTGGCCGTATAGAACTTAATGCCGATGGCTCACTTAAGTTAGATGCCGCAACCTCTATAAACGCTTTCTGTGTAGATTTTGGTATGAACCACACAGAACATATAGGAACCGGAATTTATAATGCACCGCAAAAAAATGGTAGTGTTACAACCCATGTAAGAGCAGAAAGCAACGCTAACACTGCAACAACCGCTAAAGGAATATTAGATATTACAAGCGGGATTCTTACTGAAAAAACACACGATTGGCAATATCTGACCGATAAACAAGCTTGTAGTGCATCTCAATGTGCCGATGGAATCGGACTTGGCACAAATGCCACCCTTTCAGTAAGATATTCAGGCAATAAGGCAATTTTATCTTCACCCGAAGATGCCGACAACAAAACCTTTACTATAGATAGCACTCCTGGAACCGGTGCTATAGCAATTATACAAAGTGACCTTAATAACAGTAATACTTTGGATTGTGATTCACACACTATATTAAGAAGCGTTAAAGTTACATTAAATAACGACCCAACCAACCCCAACGATTATCCAGCTTACAATTCCCTTTCAGATAATTCGTTCTACAAAATAAATGAAGATTCCCCTGCAATTCCTATGTATGCGGGCACATATATTAGTGTTGCAGATCTTATTGTAACCGATAATGATGGTAATATATTTTTAGGTAATGAATTAACCTACGTTAATATATCTGGCAATAGCGGAATAACTATAGATAATTCTATTGGCCGTATAACCGCATATTCCAAGGGTACATATGAAATAAAAGCTACTCACCCTAGCGGTAAAGAAATGACTTTATATGCCGTTGTTAAAAACAAGGGTGATGCCACTTGGGATATTTACAACATAGATTTTACCGAGTATGATGATGAATATACTAAACTGGGTTATATTAACAATAATAAGTATTCCGCCCAAACCCCGGCCGATGTTATTACCTATAACGGCCAACCGGTAAGCGATACCAACCCGGCACCAAGCGCACCTGCCGGCTGGCAATCTTACTATTTCCATCCTAAAAACCCATCAGAAGAAAGTACAAAATGTGTATCTGAATTTTCACAAAGTGTATTCCCATACACTACTTGTGATGGCGAACCACTTGGTTATTTAGTGGATGACAATTATGTTAATACCATAAATTCGGGTATTATGCCGTTTGGTAACCCTGTAGATTTAGGTTATAATACATTTGATACTTACCAGCAGAGTGGATATTTTGTATTAAATAATAGTGTAGTAAACGCCTTTACTAACTTAACTATAACCACTAACGCTAATTTATTTAGCTCGATCACAGGTGGTTCCGAATTTGGTGTTGTTGGACGTCTTAATTTAGACTCTAACGGCAGTTTACAATTCAGCGGAACTAACCCAACGCCAGCATTTAGTGTGTATTTAGGCGGTAATTGTGGCGGAAGCCATGCCAGCAATGCTCCCGCTGAAGTTCTTTCGGTTGTAAGAACAGATAATATCGATACAGACGGACAAAGAGGATTAATAAAGAACAATGGTAAAAATAATGTTAAATTCTTTTGGGATTATTTAACTAATTTAAAACATTGTGAAGATTGGAACGCCCCCGAAAGTCGCAATGGTGTTAATGTATCGCTATCGGTTAAATACGAAGGCGACACCGCAACACTCTCTTCGCCATATGACCCGGCTGCCGAAACTTATGTATTGGATTCGCCAAGGGGTAAGGGCGGTATTGCTTTTGTTCAATACGGTTTAACCGACTGGGGTATTGGCTCTTGGACCAACCTAAAAACCGTTAAGGTTTCACTTAATAATATGGATGGTGAATGTCCACACTACACTGAATTTGATAGTTTCATAACTAAAGATAATGCCTACCTATATACAAATGTCGGCCAAGAAATCAATATGGTAGATATGGTTTTAGAAATTGACGGCATTTATTATAATGGCATTGATGTTACCTGGGATAGCTCTGATAATGATAAATTAGTTGTAAATAACACCACTAAAACCATTACAACTACCGAAAAGGGAACATACACCTTAACAGCTTCGGTAGGTGGCAACAGCCTTAAAATTATGGTTGCTGTTAAAAATGCTGATGAAGACTTTTTTGTAAACAACAACTACCAGATTAATATAGAAAAAGGAAACATTGTTTCATACACTGTTGTGGATCCTTCTGCCCCATATAGTAAACAAATAGAATTCACCGACAGAATTTATAACGCTAACGGAACCTGGACCAATATTTACGAAGTAGCAGCTGGACTTTCACTAAACAGCAGCGCTTATAACACTGTTGTAGAAAGTGTAATATTCAAGGGCGATAACGGCAAAGAAAGCTATATAGAGTCCATTGGTGCCAACGCTTTCCAAAATGCTATTAACCTAAAGAATGTAGAACTGCCTTCAAGGCTTAGAACAATTGGTTCGAACGCTTTCCGTAATGCATCAGCACTTACCGAAATTACTATTCCGGCAATGGTTAAAACCATTGGTGCCGGCGCCTTTGCTGATTGTGCATCATTAACCGATATTTACCTATATAGCCCCGATGTTGAAATTGCCCCCGATGCTATTCCAATGACAACAACCATTCACTGTTTAGAAGGCTCCGATGTTGAAAGTGCATTAATAGAGGCTGGATACACAACCGTCCCGTTAGATGTTGCTCGCACAACCTTTGCAACAAGTGAGAGGGCAAGAATAGCAGATTTAGATGCTAAGCGTATTGAAACAGTCGACACAGGGGTTCTTTGGATTGGCCAAGATTGCGGTGAAATATATGGTAACCAATTGACTGGTTTTTGTTTAAACAATCGCGATGCAGGTAAACTCATTATAACACCTATATTCGACTTTTTAGATGAAATGCAAGGTTATGTTAAACTAACAGATAGAAAAATGTCGATCATCTATTCAGCGTTTAGTAATGAAAACGATACCCGCGCCATACTTAGCATTGAAGTGCAAGAAGGCATAGGAAATGGTTTATTTGATTATTGTTTCAATTTACAAGAATTAGTGTTGCCAAATGATTTTCAATCTATTCCAATGAATGCCTTTAAGGGTTGTACATCTCTTAGAAAAGTTAATATACCCGATGATGCTAGATGTTTAGGTAAATATATATTTGCCGATTGTAGTAACCCTGAGCTTGAAATCATAATATCCGAAAAGTCTAATCTTCAATATATAGGTCATAACGAATTAGGTACTGATCCTGCCGAGCCTTCATTTAATAATTGTGGCGCAAAGAAAATTTACATACCTATAACAGTAGAATTCATTTCGGACGAAGCCTTTAAGTCTTCTAGTTTTGTTGATATAACAGTTGCTGGTAAAGATACAGCATTTACTAACTATAGAGGTGCTCCTTTCAAAGAAGGCGAAAGCCTACCTCAATTCTTTGCTGACGGCACCATTATTCGTGGTTTAAAGGGCTCAAAAGCCGAGGAATATGTTACTGCTTATAACGAACAGGTAGGTCATGAAGCACTTATATTCACTACCAAAGATGCAGACGGCAACGAACTTAAAGACTTCTTTGTAGAAAATATTGATAAGGTTGATGAAAACTCAGAATTTAAGGCAGAATTAACTGCCAATGGCTATTATGCCATAACTGAGTACCGCGGCGTAGGCGGCAAAATCATAATTCCTGCAATAATAGCTGAAGCAAAAGATGGAACATTAAACGCGCCCATATATGCAGCTTCTGCCGGTATGTTCCAAAATGAGAATAATACAAAACCAAGCATTGTTAGGGTGCTTAAATTAGAAATTTCCGAGGGAATTTCCATCATTGAAGCCGGCGCATTTAAAGGTGCTGTTAACCTAACCGAGGTTAAGTTCCCGTTATCACTTAAAGAAATTGGAAAACAAGCATTCCAAAAAGCTGGTATTAAAGGAATCGTAGAAATTCCTAAAAATGTGCAAACAATAGGTGCCAATGCTTTTGCAGCCTGCAACGATATGACCGATATTTACATCTATAATCCAAAAGCTACAATAAGCAGCGGTGCGATTCCTAAGAGTGTAATTATTCACGGTGTTAAGGGTTCAACCGCCGAAGATTATGCAACAAAGAATAAAATGACCTTTGTTGAAATTTCAGCACCTAATTTAGAAACAGCAAGCGACGTTTCAGATAACGGTAACTATTCGTTTGTTGTTGAGGGCTCTAAAATTGTTGGTTACAACCGTACAGATGCCTCTAAGCCTTATAGCCGCAAGGTTGTAATACCGGCAAAAATAGGTGATGTAACAATTACCGAAATTTCGGAAAATATTTTCGACATCCCTGCCGAAAAGACCTCAGTTTATGCATTGGTTATAAGTGAAGGAATTAGCGTTATCGGTAATAACGCGGCATTAAACTGTATTAGTTTAACCCACTTAGAGTTACCAAAATCTATAACCACTATTGGTGATAGTGCATTTGAAAAAACTTCGTTAATAGGCGATATAGTGCTGTCAGAAAAAGTTAACACTGTTGGTTCCAGGGCTTTCTTTGGTTGTAGAAACATTGATTCTGTAACTGTTTTAAATAAAGATTGCGTTCTTAAACCTACCAGCTTGCCACAAGGTGGCGATTGCAAGATAATAGGTTACAAAGATTCTACAGCAGAGACATATGCCAAAGATGTTAAATTGAATTTTGTGTGCCTAGACCCTGTAACCAAAGACGACACCAAAGAGGATACCAAAACAGATGAAAATGATGACAATAAGGGTGATTTAATTGGACCAAGTGACGATGATGACGATGGAAAAAGCGGCATTATTAAAGTCATAAGGCAATCTGATTTAACATTAGTTATTGTTATTGCAGTA
Organism: Acutalibacteraceae bacterium; assembly: GCA_045651765.1. Classification (GTDB taxonomy): domain Bacteria; phylum Bacillota; class Clostridia; order Oscillospirales; family Acutalibacteraceae; genus SIG565. Next base: position 27,160 of record JAZRSY010000008.1, on the reverse strand, counting down.
GCCGTTCTGTTCTTAGTACTTCTATTAGGAGCAGCACTTGTGCTTGTGGTTTTCTTAAAAAAAAGGCAAAACTCAGACCTATAACAACTAAAAAAAGCCAAGGGTAAAAACCCTTGGCTTTTTATTTTTTAAAATTTTAAATTAATATTCCAATTATAAAACTTAAAACAGCGCTTAAAATTGCCACCGTAACATCACGTATTGTATGCACGCCCAAAAGCACTCTGCAGGCTGCTAAAATAATGCCTAAAATTAAAATAATACTACCTAACACCGTGTTCACCAAAAAACTGCTAAGTGCTATTATAATAATGCAAAAGGTGTGCCGCGAAGGCATTGAACAACCTTTTTTGCAGCGGCATAACGGGGTTATGTTAAAGCGTTCGAACGGGCGCGAAAAATTAATTACTTTGCGTATTACCGATAAAATAATTAATGAAACAAGCGGAACTAAAATCATACGCAAAATATTATCAAATTTAATTTTAAATAAATAAATTAAAAGGGCGGGGTAGAACGCATAAATTAACAGGGTAACCGTTTTATTAAACAGTAATACGGCTTTGCTAAAGTTTTTATGGCTTAGCATAAATTTATTAAGTTTAACATAAAAAACTTCTCCCATAAATTAGCCCCCTTTTTAAGTTTATAGTAATATAATTTAAAAAATAAGTCAACAAAAAATGTGTTTTGCTTGCAAATTATTTCTTTTTTGTTATAATTAAATTTTAGAATATATTATTACGGAGTAAAAATGAAGGCGAAAGAATTTTTTAACGGAGTTAAAGATAGTATTCCCGTGGCTGTGGGTTATTTTTCGGTAAGCTTTGGGTTTGGTGTTGCTGCTGCAGGCATAGGTTTGACCTTTTTGCAGGCGGCTTTAATGTCGGTTACCAATGTTACAAGTGCCGGTCAGTTTGCAGCCCTGTCAGTTATAGTGGCCGCCGCACCGCTTATTAATATGTTTTTAACCCAGCTTGTAATAAACAGCCGCTATGCCCTTATGAGTTTGGCTTTAGGGCAACGCCTTGGTAGTAAATTCGGTCTTGCTTCAAGGCTTATTATAGCATTTTATAATACCGATGAAATTTTTGCCATTGCAATGCAAAGGGAAAAACCATTAACAAAATCTTATATGTTCGGCTTAGGACCAATGCCTGTTTTAAGTTGGACTTTGGGCACATTTTTGGGGGCAGTTGCAGGCTCACTGTTGCCACCCAGCATAAGCTCGGCCTTGGGAGTGGCACTTTACGGTATGTTTGTTGCCATTGTGGTGCCAAACGCTAGAAAAGACAAGACCATGCTTATTGCCACAGCTATTTCGGCAATACTGAGCATCATATGCTTTTTTGCGCCATATTTAAAGGATTTAACCGGCGGTATATCGGTAGTAATTGTCACGGTGGTTTCGGCCGCTGTTTGCGCAGTTTTGTTCCCGGAGGAAGAATAATTATGAGTATTTATATTTACATAGCCGTTATGGCCGTTACTACATATTTAATAAGAATGGTGCCGTTAGTATTACTTAAAAAAGATATTAAAAATAAGTATTTTAGGGCGTTTTTAAAATATATACCTGTTTGTTGCCTGACCGCTATGACAGTGCCGGCTATTTTTTATGCAACCAACAGTATTATTAGCGGTATAGCAGCATTTTCGGTTGCGGTGTTGCTGGCATTTTTTAAACGCGATTTGGTAACGGTTGCCGCAGGCAGTTGTATTGCAGTTTTTATTACCGAGCAAATTTTAAGGTTATTTTAGGTGTAATATTTATGGAAAAATATGTTGAAATTGAGCGCAGCATTATAAAAAAATACCGTAAAACTATTTGGAATAACTTTGTTGGCGCCGTTAAAGATTATAATTTAATTAAGCAGGGCGACAAAATTGCCGTTTGCATCTCGGGTGGTAAAGATTCAATGCTAATGGCTAAATGTATGCAGCAGTTGCAAAAATATTCGGCCGTGCCGTTCGAACTGGAATTTATCGTTATGAACCCCGGTTATAATGCCGCCAACAGCGAACTTATACAGCACAATTCAGAACTGTTAAATATTCCCATAAAGGTTTTTGAAAGCGATATTTTTGATGTTGTAACTTCGGTTGAGGGTTCGCCCTGTTATTTGTGCGCCAGAATGCGCCGCGGCCACCTTTATGCTAAGGCCAAAGAACTGGGCTGTAATAAAATAGCCCTTGGCCACCATTTTGACGATGCCATTGAAACCCTTTTAATGAGCATGATGTATGCCAGCGAAATTAAAACAATGCTGCCCAAGTTGCGCAGCATTAATTTTGAGGGTATGCAGTTAATCCGCCCGTTATATAAGGTTAAAGAGCGCGATATTATTGCCTGGAGCAAATATAACGACCTAAGGTTTTTGGCATGTGCCTGCAAATTTACCGAAAAAAGCGCCCATTATGAAGGGCTTTCTAAGCGCAAAGAGGTTAAAGGGATAATAGAAGATTTGCGCAAATATAACCCACAGGCCGACGAAAACATTTTCAGAAGCATGCATAATGTTAATGTCGGCAACATTGTGGGCTTCCGCGAACGCGACGACGGCAAGGTGCATGACTTTAACGAGATGTTTGAAAAGAATTTTAAGATAGAAATGTAAATTAAACCTTGACAAAACGAAATAAATATTATATTATTTAATATGTGCTTTAAAGCACTATAAATTTAATGCCGCTGTGGTGGAATAGGCAGACACAAGGGACTTAAAATCCCTCGGTAGCAATACCGTACCGGTTCAAGTCCGGTCAGCGGCACCAAAGCATTCAAACCCGAACCTTTTACCAATCGGTGAAACGTTCGGGTTTGTTGTTTTCTTAAAAGATGTTAAATAAGCCTTTGTTTGTGGCAGTACAGAGTTAGTCGCTCTGTACTGCCACTTCTTCGTTTCAAAGAAATTTCGTACATAAAAGGAGATTTGAAATGAAGACTAAAAAAGCAACTAAAACAAACGCAAAGTCAAGAATCATTTTCTTTGCTATCGCAATTACATATAACCTACTGCTCGGTTTGTACCTAAAAGACTTTCTTGCGATTTCGCCTATGCTGGTGACACTCTATTTGCTGTCAGCATTGCCGACCTTGTTTTTCGTCCTGAAAATACGGTCAACACCTATGCGTGCAGTTGTACTTACTGTTCTATTTTTCGTCATGGTAATGAGTATTGTCAGCGCTCTTTCTTGCCGCAGACTTCTGCCGTTGTTGACGTTTGTGGTAACGGCTATCGAAATGATGTACTTTGGCATTGTCGATAACAGTTCCGGCAAAGACAAACTGCTGACGAAAATATGTGTTTTGGTACTAACGGCATTTATTGCAGTACTTCTGTTCTTCTCATATAATTTCGTCTACAGACCGGAGGCTCCGTATCTGTCCAATGGTAGAGATACCCTGTGGGACACACAAACGGAAGATCTTGCTGACGAAATTTGCGCCGGTTGTGAAACCGACGAGGAAAAGGTTCGAGCATTCTATGATTGGATCGTATCCAACTTTGAGTACGACTACGACTGCTATCCGCTTTTCCAATGCTTTGATGTTCGCAAAACATTGCAAACCAAGCAAGGTATTTGTTTTGACTTTTCCCATCTGTTCACCGCATTTTGCCGTAGTCAGAAGATTCCTTGTTACGCTGTTGACGGAATATCCCGTAAGAATAACGTAGATCGGCACACTTGGAACCGCGTGTACTATGACGGAACTTGGTGGAACGTGGATATAACGACAGATAACTCAAGAACAGCCAACGGCAAAGAACTTTACGGTTTCCACAAGTTGGAAGGTGCTTTCGTTCCTGACGAGGATTTTTTCATAACGAAAATCTATTGAATATATCAAATGTCGGTGACCAAATTTTGGTCACCGCCGTTTGCCTCATTAGTTTGTTTTATACTTGTCCATTTCAAGCAAAATCTTATAAAGCTGTTCCTGCTCCTCCTTGGATTTAGCAGAAAGGAACTCATAGCAGGCAAGCGGAATATCCTTTGTGTTACTCTCATGACCGTCCAACTTTTCAAACAGCTTTGAAAGAGTAATACCAAGGGCAGCGGTGATCCGTTCGATGCTCTCAAGTGTTGCATTCTTTTCGCCACGCTCAAGTTGACCAATGTAGGTTGGATGACAACCGGAAAGCTCAGCCAACTTCTCCTGACTCAGCCCCTTTTGTGTTCTATAGTTTCTAATACGCTGTCCAACAGCCTTTGCAATATCGCTCATAGTTTTAGCCCATCCTTTTTTACACTATAAATAGTCTATAAATATTGAAACAATTATTCCACAGACTATTGATATTGTTTCTTAAATGTGCTATACTATAAGTATCTATCACAAGAAAAACTGTGCTTATAGTCTTTGAATAAACCAAATACAGTTCTAAATGACCGCTATACACACGCATGATGAGATAGCTGAGTCATTGGAATAGCCCACCGGACACAAACGGTTCGGTGGGCGTTTTAATAAGGAGCAAGATATGAGGATTTATTCTGTGGCGTTTTTTGGTCACCGATACGTGGATAATATCATAAAGGTAGAGAACCTTCTGGAAGAGCAGATTCGAAAACTTATTGACGAAAATGAGTACGTGAATTTTTTAGTTGGGAGAAACGGAGACTTCGATCAGTGCGTATCTTCTTCGGTGCTTCGTGTACGAAAAAAACATAGGGACGATAATAGCGCCCTGGTATTGGTGTTGCCCTATCCTACGGCAGAGTATCTTAATAACGAAAATTACTTTCACGACTATTACACCGATGTTGAGATCTCTCACGCTGCATCGGTGGCGCATCCAAAATCCGCCATCCAAATTCGAAACCGGGAAATGGTTGATAGAGCCGATTTGATTATCTGCTATATTGAGCACGAAAAGGGCGGTGCCTGGCAGACGGTGGAATACGCTTTGAAGCAGGGCAAAACGATAATCAATCTTGCTGATTGCTAATATTGTGAGAATTCAGAATGTGGTTAGCAAACAGCAAAAGAGTCGTTTTTCCTACAAAGAACCCTATACTGACTTAAAGAACGAATCAAGAATTAACGATTAGAATTAACGGCATCGTTAATTCTGAACTTTTTTCGTTCAAATGTTAACTTTTGCCGTTAGTTATTGCAATTTTCGGTAAAATGGTGTATAATAAAGCCAGTATCTTTAAGGAGGAAGCGTTCATGCAAACTGAAGCTCTCAAAAAAATCGTTTTAGATATAAAGAATATAAAGGCAGAATCTCAAACTCTTGAGTTAAAAGCTGCTACACAAGGCTGTCCTACGCGATTATTTGATACTCTTTCATCGTTCTCCAACCAAGATGAAGGCGGTATTATCATCTTCGGTGTCGATGAAGGGGATAATTATGCAGTAAAAGGCGTGTATGATGCTCAAGATCTTCAGAAAAAAGTAACCGAGCAATGTAAGCAAATGGAACCGTCTGTACGTGCATTATTTACCGTTTGCGATATTGATGGAATGACTGTTGTATCTGCTGAAATTCCCGGTGTTGATATTTCCGAGCGTCCTGTTTTCTATAAGGGTGTAGGTCGTATCAAGGGTTCTTATGTGCGTGTTGGCGAATCCGATGAACCGATGAGCGAATATGAAATATACAGCTACGAGGCATTCCGCAAGAGAACCCGTGATGATATTCGCATTGTCGAGAACGGCAAACTCAATATGATCGATGAAAAGCGAATGAGTGCTTATCTTACCGCCGTTAAAAGCGAGAGAAAGAACCTTGCAGAGAATGTTTCCGAAGAGGAAATCTTGGAGCTAATGGGCATTACCAATGATGGTATCCCCACTCTTGCGGGACTTATGACCTTCTCAAAATATCCGCAGGCATATTTTCCTCAGCTCTGCATTACTGCAGTTTCGCTTCCCGGAACTGAGCAAGGAACGGTTGGCGGTGACGGTGAGAGATTTATTGATAATAAACGTATCACCGGTGCAATTCCCGATATGCTTGAAGAAGCCGTTGAATTTGTTCGTAAGAACAGCCGCACCAAAACGATAATAAATGATAACGGACAGCGAGCAGACAAGCCCGAATATCCGATAAAGGCCGTTCGTGAAGCAATCCTCAACGCCTTGGTACATCGTGATTATAGTGTTCATACAGAAAATGTTCCTATTCGCATTGAGATGTACCGCGACCGTATGGAGATTATCAATAGTGGTGGCCTGTACGGAAAGATCTCTATTGATGCGCTCGGTAAGGTTCGTCCCGAAACGAGAAATGCCGCACTCGCAAATATGCTTGAGCTTTTGAATGTAACAGAGAATAGATACTCGGGCATTCCTACAATGCGCAGTGAGTTTGCAAACGCAGGACTTCCTGCACCTTTGTTCTCCGTTGTCCACGGCGAATTTAAGGTGGTTATGAAAAATGGGTTGTTTGCCGAAACAATGCCTGTTTCTGATTCGCTCGTGGAGTTTTGTTCAACTCCCCGAACCAGAGCGGAAATCGTAGCTTTTGTCGGCAAATCCAAAAACCATGTGATGTCACAAATTGTAGCACCGCTTGTTGCTGATGGAAAACTGAAAATGACAATGCCCGACAAGCCTAAGAGTTCAAATCAGAAGTTTGTTAAGGCGTAACTATTGACCTCGCATATGTCGTTTTCTTAAGCCTATGTTAGTTGGAAGTGCATGTGCGAAAATTGTAGAGATATAGCGTAAGCGCAAGAAGGAGGCAGAAAAATGCCTAAAATAATGGAGATTATTGAAAAGGAAACCAAGGGTAAAAGTTATCATACTTACAAATACAGTTATGATTCCATTGGTTTACCTTCCATTGATTACGATGATGATCCCAATAAAGTAATGAAATGGAAAGATTCCGGCGAAACGGGTTCTCCAAAGAAGCCTATTGACCTTAAGCCTTTAGCAGATCGACTGCAATCCGTGGGTGAAAAACCACTGCTTAAATATTTTCTTGATGGTTCACGCCATGTTTTTAAGGTGGATGACATCGCATATAACAAACAGGTTTTTCCCGTTGTTGCAGGCCAAATCGGTATTGGTTGTTGTAAGCGTGAAAATAAGCGGATGTCAAAGGAACGCTTCTATCGCGAATTGGTTTTGGCTCTACCCGATAAGGCAAACGCGGACGGATGGGATGATGCGGCTTATTTTGCGGCTAAGGTTAAAAAGTTAAATGAAAGCGAAGAATTGAAGCGCTTGGGATTGCATTTTTCTGCCATTATTCCATATTCAACATCAAAGGCTGGTTCTCCCGACACCAAACTTGATAATTTGGCGGTCGGTGTTATACAAGACTATATGATTGAAGCCGAAAAACGAATGGTTGCAGAACTGGTTAAGGACAAGCGTTTGGGACAAGATGCCTATTTGCTTAAGGATGGTTCCCTTGAATATAAGGTAATGAAGTCAGGTCGAGAAGATTTGAGAACGCTTCAAAAAATTAAGCATAATTATAGCTGGGTAATCGGCGTTTCTAAGTCGTTTAACCCCGAAAGTTGTCTTGACCATACGGGTAAGCCGAACTCTAACTACATTGCTGACTTGCCCGTGTTCCACAGAACTCCTGTAGCGAGATACGAAAACCGCGAATTTTTAGGTGATGTTCAATTTGGCGTTTGGTACATCCGTTTGCGGGACAAGCGTAGAACACAGACACCTTTTGACGGGGTGGTTAAAGTCGAAAAAATAATGATGGATGAAGAGATAGAAAACGGTATTGACAGTGACGTTATTGATCTGATTTCTGCCAACATTATCAACGAACGCAACCCTACCTGCTATGGTACCGACCGCCGTTGGGCAAATCATTTGTATCCCGTCTTTTTGACCGAGTCTTATGTGAAAAGCAAATACATCAGCACAGAAATGTTCTTGCATCTGTTTTGAGGAGGATAAATAAAAATGGCTAATACGATTATAGGTCGTGTGTTGGCGACAGAAAAGAATCCAACAACAATTGATGATTTTACATTTTGGACGGATCCCGAACTCATCTTAAATCCGTTTGACATTGTGAAGGTACAGCACGTCAATAATTCATTTTCCTATGGCGTTATCGAAGATATTGCACATATCACCGATGCTGCGAGTTTCCTCACCAATTTCATCTCAAGCGATTTTGGTGATGTAAATGCCGAAGAAAACACTCTGCGTGTGGGAATGAATTATGTTACAGCAAAAGTTGTGTGTAACACCGAAAACATTTATATTCCTCTTCAGAGCAACGCAAAAGTAATGCTAGCAACCGCCGAAGAAATCAACTACGCTCTTGGACTTAATGATATTCGCAATCCGCTTGTATGCGGTTATCTTGAAATGTATGAGGGAACTAAAGGGTGTGAGAAGGTTACACTCCCCGTAAATCTCAACTCAAAATTCATTATTGGTCCCGAAGGCGCGCACTTGAATATTTCGGGTATTTCCGGCCTTGCTTCCAAGACTTCTTATGCGATGTTCCTTTTGAAGGCTATCCAAGATAGTTATATGAAGAAGGATCCGCAGAACGAAGATGAAGATAGTGTTGCTTTTGTGCTGTTCAATGTTAAGGGAAAAGATTTACTTGCCATTGATCAGTTAAATGACTTCTCTGATGAGCGCAACCCCGAGCAGGCTCGAAAGGATACCTTCGCCAAATACGAAAAATTGGGGTTGGCTGCTGAACCCTTTAAAAATGTTCAGTACTATTATCCTTACTCTATCCCGAAAACACGTCATTGGAACACTTATATGACGCCCGAAGAAGTTGCGGACAACATCAAAAAGAAGAAAGCCAAGAAGTTCAAATACATCTATAAGTACGACAAGGAAAACCTTGATTTGATGTTTGCCAACATTGACGACTCCACTCAAACAATGGAATCTATCATCAGCTACATTATGTCGGGGCAAGGTAAATTTAACCAAGTCAACGATTGGCAGGAGTTTCTTGAAGCTGTAAAAGAAAAGTGTTCTGCAGAAACATCCGGAAAAGACAAAGAAATTCCTGTAGCAAGCTGGAGAAAATTTTATCGTATCATCAATAAGAGTATTACTGATAATAAGATCTTCGCAAGAGATATTCGTGAAGACGAGGGAGAAACCCGTATTGGTGATGCACTTAAGTACATCAAGAAAAATGAAGTGCACGTTATTGATATTGCCAAGCTCTCCGAAGATAAGCAGGCGTATGTGTTCGGTGATGCAATCCGTACAATTTATGATTTACAGTTAGGGCAGTATGCCGGTGAAGAAGGCGTAAATCCTCCTTCAAGAGTTGTGATCTTTATTGACGAGTTGAACAAGTACGCATCCAAGGAAACTCCCAAGAACTCGCCTATTCTTCGCCAAGTGCTTGATGTTGCAGAACGTGGACGCTCTCTCGGTGTTGTGCTCTTTGCCGCAGAGCAGTTTAGAAGTGCAATTCACGATAGAGTGACCGGTAACTGTTCTACCCACGCATATGGACGTACAAACTCCATTGAAGTCACTAAGAGCGACTATAAGAGTATTCCGTCCGTTTATAAGACTATGATGACACGTCTGAAACAGGGCGAATACATTATTCAAAATCCGATTTTCCGTTCATTGCTTAATATCAAGTTCCCGAAACCGATTTATAAGCAATTTAAGTAAGGAGATAGCTATGGCGACAGTAGGTAAAAATATACTTGATAACCTTACAACGGGTATGTATTCGGACTCCAAGGTTATCTACAGAGAATATATACAAAATGCTTGTGACCAGATTGACCTTGCAATAAGAGAAGGTATCCTTTCTGCTGACGAGGGGTATGTTGATATATACACGGATAGCAAAAAACGATACATAAGCATCAAAGATAATGCTACCGGCGTTAAAGCCGCCGATTTTATTGAAGATGTTGGTGACATTGCTAACAGCAATAAGGAAATCGGCAAGAACAAAGGTTTTCGCGGCATCGGTCGTCTTTGCGGTTTGGCGTATTGCAAAACGCTAAAATTCACAACGAGTTATCTCGGTGAAAGCACAAAGTCCATTATGACTTGTGATGCACAGAAGATGCGAGCAATGCTTGTCGAAAACAAGAAATACACTCTTGATGAAATTTGGGATGCTATCATAACGTATTCAACTGAACCCGAAGCAAAAGAAGAGCACTATTTTGAAGTTGAGATGTTTGATATTAACAAAGAAAACACCGATCTTCTGAATGATGCAAAAGTTCGTGAATATCTCAGCTTTGTGGTTCCGGTCCCATACAAAAACACCTTTATTCTTCGCAATCAGATTTATAGCTATGCTAAGTCAATCGGTTATACCATTGATGAATATTGCGTTAGAGTAAACGGTTCGCAAATTTTCAAGGAATATACGACTAAGCTCAAAGAGCAAAGCGGTGCTTCTTTGAAGAATTACGATGAAATCTCACGTTTGGAATTTAAGGATTTCCGAGATGCTTCCGGCAATTTAATTGCTTGGATGTGGGTAGGTTTGTCGCGCTTTGAAAAACAAATTCCAAGCATAAATCACATGCGTGGTTTGCGTGTGCGAAGTGCAAATATTCAGCTTGGAAATGATGATGCGCTTCAACCTCTTTTTAAGGAAAATCGAGGCAACTATTATTTCGTAGGCGAAGTGTTTGCTGCAAGTCGTAATCTTATCCCGAACTCTCAGCGTGATTATTTTAACGAAAACGAAACCCGTGTTTTGTTTGAAGATCTGTTGCGAGAGTATTTCTATGATGTGCTGCACAAGCTTTATTATGAAGCTAATCGTGTTAAAAACGACTATAAGAGACAAGAAGAGTACCTTAGCAAGGTTGCCGAATATCAAAAGAAAGAAAAAGAGCAGGGCTTTGTCAACGAAGAAGAACGTCAAAAACTTCAATTCGATATTGATAAGGCTAAGAAAAGTGCCGAAGATGCACGTAAACGTTTAGACAAACTTGACACCAGCGACAGCACCTCTCCTTTATCAGAGGTTAGAAAGAGCATCGGACAGAAATACGAGGCTGATAAGCTTAAGAAAAAAGCCGAAACGACTACTGTAGTAGTTGAAGATGACGATAAGAAAAAGTCGTTTGTTACAAGTACCATGTCCAAGCTTTCAAGAAGCGAACGAAAGTTGGTTGGTAAGATTTTGTCCATTATCACCGATATTGCGCCTAAAGACATTGCGGAGCAAATTATCGACAAAATCAAAGAAGAGATGAGATAATACCTTATGAATAGAAAAGTCTTGCTCATTGAGCCTAATTACAAAAACAAATATCCACCAATGGGACTAATGAAATTGGCAACCTATTATCGTATGGTTGGCGATGATGTCCGCTTTTATAAAGGCGATATGCGCTCCCTGGCGGTGGAGTTAATTTGCGATGATCTTATCAATCATCTTTCTATCATCCTTCCTGAAATATTTTGGAGGAACTATTATCCTACGCTCTTTGAATTTATTAAACTTGGTAAATATGCAATTCTTGAAACCGATCCTATTTTTGAAAATGAGATTGTTTTAGATGCAGTAAAAGAATACCGTAAAAAATATAAAGACAAAGAGTATTTTACAAAGCCAAGATTTGATAAGGTGGGTATCACTACACTTTTTACATTCTATTGGGACATTACAATTGATACTATTAACTTCGCAAAGCAGCTTTGTAAGAAACCAGAAGATGTTATGGTGGGTGGCATTATGTCCTCCCTTTTGAAAGACGAGGTATATGCAGCTACAGGTATTGAGCCTTTTGTTGGCTTGCTGAATCATCCGGGGGATATTGATCCTGGCAACAAGTTAATTATTGATGAACTACCTCTTGACTATTCTATCCTTGAAGAAATAGACTACGTTTACCCTGCAAATAATGCTTATTTTGCGTATATGACAAGAGGTTGTGTCAACAAGTGCAAGTTCTGCGCTGTACCGAAACTGGAGCCACAGTATTGTGACTATATCAATCTAAAAAAACGAATTGAGTTTACAGATAAGCGTTTCGGTGCAAGAAAAGATTTGCTTTTACTTGATAATAATGTTTTGGCATCAAAGTGTTACGACCAAATCATTGATGAGATTAAAGAGTGTGGCTTTGGCACAGGCGCAACCTACACACCCCCCAATGAATATGAAGTTACGATCAATAATCTCAAGGATTCCTACAATGATCGTGCATACATCCGTAAAGCTATTTCAATTTATAAAGAGATAATGGAAAGGCTGAAAGATGATGCAGAAAAAACAGAACTGTATCTTAAACTGGAAGAAGCTCATTGCCTTTACTATTATACCGCCTCCAAAGAAGATATTTTGGGGTTGGATGAATATGTGCGCCCGTTGTACGAAAAAACCCACAAGCCTTCAAAAAGAAAGCGTATTGTGGACTTCAACCAAGGTATTGATTCTCGCTTGATTACAGAAGCGAATATGGACAAATTGGCAGAGGTTAATATTTATCCCTTGCGTATAGCTTTCGACCATTGGAAATTGAAAGATATTTACGAAAAATCCATTCGTACGGCTGTAGGTAGCGGAATCAGAAGTCTTTCAAATTATCTACTATATAATTTTGAGGACAAACCGGAAGAACTATATCATCGCTTAAGAATGAATGTTGATCTGTGCGAGGAATTGGGTGCAAGCATTTATTCGTTCCCGATGAAGTACCATCCGATAAATGATAAAGAGTTCTTTATGAACCGTGATTTTATCGGTAAACATTGGAACAGAAAGTTTATTCGTGCTGTCCAAGCCGTGCTTAATTCTACAAAAGGTAAAATCGGACGTGGCGTTGATTTCTTTGAGGAAGCCTTTGGCCGTGATGTTGATGAGTTTATGAAAATCCTATGGATGCCCGAAACTTTCATCATATATCGCAGGATTTACGATGCCGATCTTCGTAATCGTCTTGCCGATAGATACACTACCATAACAAAACACGATTGTGATTTGACAAGTGAATGGTGGGAGAAATTCAAGGCATTACCGTCTGATAAACTGGAAAAGGCAAAGGCAATCATTGCTTTAAACAAGTTCAAGGATGGCGATTTTGCGTGTGAGGATAAAGAAATCCTGGATGTCTTATCTTATTACAGAATTACCCGTGATGAAGCCGAGAAGTAGTATTCAAAATATTAGAAAGGATAGGTGTTATGGATAAAGAAGGGTTGTCTTACTATGAGCAAGAATTCAATATGCTTAAAGATGCGCATTTTCAAACTTCTCAAAAAATCATTTCTTTTTTCCAATTTGCGTTATTGATTTTTTCTGCTCCCATAGCATTGCTTACTTCTGATCAAATATCAAGAGCCGTATTAGGCACAGTGTTTATTGTGATTGGTATAATCGAGGTATTGGTTATAGCATATCTGTCTAGTTTGCGCACCGAAGCACTATTATACGCTAGGCAGATAAACAGAATAAGAAATGTGATATATTCAGACGGGGTTTTGGGAAAAGATATAGCGGATATTAACAAGAAAAAGATTCTATTCTCCCAAGATAAAAAGCCGGATTATAAAGATGGAAATCAATTTGTGTTCATCGTTTTGGTTTTGGGTTTATTTTCTGCTTTCTATGTTGCATTTGGAAGCTATAAATTATTAACCGATATTTTCGGTTTTTCTAACATGCGTTGTGTAATAATAGCATCAGTGATTATAGGTTGTTTAATGTTAATGATTTCCTATATTGCGCACAAATATATTGCCATATCCGCAGAAAATGGAGTAGCATATTACAAGCAAATAATAGGAGTTGATATCGATGGTGTATTAAACAAACACGAGGAAACTTTTGTGTATGTTTTAGAACAATTAACTGGTAAAAAATATAACACAGAAGATATTCGATCCTTACCAGTGCATGTTTCCACTGACATAAGTCGGGAAGAAGAACACTCTGTGTTTGAAACCAAAGAGTATTGGGAATTACAGAGTTTAAATAACGAAGTTAAAGAATGTTTGAACGAAGAAATACATAACACATTAGGTTTCAAAACCTACATTTTCACTTGGCGAAGCTGGAATGTCTGCAAGAACATTAAAGGTGAAGACTTGTGTTTTGATCTTGAGGATCATACAAAGCAATGGCTCAAGACCAATGGCATCGTATTCAATAAAGTCAAGTTTGAAAAGGGCAATTATGATAGTCCGATTTCATTATTTAACTCAAGATATAAGACTAGATATTATTATGCGCAAAAATATAAAATACGTTATTTTGTAGAAGATAATGTAAGAAATGCAGAAAAGCTGTCTCGTATTTGCGAATACGTGTTTTTAATCGACCATCCTTACAATCAAAACGACAAATTGCCTTATAATGTAATCCGCGTTTCTGGATGGAAAGACATCTCAGAATGGCTCAAACAACTAAACTAGTATTATAAAATATTACAAGCACAGGAATTAATCCCTGTGCTTGTAATATTTTATCAATCTTCATCCTTGGATTCTTTTTCACTAATGCCGGTATTCGCTCTGTTTGCCAGTACGGTTGAGTTGACGCTTGAGATCCCGACAGAATTATCGTCCATGATCAGCATAGAACGGGTTTCCTTGGCAGATGTACTGTCACACACTTCCTTATCGGTTCTTGTCATACCGTGCTTGGCAAGCTCGCGGCGCACCTTTTCGGCATCGGCGCCAACGATGAATTTGATCTTGTCGGCGTTCACAAACGCCTTGTTGCCAATATTGATAAACATACCTTATTCCTCCTTTCCTTTCTTTTTGAAGCAGCAAACGGGCTCGTCGGACGTCATATCGTAATAGTAGGTTGTCTGCCCCTTTGCAAAATCCGTTAAGCTATACAGATAGACCTTTACGCCGGATGCAGCAAGAACATGTCTGCCTCTGGCTTTGATCCATTTTTCCACCTGATCCTTTAATTTGTTTGTAACCTTATCTCTGTTTTGCCCGATAATAATAACGTTTCGAAAAGCGACCAATTTGTTACACTTAGCGTTGAAGTCCGCCTGATTGTGGTTGCCGCACTCCACTTCGAAGCAGTTACGGCCTCCGTCAAAATATCCAATCACGTCGGGGATGATGGCACTGCCATCAGAAAGCGGTATCCGATTTTTCTTTCGATTGGTGGAGACCTTTTTGTACACGCCCTTTTTCGTCAGGATCGTTGCCGCGTCCTTAACCATATAGCCGTGCAGCAAGCTTGAGTGTTCTTGCATAATGATTTCGTGTTCTTGCGTTGGAGGTTCTTTCCGAAAACAATCTCTGTAAATCCGTTTGCCCAATGGGGTAAGCTTCAATATATTGAAATTTCGATAGCCGGTATACATTTTCTCCACATCGTAAAAGCCGATCTTTATCAAGGTTTTTACGGCACGCCAGGCAGTGTCCTCGCTTTTGCACGGCCCATCCTTTGCAATGAGTGCACGGATAAACACTTCCTTTGCGTCCTTTTCCTCGGATACACCGCTAGCTCCGATACACTCAAAAGCAAACCATTCCAAGGAACTTAACCTTTTGACAATATCCCTTAAATGTGACATATGCACGTCGCTCTTGTCAGAAAACATTTCATCGAAATTATTGTTGTACATTTTTATACCTCTCTTTCTTTATACGTCATCTTCGCTGTAGTCTTCGTCCCACCAGTCAGGTTCTTCGTTGGTGACGAAAATGGATGTGTTTTTGTTGGCGGCAGAGCCGGGCTGTGCGGGGATATGATTTTCGTCACGAGAAAAAGTCGCTACAGTTGCCACAGGCCTCTCGATGCTGCCAAAAACGGACTCGAACGTCTCCCTGATGATCCTGTCACAGTCCAAATATCTCAGATTTGCATCCCCCTGATTTTCGTCCACGGATTTGTAGCAGGCAAGAATTTCGTCACGAAGAGTGTGGTACGCTCTGTCGTTGGCTTCGCAGAGCTTGCTGTATTTGTTGGGCACGCCGGCATACTCCGCTTCCTTTGCCTCCATTTTCGTGACGAAATTTCTCAAGACGTCGATCAGTATCCCGCCGTGAATGCCGATGGGTGCAGGCGGCAGTTCCTTGTTTTTGCGTATGTGCTTGCGGATGATCTTGACCAAAGTGGATTTTATCTCGCCCTTGGGAATTTTCGCTACGAAATTCAGAGCCGCCCTGTCGCGGATAACTAATCCGCAGCTTAAATGCTCGTCCTCTTTTGCGGACGAAAATTCGTGTGGGATCTTTCTGATCTTGCCTCGGCTTTCAGAGGACAAAATTTCGTTCACGGTATGGTTGATCGTGCGTGACGGCAGCGACCGCATCCACCCGATCACGTCGGCTGCCTCTGCGCCGAGTTCAATATGAAGAATTTTATTCTGCTTCATTTTTAGTTTCCTTTCTTGATTGAATTTGTTAATGCGTCGAGCATTGCGTTGAATGCCCAACGGTATTCTCTTTGCACCCGTTCATTTTTATCGCGACGGCCGTCCAGCGTCTCACCTTTTTCGGATATACGATGGAATGCTTCGTCAAATGCCGCCGTAATTTCTGCTGACGAAAATCTTTTTGCTGACGAAACTTTTAGGTTCTTTTGGATGCACTTTCGGATCTCGATTTTGATACCGGTGGCGAACTTGCCTTTTTCGTATCCAAATTTTTCTTTGAACTTTTCGGCCAGCTTCTCGGGGAGCGAAATTTTCGTGGGTATTTTTTCGTCCAGAGCTTCGATCGTGAATTGCATCGGGATATCGGCTACCCGATCTCTCATGGCAGCGTTCATGATCTGCACCACGTTCTTACTCCACTCGCCTTTGGGAAGGGACTTTTTGAATGCGGCAATGTCAGCATCCTTTTTGGTTAGGTCAATACGAATCTTCATTATTTGTACCTCTCTTTCTTTTTCAGTAATATAGTTGTTTTCGCTTCTGCTTCAAGAAAACTTACTTTTCGGCAATCCGCTTGCTTTTTCTCAGCACATATAATGTATGTGAGATATTGGTTGCGTTTCAAGAAAACAATAACGGCCTGCGCTTTTTTACGCAGACCGTCTTCTTTATGGGAATATTTTTCTAAATGAGTGTCATTTGAAAATGCCGCCGCCTTTCGTTTTGAAATGACAGATGATCTTCATTTTGGAATGAGACTCATGGATTTATTTTGGATTTATTTTAGATTAATCTTAGGCAAAACTGTCGTTTTGAAATGAGTGCCCACTGTCATTTTGATATGACCGATCTTCTTTTCGATATGATAAGATGACCGACATTTCGAGATGATTATTACCTCTCGTATCGAAATGATGAGGGAACTTTCCTTTCGACAAGGATTAGATTTTTGACCCTCTGTTTAATATCAAAAAGACAGTCATTTTTCTTGTCATAGAAGAAAGAGAGCATGACGCTCACATTATATCGAAGGGAACGTCATAGAAAAAGTGAGCGTCATTTTTTGCTCACGGAAAAGAAAGAAAATATCGATATGAGAGTTACCACAAAAAACTCTCGAAACTCTATCATTTCAAAAGGAGTGTCATTTTTATAGTTTTTGTATTGATGTTGCGTTCTGAAACGAAAATCATAGATAATAAGGGGTTTTAAGCGATCCATTCCATTTTTGATAGACTTTTTGCCTTCTACCATAACTTTAGAAACGTTTTGTATTGATAAATCAATAATTACCCTATAAGGGGGAACAGATTTCTGCGAAATGGAAATTCGCTGTTTTAATAGCCCAAGATTTATTCTTTAGGGGACATTGCTTATTACATCATACTTGCCGAAAATGGTAACATCGCTTGTTACATTAACGTACTCCCTTATGGGGACATTCATTATCCCATAAGAGCAAAAGGGATTTCATCCCGAATAAATAGCACGGGGCCATCGCTTGTTACATCAAGGGGATACCCGTCAGGGTTCATTCTTTGTTACAGCCACAAACTTGTTAAATGGGATATCGCCGATTTGGGTAGCATCAATATATGGGTACATCGGTTGTCACATTGTATACCCAAGACAGGTTCATCGGTTATTACATAAATAAGGGGACATTCGTTATTACATCAAAATATTTTTCGCTTCAAACGGCACTTATCTTCGGGTAGGTGTCGTTATTGTTTTCTTGAAACGGAACCAATAATTCACATACATTATATCTGTCGATAGAAAACACTTTGGTCCCGAAAAGTAAGTTTTCTTGAAACTTTATTATTTTCGCATATATTGCTATGTGAAAAAGATTTTCGTCCCACACTCTTGTATTGCCCGCAAAGTTCCCGGAACGAAAATCTGCGGACTCAGATCTGAGACCGGCAGAGCGGAGTTCTTTTAGTTATGAAGGAGAGATTCAAATGAAAAACTGTACAGCCTGCCTCCGGCGGAAATGGAGGTAATTCTTAAGAAGGAGGTATTCGCTCATGAGTAATCCTAAAATCATTTTCAAATCGGATATTCCCGAGGAAGCCTTAAACTCAATGGCTATGTTGTTCATTGAAGAAATCGAAAAGCTGTTGGAAACCGAAGAAGGCAAAGCCGAGTTTGAGAAGTTTATGAAGGAACATTCCGATGAAAATAAAGCCTAAAGTTATAGGCAGTGCCGATGTCGCTGTCGGCCCTCCCTGAAATTTTCGTCACGAAAATCTTTTGTAAACTGTTTCAGAAATATACAGAAATAGTATTGACTGTAAACTTTATATGTGATATAATAAACATAGCTCGTATGGAGGTGAGTTAAAATATGAATATTGTAGGAGAACGGCTAAAAGAACTCAGGGTAAATGCACGTTATTCCCAAAAGCAAATTGCAGAAAAGTGCGAAACCACCCAAGTGACGATTGGCCGCTACGAAACCGGTGTTGCCGAGCCACCGCTGCAGAAACTCTTGTGGTACGCTGACTTCTTTGATGTGTCCTTGGACTACATCTTCGGAAGAACGGATAACCCACAGGGTATGCAAAAATATCCGGCAATCAAATCAGCACTGGCGAAGGATGACGGTCTGGAGGCACTCTTGGAAATGTGCTTTACCCCGGGCACTTCATTCAATGACCGACTGAAGGAGACTATCGCTCAGGTTCTTCAGGAGGTGAAGAACGAATGATTGGTGTTATCTACGCAAGATACTCCTCGGACAGTCAACGAGAGGAAAGCATCGAGGGTCAACTTCGAGAATGCTACGCTTTTGCCGAGCGAGAAGGTATCTCAATCTTTGATACGTATATAGACCGAGCTTTGTCGGCCAAGACGGATAACCGACCGCAATTTCAAAAGATGATCAAAGACAGCTCCAGACAAAAGATTGATGTGGTCATCGTCTGGAAGTTAGACCGATTCGCACGAAACCGATTTGATTCAGCCCATTACAAAAATGTGCTCAAAAAGAATAAGGTCAGAGTGATCTCGGCAACCGAGAATATATCCGAGGGTTCGGAAGGTATTCTGCTGGAATCGGTGCTTGAAGGTATGGCGGAATACTACTCCGCTGAACTTGCCGAAAAGGTTGGCAGAGGCATGACCGAGAATGCACTGAAATGCAAGTTCAACGGCGGTACCGTTCCCATAGGATATACCATCAACAAGGATCAGTTCTTCGAGGTGGATCCCGTCAAAGCACCCTACGTGGTACAAGCTTTTGAAGCATACGCCAACGGCAAGACGATCAAAGAGATCGTGGATATGCTCAACACTAAAGGACTGACCACTTCTCTCGGTTCGAAAATTACCATCAATATCGTCACGGATATGCTGAAGAATCGACGGTATATTGGTGAGTACAAGTTCCGAGATATTGTCCAAAAGGACGGTATACCGAGAATCGTACCCCAAGCATTATTTGACAAGGTGCAAATTGAGCGCGAAAAGAACAAGAGAGCAACAGCAAGACACAAAGCCGAGGACGACTACTTACTGACAACCAAGCTGTTCTGCGGTAAATGCGGGCGTTATATGACCGGTGAGAGCGGCACAGGCCGAAGCGGAACGGTGCATCGATAC
Organism: Acutalibacteraceae bacterium; assembly: GCA_045651765.1. Classification (GTDB taxonomy): domain Bacteria; phylum Bacillota; class Clostridia; order Oscillospirales; family Acutalibacteraceae; genus SIG565. The sequence continues at coordinate 7,297 of JAZRSY010000008.1, read as the reverse complement.
TACAAATGCAACGGTGCCAAGTATAAGCACACCTGCGACAAAAAGACGGTCAAGAAAGACTGGATCGAAAACATCGTTATCAAGTACACCCGTGAAATGATGATGAACGATAACGTGCTTGAGGATATCGCCGGCATCGTATTTCGAAACTTTCAAAAAGAGAACCCTGTCATTCAGTTATTAAAGCAAAGGCTCAGCGAAACGGAAACCGCACTGAACAATCTACTCAAGGCAATTGAAGAAGGCATTATTACTTCAACAACGAAACAGAGAATGCTCGAATTGAAGCATACAACAGATGAGATAAATTTGAAGCTCATCAAGGAAGAAATGAAGAAGCCCACCATCACAAAAGAGGGCTTGAAACTATGGCTCCGGCAAATTCAGACCATGAGCTTAGAAACGAAGGAACACAAGCAAAGGCTGATTGACTGCTTTGTAAATGCCGTATATCTCTACGACGACAAGCTGGTCATAACATTCAATTATAAGGAAGCAAGCAAAACCGTCACTCTTAAAGAGGTAAACGGTTCGATTATAGAATGCTCAGGTGCACCAGAAATCCCGAATGCGTAAGCGTTCGGGATTTTATATGGTTTTTCATTTTGGATATTGTGAGTTAAATTGATTTTTGTCAAAGGAGAATAAGTATAGTTTTTTAAAAAATTTTCACAAAAAAGTCATTCTACCTTAGGTAGGATGACTTTTTTGGTAATTTGTTATACAATTCAAAACAGAAAGGACGTGGGAACTATGAACCAGAAGAGTGTAGGTGCATTTATTTCCAGTTTGAGAAAAAAGAAAAATATAACACAGAAAGCTCTTGCAGAAGAATTGAATGTATCGGATAAGGCTATTTCAAAATGGGAGACGGGAAAATGTTATCCTGATATAGAGATGATAGAAAAGTTGAGTAGCTTTTTTGATGTTAGCATAAATGAAATTTTAAGTGGAAAAATCGTTGAAAGTGAAGATATAATTAAAGAGGCTGATAGTAACATCGCCCAAGTGATGAAAAAAACTAAAAAGACTAAAGCAAGATTTATACTTATTGCGTTTGCCTTATCTTTGGTAGTTGTTGTGTCAGGATTTGTTGCGGTTAGGGAATATATAATGCATACAAACACCAAGAGTGAACTCCAGAATTTGAGAGAACATCAGGATTTAAATGATACACAAGTATATTTTGATGCTGAAACAATGTTGAGGATAGACATAGCCAAGGCGGGTCTTGAAAATGTCATTATTCGTCAGGTCTCAAAGCAAACACAGCTTTCCAAAGATAAATACGGAAGGGTATATCTATTAGCAGATGATAGATATGACAAGGGAAATGAACTTTCGGATCACTATTTAGCTATTGTTTTATGGGATAAGATTATTTTAAAGGATATATTGCCGAAAGAAAATCAAGCCAATTATGATGGTAGTTTGTTTTTGAGCGATTTAGATGGGGACGGCGATGATGAAATAGTTCTTCATGAACGTATCGGTGGAGCAACCGGTGCAGTTCACATATCCCGTGTTTTTGATTTTAAGAACGATGAAATAGTAGAGATTTTTTGTAGTGATTATAGTAATGATAAATTCTATAATACAGGTTTTTCTTCAAAACTTTTAGAAGATAAGAAAATCATAATTGAAAATAAATTTACAAATTATAAGGGAACTTTTTCTTTGAATGGGCGTTCTGATGATTATTATGAGATGTTGTATGATGAAAATTTTAGGGACACTGAAATTGCGGTAGATACTTTTTCTAAAATTGAGCCTGTTGATGTGGATAATGACGGTGTATATGAATTAAAGTGCTATCAATATACATCTTTGCTTGGACACTTAGATTATATAGGAACCTCCGTTTCAGTGTTAAAATTTGATCAAACAGATAAGACGTTTAAAGTGATTAAAGCGTGGTTTGAGGATAAATAACAGATGAAAATAATGATGTCGCAACACGATACATCATTCCATCTTGAGCTTTAACTGTGGATATGCTACAATATACATAGGCGGTGATGGATAATGACTAAAAATGACAAAATTTATCATATAACAAGTGTCTGTGCTTTTGTGCTTCATATTTGCGTTTTTGTATTTGTTGTGGCCGTTGGTTTTTTGCCCTATCAGGAAAATAAAAATTTCTATGAAATATTTGGTGGATATTTTGGAAATGTATTTAGTTCTTTTCACCCGATTTTGATGCTTGCGATATTGCTAATATCGTGTGTGTTTTCTTATTTTACTATTAATCGTCCACATTTATCGTTTTGGGCCGGGATTTTATCCTTTGTATTTTTTCTGTTGGAAGTGTTGCCGTATTCTTTTGAAATTGCTTTTGTTTCTTTGCTTTCAAGAGTTGGAGAAATTGGCATATCAACATATCAAATTGGGTTTAAACTTATAAGCAGAGCTGCATATATTATATATTTTGATATTGCTTTTTTTGTTTATTCAATTATAACTTTATTTATCAGGTCTAAAACAAATTCTTAATCTTTTTATTTAAAATCCTCGGTTTCCGACCAGTTCTTTTTCGGACACGAATGACAAACGAAAATCCGTTCACGAAAGTGGACGGATTTTTGTTTGTATTATTCACTATTCATTTTTCATCATTCATTATTAATTAACTGGGAACGGATTTTCGAATGAATAATGAAAAATGAAGTCGCTTCGCTGATGAACAATGAATAATTATTGCAGGTTTGCCGCTTTTATGCTATACTAAACCCAAGGCGGTGAAGAAAATGCCAAGAAACAACAAAAATTTAGTTGCAAAAGATATAGATGGTAAGAAAATAAGAGAACAATACTTTGATGGTTTGCTTATAGGATTATGTATCTTTGCAATTTGTTATACAATTTTTTATTTATTCGATATTGAAAACTTTAAAAATAATTTTCTCAATATAGTTATTGTTATTACTTGTTTTTCACCATTTATATTATTGGCAATCTTGAACAGGCTTGTTTTTGGAAAAATATTATGTGTTTTAACTGAAGAAAAAATATATTATTTTAGTGCAGAAACAAGAATAAATTCAAGGCATAACAAAACTAATGGATATATCGAGTATGATGAAATTGGAACTGTTGAATACATACCGCCTAGACTTGGAGCAGGTTCGAAACGGTTGTCAAGGGTAATAATTTCAGGAGAAAATTTTGAAATTACAGTTTGGAATGCAAACCGTAGTTTAGTTAGAGAAATTAATAAGAGAAAATAAAGAAAATCTCGGTTTTTAGCCAGTTCTTTTTCGGACACGAATGACAAAGCATTCAAACCCGAACCTTTTACCGATTGGTGAAACGTTCGGGTTTGTTGTTTTCTTAAAAGATGTTAAATAAGCCTTTGTTTGTGGCAGTACAGAGTTAGTCGCTCTGTACTGCCATTTCTTCGTTTCAATGAATTTCGTGCATAAAGGAGATTTTGAAATGAAGACCACAAAAACAAGAATTATTTTCTTTGTTATAGCACTTACATATAATTTAATATTGGGATTTTATTTGAGAGACTTTCTTGTTCTCTCTCCCACTCTACAGGTATTCTATTTACTATCGGTTCTATCAACTTTGTTTTTATCGGTTGAGATAAAAACAAAAGCAATGAGAGCAGCGGTTTATATTTTACTGATTCTCATTGCTTGTATGAATATTGCTTATGCGATTTATTGTCGAAGAGTATTTCCCATTTTAGTAATCATATCACTTGGCGTTGTCTTTATGTATTTTATTGCTTTTGCTAACGCTACTTGTAAAGATAGGTTGTTGAGGAAAATCTTTGTTTTAGTATTATATGCTACAATTTTGTTATTGCTTTTCTCAGCATATATTTTCGTCTACAAACAGGATAATCTTTCTCTTACCAATGGTCAAGCAACCTTGTGGGATACGAACACTGTTGCACTTGCTGACGAAATTTGTGCTGATTGCAATACTGATGAAGAAAGAGTAAAAGCAATATACGAATGTATCATACATAATTTCGAGTATGGCTATGAATGTGAACCCGTTATCCAATATTTCAATGTTCGTAAAACCTTAAGCACACGAAAAGGCATCTGTTATGACTTCTCCCATCTGTTTGCCGCACTATGTCGGAGTCAGCACATTCCTTGCTTTGTTGTCGATGGTGATAAGCGTGACAACAACCAATATCACCATACTTGGAACAGGGTTTACTTTAATGGCTCTTGGTGGAATATGGATGTTACTTTTGATACTGTTCAAGCCAAAAATCAAGGATCGTTATATGGTTTACGTGAAATTGAATTTCCGTATAGTCAGGATGGAGAATATTTTATAAAAAGAATATATTGATTACACTAAAGAAGGTCTATGCCGAGCTGGCATAGACCTTCGTTTAATTATGTCCTATTACGCCGTCCGGAAACACAGAGGCCTTTATTAGATCTTCAGGTGCAATCTCTAAAGCGTCTGCTATATTGTAGAAAACGTCAAGAGAAAAACTGTAGGCCATATTAGGCGCTTCGATGTTGCTCAAAAGCGACCTGCTTATATTTGCCTTTTCAGCCAACTTTTCCTGAGATAATCCACGTATTCTTCTGAGTGTAGAAATAGCAATACCGAGTTGGATGAAACGGTCTCTGTTTTTATAATCTACTTCCTTTCCCATAGTTACAACCTCTCTTATATGCAATAAATTGTTCTTATAATAATTATACTTTCTGTCAAAATTCCTTTCAGTATTTGAGCATATGCACTTGACTGTATAGGTCAGCAAGTATATAATTATCTTTGCATATTGTCGTTATTTATATGCGTATGACTTGATTTATAGGTGATTGTAGGTGAATGTTCATCAATGACAGAAAGTGAAAAAAGAATCCATCTATGTTGTTTTACGGGACACCGACCTGAGAGGCTATCTATCCCCGAAAGCAAAGTCAAGGCGGCTTTACAAAAAGAAATCCGTCTGGCAATCGCTGACGGAATCAATGTTTTTATTACAGGTATGGCTCCTGGTGTGGATATCTGGGCAGCTGAGATTATCTTAGAACTCAGGGAAAAAGAAAATCTTCCGCTAAAACTAATAGCCGCAAGTCCGCACCATGGCTTTGAAAATCGTTGGTCTCTTGAGTGGCAAAAACGATATGCGGTCATAATGTCAAAGGCAGATTTTATAAAAGAAGTCTGCGCGCGTTATAGCAGAGGTTGCTACTAGATCCGAAACGAGTGGATGGTAGATCACGCGGCAAGAGTAATCGCAGTTTGGGAGGGCAGTCCAAGTGGGACGAAAAACACTATCGTTTATGCACGACGAAAAGGTATTCCTGTAATCAATATTTTAGATAAGTAAATCTCAATACGCTCTGAAAAATTTAATATGCCCAAACTCCGTTTTTGCATCTGATGTTTAACTTGATAGTTTAAGTGCAAAATAATAGTAAAATAAAGATATGAAATGGAGGTTTTGGTATGAAAAAAAGAATTATTACCAATCAAAGAATAAACTCGTTCAAGAATCATTTAATCGAGAATGAAAAAGCAACCGCTACTATCGAAAAGTATATGCGAGATATACACCTGTTTGTCGAATATGCTACAGACAAGCCCTTGGATAAGCCTCTTGTATTGGAATACAAGACATCCTTGGAGCAAACCTACGCTATCAGAAGTGCAAACTCTATGTTGGCGGCTCTCAATTCCTTTTTTCGATTCCTCGGCTGGCACGATCTTTGTGTAAAGCAATTTAAGGTACAAAAAGAAGCGTACTGTTCCGAGGAAAAGGAACTTACCAAAGCGGAATACACGGCTCTTGTGAGAACGGCTGAACAAAAGAAAAACGAACGGCTTTCCCTCGTCGTTCAAACGATTTGCGGGACAGGCATTCGGGTTAGTGAATTGCAAAGTATTACGGTGGAGGCTGTGCGCAAAGGAGAAGCAATTGTATCCTGCAAGGGAAAAACAAGAAAGATATTTATTGTCAGTGCCCTGCGGAAAAAACTGCTTCGATATGCTACAGAACAGAATATAAACTCCGGAATAATTTTCGTGACCAAAAGCGGTAAACCGCTTGACCGTAGTAATATTTGGAGAGAAATGAAGAGTCTGTGCGAGCAGGCCGGTGTTTCTCCGCAAAAGGTATTTCCACACAATCTGAGGCACCTGTTTGCAAGGACTTTTTACGGTATCGAAAAGGATATTGCAAAATTAGCAGACATTCTTGGCCACTCCAACATTAATACCACTCGCATTTATATCATCACCACCGGCGCAGAGCATCAGCGCCGTATGGAAAATATGCGACTCATTATATAAAAAGAAAAACCGCTACATTTCAGCAGCGGTTGAATACCACATAATGGTTATTATGTTGTATTAAATAATAAGAATAGAAAGTATAACTTCATTAAATGCTTAAAGGTAGTTGAAAATAGGTACAACAAATCAGACCTTTTGAAAATAATAACCAAAAGGTCTTGATTTTCACGCCCAAAATCCGTTAATTTTATGTAAATCTCAATTTTTTTGAAAAACCGCTTGTTTTTTCGTATGTATTATGTTATAATACCCTTACTTAAAAAGTAACGAGACATGTTTGTTCGGCTTTATGAACAACATAATAACCATTATGTGTTGCCGATGTTTTTTAACATCGGTTTTTTAGCCCACAAGACGTAACATAATAACCATTATGTTGCCCTCTATTGTTATTCATTAAGCAAACGCATAATCTTAATAGAGTGAGTTTAGTACCCCTGCATAATATGCAGAACCAACCCCAGCGCCTGAGCCTAAGAGCCTGTGCCATTTAATCGTTGTATACGATTATGGTACAGGCTTTTCTTTTTTGAGGTTATTTGACGCAACTGAGCACAAAACGAGGTGATCCCATTTGCAAAACACATTAAAAAACAAACCAATTGACAACGATGTTGAAACGACACGTCGACGATTTCTGTGTCCCTTGTGTGGCAAGAGCACGGTACTATGGTTGCTTCCCGACACAGAGATTAAGAATCTGCCGATTAAATGCAAACGATGCGGTAAAGAAAGCGTCGTGAACGTAGAACCACTTACCAAATCTTAAAAATTATGTATCAGGCGACAATCTAACGTAATTTTATAGATACTCACTCCCCTCGCAAAAGACTATGTGTAACCAAAGCACAAACGTTCAGCGTTTGTTATTTTTTGCTGAAATTTGTAGTAAACACTTACAAAGGGGAAAAAGGAAATGAAACAGGAAGAGATACGTCAAAAACTTATGGAAAGTGCTATCCATGTGGTTGCTACTGAGGGTATTCATAAAGCTACCACTAAGGCTATA
>JAZRSY010000007.1:0-12083 GCA_045651765.1 Acutalibacteraceae bacterium | reverse complement strand
TTTGTCCGTTTACTTCTTAAAAAGTATCTTGACTTCTTCTCTCGATTTCTCTTAAGAATTGTCGGGTCCTTATTATTGTCGTTGTTTAATTTTCAAGGTCCATTTTTGCGCCCTTTTTTTAGGCGCCCAATTATAATACCAAAGAAAAAGCCTTTTGTCAAGCCTTTTTTTAATATTTTTTTAATATTTTTTTAATGTTTTTTTATCAATCTATATATTGTGGTTTTATTCGACAAAAAACACAAAACCCCAAGAAAAATCTTGGGGTTTTTAAGGGTTTTTACTCTGAAATAAGCAGACCGCCTAAAATAATCTTTTTACCATTTAAAAATTCTATTTTTACATTGTGCTTTTTTGGATTAAGATTTTCCAACAATGAAATTTGGTGCGGATTTGATTTCAATAAATCCATATATATAGGTCTACTGTTGTCTACAATAATTTTTACCGATATGTTTTCTTCGAGGGCAATTACAATTCCAAGGCCTGTGCCTTCGAACTCAATATTTAACACATCATCGCCCGAGCCATACAGTGTTTTGCCCATATAAGAAAGTGGATTGGCCTTTGAGGCCTTTAGTTCCCAACCGGGTGCATTTTCAATATCTTCTGCGTAAATTATTTTCGAAGATTTACTTACATTAGAAATATAATCGCCTGTTGGCATTTTGTGGTCGGCAGGCTGAGTAATATTTTGTGGCGAGGTTACCAAACATTCATTTAAAAATTCGGCATTTAAATCATTGCTTATATTTATATAAGGTATGCCGTAATATTCAGCCAAGTTTTTATGGGCTGTTAGAGTTTTGTATTCGGTGTCCAAATTTCTAAAGTTAGTGGTTAGCACAACAACAATATCGGTTTTAGGCAGGGTTTTGCGTATTTTGCAAATTATACCCTCCATATTAGCAACACTTTGTTCTACCGTAAAATCTGCAGTAAAATCTCGGGCAGCAAATTCCAAAAACACTAAATCGGGGTTTTGGGCAATAACCGATTCATCAACCGCAAAATAGCCCCAATACGAATTGGTAACACCCTTTGTGGCATTAATCTCGGTTATTTGCGCCTCAGGGAAAGCGGTTTTAAACCAATTTGTTGTTAATGTGCACCAAGAATTGCCATTGGACGCCTTTGTGGTTGATTCACTGCCAAAATAAGCCACTTTTAACCTTTTTTCTTGAGTTAGTTTATAATATGTATTAGAAAGGTTGCAGGTGTTTTCGGCAGGTTGGCCGGCTATTATTGTGCGGGCAGGCGCAACTATATTTTTTAGTGGTTGAGTAACTATATTATTTTCGGGCAAATCCGACCATTTTGTTTGGCAGCCGCTAACACACAAAACCGTGCATATTATTAAAAACAAACATAATAATTTTTTCATTTTTTCATCCTTACTGTGCAATAAGTAATGCACCTACAACAATTCTTTTTCCTTCGTAAATTTCAATTTTTACCGAATGCTCGGTGTTGGTTAAATTATCTAACAAAATGTGTTCTGTACAATCGCCGTTAAGTCTTACGACTTGCGGCTCTTGGTCGTCCACCGTTATCAGCACCTCTGAATCTTCTCTGGCATCGGCCATCATTCCTAAGCCTATTCCCTTAAAGTTAAAATTAATAACATTTCCTTTTGCGCAATGAAGCGATTCATCGGTAAAGTAAAACGCTTGATTTGAAAGACTTAAAAGTTCACAGCCTTGGATATCCGTAATATCTTTGGCCATAACCACCTTTGAAGATTTGCTTACATTAGAAATATAATCACTCGACGGCATTTTATGGTCTTTTAATTCCTTAACTTTTGGTGGCGCAGTAACAAAACTTTCTTTTAAAAACTCTGCAACACTTTCGGCGTAAACTTTATATCCGTAATTATTAGGGTGCACATTGTCGTTGGAATAATTTTTCCATCTGTAACCCGTTGATTGCATATCTTTTGCCAATGCTTCACCTGCATTTATATAAGGTATGCCATAATGTTGTGCAATACTTTTATGCGCTGCCACAGCAGTAAATTCTTGGCCAACACGCTCTTCATCGGTAACAAAAACAAAAACAATATCGGCTTTGGGTAAAAACTCACGAATTTTGCAAACAATGCCTTCCATATTGGCCATACTTTGTTCTTTTGTTAAATTTACATATAAATCATTAATAGCAAACTCTATAAAAATTAAATCCGGAGAATGTGAGATTATATCTTCGTTAACCCTAAAATATCCCCAATAAGAGCCGGTAGCACCAACAGATTCGTTAACCTCGGTTATAGTGGCTTTTGGAAAATTGGTTCTAAACCATTTTGTTGTGGCGCTTCGCCAACAATAACCGTTTTGTCCGCCCTGGCCATCTGTTACCGAGCCGCCTAAATAGGCTATTTTTAACCGGTTATCTTGGGTTAGTTTATAATATGTATTTGCAAGGTCATCAATTTGTTTAACGGATTTGCGGGCTATAACAGTGCGTTCAGGGGCAAAAGGTCCTGACGGTTGTTGTAAAGAATCACACCCTGTAAAAGAAGCCATGATAAAAATCGTTAAAATTAAAGATAATAATCTCTTCATATAACCACCTTGTTTTATTAATCCTTTAATTATTTATTTTGTTATACATAAGCGTATGTGCTATTTCGCCAATTTCTTGAGTAGATAATTCGGCCACCCTGTTTTTAGGTATAACCTCTAAAATATCTACATACAAATTTGTTCTTTTGAAAAACATATTTTTGGTTAATTGTTTGGTGTTTTTTAATGTTGCCACAACCACGGCACATTCGGCCTTTTTAGCAATTTTAAAAGCGCCGTTTCTAAACTCTAACAACTCGCCCGTTTTGCTAACATACCCTTCAGGGAAAATGGCAACCGATGCTTTATCTTCTTTAATGATTTTAGAGGCTTTATTAATGGTTACAACGGCGTTGCGGTTGTTTTCTCGGTCTAAGGGCAGACCCAAAAGCATATGCATGGCTTTAGCCACAAACTTCATTGTTTCGTAAATTTCTTTTTTGCCAACAAAGGCCAACTCTGCTTTTGGTAATGCATAAAAGAAAACTGCAGGGTCAATATCGTGCAGGTGGTTGCTTACAAGTAAAAACCGTTCGCCCGTGGGTATTTTTTCTTTGCCCGTAACATGCACTTTGGCATTTAAAAGCGGCACCAAAACCTTTAATAAGCAATTTACCATTACGCGATAAATTTTTGAAAATTTGCTTGGTGGTTTTTTAACATCTATTAATAATGTAACTATCGCGAAAACCGCGCCCTGCAATATAACAAGCCCCAAAAAACAGGCTATAAAACTAACAGGAATAATCCAGCAAAGCGCAATGCCTGCGCCTAAATTAAGCACGGCCATAATTGTTGTAGCAAAAACCGAAATTAAAAAATAAGTTAAAAGCATTTTAACACCCCTTTAAAACAAATATATAATACCACAAAAATAATAACAACACAATATTTTAATTTTAAAAATAAAAAAGTGCGGAAACCGCACTTTATAAAAACTTTCTTATTTGAATGGCCAATTTTTCTTCAAGATTAATTAACCTTTTGGTAATATCTTTAGAAACCTCGTCGGCCGCTTTATATTCGTTTAAATACCTATTAAGCGATTTTACCCCCATATTGCAACCATCGGTCATTAAATCGGCAATAGTGTTATCACTTTTTTCCACCATAAGTTTAAAACTTGTTTTCATCTGCGACATGCTTTGTGCCATAATATTTGGTTCTTTGCCGTCGTCGTGGTAACGGCTTAACAATTTGTCGATTTCTTTTTGAAGTTGGTTATGCTTTTCCTTGCAATCCGAAAGTTCCGATTTAAATTCAGCATTTTGCACCTTGTCAATAACATCGTTTATAGACGAAACCCCCATTTTTACTCCGGCATCACATTCGCGCAACAATTTAATGGTGTCTTGCTCTATCATAAAACATCCTCCTTTTTTAAAATTATTTCCGTTTTTTTAAAAATTATGCTAAAACCCGCCGCCTGCATTGACAAAAAATGTCTTATATATTAAAATAAAATTGTAATAAATTATTGGGGGATATTTTATGGTTAAGCTTGCGCCCTCGGTTCTAACGGCCGATTTTTTAACACTTAAAAACGATATTGAAAAGCTTGAAGCCGCAGGGGCCGATATGCTGCATTTAGATGTTATGGACGGCATATTTGTGCCTAACATTTCGTTTGGCGTACCGGTTATAAACTCAATTAAAAAGCACACCAATTTACCATTGGACGTGCATTTAATGATAGACCGCCCCCACCGTTATATTAAAGATTTTGCCGCCGTTGCCGATTATTTAGGCTTTCATTTTGAAGCGGGTTCGCCCGTGGCAGAAACTTTAAAAGAAATTAGGAATTTGGGCTGTAAATCTTGCCTAACCATTAAACCATGCACCGAAGCCTTGCAAATTTTTGAATTTTTGCCCCTTTGCGATATGGTGCTGGTTATGAGCGTGGAACCAGGCTTTGGCGGTCAAAAATTTATGCCCGAAGCACTTAATAAACTGAGCGTTTTGCGTGCCGAAATTAACCGCTTAGGCCTTAACACAGAACTTGAGGTTGACGGCGGAATTAACAAGGAAACCGCACCCCTTGCCGTAAATGCAGGGGCTAATGTTTTGGTGGCAGGCAACTATATTTTTGCCTCGCCCGACATGAATGCCACTGCCAAAGAAATTAAGGCACTTAAATAAGCCATTTTCCAATTTTATTTACGGCATTGTTTTTAACAATTAATTTGCCATATTCTTGGGTTTTGGCTAATTCTAATTTTGTATTATTTAATATAAAAATATTTTCGGGCAACTTTGGTAAATCCATATTACATATAAAAACCAACCTATATTTGTTGTTGTAAAAATATAGGTTGCTTTTTACCTTTTGGCCCAAAATGCACCTATAAATAGTTTCAATTCCGTTAAGCATTTCGTCGCCATTTAAAAATTCGGTAATAATAATTTTTTTAACAAGACTTTTCATTTTTGCCCCCTTAAAATGATGTATGTAAATTTTTGCAAAGGGCATAATATCATTTGGAGATGGTATTATGAAAAAGAACAAATTATTATTTTTAAAAACTATGGCAATAACCGCAACAGCAATTGCTTTGGTTGCCATTGGATATTTTACTGCCGCCTATTTTAGCGGTACGTTTTAAAGGAGATTTTTTATGAATTATAACGAGCTTAAAAGCGGCACCGATATTAGAGGTATTGCCAGCGACAAGGGTGGGAATGCCGTTAATTTAACCGAAAATGCCGTTAAAGATATTACGGCCGCATTTGTTTTTTGGCTAAGCAAAAAACTAAACAAACCGGGGTCCGACCTTACAATTTCTATTGGGCACGATTCCAGAATAACAGCCAATGACATTAAGGCAGCAGCCTTAAGCCAACTTTTATTAGCGGGTGTCAATGTTTTGGATTGCTCGCTTTCTTCAACCCCTGCAATGTTTATGACCACCGTAAAGGCCGACTGCGATGCCGCCATTCAAATTACGGCTTCACACCACCCGTTCGACCGCAACGGCCTTAAGTTTTTTACCAAAAACGGCGGCTTGGATTCACCTGATATTGCCGAAATTGTTGATTTAGCAAATTCTGGCACACGCCTACCAATTAGTGATGGCAAGGTAACCAAAATTGATTTTATGAATACATATGCCGAAATACTTAAAGATATTATTTGCACTTCGCTTAACAAAACGGCCGAAAGCCTGCCGCTTAAAAATTATAAAATTATTGTAGATGCAGGCAACGGTGCAGGTGGATTTTATGCCGAAAATGTGTTAAAACCGCTCGGTGCCGACATTACAGGCAGCCAATTTTTAGAGCCCGACGGAATGTTTCCCAACCACATTCCCAACCCCGAAAACAAACAGGCCATGGAAAGCATTTGTGCAGCCGTTAAAAACAACAAGGCCGATTTAGGCATTATTTTCGATACCGATGTTGACCGTGCAGGCTGTGTGGATAAAAACGGCAACGAAATTAACCGCAACCGCCTTATAGCACTGGCTGCCATAATAGCAATGCAGGGCAACGAAGGCGCCACCATTGTTACCGATTCCGTAACATCCGACGGCCTTAAAAAGTTCATTAACTGTGAACTCGGCGGTAAGCATTACCGTTACAAACGCGGCTATAAAAATGTTATTAACAAAGCAATAGAACTATGTAATCAAGGTATAAACTGCCCCTTAGCCATAGAAACCAGCGGCCACGCAGCCCTTAGAGAAAACTATTTTTTAGACGACGGCGCATATTTAGCCACCAAAATTGTTATAGAACTTGCTAAAGGTAACGATTTTGATTTGTTGCTTAAAAACCTGGAAATGCCGGCCGAAGAAAGAGAAATCCGCCTAAATATAACCACACCCGATTTTAAAGAATATGGCAACCAGGTTATAACCGAACTGCAAAAATTTGCCGAGCAAAAACCCGACTGCATTATCGCCGACGACAACCGCGAGGGCATTAGAATTACCACCCCGTTTGGTTGGATGTTGCTGCGCCTTAGCGTGCACGACCCCGTTATGCCAATTAACTTTGAAAGTACCGCTACCGGCGGCGTGCAAAAAACGGTGGATTATTTTAAAGAATTTTTTAGCACCTTCAATCACTTAGACCTTTCGAGTTATAAATAGTTAAACCTAAACCCCCAAAGTGTTCTTTGGGGGTTTGTTTTTACCCTTATTTTTCGTTACAGCCACAGCCGCAGCCATCGCTAATGTCGTAAGGTCTTGGGGGGAAGAAATCGTCGGTGGGGAATTTAATTTTCTTAAACACATCGCAAGGTTGGTCGGTGGTGTCGGTGCATTGTTTTTCGGGCATACAAAAATCATAAACCGGTATAAGCATTTGAACCTGCCTAATAAGTTGCACAACAGTAAACAAACCAAGCGTTACATACACAGTTGGCGAACAAGCAGGAATATCGGTTACAATAGGTCCGCCTAAAATATCGGTAACGGTTTTAGGGAAGGCGCAAACATTTTCGTAACAATCCCTAACAACGCCTAACCTTGACGATAATGCAACAGGGTCAACACTCTGCACCACGCAACGTGGCATATTCGAGGTGTTTTCGGTTGTTTTGAAGCAACCCTTTGCACCTATTGCGCTGGTAAATACCTTAACATTGCCGTCGCTGCCAAATAAAATTACGCGTTTGTTAAAACAGGTGGCACCCTTAACAATGCTTGGGCAACCGTGGTTAGACAAGCAAACCTCTAACTCAACAATAAAGTAGAATGTAATATCACAAGAGAAAAATCCCCTGTTAAAATTAACAGGCTCTACATCTATGCTGGCGCTTACCACCTCGGCCGAACGCAATTTAACGCTCTTGGCTTGGTTAATTTTAGCCTGAGCATCGGCAGTAAAAAAGCAACGCAAATCTTCAAGGCAATCTCTGTCGCAGCAAGAATCATAAATTCTTCCGGCATCTATGCAGCAGGCCTCTTTAAAATCGCAATTTTCGTTGTTTATGTTAAAATCTGCCATATATTAGCCTCCGTTTCAAAAAGATTTGAAGATAAAACTTCTATAACATAATATGTGGCAGAGTTTAAATGGTTAAAATAAAAAAGGCAGCAATCTTGCCGCCTTTTAAATTAAATTTATTTTTCAAAAACAAATGTAGCCGAATTATTAGATAACCAAGAGCCTTGAACCTCAAGTTCTAATGTTTTCCAATTTTTTGGGATTTCCACGGCATACCAGCCTACCATTTTCTTACCAGGCGCTATGCTTCCATCAAGTGTGCCACCATCAAAAGCTGCAGTAGCTGTAAATGAATAATCACATTTTACATCATCGGCATATGCTTCAAACAATAATATTGAACTAATATTTTGTTCTTCTTTAGAAATATTTTCAACAGCAAATTTTACACCAACAAAAATATTACCTTCGTCGGCTTCAAAAAAACTTTCTCCGGCTGTTTCTTTAATTTCTGTTGCACTAAATTTTAAATCTTCAAATACTGCAACATCATTTAGTTTAAATACATCATCTTTAACAGTTTCTTGAGAAGATGTTTCGGTTGAGGTTTCTTTTTTAGGTTCGCTTTCATACGAGCAGGCACCCAAAGTTAAGCAAATAGCCAATATCATTAAAATACTTAAAAACTTTTTCATAATTTACTCCTTTAAAATTTATTTATCATCAGAACGACATAACAATAATATTCCGCCTATTAAATTAACAAATAATAATGCACATACTTTTAAGCCTGCATCTATCGGCTCATTGGTTTTCATTTTATTACATATAGAAATGGTTATAGGTAAACACCAAGCAAGCGGCAATAAAAGCCAGCCTTGTGCAATACAACCTAAAATTAAAAATATTTTTGCTGCAACTGCTAATCCATCATTGCCGCCTTTGGTTTCTTTTTTGTTTTCCGAACCCAAAGAACAGCCGCAATTAGTGCATATTACCGCTTCTTCCATTACTTCTTTGCCACATTTTGAACAAAATTTCATTTAAATTCCTCCTTTTTTGACATTTTGTGAATGTCATTATTTACATTATATTAACATATAATATTTTTGTCAAGCACTGAATGTCAAAAAGGTGGAAAAAATGTTTAAAAATAAATCAATAACAGGTAAAAATAATATTTGTGGAGAAAAAATTTATCAATTAAGAAAAAATCATATTCCTAAAATGTCTCAAAGAATTTTAGCAGATAATCTGCAATTATTAGGCATAGATGTTGATAAAAACGCTATTCAACGAATTGAAAGTGGGCAGCGTTTTGTAACCGACATAGAATTAATCGCCCTAAAGAAAATTTTTAATGTCAGTTTTGAAGAATTATTAAACCAAGAAAAGCAAGACTAATTTTCAGCATTGCTTTTATGCATAAAAAAATAGAGTTCTTTACGAACTCTATTTTTTATTTTTATTTATTACGGCTGTTAATCCAAACGAATGCGCCTTCAACACCGGGCCTTATTTCTAATTTTTCGCCCTCGAACACATCTATACCGCTAACCTCTTTAAGTGGCTCGCCGTAATCTTGCGGCTCGTGGCCACCCTCGGGGAATAATACTAACTGGGTTTCAACGCCTTGGCTTTTTGCCCTTTCAATATATTGTTTGGTAATTTCAGGCGAAACTACACCATCATTTTCGCATTGGCAAAAATAAACCGGGCAGGGATGAACAACGGTGCTCTGCATTGGGTTATATGGCCTTAATTTTTCTTCATCGTAAATGTAATTGCCTTCGTCGTCTTTTTCAAACGAGAAAATTTTGCCCATTGCAAATTTTGGCAGACCATCGCACCACGGGTGCAAGAACATTTCGTTGTATGTATCTAAAACCGGGCAGAAACAGGTTTGAGCAATAACAGGCACCTTTTTGCTTAAAACAAAGTTGGTGCTGGTTATGCCGCCCATTGAGCCGCCGTGAACAAAAATTTCTTTATAAAGGTTAAAGTTGTTAATACAATAATCATAGGCTGCAAAATAAAAATCCATTGCCATGCCGGAGCCTATGTTGTTGCGAGGGTCTATATCAAATTCTTCGGCATATTTTTCCGGCAAACCGTTAACATCCATAACGGCATAGCCGTTAGCCAATAAATATTTGGTTAAGGTTTGGTGCTCTATTTGTGAATCATCGGTCGATATTGTGCCACCTGCGCCATGGCAGTTTATAACCATTCTGGTCGGACTGTTTTTATCTTCCGAATAAGAATCGGGCAGAATTAACACACCGTAATCGGTGTATTCTCTTTTTTCGTCAGAATAAGGGATTTTGCACTCTAATGTTGTTTCAAAGCGAACAATTTTCATATGTATCACCTGCTAAAAAATTTTATGTAAATATTATAACATACGAATAAAACTAAATCAATGTTTTATTAACTTATGTTTAAAATAAAAACCCCGCTCACTTGCGCGAACGGGATTTTTGGTATTTCGAACTTAATGACACGAATGAAATGTGACCTAAAACTTGATTTTCTTTAATTTTCTTTAGCAGATTGTCTGACCGGAATTACAGCACAAGCAATTCGCAAAACAACATATGTGAAAAACAAAGTAAATAACAAAATTACTTCTTCGCCAAATATTTCTGATATATACTTAAATAGAAAATGTGATATAGAATCAGTAAAATACATAATCACTAAAGTAAAATTGGCAAGAATATTAAGTATTGATTTTGCTTTTGTTTTAGGTTTTATTAAAAAGTAATATGCCGTATAAAACAAATCGAATTCGTAAAAAACAACAAAACCGCCAACCATTAAGGTTAAAACTGAGCCAAATCCTACCCACTTATCATCAGGATTGTTTGTTATATCATAATTATACGACTGTATTGCCCCTATAATAAAAACAATCGCAGTAATTAAAATCAAAATAGAAAACACATATATGATTATTTTCTTTTTCATATCAATCACCACCTATATATGTATTATATGTTTGTGTTAAATCAGGGACAAATTTTTAACTCTATTTTAATACAATATGAATTATACCATAGTTTTATAGTGGTTGCAATATAAAAAATAAACAGATAATTCATTGTAAGAGCAACATGTTGATGCTATATTTGAACACCTATTATAAAATATGCTATTAATTATTGCATTAAAATTAACCGTATGATATACTCAAATTAGAATATTTTAGGAGTGTTTGTTATGAAAAAAATCACTATTTTATTTATGTCGTTATGTTTGATATTTATGCTTACAGCCTGCAGACACTCAGAAGGAACATTCTCCGATAATAGTTTGTCAAACCATGAAAAGATATCTTCATATGAAAAAATTTTAAATGAGTTGAAAAATAAGCAAGATGACTTATATTATTATATTAAAGATATTGACGGAAATAACATTGATGATTTGCTCGTTCATGAAAACACAAAATTATCTGTTTACACATACGAAAAATCTGTTGAATTAATTGGTGAACAAGATTTTCTCACTGGTACTGTTAGATTTTTTAGTTCAGACAACATTAATTATCCTGGTATATTTTATTACACAGTTGGTGGCGGAGTAGATCATTACGGATATATAACAATTAAAGATAAAAAACTTTCATTTGAAAATTTATGGGAAGAAAACTATGCAACTGAACCGCAGGGCAGTATCAATCGTATAAAAGAGTTGTCGTGCAATAAAGATTTAATTTCCGAATCAAAAAAGTTGTATAATAAAAATGCCGATATCAAATTTGTATCTTTAAAACAATAACTATAATCAAAAAGCTCTACGTAATCTACGTAGAGCTTTTTGATTATACATTTATTGATTTACATTAAGTGAAATTTCCATAATTGCCAACTTTAGTTATTCTTATAACCCTCCCTGAACCCCAAGGATTATTCGTATTAGCATTATAACCAGAAGGCGGATTGTAATTGTGATATACCACCTCTACAACACCTTGACCATCATAATGTCCCCAAATATTGGGTGCATCCGCACCTGTAGTGGTGTTGGCGGAGGAAGTTGTGGTGGTAATCTCCTCACCGGACATATTAGTATTGTCTTCGGATTTATCACCATCATTATTCGTTGTTTTGGTAGTCAAATCCAGTCTATCGCCACTAATGATAAAAATTTCAGTTCTACCTTCATCTTTATAGCCGTAATACACTGATGTACCCCAATGAGAAAGCACATCGATTTTTGTAGGAGACGACAACCACAGTTCAAATTTCACAGTGACATCAGTTAAATCCTTATCTACATCGACGCCAATCTGATCGGTATAGTAAGTCTTGTCACCGATGGTAATAACACAGAATCCTTTATGTGCTGTGCTGTTTCCTCTGCTGAGTTCTATCGTATATTTTCCTGCTTCCAAGTTTGCGGTTTGAACTTTGCCTTCTTTTGTAACAGTAACGGGATCGTCATTTGAATCCATTATTGTTATCGAAACATTAGCCTCAAAGTTTGCCGATTTTATAATGTTGGAGCCGGAGGTGACATTGTAAGAAAAATAGGCGTAGGCGGTAAAGCTCATAGCGGCAAGACACATTATTACAATTGTAACGGTCATTGCAATGCGGGTGAGCATTACTTTCTCACGCACTT
>JAZRSY010000006.1:0-53804 GCA_045651765.1 Acutalibacteraceae bacterium | reverse complement strand
AAACTGATGTTGGTGTTGTTTGCCGGCCTTGCAGAGTATGACCGTGATCAAATTGTTTATAAAATGAAACGCGGTCGTGAGGAACGCATAAAGTCGGGTAAGCCAATGGGTGGCGGTAATCAACCCTATGGCTACAGATATAATCGTGAAACCGGAAACTATGATGTTGTCCCCGAAGAAAAGGAAAAGGTTCAGGAAATCTTTCGTTTGTATGTTGAGGAAAAGATGCCGCCTGCAAAAATTTCAGATTTGTTGGGTTTCAAGGGTGAGCGTATTGTTGTGCAGATTTTAACACGCCGCACCTCACTTGGATATTTGGTCTATAAGGGTAAGGAGTACGCAGGCAATCACGAGCCGCTTATTGACGAAAAAATATTTTATGAGGCGCAAGAAGAAATGGAACGCCGTAGCATAACCTATGCCCGTTCACAATATCTTTTAAGCGGGCTTTTAATTTGTGGGGATTGTGGTGCCAAAATGCGCTATCAAAAATGGGGCAAGAGTGTAAAAATCGTCTGCTATTCTCAGCAAACTACAAAACAGTATCTTATAAAAGATCCCGATTGTAAGAATCTAAAATATTTTGCTGAGGATGTTGAAGAGGCGGTTGTGCAAGAATTGTTCCAGATGTCTTACCTTAATAATAAAAATACAAAGAAGACAGTTTCGCAGTTTGAGGTGTTGGATAACCTTAAATTGAAAATTCGCCGCAAGCAAGAAGAGATTAAACGTCTTTATAACATTTACGCAGAAAAGGGCACCGAACAGCTTTTAGAGGTTATCAGTGAACGTGAGCGAGAAATCGACCGACTGCAAGAGGCGGTGGAAAATGAGAGCAAAAAATCTACTATCGCTATTAAGGTTGAACGTTCTAAGGAGCTTTTACGTGACCTTCAAAAGTCTTGGGGAGTAATGAGCATTGAAGAAAAGAAGCATGTGTGTGACCAGCTTATAGACAAGGTTATCATCAGCGGCGCTGACGGTCAGCCGAGTATTATGGTTAAATTTAAACTGCAAGAGTATCTTTTGGAAGACAATAAATAATGAAATAATTAGTATGAGGACACAGTTCTTTTAGACTTGTGTCCTCAAATTTTTTTAAAACACTTGATTTTTTTAAAATTGTGATATATAATATTATCAAATCACGATTTAGTAAATCACGATTTGAATTTACGGAGGTTTTGATATGTTTATTGGAAGAGAGGCAGAATTAAAGTTTCTTCAAGATAAATTTGATAACGAGAATGGTCAGCTTGTTGTTCTTTATGGCAGACGACGTGTAGGCAAAACCGAAACATTAAGAGAGTTTTGCAAAGGAAAACAGCATGTATTTTATTCCTGCACACAAAGTACCGATAAAGTTCAGCTTTCCAAATTCTCAAAGCATATTCTGAAAGAGGATATCCCTGCAAAGCAGTATATCTCTGAGTTTGCAGATTGGGAGAGTGCTTTTCGTTCTGTTTTAGATTTTCCTTTTGGAGATCAAAAGAAACTGCTTATCATAGATGAGTTCCCCTATATGTGTAAGGGAAATAAAAGCATCCCCTCTGTGCTGCAAAATCTTTGGGATGCTGAGCTTAAAGATAAAAATGTAATGATTGTATTGTGCGGTAGCGCAATGAGTTTTATCGAGAAAGAATTACTTGCCGAAAAAAATCCGCTTTACGGAAGGGCAACAGGCATTTATAAAATGACCGAGATGGGCTTTTATGATGCGGTTAAATTCTTCCCGAATTATTCGGATAGAGATAAGGTATTGGCATATTCCATACTTGGCGGTATTCCGCATTATCTTCGTCAGTTTAGTTCAAAGCTTTCATTGGCGGAGAATATTAAGAGAAATATCCTAACTAAAGGCTCGGTTTTATATAGCGAGGTTGATTTTTTACTCCATCAGGAACTTCGTGAAACCCCTATATACAACTCAATTATTGAGGCGGTAGCTCTTGGCAACACAAAGCTTAATGACATCAGCCAAAAATCTCTTGTAGAGGACACATCAAAAACAAGTGTATATCTTAAAAATCTTATCGAGCTTGGAATTGTTGAGCGTGAGTTTTCAGTCGATTCGAAGAGCAAAGAAAAAGCGAACTCCAACAGAGGCACTTATCGCTTGACCGATAATTTCTTTAGATTTTGGTATGCGTTTGGTTTTACGAATTTTTCTCAGCTTGAAGACGGCGATGTAGACGGCGTTTACGATTATGTTATCGCACCGGCATTGCACGAGTTTGCGTCCTTTACCTTTGAGGATGTGTGCAAAGAGTTTGTAAGAGAGATGCAGAAGAAAAATGAGTTACCTTTCCGTTATTCAAAAATGGGCAGATGGACAGGAAAAACTACGGTGCGTGATAAGGATGCACCAAAAGGCGTTAGAGTTGTTGAAACCGAGATTGATATTCTCGGTATCGGAAAGGGCGGCAAGGAGTATTTGGTTGGTGAGTGTAAGTTCAAAAATGCACCGTTTGATTATTCTGAGTATCTTGATACAGTTACCAAACTGACACCACTTAAAGAGACTGCAAAGTTTTATTACGCTCTTTTTTCTGAATCAGGGTTTGATGACAAGGTTGTATCAGAGACGGATAATAACGACAATATTACGCTCTATAATCTTAATCAAATTGTAAATTACAAATGACAAGTAATTTACAGTTATTGTCAGTTGACCGAATACTCCAAAAAAAGTATAATATTTAGTGGATAATTTATATGACATTAAGAGGATGGATAAAGGTTCATCCTCTGTGTATATTACTTTTTCGCCATTCTATAACCATTCCTATGATTATCGGTGAAATAAGGCGCTATTTACGAGATAATACTGCAATAAGAATAAGCCGTTCAATTAAAGATACCGCATACCAAGCTATGAAGCACAAAGAAGACTTTATAAACGAGCATAAAAGGGAACCCACCGTTTCGGAGCTTTCAAAAATTATGAATATTTCCGAAAGAGAAATTGTTACCGCCCTTGAAAGCATTGTGGAGCCTGTTTCTTTATATGAGCCCGTATATTCAGACGGCGGCGATACAATATATTTTTTAGACCAAATTGGCGACAATAATGATGATAATAATTGGTTGCAAGAAATTTCTATAAAAGAATCCATAAAAAACCTTAGCGACCGCGAAAAAAAGATTTTAAATTTAAGGTTTATTCAAGGTAAAACTCAAATGGAGGTTTCTAACGAGGTTGGCATTTCTCAAGCACAGGTCTCACGCCTTGAAAAATTTGCTTTAAATAAAATAAAATATTAAAACGCGGCATAATATTGTAATATTAGGGGGTATTATTATGTTGTGCAGAATAGATGAATTAAGAAATAAACAGGTGGTTTGTGTTAAAAACGGTGCTGTATTGGGTAGTGTTTCCGATATCGAGATAAATACTCAAAACGGCGCCGTTAATGCGCTTATTATTTACGGAAAAAACCATTTCTTAGGAATTTTCGGGCGCGATAACGACATTATTATACCGTGGCAAGACATTGAGGTTATTGGTAATGAAACCGTATTGGTTAAAACCGAAGCAATTATTAAAATTTAAATTAAAAACTTCCTTTATATGAAAAAATTTTCTCTTATAACTAAAAAAATTAAGAGAAAAATAAGTTCATATAAAGGAAGTGTTGTTTTGAAAAGAATAAAAATTTTAATAAAATCTATAACAGCGTTGCTGTTGGTTATTTGTATTTGCTTGTTTGGAGCGTTAATTTATTTAAATAATAATTTAACCACCGACTATAAAGTTTTAAGCGGTGAAACATTAAAAATAAATTCCTATATTCCCGTAACTCCGCACTACTTAGGGCAAAGCAGAGCCGAAGTAAAATTAAATTCAAGTGTAGGAAACAACTATAAGGTAAAACTTAATATGTTTGGTATTATTCCAATTTCTACCGCTAATGTTCAGGTGGTAAGCGACGCCCATGTGGTTGTTTTAGGCTCGCCCTTTGGCATGAAACTTTACACCGACGGCGTTTTAATTGTTTCTTTAAGTGATGTTGACACCACTAATGGCCATTCTAGTCCGGCTAAAAAATGCGGTCTAAAAACAGGGGATTATATAATTACAATTGATGGAAAAAAGGTTTATACCAACCAAGATGTCAGTGAAATAATAGAAAACTGTAACGGACGTAATATTAATGTTGTTGTTAACAGGGAAGGCAAAATTTTACCCTTAACCTTAACTCCCGAAATATCTGTCAGCACAGGCGTTTATAAAGCAGGCATTTGGGTGCGAGATAGCTCGGCCGGTATTGGAACATTAACCTTTTATTGCCCATATAACAATGTAATATGTGGCTTAGGCCACGGCATATGTGATAAAGATACAGGCAGTCTTTTAACCGTGAATTCCGGTGTTTTGGTGGGTGCCGAAATTATGTCTTATAAAAAAGCCGAGGCCGGCAGTCCAGGCGAATTAAACGGAAGAATAACTCTAACCGAATATGGTAACATAGCAAACAATTCAGACTCGGGCGTGTACGCCAAAACCAATGGGTTTAATTATAATAGCAATAATTTAATTAAGGTTGCATTAAAACAAGAGGTAGTTAATGGCGAAGCCACAATTATCAGCACAATTAATGGCGCAACCCCAAAAAGTTATAAGTGTGTTGTTAAAAAACAAAACACCGGCGGCTACCAAAATTTAATTGTTGAGGTTACCGACCAAGAACTAATTAACACAACAGGCGGCATCGTGCAGGGTATGAGCGGAAGCCCTATTATCCAGAACGGAAAACTAATCGGCGCCATAACCCACGTATTAGTCGACGACCCCACCAAAGGCTACGGTATATTTGCTGAGAATATGTTAGAAACCGCACAAAGTGTGGCGGAGAGTAATAAATTAAAAGATGTGTCATAAATATAAAAACCTATCGTTTGCAAACGATAGGTTTTTATATTTGTATTGAATATTTATATTTTTTCTTTTATAATTGATGTGTAAAAATCTATCGGGGAGGTGTTAAAATGATTGATGAATATATAATTAAATACGATATCAGTCATCAGCAAAAAGTTAAATTTCATTTATCTTATTTAACTCTATTAAAAGATGTTTCAAAACCAATATTATTGCGAGAATTAAAAAAGCATGAACATCCTGGTGGTGAGTATATAGCATGGGTTTCAATGAATTTTTTGAAATCCAAAAACCTTGAAAATAGCAAATTATTGTTAAATAAACCAAGTTTTCAGATATTTCTCAATTCCTCTCATATGAACATTGGTATGATAAGTTTTAATTTTACTGCAGATAATTTAACTTATAGTGAGGGTGTGCGTTGGCCTGCAGTTGATCCTTTAGAAGATATATCTAAACATAACCCACTATTCACACTACATGACACGTTTTTTCTCCCTTCCGAAGCTGAAATGGAAAAAAGAGCGCGAAAAGCAGCTGAAAATTTTGTTAAAAGTTTTAATAAATTCCGTTTTTCTTGTGAATTGGTGGCTTCTGATTTCCCGGATGTGATTTTTGAAATCAGCTATGCAACACCTTTGTGTGAAGTTCTTATTAACAAAACCTATACTACATTAGAAAATTGGGTTTTCCAATATAATAAAAGGAAAGAAAAAGATGGCGGAGAAGCCATACATTTTATACAATTATTAGTCGATAAAAGTATAAAAAATAAAGAAAACACAGTTTATATTCACATTGATTTTGGTGGATGTGATCCAACATTACTTAAAAATGCCGTGATGGTTTTGGATAAAACTGAATTGCCAATTTCTCATATAGTTTTGAAATAACAAGATATTATTTAATATATTTGTTGGTCCTATATTGACACACTCGTGTCGGACAACCCCATCATACAAAATGGTAAACTCATAGGCGCAGTTACCTACGTCCTTGTCGACGACCCAACCAAAGGCTACGCTATCTTTGCGGAAAATATGCTCGAAACCGCACAAAGCGTGGCAGAAAAACAACAATTAAAAGACGCATCATAACCAAAAACACTCCACTTAAACAGGGAGTGTTTTTATTGCTTTTTTTAATATAATGTGATATACTATATTTTGCCAAACTATAATTAGTTTGGTGATAACCGAGTTTATATTTTTAGGAGAAACTATTTTGAAAAAAATATTATCTATTATTTTAACTGTGTGCCTAATGACATCGATTTTTTCGGTGGGAATTTTTGGCATAACTGCAAGTGCTGCAACAACCGGAACTACGGGCAGTTGCACCTGGGTGCTGGAAAGCACAGTGCTAACAATAAAAGGCAACGGAAAAATGGGATATGCAACAGCGCCTTGGGGAACTGAAGTAACAAAGGCAATAATAAATGAAGGTGTTACAAACGTGGGCGGATATGCATTTTCGGGTTGTGTTAACCTTGCAAGTGTTACTATACCTGATAGTGTTACAAGCATAGGTTCTCAAGCGTTTTATGGTTGCACTAACCTTGAAAATTTAACTCTTCAAAATGGCGTTAAAAGCATAGGTAGTAATGCGTTTTCGGGCTGCTCTAATTTTGCAAACTTAACTATCCCTGAAAGCATTACAAGCATAGGAAATAATGCGTTTTCAGGCTGCGGCAACCTAACTTTAACAATAGATGAAGACAACGCTTATGCAATAAACTACGCTAAAACTAACGGAATTAATTATCAAACAACACAAATTTTACCAAATATTGCTTTCAAAGGTGCGGCGCTTTCATTACACCACGACCTTTCAATTAACTACAAGGTAGATAAAGCATTGTTCGAAACTGTGGGTTATACAAACCCATATGTAGTCTTTGAACTTGACGGCAAAAAAACAACCGTTAGGTCATATTATGTCGATGGCGACCGTTATGTATTCACTTTTAATAATATTGCGCCTAACAAAATGAACGATACCATAAGCGCAACACTTTACGCTACATATAACGGCGTTGAATATTCAAGCGCGGTTAAAGAATACAGCGTTGCCGCATATTGCTACAATATATTGGCGGAATATTCAGCCAACGAATATGCCGAACTTCGCACATTGCTTGTTGACCTTTTGAATTACGGTGCACAGGCTCAAACATATACCAAACACAATACTGATAATTTAGTTAATTCTAATTTAACAGACACTCAACTTGCTTGGGGCACTGCCCAAGAGCCAACATTAACAACTGCGCTTAACACCACCTATAAAACGGTTGAAAACCCGCTTATCACTTGGAAGGGCGCAGGCCTTAATTTAAAAGATTCGGTAGCCATGAGATTTAAATTCTTGGCCGAAGATATTAACGGGTTAAGTTTAAAAATCACAAGTGATGTAGGCGAATGGGATTTTAATGCAGATAAATTTGTTTTGCAAGATGGTGTATATTACATACAATTTACAGGGTTAAACGCCGGACAAATGAGTGAAAAGGTGTACTTAACAATGTATAAAAACGGCGTTGCAGTTAGCAACACGGTTTGTTACAGTATTGAATCTTACGCTTATAATAAGCAAAACAGTGCCGATACCGCACTTGCAAATTTAGTAAAAGCCATGATGAAATATGGTAATTCAGCAAATGCTTATGTTACCGACGATAGCACGGACGATAATAACGACTTCGTAATTAAAGACCCCGAAGCCGATGATTTTACAAATTCATATCCGGTAAAACGTTAGTGTAATCCCACAATTAAGAAAGGATTTAAAATGGAAAACAAAAAATACATTGAACCTGAAATTGAAATAACAACGTTTAATGCCCAAGATATTATTGCCACCAGTGATCATGGTAATAAAGAAGACGAAGGAATTATTTTGCCGGATGAAGAGTGGTAATTTTATGAAAAAACAATTAAAAGCCTTAATTTTATTGCTTATTTTAGTGTGCTTATTTTTATCAGGGTGTGCTTCAAAGAAGGTTGAAAATAATGAAATTGTTGGTAATGTTGAAGAATCACAATCCTCTTCAACTAATAACTCAGAAACTGCTAACAACACCAACACAACTAACACAACAACTTCAAATAATATTAATCAAAATTCTCAAACAACAATTACTAATAATTCTTCTTCGGCACAAGAGCCTTCGGCAGAATCAAATAATTCAAGCAACGAAAGCGGGCAAACAACTTCTAATAACAATAATTCAAATTTAGAAGAAAATATTATTAAAAAACCAACTGGCGGAATATTTCTTCCCGAAGATAAATGGTAAATAATAAACAAAAAACACTCTCTTTTTAAAAGGGGAATGTTTTTATTTTATATTAAATAAAAAAATGAAAAATTTTTTAAAAAATTTCGTGTTTTTTATCGACAAATACTGATAAGAGTGTTAAAATTAATATATGAAATAAAAAAGCCACAATTAGTAACTGGCCATATTACATAACTTAATGTTCAGGAGGAAAAGTTATGAAAAAACAATTTGAAAAAATTACTAATTATTTGTTAATGCCTGTTTATATGTTAATGTTTTTGTGGCATCAAAGCAAAAAACATATAAAACGCGGGTTAAAACCTGTTGTGGCATTGTCGGTGGCTGTAATAATGATATTTACTTCGTTGCCCTTTACTGCATTTTCTGCCGAAGCAACAAGCAACCCTTATTACAACCGCGTAGTTGATGCTAACACTATGGATAATTGGAAGAATTATTTTAACCTTGATAATCTTGATACTTCTAATGCCGGCGGTGTTTGGACCGATAAATCGGTATTTAAGGATGCTTCAATTTTTCCGAACAATGTAACTATGGTTAACGACCAAGAAAATTTCCTTACAGCGCTTTCGGCAGTTGCTGCCAACAAAGAGGTTGTGGGCTATTCCACCGTTCCGACCGATACAGTATTAGTGCTTGACCTTTCAGGCTCTATGGAAAATTCAAATTCTGAAAACAGCCTTATAGAAGCGGCTAATAATGCAATAAAAAGATTGCTCGATATTAACAATAATAATAGAATAGGTGTGGTGCTTTATTCTGCAGATGATAATGTCGGTACGTCTACGTATTCAGAGAGCGTCACCCAAATACTTCCTATAGACAGATATACAACGGGTTCTGATGGTAATTATTTAAGTCTTAATAGGCAGGGAACGGTTTCGATTGACGGTGATGTCAGGGGAACCAAAAACTTTGACCGAAAAACCAAAAGCTTTGGCGGCGGCACCTATATTCAAGCGGGGCTTTGGGAAGCTTTAAAAATGTTTGAAAGCATGGATACCGTTATCAGCGATAACAATTGGCAATCGGGCGATAACCGTATGCCTATTTTAGTGCTTATGTCTGACGGTGCTCCATCTACAGGTACCACAAATTATGCTAATGTCGGCACTTCTAATGTAGGAAACGGCGATGAAAGCGGCCTTATTGAAGGAAACGCTTTTCTTACTCAGCTTACAGCATCCTATGTTATCAACCGTATAAAAGCTCACTATCAAGGTGAAAATTCCGAAGTGAGAGGGCTTTTCTATACTTTAGGCTTCAATATTGGTAATAATAACGTGGCAAAGAGCGTTATGAATCCTAATTCATCTACCTACACCGATGCATTATGGAGTTCTTATAATAACTTAACTACCGGAAGTCTTTCGGTAAGGGTTAAAAATACTAATACTCGCAACACCGGTTATTCCAATGTTGCTATAACAAAAAATTCCTATGTAACAAATAAATCTTATGTAGATGAATATTTTTCTGCATCTGGCTCCGGACTTACCAATGCTTTTACATCTATTGTTGATGAGATAATTCTGCAATCCCGTTATTATCCCACCCACTTAGAAGGCGGCAACCCCGATTTTTCCGGTTACATTGAGTTTGAAGATAAAATTGGCGAATATATGGAAGTTAAGGATATTAAGGGAATATTGCTTGGCAATACCCTTTATGACGGACATATGATGGCTTCCAAACTTTCTAATAATTCTGAAAACGGTTTAGGTACGGTTGAAAACCCAACCGATTTGGGATATGAATTTGTTAGAGCAATTAAAACCCGCTTTGGTATTATAGGAAACGTAGATGCCGAAAACCTTGTTGCAGATGCGTATGCTGCAGGCCAATTAAAATATAATTCGCCTACAGATTGGTCTAACTATATTGCATGGTACGCAAAGGCTGACGGCACATACGCTGCATTTTTGAACGAAAATTCAACCGCTGCACCACCCGCAAATGCTGTTTATAAGGTTAAATCTTACTGCTTCCTGGGTGAAACCACAGGTAGCATAAAGAATTCCGATATGATGTATATGTCGGTTCAGGTTCGTACCAATATTGCTACGGGTGAGCAAACAATATACTGGAAAATACCGGCGGCGCTTGTTCCGCTTATAACCTATAGCGTAAGCCTTACCGGTACCAATGTTGACCAAGCAACAAATGTTAAGATTTCGGTAGAAAACGCAGAAAATATTTCTCCTATTAGGCTAATATTCGAAAGCGGTCTTCGTTCTGACCTTAACGAGCTTAATATAAACCGCATAACTGATAGCAAGCATATTGCTGAAGATGGTGTAACAAGACAGTTTTGGACAAACTACTTTGATATTTCTGCAGCACAGCATGACGACCACATTACAACAATATCAAAATTTACTCCTTCAAAAGAAAACGAGCGTTTTTATTACACCTTCGATTCCGCCGTGCATAAAAAGGTTGGCGAAAGTTATGTTTTGGTAGATGAAAATGAACAACTTGATGTTAATGGTGAATATTATCGTCGCCGCTATATATTTACCGAAACAAATGATAAACCAATATTTTTATATGAAAAAATTTCTGCAGCTTCTATAAGGGCTGCACAATGGGACTCTGATTTTGAAACCCTTACAGGCGAAAAAGGAGCATATGTGATTCCTGCCGGCACACCCGCAAGGGAACTTTCAATGTATAACGAGCTAAAAAGAGATGTTAATGTTGATAACGAAAACGAGAAATCTCCACTTACAAAATCGGCTCGTATGGTGTTCCACCCTTATCTTACCGAGCAAAATAATCTTTTCTATGTAGATATGAACCTTGGTAATAATGGTTTATTGGAAATTACCCCTGCACAAGGCATTAAATTATCAAAAACCATTGATATTTACGAAACAGGAACGTCCACAGATTTTAAGTTCCTTATAACCGTTCATAACGCAAACGGTACTGCTTACACAGGTGCAATTAACAGTTATATCACCAACCTTGATGTTGTACCGACAGGTGATGCTGTACCGGTACAACTTACAGCTTCGGGCACCCATACTGCCGACCTTTCTGCAAACCAAACCTTATGGCTCACAGGCCTTCCAACAGGTGCGACCTATACTATAGAAGAGGTTTCAGATAATTCCGACTATAAAGTAAAATCGGTTCATGTTAACGGTAGTTCTATGGGCTCTATAGCATCAGGCACTATTGCAGCTAATTTTATTGACGATGTTGACTTTGTAAATACCGCTATTGGCGAAGGCAACCTTGTAATTACGAAGCAGGTTGTTGACCAAAACGGCAATTCGGTTGATATAGGTGATAATGTAGTATTTACTGCAGAAGTTACTTTAAAAGATAGCCTAAACAATCCTGTTTTTGGCACCTTTGAAGCAACTAACACAGCCGGTGAAATAACCATACATAATAGCGGAGTATTTACAGTTTCACTTAAAGAGGGCGAAACCTTTACTGTAAGAGGTTTGCCTGAAGAAACTAAATATTCGGTAGTTGAAACGAATATTCCCGTTGGTTTTAGTTTTAACGCCGAAAAAAGCAGCCTAACCGGTGTTATAGATGCTACCGCTAATGACCAAGCGCTTATAGTTAACATTTATAACCCTGTTGCTACCAAGGGTAATACCATTACAGTTGATGTTGCCAAGCAAATTTCCGGCAACCGCACAAATTGGTTAAACGGTGAAAGTTATAAATTCAAGGTTAGCGGCCCAAATGGTACGGTTAAAGAGTTTGAAATCGATAACACCGATTCTGATAAAAAATATGCACTTGACCTTTCAAACGAAAATTATAATGCAGCAGGAAACTACCGTTATACTATTAGTGAAATAACCGAAAATAACAAGGGTATAACCTACGATACCGTTAATCGCAGCTTTGTAGTTTTGGTGGCCGACTCGGATATGGACGGAGACCTTGAAATAACGGCGGTTAATAACGAGGCTAATACCACAGTTACAAAAACAGACAATAATTATACTGTTTTAGCAAACTTTAATAATGTGTATCGTCCTACTGATTCGGCTTCGCTTGAAATAAATGTAATTAAAAAATTACAAAACGACAATCGTTTGAACGGATTCCAATTTGCTCTTTATAACGATAATCCTGCCGAAAATCAAGAAGCCGATATTTTGTTAAGGTCAACCGTTACCGATGCTTCGGGTAATGCTAAATTCAACTTAACCTATGCTCCAAACCTTGCCACAACTGAAGGCACAGTATATACCTATTATCTTGCCGAAATTAAAGGCACTAACCCAAATATTACTTATTCTAATGCTATTTATAAGGTGGAGGTAACGCATAAAGATAACGGTGACGGAACAACCGAAGCAACACCGGTTATTACACCTGTTACTGATGGTGCGTTTGAAAACAATAAACCTGTTTTCACCAATGTGTTCACACCTTCTCAAGAAGCCTATGTAACCTTAACCGCTAATAAGTCAGTATTGGGCGAGCGTGTTTTAAATGCAAACGAGTTTGAGTTTATAATTGAACCTCATTCTGATACACCAAATGCACCTTTGCCAAATGTTACTACCGTGAAAAATGCGGCTGACGGAGCAATTGTATTTGATGATATTAAATTCACTGTCGCAGGCGTTTATAAATATAAAATTTATGAATCACAGTCTAATAAAATAGGTGGTTTTACCTATGACCAAGGATTTTATGAAGTAAGTGTTGATGTTTTAGACGGCGGAGATGCTAAACTTTACGCCGTTGTAACAAGGGTGCGCAAAGAAAATGAAAACGATGCAGGCACCACATTACAAGCTAATGAAATTATGACCTTCTCTAACACTTATGTGGCCGAACCTGCAACCGTAAAATTAACAGGTAATAAGTTGCTCACCGGTAAAACACTTGTTGAAAACGAATTCACATTTGTTTTAACCCCAAACAACGCTAATTGCCCAATGCCCAGCACAGCTACTGTGAAAAATGATGCAAGTGGTAAATTTGAGTTTGGTAATATAACCTTTAATAAAACGGGTGTTTATACCTATACTCTTGCAGAACAAACCTTTAACGATGCCCGCTACGATTTTGATAAATCGGTTTACGATATTACCATAACGGTTACCGATAATTCACAGGGTAAACTTTTAGCCGAGGTTAATATGAAGAAGAACAATATTTCTTCTACAGCCATTGTTTTCAGGAACAATTTTGTTCCCACACCCTTGCCTTACAATATTTATACTGAGTTTGGCGGATTAAAGGTACTTGAGGGTCGCCCACTTGAAGAAGGCGAATTTGAATTCAAACTTATGAATGCCACAACAGGTGTTCAAATAGGCGATATTGTTAAAAATGAAGCAAGCGGAGCATTTAAATTCCCTGCAGTTTCACTGCTCGATGAAGGTGAATACCATTTTAGAATTTCTGAAGTTTCAGGAAATGAAAAGGGCGTAACCTACGACACCGCTATTTATCACATTTTTATTAATGTTGATAAAGATGCAAATGGTGAACTTTCGATAGCGACCGAAAAACTTTATAAAGGTATTGTTACTAAAGAACAAGTTGACGGCGTGTTTACCGAGGTTGTTCACTATAACGAGATTACCGATGGCAGCGAGATTACATTCAACAACGCTTACAAGGCTGACCCTGCATATGTAACCCTTGAAGCTACCAAGATTCTTGAAGGCCGTAATCTTGTTGATGGCGAATTTAAGTTCGACCTTTACAGTGCTGACAGCACCTATTCTTTCGGTGATAACACCATTGTCGAAGACAATATTGTTCTGACCCTTAATAATGACGGCACCGGCAAAATAACCTTTATGCCTTTGGTGTTTAATACCATCGGAGATTACTATTATGTAATTACCGAAGATGAGCCGGAAAATAATAGGGGAGTTACTTCGGATAACACCGTATACAAAATTAAAATTACCGTGTCCGATAATAATAATGGTGATTTAGTGGCAGATATTTATGTTAATGATGAGTTAATTGATAATAATATGTCCACTAAGGTTAAGTTCTACAACCACTATAAAGCATCTGCAACCGAAATTGTAATAGAAGGCACCAAAAATCTTAATGGTCGCGATATTAAGGCACAAGAGTTCTCGTTTGAATTGTTTGATGTTAATAATGTGAAACTCGAAACCGTTAAGAATGATGCCAATGGTAAATTCTCGTTTACTGCTATTCCTGTTGAGTCTGCAGGCAACTATGTATATACCGTTCGCGAACTTAACGATAACCAACAAAATATTACCTATGACCAAACTGTTTATACGGTAAATGTTAACGTAACCGATAATCTTGACGGAACATTTAAGGTTGAATATTCTTATATAGTCGGAGATTCATCGGCCGAAGATATAACCTTTGTTAACACCTATACCGAACCCACACCCGAGCCGGAACCTGAAGACATTGCTCCTCAAACGGGCGACAACAGTAATTTTGGCTTGTGGGTTGTACTTCTCTTTGTTAGCGGTGGTGCAATAATTGTATTTACCATTTGCAACAAAAAAAGAAACATAACCAATAATTAAAACTAAAACAGGCGATAGTGTTTAAACCGCTATCGTCTGTTTTTATAAAGTCTTAATCTAATTAAAAAATAGGTGCTTCTTTTATTAACAACAGGGGGCACCTATTGACTTTATATTTTGTTTAATTTATAATATTTGTATATATTACATTTAAGGGGAATTTATATGTCTTTTTGTTTAGCAATAGATATTGGCGCTTCAAGCGGCAGGCATATTTTGGCGCAAGAAGTTAACGGTAAAATGGAATGCACCGAAATTTATCGTTTTGAAAACGGGTTTAATAATGTTAACGGGAATCTAGAGTGGGATATTGAGTCGCTTACTAATAATGTGTTAGAAGGTTTAAAAAAATGTTCCGAACTCGGAAAAATACCCGCCACCGTTGCAATTGACACTTGGGGTGTAGATTATGTTCTTTTTGATGCCCAAAACAAAGAGATTTTACCGGCAGTTGCTTACAGAGATGCAAGAACGGCTAACACACCCGAAGAGGTAGACAAAATTATTCCGCCTTCCGAATTATATGCAATTAACGGAATTCAAAGGCAACCCTATAACACAATATATCAACTTTATTGCGATGCAAAATCGGGTAAACTTGAAAAGGCCGAAAAATTTTTAATGATACCGGAATATTTATCTTACAGGCTAACCGGTGTTATGAAAAATGAATATACCAATGCTTCTACCACGGCGCTTTTAAACGCCAAAGAACGCAATTGGGATTTTGATTTAATTAACAAGCTTGGCATTAAACCTTCAATATTTGGGGAATTAAACGAACCCGGAACCGTAATTGGAAATTTAAAGCCTGAAATTCAAGAATATGTTGGTTTTGATACCACCGTAATTTTTGCCCCCTCGCACGATACCGCATCGGCCGTTGCTGCCTGCAAGTTAGAAGGGCACAGCATGTATATATCGTCGGGCACTTGGAGTTTGATTGGTGCCGTTAACGAATATCCTGTTTTAAGCGACAGTGCCTTGCAGGCCAATTTCACTAACGAGGGCGGGGTAAACAAAACATTCCGTTTCCTTAAAAACATTATGGGAATGTGGTTATTCCAAAACATTAGAAAAAATTTAAACAAAAAATATACATACGATGAAATGATGTATATGGCTCAAAAAAGCACATACACCAAAACCTTTAACCCTAACGATGAACGCCTATTAGCCCCCGAAAATATGATTGAAGCTATTAAAGACTGTTTAGAAGAAAGTAATATTGAAATTGGCGATTTATTGAGCAGTGTTTATCACACATTGGCTAAATCATATTCTAAAGTAGTAAAAGAGATAGAAGATATTACAGGCGAAAAGGTAGATAGCATTAACATTGTTGGCGGTGGCTCTAAAGATGTTTATTTAAACGAGCTTACCCAAAAATATACCGGCAAAAAAGTATTTACCGGCCCTGTTGAAGCCACTGCAATAGGCAACCTTAAAACACAATTTGCTTACCTTAACATTAACGTGAATTAATTTTAAAAACTACGAACATAATTGTTCGTAGTTTTTTATTTTTTTGTTGTTTTCTACAAAAATTCCAATATAATGAGAAAACTTTTCCAAAAAAATAAAAAAACTATTGCTTTTTCTAATATTATATGGTAATATATGGATAAAAGATAGAAAAAGGAGCCGATATTATGGTAAAAAAGACAAAAATTTTAGTAGCCGATAAATCTACAGAACTTGGAAACGCACTTAGCAAAATTTTAAGTGAAAGGAATATGGATGTAACCCTTTGCGAAAAAGATGGTTTTAAGGTGTTAGATAATATTTCTAAACTTAAACCCGATATTGTGGTTGCCGATGTTTTTATGCCCAATTTAGATATAATAGGGGTGCTCGATAATATTAAAAATATTAATGCACACAATAAACCTTTTGTTGCAGCAATGTCAAGTTTTGACAACCCAAAATTAGAAAAAGAAACACTTGAAGCCGGCGCCGATTTTTATTTTATAAAACCATTCGATATTAACGCCTTTGCCGACAGAATTTCCAACTATGCTGCAAATAATACTTATAATTCAAATAATAATGATTCGGTTTCAAAATATGAACTTGAATTAATGGTAACCGAAATTATGCATCAAATTGGCGTTCCTGCTCATATTAAAGGTTACCATTATTTGCGCGAGGCCATAATTCTTTCCATAACCGATATTGAAGCTATTAATTCGGTTACCAAAATTTTATATCCAACGGTTGCTAAAAAGCATAATACCACCTCTTCCAGAGTTGAAAGAGCAATACGCCACGCCATAGAGGTGGCTTGGGACCGTGGAGATATAGATGTACTAAATTCTTATTTCGGCTTTACAATACAAAATGACCGTGGCAAGCCGACCAACAGTGAATTTATTGCCATGATTTCGGATAAATTAAGGTTGCGCCTTAAAATAGCATAAACTAAAAAGCACCAAGTTTACTTGGTGCTTTTTTGTATAAATTTTAAAAAAAATGAAAAAATATTTTCGGTGAATTAATTGAATAAAGATATTAAAAATTTTGAAAATCAAAAAATAACCGATAATTATAATAAAAATTTAGAATATTTTAAAAAAATATTTTCTAAAGACGCCGTTTTTCGCACAAGAGAAATACATGTTAAAAACGGCTTAAATTTTGATTGTGCCGCCTTGTTTATTGACAGTATGGTTAATGCTGAAAAATTTAATATATCAATTATAAGACCATTATTAACAACAAAGGTAGAGCCTATTAGTAAAAATATTGCTGCGGTAGTAAAAAAACAAATTCTGTTTAATGATGAAGTAACCGAAACTAACGATGTTTTAAAAATGATACAGGGAATTAACCTGGGCGATACCGTGCTTTTATTTAGTAACTCAAGCACCGCTTTAATAGTAAACACAAAGGGTTGGCGCACAAGGGGAATTTCGGAACCTAATGACGAGCGTGTTCAACAAGGTCCGCGTGAAGGTTTTGACGAAGCACTGGTGTTAAACGCTGCAATGTTGCGCCGAAAATTATCCACACCTGATTTATGCTTTGAAAGGCTAATAATAGGTCGAAAAACCGTTACTAATGTTTTTGTGTGCTATTTAGAATCGGTGGCAGATTTAAAATTAGTGAAATTTATTAAACAGGAAATTAAAAAAATTGATATTGATGGAGTTTTAGACAGTAATTATATTAACGAATTAATAAATAAAAATAAATTCTCACTTTTTAAAACGGCGGGCAGTACCGAACGGCCCGATATTGTTGCAGCAAGACTGTTAGAGGGAAAGGTGGCAATTATGGTGGATGGCACACCTGTTGTTTTAACGGTGCCATATGTTTTTGCCGAAAACTTTCAGTCGGATGATGATTATTATTTAAATTATATTTATGCTTTTTTTGGCAGAGCATTAAGGTATTTATGCTACAATATCGCGGTAATGGTGCCGGCTTTATATATGGCGGTAACATTGTTTCACCCTAATTTATTGCCGGCATCATTTTTAATATCGGTTTCGGCTTCGCGCGGGGGAATACCATTTCCATCATTTGCCGAGTGCTTAATTTTAATACTGATTTTTGAAATTTTAAAAGAAACAGGAATCCGTATGCAGCAAAATGTGGGGCACGCATTAAGCATTGTGGGCGGTTTAGTGGTAGGCCAGGCCGCTGTTGATGCAAAACTCGTTTCGGCCCCATTATTAATAGCGGTGGCCTTAAGCGGTATTGCAGGTTTAATGGTGCCAAGGTTAAAATTGGCGGTATTATATTCAAAAATATTTTTAGTTGTTTTGTCGTCTTTTTTAGGCATTTTTGGTTTTTTTGTAGGTTTCACAATTCTCCACATTCATTTGTATTCTTTGAATTCATTCGGTGTCGATTATGTTTACACAGTAACTAAGTTTACTAAAAATTCTTTAAAAGATACTATTGTAAGGGCGCCATGGTGGTTAATGATAAAAAGACCGTATGTTTTTACCAAAAATATAATAAGGCAAAAGAGAAATTTTTATGATTAAAAAATTTATATTGTTAATTATAATTTGTTGTGTTTTAATGTTGTCGGGTTGCAAAAATTCTGATTATACCGAGCCCGAAAACAGAGTAGTGGCTTCGGCTATTGGGGTAGATTATCTTGATAATGAGTATAATATAACCATAGAGATTGTTAAAATTTTTGAAAATTTAAGTGAAGATAAATATTCTCCTAATCTTATAAACGGCAAAGGGAACAGCATTGATAACGCCATTTTAAATGCATTAAAAAAAACTAACAAAAAAATATCTTTTTATCACACACCAATAATAATTTTAGGGCAAAACATTACAAATGAAACAATAGATGATATTTTAAATTATTGTGTAGAAAGCAACGAAATAAGCCTTTCTATAGATTTGGTAATTGCCGATAATGCAGAACAAATTTTGTTGGTTGAAAATGAAGATAACGATTTATTAGGTTATAAATTAACCGAACAAATAAAACTTTTAAATGCTAAAAATTCTGCCTTGCAAATCATTAATTCAAATAATAACAATAAATTATTGGTATTACCTAAAGTTGTTTTGACGGGTAACACCATAGAAATTATTAATAATGAGGAAAACAATGGAAAATAGTGCATATTTAAAACATAAAATATTTTTAACTGCAGTGTTTTTGTTAGGCAATACCGTTATTGTGTTTCCAAAAGGTGCAGCCTCTCAGTTTTCTTTTTATGGGTGCCTGTTGGCGTTATTATTTAACATTGCCTTTTGTTTTATAATTGCTAATATTAAAAATATGCCTAATATATTTGTTTTAAAAATATTATTCGCAGTGTTTTGCTTTATTATTTTGGGCATAACACTAAGGGATTACGTTAATTTTGTAGACACTGCGCGTCTTCCTCAAACACCCAGATTTTTAATATCGGTAATTTATATTTTTATATCGGTTTATTTGGGTGTAAACCATAAAAAAGCCATATATTTATTTTCGTTTTTTTCGTTTTTTATAATTTTTGCTGTTTTTATAAT
The DNA here is from genome assembly GCA_045651765.1 of Acutalibacteraceae bacterium. Classification (GTDB taxonomy): domain Bacteria; phylum Bacillota; class Clostridia; order Oscillospirales; family Acutalibacteraceae; genus SIG565. The sequence goes on along the minus strand of JAZRSY010000006.1, from coordinate 34,102 downwards.
AATGCTGATACTATCGGTCAATAAAATTAGTTTGTCTAATTTAAACCTTAAAAATTTTAATTTTTCGGGGGTTTTAAATCAATCTTTAACATTTTATATTCACAGTTTTGGGCAGTTAATTGTTTTAACACAGTTTTTTAAAAATTTACCAAAACAAAAAACAAAGGTTATATATTTTGGCGGTGGATTAATTGGCTTTGTTATGATTTTAATTTATGTATTTAATATTCTTGCAGTGTTAGGCACTAATGTCTTAGGTAATATTAATTACCCCTATGCCACCCTTACGGGAATGGTTTCTTTCGCAGGTAATTACAGTCGTATGGACGGCTTTACCTATTATTTGTACTTTTTTTCAACCCTTATAAAATCGGCAGTAATAATAAATGTAATAATAAACCTTTTTAAAAATAAAAAAATCATAATAATATTAATTTTTATTTCTATGGTTTTAATTACAAATATTAATGCTGTGCAAAATATTTTGCACAGCAACCCATTAAACCTGATAATTTTAATTTTTGAAATAACTTTTCCTGTTTTGGTTTTGGTTATTAATAAATGGTTTTATGTTTCTTCGCCAAAAATTATCGAATCGTAAATTTGTGCGATTTTACTCCATGTAACAGGGCCGGTATTTCCTGTTACGGGAATATTATATTGGCTTTGAAAACTCGAAACGGCATTTCTTGTTTGTTCATCGTAAATATCGTTTACAGTAACGGTTGGTATGTTGTTATATGTTTGAGAAATAAGTAACAAATAGCGTTGCAAGTCGCCAACATTTGCACCAACTGCCCCAGGTGTTAAAAAATATCCGGGATATAATTTTGCCCCTTCACCTGCATAACCTTCGGGCAATGATGCTAAAATATCTGAATAAACACTCGTTATTTTATTCCAGGTTTCGCGGTTAACAATACCGGTAATGGGCAAGTTGTATTCTTCTTGAAAGCGGCGTACAGCATTTTCGGTATTACCATCAAAGACAGAACTTATTGGGAAGGTGTTAAGGTTTGGGTTAAAATATGCGATAACATTCAGGTAATATTGAATAGTAGTTACAGGGTATCCGCTTGAGCCCATTTTTAATTCTTGTTCATATTGTGTAGTAACCTCTTCAAGCTTTAAACCTTCGCTTACAAGCTCACCTAATTTTTTAACACCGTTGAAAATTTCTTTAATTTTATACCAGGTGGATTTATCTACTGTGCCTGTAACATTCAAATTAAAAATTTGTTGAAATTTTCTAACTGATTCGGCCGTTTGGTTATCATAAATTCCGGTAGTAATATTAATTTCGGGAATAGCGGGGTAGTTGCGCCTGATTCGGTTTAATTGCTGTTGTATAATTTTAACATCGTTACCGGCAGTGCCGATTATTAAGGGCGAGCCTGGGTAAGACTCGGGAATATCCTGCACAGGTGCATCTTCTACAATTCCAATATCGTTGCCATAATAATATTGTAAAATTCTGTAAGGCGTGTAACCTTGGTTAGCCAAAGTTACGGTGCCCCATTGCGAAAGCCCGGCGCATTTCGATGTAGTGCCGTTGCAAAATTGTGTAAACAGGGGTTGAATTTCGCCCTGCCGCACAACATAATCGTTAAAAATTTCGTCAACAATAATGCTAATATTTTCATAAATATCTCGGTTATTATAAAAAGCTTGGTCAAATGCGGTGCTGTTTGTAATATCAAAATTATACCCTTTCGAAGGGTACCATTCGGTGTAAATTCTATTCAGCGCAAATGTTATAATGGCGTATATATTTGCCCTTATGGCTTCGTCGGGCCAGGTGGGGTAAATTTCGCTTGAGGCGACATTTTTAATGTATTCAGTAAACGGTACCGTTATGTTCTGTGCATTGCTGTCGGGCGTGCCTAAATGAACGGTAATGGTTTCAGGGATTATTGGTGTTAAAACTGCCATAATTATCACCTTAAAGCGTATTTTGGCTTGGCAAATTAATTATCTGTGCTTCCTTGCTTTCGGAAGCGCCTAAAAATGTTAAATCAAAATTTTGTATTGTTTTTATGTTTTCAAAAATTGGTATGTTGTTAATCTTTAAATCAACATAGTTTTCGGCAGAAACCAGCACATTGTAAAATGTGGCCGATTTTGTAAAATCGGTGCCGGGCGTTTGGGTAATGTTAGTGGGCACCGACGGCAACGTTATTTCGGGCGAAATTCCGCTTAGGTCGGTTTGCCCGTCGGATACGGTTAAACCATTATTATCATAAACAAAATAACTGGCGTATGGAACAGGGAAGGTGCCTTTTGAGTGTGTAACCGATATTTTTAAAATCCCTTTGGCATATTTATCGTTGTTATTGCTTTGTGTGGTAATGACTGCTGTGTCCAAACTATCATTAAATTTACTTAATTTCTTATAGTTTTTCATCTGCTTTATGTAATAATCAATATTTTTTTCCAAAAAATCACCTCATAGAATTACTTATATATTTTATGTGATATTTTTAATTAGGTGCAAAATAAAAAAAATTTAAAAAATTCTAAATTTGTTCATAATTTAAATGTATAATATAATCGAGGTGTATATTTAATGTGGAAAATAAAACAGTGGCTATCCAACTTTTTTTATGGCAGATACGGTAACGATACATTTAATTTTGCTTTATTGGTGCTTTATTTGATAATTGCCGTAATAAATGTAATAGCGCGTAATGTTTTTTCGATAACAATTTTCTTTTTAATTCAGTGGACAGTTTTATTGACCGTAATTTTTCGGTGCCTTTCGCGTAATATTGCAGCACGACGCCGCGAAAACGAATGGTTTCAGCGTGTTTTTTACAAATGTATTGCGTGGTTTAAATATAATATACAGCGTATTCGCGATTTTAAATATAAACGCTACAGAAAATGTCCAAACTGCAAAGCCGTGCTGCGTCTGCCAAATAAAAAAGGGAAGCACGGGGTTAGGTGTCCGTCTTGCCACACCGATTTTAAAGTGAATATTATAATATAAAAAACCATTTACCGAGGCTTAAAAAAGCCTCGGTTTTTTATTTAAAAATTTTTTAATTTTTTTAAAAAAACTATTGAAATTCTCAAAAAAGTGTTGTATAATACAAAAAAAGTGGTGCAAAGTGGATAAAAAATGCACCAAAGTGTTTAAAAGTGGTTAATTTGGAGGTGAAACACGATGCTTTACGGAGGATATGACCACACTATAGATAAAAAGGGTCGTGTTTTTGTACCTGCAAAATTCCGCGACGATTTAGGCGAGAACTTTATTATATGCAGGGGCATAAGCGGCAAGCGTTGCCTTTGTATTTACCCATTTGCTGAATGGGAAAACTTGGTGGAAAAAATCGCCGAGCTACCTGCATCACAGGCAAGTGGTTTAAAACGTTTTATTTTTGACGGTGCCTTTAATGTCGAGTTCGATGCACAGGGCAGAGTGGTTATTCCGCCCGTTTTACGCGAGTATGCTCAACTTAACAGCGCAGCCCATTTAATTGGTATGAATAATTACATCGAGCTATGGAGCTCTGAATTATGGCTCGAAGAAGATAAATTTACCCCCGAATCCGTATTCCTGGATGCCGACAAGTTTGGCCTATAATGGTGGTAAAAATGGAATTTTCACACAAACCCGTGCTTTTTAACGAGGTAATTGAATCGTTAAACATTAAACCCAATGGCATATATGTAGACGGCACTGCAGGTGGTGCGGGGCATTCGTTAGGGATTGCAAAAAAATTAAATGACGGCAAATTGTTTTCGCTCGACCGCGACCCCGACGCCGTTATGGTTGCTACCGAAAGGTTAAAGGGTTATCCTGCGAAGGTAATTCACAGCAATTTCAAGGATATGGCGGTTGCTTTAAAAAACGAAGGTATAAACAAGGTGGATGGAATTTTGCTTGATTTAGGTGTTTCATCCTACCAGTTAGATACCGCCGAGCGTGGTTTTTCCTTTCATAAAGATGCAGCGCTCGATATGCGAATGAGTAAAAGTGGCACATCGGCTGCCGATTTGGTTAATAATTTAACTGCCGAAGAAATTGCCAATATTTTATTTAAATATGGTGAAGAAAAATTTGGCAATCGAATTGCTAAAAGAATTGTAGAGGCAAGGCAAGAAAAACCAATTACCACAACTTACATGTTGGCCGACATTATATCGGCGGCATATCCGGCGGCAGCCCGCCGCGACGGACACCCGGCCCGCAAAAGTTTTCAGGCTTTAAGAATAGCCGTAAACGGGGAACTCGAAATTTTAGAGGGTGCAATTGAATCGGCATTCAACCTATTGAATGTTGGCGGTGCGTTATCAATAATAACCTTTCATTCGTTAGAAGACCGCATTGTTAAACAAAAGTTTAAAGAGTTTTGCACAGGTTGCACCTGTCCGCCCGATTTTCCAATATGTGTTTGCGGCAAAAAGCCAAAGGGACATTTGCTAAACAAAAAACCTGTAACGGCACAAAAAAACGAATTAGAAGACAACGCACGCGCTCGCAGCGCTATTTTGAGAACAATAATTAAGGATTAAGAAGGGGAAGAAAATGGATAATCTTAAATATTATAACGATAGCCTGGCATACGATTTTAATCTGTTTATGCCAAAAGAAAAAAATGTTGTCGTCCAAAATAATATTATTAAGATGCCCGAAAAAAAGACTGCACAACGCGCAAGGCGCAAAGCTCGTGCAGCATCGGCCAGTGTGATGTCGGTGGTAGTTGCTGCTTTAATTTTGATGGCAGTTTGCGGTAACATTTTTTTAAGGGTTTGCATTACCGAAACCGCTTCTAAAATCAACGATGTTAATAAAGAAATAAGTTTGCTTGATGCCGAAATAACAAAACTTAATGTTAGGTTTGAAAATATTATTTCTTACAATAATTTAGAGGAAGCTGCAGAATCTATTGGCATGAAAAAAATGGATAAATCGCAGGTTGTATATATGCGGGTTAACCAAAAAAATGCAGCAGTACTTAAAACTGGCAAAAAAGTAGTTTCGGAGGAATAGAAATTGTTTGCTCCTGTTTTTGTAATAATAAGAAAATATTAATAGTATATTAGGATACGAGAGTTAGAGATTTTTTAACTCTCGTTTTCGAGCGTTCAAGAGGATTTTTCGGAGGTGTCAAAATGGCTGTTAAACCCAATAAAACAATGGTTATGCGTATATTTTGCATAATGATAGCCCTTGTTGTTTTAACGGTAGGGGTGTCAGCTGTGCGCCTTGTAAATATTGCGGTTATAAACGGTGAAAAATACCAAAATGAAGCCCTTGAACAACAACTTTATGACACATTAATTACAGCACCTCGCGGCGATATTTATGATAAAAATATGAATTTATTGGCCACCAGTGCTAACGCCTGGACGGTTTACATAACACCTAACGGAATAACAAAACTTAAAGATGAAAACCTAAAAAGCACCGTAAAAAACACCATAGCCGACGGTCTTTCACAAATTTTAGAATTAGACCGCGAAACTGTTTATAGTTACACCGAAAAAAACACCTACTATGTAATCGTTAAAAAGCAGGTTGATAAAGATGTTGCCGATAAGGTTCGTAATTTTATTACCCAAAACGAAAAATTAGAATTAGCAAATTATATTGGTCTTGATGAAACCACAAAAAGATATTACCCAAACAACAATTTAGCGTCGGTTTTGCTTGGCTTTGTTGGCAGCGATAACCAAGGCTTAGCAGGTATTGAAAGTTATTATAATACATCGCTTACCGGTGTTGCCGGCCGTGTTGTATCAGCCAAAAGTGCTCAAGGTACCAATATGGAGCTTACCTATGAGCGTGTTGAACAGGCAATTAAGGGTAAATCTTTGGTTCTTACAATAGACAACTATATTCAATATATTGCCGAAAAATATTTAGAATCGGGCGTAATAGCCAATGCGGCTCAAGAAAGAGGCGCTTGTGTTGTTATGAATGTTAACACAGGCGAAATTTTAGCATTAGCCGTTAAGGGCGATTTTGACCCTAACGAGCCCTTTAAACTAACAACCGAGGCTCAGGCCTTGCTTGATGCCGAAACCAACGAAGAAGCAAAAAACACCTTAAGAAACGAACTTTTGAATAAACAATGGCGAAATAAAGCCGTTTCCGATACATACGAGCCGGGCTCGGTATTCAAGGTTATAACGGCTTCTATGGCGTTAGACGAAAATTTAGTAAATTTAAACACAACATTTACTTGTAACTACACAATAAACATCGCAGGGCAAACCTACCACTGCCATAAACGCGGCCACGGAACACAAAGTTTTTTAGATACAATGGTTAATTCCTGCAACCCCGCTTATATTATGGTTGGTCAGTTAGTAGGCAGCAAAACATTTGCAAAATATTTTGAAGCCTTTGGGCTAACCCAAAAAACCGGTATTGATTTACCCGGTGAATCGCAATCGGTTTATCACAAAACAAGTGCCATGGGCCCCGTTGAGTTAGCTTCTTCATCATTTGGTCAAACCTTTAATATTACCCCTATTCAAATGATAACTGCCGTTGCGGCATCGGTTAATGGTGGTTATTTAGTTCAACCTCATGTTGTTGGAAAGGTATTGGACAGTGAAGGAAATGTTGAAAAAACCATTGGTACTACCGTTAAAAGACAGGTTGTTTCGCAAAAAACTTCTGAAACAATTCGCAGCATGATGGGTGCCGTTGTTTCAAAAAGTGTTACAAAAAATATGTACGTAGCCGGCTATGAAACGGGCGGCAAAACAGGCACATCACAAAAAATTATTACCAACATAACATCGGGCGATGGTAAAGACCACTATATTGCATCTTATTTAGCCGTTGCTCCAATAAGCAAACCCGAAATTGCAGTTTTGGTTATGGTGGATGAGCCAAGCGCAGGTCAATATTATGGTTCGGCTGTATCGGCCCCAATTGGTGCTGAAATTTTAAGCGAGGTTTTACCATATTTAGGTTATGAGCCAAAATATACCGAATCCGAGCTTGCTAAACTTTCAATAACAGTACCAAGCGTGGTTAGTGAGAGTGTTACTATTGCTAAAGGTAAAATTTCCAACAGTAATTTAACCTATAAGGTAATAGGAACCGGTGAAACCGTTTTAGAGCAAATTCCCGCAGCCGGAGAAACTATTAGTGCAGGCGGCACCGTTATTTTATACACTCAAGAGTCCCAAGAAAGCGAAACCATAACCACAGTGCCAGATTTTACAGGGCTTGGTGTTTCGGCAGCCAATGCAACAGCTGCAAATAATGGGCTTAATATTAAGTTTTCGGGCAACACCGCTTCGGGCGGAGTAATTGCCTATAAGCAGAGCATTGAAAGTGGCACTAATGTTAAAAAAGGCAGTGTTATTACGGTATATTTCCGTGATATTAGTGCTGACAACGTAGCAGATTAACGAGGAAAATTATGAAACTTAAAGAACTTTTGAATATTCCAAATAATGAATTTTCTGACATAGAAATAACAGGAATTACCAGCGATAGCCGTAAGGTAAAAAAAGGCGATGCATTTGTTTGCATAAACGGCAATTTGGCCGATGGTCATAAATTTGCTGCTGCCGCTGCCGAATCGGGCGCTGCTGTAATTATTGCCGAACGCGACACAGGGCTTAAAAACCAAATAATAGTGCCTAGCACTCGCATTGCCTTTGCTCAAATGAGTGCCGCTTGGTTTTCACACCCTGAAAAAGACTTGAAATTCATTGGCGTTACAGGCACAAACGGCAAAACCTCGGTTACATATATGATTAAAAGCGCTTTAGAAGCTGCCGGCAAAAAGGTTGGTCTTGTTGGCACAATACATAATATGATTGGCGATGAAGAAATACCAACTTCCAACACAACTCCCGGCGCATATGAGTTAAACTCACTTTTCAATTTAATGAAAAAATCGGGTTGCGAATATGTTGTAATGGAGCTTTCCTCCCACGCATTAGACCAAAGCCGTGTGTATGGAATTAATTTTGAGGTGGCTGTTTTTACAAATTTAACACAAGACCACTTAGATTATCACATTACAATGGAAAATTATTTTAATGCTAAATGTAAATTGTTTTCTATGTGTAAAACTGCGGTTATTAATATAGATGATGATTACGGTAAAAGGTTAGAAGAAATTTGTAATTGCAAGAAAATTACATATTCGGCCGTTAGCAATTCTTCCACTTATTCTGCTAAAAATATTAATTACAGACCCGACGGTTTATCTTATAATTTTGTTGGGTATAATTTAATAAACGAAATAAAACTTTTAACAGGCGGCAGATTTTCGGTTTATAATTCTATGGCAGCTGTCTCGGTTTTATTAGAACTGAATATACCGCTTGACATAATTGCAAATTCATTGGCAAAAATGCCCGGGATTAAAGGCAGGGCAGAGGTTGTGCCCACAGGCAAAGATTTTAATGTAATTATTGATTACGCCCACACCCCCGACGGTCTTTTAAATATTTTACGCACTTTTAAAGAGTTTAAAAATCGCAGGCTAGTTGTTCTGTTTGGCTGTGGCGGCGACCGCGACAAAACAAAACGCGCAGTAATGGGCAAAATTGCATCACAATATGCCAATTATGTTATTATTACAAGCGACAACCCACGCAGCGAAGAACCATTAAGCATAATTAATGATATTTTATCAGGTTTAAAGGGAACAAAAACACCTTATAAAGTAATTGAAAATAGGGCAGATGCCATTAAATTTGCTGTGGAAAACGCCCAAACTAATGATATAATAGTTTTGGCAGGTAAAGGCCACGAAACCTACCAGATTTTAAAGGATAAAACCATACATTTTGATGAACGCGAAATTGTGGCCGAGGCCTTAAAACAAAAATAAAGGAGAGTTAAATATGGATTTTACACCTGTAATTGCCGCATTAACTGCCTTTGCAATATGTGCAGCATCGGGCAAAATAGTTATTCCTTTTTTACATAAGCTTAAATTTGGGCAAACTATTTTAGATATTGGCCCTAAGTGGCACCAAAAAAAGCAAGGAACTCCAACAATGGGTGGAATTATGATTTTTTTTGGCTTTGCAGCAGGCATTGCAGTTGCTTTAACCTTTGGCGGAATATTCTCTACTAAAATAAGCCAAGAATTAAAATATTCGGCTAATGTTACAAGGTTTGTTGCAGGCATAGCTTTAGCTATAGGCATGGGTTTAATTGGTTTTTTTGACGATTATATTAAGGTGGTTAAAAAAAGAAATTTGGGTCTAACTGCTAAACAAAAAACTTTTTTGCAATTATTTGTGTCGGCAGCATATTTATCAACCCTTTATTTATCGGGCGTTACAACAACCTGGCTGCCGTTTGTTGGCGATGTCAGTGTTATTTCGGGCATAGGCATTGTTTTTTGGCCAATAGCCTTAATGTTTATTTACGGTTTTACAAATGCCGTTAATTTAACCGATGGTATTGATGGCTTGGCTGCCAGTGTTACAATGGTAGTTTCTTGCGGATTTATTTTAGCATCGGGTTATTTAAGCAATAGTTCTTACAACATTATTTCCTGTGCATTAGCAGGGGCCTGTATGGGCTTTTTGATTTGGAATTTTCACCCTGCACGTGTGTTTATGGGTGATACAGGCTCAATGTTCTTGGGTGGTGCAGTTGTAGCATTATCTTTTGGTATTGGCAGACCTGTATTGTTGCTATTGGCAGGTATAGTATATTTGTTAGAGGCCTTTTCGGTAATGTTGCAGGTTGCTGTGTTTAAGAAAACAGGTAAAAGAATATTTAAAATGAGCCCTATTCACCATCATTTCGAAATGAGTGGTTGGTCGGAAGAAAAAATAGTTTTAATTTTCTCTTTTGTGGCACTTTTGGGCTTTGCAGTTTCGTTTTTATTAATAATTCTATAAGGAGTACTTTTTATGGCATTAAAGGGCGTTAAAAATATAAAGGGTAAATTGCCTAACAGTCCCGGAAAAATTGATATTACCTTTTTAAGCTTAGTGTTATTACTCTTAACAATAGGCCTTATTATGCTTTTTTCTGCCAGCTATGCTTACTCTTACACATATTACGGCAATAGTTATAGGTTTATTGTAAGGCAGGCTGCCTTTGCAGTAATTGGTGTTGTGGCAATGTTGGTGTTATCTCGCATAGATTACCACATTTACAGAAAATTCAGTTGGCCTATTTTTTTTGGTAGTATTCTGCTTTTAATTTTCCTGCTTGTAATGCCGCCAATGGTTAGTGGTATGGATGTTAAACGATGGATAGTAATTGGGCCTATAAACTTTCAACCTACCGAAATTGCAAAATTTGCCGTAATTTTACTTTTTTCACACCTAATAGCCGCAAATTATAAACAAATGGGCAAATTAAAAACAATTTTATTATTGCTTGGCATTTTGGCTGTAGTTTGCTTGTTGGTTGTTTTAGAGCCGCACCTTTCGGCAACACTGTTAATATTCTCAATTGGTGTTGTGTTGCTAATTGTAGGCGGTATGAAATGGTTGCATTTGGGTGGATTTATAGGAATCGGTGTTGGCGGTGTGCTTTTGGCCGTGTTAACCGGTGTTGTAGGCTACGGTAGCGACCGTTTTAAATATTGGTTAGACCCATGGGCCGACCCTATGGGCAAGGGATACCAAACAATACAATCGCTTTTAGCCATTGGTTCCGGTGGAATAATGGGCAGAGGGTTAGGTAAATCAAGGCAGAAATATCTTTGGGTGCCCGAACCCCACAACGATTTCATTTTTTCAATTGTATGTGAAGAATTAGGCATTATTGGTGCTTTAATAATTATAATTTTGTTTTGCGCACTAATTTGGCGCGGCTTTACAATAGCCATAAAATCTCAAGATAAATTTGGCTGTTTGATGGCAGTTGGCCTGACATTCCAGGTTGGCTTACAGGCTATTTTAAATATTTTGGTTGTAACCAATACAATTCCTAACACAGGCATAAGTCTGCCATTCTTTAGTTATGGCGGAACGGCTTTGGTGCTGTTGTTGGCACAAATGGGAATTGTACTGTCGATATCGCGTTATTCTAGTATTCAAAAGGTTTAATTAAGGGGGGTTAAATAATGCATATTTTATTTGCAGGAGGAGGCACAGCAGGGCACATTAATCCCGCACTTGCCATTGCAGGTTATATTAAAGAAAAACACCCCAATGCAAAAATCAGTTATATTGGAACAGCCAAAAAGCTTGAAGCAACATTGGTGCCCAAAAGCGGTTACAATTTTTATACAATTGATGTTGCAGGTTTTCAAAGAAGTTTAAGTGTTAAAAACATTGGTCGTAATGTGTCGGCCGCTTACAAGGCGGTTGCAGCTTCGGTAAGGGCCAAAAAATTACTTAAACAATTAAAGCCCGATTTAGTTATTGGCACAGGTGGTTATGTTAGTGGTCCAGCTGTGCGTGCTGCGCAAAAATTAGGCATTAAAACCGCCATACATGAACAAAATGCTTACCCGGGTGTTACCACAAAAATGTTGGCTAAAAATGCAACTGTTGTTATGTTGGCCTACCCGGAAGCAAAAAAATATTTACCTCAAAACACAAATTGTGTTACAACGGGCAACCCAGTCAGAAGCGAACTTTTAAAAATAAACAAGGCCGAAGCCCGTGAAAAATTAGGGTTAGATTCCCGCCCGTTAATTCTTTCATTTGGCGGTAGTTTAGGGGCTAGAAAAATTAATGAATCGGTGGCTGAATTAATAAAACATCATAATTCAAGCGGTCAATATTACCATATACACGGCACAGGTAAGGTTGGTTATTCAGCCTTTATGGAAAGGCTCAGCGGTGTTAAACTAAATAAAGATATTACTGTTAAAGAATATATTTATGATATGGATATTTGTATGGCTGCTGCAGATATTGTTATTTCACGTGCAGGCGCCATAACTCTTAGCGAAATTGCCGCTTGCGGTAAAGCAGCGGTGTTAATTCCGTCGCCTTATGTTGCTGAAAACCACCAATTTCATAATGCGCTAGCGCTTAAAAATGCAGGGGCTGCAAATATTATTGAAGAAAAAGACCTAACTGGCGAGTTGTTAATTAAAACAGTTGAACAAATTGCTAACAATAAAACATTACTTAAAGCAATGGGCGAAAATGCTTTAAAATCTGCAATTATTAATGCAAATGAGCGTATTTATGACCAAATAAACAGATTACTTGCAAATTAAAATAACATTTTAAAGTGCTCGGCATAGAATGAATTATAAAAAATTTGCTTCTATGCGGGGTGCTTTAATGTCTAAAATTTATATTAACGGCGGCAAAACCTTAAAGGGTGAAATTACTGCCCATGGCGCTAAAAACAGTGTTTTGCCAATTTTAGCCGCAACTTTACTTTGCGGAGGAATATCGGTAATACATAACTGCCCAAGAATTTCCGATGTAGATGTTTCTTTAAAAATTCTTAAGCACTTAGGCTGCCGTTGCACACAAGAAAACAATACAATTTGTATAGACGCTTCTAATATAATCAATAACGATATACCCGATAATTTAATGCGGGAAATGCGGTCGTCGGTTGTGTTTTTAGGAGCCATAGCAGGTCGAACAGGTTCTGCTAAAATTAGTAGCCCCGGCGGGTGTGAATTAGGTCCAAGACCAATTGATTTACATTTAATGGCATTAAATAAATTAGGCTTTAACATATTTGAAGACCATGGTTATATATATTGCGATAAAACAAAACGACCAAATAACCCCGTAATTAATTTGAATTTTCCAAGCGTTGGAGCCACCGAAAATTGTATGTTGGCTGCTGCGTTAATTCCGGGTAAAACCATTATACATAATGCCGCGCGTGAGCCTGAAATAGTCGATTTAGCTAATTTTTTAAACAGTGCGGGTGCAAAAATTTGCGGTGCCGGGTTAGATACAATTATTATTTACGGCAAAGAAAAACTTTACGCCTCTGAGCATACCGTAATACCCGATAGAATTGCTGTTTCAACCTATATGGCGGCCGCCGTTGCTACCGGTGGGGAACTAACCGTTAATTCGGTAAACCCAAATGATTTATTGGCCGTTTTAAATGTGTTTGAACAAGCAGGAGCAAATTTAACTCTTTATTCTGATAGAATTAGTATTAAATCTCCTAAAAAAATTAAATTTATACCCACAATTAAAACTCAGGTTTATCCCGGATTCCCAACCGATGCCGGTCCACCCATAATTGCAATGTTATTAAAATCAAGCGGCACCTCGGTTTTTATAGAAAATATTTTTCAAAACAGGTTTAAGTATGTCGATGAACTTAAACGGCTTGGAGCAAACATTAAAACATATGGTAATTTGGCGGTTATAGAGGGCAACAGCAAATTAACCGGTGCAGCTGTTGAATGCACCGATTTACGAGGTGGGGCTGCGTTGGTGGTTGCCGCCCTTGCCTCCGAAGGCGAAACCGAGATAGGAAAAATTAACCATATTTTAAGGGGATATGAAAATATCGAGGATTACCTATTAAGCATTGGTGCAAATATTGTGAGGAAATAAGCATGGAATTTAAAGAAATTGAAAACAAAAAAAGCAATATAGTTAAAATAAAAGCCAAACGCCGCCGCAAAAAAATGCGCGTGGCGGCGGTTCTTTTGGCAATATTTGCTTTACTGGCGTGTGTAATGTGGGTTTTATGTTGCACTGTATTTTTCCCAATAAAAACTATTGCCGTTAAAGGCAATGGTGTATATACAACCGAGCAAATTATTTCGGCTTCAGGTGTAACGGTAGGCGATAAGTTGTTTGGGATAAGTGAAAACGGTGTTGAAAAAGCCGTTACAACTGCCTTGCCATATGTTAAAACACTGCAAATTAAACGCAATTTGTTTGATAGCATTGAAATTAAAGTTACCGAAACTTACGATGTTTATTGTTTTAACAATAATGGTGTTTTTTACACTACCGATGCCGATTATAAAGCCTTAAAAGAATTTCCACAAAAGCCTAACGGTGTTACCGAAATTTTGTTAACTAAACAACCCGAAATTAAGTTAGGTCACGAAATTGAAATTGATGAAAATTCGGTAGATTTAATAAAACAAATTATGAGAATATTTAATTATTCAAATCTGAAAATTGACTATTTAAATATTAGCAATACTTCATCGATAACGGCGGGCATAGAAAATAGGTTTTCTGTAAACCTTGGCAGTATTGAAAATATTAGTGGTAAAACCGAACATTTATGTGCAATGATAAAAGAAATTAATGTTAAAAATGGCGCTGAATCAACCGGTAAAATTGATTTAAGCGTTTGGACAAGCCAAAAACGCGAAGGTTATTTTGAAGAAACTGCAAATTTTTAAAAATAGTTGTTGAAATTTAATATATTATGTGTTATTATTTAATATATAATAACGCTAATTATGGTCTTTCTAGATTTTAACTTAAAAAAGTGGAGGAATTGAATATGGCATTCGAGGTATCTAACGAATTAGAAAACGTAGTTCAAATTAAGGTTGTTGGCGTTGGTGGTGGCGGCGGCAATGCTGTTAACCGCATGGTTGACGCAGGTGTGCGCGGCGTTGAGTTTGTTGCTATTAACACCGATAAAGCAGCTTTATATCTTTCTAAAGCAAATCAAAAAATTCAAATCGGCAACAAGGCAACCAATGGTATGGGTGCCGGTGCCAACCCCGATAAAGGCAGGGCAGCAGCCGAAGAATCACGCGATGACATTGCCGAAGCAATTCGCAGCGCCGATATGATATTTATTACTGCCGGCATGGGCGGCGGAACCGGTACTGGTGCAGCCCCTGTTGTTGCTCAAATTGCTAAAGAGCTTGGCATTTTAACTGTAGGCATCGTTACAAAGCCTTTCGCTTTCGAAGGCAAACGCAGAATGCAACAAGCCGAAGCAGGCATTGCAGCATTAAGAGAGCATGTTGACAGCCTTGTTGTTATTCCTAATGACCGCTTGAAATTTGTTTCAGCCGAAAAAATCACATTCAAAAACGCTTTCGATATTGCCGATGATGTTCTTCGTCAAGGCGTTCAAAGCATTTCCGAACTCATTAACGTTACAGCACTTGTTAACCTCGACTTTGCTGATGTACAAGCCATTATGGCTGATGCCGGTTATGCTCACATGGGCGTTGGTATTGCCACCGGTAAAGACAAAGCAGAACAAGCTGCTCGTATGGCTATTACAAGTCCGCTTATCGAAACCTCTATGGATAACGCAAGCGGTGTAATCATCAGCATTACCGGTTCTACCGATATCGGTCTTGAAGAGGTTGAACTTGCTTCTTCAATTATTTCCGAAATGGCTCACCCAGATGCAACAATTATTTGGGGTGCTCAGCTTGACGATTCACTCGAAGATACAATTCGTGTAACCGTTGTTGCTACCGGCCTTGGCGATGATAAAAAAAGTGCCCACAATGATTTAGTTAGCGAAATGCTTTCTTCTTCCACCGAAGATGACGGCAGCTATTCCGAATTGTTAGACATTTTCAATAAATAATTTAACCCTTAGAGCCGTTGCTTTTTAGCAACGGCTTTTTTATTTTACAAAATATGTCAAAGTTACACTTTTATTGACATTATTATAAAAAAAGATTATAATATATTGGTTAAATGTTATTTTAGGGAAGTTGAAATATGGCACAAAAAACTATAGAAAATTTAAGAAATGTAGCAATTATTGCACACGTTGACCACGGCAAAACAACCCTTGTTGACCAACTGCTTAAACAGAGTGGCACATTCCGCAGTAACGAACAGGTTAATGAAAGGGTAATGGATTCAAACGACCTAGAGCGTGAGCGTGGCATTACTATACTTTCGAAAACCACAAGTGTGTTTTATAATGACATTAAAATTAATATTGTGGATACACCCGGCCACGCCGATTTTGGTGGCGAGGTTGAACGCATATTAATGATGGTTGACGGCGTTATTTTACTGGTAGATGCCTTTGAAGGCTGTATGCCCCAAACCCGTTTTGTTTTAAAAAAGGCACTTTCTTTAGGCAAAAAGGCGATAGTGGTTGTTAATAAAGTGGACAGGCCTCTTTCTCGTCCACACGAGGTTGTCGATGAGGTTTTGGACTTATTTATTGAACTTGGTGCCGATGATGAACAAATTGAATATCCTGTTGTTTTTGCTTCGGGCAGAAACGGCTATGCTTCTTTAAACCCCGATAATTTAAGCGATAATCTAAAACCGTTATTTGAGGTTATTGTTAATGAAATTGAAGCCCCAAAAGGCGACCCGGAAGCTCCTCTGCAAATATTATTTTCTAATATTGAATATGATGAATATTTAGGTCGAATTGGCGTTGGAAGAGTAGAGCGCGGCACCGTTAAAGTTGGTCAAACAGTGGCTTTATGCCGTCGTGATGGCAGCCATACAAATGTCAAAATTTCTAAATTGTTTGTTATAAATGGTTTAAACCGCGTAGAATGCCAAGAAGCATCGGTTGGCGAACTTATTCAGGTTGCCGGTATTAACGAGCTTAATATTGGTGAGACGGCTTGTGCGTTAGATTGCATTGAGCCATTGCCGTTCGTTAAAATTGACGAGCCAACCTTATCAATGAACTTTATGGTTAATAATTCGCCGTTTGCTGGCAAAGATGGTAAATTTGTAACATCCAGAAATTTAAGAGACCGCCTTTTTAAAGAAGTTGAAACTAATGTTAGCCTGCGCGTAGAAGAAACCGATTCTTCCGATACTTTTAAGGTTTCGGGCCGTGGCGAATTACATCTGTCAATTCTTATAGAAACAATGCGTCGCCAAGGCTATGAATTTCAGGTTTCTCCACCCACAGTTATTTATAAGCACGATGTTTCCGGCAAACTTTTAGAACCAATCGAACTCCTTATGGTAGAGGTGCCTGAAGAGTATGTTGGCGCCGTTATGGAACGCTTAGGCACCCGTAAAGCCGAACTTAAAAATATGGGTGTTAGAGAGGGTGGCTCCTCTCATCTTGAGTTTTTAATTCCGGCCAGGGGTTTGTTGGGTTATCGTTCTCAATTTTTAACCGATACTAACGGTAATGGTATAATGAATCACATTTTTAACGGTTACGAAGAATATAAAGGCGATATAAGTTCACGTTCAACCGGCTCAATTGTAGTGCACGAAGACGGCGAGTCTACCGCCTATGGTTTATTTAATACACAAAGTCGAGGCAGGCTTTTTGTGGGCCCCGGCACACCTGTGTATGAAGGTATGATTGTTGGCGAAAACCCAAAAAATGAAGATATTGTTTGTAATATTTGCAAGAAAAAACAAATGACCAATACTCGTGCTTCGGGCAGTGACGATGCCTTAAGGCTCGTACCACACTCGACTTTAAGCCTAGAGCAGTCTTTAGAGTTTATTAAAGAAGACGAACTTGTTGAGGTTACCCCAAACCACATAAGGTTGCGCAAGAAAATTTTAAATAAGGAGGCTCGTATGAAATACGAGTCTAAAAATAAATAATGAACTATATTATTCTTGATTTAGAGTGGGATAATGCCTACAGCAAGGTAAAAAAAGGCTTTGCCAATCAAATTATACAAATTGGTGCTGTTAAACTTAACAATAATTTCGAAACTATTGACCGTTTTGAAGTTTTGGTTAAATCTGCAATATCTAAAAAACTTACAAAACGGTTTACCGAGCTTACAGGCATTACTAATGACGATATGCTGTCGGGCATACCGTTCAAGCAAGCAGTTGAACAATATAACAGCTGGGTGGGCGATAACACCATAACAGTTACCTGGAGTAATTCTGACCTATATGTAATAATGGAAAATGCAAAATTATTTGCTGATGGTCAAAGTTTGAAAATAGAAAAATATGTTGATTTACAGCGTTTTGTTCAAGCTGAGCTTAACAAAAAAGGCTTTAATTTGCAAAACCAAATTGCACTCTCAGCAGCAGCTGAGGCTTATGGTATATCCACTAAAAAGTTTGATTTACACACCGCGCTCGATGATTCGTTGGTTACGGCAAGGTTATTAAAAAAATCTTACAACGAAAATTTTAGCACCTATTTAAAAGATGCCACCAACCCCGAATTTTATAAAAAACTTGCCTTTAAAAACTATTATATTACCAAAATTAGTGATAAAAATATTGACTCCGAACAGCTCGAGTTTAATTGTGATAAATGCGGCACTAAGGCAAAGCGTTTAAAAAAGTGGGGTTATAAAAACCATTGGTTTACAAGTGAATTTGAGTGTACAACCTGCGGCGAAAGGTTTTTTGGCCGTGTTATGTTTAAAAAAACATACTCAGGAATAAAGGTAACCCGCAGAATTTTACGCAAGGCCGAAAAGGTAAAGGCTAATGAACAGACTGTGTAATATATGCCCAAGGCAGTGTAATGCATTAAGGGGGCATGATACCAATCAAGGTGGTTTCTGCCAAATGCCCGAAAATGCAAAAATAGCAAGGGCAGATTTGCATTTTTACGAAGAACCCTGCATTAGTGGTAAAAATGGCAGCGGAACAATATTTTTCAGCGGTTGTAACCTTAAGTGTTGTTATTGCCAAAATTTTGAAATCAGCCATTTAAATAAAGGTAAAATAATATCTTTTGAAGAGTTGGCAAATATTATGAAAGACCTTGAACAAAAGGGTGCTAATAATATTAATTTTGTAAACCCAAGCCATTATTTAACCGCTATTCATAATGCGCTAAAAATATATAAACCTAAAATACCACTTGTTTATAATTCCAGTGGTTACGACATTCTAACCGAATCTGAACTTAATACTTTTGATGTATTTTTGTTTGATTTAAAATATATAACGCCCGAGGTATCATTTAAATATTCAGGGGTTAAAAATTATTTTGAATATGCTTCTAAAGCAATAAAAAAAGCATATAGTGTTAAAGAAAATACCTTTAACAAGCAGGGAATAATGCAAAGCGGCGTTATAATTAGACATTTGGTTTTACCCATGAATACAAAAGAATCTTTACAGGTTATTGACTGGGTAGAGCAAAATGCAAACGGGGCATATTTAAGCATTATGGCACAATATGTGCCTTGCGGCAATGCTTATAAATTCCCGGAAATTAACCGTAAAATTACAAGCCGAGAATATAACAAGGTTGTAGATTACGCACTTAGCAAAAATTTGCAAAATGTTTACATTCAAAGCTTAAAAAGTGCAACGCAAGATTATATACCAAATTTTAATTTAAATATTTAGGGGTAGAAAAAATGGCAGCAACATTAACAAAATCTAAATCTGATGTAGAGGTGCGAGAGGTTACCACCAAAGCAGAACTTAAAAAGTTTGTGGATTTTCCTAACAAACTCTATAAAAATACAGAACAATTTGTTCCTGCAATGTATGGCGACGATTTAGCCGATTGGAATAAAAACAAAAACCCCGCATTCAGTTATTGCGAGGGAAAAACCTTTTTAGCCTATAAAAACGGTGAAATTGTAGGCAGAATTGGTGCTATTTTAAGCCATAAGGCCAATGAAAAATGGGGCACCAAACGTATGCGATTTTCACAGGTGGATTTTATTGACGACATTGAAGTGTCGACTGCTTTGTTTAATGCTGTGGAAAATTGGGCAAAAGAAAAGGGTTGCAATCAGGTTCACGGCCCCTTAGGTTTTTGCGATTTAGACCGCGAAGGAATGTTAGTAGAGGGTTTTGATAAACGCAATATGTTCATAACATATTATAACCACCCTTATTATAACGAGCATTTAGAAAAAAATGGTTATTTAAAAGATACCGACTGGATAGAGTATAAAATATATACCCCAAACAGTGATAACTCAACAACCCAAAAAATGCATCGTATTGCCGAGCATATTTTAAAGCGAGGACACTACAAAAAAGTAAAGGTAAGAACAAGGTTTGGGTTTAAACCTTATGTTAAAAAGGTGTTCGACCTCGTTAATGCAGCCTATGCGCCGCTTTATGGCGTTGTAGAGCTTAATAACAAACAAGTAAATAAATATGCCAACAAATTTATACCAATGCTTAACCCTAAATTTACCTGTTTTGTAGTGGATGAAAATAACGACCTTGTAGCCTTCGGCATTAGTGCACCTTCAATTGCGGCTGCCCTTAAAAAATCTAACGGCAGGTTGTTCCCGTTTGGTTTTATTGGTGTTTTAAAATCTTTTAATAAAAACGATGCCGTAGATATGTTTTTAATTGCAGTGCGTCCAGAATTACAGGGAGCAGGTCTTAATGCAGTAATTTTAGACCACCTTATCACAAACGCCAATAAGTATGGCATTAAATATGCCGAAACCGGCCCAATGCTTGAAACTAACAGTAAAATATTGGCTCAATGGAAATATTTTGAAAAAGAACAGCACAAACGCCGCAGGTGTTACATAAAAAACATATAACAGCCAATACTAACTAAAAGTGGTGTTAGTATGAGTGTTTTTGATAGAATATATGATGTTGTAAAAACTATACCTAAAGGCAGGGTTGCAACATATGGTTGGGTGGCCTTTAAGGCAGGGAATCCAAGGTGGGCAAGAGTAGTGGGCTATGCCTTGCACAATAACCCTAACCCAAATGTTATACCGTGCCACCGTGTTGTTAACAGGCAAGGTAAGGTTGCCGAAGCCTTTGTGTTTGGCGGCGGCAATGCCCAAAGGGAATTGCTCCAAAAAGAAGGTATTGAATTTTTACCCGACGGCACCATTGATTTAAAAAAATTTGGTGTGTGGGCAGAATAAAAAAAGAGTTCGCGTTTGCGAACTCTTTTTGTTTTTTAGTTAGAATGAAAGCATATCATTCATATTATAAAGGCCGGCGGGTTTGTTTGCAATAAACTTGGCGGCTTTAATTGCGCCGTTTGCAAAAATGGTTTTAGAAAAGGCCTCGTGCTTGAGTGATAACACCTCGTTATTACCGGCAAAAATAACCTCATGTTCGCCAACAATTGTGCCACCCCTTACCGAGTGAATACCAATTTCATTTTTGTTGCGTTTTTGCCTTTTAGAATGTCGGTCATATTCATATAACATATTATCGCCTAATGTGTTATTAATTGCATTTGCCAACATAATGGCGGTGCCCGAAGGGGCATCTACCTTAAGGTTGTGGTGTTTTTCAATTATTTCAATGTTAAAATCGTTTCCTAAAAATTCGGCCGCCTTTTTAGAAAGTGAAACTAACAAATTGACCCCTAACGATAAATTAAAGGTAAAGAAAACAGGGAAAAGTAATGCCGCAGCATTAATTTTTTCTATTTCTTCCTCGTTATATCCGGTAGTAGCAATTACGGCCGGAGTTTTTGTTTTTGCGGCATAGGTTATTAAACCGTCAAGTGCGGTGGGGTTAGAAAAATCAATGATAACGTCGGCTTTAGGTAATTGTTCAAAATTTTTATAAACAGGGAAGTTACTGTATTTTTCGCCATAAGTGTCAACACCAGCTATAATTTCGGCACAATCATCAGCAGAAATAATGTCGTTAATAACCCTGCCCATTTTTCCGCAACAACCGCTTAAAATAATCCTTAACATTTTTTATCCTCTAAATTCTTAAAAAAATTTTAAATCGGCCATAATCTTTTTAAGAGCATCTCTTTTTTGCTCACTCATTGGCACTAGCGGAAGCCTTACGGGGCCAACATCTTTGCCCATAATGTTCATTGCTTCTTTAACAGGAATTGGGTTAACATCGCTAAATAGAGCATTAATTAACGGTATGTATTTAAGTTGTAAATCCATAGCGGTTTTTACATCCCCGTTTAAATAGGCAATGCACATATCGTGTGTTGCTTTAGGTGCAACGTTAGAAAGAACCGATATAACACCCGAACCGCCAAGCGACATTAAAGGCACAATTTGGTCATCGTTGCCTGAATAAATATCTAAAGCCTCGCCAACTAATTGCTTGGTTTTTGCAACACTTGAAATATCACCATTGGCCTCTTTAATAGCAACAATGTTTTGGTGCCGAGATAGTTCTAAATAAGTTTCGGGTAAAATGTTTACACCTGTGCGTGAAGGAACGTTGTAAACAATAATTGGAGCATCAATACGGTCAGCAACATAGGTGTAGTGAGAAATTAAGCCTGCTTGTGAAGTTTTATTATAGTAAGGAGTTACCATTAAAAGTGCATCGGCGCCAACATTAATGGCATCTTTGCATAGTCCTACCGAATACACGGTGTCGTTACTGCCGGCACCTGCAATAACAGGAACACGGCCGTTGGTGTGTTGGCAAGCAGTTTTAATAACCTTAATATGTTCTTCATAATTAAGGGTGGATTTTTCACCTGTTGTGCCACAAATAACAAGAGCATCAATGCCGGCGTTAATTTGCTCGTCAATTAACTCTTTAAGTTTTGTGTAATTAACGGTAGTATCAGGGTTCATTGGGGTAATAAGCGCGGTGGCTGCACCCTTAAAAATTGTTTTCTTCATATTAAAAACCTCACAAAATTAATCAATATAACCTTCGGCGCATAATAACTCTGCTAATAATACGGCGCCGCCTGCAGCACCACGCAGGGTGTTGTGTGAAAGGCAAACAAACTTATAGTCGTACTGAGTGTCTTCTCTTAACCTACCAATAGAAATTGCCATACCATTTTCTAACATACGGTTAAGTTTGGTTTGTGGCATATTATCTTCGGTGAAATAGTGCAGGAATTGTTTTGGTGCACTTGGTAAATCTAATTCTTGTGCACGGCCTGCAAAGTTTTGCCATTTATTTAAAATTTCTTCTTTGCTGGGTTTGTTTTTAAAGCTAACAAATACAGCAGCCATGTGTCCGTCTGACACCGGTACCCTTAAGCACTGTGCAGTAATGTTGGGGGTTTTTGAGTTAACAATAACTCCATTTTCAACCTTGCCCCAAATTTTAAGCGGTTCGTTTTCTGATTTTTCTTCTTCGCCGCCAATAAAGGGGATAACATTATCTACCATTTCGGGCCAACGCTCAAAGGTTTTGCCTGCACCGGAAATTGCTTGGTAAGTGCAAACAAGGCTTTTTGAAATTTCAAATTCATCTAACGGGAATAATGCGGGCACATAGCTTTGTAATGAGCAGTTAGATTTTACTGCAATAAAGCCTTTTTTAGTGCCAAGGCGTTTTCTTTGGTCAATAATAACCTTGGCGTGCTCGGCATTAATTTCGGGAATAATCATTGGAACATCGGGAGTGCCACGGTGTGCGCTGTTGTTTGAAATTACAGGACATTCAAGTTTAGCATAAGTCTCTTCCAATGCTTTAATTTCATCCTTTTTCATATCTACGGCACAAAAAACAAAATCTACCATATCGGCAATTTTTTGCATATCGGCTGTAGCATCTAACACAGGCATATTTTTAACACCTTCGGGCATAGCGTCGGTCATGGCCCAACGGCTGCCAACGGCTTCGGAATAGGTTTTGCCGGCAGAACGGGAAGAAGCAGCCAAACATTCTATATCAAACCACGGGTGGTTGTTAATTAACAGCACAAAACGTTGGCCTACCATTCCGGTTGCGCCAATAATACCAACTTTATATTTTTTCATAAAAACACTACCTTTCGCAGAAATAAGGGTTGCCTTATTTTGCAATTTGAAATATAATAATTATAATATATTAATATAACACTAATTTATACATTTGTCAAACTAATTGAAAGGCAAAAAGGCAAAAATGAAGAAAAGCGATTTTTATTATAATCTACCCGAAGAACTTATAGCACAAACCCCAATAGAACCCCGTAATGCTTCGCGCTTAATGGTGCTTAATAAAAATGGTAATGTGCAACATAAAGTGTTTACAGATTTGTTCCATTACCTTAAAAAAGGCGATACCTTAGTTTTAAATAATACAAGGGTGTTGCCTGCCAGAATTTTCGGTACCAGGACCGATACGGGCGCAGTTGTTGAGTTTGTGCTTTTAAAGCAATATAGCACACTTGTTTGGGAATGTATTGCAGGTCCCGGCAAAAAGGCAAAGGCGGGGCACGAGTTTGTTTTTAATGAAAATTTAAGCGCCAAGGTTACTAGCGTGTTGCCCGACGGTAATAGGGTTTTGGAATTTGTTTGTAACGGTGAATTTTTTGCCGTGTTAGATACAGTCGGTAATATGCCGCTACCGCACTACATAAAGGCCGAACTTAAAGATAAAGAGCGTTACCAAACGGTATATTCTAAAGAACTTGGCTCGGCAGCAGCCCCAACCGCCGGCCTTCATTTCACTGAGGATATGTTAACGGAACTTAAAAATAGAGGTATTAATATTGCCTATGTTACATTACATGTGGGACTTGGCACTTTCAGACCCGTTAAGGTGGAAGAAATCACCGACCATAAAATGCATTCCGAACATTATTTTATACCCAAAGAAACGGCCGATATTATTAATAAAACCAAACAATTAGGCGGCAGGATTATATGCGTTGGCACAACCTCTTGCAGAACGCTCGAGAGTGCTGCAACAAAATTTGGTGAAATCAAAGAATGTTCCGATGATACCGATATTTTTATTTATCCCGGATATCAATTTAAGGTTATGGATTGCCTTATTACAAATTTCCACCTGCCCGAAAGCACTCTTATAATGTTGGTATCGGCCTTTGCAGGTTATGATAATACTATGAATGCTTATAACATAGCCGTTAAAGAAAAATACAGATTCTTTAGTTTTGGCGATGCTATGTTTATTGAGTAAAGGGGAATTAAATGTTTAAAGTTTTAAAAACCGAGGGTAATGCCCGCTTAGGTGAATTTCAAACAAACCGTGGGGTTATTAAAACCCCTGCATTTATGAATGTTGCCACCCAAAGTGCCATTAAAGGTGGTGTTTCGGCGGCCGATTTAGTAGATGTGGATTGCCAAGTAATGCTTTGTAATACCTACCATTTACATGTTCGCCCGGGCGACCAAATCGTGAAAGATTGCGGCGGATTACATAAATTTACAACCTGGAACGGTCCAATTTTAACCGACAGCGGTGGTTTTCAGGTCTTTTCTTTGGCGGCTTTACGCAAAATTAGTGAAGAAGGTGTTAGGTTTTCTTCTCATGTGGACGGCCGAAAAATATTTATGGGTCCGGAAGAGAGCATGCAAATTCAGTCTAATTTGGGCTCTACTATTGCCATGGCTTTTGATGAATGTGTCGAAAACCCGGCCGAGCATAAATATGCTAAAGAATCCTGCGAAAGAACTACCCGTTGGCTTAAGCGTTGTCAGGCCGAAATGAAGCGTTTAAATTCTTTGGAAACCACCATAAACCCCGAGCAAATGCTTTTTGGTATTAACCAAGGTTGCACCTATAACGACCTTAGAATTGAACATATGAAGCAAATCAGAGAACTTGATTTAGATGGCTATGCCATTGGTGGTTTGGCAGTAGGTGAGCCTACAGAAATAATGTATGATGTGCTCGATAATGTTATGCCCTATGCACCCAAGGAAAAAATTCGTTATTTAATGGGTGTTGGCACACCGCTTAATATTTTAAACGGGGTAGAGCGCGGTGTGGATTTATTCGATTGCGTTATGCCAAGCCGAAATGCAAGGCACGGGCATTTATTTACATCCTACGGAATAATTAATATTAATAACAAAAAATACGAAACTGATATGACTCCAATAGATGAAACCTGCAACTGCCCGACCTGCCAGCGTTATTCTAAGGCATATTTACGCCACCTGCTTAAATCGGGCGAAATGTTGGCCGGCAGATTACTGGTGCTGCATAATCTTTATTTTTATAATCATTTAATGGAAGATATTCGTAACGCCCTCAGTAACGGCACCTTTGCAGAATTTAAACGCCAAAAAGAGCAAATTTTGGGAAAAAGGGTTTAATTTTACTTGCAAAATGACCATAATACTTGTATAATATATTTATAAATTTTTGGAGGTACTAAAAATGGGAAATAGTTGGGTTATGATTGTTTATATTATTGTAATAGGCGCACTTTTCTATTTTATGCTTATTCGCCCACAAAAGAAAAAACAAAAAGCCGAGGAAAAATTACGCAATTCACTCCAAATCGGTGATGAAATTTTAACAATAGGTGGTTTTTACGGCAAAGTTGTTTCTCTTAAAGAAGATAGCATTGTTATTGAATCTCAATTAGACCACTCAAAGCAAAAAATTGCCAAGTGGGCTATTCAGCAAAACTTAACCGTGCACGATGATACCCCTGCAAAATAATTAGGTTATAAAAAAATCCCCTTCGGAATATTATTTTTCGGAGGGGTTTTTTATGTGTGCTTATAAAAAAGAGATTTCTAATAAACAGTTTTATTTAAACATTTTAATGGGTTCAGCCATTGGAACTATTATAACTTTATTAATGCTGCTTTTGTTTTCGGTTTTAATGCTAATAACCAATTTACCGACTAATTTTGCTTCACCGCTCGCTTCGGTTGCAATATCATTAGGTAGCGGTACAGCGGCTTATATTGCAGCATTAAAAAACAAGCAAAAAGGTTTTATTTGCGGTCTTTTGTGTGGCGGTTTATTTTTTATTATTATAACTGTAATTTCGGCAATAATTTCACATAATGTTACGCTTATTAGTTTAATTCATTTTATAATAATAATGCTGTCATCACTAATAGGTGGTATATTAGGAGTTAATAAAACCTCGAAAATAAAAGTAGTGTAAAACTTAAGGTTTTATGTTATAATTTTTATAAATTAAAAAATTGGGGAATTTTATGCAAGATTTATGGGATTATTTAAAGGGTGTAAACAAGCCTATTGTTTTATACGGCACCGGCAACGGAGCCGATAAAATTTTAAACGAATTAATTTTAAGGGGAATAACCGTTTCGGGCGTTTTTGCCAGTGATGGCTTTGTGCGTAACCGCACCTTTAGGGGCTTTCCTGTTTTAAGTTACAACAATGCAAAAACAAAATTCGGCGATATGGTTGTGCTTGTTTGTTTTGGCAGTTTTTTGCCCGAGGTAATAAATAATATTAAATTAATAGCCTCCGAAAACGAAACCTATGCCCCCGACGTGCCTGTGTGTGAAGAAAGCGGAGTTTTTAATTTAGAATATGCCGCAGAACATAAAGAGCAACTTGAAAAAGTATATAATTTATTGGCCGATAATGTTTCAAAAAAAGTATTTGAAAATATTGTTTTATATAAATTAACCGGTAAGATAAACTATTTGTTAGACTGTGAAACCCAAAAAACCGAAATTTATAATATTTTAAACCTAAATTCTTGCGAAGTTTATGTGGATTTAGGTGCCTATAACGGCGATACCGTAGCAGAATTTTTAGGTTATAATGATTGCCCCAAAAAAATTATTGCTTTGGAACCAGACATTAAAAACTTTAAAAAACTTGTTAACAACACAAAGCAATATGATTTTGTTGATTGTATAAATGCAGCAGTGGGCTCGCATTGTGGCAACGTTACTTTTTTAGCACGGGGTGGGCGAAATTCAAAGGTTAATATGCAGGGTAATAATATACCACAAATAAGTGTGGATTCTTTGAATTTAACAGGTAATATCTTTATTAAAATGGATATAGAAGGCAATGAGTCGCAGGCAATTTTAGGAGCCAAAAAAACGATAAAAATGCTTAAACCTAAAATGAACATTGCAGCCTACCATAAAAATGCTGATATGTTTGAATTGCCACTCTCGGTTTTAAAAATAAACCCAGAATATAAGGTTTATTTGCGCCACCACCCGTATTTACCCGCTTGGGATACAAATTTTTATTTTATATAGTAATGCAAACCGCAAAACATTCATAATATAGCAGGGGTGTTATTTTGAAAAAAATAAACTTTGCTGTGTTATCGGCCGTGTTTTGCGGTTGTTTTTTGGGTGCAGGATTTTTATCAGGCAACGAATTGCTGCAATTTTTTGGAAATTTTGGCTATATGGGTGTTATTGGGTGCTTTTTTGCGGTTTTTTTAATATCTTTTTTTAGTGGTGCAGTTATAAAAATAGCCAAACACAAAAAAACCGACAACCCCGAAAGAATATTGTTTCCGACAAGGTATCATAAATGTTCTTTGTTGTTTGGCATCTTGCAGTTTGCTTTAACCTTTAGCATAACGGTAATTATGTTATCAGGCATAACAACTCTTTTAAATCAACTAACAGGCTTAAGCCGTGTAATTTTAGGCGGTCTGTTTAGTTTTTTGTTGTTTATAATTACAATTAAAGGTAATATTATTGTTTCAAAAATTTTTTCATTAATAATGCCTATTATAATAATTTTTTCACTCATAATTGGATTTGTTTTATTGAAAAAAGCAAATTATCAAATTGATTTTCAAATTAATTTTGCTAAAAATCCTTTGCTAAAAAACTGGCTTTTAGCAGCATTAACCTATGTTTCTTATAGTGTAATTTATGCGGTAGCCGCTTTTTCGTCTTATGGCAAAGCCGTAAAAAACGATATGCATATTTGGTCGGGTGTATTCTTAGGTGGTGCATTAATGTTTTTGTTGGCTTTATGTATAATGTGTTCGGTTTTTTCGGTGTCAAATGCTAAAAAAGGGGAGTTGCCAATGTTTTTAGCAGCCGCTAATGTAAATTTCACTACCGGTTGCATTTTTGCGGTTTTATTGGTTTTAGGAATGTTTTCAGCAGCATTAACTGCGGGCAATTCTTTGGTAAATTACACAAATGTTAAATTTGTTTTAAATGAGAAATATAAAAAAATAGCCGCCGCAATAATTTTTTTAACAACTTATTTTTGCAGTATTTTAAATTTTGGTAATTTAATTGGAATAGTTTATCCAATATTTGGTTATTTTGGGTTTGTAATTTTATTGCTTTTAATATTAAACCTTATACATATAAAAAAGCACCTAATATGAGTTAGGTGCTTTTTGTGGTCGAGGCGACAGGATTCGAACCTGCGGCCTCTGCGTCCCGAACGCAGCGCTCTACCAAACTGAGCCACGCCTCGACATATAAATTTTTGCGACCATTCAATTATAAGTAATTTATAGGTTGTTGTCAATAGTTTTTACCTTAAAATATTTCTTGCTTGATATTAACAAATTGCTGTGCTATAATACTTTTACAAGAAAATTAATTGGAGTTATTTATGGAATCCCTTAATAAAATTTTTTCTGAAAATATAATTAAGCTTCGTTTATCTCATAATTTAACGCAGTTTGAACTTGGCGAAAAACTAAATTATTCCGACAAAGCGGTTTCACGTTGGGAACGTGGCGAGGCTATACCTGATGCCAGAGTTTTGGTGCAATTAAGTGAAATTTTTGGCGTTAAAATAGACGATCTGTTAAAAAGCAAAGATGTTGAATCTACAACCGTTTTAACCGAAAAGCAAAAAAAAGACAATAAAAATGCAATTTTTTTAATTTCGGTTATTGGGGTGTGGACGGTAGCATTATTGGTTTACATAATACTATACCTTTTTAATATTAATTATTGGCTTACCTTTGTTTATGCCTTGCCGGTTTCTGTTATTACGGCATTAGTGTTGTCGGCTGTTTGGTGGGGTAAAAAGGTTAATTTAATTTTAGTATCGCTTCTTTCTTGGAGTGTTATTTTATGTTTATATTTTTCGTTATCTTTTTTAGAGCCGAAAATTTGGTTGATATTTTTTATAGGAATTCCTGCACAATTAATAATACTTTTATGCTTCAAACTTAAAAAACACAAGTAAAATTAACCCGTTCTCAAATTTTGAGAGCGGGTGTTTTTTTAAGTAGAGTTGATTTTTTTCTCACGAGAGTTAAAAACTGAACAATAGATATATTTTTTTAAAACAATGTATTATAATTTTAAACAAAGGGCAAAAATTAATTTGTAAAATTGTTTTAAAGGAGTATAAATTTATGTCAGATTTTATTTTAAGTTGCTGTTCTACAGCAGATTTAACGAAACAACATTTAGAAGAACGCAATATTGAATATATATGTTTTCATTATTTTTTAGATGGGATTCATTATACTGATGATTTAGGCCAAACAATATCATTTAATGATTTTTATAAAAAAATGCAACAAGGTTCTGAAACACGCACTTCGCAGGTTAATATTGATGAATATTATGATTATTTTGAAAGCCTTTTAAAAACGGGTAAAGATGTGCTGCACATTACCTTATCAAGTGGGCTTTCGGGTTCTTATAATTCGGCAAGAATAGCCGCAGCTGATTTGCGTGAAAAATTCCCGGAACAAAAATTATATATTGTTGATTCTTTAGCAGCATCTTCAGGGTATGGTCTTATTGTAGACAAACTTGCCGACCTTAGAGATAGTGGCAAGGATATTGACTATATTTATGACTGGGTTAACAATAATAAACTAAAAATGCACCTTTGGTTTTTTTCTACCGACCTTACTTTTTATGTTAAAGGTGGCCGAATTTCAAAAACAGCAGGCCTATTTGGCACAGTTTTAAAAATTTGCCCTGTTTTAAATATGGATGCTAATGGCAAACTAATACCTCGCAAAAAGGTAAGGGGCAAAAATAATGCTATAACCGAAATTGTTGAAGAAATGAAAGCTAATGCAGAAAACGGACTGAATTATGACGATAAATGCTACATTTGTCATTCGGCGTGCTTAGAGGATGCCGAAAAGGTTTCGAGTTTGATAGTTTCGAGTTTTCCTAAACTTAAAAATAAACCCCAAATTTTCGATATAGGAACCACTATTGGTAGTCATACAGGCCCAGGTACCGTTGCGGTATTTTTCTGGGGTAAAGAACGCGTACTATAACAATTATTTAAATTTTGCATAATAAAAACCCCTTAGGCAAATAATATTTTGCGAAAGGGGTTTTGTTATGCAAACTTCAAAAAAACAATATTCAAAAATGGTTAAAAAGGCATCGCCACCATCTAAAAAAATTAGTAATTTTATTAAAGCATTTTTAATTGGCGGCTTAATTTGTTTGATTGGACAGTTGTTAAAAGAGTTATATGCTTTTTTAGGTCTTTCGGCTGAGGTTACAAAAATGTTGGTGCCTGTAAGTTTGATTTTTATTGCGGCCCTTTTAACAGGATTAAAGGTTTTTGATAATATTGCTAAGCACGCCGGAGCCGGCACTTTAGTGCCGATAACCGGTTTCGCAAATGCCGTTGTTTCGCCCGCTATTGAGTTTAAAAACGAAGGCTGGGTGCTGGGCGTCGGGGCCAGTATTTTTAAAATTGCCGGCCCGGTTATTGCTTATGGCACTGTCGCGAGTGTGATTTACGGAGTTATTTATTGGATAACAACTTTATTCTAAAAAAAGGTTGACCAAGTGGTCAACCTTTTTATTATTGTAATTTAATTTTGCTTTTTTCAAATATTTTAATTAATATAACACCAACAATTATACCTGCAATGCCTTGAACACAGTTTGCAGGAATATTTATTACCGATGCAATAAAGCCGTATAAAAAGCCTTCAAACACCCAATAACCAAGCACCATAAAAACTTCGGCTAAAACAGCGCTAATTATTCTTGATAATGTATTGCTAATTTTATGATTTAAAAGTTTAAAACCATAAAATGCTATGAGCGCCATTAAACCTTTAATTAAAAATGTAGCCGGTGCATAGGTAATATATCCTAAAAAGACATCAGCAAACATTGAGCCAAGCCCGGCCGCAAGAAAAGCGTAAGCGGGGGATAGCGCCCAGCCTGCCAATAATACAATGCAATCTCCAAAGTTTATGTAACCATTTAAAGGGGATGGAATTTTAATTATTAAAGTTGCTACACAAGCAAGTGCCACAAATAAAGCCGATATAACAATTTTTTTTGTGTTTTTATTCATTTAATAAAACTCCTTTACTTTCCTTTAAAAGTAGTTTATACTTTATCTGAACACATAACAATTACCAAATAAGGAGTATTTTATATAACCAGATGAAATATATAATCGATAAAACAAACCGTCCCGTATATTTACAATTATATAAGCAAATACGAGACGATATAATTTCTGAAAACTATCCATATAACACCAAATTGCCCTCTAAAAGAGGTCTTGCGGAAGAAACAGGGGTCAGCACAATTACTGTTGAACATGCTTATGATTTGTTGCGCGATGAGGGATATATTGAGGCGCGAGAGCGAAGTGGTTATATTGTGATTTTTAGTAAAAACGATGGATTTGCAACCCTAAGCAAACAAAAGACAAAGCCTATAATACAGCATTCACAACATGATTATCCTGAGTTTCCAATTTCTGTTTTAAGCAAAACAATGCGAAAAGTCCTTACAGAGCAAGGCGATTTAATACTTGACAAATCACCAAACAGCGGTTGTTTGGAATTGCGCGATGCGATTAAACATTATCTTGCTCGGAATCGAGGCATTAATGTTGAAACAGAACAAATTTTTATAGGTTCGGGTTCGGAATATCTATATGGGTTAATTATAGAATTACTTGGAAGAAATCGTATATACGCCATTGAAACACCGTCTTATAAAAAGATTGAGCAGGTTTATAATGCAACTAATATAACCTGTGATTTATTACCGCTTACGAGCTCGGGAATAGATAGCCAAGCGCTTTTAAATACTAAAGCAAGTATATTACATACAACACCTTATCGTAGTTATCCAAGCGGTGTTACAGCAACGGCATCGAAGCGCCATGAATATATCAGTTGGTCTGAAATAAATAACCGTTATATTATCGAAGATGATTTCGAATCAGAATTTTCGGTATCAACCAAGCCAACCGAAACGTTATTTGGGCTATCAAATTATGATAATGTTATTTATTTAAATACATTTTCAAAAACAATCTCGCCATCGTTTCGAATAGGTTATATGGTTTTGCCAAAGCATTTAGTAAAAATCTTTAATGAAAAACTTGGCTTTTATTCTTGTAGTGTACCAACATTTATGCAATATGTCTTAATTGAACTTATAAACAACGGTGATTTTGAAAGACATATTAATCGAGTTAGAAGAAAAAAGAGAAAAGAATTATTGTCAAAAAATTAAAAAAGTTTGACCTTTCGGTCAAACTTTTTTAATTTGTGATTTTGCATATGAATTGTTTAAATGTTATTCGTTATTCAGTTTTATTCTGAAATAATTGCGGTAATAATTGAATTTGGCTTTAATTCAATTTTTGTGCAAATGCCGTTGTGCCTTAAAGTAACCGGTGTGGCTTCGTCGGTGGTGTTTAAAATAACGCAAACGATTGAACCGTCGGGGTTTTTAAATGCGCAAGAATAATAAGGGTCGGCAAATTTTGTGGTAGCTACGCGCACGGCGCCTTTTTCAATAAATTTAGAAAAATGACCAATATAGTAATAAATTGGTGTGTAAACTAACTTTTTGGTTTCGTTATCGTAAAGAACGGGGGCAGAACAACCACCGCTTTTGGATTCATATACTTTTCCGGCAACGGCAACCGATTCGGCCGTACGGTTATGGTATGGTCCGCCATCGGTGCTCAGTAAAATGTTCCAATCACACGAAGCAATTGTATAGTTGTTAAGGTTTTCGCACATTTCGCGGGCATACCTATTGGCCGATTCAAAAAAGTCATCGGTAATGGCGGTGCAAAATTCGGTGCAAATGGTGGGTTTGTGTAAAACATCGTTAACCAAAGTCGAGCAATTAAAATGGTCGCCTGTGTACCAGTGGTGGCCAACCGCCCAAACACGCTCGTTAACCTTCTGCGAGCCTAAAATGGTTTTAGCGCGGTCATAAACACGCTCTTTATTGTGGTCCCAAATAATAAATTTAATGTGGGAAAGACCTTCTTCATCAAAAACAGGGGCTAAATATTGCTCAATAAAATCGCGCTCATCTTCGGGGGAGTAATTGCAGCTTTCCCAAGGTTGTACTGCCATTGGCTCGTTTTGAACCGAAATAGCACTGATTTTAATGCCTTCGGCTAAAAACGCTTTAATATATTTGGCATAATAAAGCGCCCAAACCTTTTTATATTCCTCTTTTAATTTGCCGCCTCTAATTGCACTTTCATTGTCCTTCATATAATCGGGTGGCGACCAAGGCGACGAGAATAAAAAAATGTCATTATCGCAAAATTCAAGGGCATCTTTAATAAATGGAATTACATATTTCTTTTCGCGGTCTATGTTAAAGGTTTCAAGGGTTTTGTCGCCCTTTTCAACATGTGTATAAATATCTAACGAGAAATCGCAAGAGTTAATATGTGTGCGGCCAAAATTATAACCAATGCCGTTTGTTTTGCTAAAATGTTTTTCTAAAAAATCTTTTTTCTGTTCGGGCGTTAGTTTAGAATAATTGTATGCGGC
>JAZRSY010000005.1:0-55220 GCA_045651765.1 Acutalibacteraceae bacterium | reverse complement strand
TCCCATAGTGTTAAACTAGTAAGGTCCCCGGTAGACTACCGGGTTGATAGGCTGCGTGTGTAAAGGCCGTGAGGTCTGTGCTTGGCAGTACTAATAGACCGAGGGCTTGACCTACTTTTGATTCTCCTTGCTTTTTACTTTGTTCAGTTTTGAAGGTGCGAATGCACAAAAATTTAGCGAACGGTTTTCCGTTCGCTTTTTTTATTGTGAATACAACAAGGTTCCGGGCACCTGCCTGCAATTTTAATTGCATTTGGCAGGTCGGGTTCTTATTTTAAAAGCCTATGCAAAAAGCATAGGCTTAAATTAATTCCATTATTAATGCATTTACACCACGGTTATTGCCGTTAGCGCGGTGTGAATGAAAATATTCGCTTTGGCAATGGGTGCAAATATCGGTAATTTGAATGTTTTGCTCGGTTATGCCTGAGTTAATTAAAATTTGGCGGTTGGCTTCCCATAAATCTAACATATATTTTCCGTTATTTTTATTAATGAAAATATTATTTAAATTTAAATAGTTAATTTTTGCAAATTCGTTATAAACAGGGTCGTCTACCTCGTAACAACAGTTTGCTACAGAAGGAGCTAAAACGGCAATAATGTTTTTTGGGTTGCAGTTATAGTTATTTGTTAAAACCTCGACGGTTTTTTTGCCAATTTCTTGCACTGTGCCACGCCAGCCTGCGTGGGCGGCGGCAATAACATTATTAACAGGGTCAAAAAAGCCTATTAAACAACAGTCGGCGCTGTGGGTAACCAAGGCAACACCCGTTTCGTTGGTAACAAGGGCATCAATGTCAGAATAGGTTTTATCCTGCCACACACCCTTGCCAATGTCGTTTTTACCAACACATAAAATATTGGCGGTGTGTGTTTGGGCCGAAAGCACCAAATTATCAGGGTTAATATCTAAAGCATTGCTTATAATTTTATAGTTCTGGCGCACGGTATCGGGGTTGTCACCGGTGGTGAAGCTTAAATTCATTTGTGAGAAACAACCTGTGCTAACGCCTCCAAAGCGGGTGGTAAAGCCGTGGCGCAAATTTTTAAAACCGTTTAATATAGGGAAGGTTAAATATTCGACATTACCGCGTTTTTCTATTTTATGAAGGTTAGTTTTAATCATATTAAATACCTGCCGGTGTTACAAAAACTGTATTATTAGTTGTATAAATAACCATTCCGGGTTTAGCTCCCGATGGTTTTTTAACATATTTTACTTGGGTGTAATCTACAGGAACATTGGAAGAATTACACATTTTTGAATTTTTGGCGGCTAAATTTGCGGCAAATAAAATGTCCTCGTTAGTTAAATCCTGCCCGCCGCAAAAAACAATAACATGGCTGCCTGGGGCATTTTTAACATGAAACCACATATCGTTTTTAGAGGCTAAAGTGCAGGTTAAAAGGTCGTTTTGCAAATTATTTTTGCCAACCAAGGTTTTAAAGCCTGAAGGCGATGTAAATTCTTTAAACTCGGATTTTATTTGTTTTTTCTTTTTGGGGTTTTGGGCGTTTTTAATGTAACCTGAGGCTATTAATTCTTCTCGAAGCTCGGCAATATCTTTAAGATTTTCGGCATTAGAAAGTGAAAAAATAAGACTTTCAATATATTCGAGTTCCTTTTTATCGGATTCAATTAAACCGTTAAGCGATTGCTGTGCGGCATAGGTTTTTTTATAATCTTTAAAATATTTTGCAGCATTGGCCTGGGGTGAGAGCGCGGGATTAAGCGGAATTTTAATATTTTCTAAATTTTCGCTGTAAAAATTAGGCACTAAGGCATAACTGCTGCCCGGCTTTATATTATATAGATTTGCCTTTAAAAGCTCACCATACACCCTTAAATCTTCGCGGTTTTCGCATTTTAAAAGGTCGTTTTTTCGGTGTGCGATGCGCTTTGTAATGCGGGCCGAAAGGGTGTTTAGTGTTCGTGTTAAATCGGCAGAATTTTTATTTATTTGGTCGTTAAGCATTTTAGTTGTATAAAATTCATCTAAAAGGTCACTAAAGCTTTGCTTTTCTTCGCAAATAAAATTTGGGTATTGGTTAATTTTAATAAAACTAAAATCATATGCCTCGCCATTATTATTTTTAATTAAATAAGGCGCAGAATTTTCCCCTATAAAAGAAAGAAAATTGGATAAAAATTCTTCTAAATTATTGTTTAAAGAAGATATAATTTCGCGGCAAATTAGAGGAGAAAGCCCCGCCACAGTGTTTAATAAGGCGTTTTCTAAATTAACATTGCCTAAACCCTTTATGGTGTTTGCAATTAATTTTGCGTTTTGTGGCAACGGGGCAATTTTTTCTTGAGTTTTTGGGTATTCATATTTAACACCGGGCAGTAACACTCGGGACTTAGATTCAAAGCCAATTCTATGCAGTGCGTCAATAATTTTTCCGTTTTGGTCAACTAAAATTATATTAGGGGCGGAGCTTATAAGTTCTATAATTAATTTTGGGTAAATAATATCACCCAGTTCACTCAACGCAGAAAACTCAATTTCAATTAAGCGTTCAAACTCGGGCTGGGTGATTTTTGTGATGCGCCCCGAGCCCGCATATTTGCGCAACAACATGCAAAACATTGGCGGTGTTTCGGGGTTTTCAAATTTATTATTTGTAAAGTGAATTCGCTGGCTGCCTTGTTTGGCAGAAATTAAAAGGCGCCTATTAAACCCTGCCCCCCTTAGTGAAATAACGATTTCATCTTTAGTGGGCTGGTGAATTTTATCAATATGGCAGTTAACGGCAGAACAAAGTTCGGCAGTTAGTTTATTTAAAAAAATGCCATCAAGTGCCATTTTACGCCTCCAATAGTTTTTTAATTTGGTTAATGCATTCTTCGGTCTTTAAAAACTCGGGTTGCTTTGAGGGGATGTTTTTTATGCTTTGATTCAGCTTTTGCAAACGCGAAAGCTGCTTTTTAATGTATAAAATATTATGTGGGGATTCGGGTTTTAACTCACCTATATATAATTTATATTCTTGTGGCGTGCAAGATTTGCCCGAGAAGGTGGCTTTAATTATGGTGTAGCACTTACCGTTTTCGCAAATGGCGGTTTCTAAATCGGTACTAAAACCGGCGGAATATAAAAACTCCCTTAATTTTTCGGGTGAAGTTGTGGGGTTAAGTAAAAGTGTATATTTTTTATTTTTCACCCAACCACAATTTTCTAAAATTCCGGCAATAACCTCGCCGCCAATGCCCGCGATTATAATGGCATCAACCTCGTCGGCAGTTATACCGTTAAGGCCGCCACAAAGCCGAGTTTCAATGCCCCGCACATTTGAACGCTCAATATTTTTTTGGGCGTTATTTAAGGGCTTTTGGTTAATGTCGCAGGCCAAAACAGAGTTTGCAATCTCGCTTTTTATAAGGTATATAGGCAAATAGCCGTGGTCGGTACCAATATCGGCCACTCGGCTGTTTTTTGGCACTAACTCGGCTATTTTTAATAACCTTTTGCTCAAATTAAACATTATTTATCACTAAAATATTGGTTTAATTTTTCTACGAGTGAATCGCAGTCGGTGCCGTGAACCTGGCAGGCCTCTTCTATAGATTCACCGCGAGATGCAGGGCAGCCTAAGCAGTGCATACCAATTTCGAAGAAGTATTTGGCAGCACCTGTGTCCATATCTAAAACATCGCCTATGCACATATCTTTTGTGATTTTCATTTTTAAAACTCCTTTTCTTTATTAAAACAAATTAGGGTTTTCTTCTAAATTTGTTCTTGTGTGGTTATATAACTTGCGGTTATCTAAAGCCCAAAGTTTGCCGGTAAAATCGTTATCTTTAGCGGCTAACAGGGCGTCACGCATTTCGTAAACGCGGGAATCGAGCAGGTCGAGCTCGCTTAAAAGTTCGGCTTCCATAAACATTGGTCTTACTGCAGCGCCAAATTCAGGCTCACCGTGGTGGGAAAGCAACATATGCTCAAGCAACATTGAACTTTCTGAAGATATGCCTAATTCCTCGGCCGCCTTGCGCACCATAATTGCGCCCTCGGCCAAGTGGCCTATAAGGTTGCCTTTAACCGAATAGCCCGAAGCTACTCCTGTGTCGGTTACTTCATATTCGGTTAATTTTGCAATATCGTGTAAAATTGCGCCCGAAATTAGTAACTCACGGTCTACAAACGGGTAAATGTGGCAAACGCTTTCGCACAGTCTAACAATAGACAGTGTGTGCATTAAAAGTCCGCCACGAATGGCGTGGTGCAGTTTAAAGGCTGCCGGCCAATATAATAATTCGGTTTTGTGGGTTGAGAGCATATGTGTAACTAATTTTTTAAGGTTTTGGTCGGAAAAATCAGATGCTATGGCAAAAAGCTCGTCAAACATAGCGTTAACATCATATTCGGCGCTGGGAACATAATCGTTCGCATTAATGCCGTCGGCTTCGGTAATGTGGCGAATTTTATCAATTCGCAGTTGGTCACTGCCTGCATAAACCGACACGGTGCCCCTTACCTTAACAAGTTCGTTAGCGGTGTATGTGCCGTGCAGAACCTCGTTATAACTCCAAAGTTTAGCGTTAATTTCTCCGCTTTTGTCGCTAAGGGTTAAATCGAGGTATGTGTCGCCTTTAGAGGATGTTTTTTTATCGACAGATTTTATAAGGCAAAAGCCTTCTACCATTCCGCGAACATCGGGTTGGGAAAAGTTCATATAAAGTACCTCTTTATTATTTATATATACTATAAAGATATTATACTACATTTATATATAATATGCAAGGCAGAGAGTTAATTTTGTCAGGCGATGTGGTTTTCACAGATAATTGATGTTGGATTTATGTTGTTTTCTTGGTTTTTTCTTTGTTTTCTATTGACAAAACTGTGGTTTTTTGATAAAATATAACTGTAAAAATGTCAAAAACACAGAAAATGTTTGTATATATTTGTTTGGAGGGTACTAAATAATGAGTACAATTTATTCCCAAAAAATAGAAAAAACCGAAAGAATCCCTAAATTAATTGAACATTTATTTGAAAAAATGCCACAAATAGAGGCTGAAAGGGCAGTTCTTTTAACCCAAAGTTACAAAGAAACCGAAGGCCAACCAATATATTTGAGAAGGGCCAAGGCCTTTGCCCATATTTTAGAGGGTTTACCCATTACCATTCGTCCGCTTGAGCTCATTGTTGGTAGTAACACAAAAATGCCCCGCAGTTGTCAGGTTTTCCCTGAATATTCTTACAGTTGGCTTGAAGACGAATTTGACACAATAGAAACCCGCTCGGCCGACCCGTTTTATATATCGGATGAAACCAAAAAAACCTTAAAAGAAGTTTACACCTATTGGAAGGGTAAAACCACTAGTGAACTTGCGACTTCCTATATGGCACCCGAAGCGCTTACCGCTATTGAACACAATATGTTCACACCGGGTAACTATTTTTACAACGGCATAGGCCATGTTACCGTAGATTACGCCAAGGTGCTTAAAATGGGCTTCAAGGGAATAGAGGCCGAGGCTAAAGCTGCGCTCGAAAAATTAAGCGTAGCCGATGCCGATTACGCCCGACGCCACCACTTTTTAGAGGCTGTAATTATTAGTTGCCAGGCCGTTTGCAATTATGCTAAAAGGTACGCTGTGTTGGCCAAAAAATTAGCCGCCGATGCAACCGAACCCCGCAAAAACGAGCTTTTAAAAATTGCTGAAAATTGCCAAAGGGTGCCACAAAACGGTGCAACCTCATTTTACGAGGCATGTCAATCGTTTTGGTTTGTGCAAATGCTTTTGCAAACTGAATCGAGCGGACACTCAATTTCTCCCGGTCGCTTCGACCAATATATGTACCCTTATTATATTGCCGATTTAGAAAGCGGCAAAATAACCCGTGAATTTGCCCAAGAATTAATAGATTGCATTTGGGTAAAACTTAATGACCTTAACAAAGTGCGCGATGCCGCATCGGCCGAGGGATTTGCAGGATACAGCCTTTTCCAAAACCTTATTGTAGGTGGCCAAGATTCAAACGGACGCGATGCCACTAACGATATTTCGTATATGTGCATGAATGCGACAATGCATGTGTCCCTCCCACAACCTTCGTTTTCGGTTAGGGTTTGGAATGGCACCCCACACGAGTTTATGATTCGCGCTGCCGAGGTTACCCGCACAGGCGTTGGTTTGCCGGCCTATTATAACGACGAGGTTATTATTCCTTCGCTTCAAAGCCGTGGCCTTACATTAGAGGACGCAAGGGATTATAACATTATTGGTTGTGTTGAGCCGCAAAAAGCCGCCAAAACAGATGGCTGGCACGATGCCGCGTTCTTTAATATGTGCCGCCCACTCGAGATGGTGTTTTCTAACGGCGTAGACAACGGCGTTCAAATTGGTCCGCAAACAGGCGATGTTGCGAAAATGCAGAGCTTTGAAGAGTTTTATGATGCCTATAAAACCCAAATGAATTATTTCATAGAACTTATGGTTAATGCTGATAATGCAATAGATGTGGCCCACGCAGAACTCTGCCCACTGCCGTTTCAATCTTGCATGGTTGAAGATTGCATTGGTCGTGGTAAAAGTTTGCAAGAAGGCGGCGCAATTTATAACTTTACAGGTCCGCAGGGCTTTGGTATAGCCAACATGACCGACTCTTTATATGCTATTAAAACTTTGGTGTACGAACAAAAAGCGTTCACCATAGCCGAACTTAAAGAGGCGCTCCAAAACAATTTTGGAAAAGATATGGACGCCAAAAAAGCCGAACAAATTACAACTCAGGTTGCCAAAGAGTTTGTTAAATCGGGCAAGGTGTTATCAAGCGATGATGTAAAGGCTATATACGAAACGGTTGTTAAAAATAACTGTTCCAGTGATAAAAAAGACGCTTATGGAAAAATACTTGATAAAATTGGAGAGTTGCCCAAGTTTGGCAACGATGTTGCCAAGGTTGATTCTTTTGCACGCGATGTGGCCTATACATACACACGCCTATTACTTAACTATAAAAACCCACGCGGTGGGCAGTACCAAGCGGGGTTATATCCGGTTTCGGCTAATGTGCCGCTGGGCGCACAAACCGGTGCCACACCCGATGGCCGTTTAGCCTTCACACCGGTGGCCGATGGCGTATCGCCTGCAGCGGGCCGAGATGTAAAAGGACCGACAGCAGCAGCCAACTCGGTTTCAAGGCTCGACCATTACATAGCATCTAACGGAACATTATTTAATATGAAATTCCACCCAAGCGCTTTAGCAGGGGCGAGCGGACTTGAAAGTTTTGTTGCACTGGTGCGCGGCTATTTTGACCAAAAGGGAAGCCACATGCAATTTAATGTTGTAAGCCGCGAAACCCTGCGTGATGCCCAAGCAAACCCCGAAAAATACAAGTCATTGGTGGTTAGGGTTGCGGGTTACAGCGCCTTGTTTACAACACTTTCACGCTCCTTGCAGGATGACATTATTAACCGCACACAGCAGGGGGAATTTTAAATGGCCGATTCTAAACTTTTAACAAGGGGCCGAATTTTCGATATTCAGCGGTTTTCCACGCATGATGGTCCGGGCATACGCACCATAGTGTTTCTAAAGGGTTGTGCGTTAAGGTGCCGCTGGTGTTGTAACCCCGAATCGCAGTCTTATAACATAGAGCAAATGAAACAAAACGGAAAAATGAAGACCATTGGCAAGGATGTAACGGTGGCCGAGGTTTTAGATGAGGTTTTAAGGGATTCGCCCTATTATCGCCGTTCGGGTGGCGGTATAACCCTTTCGGGTGGGGAATCGCTTTTGCAACCCGATTTTGCTATTAGTTTGCTGAATGCCTGCCATGACCACGGCATAAACACTGCCATAGAAACCACAGGATTTGCCGAACAAAGTGTTATTGAAAAGTTTATTCCGCACATAGATTTGTTTTTAATGGATATTAAGCACATTAACAGTGCAAAACACGCCGAATTTACCGGCCAACCTAACGAAAGAATTTTAGAAAATGCAGCCTTAATAGCAAGGCAGGCTAAAAGGCTTATTATTAGGGTTCCGGTAATACCGGGATTTAACGATACCGAGGCCGAAATTTCAGATATTGCGGCCTTTGCCAAAAGTCTTAACGGTGTCAACGAAATACATTTGTTACCATATCACCGTATGGGGCGCGATAAATATGAAGGTCTTAACAGACCGTATTTAATGGGCGATGTTCCGCCGCCTACAAACGAGCATATGGAAAAATTAATTAATGTGGCAAGGTCGCATGGCCTTAATGCTAAAATAGGGGGGTAAAAATGAATTTTGATAATTTAATTAACAGTGGCGAAAAAATGCGTATTGTTCAAGAATTGGTCCCCGGAAAACAAATAACGCTGGCCCATATTATTGCCAACCCCGACAATATTTTATATTACAAACTGGGGTTAGACCCTGCCGAAGCGCACGAGGGCGCAATTGGAATTTTAACCCTGAGCCCGAGTGAAACCGCCATTATAGCGGGCGATATTGCCTTAAAGGCTTCGGGCGTAACGCTCGGGTTTGTGGACCGCTTTAGCGGCACCGTTATAGTAACGGGCTCGGTCTCCCAAGTGGAAGCCGCCTTGGCCGCTGTAACCGACTATGCAACACAAAAATTAGGCTTTGATGTTTGTGAGATGACTCGAACATGAAAAAGCTGTTGCTTGTTGGTCGCAGTGGTTGCGGCAAAACAACCCTTACTCAAGCATTAATGGGGCAAAAGGTGGAATATAAGAAAACGCAGGGCATGGCCTTTTCCGATTTTCTTATAGATTCCCCCGGCGAATATGCCGAGAATCACGATTTAGGCGCTGCGTTGGCACTATATTCCTACGAGGCCGATGTTGTAGCCTTGCTTATTGCCGCTAATGACGATTATTCACTCTTTCCGCCTTGC
The DNA here is from genome assembly GCA_045651765.1 of Acutalibacteraceae bacterium. Taxonomy (GTDB): domain Bacteria; phylum Bacillota; class Clostridia; order Oscillospirales; family Acutalibacteraceae; genus SIG565. Next base: position 46,345 of record JAZRSY010000005.1, on the reverse strand, counting down.
ATAACATGCCTTGTAAACCGTGAGGTTATTGGCATAGTTACAAAGATTGATAAAGCCGAGCCCCAAAAAGCAGAGCGTTGGTTAAGGCTTTCGGGCTGCAAAAAGGTATTTTTTGTGAATTCCATAACGGGCGAGGGCATAAATGATGTATTAGAACACCTAAAACAACATAAAACCAACACAAAAACAGAAAAATAAACAAAAATAAAGATTTTTATGTTGACTTTAAGCGTGTTTTATGCTAAAATTACAGTATAAAAGGCAAAAAATCAAACAAAAACCAAATTTTAAAGGAGAATGCAAAATGATTAACGAGTACGAAATTAAAAAACAGATTTGTGAAATCGGCAAACGCATTTACGACAAGGGAATGGTTGCTTCTAACGATGGTAATATTTCTGTTAAACTGAATGACAATGAATTTCTTTGCACACCCACAGGTGTTAGCAAAGGCTTTATGACACCTGAATATATTTGTAAAGTAGACCGCAACGGTAAGGTTATTCAAGCCAACCCCGGATTTAAACCTTCTTCGGAAATTAAAATGCACATGCGTGTATATAAGGAACGCCCCGATGTTAACGCCGTAGTTCACGCACACCCACTTTATGCTACCGGCTTTGCCATTGCAGGCATTCCGCTAACACAACCCATCATGCCCGAGGCTGTTATTGCTCTTGGTTGTGTTCCTATTGCCGAATACGGCACCCCTTCTACCGAAGAAATACCCGATGCAGTTTCTAAATATTTACAGTCTTTTGATGCTGTTTTACTTGAAAATCATGGTGCACTCTCGTTTTCCGATAGCCTACTCAATGCTTATCACAAAATGGAGTCGGTTGAGTTTTATGCCCATCTGTTATACATTTCTAAACAACTTGGCGGTCCAAAAGAATTATCTGAATCTCAGGTTCAACGCCTTTACGAAATCCGCCGTCAGTTTGGCATGAAGGGTAAACACCCGGCCGATTTATGTCCCAACGCAAAAAGCGGTCAACCAAGCTGCCATGGCTGCGGTAAATGTGGCGGACACGATAACTCCGATATGGTTTCGGAAATCACACGCCGCGTATTAGAGCAGTTAGGTAAATAGTGGTGGCAGGCATGGATAATAATGCCTTGCAAACCGTGGTAGATGCAATTGTGCAAGAGTTAAGTTCTAATAAAAACGATATAACCTTGGCTAAGGCACAAAAAATCAGCGCGGCCGTAAAAGAGAAGGCCAAAGAGCTGGGCGTTAACGCCGTTGTGGCGGTTTCTAACAGCGCGGCAAGGCCGGTGCTTGTGGAATGTATGGATAATTCTTATTATGCAAGTTACGATATAGCCGTGAACAAAGCATTTACCGTGGTAGCACTTAAAATGTCAACCTCGATGTTAAAACCTTTGGCACAGCCGGGCAATTCACTATACGGCATTCAGTTTACAAATGAGGGTAAAATAGTGATTTTCGGCGGTGGCGAACCCCTTAAAAATTCCGCAGGCGTTATTGTGGGCGGCTTAGGGGTAAGCGGTGGCACCGAGGAGCAAGACACTCTTTTAGCAGAGTACGGAAAACAGTTTTTTGAGAAAGGCGGAATATAAAGTGGATATTAATTCTTCTAATATAGAAGCAATTGTTCGCCAGGTGTTAAGTGATATGAAGGGAACTCAAGCCCCTGTGAGCACTGCAGGCGGCAGCGTTCCTTCTACGGCCCGAGTGGCAATGCTAACAGGCCTTGAAAGGTTTGAACTTAAAGAATACCCAATGCCACCCGTTGGCGACGACGATATTTTAGTTAAGGTTGAAGGCTGCGGCGTTTGCGGAACCGATGCCCACGAGTTTAAACGCGACCCATTTGGTCTTATACCTGTAGCGCTTGGCCACGAAGGTACAGGCGAAATTGTTAAAATGGGTAAAAATGTTAAAAAAGATTCTGCCGGTAAACCCTTAGCCGTTGGCGATAAGGTAGTAACCTGTATGATTTTTAAAGACAACCCCGATATTACCATGTTCGATTTAAATAAACAAAACGTTGGCGGCGCCGATGTTTACGGCCTATTGCCAGACGACGATGTTCATTTGAACGGCTGGTTCAGCGATTACATATTAGTTCGCGGCGGTTCAACCGTGTTTAATGTAAGCGATTTAGATTTAGATTCTCGCATTTTAATAGAGCCCTGCGCTGTGCTTATTCACGCAGTTGAGCGTGCAAAAACAACCGGCATTTTAAGGTTTAACAGCCGTGTTGTTGTGCAGGGTTGCGGCCCAATCGGCCTTATTTGCATTGCCATACTTCGCACAATGGGCATTGAAAACATTGTTGCGGTTGATGGCGAGACCAAGCGTTTAGAGTTTGCTAAACTTATGGGTGCCGACCATGTGGTTAACTTTAAAGACCACAACGGCATTGAGGCCTTGACTTCAGCGGTTCAAAACGCTTTTGGCGGTTACTTGGCCGATTTTGCTTTCCAATGCACAGGCTCACCAATAGCCCACAGCAATATTTACAAGTTTATTCGTAACGGCGGCGGCCTTTGCGAATTAGGCTTCTTTATAAACGGTGGCGATGCCACTATTAATCCGCATTTTGACATTTGCGCTAAAGAAATTACAACGGTAGGCTCTTGGGTTTACACATTGCGCGATTATGCAACCACATTCGATTTCTTAAAACGCGCTAAAGCAATAGGGTTACCTATTGAAAAACTCATTACACACAAATACCCGCTTGAAGAAATAAATGAGGCTTTAAAAACCAACTTAAAAATGGAAGGTTTGAAAATAGCCATAGTTAATAAATAATCGGGGGTATAATTTATGAGAGAAGCCACCGGTATTGTAGAGGTTTATGGCTTAGTGGCAGGCTTTGTTGCGTTAGATGCCGGCTGTAAAGCGGCAAATGTTACGGCCGAAACCTTTGATAAAAACAAACCCGGCAACCCCGATGGGCTCGATGTTCCGCTTATTGTAGCGGTAAAGTTTCGCGGCAGCATAACCAATGTTGAAGCCGCTGTTGAGGCCGCAAAGGCTGCAGCCCAAAAGGTTTCAGGGGTTGTAACATCACACATATTAACCAGCACCGAGCCCGACACCGAGCCGATGCTAAAGCTAAACGCATTCGATAAAAATTAATTATTGGAGGAATATAAAATGTCTAAAGAAGCTCTTGGTATGATTGAAACTCGTGGTTTAACAGCCGCAATTGAGGCAGCCGACGCAATGGTAAAGGCAGCCGAGGTAACCTTAATCGGTACCGAAAAAATTGGTTCCGGTTTAGTATCGGTAATGGTTCGCGGCGATGTTGGTGCCGTTAAGGCCGCAGTTGAAGCCGGCTCTAATACAGCATCTTCGTTAGGCGAACTTGTGGCCGTTCATGTAATCCCACGCCCACATACCGATGTTGAAAAAATTCTCCCTAAGTTTTAGGAGGACCCATTAAATGAAGTCGTTAGGACTAATTGAGGTTTCCGGAGTTACCGGAGCCATAGATTGTTTGGATATTATGTGCAAATCGGCAAATGTCAGATTTGTTACGTGGGAGCGCAAATTAGGTGGCAGGCTTGTTACTGTGGTGGTGGAAGGCGATGTTTCGGCCGTTACTGCCGCTGTAGAAAACGCCTTGAATAACGGTATTGTTAGGCCTTGTGCTCACGCCGTTATTGCAAGCCCCCACCCCGAGACAAACAGACTTTTGGCGCTAAGCGCAGCGCGTATTCAAAAGAAAGGTAGGTAGTATTTATGGCAGAAAAGAAAACTACAACCGCAAAACCGGCCGCCGAGGCCGAGGTTAAAAAACCCGCACCCGTTAAGGAGGTTAAAAAGATGGTACTTCAAGCATTAGGTATGGTAGAAACCCGTGGCCTTGTGGCCGCAATTGAGGCAGCTGACGCAATGGTAAAGGCTGCTAACGTTCAACTTATCGGCACCGAAAAAATCGGCTCCGGTTTAGTAACAGTAATGGTTCGTGGCGATGTTGGCGCAGTTAAATCGGCAGTAGAAGCCGGTTCTAATTCGGCAGGTCGCTTAGGCGAACTTGTGGCAACACATGTAATACCCCGTCCCCATGAAGATGTGGAGAGCATTCTCCCCACTTTAAAATAAATTTGGGCCCAAAAAATTTTTAAGGAGGATACAACAATGGCACTCGAAGCATTAGGCATGGTAGAAACCAGAGGTCTTGTGGCTGCTATAGAGGCTGCAGATGCAATGGTAAAGGCTGCTAATGTACAGCTTATCGGCACCGAAAAAATCGGTTCCGGCTTAGTATCGGTAATGGTACGCGGCGATGTTGGCGCAGTTAAATCTGCTGTAGAGGCTGGCTCTTCTTCGGCTGGTCGTCTTGGCGAAGTTATTGCTACACACGTAATTCCGCGTCCTCACGACGATGTGGAGAAAATCCTGCCCACATTAAAATAATTGCAGGAAACGGGAATTTCAACATAACGAGGGGCTTAATTAGCCCCTCGGTTGAGCCCAAAATTTTATTTTCAGCGTAACTTTTTGAAAGAACAGGTGAAAAAAATGATTATCGGAAAAGTAGTAGGAAGCGTTGTTTCCACACGAAAAAACGAAAATCTTATTGGAAATAAATTTATGGTTGTAGAACCGCTTAACGATTTTGGCAATTCGGCCGAAAAAATTGTCGCAATTGATAATATTGGTGCCGGCATTGGCGAAATTGTATTGGTAGCTCTTGGCAGTGCAGCAAGAATAGGCTGTGGAGTGGCTTCTGCCCCCGTAGATGCCGCTATTGTAGGTATAATTGATAACGGAACAGGTCTTTCCGGAGTGATTAAATAATGACCATTTCAGAAATAAAAACGCTTTTGCGTGAAAACGGAATTGTAGGTGCCGGCGGCGCAGGTTTTCCAACCTATGCTAAATTAGACACCAAAGCCGACACAATAATTCTAAACTGTGCCGAGTGTGAACCGTTGTTACGCTTGCACAGGCAATTGCTTAAAATGTATACCCACGAAATTTTAAGCACATTAAATTTAATTTCGAACATAATAGGGGCAAAAAAAGTTTATGTTGGAGTTAAGGGTTCTTATAAAAGAACGCTTGAGGCCGTAAACTTAGAAATTGCATCCTTTAAAAATATGCAAGTATGCCGCTTGCCCGAGGTTTACCCCGCGGGCGACGAGGTTGTTTTAACCTATGAAGCAACAGGCAGGGTTGTGCAGGCAGGCGAAATTCCGCTTTCGGTGGGCGTTACTGTGCTTAATGTAGAAACAGTATATAACATTTACCGCGCATTAAACGGTCAACCCGTAACCCACAAATATGTTACCATAACCGGTGAGGTTAAAAACCCAATTACCGTTTATGCCCCAATTGGCATAACACTAAAAGAACTTATAAATTTAGCCGGCGGCGTTACTATAGAAGACCCGGCCTATATTATAGGCGGACCCATGATGGGCGCATTGGGAAATACTTCGCAATGTGTTACCAAAACCACCAACGCTGTAATTGTTTTGCCTAAAGACTTGGCGTTGGTGCAAAAAAAATTAAGCAAACCAAAAATAGATATTAAAAGGGCCATGGCAGCATGTTGCCAATGCAACTATTGCACATCGCTTTGCCCACGAAATTTGTTAGGACACCCCATAGAACCCGGCGAATTTATGCTTGTGGCGTCTAACAGTATCACAAAAAACACTAAGCCCTATGTAAACTCAATGTTTTGCTCGGGCTGCGGCCTTTGCGAACTTTACTCTTGCGGTCAGGGGTTAGCACCCAGAACATTAATAGGTGCCGTTAAGGGTGAGCTCAGGGCAGCAGGTGTAAAAATGCCCAAAGCCAAAACAGGCAAGGTCGACGCTGCGAGGCCGTATCGTATGATACCGCTTTCAAGGCTACGTTCAAGGTTGGGGCTTGACCCTTACAATAAATCGGCCCCTGTGTTAGAGCAAGAAGTTAAAACCAACAGGTTAAACATATATTTAAATCAACACATTGGCGCTCCTGCAGTGCCTGTGGTTAAAAAAGGCGATAAGGTGTTGGCAGGTCAGAAGGTGGCCGCACCTAAAGAAAACGCCTTAAGTGTAGCAATACATAGTGCTTTTAGCGGCACGGTTGCCGAGGTAACCGACCGCAAAATAACAATTAATATTTAAAGGAGGAAAGGGTTATGAAAAAAGCTATTGGCATGGTAGAATTTAAAACTGTTTCCTCCGGTATGAAGGCAGCCGACCGCTTGGTAAAAACGGCCGAGGTTGATATTATTCAGGCCGACACCGTTTGCCCCGGAAAATATATGGTAATTATAAGCGGCGACCTAAGCGCCGTTAAGGCTTCGGTAGAGGCAGCAAGTATTGCCGATTCCGAGCAGTTAATTGATAGTTTTGTGCTTGGCAACCCACACGATTCTATTTTTCCGGCGCTTTATGGCTCGGCCGAAATTGGCTCGCCTAACGCGCTTGGTGTGCTCGAAACATTTTCGGCTGCAGCCGCAATAGTAGCGGCAGACACCGCCGCAAAAACCGCGCTTGTAGATTTAATTGAACTGCGTTTGGCTCGCGGAATGTGTGGAAAATCTTATTTATTATTAACGGGTGAAATTGCCGCTGTTGAGGCCGCCATAGAAAAGGCCAAAACAGGCGCAGGTGGAAACGGTATGTTCTTAGACAGCGCTGTTATCCCACATCCCGATGCAAAACTCTGGCAGAATATTTTATAAAGGAATGTGAAAAATGCTCGCTATTGAAAGGCGCAACGCAATTCTGGCTAAACTAAATGCCGAGGGTAAGGTTATTGTGGCAGATTTAAGTAGGGAATTTGATGTTACCGAAGAAACAATCCGCCGCGATTTAGAAAAGCTGGATAAAGAGGGAATCGCCAAAAAAACCTATGGCGGTGCCGTTATTAATCAAAGCCTTAACACCGATTTACCCTTTAATGTGCGTAAAAGGGCTAATGTAGAGTTAAAACAGAATATAGCCGCCAAAATAGCCGAGCTTATAGGCGATGGCGACTATATAATGTTGGATTCCAGCTCTACTGCTAAGTTTGTTACAAAATTTATAAAAGACCGAAAAAATATAACCCTTATTACCAATTCTGTAGAGATTATGTTCGAACTTGCCGATAAGGAAGATTGGAACATTCTGTCAACAGGCGGAACCTTAAAAAAAGGCGCTTTATCGTTGGTTGGCAGCTCGGCCGAAAAAATGATTCGCGGCTTCCATGTCGATTTAGCGGTTTGCTCTTCTAAGGGTTTAGACATTAAAATGGGCATTACCGATTCTAACGAAAAAGACTCGGAAATAAAGCGTGCAATATTTGCCGCTGCCGAAAAAAAGGTGCTTGCAATTGACAGCACCAAGTTCGATAAAATATCGTTCGTTAGGGTGTTAGACGTAAACGAGGTTGATGTGGTGGTTACCGACCAAAAACCTTCGGAACGCTGGGTAGAACACTTTAAAAACAATAATGTAGAGTTAATATATTAAAATACAAAAGGACCGATTATATGAAAATTTTAGTTATTAATGCGGGCAGTTCCTCGCTTAAATATCAGCTTTTTAATATGGAAAACGGCTCAGTTTTGGCCAAAGGTAATTGCGAACGCATTGGAGCCGGTGGCACCGTAACACATAAGCGCGACGGTTTTGAAACCTATTCGGCCGAGGTGGATTTACCCACACACGAAGAAGCCCTTTCATTAGTATTAGAACTTTTAGTAAGCGAAAAATACGGCGTTATAAGCAGCATTGAAGAAATTGATGCCGTTGGCCACAGAATAGCCCACGGCGGCGAAAAATATAAAAAATCCACACTTATAGATGATGAGGTAATAGCCTATTTAGAAACAATAGTGCCAATAAACCCACTGCACGGCCCACCCGCCATTAAGGGCATTAAGGCTTGCAAAAGGTTAATGAGCAAAACAGTGCAGGTTGGCGTTTTCGATACATCTTTTTATTCTCAAATGGAAGATTTCCGCACAATATATGCCATTCCTTACGAATTTTATACAGAACATAAAATACGCCGTTATGGCTTTCATGGCACCTCGCACCGCTATGTTGCTGCTAAGGCAGCCGAACAATTGGGCAAGCCTTTAAATGAACTTAAAATTGTTACCTGCCACTTGGGTAACGGCTCTTCTATAACTGCGGTAGATGGCGGTATTGCCATAGACACCTCAATGGGCTTTACCCCGCAAGAGGGTGTGCCAATGGGTACACGCAGCGGCACCATTGACCCAACCGTTATTCCGTATATTATGAAACTTAAAAATCTAAATGCTTCCGAGGTGGAAGATTTAATTAATAAACAATCGGGTCTTTTGGGTGTCAGCGGACTTTCCAACGATGCCAGAAATGTGTCTGAAGCCGCAAAACAGGGCAACCCACGTGCTCAACTGGCCATAAAAATGTTGGCCAACAGCATTAAAAAATATATTGGCAGCTATATTGCCGAAATGAACGGCATTGATGTTCTTGTATTTACTGCAGGTATTGGCGAAAACGACGACGAAATGCGCAGTATGGTTTGCAGCAATATGGATGTTTTCGGTATTAAAATAGATGAAGAAATAAATTCTAACATACCCCGTGGCTCAGGTGCCGATATTTCGGCTAAAGGTGCCAGGGTTAAAACCTTGGTTATCCCCACTAACGAGGAGTATATGATAGCTCAAGATACAGCAAAATTTTGTTAAGGAGTGAACAAAATGGCCAATATTTCCGAGGCGGAAATCCGCCAGGTAGTAAGTCAGGTTTTAAATAAAATGCAGTCGGCCACGGCTACAAATTACGATAGCACACATTACGGAACCCGTAAGTTTGTGGGCGTTTTTTCCGATATGAACGATGCCATTGAGGCTGCGGGTGTAGCCTACAAGGCGGTTCGTGCAATGTCGGTGGAAAAACGAGAAGAACTTATAACCGAAATTCGCCGTTTAACCCGTGCCGAAGCCGAAATTATGGCCGCTTTAGGCGTTGCCGAAACCGGTATGGGCAGGGTAGCTCATAAAACCGCCAAACACATTTTGGTGGCCGACAAAACCCCCGGAACCGAAGATATTGTTTCTAACGCCAAAACAGGCGATAGCGGTTTGACATTGGTGGAAATGGCTCCGTTTGGTGTTGTTGGCGCAATCACACCAAGCACCAACCCAAGCGAAACCGTTATTTGCAACAGCATTGGCATGGTGGCCGCAGGCAACGGAGTTGTGTTTAACCCACACCCTAACGCCATTGCCACTTCAAACTATGCAGTAGACCTTGTTAACCGTGCTTCTAAGGCGGTTGGCGGGCCCGAAGTTTTGGTTTGCTCTATGGTTAAACCAACGCTTGAATCGGCCGCTGTTATGCAGTCGCACCCAGCAGTACGTCTGCTTGTTTGCACAGGCGGTCCCGGTGTTGTTAAGGCAGTGCTTTCTTCGGGCAAAAAGGCTATTGGCGCAGGCGCCGGTAACCCACCCGTTATTGTTGATGACACCGCCGATGTTAAAAAAGCAGGCAAAGATATTATTGATGGTTGCACATTCGATAATAATCTGCCTTGTATTGCCGAAAAAGAGGTTTTCGCATTTAGAAATATAGCCGACGAACTTATTTCTTCAATGCTTAAAAACGGCGCTTATTTAATAGATTCTAAACAGGCAGAGCAGTTGGCTGCCATAGTTTTAGAGGAAAAGAAGGATAAATCCGGCCGTGTGCGCAAGGTTGTAAGCCGTAATTGCGTTGGCCGTGATGCCAAAGTTTTATTAGAAAAAATAGGTGTTAATGTAAGTGATGATATTCGTTGCATTATTTGCGAAACAAGTTTTGAACACCCATTTGTGCAAGAAGAACTTATGATGCCCATTTTACCAATTGTTAGGGTAGACAATATAGATGAGGCCATTGATTTAGCCGTTAAGGCCGAGCATGGCAACCGTCACACAGCACACATGCATTCCAAAAATATAGATAATTTATCACGTTTTGCCCGTGCTGTAGAAACCACAATATTTGTTAAAAACGCACCGTCTTATGCCGGAATTGGCTTTGGTGGCGAAGGTCATGCAACATTCACCATTGCAGGCCCCACAGGTGAGGGCATAACCTCGGCTCGCAGTTTTACAAGGCAACGCCGCTGCGTTATGGCCGACAGTTTCCGCATTATTTAGTTTATCAAGGAGTGAATTATATGGCATACGATGCCGCATTGGTGGCCGAAATTGTAAACCGAGTTATAAACGAATGCAAAAATGCAACCGTGCAAGATAATAATTTGGTGCCGGTTGGCGTGTCTAACCGCCACATTCATTTAAGTGCTGAGCATTTAGAAATACTTTTCGGCAAAGGCTACCAACTAACACCAATTAAAGACTTATCCCAACCCGGGCAATTTGCCTGTAAAGAGCAATTAACAATTATTGGTCCATCACTCCGCGCAATAGAGGGCGTAAGGGTATTAGGTCCTGTACGCAAAGCCTCACAGGTTGAAATTTCGCGCACCGATTCATTTACCCTTAAGGTAAAACCACCTGTGCGAGAATCGGGCGATATTGTAGGCTCCGCACCCATTACCATAATAGGTCCCAAAGGTACCGTAAACTTAACCGAGGGCTGCATTATTGCTAACAGACACATACACATGAGTGAGCAAGAAGGAGCTGCATTTGGCCTAAAAGATGGCGATTTTGTTACAGTAGAGGCTAATTCAGAACGTCGCACAACATTTTATGATGTTCAGGTGCGAGTAAATAAAGCATTTAGTTTAGAAATGCATATAGATACCGACGATGCCAACGCCGCAGGCATAGGCAATGGTTTTAAGGTTAAAATAATTAAATAACAATAAACCCTGTTAAGATTATTTCTTAACAGGGTATTTTTTTCTTTACAAATACAAAGTGATATGTTATACTAAAAATGAACTAAATTTATAAAAAACATTCATTTTAAGAATATTTATATAAAAATAGGCGGTATTTATAGGCATGGAAATAATAAGAGCAGTTATTGAAGAAAATAAGGCGAATTTTAATAGTGAAAATGTATTATTAATTGTAAATGAAGGCGAAATTGCCGTTACAATAGGAGGTAGGGTCTTTGTTTGTGGTGATAATACAGCGGTGCTTCTAAATGCAGATGACATTGTAAATATTAATGCATTTAAAAATAACTCAAAATTTACCGCAATTAATTTTAAAAGCAAAGGCAACAATGCTAATTTTAATAATTTGGTTTTTTATAATTCTTTTGAAAAAATAATTTCAAAAAAAATAAGGTCTATTATTATAGAAAACAATATATATAACAATAAATTATCGTTATTGGCTCAATTATTTATCTTAGAAACAGAAAATGCTTTTTCGTCTGAGTTTGCTCTGCTAGAAAACAAAGGCACTAAGATATTTTCGCAGGCCGTAGGTCTGCTTAATAAAAACTCAAGGGGTAATATTTCAGTTTCGGAATTAAGCAATTTGCTGGATACACCCGTTTCCACCTTAAAAAGAATATTTTTAAAATATGCAGGCATGGGTGTGCACGAGTATTTAACCTGCCTTAAAATTAACATTGCAAAAGAGCTTTTGCTGCAAGGTTTAAGCATTGCCGATGTGTCCGAACAAACTGGATTTAATAACCAAAATTATTTTTCCGCTGCTTTTAAAAGGCAAACGGGGATATCGCCTAAAGATTACGCCAAAAGCAATAACTCGCCAAAACCTGTTCGCATGTCAAGACCTAATGTAAAGCGCAAAAACGATATGCCAAGTTATTTACTGTAACTAAAATTATAAAAATATAAAATATAATCCATAAAAATATAAAAACGGCTCAAATTTGAGCCGTTTTTTTAATCGAATGCAAGTCCAAAATATTTTGGGCTTTTTATTTTTGTGAGCGGGTAAAACATTGCGAAAGGTTTTTGGGTTCCTTTGGTTCTTACATGACCTTTTTTACAACCCAAGGTAAAAACAATTTGCGGGATAAGTTCTGTATCCCCTAAAAATTCGGCGGCGTTTAAAACGCCATCTGTTATATTGGCTGCCATAATAAAGTTTTCGCCTGCATAAAAATCCACTTGGGTTTCTAAGAAATTTAAATTTTCGTCTTCCTGTATTACGTCTTGGGTTTTTAGAAATTGTTTTCTAAGTGATGCAAAATTAGTTTTATTAATCTTGTTAATTTTTATTTTTTTGCTTTGCGGCTTAACTTCTTTCTCGTTTACAAAGCAGGTGGTTTTAAAGCCTTGCTTTTCATAAAAGTTAAACAGACTTTCACTGCCCGGCACTAAAATTGCACCGGCGTAGCCATTTTGTTTTAAATGGTCTAATGTGTTTTTTAAAAGATGGCTCGAATAACCTTTGTTTTGCTCCTCTTTAATGGTGGCAACGGCATAAATGTAGGCAATTTTTTGGCACTCAAGAACACAGTTAAACCAGTACAAAACCGAAACTATTTTTTCGTTTTCAAAAATGCAGCGGCAACGCTTGGGGTTGAAGGCTACATTAAAAAATGAATCAATAAAATCGTTGCTGTCGCCGAAGGCATCTTGCCAAATGTTTTTAAGTTTGGGTATTTGGTTTTTTTCAGGATTTTTAATATTCATAATCATCATCTTTTAAGCAGGCCCAACATTTTTCAACCATATGGTGTGGTTTATAGCTTTGTTTTGATTTTCTAAGGCCTTCTATTCCCATATCATCTTCTCGGTTTAAAAATTCAATTTCTGGCATGTTGTTCCTTATATATTTTGCAAATTCGCAGTTTATGGCGGCATAGGCACCGTCGGCCCCCGGGACAGCTTTTTCAAAATGCACATCTACAGTGTTGTGCGAAATTTTGCTGCCCATGGTTATGGCTAAAACAGTATCTTGATTAAAAAGAGCCAATCCAAAAAGGCCAAGGTTTTTCATATTCTCAAGCGCCTTTTTAATGGCTATTTTTTCCATTAAAAAATCACTTTTACTGTTTTCAGATTCGTTTTTAATGTACCATTCCTCAACCATTTTTTTAACGGCGTTGGTGTTTGAAGCATTAATTTCCTCTATTCTAAAATTGGGGAATGTTTGCAGAAATTTGTTGTAGTGGTTGCGCTTGGAGTGGTATTTTTTACCCTTCAAATCGGCTAAATCGTTAATGTCGTAAACATAATCGAATCCACCCATATCGCAGTGGTAGTGAAATTTATTTGGGTATAATTTTTCCAATAAATCTTTATCATTTTTTAAAAGCCCCGATATTCTGCAAGGTATTCCGCGTTCTTTGGAATCGGCAATAATGGCGTCAAGCACGGTTTTTTTGTCGCCGTTTCCCACGGGGAACGGATAAACGGTTTGGCGGTTGAACTGCGAAAATAAAACAAGATGGTCGAAAATAAATGCAGCCTTTTGCCTACCCCATAAAAACAGGTTGGCAAAGGAATATTCGCAGCCACGCTCGGTGCCACAAAACAAATATTTATTAAAATAATTGCGGCTTTCAGGGCAAATAGGTTTAAAATCTATCATTTTTATATACCTTAAAATTATTTTATTTCTTCAAAATCTTGGGCGCCGTGTTTGCAAAGCGGGCAAATAAAATCGGCGGGCAGGGTGTCGCCTTCGTAGACAAAGCCGCATATTTTACAAACAAAACCTTTTTTATTTTTAGTTTCGGGTTTCGGTTTAACATTTTGCGTATAATAAGCATAAGTCATAGATTCGGTTTCGTTTATAATTTTAGCTTCGGTAATGCGGCAAATAAACATGCCGTGGGTGCCAAGGTCAATATATTGCTCGGTTTCGAGCGAGAGGTAAGAGTTTATATAGTCGGGCAGCACTGCAAGACCGTTAGAGGAATATATTGGTGTAATATCTTGGAATTTGTTAGTGGTGCGGCCACTTTTAAAACCAAAAGTTTCAAAAATTTCAAATGGGGCATTGGTGTTTAAGCAGTTAATATTCATTTTGCCGGTTTGTTTTATAATGTGGTGGGAATAAGAATCTTTGCTAATTGTAACGGCAACGCGGTTTGGCGTGTTGGTAAGTTGTGAAACTGTGTTTACAATAATGCCGTTGTTTTGTTCATCGGTTTTACTGGTAACAACATAAAGGCCGTAGCCTATATTAAAAAGTGCCGAAAAATCGGTGGATTCTTTTTGAGTATAATCTTTGGTAAGTTCGGTTGCTAAGTTTTCTAACATTTTAAAACTTTCACTGTTTAAAGCCGAAAGAATGGTAACATTATTTTGACAAAAATTAATGTTTTTGCATTTTTCGAGCATTGTGGCCATTGTTTTATTGGCGGTGGGTGCCCAACTGCCGTTTTCTATAAGAGCCACCGTTTTATTTTGAAAATCACGCTCTAACAGGTGGTTTAAAAATTCCCTCATAAAAGGGAAAATACCGTTGTTATATGTGGTGGTTGCAAGAACCAATTTATTAAACCTAAAGGCAAGGGATACAACTTCATAAATATCGGTTCGGGCTAAATCGCATATTTTTACATTTTTGCAACCGCCGGCCTTTAATAATTCGGCCAGTTGCATAACCGCTTTTTTGGTGTTGCCGTAAACCGAGGTATAGGCAATCAGCACACCGTCGGTGCAAGAAACATAAGAAGACCAATTATTGTATAGGTTTACATAATGTTCTATATTTTCGGATAACACAGGGCCGTGAAGTGGGCAAATTTTATTAATTTTTAACCCGCCCAATTTTTTAAGCAGACTTTGAACCTGAGTTCCGTATTTTCCAACTATGCCAAAATAATATCTTGCGGCTTCATCCTCCCAAGGTTCGTTTTTGGCGGTAGAACCGAATTTTCCGAAGGCATCGGCCGAGAATAAAATGTTGTTGGTTTCGTCATATGAAACCATAACCTCGGGCCAATGCACCATGGGGGCAGCGTAAAAAGTAAGGGTGGTTTCGCCAAGATTTAAGGTGTCGCCATTGGTTACCATAATACTTTCGAATTTAAAATCAGAGCCGAAATATTGCTCCATCATTTTAAAGGCCTTGGCGGAAGAAACTATGACTGCGTTTGGGTAGGTATTAATAAAGCTTTGAATATTGGCCGAATGGTCGGGCTCCATATGGTGAATTATTAAATAATCGGGCTTGCGACCACACAAGGCGGACTTAATATTGTTAAGCCATTCGTTTGTAAAGCGGGCATCTACGGTGTCGGTAACGGCGATTTTTTCATCTAAAATAACGTAAGAATTATAACTTATACCGTTTGGAACCACATATTGACCTTCAAAAAGGTCTAAATCAGAGTCGAAAACACCAACGTATTTAATATTTTTTGAAATTTGCATAGCCGTTCTCCTTAAAAATTCATAAAATTAGTATTGCTTAAAATGAGTAAAATATAGCACTTTTTTACAAGTGCGCCTTTTGTGTCTATTTTAGCAAATTTCATTAAATTATTCAATTATTTTTTGCAAAATAATGCGCCGTTGCTCTTGATTATATATAAAACTTATAGTATAATATCTTAGTATAATTTATTAAAATGGGAGTATGTGTTAATTTAATGCAAGATTATGCTATTTTTAACGAGCAACAAGTTTACATTGAAAAGGCAAAACCGTTGCTCGAAAACATATACGGCGCCCCAAAGGCCTGTGTTAACACCTTTGGTTGCCAACAAAATGTTAGCGATTCCGAGCATTTTAAAGGAATGCTTAAGGCAATGGGGTATGAAATAACCGAAAATGTCGAAGAAGCCGATTTTATTTTGTTTAACACCTGCGCTGTGCGCGAGCACGCAGAAGACAGAGTTTATGGCAACATTGGTACCATAAAAAAATTAAAGGCTGCACGTAAAAACATTATTTTGGCGGTTAGCGGCTGCATGGCCCAACAAGAAATTGTGGCCAATAAAATTAAAAAAAGTTACCCGTATGTTGATATTGTTTTTGGCACACACAACATTCACCGTCTGCCCGAATTTATTTATAAAAGGCTTAGCGGCTCAGGCAGAATTTTTGAACGTTCCACCACCGTTACCGAAATTGTAGAGGGTATGCCCGTTTTGCGTGATAAAAGCGTTAAAGGGTGGCTGCCCATTATGTATGGCTGCAATAATTTTTGCACCTATTGCATAGTGCCGTATGTTCGTGGCCGTGAACGCTCAAGGGCCAGTGCCCAAATTATTAAAGAGGCTAAAGAAATGGTGGCGTCGGGCATAAAGGATATAACCCTTTTGGGCCAGAACGTAAACTCTTACGGTAAGGGACTTAACGAAGATATTAACTTTGCGGGTCTTTTACGAAAAATTAACGATATTCCGGGTGATTTTCGCATAAGGTTTATGACATCGCACCCAAAAGACTGCACCGAAGAACTTCTTGTTACAATGAGTGAATGCGACAAGGTTTGCAAACAACTGCATCTGCCGTTTCAGTCGGGCAGCAGCAGGGTGCTAAAGGCCATGAACCGCCATTACGACAGGCAGAATTATTTAGATTTAATTAAAAAAGCAAAGGCCTTAATGCCGGGAATTACCCTTACAAGTGATGTTATTGTGGGTTTCCCGGGGGAAACTTATGCCGAATTTTGCGAAACCTTAAGTTTAATTAAAGAGGTTAGGTTTAATTCGCTTTTTACCTTTATTTTCTCGCCCAGGCCCGGTACTCCGGCTGAGGCCATGCCCGATAATATTTCCAGGGCCGAAAAGGGCAAATGGTTTAATGAATTATTGTTAACCCAAGAGCCAATAGGCAAAGAATTAGAACAAGAAATGTTAGGCAAGACCTACAAAGTGCTTTGCGAAGAATTAGTCAAAGACGGCCAAATAATCGCCAAAACCGATGGCAACATAGCTGTAGAATTTAATGGTCCAAACAGCCTTATAGGCAGCTTTGTTAACATAAAAATCACTAGTATAAACGGTGGGCCAAAAGGCACACTAATATAAAAAATTTAAGGAGAAAAAATTATGTCAGTTATTGAAGCAGCAAGAAAATTAGGCGCCGCCATTCAGGCAGACGAGGCTTATATTAAATATAACGAAGCCGTTAAAAAGAACGATGAAAATGAGGAACTCCAGGTTAAAATCAGCGAGTTCAATATTAAAAGAATGAACCTTGATAACGAGCTTGCTAAAGAAGATTCTGAAAAAAATGAAGAAAAAATTAAAGCCTATAACGATGAATTAAGGGCTTTGTATGATGAAATTATTAAAAATCCGTTAATGGTTGAATTTAACAACGCAAAGGCCGGAATGGACAAGTTGCTTAGCGATGTTAACAGCATTATTATGATGTGTGCTCAGGGCAAAGACCCTGAAACCTGTGATGTTTCATCCTGCTCGGGCAACTGCTCGGGTTGTTCGGGTTGTCATTAATAATTCGCTAAAATAAGGGGGACGGGGGAACAAAATGGCTGAATTGTCGCCTATGATGAGGCAGTATTTAGAGATAAAAAGCAACTACGAAGATTGTATTCTGTTTTTTAGACTGGGCGATTTTTACGAGATGTTTTTTGAAGATGCCAAGTTAGCGTCGGAAGAGCTGGAACTTGTGCTTACGGGCCGAGACTGCGGCTTGGAAGAACGCGCCCCTATGTGCGGAGTGCCCTACCACAGTTGCGAAGGCTACATCGCCAAACTTGTAGAGCGCGGCTATAAAATTGCCATTTGCGAACAGGTTGAAGACCCTGCCGCCGCCAAAGGCATTGTGAAAAGGGAGGTTGTTCGAATAATTACCCCCGGCACAGTGCAGGATAGCTCTATGCTTGATGAAGGCAAGAACAACTATTTGTGCGCAATAAAAATATCCCCAGAAGGCTTTGGTCTATGCTTTACGGATGCCTCTACAGGTGAGCTGCAGGCCACCGATATTTGTGGTGAAAACACTCAAAAAAGGGTGGTGGACGAGCTTGCAAAGTTTAACCCCCGAGAAATTATTACCACCAAAGATATTGAAAACTTTAACAAAATTACCGATTATTTAGGTAACAGAATAGGTTGTGTTTTAACCATTCGTGAAGTGGATTGTTTTGACATAACTAAAACTGAGCCGTTAATTTTAAGCCATTTTAACGCCGTTAGCATTAAAAAAATGGGCGTAGAGCCTTTAAGTCCTGCGGCAGCAGCATTAGGTGCTTCTATAAACTATTTAACCGAAACCGCCGTTAATAATAAAACATCGGTAACAAAGGTGGATTTATACACCGAAGACCAGTTCATGAAAATAGATTTAACCTCGCTTAAAAACCTTGAACTTACCGAAACCATGCGGTTTAAATCTAAAAAAGGCTCTATTTTCTGGGTGTTAGATAAAACCAAAACGGCAATGGGCAGACGACTTATGAAAAGTTGGATAGAAAAACCGCTTATGAACATTGCCGAAATTGAAAAACGCCAAAATGCCACACAAGAGCTGTTGTCAAACGCTTTTGTCAGGGGCGAAATTATTAATAATTTAACCTTAGTGCGCGATTTAGAACGCCTTATAACAAGGGTTGTTTCGGGCTCGGCAGGTGGCAGGGATTTAAGGGCTATTGCCTCTACGTTAGAGGTTTTTCCTGCTATAAAAGAATTGCTTGGCAGTGCCGAATGTAAAGCCCTTAACGAAATTAACGGGAATATTGACACCTTGCCCGATATTTTAAATTTAATTAACTCCGCCATTGTTGAAGAACCACCGTTCTCGGTTAGGGAGGGTGGAATTATACGCGATGGTTATAATTTTGAATTAGATGAATTGCGTGGCGTTGTTAAAAACGGCACGGGCTACATAACCAATATTGAGGCCCAAGAACGCGAAAAAACAGGCATTAAAAATTTAAGAATCCGTTATAATAAGGTTTTTGGCTATTACATAGAGGTTACAAATTCGTTTTTAGACAAGGTGCCCGAAACCTATATTCGCAAGCAAACCCTTACTAACTGCGAACGCTACATAACCGAAGAACTTAAGAAAATTGAATCCAGGGTGTTGGGCGCCAGCGAGCGCATAGCGGCCTTGGAATATGAAATTTTTACCCAAATCCGCAAAAAAACAGCCGAGCAAATAGAGCGCATACAACAATCGGCCGCGGCTATATCCAGGTTAGATGTTTTGTGCTCCTTTGCCGAGGTTTCGCTTGCTAATTCTTATTGCAGACCTGTTATTAATACTAACGGTATTATTAACATCAAGGCCGGCCGCCACCCCGTTGTAGAAAAGGTTATTAAAACCCCATTCGTTTCTAACGACACATATTTGGATTTAAAAGATAACCGTTGCGCCGTAATTACAGGGCCGAACATGGCGGGTAAATCGACATATATGCGACAGGTTGCAATAATTGCAATTTTAACCCAAATTGGCTGTTTTGTGCCGGCACAGTCGGCCAATATGTGCGTGGTAGATGCCGTGTTCACAAGGGTTGGCGCATCGGACGATTTAGCCTCGGGGCAATCCACCTTTATGATAGAAATGAACGAGGTTGCCAATATTGTTAAATACGCCACCAAAAACAGTCTTTTAATTTTAGACGAAATTGGCAGGGGCACCTCCACTTTCGACGGTATGTCTATTGCCAAGGCGGTGTTAGAGTTTGCCGCCAACAAAAAAACCTTGGGTGCCAAAACCCTTTTTGCAACACACTACCACGAACTAACCGAGCTTGAAAGCAAATGCGAAGGTGTTAAGAATTACAATATTGCCGTTAAAAAACGTGGCGATGATATTATCTTTTTAAGGCGCATTGTTCCCGGTGGTGCCGACGAAAGTTATGGTATAGAGGTTGCAAAATTAGCCGGTGTGCCCGAAAGCATAATTACACGGGCTAAAGCCGTTTTAAAAGAAATTAACGAAAACGGTGTGGTGCATTATAAAACCGCACCTACCGCACAGAATTCTCAAATACCGCTTGAAAGCCTTGCGGCCGAGGATATTTATAACGAACTAAAATCTATAGATGTTGACACCCTAACACCTATAGAGGCCATGAAGATTTTATATAATTTGGCCGAAAAGGCAAAATCAATTTAACGAAAGGAATGCCGTTATGCCGAAAATTAATGTTTTACCTAAAAATATTTCGGAGCTTATTGCCGCAGGCGAGGTTGTAGAACGCCCGTCGGCCGTAATTAAAGAGCTTGTAGAAAACTCGGTAGATGCAGGTGCCACCGAAATTACCGTGGAAATAAAACGCGGCGGCATAACCTATATGTCGGTGCGCGATAACGGCTCGGGCATATCCCGCGAGGATACTCCAACGGCATTTTTACGCCACGCCACCAGCAAAATTAAATCGGCATCCGATTTAGACAACATTGGCACATTGGGCTTTAGGGGCGAGGCCTTAGCGGCTATATCTGCGGTGTCTAAAACCGAGGTTATAACCCGAACAAAAAACAGCCCAATAGGCACCCATTTTAAAGTGGAGGGTGGCATGCAGTCGATACCCGAAGATATTGGCTGTGATGTTGGCACTCTTATTGTGGTTAAAGATATTTTTTATAACACCCCAGCCCGAATGAAGTTTTTGAAGAAAGATGTTTCCGAGGGTAACAGCGTGGCTGCGGTTATAGACCGCCTTGCGCTTTCCCACCCCGAAATCGCCTTTAAATTTATTAGGGACGGCAAACTTTGTCTTGCCACCTCGGGCGACAATAACCTAAAAAATGTTATATATTCGGTTTTAGGGCGTGATTTTGCCGCCTCACTTTTGCAGGTTGATTCCTGCAGTGAGGGCATAACCGTTAAGGGCTTTACATGTAAACCTGTTTTTTGCAAACAAAACAGAAACGGCCAGTTTTTCTTTTTAAACGGCCGTTTGGTGCTTTCTAAAACGGCGGCGGCCGCCTTAGAACAGGCCTATAAAAATTCTACCATGGTGGGCAGGTTCCCGTGTTGTGTGCTGCAAATAGAAATTCCGTTTAACATGGTTGATGTTAATGTGCATCCCGCTAAAACCGAGGTGCGCTTTGCCGACGAACGCAGGGTTTTTGGCGCCATTTATTATGCCGTAAAAAATGCGCTCGAAAAGGGCGATACCCGCCCCGAAATTAAAACAAAACCCTTTAACCCATATGCACCGCAAAAAAGTGAAGATTATGTGCAGTCGACCTTAAATTTAGAACAGACCGAGCCGCCAAAAACCACTGAGGTTAAATATAATTTCACTTTAAACCAAGAGAAAATATTGCCAAAAATGCAAAGCAGCCAAGAGGTTGTTTATTTTAACAGCAACCACGAGGCCCAAGAAATAAAACCGCAAATTACAAACCCCAAAACCGAGGTTTTAGAACACGAGCCTATAAAATTCATTGGCAGTGTTTTTAACACATATATAGTTGCCCAAATGGGTGATGCCGTTTATTTTATTGACAAGCACGCCGCGCACGAAAGGCTGTTGTTTGAAGAATTAAAAACCCGTGAGCAACCTGTGCAAAACCTTTTAACTCCAATAAGCGTGGCGCTAACTAAAGAGGAATATTCGGTAATAATTAATAATGCCGACTTAATTTCTGAAAAGGGATTTGAAATTGAAGATTTAGGCTTTGGCGCCGTAATTGTGCGCGCAGTGCCCGCCATATTAAAAAATGCCGATATACCTTTACTTGTAACCGAAATTGCCGAAGAACTTTCTAAAAAATCGGTTTTAAATTTAGAATCCATTGGCGATATTTTGCATACCGCCGCTTGCAAGGCCGCCATAAAGGGTGGCAGCCAAAGTTCCGATTTAGAACTAAAGGCACTTGCTGAAAAAATACTTAAAAACAACCAAATTATGTATTGCCCCCACGGCCGACCTGTTGCCTTTAAGGTAACCAAAAAAGAACTTGAAAAACAGTTTGGCCGACTGGGTTAAAATAAGGAGTAATATAATGCCGAAAATACCATTAATAGCAGTTGTGGGCCCAACAGCATCGGGCAAAACAGCGCTGGCTGTAGAAATTGCAAAAATTAAATCGGGCGAGATTGTTTCGGCAGACTCCATGCAAATTTATAAGGGTATATCCATAGCATCGGCCGCACCCACCAAGGCCGAGATGCAGGGCATACCCCACCATATGTTTGAATTTTTAAACCCCGAGCAAAGTTATTCGGTTGCAGATTATGTAAATGGAGCAAATTCGGTTATATCCGATATTTATGGCCGAAACAAGCAACCAATTATAGTTGGCGGAACAGGACTTTATGTAAACTCACTTACCTTTGGTATAAATTTTACCGAGCAACCCGTAGATTTAGAACTACGCAAAAAATTAGAACAAGAGTACGATTTATTAGGCGGCCAAGAAATGCTTAACCGCCTAAGTGTGTTTGACCAAGCGGCAGCCGCCCGACTAAACACTGCCGACAAACGCAGAATTGTTAGGGCTTTTGAAATATTTGAAACCACCGGCATCACCGTTACCGAGCAAAACAGATTATCTCGCATTACACCCTCGGTTTACGACACAACCTATATTGGAATAACCTATAAAAACAGGGAACTGCTTTATGAAAGAATTAACAAAAGGGTAGATGTTATGTTACAAAACGGCCTGATTGAAGAGGCCGAAACCACCCTTAATTTGCCTTTGGGCACCGCCGCTGCACAGGCAATAGGTCATAAAGAATTACACGCATATTTTAAAGGCGAAAAAGGTTTGCAAGAGGCGGTAGAGGATTTAAAACGCTCTACACGCCGTTATGCCAAGCGTCAATTAACTTGGTTTAGGCGCAACCCAGACATTAATTGGATTTATGCCGACGAAACACCAAATTGCCTGGAAAAAGCCTTAGATATTATTAACGAAAGGGAGCAAAAGCATGAAGAATAGGTTTGTTAGCGCAACTGTTGGCATAATACTTGCAATGTTTTTAGTTTATCAGCTTTTTGCTTCGCTTTATAACCCCGTTACCACCGAAATTGTAACACAGTTTTCCACTACTGATGGCATTAACATAACCGGTGTAATTATTAGGGAAGAAACACTGGTTAAAAACAATAATTTAGGCACAATGCACTTTGAAATTGAGGATTCCGAGCGTGTTTCAAAGGGCGGCGTTATTGCTAACATTTACGGGTCTGATAATCAGTCCCACGCCGCTACCGAAATTGCAAAAATAACAAAAGAAATTAAAAATATTGAAGAAATTCAAAAATACAACGACCTTAACGCAATAGATTTAGAGTTAATTAATTCCAAAATATACGGCTCGCTTAACAATATAATTAAATCGGCCCACAACGGTAATTACACCAATATTTCCGAACCCAAAGAAGAACTTTTAACCGTTATAAACCGCAAGCAAATTGCTACGGGTATGGTTGTTGATTTTAGCAACCAATTAACCGAACTTAACAACCGCCTTAACCTTTTAAATTCACAGTTAGGCACACCTGTTGCCAGCGTTATATCCGAAAAATCAGGTTACTTTTTATCGGTAACCGATGGTTATGAGGGAATTTTAACCACCGATAAATTAGACCAAATAACCCCCGAATTTTTAGAGGGGCTTTCGCCCGAGAGCAACACCGATTCTTCGGTAATCGGCAAATTGGTTTCGGATTACACTTGGTATATAGCGGCAAGTGTTACGGTAAACGAATCGTTGCAGTTTAAAGAGGGCGAATCCCTTAAAATATTAACCGACATTAAAACCTGTCCCGAAATTAATGTTAAGGTAGAGCGTGTTAATATGTCGCTTAATAACGAGCGTGCCGTTATTATATTTTCGTGTAACGAAATGAACAGTGAATTATCACTGATAAGAACAAGCAGTATGACGGTTGTTAAAAACACCTATTCGGGTCTAAAGGTGTCAAGTTCGGCCTTAAGGTTTAAAAGCACACAAGACCAAACCCCCGACGGCACCTATTCTGCCTCTACTGAAACGGGAGTTTATGTAGTAAACGGCATGACGGCTAAGTTTGTGCCGGTTAATATTGTTTATTCAACCTCAGGCTATGCCATATGTGAAGACGTTAAAAAAGATGGCAGCCTAAAACTTTACGATGAAATTATAGTGAAAGGCAAAAATATATATGATGGAAAAATCATCGATTGAAATATTTAATCAAAATTATGAAGAAATAACCGAAAAAATAGCATTAGCGGCTCAAAAATCGGGCAGAACAAGCGGTGATATTACTTTGCTTGCTGCAACCAAAACTGTGCCTGCAAATGTTATTAACCACGCAATAAGTTCGGGTATTACACATATTGGCGAAAACAGGGTGCAAGAATTTTTACAAAAAGAACCCGATTTAACAAAAAATGTTCACAAACATTTTATTGGGCATTTGCAAACCAATAAGGTTAAAGATATTGTGGGTAAGGTTGAACTTATACAATCGGTGGATTCCATTAAACTTGCAAAGGTAATAGCCGAGCAATCAATTAAAAAAGGCTTAGTAACCGAGGTTTTAGCCGAGGTGAACATTGGCCTTGAACCAAGCAAATCGGGATTTATGCCCGACGCTGTTTTAGAGGCTGTTCACCAAATTTCCGAAATTAAGGGAATCAGCCTTGCCGGGTTAATGGCAATACCCCCTATTTGCGACAATTTACAAAAAAACATACAATATTTTGATGAAATGTATAAACTGTTTATTGAAATTAAGGACAAAAAAATATATAATAATATTAAAGTGCTTTCTATGGGTATGTCGGACGATTATGAAACCGCTATTTGTTGTGGTTCTAATATGGTAAGGCTGGGTACAGCCCTATTCGGCCGCCGTAACTATAATATATAAAAAACAAGGAGTAAAAAAATGGGATTTTTAGATAGCGTTAAAAGTTTTATGAGCATTTCTCCCGACGATTTTGAGGATGAGGCATTAGAAACCACCGAAACTAATCGTGGGAATGTTAATTATTTTGAAGAACAACCCAAAAAAAAGGAGCCTCGCATTTTTGTGCCCGACAAAAAGGCTAAGGCAACCGCCCAAATTAATCCACAAATGCAGGTTGTTTTAGTTCGCCCCGACAGGTTCGATGATGTTACCGCTATTGCCGACCACCTAAATTTACAAAAAAGCGTTGTACTTAATTTAGAGGCCGCCAATCGCGAAACCTCTCGCCGAATTATCGACTTTTTAAGCGGTGTGGCTTATGCTAACGGCGGAAGCATTAGAAAGGTTGCAAATAGCACCTTTATGATTGTGCCGGGCGCAGTTGATGTTTTGGGCGAAACATTTTTAGATGATTATTCTGAAAATGGCCTTTATTAATGGAAAACAATCTTTTAAAAGTCAGAGTAGAAAATTTAATAGAGCATGTTGCTAAAACCAATAAACCGCAGTTTTTGGGTTTTTTAAGTAAAGAAGAGGTCGCCTTTATAAAAAACATAAAAACTTCGGCAGTTAGTTTTGTGTTTTTTGGCGGGCATGAAAATGCCGAGCGTTTAGTTTTAGGCGTTTTCCCAAACAATATAAATGCTTCTTATAATGCCTTTCCCATTACGGCCGTTACGGTTACCTTTAGGTCGCAGTACACACTGACCCACCGCGATTTTTTAGGCTCACTAATGGCTTTGGGCATAAAAAGAGAAACAGTGGGCGATATTTTAATAGAAAACGGCAGGGCTGTAATATTTTTACTAACCGATATTAGTCGTTATGTTTTAACACAACTTGAAAAAATAGGCAGAGTGGGCGTGCAAATAAGCAGCGGTTTTATTTTGCCTTTGCCGGCAGCACCGAGCCTTACAACACAAAGCACTACGGTGGCTTCATTAAGACTCGATAATGTTGTAGCCGCCTTAATAGGTGCTTCGCGCAGCAGAGCAACAGAACTAATTAACGGTTCTTTAGTGTCGGTTAACTCGGTAACCGAGCAAAAAGTTACCCTTAACCTGCAAAGCGGCTGTGCCGTAACGGTGCGCGGCTTTGGCAAGTTTTTAATAGAGGATGCAGGTGGAAACACCAAAAAAGGTCGTATTATTCTAAAATATAAAAAATATTAGGAGGATTTACCGCTATGCTATCAGCAAAAGATATTCGCGAGGTTCGTTTTTCAAAATCTGTAGGGGGCTATAAACAAGATGAGGTAGACAACCTATTAGATACTATTGAGGAGGATTACCTTCAATTTGATAACGTTATTAAATCCCTTAACGATAAAATTGATGGCTTGAATGAAGAACTAGATGTTTATAAAAACTCACAGTCCAGCCTGCAAAATATTTTAATAGAGGCGCAAAAATTAGCCGATAAAACCGTGGCCGATGCCAAAGAAAAGGCTGCTTTAATTATTAACGAGGCTAAATTAGCAGCCGATGCCGCTGCAAATGAAGCAAAAAATATGTTAGAAACATTTGATGTTAAATTTTCACAGAAAAAACAAGAGGTCGAAAACGATTACGCTCAACAAATAGAAAGGGCCGAAAGGCGCAAGGCAGCCGTAGAGGCCGCCACAGCCGATGCTGTAAAACGCCAACAAGATTTGTTTAACAAAACCAAAATGGAAATTTCAAGTTTTAAAACCGAAATTACCGAGCTTTACAAAAAGCACCTTGAATTAATTGCCAAAATGCCTGATTGTGTTGTAATGGACGCAACCGAGGCTGCCGACGCCATAATCCTTATGGCCGACAAAAAGCCCGATTTAGCACAGTTTTTACCCGAGAATAATAACGAGGAATTAGAGCCTGAAACAGAAATTGTACCCGAAGAAAAAAATGAAGGTTTCGCCTTAGAACCCGAAATTTTGCAAAATAATATATTCGAGGTTGAAGAGGCAGAAGACGAAGAAATTGAAGAGGCCGGTTTTGAAAACAGTTTTTTCAGCCGTAATAAATAATATCTCGGAGGAATAATTTTGTTAACATATATATTAGCGGGTGTTTGCTCGCTTGTGTTTTTAGTGGTTGACCGAATAACAAAAATTAACATTGAAAACACCCTAAAACTTGGCGAAAGCAAAGAATTTTTACACGGGTTTTTAAATATTTTTTATGTGCACAATAATGGTGGCGCATGGGGAATTTTAGCCGGTTACACCTGGGTTTTGTTGGCCGTTACAGCCGTTATAATGTTAATAGGCTTAATGTTGCTTGTGTGCAAAGGGAGCAAAGACCCATGGCTTTTTTGGTCAATATCGCTGATATTATCGGGCGGAATAGGTAATATGTACGACCGCATTTTTAATAACGGTATGGTAATAGATTTTTTGCAGTTCGATTTTTGGCAGAGTTTTCCGGTGTTCAATGTTGCCGACTGTGCAATAGTTTTGGGTTGCGGCGTGTTAATTGTTTATTTTATTTTAGACACCGTGCGTGATACCAAACGCCGTAAAACAACATAGAATAATGAAAACAACTAATATTATTGCCGAAAACGAATCACCCAAAAGGTTAGATGCCTTTTTAGCCGAAAACCTTTCGGTTACACGCTCTTATGCCGAAAAATTAATAGAACAAGGT
This sequence comes from Acutalibacteraceae bacterium, assembly GCA_045651765.1. Taxonomy (GTDB): domain Bacteria; phylum Bacillota; class Clostridia; order Oscillospirales; family Acutalibacteraceae; genus SIG565. Next base: position 19,068 of record JAZRSY010000005.1, on the reverse strand, counting down.
AATGTCTTAATGGGGGACACCCCGCTTAATAAAAGTTATAAGGTTAAAAACGGCATTACAATAACCGTAACCGAGCCTGACCCTGTACTTTTAGATGTTACACCCGAAGATATTCCGCTTAACATTGTGTACGAGGACGATAGTCTGCTTGTTGTTAATAAACCAAAAGGTATGGTGGTGCACCCCGCTGCCGGTAACTATAGCGGCACATTGGTTAATGCCTTAATGCACCACTGTAAAGGCAAACTTTCAGGCATAAACGGCGTGTTAAGGCCGGGTATTGTCCACCGAATAGATAAAGACACCAGTGGCCTTTTAATTGTGGCCAAAACCGATTCGGCCCATAATTTTTTAGCCGAACAAATAAAGGAACATTCATTTACGCGTGAATACGAGGCTATAGTGCACGGGGTAATCCCACAAGATAAAGGTACCATAAATGCCCCTATTGGCCGCCACGCTGTAAAACGTAAGCAGATGGCCGTGACTGCACAAAATTCTAAAAACGCCATAACTCATTACGAGGTTATTTTAAGGGGTCAAAGGTTTACATATATTAAATGTAGGTTAGAAACCGGCCGCACACATCAAATAAGGGTGCATATGTCTTATTTGGGCTACCCATTGGCAGGCGACAGTGTTTATGGCTCTAAAAATTATATTAAAGAGCTGAACGGGCAGTGCCTGCACGCAAAAAAAATTGGGTTTATTCACCCGAAAACCAAGCAGTATATGGAGTTTGATTCTCAACTGCCCAACTATTTTACCGAATTTTTAAGCGGTATTTAATAAGTAAAAACGGGCGTTATGCCCTAAAATAAACCGAAAGGAATTTTAAAATGAATCCACAAAAACAGCAAGAATTACAAAAAATTGCCTGCAAGATAAGAATGGGCATTATTGAGGGGGTTCACGCTGCCAAGGCAGGCCACCCGGGCGGCTCACTTTCATGTGCCGATATTTTAACATACCTATATTTTAATCATATGAACATAAACCCTGCCGAGCCTAAAATGCAAAACAGGGACAGATTTGTGCTCTCAAAAGGCCATGCAGCCCCTGCTCTTTATGCCACATTGGCCGAGCGCGGCTTTTTCCCCGTGGAAAGCCTTACAACACTTCGTAAAATCGGCTCTATTTTACAAGGCCACCCCGATATGAAAAATATTCCCGGTGTTGATATGTCTACAGGCTCTTTAGGTCAGGGCATTTCGGCCGCCGTTGGTATGGCATTATCGTCTAAACATTTTGGCGATAATTATAATGTATATACTATTTTGGGTGATGGAGAAATTGAAGAAGGTCAGGTTTGGGAGGCTGCAATGTTTGCTGCCAATAAAAAACTTGGCAATTTAGTTGCTTTTGTGGATTTAAATAACCTTCAAATAGATGGCACGGTAGACGAGGTTAACTCACCAAAACCGGTAGATAAAAAGTTCGAAGCATTTGGTTGGAATGTTATTTGCATAAATGGCAACGATTTTTGCGAAATAGAATCGGCTTTGGTTGAAGCTCAAAAGGATAATGACAAACCAACCGCTATAATTGCCACAACCATTAAGGGCAAGGGCGTTTCTTTTATGGAGAATGTTGTTGGTTGGCACGGTGTTGCGCCTAACGATGAACAATACGAAATTGCTATGGCCGAGCTTAAAGCTCAGCTCGATGCATTAAATTAGTGGGGGAATTAAAATGGCTGATGTAATTAAAAAAGCAACCCGTGAAGCCTATGGCTCGGGTCTTATAAAACTTGGGAAAAAATATGATGATTTTATTGTTATGGATGCTGACTTAGCCGCCGCAACAAAGGCCGGAATGTTTAAAAAAGAATTCCCCGAAAGGTTTTATAACTGCGGAATTGCCGAACAAAATATGATTGGTATTGCCGCCGGTATTGCCGCAACGGGCAAAAAGGTGTTTGCATCGTCCTTTGCAATGTTTGCTGCAGGCCGTGCATTCGAACAAATTCGCAACTCGGTTGGTTACCCGCACCTAAATGTTAAAATTTGTGCAACCCACGCAGGCATTTCGGTTGGCGAAGATGGTGCAACCCACCAATGTAACGAAGATATTGGCATTTTGCGCACCATTCCCGGTATGGTTATTATAAACCCCGCCGATGCCGTAGAGGGTGAAAAGGCAATGGAAGCTATGTATGATTACGATGGCCCTTGCTATGCCCGTTTTGGCCGCCTTGCCGTTCCGGTTATATTTGATGATGATTATAAGTTTGAGATTGGTAAAGCCGTTACATTAAAAGAAGGCACCGATGTTACAATTATTGCAACCGGCTTAATGGTTGCCGAGGCATTAGTGGCATATGATATTTTAAAAGAGCAGGGCATTAGCGCTCGCATTATAAATATGGCCACCATTAAACCTATTGACCGCGAAGCTATTGTTAAAGCCGCTAAAGAAACAGGCGTAATAGTAACAGCCGAAGAGCACTCAATTATAGGCGGTTTGGCATCTGCCGTGTGCGAGGTTGTGGCCGAAGAATATCCCGTGCATGTTGTTAAGGTTGGCGTGAATGATGAATTCGGATGTTCGGGTCCGGCTAACGATTTGCTCGATAAATTTGGCCTAAGGGGTGTAGATATTGCCCAAAAGGCTAAAGAGGCACTAAAACTTAAAAAATAAATATTAACTTAACCGGGGTAAAAACATTTACCTCGGTTTTCTTTTAAAAAATGCTTGACATTTGCCCTCTTTGGTTGTAAAATGGTAGAGCCGCATATTGTGGGCTTTTAAAGTTATGCTCTGCATACGCCCATTGTAGCGAGACTGAAATTAAGGCAGGTGCACTGGTAATGTACGCAATCATTGAAACTGGTGGAAAACAGTTCCGCGTTGAGCAAGGCGATGTAATTTATGTTGAAAAACTTGGCTTAAACGCAGAAGAAGAGGTTATCTTCGATAAAGTTGTTGCTGTTAAAAAGACAACTTTAAAGGTTGGCAAACCCTATGTTAAAGATGCAGTTGTTAAAGGAACCGTTATTAAAAACGGCAAAGGCAAAAAGGTAACAGTATTTACCTACAAGCCCAAAAAAGGCAGCGCTCGTAAAATGGGTCATAGACAACCATATACCAAAGTACAAATTAACGAAATCGTTTAATTATGACTACGGTAAAATTTTCAGTTAACGGTTTTACCGTTAGCGGCCACAGTACAAATAATTGTGGCGACGAAAACGGCAGGTTGGTGTGCTCGGCGGTGTCGTCGGCGGCGTATATGGCTGCCAACACTATAACCGAGGTTGTAAAGGCTAAGGCTAAGGTCGAGGTAAGTGAAGCCCATATGTCTTTAAAACTTACAACCGAAAGCAAAGATGCTCAAGTAATACTTAGGGGTTTTATGCTGCACATGCAACAATTGGCCGAACAATACAGCAATAACATTAAAGTTTATTCGGAGGTGTAATTCATGTTAAAAATTAACATTCAGTTATTTGCCCATAAAAAAGGTGTGGGTTCTACAAAGAACGGCCGCGACAGCGAATCTAAACGCCTTGGCGTTAAACGTGGCGATGGTCAGTTTGTTTTGGCCGGCAACATTTTAGTTCGCCAAAGGGGTACACATATTCACCCGGGCAATAATGTAGGCAAAGGCTCAGATGATACTTTATTTGCTTTAATCGACGGTAAGGTTAAGTTCGAAAGACTCGGCCGCGACCGCAAGCAAGTAAGCATTTATGCCGAAAATTAGTAATTTAAACATTTAAGGCTCGGTTAAACCCGAGCCTTTTATTCTATAAAAATACCTGATTTGCGGTATTTTTACGATTGGAGAATTTCTATGTTTGTTGATGTAGCAAAAATACATCTTAAAGCGGGTAACGGCGGTAACGGTGCCGTTACATTCCATAGGGAAAAATATGTGGCAGCCGGCGGACCCGATGGTGGCGACGGCGGCCGCGGCGGTAATATTATATTCAAGGCCGATAAAAATTTATCCACCTTGGCCGATTTTCGTTACAAACGCAAATATTTTGCGCCCGATGGCGAAAAGGGTGGAGGAGGCAGGCGCACAGGCAAAAGCGCTAACGATTTAATAATTAATGTTCCGATTGGCACCGTTATTAAAGATGCCGAAACTGGCCGAATTATAGCCGATATTTCGGATTCTGAGCCGGTTGTTATTGCCAAGGGCGGAAACGGCGGTTGGGGAAACTGCCATTTTGCATCTGCTACACGCCAAATCCCACGCTTTGCTAACGATGGAAAAAAGGGCGAAGAATTAGATGTTGTTTTAGAACTTAAATTATTGGCCGATGTTGGCTTAATTGGATTCCCAAATGTTGGCAAATCAACCTTGGTTTCGGTTGTAAGTGAAGCAAAACCTAAAATTGCTAACTACCATTTTACAACCCTGACCCCGGTGCTTGGTGTTGTAAATATGGGTGAAGGCTCTTCGTTTGTAATGGCCGATATTCCCGGACTTATAGAGGGTGCGGGCGAGGGTGTCGGTTTAGGACACGAATTTTTACGCCATGTGGAGCGTTGCAGATTGCTCATTCATGTTTTAGATATTTCGGGCAGTGAGGGCCGCGACCCAATCGAAGATTTTGAAAAAATTAACAACGAACTTAAGGTGTTTAATGAAGAATTAGCTAAGCGCCCACAAATAGTTGTGGGCAATAAGTGCGATTTAACTACCGAACAAGAGGTTGAGAGAATTTCGGCTTGGTTTAAAGATAACGGATATGCATTTTTTCCGTTAATGGCAGCCATTGCCGAAGGCACAACCGAGCTTATAAATTATGTGGCTGCTACGCTTAACACCCTGCCACCCATAATTCGTTACGAGCCCGAGCCGTCAGAGGTTATTACCGAGTTTAAAGAGGAAAAATCCTTTACCATTAATGTGCGTGATGGTGTTTTCTATGTGGATAATGCCGATTGGGTAGACGATGTTATGAATAAGGTTGACCCCGACGATTATGAATCGTTGCAGTATTTTGAAAGGGTGCTAAGGCAAAGCGGAATTATTAAAGCGCTTGAGCAAGCAGGCGTTAAACAGGGCGACACTGTAAGCATTTGCGGTGTTGAGTTTGATTTTGTAATTTAGTTGCCAAAGGGGATTTTTATGGAAGCAAATTTGTTGAATCCACCCGTGCTTGCTTTTGTGGGCGATGCTGTTTATGGCCTTTGTGTGCGCGAAAAGTTGTCTAACGTGAACAGACGCTCGGGCGAACTCCATTCTATGTCGGTAAAGTTGGTTAATGCGGTTTCACAAGCCAAGGCTTTTAAAATCATTGAACCCGCTTTAACCGAGCAAGAGTTGGCAGTTTTCAAAAGGGGCCGTAATTTTCACACAACATCAGGACCTAAAAATGCAACGAAAGGCGAATACCACACAGCAACAGGGTTAGAGGTGTTGTTTGGGTATTTGCATTTGTCGGGTCAAAGCGATAGAATTAAAGAATTATTTAATAAAATATGGGAAAACTTTGTAAAGGAACTCTAAAAAATAGGGGAATGCTTTATGAAGTTAATGAAAAGCGGATATTTAATAGATGTGCTTTATTGGATAGCAGGTTGCGCTGTTTATTCGGTGGCTGTAGCCCTGTTTTTAAGTCCCAACCAAATTTCTCCGGGCGGGTTTACGGGTATATCCACGGCAGTGAATGCCTTAACACGCATACCTTCGGGCACCGTGTTGTTGGTGCTTAATATACCGCTTTTAATATTAGAATATAAAAAATTCGGCGGTGGTTTTATAATAAAAACTGCCGCCGCTACTTTTATATTATCCATTACCCTTAACATTGCCGAAACCGTTTTGCCGCAATATAAAATAGAGCCGATTTTAGCGTCGGTTTTCGGTGGTGTAATATCAGGTTTTGGGTTAAGCCTTATTTTGTTGCGAGGCGCCACAACCGGTGGGGTTGATGTTATTGCAATGTTAATAAATAATCGGCACAAGCATTTTTCCATTGGCCGCATTGTAATGCTTTTTGACTTTGGAGTTGTGCTTTTTGCTGTTTTTGTTTATGGCAACATTGAAAGTGCGCTTTATTCGCTAATAGCAATTTATGCGGCTTCTAAAATAATTGATTATATGCTATATGGTGCCGACCGCGGTAAACTTTTGTTTATTATAAGTGAAAATGCCAGTGGCATTTCAACCAAAATTGCTGAGCGTTTAAGGCGGGGCGCAACCATTTTAAACGCTCGCGGCGGTTACACAAATAATCCACAAAAAATGCTTGTTTGCGCAGTAAGGGTGCATGAGGCTGCCGAACTTCATAAAATTGTGCACGAAACCGACCCCAAAGCCTTTATTATGGTGGCCGATGCCGGCGAAATAATAGGCGAGGGTTTTAAAAAATAATGGGTTGATTTTTCGGTCCCAAATTGGTAAAATTATATTATAAATTTTATTGGGGGAGTAACTAATGAAACAACTCGTTAAAATAAAAAAATTAAAGCCAAACGCTATAATCCCAACCTATGGCTCACAATATGCTGCAGGGGCCGATCTTTACGCCGCATTGGAAACCGATGTTACTATTAATTCGGGCGAAACATTATTAATACCCACCGGCATAAGTATGGAAATTCCCGTTGGCTTTGCAGGTCTTATTTATGCTCGCAGTGGCATAGCTTCTAAAAGGGGACTAGCCCCCGCAAACAAGGTGGGAGTTATAGATTCCGATTACAGAGGCGAGGTTATGGTGGCTCTGCACAACCATTCTAACATACCACAAACCGTTGCCAAAGATGAGCGCATTGCGCAATTGGTTATTGCACCATTTTTAACGGCCGAGTTTAACGAGGTGGACGAACTCGATTCAACCGAGCGTGGCGAGGGCGGATTTGGTTCTACCGGCACAAAATAAGTTCGGCTTCCAGAGGTGTTACAATGTATTTTGAAGAACTCAAAATTGGTATGTCGGTGGACACTGCGCCTGCCATTATAAAAAAAGAAAAAATGATGGCTTTTGCCCGCGATTATGATAATATTCCCCTGCATACCGATGAAGAATATGCCAAAACTACACCGTTTGGTAAATTGGTAGCCCCAGGTGTTATGACCTTTATGTCGGTTTGGTCAAAATACCTTGAGGTAAGCTTTTTTGGCGAAGAGCTAATTGCCGGTAAATCCACAAAAATCGAATGGTTAAAACCTGTGTTTGCCGATGATGTGTTAACGGGCAAAGTAACAATTACAAATCTTGTTAAACGCAACGCTAAAAACGGGCTTGTGGAAGTTACCGTTGAGGCATATAACCAAAATGGCGAGCTTGTGTTAACCGATGTTACCAAAATGGTTGTAAAATGCAAACCAAATGGTAATTATTAAAATTAAAAGCAGTATAGCAATTTGCTATACTGCTTTTTTGTTATAATTCTTCTAATTCGTTTAGCCATATGGCTGCCGATGTATCGGACGGCATTTTAAGGTCGCCCGTGGGGGAGAGCGAAATTTCGGTTAATTTGGCGCCGTCGGGCATACAAGAACGTTTGAATTGACTTGCAAAAAATCTTTTATAAAAAACCTTTAACCATTTTAAAATGGTATCACTTTGGTAGGAGTCTTTAAATGTGTGGCCTGCCAACTTAAAAATTTTAGCGGGCGAAAAACCAAACTTAACGGTGTAGTATAAGAAGAAATCGTGCAGTTCGTATGGACCCACCAAATCTTCGGTAATTTGTGAAATATTGCCCGATTCATTCGGTAAAAGTTCGGGCGATACCGGTGTTTCTAAAATGTCGGTAAGCACCGTTTTAATTTCGCCGCCAAGACGCTCGGCCTCAAATGCTGTAAGGGCTCTTACCAAAGTTTTCGGTATGCTTGAGTTTATGCCGTACATCGACATTTGGTCGCCGTTGTATGTTGCAAAACCCAACGCCAACTCCGATAAATCTCCCGTGCCAATAACAAGGCCGTTTTCGGCATTGGCAATATCCATTAATATTTGGGTACGCTCCCTGGCCTGAGCGTTTTCATAAGTAACGGTATATTCTTGGGGGTTGTGGCCAATATCTTTAAAATGCTGCAAAACTGAAGCCTTAATGTCAATATGTTTTAAAGTTACGCCCAAAAGTTCGCAAAGTTTTTCGGCGTTGTTTTTGGTTCTGTTTGTGGTGCCAAAACATGGCATGGTTACGGCTATAATGTTTTTGCGGTCTATTTTGCACAAATCGGCCGCATTCACTAAAGCAAGCAGTGCAAGGGAACTGTCTAACCCACCCGAAACGCCAATAACCATGGTTTTAAGGCCGGTATGTTCGAGCCGCTTTTTAAGTGCAAAGGCCTGTGCGGTTAATATTTTTTCAAGATAAATTTCTTTATTTTCTTGCGGTAAAAACGGATTTTTTGGAATGTGTCTTGTAAGTTTTGTTTTAACAAGTGGTTGGTCAAATAAAATGTCGGAATAATTATTTGTTGGGGTGTTAAAATTAATTTTTCCCTTTGTGGCCGATAACGCATTAACATCTATTTCGGTAACGATTATATTGTTTTGGCTAAACGGTGGGTTTTCAGATAAAATAACACCGTTTTCAGTAATAATGCTGTGGCCTGCAAAAACATTTTCTGCGGTGGATTCGCCACAAAAAGCATTGGCAAAAACATAACCACACCCAAGTCGAAGGCTTTGGGCAGAAAAATTTAAATTGCGAGTGTTTTGTGAAAGTGGAGTTTCGGGCAAAGCGGCAGGACAGGCAATAATATTGGCTCCGGCACCGCAAAGTTTAACGCTTGGTGGGCAGGGGGCAAAAGTGTCGGAAGATAACTCTACTCCAAAACTAAAGTTTTCTGAATTTAAATTTTTAAAAACAAATTTTTTGCCAAGCGGAACAATATCGTTCCCAAGGCTAACTCTGTTATAGGCATCGGGTAATTTTTCAGCCGAGCTGAAAATTCCGCAACTGTGGGTTTTGGGCACTAAAGCCAAAATTTCGCCCGAAAAAACAACGGCGGCACAGTTGTAAATTTTGTTGCTATATTTAATGGGTAGGCCAACCACACAAACAGGCAATTTACCAGCAGTGCTTTCGGCAATTTTTATAAGGGCTTGTTTTGCGCTCTCTAAAAGGGTTTCGTTAAAAAATAAATCTTTACAGCTGCTGCCGGTAACGCAAAGTTCGGGGAAAACAGCCAGGTTAACCCCAAGGCTGTCGGCCTCGTTAATAAGCTTAATAATATTATCGCTGTTAAATTTTGTGTCGGCAACCTTTATTTCGGGCAAAAGAGCCGCACATTTAATAAAGCCGTGTTTCATAATAGCCACCCTTAAATAATAATATATACTTAATATACCACAAAATGTAAAAATGTTCAATGGTTATGTAAAAAACAAAAACAGAGGTGTTTTTTAACACCTCTGCCTATATTTAAATTATTTTAAAACATTGGAATCACCAAAAATGTTTTTTTATATCAAATCAAGAGAAAGTTGTTTATGTTTTTAACTTAACTGTACTTTGGACTCACCGCCAATCTTTATTTTTTAGCAGCATTTCTGATACAATGCTGTGGTTCGATTTCCATTTTCATTGGTATCAGTCCTTTCTAGTTTCTTCTCTGTGTCTATAATATAGCACATTTTTAACTAATTGTCAAGAGAAAAGTTAATAATTTTTGTCAAAAAGTTATAACAAAATTGTAAACTTTAAAAAATTGGTAAAAAATATAATAAACCTAATATTGACTAAAACTTAAACATAATATAAAATATATATAGTAAACGAATGGAGGAATTTTAAATGAGTGAAGAATATAATCCGGATATTGTAACCCTTTGCGACGATGAAGGCAAAGAGTATACCTTTGAAATTTTAGATGCAATTGAGGATGATTCCTCTAGGTATTTGGCTTTATTACCTGTTTTCGAAGACCCGAAAAAAATATTAGATGACAGCGGCGAACTCGTAATTGTTAAGGTTAACGAAGAGAACGGCGAAGAATTTTTTACCGAAATTGAAAACGATGACGAGTATGAAATGGTTGCCGATGCATTTATAGACCGCTTACAAGATATGTTTGAAATTAACGAAGAATAAAAATTTAATTTTAAAGCAAAATATAAATATCCTGCGCTGCTCGCGGACCGTACTATCATAACCCTACAAGCTACTAAAAGGGGTCCGGCTTGTGCAGCGGGCTTGCAGACCTCCCGTTGCGGCCGCTTTGGCGTTTGTCGTAACGGAAGAAGGGAGCGCGAAACTGCACACACGACACCCACCTGTCTAATGCAGGTTATCTTTAGCACATTACGGCAGCGCGGGGCCTTACAACACACCTTAGGGTGTGTTTTTTGCTGCCATAAATTGACATTTAACGCAATTTATGGTATAATACATATAAATAATTTTTAGGAGGTATGTTATGCGTACTACAGGAATTATAAGACCGGTAGACAAAAATGGCAGAGTAGTTATACCAATGGATTTACGCAAACAGTTAAATGTTGAAAATGAGGTAGACAGCTTTGAAATTTTTACCGAAGATGACAAAATTATATTAAAAAAATATGAGCCAAGCTGTATTTTTTGCGGCGAAGCAGGCGACACATTAAAACTAAAAGGTCATAATGTTTGCCTCGAATGCATTGACCGCCTGCAAAAAATTAAAAATACAATTAATGAATAGGGGTAACAAGAATGGATTTTAATGTTAATTCGCCTATTTTATTTGTGATGGTGGCCTTAATTATTGCCGTTGTGCTGGGGCAATCTGTGTTTTTTTTAGTTAAGGCGTGGCGCCGTGCATTAGAAATAGGAATGGACAAGAAAAAACTTAAAAAAATAGTAATTTCGGCCACAGTTTTCACAATAGCACCCGCTATAGCAATTGTTATAAGTGTAATGGCCCTTTCTAAAGATTTAGGTCTGCCGCTTCCTTGGTTAAGGCTTAGTGTTGTGGGTTCGCTTTCTTATGAAACCATAGCAGCCGCCAATGCCGAAAACGCAATGGGTTTAACATTGGGCAGCGGCGTGGCACTGAATGCTCAACAATATGTAACCGTAATTTTTGTTATGACACTTAGCATTATGGTGGGCATTTGGTTGGTGCCGGTTGTTTGCAAGCGTATGCAAAACGGCATGATAAACCTTGAAAAACGCGACAAAAAATGGGCAGATATATTATCGGCCTCTATGTTTATTGGTATGATTTCGGCCTTTGTGGGCTTTGTATTCTGCGATGTATCTAATGCCTTTAAGGGCGACACAACAGGCCTTATTCCTGTTTTGGTAATGGTGGTTTCGGCACTTGTTATGTGCATTTCGGGCATACTTGTTAAAAAAATTAAAGCAGCCTGGATTTCGGATTACGCCCTGCCATTAAGCCTTATAATAGGAATGGCAAGTGCAATACCAATAACGTCTTGGTTATCTTAAAAGGGGGGCAAAAAAATGAGCGATAAAAACAATTATATGCAAAAACTTTACCGCGATGGCGCTATTTGGAATGTAGCCGTTATGGTAATTCTTTTGGCGTTCCCCGTGGCAGTAGGTTTAATTTGGGGTGTTGGCCCCGATGTTAACGGCCTTGTTTTAGGTCTTATAGCAACTGCTCCAATGTATTGGGCCGTAGGGGTTATAGAAACCTTTACTTATATACCGATGCTGGGTGCAGGCGGTTCTTATTTATCATTTGTAACGGGTAATATTTCTAACCTTAAATTACCTTGCGCTTTGGGTGCCTTAGAGCAGGCCGGGGTAAAAGCCAACTCCGACGAAGGCGAAGTTGTGTCTACAATAGCAATAGCAGTTTCGTCTATTGTTACAACCATTATAATAATTTTGGGTGTTTTGCTTTTAACACCTTTGCGCCCAATTTTAGAGTCCCCCGTGTTAGAGCCGGCCTTTGCTCAAATAATTCCGGCACTTTTCGGTGGATTGGGTGTAGTGTTTATTTCACGCAATATTAAAATAGCGGTGGCTCCTGTGCTGCTTATGCTTGTGTTGTTTATTTTTATTCCCGCTTTAAACGCAGGCACTGTTGGAATTATGGTGCCGGTGGGTGTTGTGTTCACACTTATTATGAGCCGCATTATGTACAAAAAAGGATTGCTTTAATATGATTATATTATATATTGCTTTATTATTGTTAGTGGCATTATTGGGTGTAATTTTTATAAGGGCCTTAATGTTTAGGCCAAAGCCGCAAAATTTTGAAAGCCCTGAAAATATAGAATTCAACGGTGATGAAGCTGTAAGCGCTTTGGCAGATTTGGTAAAATGCAAAACTATTTCGTATTACGATGGTAGTCTTGAAGATGACGCCGAATTTCAAAAGCTTGAAGATTTATTGCCCAAGCTTTACCCCAATGTTATAAGGCGTTGTGAGCTTACTAAGTTAGATTCCCGTGCGCTGCTTTTTAGGTGGCAGGGGCAAAGCAGCCAAGAACCCACTGTTTTAATGGCACATTACGATGTTGTGCCTGTGAACGAACAGAATTGGGAAAAGCCACCCTTTAGCGCCATTATAGAAGATGGTGTTATGTGGGGCCGCGGCACGCTGGACACTAAAGTAACCTTTAACGGTATTTTGTTCGCTGCCAATACACTTATAGGTATGGGTTATGTTCCTAAAAACGATATCTATTTGGCATTTTCGGGCGGCGAGGAAATCAACGGCGACGGCGCTAAAAATATTGTAGATTATTTTGAAAATAACGGCATTACACCCGCCTTGGTTGTAGATGAAGGCGGCGGTGTTGTGGAAGATGTTTTTCCCGGTGTTAAAAAACAATGCGCCCTTATAGGTATTGCCGAAAAGGGAATGGTAAACCTAGAGTTTAATACCGTTTCGGCAGGCGGACATGCCTCGGCACCGGCACCGCACACCCCAATAGGTATTTTGGCAAAAGCCTGCGCCAAAACCGAGAATAATCCCTTTAAAATGCATTTAACAGAACCAGCAGCGCAAATGTTCAATGTTTTAGGCCGTCATTCCAGTTTTGTTTATAGGTTGATTTTTGCTAATTTGTGGTTGTTTAAACCTGTGTTGGATTTAATTGCCAAAAAAAGCGGTGGCGAAATGAATGCTTTGCTTCGCACCACCGTTGCATTTACCCAAGCCTATGGCAGTTCGGCTCCTAATGTTATACCGCCAAAGGCAAGCTTAGTGGCAAACCTAAGGCTTAACCCACAAGATTCAATGCAAAAAGCGGTAGAATATATTAAAAAAACCATTAATGATGACAATGTGGAATTAAATGTGCTTGGCGGTATGGAACCAAGCAGGGTATCGGTTACCAAATGCGAAGCCTATAAAAAGGTGGAAATGGCTGTGGCAAACACCTGGGAAGGTGTTTTGGTGTCGCCTTATTTAATGGTGCAGTGTTCTGACTGCCGCCATTATGGCCGAATTTCCGATAAGGTTTATAGATTTTCGGCAATGCACTTAACCAAAGCCGAAAGAGCTACCATACACGGCAATAACGAACGTATAAGACTGGAGCAGGTTAAAAAAGCAACCGAATTTTTTATAAGGCTTATTAAACAATGCTAAAAAATAAACCCCTTACGAATTTACTGTAAGGGGTTAACTTTATATTTTAAGATTTTTTATTGCATTAAAAGAGTCATTGCTTATTACATGTTCAATTTTACAGGCATCTTCATCGGCAACGGTTTTTTCTACACCAATTTTTACCAAAAAATCGGATATTATGGTGTGGCGTTCGTAAATTTTATTGGCAACCGTCAGGCCTTCGGGGGTAAGGGTTAAAAGGCCGTTTTTATCAACATTTATATAACCGCCGTTTTTAAGCAGACCAACGGCACGGCTAACACTTGGTTTAGAATAGCCAAGGTGTTCGCAAACATCAATAGACCGTATATTGCCTTTTTGTTTTAAAAGGATATATATTGTTTCTAAATACATTTCGCCGGATTCCTGCAAAATCATTTATACCACCCAAAATTATTATTTATTTATATTAATTCTAACATATTTTAAAAAATTTTTCAAGGTTTGTCTTTTTTGCTATTGAACATAGCTTTTTTTAATGCTATAATAAAAAAGTAAATTATATTTTGCATTAAGTGGGGATAAATATGAAAGCAATAATAAACGGAAAAATCATTTTAAAAGATTGCATAGTAGAAAATCAAGCATTGCTTTTTTCTGATAAAATAGAGGCAATTTTACCAACCCAAGATTTACCTGAAGGTGTTGAGAAGATTGATGCAAATGGTGGTTATGTTGCCCCCGGTTTAATAGACCTACATATTCACGGTTATTTGGGTAAAGATGTTTGCGATGGCGACGAAGAAGGTATTCGCACAATATCTAAAGGGTTGCTTAGCAACGGCGTTACAGGTTATTTGCCAACAACATCCACTACCGATATGGCCGATATTAAAAAAGCACTTGAAACCTGCCGCAAATTAAAAGAGGAAAGCAAAACTTGGTGCGGCAGCGCAATTTTAGGCTGCCATACCGAAGGTCCGTTTATAAACGAATCTAAAAAAGGCGCACAAGACGCTCGCTATATTTTAAAACCCAATGCAAATTTTGTTAAAGAATATTCCGATATTATCAGTATTATAACCATAGCCCCCGAAACCGACACACCCGATTTTGCAGAGATTAGGGAAATTAAAAAATCCACAAATGTTGTAGTATCCATCGGCCACACTGCAGCGAATTACGAAACTGCTATGGCAAGTTTTAAGGCAGGTGTTTCGCATGTTACTCATTTGTTTAACGCTATGACAGCATTGGCCCACCGCGCTCCCGGCGTTGTAACGGCCGCCCTTAATGCCGATGTTAGCTGCGAACTAATTGCCGATACTATACATGTTAATCCTGCGCTTTATGACATGCTTTGGAAATTAAAGGGCCGCAACCTTTGCATTATTACCGATTGTCTTTCGGCTGGCGGTTTGCCGGCCGGTGAATATGCTTTGGGTTTGCAAAAAATTATTTACGACGGCAACATTTGTAAATTAGAAGACGGAACCATTAGCGGCAGCGGCTTGCACTTTAATAAAGGTGTTTGGAACCTATACAAAAATTCCGATATTCCGCTTTACGAATGTGTAAATTGCGGCTCGCTTAACCCTGCAACAAAATTAGGCCTGCAAAACGATAAAGGCTCGTTAGATGTTGGTAAAGATGCTGACATTATTATAACAGATAACGAATTTAATGTTAAAAATACTATTATAGGCGGTGTAACAAAATATGAAGCTTAAAGTAAACGCAAAACTCGACCCAGGCTTTATGCCACTTTCGCTCGTTTGTCGCGAAATGCGCGAAGCAACTAAAGAAAACGGACAACCACTCATTATTGCCATTGAACGCAACCAAGGTTATATTACCACATATAAAACGGTTGTTTTCCCCGATGGCACAGGCCATGACCAAGAAAATTTCAATTTTGTTGAAAGAATTGTTAAGGCACTTTTATGGGTTGCCGGCGGCTATAAAATCATTATTGCCGGCAGTGAAGTGCTGGGCAATAAAATTAAAGAGGCCTACACTAAAACCGGCCTTAGAGCATTCGATGTAGAATTTATGGAGCGTGTTTACGAAAAGCCGTTTGAGGTTATCGTGTGTGATTTAGCCGACGCCCCTAAAGATAAATCTTCGGCTGCACCTATAGGCAGGCATTTAGATGGTTGCCGCATAGGCTTCGATGCCGGCGGAAGCGACCGCAAGGTGAGCGCCGTAATTAATGGCGAGAGCGTATATTCCGAAGAGGTTGTTTGGTTCCCAAAAATTAATTCCGACCCAAATTACCACTACGAAGGCATTTTAAATGCCATGAAAACCGCCGCTTCACATATGCCAAGGGTAGATGCAATTGGTGTTTCGAGCGCCGGCGTTTACATTGATAATCGCATAATGGTGGCTTCGTTATTCTTAAAGGTTAACGATGAAGACTTTGATAAAAAAGTTAAAAATATGTACATAGATGTTGCTAAAGAAATTGGCGCTGATATTCCGATAGAGGTTGCTAACGATGGCGATGTTACCGCATTAGCCGGTGCTATGAACCTAAACGATGATTCGGTGTTGGGTGTTGCCATGGGTACATCTGAAGCCGCAGGTTATGTAGACCCTAACGGCAATATTACAGGTTGGCTTAATGAATTGGCCTTTGCTCCGGTAGATTATAATACCGATGCTATGGTTGATGAATGGTCGGGCGATTACGGCTGCGGTGTTAAATATTTTTCACAAGACAGCGTTATTAAGTTAGCCCCTGCCGCCGGCATAGAGTTAGATGAAAGTTTATCTCCGGCTGAAAAGTTAAAGGTTGTGCAAGGCCTTATGGCTAAGGGTGATGAGCGTGCCGCCGATATTTACGATACAATTGGCACATATTTTGGTTATGCAATAGCTTTCTACAGCGAATTTTATGACATTAAACATGTGCTTATTATGGGCCGTGTAACCTCGGGTGAAGGCGGCGTAATTCTTCTTGAGCGTGCTCAAGAGGTGCTTGACACCGAGTTTCCGGAACTCGCCAAACAAATAAAACTGCACATCCCCGATGAAAACTCTCGTAGGGTAGGTCAATCGGTAGCTGCTGCAAGTTTACCAAAAATTAAATAAATAAAAACAAGGGGTTTCAAAACCCCTTGTTTTTTTATCTTTATTTTTAAAATTTAGCTTACAGAAATAATTTGATTACCCGAAACGGTTCCATAATATTTATTAATATAAGCATTTACATCGTTGTTTACTTTACATCCATCGCGGTTAACACTGGAATAGAAAATAGTAGTACGTTTTGGTTCTACCAAAAATGTGTTATCGGTAAGTATAAGCAATGATTTATCTGGGTAATTATTTAAATTAATTGAATATTTTCGCGGCCTATCGAATATATTGCCCGAAATTTTAAGTGGCTTTACATGGTCGCTTGCTGAATATGTAATGTCGCAGTAAACGTTTTTATCGGGCCTGTCAAGGCTGCCCCAACCGTAGCCTGAGTGTCTGATTATATTATTTTCAATATAAACATCGCCATAGGTGTTGTTGCTGCCAACTTGGTCCGTGTCGTGCGAGGTCCAAGCTTCTATTGCCCAAACACAATATTCAATAAGGTTGTCGGAATAACGAATATTATTGAATTTAGAGTTTGGACCTTGGTGTGTAATGCCTGTGTCGTAGCATTGGAAAATATAGTTGTCGTGAACATTAATATTTTCGGCTTCATACCAAAATTCAATTGCATTACCAAGCGACACCTTGCCGGCATATAAATCGCGACCGCCTGCAAAACCTAATACACAACCTTCAATAGTAAAATTAGAGGCAGCACCCAAACCGCCAACACAATGAACACCGGTATACATTATGCAAAGGTTTTGGAGTGTTATATTTTTTGAATCTCCACCGTTTCCGGCCACTAGGCAATAGGCATCGTCTACAATTTCAATGCTGTTAAAAACTTGTTTTGGATTGCCATAGGGGCAATAAACCGAAATTTTTCCGCTTTTATATAAAACATTCAAAGGATTTTTTGTTAATTCGCTTTTATCTTGCACAGGTCGGCCAACTGCTTCGCCGTTGTTGAAAACTATGTTTGAATAGTTTTTCATAGGGGAGCTATATGTATAAATGTTTTCTTCGGTTTCTTTCCACTCGCCCTCTTTGCCGTCAATAGAACCATAAATGCGAGGCTTAATGCCTGAGCCATAGGCACCGTAAGAAACGCCCGAAATAAGCCTCATTTGACCACGAAAAATGTCGCCTCTGCGGAACAATACCACATCGCCCGACTTTAAAATGCCTTTAACCGAGTTATAGGTTTTTTTAGGGCTCGATGCTGAGGTGCCGCTGTTACTGTCGCTACCGTTGGATGCAATATAATATGTTGTGCCTGAAGCCTTAAGGGAGTCGGGGTAGTTTTCTATTTTGTTTAAGGCGGCATCGGCTTTAGCGTCGACTGCTTTTATTTCAGGATCGCTGGAACTTATTTTAATGCCTACGGTATTTCGGTTAAAAATCCCTAAAACTTTTGGAAAATTTTCACCGGTGGGCGCTGTGTATGAAGAACCGCTGCTGTTTTCGGGTGTGGTAGGCGCAGGGGTTTCGGGCTCGGGGGTTTGGTTATTATTTTCGTTGTTATTGTTACTATTGTTGTTATTATTGCTTTCGGGGGTGCTTTCGGTTTCCTGGTTATCGAATTCTTGCTCACCTACAGATTCAATAACTTCTTCTCCGGGGGCTTGGGGCTGTTCTTCATTCTTCTTACAACCACAAACCGAAAAAAGCAAAATAATGGTTAAAAATATGCACAGGAATTTTTTCATTTGTATTTCTCCATTAAATTTTTAAAGATTAAAAAAGCCTTTGTGTTTGCAAAGGCTTTTTTATAGTTATGATACATCAATTAGTTTATTTCCCGAAACCGTTCCAAAGAACTTATTTGCAAAAGCATCAAAATCGTTGCCGATTTTGCAGGTATCTCTAATTATATTAATGGCTGTGCCACGTTTGCCTTCTATTAAGAAGGTATTATCGGTTAATATTAGTAAAGATTTATCGGGGAAGTTGTTTAGATTAATGGCATTCCTGCGGGTTCTATCTAATATATTACCTGAAATTCTTAGGGGTTTTATGTGGTCACCTGCCGAATATGTAATGTCGGCATAAACGTTTTTGTCGGGTCTGTCAAGGCTACCCCAGCCACAACCCGAATGCCTAATTATATTGTTTTCAATATAAACATCGCCATAGGAGTTATTACTGCCTTCTTGGTCTTCATCGTGCGAGGTCCAGGCTTCTATGCCCCAAACGCAATATTCAATAAGGTTGTTGGAATAACGAATATTGTTGAATTTAGAGTTGGGTCCTTGGTGTGTAATGCCTGTGTCGTAGCATTGGAAAATATAGTTGTCGTGAACATTAACGTTTCCGGCTTCGTACCAAAACCCAATTGCATTACCAAGGGATACCTGACCTCCGCCTTTATATAAATCACGGCCGCCGGCAAACCCTAAAACGCAACCTTCAATAGTAAAGTTAAACGCGCTTCCAAGGCCACCAATACAATGCACACCGGTGTACATTATGCAAAGGTTTTGTAATGTTATATCACGGGAATCTTCACCGTTTCCGTTACCGGCTACTAAGCAGTAAGCATCGTC
>JAZRSY010000004.1:0-23380 GCA_045651765.1 Acutalibacteraceae bacterium | reverse complement strand
CCTGAAATCAAAGAACTCTTTGACTCTTGGGTTAGCCTCACAGCAGAACAGAAAAAAGCGGTCATGCAAATGATACGCACACTTAATTCAAATAAGTAAATCAAAAGCCGCCCAATCGGGCGGCTTTAATGTTTGTTAGTTATTCGTTTAAACTGCAGTTCAATAAGAACATTTAAAGGGTGGTGACCATTCATGTGTCATCACCCTTTTGATTTTTGTTAATATATCTTTGTTACGAAAAACTCTTCATTCTCAACAAATGCACCATCAATTATACGGAAACCATAAAGTTCTCCTTGTGTTTTAGTTTGAACAATATCAAAGGTAACATCAATATTCCACCAAGAACCATTAAAATAAACCCTATTCCAAGTGTGGTGATACTGAACATTTTCTCTTTTATCGCCGTCAACTACATAGCAAGGGATATTATGACTCCGGCATATTGATGCAAGGAGGTGTGCAAAGTCGTAACAGACTCCTTTATGAGTGCGCAAGGTTTTATGAATGTTAAAATATTGAATAACAGGATTGTACTCGTAATCATACTCAAAATTATGTATCATCCATTCGTATATAGCTTTTACCTTTTCTTCATCTGTATTACAATCGGCACAAATTTCGTCAGCAATTTCTGTCGTTTTTGTATCCCATAGGGTTGCCTGACCGTTGGTAAGAAAAACATCCTCTTGTTTGTAGACGAAAATATATGCCGATAAAATTAACGACAAAATTACTGAAGATACTGCCAATACATAAATTTTCGTCAATAGATTATCTTTTCCTTTATTGTCGGTAAAGCAGATAAAACACATAAAAACAATAACAAGTGATATAAGTGCTAAAAACGGAAATACTCTACGACAGTAAATTGCATAAGCAATATTCATACAAGCAATGAGTATCAGCGAAATATAAACCGCCATTCTCATTACTTTTGATTTTATCTCAACTACCAAAAACAAAGATGGTAAAACTGATAATAAATAGAACACCATAAGTGTTTGAGATAAAACAAGAAAATCTTTTAAATATAAACCCAATAGTAAATTATAGATAGATGCAATAATAAAGAAAATCAGTCTGTTTTTTGTCTGCAATGTGATTGCAAATAATTTGGATATCTTCACGATAATTCCTCAATTCATTTGTAAATTCACATTGCAACAGTTCGTTTTCCAAGACTAAACCTTAAATTTTTGATGATTTTTGCCCTTGATTTTGCCCTTATAATACTTTCGGACAAGGTTAAAACGAAATAATAAGTCATAACAAGTTGAAACGAGTTGTTTGCGAAAAACCCTTTATTTACAGGACTTTTGGATAGTTTTATTAACAGCTAACGTTAAGTGACAATAATTCACGAAATATTAGTTGTCAAATTTTTATTTGTCTGTTAGTTTTTCATTTCATATTATCTTGCCGTAGATTTAACCTGCCACCAATCATTTCCTAAATTATATATTTTATGATTTCCCCAGTTGGTAGGTTTTTCTTTTGACTTAATAATAGCAAATGCACCTACTGCATCGTCATCGGTGATTTCCAAATATTCTGCACTTTTTATCATTATTGATTCTTGTCGTTGAGGACCAGTGTAATACTTTGAAATGTTTTTAAGAGCGGCTTTTTCTTTCTGTGTTAAATCTACATAATAGACCATATCATCTTTATTGGTTGAATAAGAATAGATCGTTTGTGTTAAAGATTCGCCACCTTCTGATATATCAAGGAAGATAGTGCCATTATGAGTATTTCTTTCATTGATATATTCTTTATAATAATCAAATGCAACATCAGCGATTATATCGTAATCTTCGGATATTTTATTCCACTCAGCCCGCTTTTCCAATGACGGATTTAAAAATAGAAAAGTAAATATTAGAAATAATCCTATTACAATTGTGATAATAATTTTTTTGTTTTTCATTTGTTATTCTCCTTTGCGGTGTTGATAGAAGCAATAAGTATTCGTTTGATTTCCAAACAATCGTCAAGTAAAGAATTGCTCATTTTATCATCTATATATTCAGACATATAAAGCAATTTAATCCAATATTCAGTTTCGGCAGTTTCCTTTAAGGCTATGTGCATTTTAGAAATAAAATCAGCTTTACTTTGACCGTAATTTGCTTCATTTATACTTGCACCAATACTTGTGCCACTACGAACAATTTGTTTTGAAATGACAGTCTCCTTTTTATTTTTAATTAAATGCTGATGTAATTTCACAATTCTTGCCGCAAAAGCAATAGATTTATCTATAAGCAAGTTTTCTTTCATTAAATACACCGCCTTTTTCAATATTATAGCAGAAACTTTAGGTTAAATCAATTATTCATTATTCATCAGCGTAAGCGACTTCATCATTCATTATTCATTGAAAATCCTGTCGAATGAATGATGAATATTGAATAATGAAAAATGAATAATACAAAACAAAAATCCTGCCGACAATAATCGACAGGATTTTCGTTTTGGCAGGGGCAGAAGGGCTCGAACCCTCGGCACTCGGTTTTGGAGACCGATGCCCTACCAACTGAGCTATACCCCTATATTAAGTTTAAAATAAAATTCCTGCCGCCAAAGGCGAAAGGAACTTAACCTGTATGTAATTATAAAGTTTATTAAAACCACTTTATAATTCTTTTGCCGATACTGGTGGACCAGCAGGGACTCGAACCCCGGACCGACCGGTTATGAGCCGGTTGCTCTAACCAACTGAGCTACTGGTCCGCATCAGCAAAAATTATTATACCATAAAATTTAGCAATGTCAATAATTCTTTTTTAATATTTTTAAATTATTTATCTTTTAAGAGTTGTAATTCCGTCGCAAATTTTCGAGAACACCGGGGCGCCAATATCGTCGCTGCCTAAAGAGTCCTCAACCAGCACCGATATTACATATTTTGGGTTATCATAAGGGAAGAATCCACAAAACCAAGAGTTTTGAATTAGTCGGTCATTTTTTTGCCAACCCGTTTGTGCAGTTGCGGTTTTGCCGGCGGCGGTGGTAAGTTGTGGCTTGGCCGTGGTTCCCGTGCCGTAATCTATAACCGATTTTAAGTGTTCTTTTAAAATTTTAGCGGTTTTTTTACTCATGGCCCGAGTTGGTGTTGTTGCAGTTTCATGTTTTATGGCGCCGTTAGTAACGGTGCCTTCAATAATTGTTTGTGGGTAATACACACCCTCGTTTGCAATAGCCTCGTAGAGCGAGAGTATAGACACAGGCGACAACAATAATTCGCCTTGCCCAATTGCCAAATTAGCCAATGCGCGTTGGTTGTTTTTAAGGGTGTTAATTTTAGTAATGTCGGCGTTTGCGGTTATGCCGTTGCAAATTTGGTATCCATTTGTAAAATGCAGTTTAGAGGCCATTTTATAAAGTGCTTCGGCACCTATGTTTATGGCATAATTATAGAAAAAACTGTTGCAAGAAAAAGCGGTTGCTTTGGCAATATCTACAATTCCGTGGCCGGCAAGGTTGTGGCATTTAAAGTTATTACCGGCTATTTGGGTGTAGCCCACACAGTTAACGGTATAATTGTTTTGAAAGCCCGATTCTATTCCTGCGGCCGAAACACAGGGTTTAAAAACCGAGCCTACATTATATGCCGAAACGGCACGGTTAATTAAAGGGGAGTTAGGTGCGTTTAAATATTCTTTAACTTTTGTGGCATCAAATTCGGGCACACTCACCATAGCCCTAATTTTGCCCGTGCCAATCTCGCTAACCACGGCGGCACCACAGGTTATGCCCTCTAATGCATTAAGGGTTATTAACTGAATGTCGGAATCTAATGTTAGGGCTATTCCGCTGTTTATAACCGATTTATCATTAATTTCGTTAATTTGCGCACCTGTAATAATATTACCAAGGCCATCTGTGGCAAAGGCAATGCTTTGGTAAAGCGGAGAATATAAAATATCGTCATACTCTTTTTGCAAACCCGTAACACCATGGCCTTCACTATCTAAATAACCTATTAATTGAGGCGCCAATAAACTACTGCTTGTGTTTTCATAAACGGTGGTAGAATATACACCAAAACAGTCTATTGGGCTTAAGGTTTTGGCTAAAGTGGGTGTACCGTTTTTTAAAGAAGCCAAAATGCTGTCGGATTTTTCTTTTTCTAAGCTGGATGCAGCCATTATTGCGGCTTCGGTTGGCAAAAAGGCCGAAACTGTTTTGGAGTTATTGTTGGTTAAAGGCTTCATATTGCAATCGAAAATTGTGCCCCTTAATCGAGACAAATTTAATAAATAACTGTTGCTTTGGGTGTGCACCTCGGCATAGTTTTGGTTATTAATTGTGAAAATACGAATTGCACAGGCAAAAAGCAAAGCAATAATTAAGCAAAAGCACAAAAAAACACGAAAATAACATTTATTTTTAAACAAAAAACCACCGCCTTTAAGGGTATTTTCCCCAAAAAAGCGGTGGTTAAAACATTAAACCGATTTTATTCTTAAAAGTGAGCCTTTTTTAATTGCCCTTGGGAACGGGATTTTAATGGTCATCATGGGGTGGGGGGCCGATTCTATAGGTTCATCTTTTTGGTTGAACAGGCTGTCGGCCTTAACTAAAAACGGTTCACTGCCGGGCTCTAGGCAGTCAAACTCTTGGCCCAATAAAAATTTATTTTTAAGTGTTGCAATAATTTTTCCGTCTTTATAATCGTCCACCACGGCGGCCACGATGTAATCCCTAATATAACCTGCATTTTGGTAGGTTTGGGCATTTTGCGGTGTGCCAAAATAAAAGCCTGTGGAATATGTGCGGTGGCTGATTTTATTAAGTTCTTCGGTTACCCAGTTGGGTAAAACCCAATTTTCGTAATTTTCTTCAAGGCTGTTAATAGCACCCCTATAGGCGTTGGTTGTAACGGCAACATAGTAGTGCGATTTCGCCCTGCCTTCTATTTTAATGCTGCTAATGCCGGCTTCGCACATTTCTTTAAGGTGTTCGGCCATACATAAATCGTTAGCATTTAAAATGTAGGTTCCTTTGTCGGTTTCGGTAATGTTAAAGTGTTGACCGGGGCGTTTTTCTTCTATTAAAGAGTAACTCCAGCGGCAAGGTTGGGCACAGTCGCCCCTGTTGGCATCACGGCCGGTCATATAACTTGAAAGCAAACATCTTGCCGAAAATGATACGCACATAGCACCGTGGGCAAAGGCCTCGATTTCAAGTTCTTTGGGAGTTTTAGCCCTGATTTCAGCAATTTCGTTAAGTGATAATTCGCGGGCTACAACAATGCGGTTGGCACCCATATTATATAAAGAATTAGCCGTTAAATAGTTAACGATGCCCGACTGCACCGATGCGTGAAGTTGGCAGTTGGGGGCATATTTTTTAACAAGTTCCATAGTGCCGATATCGGCCGCTATAACGGCATCGGCACCGGCTGAATTTATAAACTCTAAAAAAGCGGGCAGGCGTGGAATTTCTTGGTTATGCGGCAGGGTGTTGCATGCAACATGCACCTTAACGCCGTGGTCGTGGGCGTATTTAATACCATCGATTAAATCTTGCTCGCCAAAATTGGTGGCGGCGGTGCGCATTCCAAATTCTTCACCCGCTAAATAAACGGCATCTGCACCGTAATCTACGGCGGCTTTAAGGCGTGTTAAATCACCTGCGGGGCTTAATAATTCTATTTTTTTATTTAACATATTTTAACTTCCTAATTGAGTGTATAACCAAAGGCCTTGGCTTTTAAGGTTGGCAATGGTTTGATTGTGGCCTGCAAGTGTTTCATTAAAGTAAAAATTAGCATTTTTGTCGGTAACAAAATATGTGGCATTAAAATTTTCCATTGGGAATAAAGCAGCCTTAATTGAATTTAAACTGGGGGCACCAATGGGACCAACGGGTAGACCTTCGGTTTTATAGGTGTTGTATCGGCCGTTGCCGTAAGGGTAGAAGGTTGAAGGGTCGCTTTGTAATAATTTGGGTTGATTCCAATTTCTGCCTTCTAACCTATTATAAAAAACTGCGGCAACCTTTGACCTTTCTTCGCTTGAGCCGTTTGCCGATTCGGACTCGATAATTGAAGCCATGGTTATAATTTCGTGGAAAGAATATTTGCTTTTGCTTAGAGCATTTAACATTTCTTCATCGAACTTTGATTCTAAGGCTTTAAGCATTTTTTCAACGGCTAAATATGCACACTCTTTTGATTCGTAAGAATAAAAAGAATATGTGTCGGGGAAAAGGTAGCCTTCTAAGCGGTAATGAAGTTTTTCGGCAGGAATTTCGTCAACAAAATCTATGTTGAATTTGCCGTTTTTAACTGCATCAAAAAAATCGGATTTTGAGCAAACGCCCGCATCTGACAATAAAACTGCAATTTCATCGATAGTGGCAAATTCGGGTATTTTCACGGTTACTGTTTCGGCTTTTTGACCTTGTGTCATAAGCATTTCGGCTAAATCGTTATAACCGATTTCGTTATTAAAGGTGTAAACGCCGTAGGAATATTTACCGTCGAAGCCCTTAAGTTTTGAAAAAATGCGGAATGCCAATTCGTTATTAATTGCGCCGCTTTCTTTAAGTTCGTGCGAAATTTGTCGGGTGGACATACCCTTTTGAACCTCCACAACGCATTTAACGCCACGGCCCGGGCCAATGCCTAAATATTCGGCCGTGCCAATTATAATAACTGTGGCAAGCAATACTGCAGTAACTACTATGGAAAATATCCAAAGTGTTACCTTAAGCCAGTGTGGCATTTTAAAAGGGCTTTTTTCTTTTTTGGGGCGTCTTTTCTTTATAATATTGTTAACATCAACATTATCATTATTTTCGGGTGTAGTAGTATTAAATTCTTCCAAGGTGTAACCCCCAATTAATTATATTTTAATTCGTTCTTTAGTTTTTCGGCGGTCTGTGCCGATGTTAAATATTCAACAATTTTAAGCGCAAAATCAATTGCGGCGCCTGCAGCCGTGGCAGTAATTATATGGCCGCTTCTGCAAACCTTTTGGTTGGATAGTTTTGCACCGTTAAGCTTGCCCTCAAAACCCGGAAAGCAGGTGGCTTCTTTATTATTTAAAAGGTCCAATTCGCCCAAAACAATTGGTGCGGCGCAAATTGCGGCAACAAGGTTGCCGTTTTGGTTGGCGGTTAAAACGGCCTTTTCAACCGTTTTGCTGTTTAATAAATTGGTGGTGCCGGGCATACCACCGGGCAAAATAACGGCTGTAATGTCATTGTAGTCTATATCATTTTCCGAAATATCACTTTTAACAGATATGCCGTGGGTGCCCGTTATGTTTTGGCTGCCAATGCCAACCGTTTTAATATCAATGCCCACTCTGCGCAAAATATCTACTACTGCAAGTGCTTCAATTTCTTCAAACCCATTTGCTAAAAATAAATAAACCATTTTTATATTCCTTTAAAAAAGAGTTAAAACTTTTTGTAAAATATCGTGCGATATATCTTCTATGCTGCGGGGGTTTTCACCGTCGGCACAATTAATAATATGCCAATTAGAAAACTCTGCGGTGTATAACGCTGCTTTGCGGCAATGCTCTAAATATTCGGTGTCGCGTTCGTGAATATCTTTTTTAGTATCGTCGCCACTGTAGCGGTTTTTTAACATTTTTTGTGAAACTGCCGTTGGCATATCCAAAAAAATTACCAAATCGGGTTTTGGAATGCCAAGTTTATTAAATTCAAAATCGTAAAGCCAGGCCAAAAAGTCGTCCCATTTTTGCGGTGGCAGTTTCGATGCCTGATGCACGGCGTTAGAAGTGGTGTACCTGCCGGCTACTACGGTGCCGCCGCTATTATAAAAATTGCCCCAATCTTTTTTAAAAGAGGCGTAGCGGTCAACAGCATAAAAGGCCGATGCTGCATAGGCATTAACATCGCCGGGTTTTTGGCCAAACTGACCCGACAAATACATTTTCACAAGTGCACTGGAATCGCTTTCATAATCAGGGAAGGAAACCGACTGCACATTTATATTATTTTTGGCTAAATTTTGCGGTAAAAGTTCCAACTGGGTGGATTTACCGCAACCGTCTAAACCCTCTATAACAATAAGTTTACCCATTAGTTATTATCTCCGCTTTTAATATTTGTGTAATATTCGCGCATCTCTTTAATTTTACCACAAGTCATTTTCCCCTCGGGGCAGGGGCCGCAAACACACGAAGGCCCTGCATTTTTAAATATGTTGGGCGCAACCGCACTTACCAAAGCTAACATTTGGTTAGCAACATCCCTTATTTCCCATTGGGCACGGTTGCAACAACGGTGGTGGAAGAAATTAAGCAGACTGCGGGCGTTCATGGTTAAAACCATTTTGGTTTCGCAGGCATTAGGCAAAACAAAGCGGGCATCTTCAATGGCCTTTTTTTCGGCTAAGCGGTTGGCCGATTTTTCATCTTTGCCTTGGCTTATAAATTCTGCCTTGTGTTTTTCTTTTAAAACGGCGGTTAGCTCGTCATAATGGCGTTGGTCTTCGGCCATAGCGTTTAAAAATATTTCTTTAGCGGCCTCAATTTCGGCAATTTCGGGCGGTAATACAAACTCGAATTTTTCTTCGGCTACATAGCGTTGGCTCTGAACCGAGAACGATGCCATTCGGTGCCGTGTTATTTGGGCTAAAAGTGCACGGGAGACACCTTCTATACCAAAGGTAAAGCTTGCGTGCTCAATGGGGCTTTCGTGGCCAATTTCGGCCAGCATTTCCACAAATGACGACACCTTTTCATCGGTTAAACCGTCTTTAATAGTTTCTATGTTAGAGGGGCTATAGCACAGCTTGGCCGCACACGCAACGGTGCGCTCGGGCTCACGAGTATAGTTTAGTAAAGTAACCTTAGCCATAATGTTATCTCCTAAAAATAATTATACTTATTTTATTATAGCAAAAACTATATGCAAAGTAAATTAAAAAATTTTACAAAATATAAAATTTTTTTGCAAAAACCCCTTTTTAAATACTAAATTATGTGTTATTATATTAGCAGTAAAATTTCAGGAGTTGTTAAATTATGTCTGCTATTGATTTTAAACACACACCTTACGGCGACCTTGCCATTATTAGTATGCGTGGCTGCGAAGATATTTCTTCTAAGGTTGACTATTACCTAAAACAATGGCGCAACGCTAAGGATGACGAAAGCTTTGTTATTCCTGCAAATTGCCCAAGGTTTGGCACAGGCGAAGCCAAAGGTGTATTAGACCACACCGCAAGGGGATTAGACGCTTATATTATTTGCGATTGCTTTAACCATGGCGTTACCTATAAAATGTATGGTCAAACCGTACCAATGAGCCCCGACGACCACTTCCAAGATTTAAAAAGGGTTATAGCCGCTTTTGGTGGTAAGGCCCGCAGAATTACTGTTATTATGCCAATGCTTTACGAAGGCAGACAACACCGCAGAACCAAAAGAGAATCTATGGACTGTGCACTGGCTTTGCAAGAACTTATAAATATGGGTGTTAAAAACATTATTACTTTTGATGCTCACGACCCACGCGTTCAAAATGCAATCCCGTTGGATGGCTTTGATAATGTTCAAGCAGCCTATCAGATGATAAAGGCTTTACTTAAAAGCGTGCCCGACATTCACCTAGACCGCGAACACACAATGGTTGTATCACCCGATGAAGGAGGTATGGGCAGGTGCATTTATTACTCTTCTGTTTTAGGTTTAGAGCTTGGAATGTTTTATAAACGCAGAAATTATTCGGTTATAGTTAACGGCAAAAACCCAATAGAAGCACACGAATTTTTAGGTGCCGATGTTAAAGGTAAAGACTTAATTTTAGTAGACGATATGATTTCCTCGGGCGAATCTATGTTAGATATTGCTGCACGCCTTAAAGAAAAGGGTGCCAACCGTATATTCATATTCTCAACCTTTGGTTTGTTTGTAGAGGGATATGACAAATTTGATGAATATTATGAAAACGGTTATATAGACAAAATTTTCACAACCAACCTAATTTATAATGAGCCCGAGCTTTTAGAAAAGCCCTGGTACTGCAATGTTAATATGTCTAAATATATAGCATTGTTAATAGATACTTTAAATTGTGATAATTCTATAAGCAAGTTCTTAGACCCGGCCGATAGAATTAACAAAATTATGGAAAAATATAACCAAAGATAAATTAAAAAAATCATAGTCTGAACGGCTATGATTTTTTTAAGAAAATATAACGCTTTATAACGGCATATATTTAATATACTAGTTTGAATGGAGTAAGTTATGGTATATAAATCGGTAAAAAAATTAATAACATATGGTATTGAAAACGGCTTTATTGCAAAGGAAGATAAGGTTTATGTAACAAATTTGGTTATAGATGCCCTTGGCCTTTCCGCCTATGAGGAACCTGCTTGCGAATTTACAAACGTGAATTTGGAAGAAACCCTTTGCGAACTTTTAGATTACGCTACACAAAAAGGTTTAATAGAAGACAGCACTGTGTATAGGGATTTATTTGACACAAAATTAATGGGCCTTATTATGCCAAGACCGTCTGAGGTTGTTAAAACCTTTAACGAAAAATATAAAATAAGCCCAAAAACCGCTACCGAATATTACTATAATTTTTGCCGTAAAAGCGATTATATTAGAGAATACCGCATTAAAAAAGATGTTAAATGGATAACCGAAACCCAGTACGGCCCCATAGATATTACAATAAATTTATCTAAACCCGAAAAGGACCCAAAAGCCATAGCCGCCGCTAAGCTGGCCCCACAATCCGATTATCCAAAATGTCTGCTTTGCATTGAAAACGAAGGTTATGCAGGCCGTGTTAACCACCCCGCACGCCAAAACCACAGGGTTATTCCGCTTACCATTAATAACCAAGAATGGCGGCTTCAATATTCGCCATATGTTTATTATAATGAACATTGCATTGTGTTTAATAAAGAGCACACCCCAATGCAAATAAATTGCGATACATTTAAAAAACTGCTCGATTTTGTGGAACTTTTTCCGCATTATATTGTGGGCTCTAATGCCGATTTGCCAATAGTTGGCGGCTCAATTTTAAGTCACGACCATTTTCAAGGCGGCAACTACGAATTTGCAATGGCTAAAGCACCGGTAGAAACCGAAATTAAATTTAACGGGTTTAGCGATATTAACGCAGGTATAGTTAAGTGGCCAATGTCGGTTATAAGGCTTAACGGTGAAAATAAAGAACGGGTTATATCACTTGCCGATAAAATACTTAATAAATGGCGTCAATATACCGATGAATCGGCCTTTATATATGCTAATACTAATGGCGAGCCACACAACACCATCACACCTATTGCGCGCCGCCGAAACGGCAATTTTGAGCTCGATTTAGTGCTCAGAAATAATATAACCACCGCCGAGCACCCATTGGGCGTTTACCACCCACACAGCGAATTACACCATATTAAAAAAGAGAATATCGGCTTAATAGAGGTTATGGGCTTGGCCGTGTTGCCCGCAAGGCTTAAAACCGAAATGGCCGAGCTTAGCAAAGCTTTATTAGAAAAACGCGATATTTCGAATGATGAAATTCTGGCCAAACACGCCGAATGGGCAAAGGAAATTTGTGCTAAACACAGCATTAATGAAAATAATGTAGATGAAATTATTAAGGAAGAAATCGGCATTGTTTTTGCCAAGGTTTTAGAGCATGCAGGTGTGTTTAAAAGGTGCCCCGAGGGTGCTGCCGCATTTTTAAAATTTATAAGTTTTGTTAATTTATAAAAAACACTTGATTTTTAGGCTGCTTGTAGTTATAATATTTGGGTAGCCTAATTTGGAGATGTCGCCTAGTCCGGTCGAGGGCGCACGATTGGAAATCGTGTAACTGTCAAAAGCAGTTCGAGAGTTCGAATCTCTCCATCTCCGCCATAAAAGCACCATCCTAATTAGGTGGTGCTTTTTTAAATTTACAGGCATTGGCAATTATAATTTTTTTGAAAGGGTTTAACTTATGCGGTTGGTTCTGTTAACGGCATTCGGCGTTGGTTTAGCAACGGTGCTGGGTGCATTGTTGGGTTTTATTTTTAAAAAATCTACACATAAGGCTAACGATGTTATTTTATCCTTTGCGGCTGGCGTTATGTTAGCCGCCGCAGTAATAGGCCTTATTTTACCATCACTCCAGCTTGGCGGCAAATATTCATTGCTGGTTTGCATAGCCGGGGTTTTTTGCGGTGCGTTTTTTGTGAATGTTATAGACAAAGCCGTGCCTCACTTGCATTCGGTTATTGGAGTCGACAGCGAATCTCACCCTAAAAATACCCAAAAAATCAATAAAATTTTACTATTCGTTATGGCAATAGCAATTCATAATTTGCCCGAGGGCATAGCAGCCGGTGTTGGCTTTGGTACAGGCAACACGGCCGAAGCTTTGACCATAGCAGGCGGTATTGCGTTGCAAAACATACCCGAGGGCATGGTGATAATTGCTCCTTTGTTAGCTTCAGGCATAAGCCATGGCCGTACATTTATGATTGCCGCTTTCACGGGTGTAATCGAGGTAATAGGAACCCTTATCGGATATTTTGCAATAAGCATTTCGTCCGCTGTTTTACCTTTTGCCTTAAGTTTTGCAGGCGGAACAATGCTTTATGTTATAAGCGACGAAATGATACCCGAAACCCATGCTCATGGCAGTCAACGCGGTGCAACATATTCGCTCATAGCAGGCTTTTGCTTAATGCTTGTTTTCGATGTGTTGTTAGGATAAAACAAAAAGCGATACCATTTTGGTATCGCTTTTTTTATTGGAAAGGGTGTACGAATTAGATGCTCTTTGAATTTTTGACCTATGTGTTCAAACCCCTACATGTTTATATTATTTGTTGATTCTTGTTCCGCACGTGTCAATTTAATAATTTTCACAATATTATATATTTGATAAGGGATATAAGAAAGTATACCGACATATACACATATTCCAAATGTTAACGGCCATAAAACAGAAGCAATTATTTTAAAAACTAATCCTCGTTTTCTAAAAAAGCCAACTGATAATATAATCGTTGAAACTATAGCACTAAATCCAAATCCACCTAAACACCCAAAAAGCAAAAACGATTGCATCTTGTTCTCATTTATAAGTGGTTGTTGGCTGGCAATAAGACCATATATAATAAATCCAGTAACTACAACACTTAAAGTGCAGACTAAATATTCTATTCTATTTCTCTTTGTCATTTGTTATTCTCCTTTGCGGTGTTAATTGAAGCAATTAAAATTCGTTTTATTTCTAAACAATCATCAAGTAAAGAATTACTCATTTTATCATCAATATATTCTGACATAAAAAGCAATTTTATCCAATATTCTGTTTCGGCAGTTTCCTTTAATGCTATGTGCATTTTAGAAATAAAATCAGCTTTACTTTGGCCATAATTAGCTTCATTTATATTTGCGCCGATACTTGTACCACTACGAACAATTTGTTTTGAAATGACAGTCTCCTTTTTATTTTTAATTAAATGCTGATGTAATTTCACAATTCTTGCCGCAAAAGCAATAGATTTATCTATGAGTAAATTTTCTTTCATTTAAAGCACCGCCTTTTAAAATATTATAGCAGAAACTTTAGGTTAAATCAATTATTCATTATTCATCAGCGAAGCGACTTCATCATTCACTATTCATTGAAAATCCTGTCGAATGAATAATGAATATTGAATAATGAAAAATGAATAATACAAAACGAAAATCCTGCCGACAAGAATCGACAGGATTTTCGTTTTGGCGGAGAGTTAGGGATTCGAACCCTAGGTTCCTTTTGGGAACACAGCATTTCGAGAATTTGACAAAAAATTTTAAACAAAAAAAAACGGTGTCAAAAGTGGTGTCAATAATTCCAAGAAAATACTGTAGTTATGCGGTGTTTTGTAGTGTCAAAAGTCTTAAAAGTTATGATACAAGCGACTTTGCTAAAAACAGCACTTTCGTGGAAAATCATTAGAAAAAATGCAAAAATCATTAGAAAATTTTTATTCGACATCGGCTTTTGTGATATTATTCATCCAATTAATTTTAAAGTAATCTAATAACAAAAATCGTGCTAATGTAAAAGCATTTTCAGCGTCATAAACAGATAATTTTAAAACATCTTTATCCATTACATGAGAAGATATCTGACTTCTTATATAACTTAATTCTAAAATAGCGTCGCAGATGTTGATTTCAAAATCGCATATTTCTCTACCGTCACTCCATGTGCACAGTTTTTCGTGCGCAACAATATTATTTTTAAACGGGCGAGTAAAACCATTTCTTGTTAACCAAGGGATTGTTTTGTCTGGATTTATATGTTTTTCTTTTAAACGATTTGATAATTCTTCTTTTACAATAGGGTTCCATTGACTATTTATCACACTAGGGGTTTCTTTACTTGCTTTTATTTGAAGATGAAGTTCTTCTAAAACGGAATAACAATTTACCACTACGTTTGCTATTCTAATCCTATCAGTTAAAAGATAATCACTTATAAAGGGGTCATCACA
Organism: Acutalibacteraceae bacterium; assembly: GCA_045651765.1. Taxonomy (GTDB): domain Bacteria; phylum Bacillota; class Clostridia; order Oscillospirales; family Acutalibacteraceae; genus SIG565. The sequence goes on along the minus strand of JAZRSY010000004.1, from coordinate 8,880 downwards.
CGGGTGTAACTCCATAGGATGTAATGAGTATATTTCATGCGCTACATAATATTTACAAACTGAATTTTCATATTTTTGATTGCCATAAACCTTTTGCACCATTTGACAAGCATATAATAATGCTTCATCACCATACACTACACCAGTTGTTCCAACTTGCGAAAGTATATCGTCTGTATCTTTATCAAAGCGCCTAATAATTTCTTCTGTTCTTTCATGATTATATCCATCTACCACCGTATGGCAAGATACTATAAGGTCTGTAATATGTTTTGCGCTTTCTATATTATTTGCTAGAATTTCTATACCATAAACATTTTTGCCAACAACACGGTGACTCATTGGTTCACAATAATCCCCATAATTAGTTAATATTATCGATTCGTTTTCGGACAGAATTATATTTTCAATTTGATTTAGTGGCGAATGAAAATAACACCATGTATTGTATTGCGGCATAGAACACCTTCCATAAATTATTTGTCTCACAGTAATTATAGCACATACTGTTATTCAAAGCAATTATTGACGTACTTGTCGAATTATGTTATAATATAAAAAACAATTGAATAGCACATAACATACTGAATTTTAACTTACATACAACTCTGGCGGGAGTTTTGTATGTAAGTTTTTTTATTTTTCTCTTTTCATTTTGTTATTGCTTCCTAGTGGCAAAAGAGTGTGTGTAATTTTCCAAAGACAATTCCTCCTTCATTATCAGATGTCGGTGTACTAGGCAACACCGAGTACATAAAAACAAAAGGAGTATGTTATATGCAAAGACAAGACAAATTTTTAATTCTAACTTTTGAGCAAGATGCTCACGGAAATTATACCAAATTGCCATTTCCTTTCGGTAGTTCGGTAACTATCGAAGTTCCAGAGGGAACTAATATTGTTATTGAAAAAGAGCAGTTAGGCAATACAGTTAAAACTCACCTGTTTGGTGTTGTAGAAAGCAGGTGATGTAATGAGGTATGGTTATATAAGGGTATCCTCAAAATCACAAAAGGATAACTCATCACTTAAAGAACAACGAGAAGCAGTATTAAATGCAGGTGCCGAAATTGTTGTAGAAGAAATCTTTACTGGTGGTACAATTAAAGACCGTCCGTTATTTTCTCAATTAATTGAAAAACTGCAACCCAATGATGAATTAATTGTGGTTAAATTGGATAGGTTTGCGAGAACCGTTAGTGAGGGCAGTACTCTTGCACAGGAACTCTATGATAAGAACATTAAACTTAATATACTCAATATGGGTGTAATTGAGAAAAATGCAATTGGAACCTTGTTACTCCACGTTATGTTGGCCTTCGCACAATTTGAAAAAGATATGATAAATTCCAGGTGTCAGAGCGGCAGAGAGTATCATCGTAAACATGACCCGAATTATAAAGAAGGGCGACCAAAGAAATTCCATCGGGAACAAATCAATCTCGCTTTGTCATTGCTTGACGAAGGTAAGAGTTACAGGACCGTTTCCGAAATGACTGGCATATCAAAATCAACGATGATTAGAGCAAAAAGGAAGATTACTTTTGACACTGAATTATGACACCTCACAAACCCAGTATTTACGGGCTTTTAAAATCGGTGTCAAATGTTAAAATATTTGACACTCTAATAATGCCCCGAACCGCAACGGTCGGGGCATATTTTCTTGAAATAAAAATGAAAAACTAGAACCTTTTAAATATCAATATTTTTTATTTAAAAGGAGAAATTAAAAATGTGTAAAGTAAGACACGGAAGCATTGTATTCGCAAATATCCCTTATAACGAGCATAACCCTCATCAACATCACGGACCGCATTATTATATTGTAGTTTCGAACCCCCAAGCCTGCAATTATAGTCCTGTGGTTCAAGCAATTCCACTTTCTTCAAACATAAACCGTCGGCTTCCAGTTCAAATCGAGATTAAAGCCGACTGTTTTCCAAAGAGAAGTTTTGCACTGGCAGAGCAACTTACATTATTACCGAAGAATATACTTGAAGAAGGACGATATTGTGGTACATTAGAAGCAAGTCAAATGAAGACTTTGCAGAATGCTATTAAATTACAGTTATCGCTCGATTAAGAGCAAAACCCACGGTTCGCCACCGTGGGTTTTGTCTTTATTCTGATTTGCTATCAGGTTCTTCTTTCTCTTTCCATTTCAACAAACTGATTAGATAACAAAACACGGTCGCTAATCCAAGTGCTAAAACTCCAATGGTAATCCAACCTATATATTTTGAACATGCATCACTGAAGTCTATGGTGCTTAAAATAAGAGGACAAATGATATTAAATATAGAAAATACAATAAATACGATTAATCCGCTTATCATCCCATTAGGTTTTAATAGTGCTTTCTCTTGTTCTTCTAACAAAGATTTCTGTATAGATAAAGCATATAGTTCATGCTCTAAATCTTCGAATTTTTGACTTGTATGCTCATACCAATCATCGGTTGAATTTGATATTGTTTTTGCCGAATAAAATGGGTGTGGAAATAATTGCTTTGTAATTATAGCACATGCTTTATAGTCAAAATGGTTGTCTTTCACATCAAGAACAATACTATTTGGAACATAATCTTCATTAAAAGTTATGGTATCTTCGTTTACACCTTCAATTTTAACAAGCAATTCTAATGCCCTATTCCAGTATGGTAGCAATAAATCATATCCTAACAATTCCTTTTCAGTCTCTAAATAGACCTCTTTCAGAGCGCTGTGGTTTAGGAGTTCATCAATATGTTCATCGATGTAATCTAAAGCATCATCTATATTTAATTGGTCATATAAAATTCCTTTTTGAGCCTTTTTTAGTACAATATCGCAATTAATTTTTGATAGTTGGTTTTTAAGTGATTCTCTTTCACCGCTTACTGTAAGCAACTTGCTGGCCACAAATCCACCCAATATCGCAACAAAACTGGCGGATAAACTTGCTATTGCATAGAGTAAAGATTGTAAATTTTCCATTATAGATTATATCATCTCCGTATTTCTATATATTAACCTTTTGTTTAAGATGCTACATTTTATTGCCGAGTATTAACATGCCAATGTGTACTAATATGTATATGACCCCTATGAGCACCATCAACCAAACGATTGGGTAAACGGACAACATTAGGTACAGCAGTCCTATATGCACGGCATAGAAGACCATATACAAAATGCTACCAAGTGTAGGCTCGGACCCTTTTATGTAATACAGACCGACAACACCGAATGTAATTGCTGCAATAATCGGGTCGGCTATCCAGTTAAGTATTTCTGGTGTTAGAAGCAAAGGGGCTCCACTTATTGTAATAGTTAGGCCGTCACCTAATGCTTTAAATGGGTTTGGAATAGCAAATTGCCTAACAAACCAGAATACTGTTGCTAATGCAGAATATATTTTTATTTTAATTAACCTCCTTATTACTTACACTTCAAATTTGATTTTAAGATGCCTATTGCCATGTTTTAAGTTTCATTTTTCTATTGGCATAAGTATCAATGATGTAAGAAGCACGGTTCGCCCCGTGCTCCTTTATTTATGCGATTAACTCTAACAATTTTTCTTTTTCAAGTTGAGTTATTATACAACTATCAAATAAAATTGTTATGTGCTCTCTGGTTAAGCAATGGTAAATAGTAGCCATTCTTTCAAATTGCTCATATTTAATTGCACCATTTTTAATTAATTGTATGTATAGGTTGGTAACATCTTCTTTACAAGCATGATGAACAATCATATGTGCTTCTGGACCTAATACAACCATATTTTCGGTAATATCGGGTCCGTCTTGGTCGGAAAATCTAATAATATGGTGTGCCTCACAGTAGTACTTGCCATTAGGCATTTTAAAAATATGTTTACCTGCATATTGGCATTTATAGTCGGCCAAAATTTTAGACAGTTCGGCAACCAGTTTATTTCTCTTTTTCTTACCATCAATAACAACAGGATTGTTTATACTTCTTTCATTAACCTTTTGTATAAATTTATCATCGGATTTTGCCAATTCAAGCAGTTCGGGATTTCTGTGATATAAAATCAAATCGTTTAACTCTCGGTTGCTTTCGTTTCCGTCGTCCAACTTATTTAACAAGAGTTCCAAGTCGGCAAGTAGATATGATATACCATCAGATAATAAATCAATAGCATACTGTGTTAAAGAAATTAAATTAGTAATGCTATTTATTTCAATTAAGTTAAATGCTTGAAGATATAATATGAAATTTTGGAACTTAAAATGGGGTGCTTGTGAAGCCGCATACGCAAATAATTGACCATTTGTATCCTGCCATCCCATTTCATTAAAGAAATATGTAAGTTGCTCCTGTTGGGTTGCGGGAAGAATTGCACCGATTTCAAGAGCACGATTTAGAATGTCGCCCTCTATTTTTAAATTATCTATTCTACCAAATAGAACAGATATCTCAAAAGCAGTGACGGGACGGTTAATCATTTGCATATATTTTAATATTGCATATGCGGGTCTATATTTTGTTTTTTTGGTAATTTCAATTTCCTTTATAGACTTTATATAGTCGTTTGTTTCCGCCGATAAAGATATCATATTATTTCTAACAACAGGCATTAAAATATCTGAAGAAGATAATGTGTACTCTCGGCACTGGTCATATATTATACACTTTTTGTTTTTGCTTAAACTTTTAATCATTCCAAAGAAACTGCAAATTCCCATAAGGTGTCTAAACATTCTACCTTCACTTTTATAGTGAGTGTTGATGTCGGTGAATGTGAAATATATTGTTTCCCATTCAGTATATCTTTGGTCAGGATATTTGCCTTCTGACATTTGTTCTGCTATGCATTTCATAACAGTTTTATAGTCGCAGCCGTCTTTTGGCAATTTCCCCTCTGTGAGTAAAAGGTACCCTGCCAATAATTTTATCTTATCAATACTTGTGTCTGAAAAATGGTCTCTTGGCATATTTATAATTTGATTATGAAAAGTCTTAAAGCCAGTCCTACCATCATAATTTTTATAGTGATTTTTAATAATACCCATATTACACCTTCCTAAAACTGATAATATTTTGATGCATATGATTGATTTTATAGGCAAACGGATAACCGAATGGATAAAGTGGTTTATTATCTTGTAGCAGGATAGTCGTACCAACAAACTCAAAGCCTATCTCGGTCATCATTTTAACTATATCTGCCTGAACACAAACTTCCTTTTTGTCCACGGTAAAATCACTTATAACAATAGTACAGTACTTCTTGGGATTTAAAATATCATAACAGTTTTTCATTATCTTTTGAAGCATTGCTATAAAATCTTCATATGTTTCTTGGTTGCCCAAGTCGTTATCCTTATCTGAATAATATTCGATACCTTGCCGAGAACCATTTCTAAATCCTTTGTCGCTTTTGTCACTTCTCAATCCTTGCGATTTGTTCTTTAAAATATTGTGGTATGGAGGAGAAGTAATTATATAATCTACTGGTTCTAAATTCTTCACAACTTCCATAGAGTCTCCAAGGATATATTTATAATCGTTATCCGTCATTCCTTTGGCTTCAAATCTTGTTAATGCTAGTGATTTATATTCCTCGGATAAATCCACACCAACACTTTTGCGACCAAGATTATATGCAGCAATAGCAGTAGTTCCCGAACCCATAAATGGGTCCAAAACAGTCATCCCTCTTTTTGTGAAGAATGAAATCATTTTTTCTATATCCTTTATAAGAAAAGGAGCAGGATGCCCGAAAGCCGCCTTATCATCGGCACATTTTTCAGAAAAAAAGAAACTTTTTGTAGATTTTATCCATTCTTTACCCGTTAAATCATTTAACTGATTTCGGGTATCGAATTTTCCTTCTGTATTGCTCATAGTTACACTCCTAATTTTGAAAATACAATTTGTTTGAGATTGTCACTCTTATCTCGTCCACTCTTTGATAAAATAATATAATAATCTGAAATAGCCTGTCCTGTCTTGGCTGCGACATTCGCTTCACTTGACCGCAAGTTGTTTTGAGAAAAATAATCAACTATATTAAAACCGCTATTTTTAATAGATGTGAGTATTAATTCCCAATCTTTCATTCTATTACTATTGAATGTTAAAATGCATTTTCCTTTGTCCTTTAAGATTGCTTTACATACACTAAAGACAGAAACCATATCCTGTACATACTTGTCCTCGCTGTTCTCATCTTTAACGATAATTTCATCGGTTAAGTCTATTTTGTATTGTGGATACATTTTAGTCAGCCATACATTCCATATAACACATAATTCGCCGTACTGAATTATATCGCCATACGGTGGGTCAGTAATGATTAAATCAACCGATTTTTCGGGTAATTGTAAAGATTTTGTGTCACCATATAAAGAGATGCCCGAAATTGAATTAGAAAACGAAATATCACTACTATATTTATATGGTTTTAAATAGGTGTCTCTTGAATTGAATGCATTTACAATACCATTCGGACCAGAAAAAGCCCTTTTGAATTGAATAAGCGGGTTTTGCTCTAATCGGTTTTTAAGGTACATATATGCGGGTCTTCCCCAACTAGTTGATAACGGTCTGTTGGTTTTTTCCGAACGAGCAGCACACATTTTTGTTGTTAAATGTACGGTTTGTAAAAAAGCAAATGTCAAAACCTTTCTATAAGGTTCTGGGGTTATAGAAATATAGTAAAAAATAGCCGACAATATCTGCAATGCATTTTTAGGCCAAATATTTTTTATGTCTGCTCCACCAAATCTTTCTAATGTGCTTTTGCAAATCGTTTGAAAGTTAGAAATATCATAATTGGGTAACCAAAATTTTAATTCTTCACATTCTGGGATTTGATTTATAGGTTCAGAAATTGTTGCTCCGCAATGTTTACATTTGTAAGAAATTTTTGTACACACATCTTTTTCAAATAAATAATTATAGATGTCAGTTTCGTTTCCACATTTTTTACATTTGCACAAATATGTGTCTTTATAAGTTTTTAGCGAGTAAACACTTTTTGTTATTTCGTCAAAATAGTTATTAAGTTCCCTATAATCTATTGAACTGGAATATACATCAACAAGAAAGTTTGTTAAAGGGTTAATATCACTCACAATGGGAAATCGCCCCGCTTTTATACTTTCGAAGAATGTTAAGCCTGAACCTGCAAAAGGGTCGAAAATAACATCCTTTGGCTTACTATATTCGCATATTATTTCATTCCAAATATTATGGGGTTTTTTACCCCAGTATTTTAAAGCACGATACATTGCGGGACGGGTTGTTTCCAAGTACCGATTTTCAGAAATTTTCATACTAATGCCTTTCTATGCAATAACAGTAAAAACAATAAGTTTGCATTTTAATGATAATAAAATAACTGTACTAAAAAACGGACTTTAAGTTATTGCTCGGTTTTATCTGGGATAAATTCCATAATTTCTTCAATAGAACAGTCTAGTGCTTTGCAGATACGACCTAATATATCGGTTGTGATATTATCACCACGATTCATTTTACCAATCGTATAGGTGCTGATATTTGCCATCTTGCACAAGTCTTTTTTCTTCAAATCCCTATCAATAAGCAGTTTCCATAGTCTTTTATAAGATGCAGCCATAACGGTACTCCTTACATAAATAATATTGCTAACTTATTATACTACACTTTTGTGCCATATTCAATTGTTTTCTAATAAAAATAGAGAGAACACAACATTTTATTTTAAGAAATTCATAAACAGCATTGACTTGAGTAAAAAAATATGGTATAATAAAGAAAACAAAATAATACATATTTCGACATTAAGACCTACATACATTATCCGTATTGGATTCTGTGTGTAGGTCTTTTTTATTTCCTCCACCGTGCCTGTGCGGGTTTAATATAATTCCTCTTTCAATAATTCCTCCAATTGCGGAGCAACAGGCTGCTCCGTATTACATAGTAAAAAATGATAGGTAAGAAAGAAGGAAACGATTATGAGAAAAACCATTGAGGCAATGTACTATGATAATCTATCAATCAGCGGTCGTAGCCTTAATAAAAACGGTGAGTATTATAAAACCGAACGAGAGGTTTGCGATGTTGCCGTGAAACTGGAAGAAACTCTTACACCGCAACAGAAAGAGATATGGCAGGAATACACTGCTCTTTCTATGAAAGCAAACGACTTGGGATGTCGGGATAATTTTATTCTTGGTTTCCGAACCGCAACCTGCTTATTGGTAGAGGCACTTGCCGACACCAGCGATGACGAGAGTTTTCCTATTGCGGGGTGATGGTTATGAAGATGATTAAAATATTATACCGAACTGTCGCCGTTCTGCTTCTTGTTGCGACCTTCACTTGTATGTTCTTGAATTATAGCAAGGAAAGAAATTCAGGCGGTTACACGGGTGTAAACTCCATTATGAGTAATAGTTCGAAACAGTGGGTTATTGATAATTTCGATGAATACGAGACTTTTGATGATTTGCTATACAATGGTATGACACCTTTCGTGCTCAATAACTTTGTTTATGATAGCAAGTATAATTATCGCTTTCCAATACAATCGTTCAACTTTGAACTTTTTCAGAATGTAAAGTGGCACGGCGTTTGTTTTCAATTTGCCCAATGGGCAAAATCGGTTGTATTAGAATGGTCCAACCACAAAGGGATTGATGTGCAATCCTATGTGTTTGATGTCGAACTAAAAGGTGGCGGGAAACATTCATATAATTTCTTCGTATATGACGAAAACACTTACTGTGTGGATTTCACCGAGGCACTAACACTGTATAATAAAAATAAACCCTATGGGAGGGCTGTAAAGAACATTGGAGAGACCTCTATGTACTATTATGCCGAGATTTATTATGAGGACTATATTTATAATGTCTATTAAAGGGGGTTCGATATG
>JAZRSY010000003.1:0-132000 GCA_045651765.1 Acutalibacteraceae bacterium | reverse complement strand
TCCCATAGTGTTAAACTAGTAAGGTCCCCGGTAGACTACCGGGTTGATAGGCTGCGTGTGTAAAGGCCGTGAGGTCTGTGCTTGGCAGTACTAATAGACCGAGGGCTTGACCTACTTTTGATTCTCCTTGCTTTTTACTTTATTCAGTTTTGAAGGTGCGAGCCAACATGCACCATTAGCTCAGTTGGTAGAGCACCTGACTCTTAATCAGGGTGTCCCCGGTTCGAACCCGTGATGGTGCACCAATTTGAGTAATACACACCTTGTGTTTGTATAAATATGTGGCCCGTTGGTCAAGTGGCCTAAGACTCCGGCCTCTCACGCCGGCAACACGAGTTCGAATCTCGTACGGGTCACCACTTTTTGAATATTTTGCAGTTAAACAGTATATACTGTTTAATATAGAGTGCCTAACGGCACGGAGTTTAGTTGGTGTTGATTGCGGTAAGGGTCCACCTGTTCCCATTCCGAACACAGAAGTTAAGCTTACTTGCGCTGAAAATACTTGGCGGGCAGCTGCCTGGGAAGATAAGTAGATGCCAACACACTTTGCCTCAATAGCTCAGTCGGTAGAGCACGCGGCTGTTAACCGCGGTGTCACAGGTTCGAGCCCTGTTTGAGGCGCCAAAAAATCCTCGTTCTTCGGAACGAGGATTTTTTATCCATTTCGAAAGCAATGGATTTTTTTGAATTTGGCAGGGGAGGTACCATTTTTCTTTTTAAATTGCGCTATGAAATGGCTGGTTGTTGAAAAACCCGTTTCCTGCGATATTTCTGTTATGGTTTTTTGGGTGGATAAAAGCAGTTTTTCAGCTTGGTAGATTTTTGTATCATTAAGGTATTTTTTGAAACTTTTTCCTATAGTTTTTTTGAATAGGTATGAAAAATAATTATAACTTAAATGACATATATTCGCAAGCTCCTGCTCGGTCACTGTTGCAAAATGCTCGGCGATATAAAAAATGGCAGTTTGAATTTCAGGGCCCACAGTTTTTAACGGATAAATGCTACAGTCCTTATGTAAATATCTGAGAACATATACAAAGAGCTCTAAAAGTCGTGAACGGATGGCCGTTTCAAAACCAAAATACATTTCTTTCCATTCTTGCATGATATCCTGCATTAAAGAATGTATCCCCATTTCAGTAGTTTTGTCACGCTCAAATATATGGGCATCCCTTATCTCAGAAATAAAGGGTAGGGCATATTGGAATTCATTGGCATAGAAAATATCGGGCATCACCTTAATACATGTATATTGTGACGGATTAATTATATCGATGGCATGGGCGCGTTGCGAATTTACTATAATAAGGGTATCTGCTCCGTATAGATAAGGCCGTCCATTTACGAAAACAATGCCGTTGCCCGAGAAAAAGAATAAAATCTCAATATATTCATGATAATGATATTCAATTTTCGAAGGCTCTTTAAAATCAAATTTGAGACAGTGTATTCGGCTATCAGAACCGTTTAATTTAAAATTTTCCTCTAAACTTACTTTCAAAAGCTTTAGCCCCAATCGTAAAAATATGATATTTTTAATTAAAAAGATTATATCATATATTTTTTAAAAATGATATACTTAAACTAAATAAATTTTATGGGGGAAAACAAATATGAAAAGTTGGCTTAAAAATGCGGTATTTTACGAAATATATCCTCAGAGTTTTAACGACACAAATGCAGACGGAATTGGTGATATTAAAGGTATTATAGAAAAGCTTGATTACATAAAGGATATGGGTTTTACAGCGATCTGGATGAATCCATGTTTTGATTCACCTTTTAATGATGCTGGATATGATGTGAGGGATTATTATAAGGTTGCTTCAAGATATGGCACAAACGAAGATTTAAGGTGTCTGTTTGACGAGGCACATAAGAGAAATATGCATATTATACTTGATCTTGTTCCCGGCCATACATCTGTTGAGTGCAAGTGGTTTGAGGAATCTAAGAAAGCTGAGAGAAACGAGTATACCGACCGATATATATGGACCGATAGTATATGGGAAGATGTTAAAGGAGTTAGCGGGATAAGTGGAAGCCTAAGAGCAATTTCCGATCGTGATGGCAGTTGCGGAGTGAATTTTTTCTCATCTCAACCGGCACTTAACTATGGCTTTGCTGAGGTTACAAGGAGTTGGCAGTGTGCAGTTGACTCTGAGGCCGCCCTTGCAACACGTGGGGAAATTTTAAATATTATTCGTTTTTGGTGTAATATGGGTTGCGATGGTTTTCGTGTTGATATGGCAGGATCGCTTGTTAAGAATGATGAAGGGCAGAAAGAAACCATTAAGTTGTGGCAGGAGATATTTACAGTAGTAAATAAAGAATTTCCCCAGGCTGCCTTTGTGTCTGAATGGGGAGAGCCGCTTAAGGCATTAAGAGGCGGCTTTGATATGGACTTTTTACTTCATTTTGGCCCTTCTCATTATACCGATATGTTCCATTCAAATAATCCCTATTTCAATAAGGATGGTAAAGGCTCGGCAAAGGAATTCTTCGAGTATTATATGAATACATACAATGAGATTAGGGGTAAGGGCTTAATATGTATACCTTCGGGAAATCACGATATGGAGCGTTTGGCATATTACTGCGATGAAACACAGATAAAGCTTGTCTATGCCTTTTTGATGTCAATGCCGGGTGTGCCATTTATATACTATGGCGATGAAATAGGTATGAGATATTTGCCGGGATTAAAATCGGTGGAAGGTGGTTACGGCAGAACGGGTGCGAGAACACCTATGCAGTGGGATAGCTCTGTAAACAGCGGTTTTTCAACAGCGGATTCTGATTCACTTTATATAATGCAGGACCCGGACAGCGAGAGACCTACGGTTCAAAAGCAAATTAAGGATACTGATTCCATATATAATGAATTAAAACGACAGATTGCTGTGCGAAAGAGTGTTGAGGCGTTGCAGGAAAACGCAGGATTTGAACTTGTAAATGACGGATATCCTCTTGTGTATATAAGATATACACAAGAAAGCAAGGTAATCGTTGCAATAAATCCTATGGATAAAGAAATTTCTGTAGAAGTAGGGGACATCGCAATTAAAAATGTTATATACAGTTTTAATGGTGGTGCGAGATTTGTAAATGGAGAATTTAGAGTTCCACCAATGTCCGCAAGTTATATGGTGTTGGAATAAGAAATGATAACCTTGATTTTTAAGATGTTATTATTATATGCGATTTAATAAATTTGCAAGAAAATTCTTGGTTTTCACCCAGTTCTTTTTCGGACACGAGAGACAAAAATCCCGTTCACGTAAGTGGGCGGGATTTTACTTTTTACTTCTTACCTCTTCACTCTTACCTCAAAATAAAATTCACACGGGATTTTTGGGAAGTAAGAAGTAATAGGTAAGAGGTAATAAGTATTGCCCCTTCACCGCTTTTATGCTATAATACACCCAAGGAGATGATGTTATGAGAAAAATACTAGATAAAATGTTTGCCAACAAAAAATTATCTCTTCTTATTCCAACGGCGATTGCTTTACTTATGTATTTATTGTTTGTCCTTTTTGGAACAACTGAAGATAAAACAGATATGATTATAATGACACCTATTGCATCCGTATTTTGGTTTTTTGGGGTGTTTTTTGTGATTTTTATACAAGTGAAAATTCCTTCTTGTCCTGAATGGTTTTTGAATATATTTGAATTTTTATCAACTACATTATTCGGTATATACGCAATAGTCGATATAGCATCTTTTTTGTTTGATAGATTTCAAAATTTCGACTATGGTTTATGTTTAGGATTGGTTACGTATAGTGCAGTCTCTTGGGCACATAGTAAACGCCCAAATAATTAAAGAATAGGTTTTTTAAACCGTTTCATTTTGTTCAGTAGACTTAGAAAAAAGAGCTTCACATATGTGAGGTTCTTTTCTTATTTCATATTCTACCACACCCATCAATTAAAATTTTGTAATCAATAATAACAACATTGTAACTTGAATGTGCATTTACGAAATAGTAAAATTTTAGTATAAAAAGTTAAAGTATTGGCGGTGAAGTTATGAAAAAAATATTTGTTTTATTTTGTGTTTGTATACTTTTGCTGTTTTCGTTGTGCTCGTGTGAATTAAAGAAACACAATTCTTCGGAGGGAAGCGCTATCCCATCAACAAATTCTGTTAAAAATGTTGGTAATAACTTTGCGTCAACCGATAATTCAGTCGAAAAGATTTATAATGATTTTTTAAGTGGAAAAATCACAGCCGTGTATGGCGATGGTTCAGATATTAATATTGATTATTTAACTGAAATGGCAAGCCCACACACATTAACATATGCTTTCTTTGACCGTAATGGAGATTCCGTACCTGAATTGTGTATTAATAATGAGTTGTATATTACTACATTTTGGGTACAAAATGGCACGCTTAAACTTTGGCGCGAAGAAAACATTCATTCTAAGATATTAAGTAATGGTAATTGTTTAGAAACACATTACGGCGGTGCGCCAAATCATACCGATTACTCTTATATTGTCTATTCCTATACAGGTGATATAGTATGTTCCCTTACTGTATCGGTACTTATAAAAAATGATATCGATATTCTGGAAAATATATATACACAAGACATAAATGTTTATAATGGAAGCACTCAGTCAATACCCTCGCATATTGAAATCACAAAAGAATATTTTGACAGTGTTCTTGAATCAATAGAGAAAATAGGTGAGGTGAAAATAGAGTGGCAACCCGTTGATTAAACGATTTTAATATTTAAAGAAAATCCGGTTTTCGACCAGTTCTTTTTTGGAAAGTAAAAGGTAATAGTGAATACTGAAGAAGTATTGCGCCTTTACCACTTTTATGCTATACTAAACCTAAGGCGGTGATGATATGATTAGAGAAATTAAAAAACAAGCACGATTGAAACTATTAAATAATTATAAATTCTTTTTGTTGCCTACTATAATGTATGCTTTTTCTAATTTTGTGATGGTTAGTTCACTATATGCTTTTTTTAATGGCAATAATTTGTTTTTCAAAATGCTGTTTTTATGTTTGTTTTTGTCTTTTCAATTATTTGTTTTACCAATTTCAATTTTTTTATTGTACAAAGCATCGGTTGGAGTGGTAAACGAAGATGCAGAAAAAAGCAAAACAATTTGTTCTTCTGTTTCATTTAAGGATTTAGGAATAATAATACTTATATGGTTAGTTCCTAATGTATTAAATATCGTATCTAAATTATTAGATGGAGCTATCGAATATCAACAACTTTCTAAAAATATCACACTTCCAATTTCTTTGTGTACTTTGATAATTATGGCTGTTTATATATATTTACAGTACAAGTATTTCGCTTGTGATTATTACTATTCTTTAAATAAAGAAACAATAAAGGACACTTTAAGATTTTCCTTTGGAATTATGAAAGGCAGATTCTTTAAATATTTATTGTTAACACTATCATTTATTCATTGGTATTTATTAGGTGGCATTTTGTCTATGATTTTTGCAAAGCTTTTTGGCGAAATTGTTTTTATAAAATTCGCATTACAATCCATCGGTTATGGAGTTTATTTTTATCTTTTACCCTATCAGTATATAACATATATATTGTTTATTAAAAAAATTTCAAAAAAATAAGTATAAGCGAGAAAATCCTCGGTTTTCAGAAAAATTTCATTCGTGTCATTAAGTTCAAAACACCCAGAAAAAACTCTTGTTCGAAAGAACAAGAGTTTTTTCAGTTATATTCGCCTTTGGCGAGTTATATTGCTTCGCAGTGATATTCGGCTAACGCCGAGTGATATTGCTCTTCGGGCAGTTAGGGGCGAATATAATATCACTTTTGCCAACGGCAAAAATATCGCTATGCCGTAAGGCATAATATCACTTGCCCCTACACCGCTTTTATGATATAATACACCCAAGGCGGTGAGTTAATGAAAATCACAAGAAATCAAGCAGAAGATTTTGTTCATTTCGGTGAAGACCATTATTCAAATTTGAAAATATTAAAAGATATGATTTATGTCTATTGGGGTGCCACTTGGATTCTTTGGATACCTTTTGCTGTTGCTGGTAGGGGATTGGTATTCAGCATAACTATGACGCTATTGGCATTGAATTATAATATTGCTTTTTGGGCACTAAAGAGTAATCGAACAGAAAAGACATATAGATTAAGATTTTTAACAAATTCAATTTCTTTTTTGTTCATGTATTTATTATTTTATTTGTTTACTATTTTCTTTATTAATGTTTCAGATGTAGGTAGTACATTATGGCAAGATATTGAATTGACAATTTGCTTCATAACCTTTCCTTTGTTAAATATCTTGTTTACATTCAGAGCGATAAAAAGGAATGTATATGATAGAGAAAAGCCCAAAAGAAAAGCCAGTGAAAAAGCAATGTATGTAGGTGCGGGCTTTTTGGGAATGTGTATAAGTAGATTTTTAGAACCTTTTCTTTCGCAATCTCAAGCAATTTCTATTATTGTTATTTTGGTTGAAATATTATTATTGTTAATATCGTTTGCAAGTCCGAATATTTTAAGATTGTACTTTGCATATAAATATAATATTGTTGCTAGTATTGAAGGCGAAACAACATCCAAATTGTTGATTTGTAATACCTCCAAAAAGAGCATCGGCATACGAGTATTAAAGTCTATTTTAAAATTATTTATTATTGGTTTTGCAATTTTAATGTTATATGCAATGAATCAAGTAAGTTAGGGAAAATCCTCGGTTTTTGACCAGTTCTTTTTCGGACACGAATGACAAACGAAAATCCATTCACGAAAGTGGACGGATTTTTGTTTGTATTATTCACTATTCATTTTTCATCATTCATTATTCATTAATTGGAACGGATTTTCGAATGAATAATGAATATTGAAGCCGATTACGCTGATGAATAATGAATAATTATTGCGGCTTCGCCGCTTTTATGCTATACTACACTAAAGGCGGTGATTAGATGAAAAAACGCACTTTAACAGTCGGTAGTATTTTGGTTGCGATTATATGTTTTATATTGATATTGTGGCAAATTTTTGGTTTCTTTCTTATTAATTCTAACGGAAGCCGTTCTTTAGCAATTAACGATAATAACAGACAAGAAATTGAGCAACTAATTTCTCAAAATATAGAAAATGATGAATTTCTACTTAATATAGATAAAGCATCAAATGTTGAGTGGCAAACTCTAATGCACAAAGACCAATTTGCTGTAAATTATAATGACGAAGAGCCTTTTGTTTTTTATATAACCAATCGTTATGAAAACTCTTTGATTGAATATATCAAAAGTAATGGAAATGTGGTGTATTTTGAAAGCAAAGATTTTGTTGTAGATCTGGTGAAAACTTTTTCATGTGTAATTTTATTAACCTTTGCGATTATTGTGCTTATTCAGCAAAAAAATAAAAACAATTAAGAAAATCCTCGGTTTTCAGAAAAATTTCATTCGTGTCATTAAGTTCAAAACACCCAAATTAAAAGACCACCCAATGCGGTGGTCTTTTTTATTTTGTTTTATTAGTTTAGTGTTTTTTAATAAAAAAAGGCAACAATATACTCAGATATATTTTAAGGAGTGTAACTATGGAATCAGTATGGCAAAAAAGCACTAATACAAAAAGATACAAGGTGTTAAATGGTGATATAAAAACAGATGTACTTGTTGTGGGCGGGGGTATTGCGGGAATTCTTTGCGCGTATATGTTAAAAAGTAAAGGTGTTGATTGCGTTTTAATTGAGGCTGATCGTATTTGTGGCGGTGTTACGGCCAACACAACGGCAAAAATAACGGTTCAGCACGGGTTAATTTACAATAAAATTATAAAAAAATACGGTGCTGAGGCTGCCAAAATGTATTTAAAGGCACAACAAAAGGCAATTAACTTTTATAAAGAAAGGTACAATAAAATAGACTGTGATTTTAAATTACAAGATGCATATGTTTATTCGACAGAAAATTATAATGATATTGAAAAGGAATTTTCAGCATATGATGCTATTGGATTAAAAGGGGAGTTTTGTGAAAATATAGAGCTGCCTGTTAAAATTAAAGCAGCTTTGCGGATTCGGAATCAGGCACAGTTTAATCCTTTAAAATTTTGTTATTGCCTAGCAGAAGGGCTTAATATTTTTGAAAATACAAAGGCAATAGAGGTTTTTGATGGCGGTGTAATAACGAACAAAGGCAAAATTTATGCAAAAAATATAATAATTACTACACATTTTCCTTTCATTAACAAATATGGTGGATATTTTTTAAAAATGTATCAACACCGGTCGTATGTGTTGGCTCTTGAGAATGCTCCTGCTTTAAAGGGAATGTATGTGGATGCAGATATTAAGGGATTATCGTTTAGAGAATATAACGGAATGTTACTTTTAGGTGGTGGCAGCCACAGGACAGGAAAAGATGGCGGAAATTGGAGTGAGCTTAGAAAATTTGCGAAAAGCAATTATCCTAACAGCTTAGAATGTGGCTATTGGGCAACGCAGGACTGTATGACTTTAGATGGCATGCCTTACATCGGACTTTATTCTAAAAAAAGCAAAAATTTTTATGTAGCCACAGGATTTAATAAGTGGGGGATTACATCGGCTGCCGTTGCGGCAGAAATTATAAGCGATATGGTATTAGATAAAGAAAATGATTACGAAAAGATTTTTTTGCCATCAAGAAGTATAATGCATTCACAAATTGTTGTGAATGCTGTAGAATCGGTTGTGGGTTTGGTTACCCCAACTGTTCCAAGATGCCCTCATTTAGGTTGTGCACTTAAATATAACGCCGCAGAACATTCTTGGGATTGTTCGTGCCATGGGTCGAGGTTTACAGAAAACGGAGAGCTCATTGAAAACCCCGCAACCAACGATATTTTAATAAAACATTAAAAAATATTTGCAATAACATTTTAAGTTTTTTATTCATAAAGTGGTTATTTTTTTATAAAATAATAGGTAATATAATGGTGTTGATTTTTCTTGATTTAAAATTTATTTTATTTTATATTACAAACTAGAGATAGTGAAATAATAATTTGTCAAGAAAAACATAAAATTTTAGGAGTAAAATTAAGAAAAAATTATTACCATGCTGTTAGCCTTAATTTTGTTAACAGTAGGCAATACCTTGGTGGCTTTTGCTGCTGTTGAGGGTGGAACCACATTAACAACGCAATATGCAACCACTGTGCCGGTTATTGATGGCGAGATTGACTCGGTTTGGGAAAGCACTGCAAAAATTCATGCACTTTATGGCAGCGATAATAATTATGCAACCGGTTATGCCAAAATCCTTTGGAAAGAGGACACCCTTTATTTAATTGCTATTGTTTCAGATACTACTCCAGTTGTAAATGAAAGCAATACCGCTAACCAAGCTTGTTTTTGGGTCTTGGAAACCGCTGGCAATGCAGCAAATTACTACGGCAGCAACTGGAATATGTCGATTAATTCGGTAGGTGTATATGGTTATTATACGGGCGATAATATGGAAAATAGGGCTACTTACGCTGCAAAAATTAACTCTACAAACGATGGCTATGTTGTGGAATTGGCCGTTCCTGTTCACAAATCATCTTCTTACAGCAAAAATGTAGAAATAGGTTTTGCTTTGTCTATAGAAGATGACTATATGGCAGAGCAGATAAGTATAAAAGAATACATATATCCGTTTACGGGTAGCAAGACAAAGTAGGCTAAACAAAATATCCCTTTAGGTGTTTCTCGAGAAAGTAATGCGGTTGGCAGAACCTTTCGGATCCCCTTTAGGGGTGTGGCCTGTAAAATGCCTTCTAGGGCTTATTCAAGCCTCCGGCTTAGCCGGAGGTTATGACTGTTTTGTAAATTAACTGGATTTTCAATTGACTTTAATATGGTTATATTGTAAAATATAATAGATAGAATATATTATATAGAAAGTGTGAATTTTATGGCTGCTAAATATAAAAGAGTGTTAATTAAACTAAGTGGCGAAGCCCTGGCAGGCGAAAAGGGAACAGGAATCGATTTCGACAAGGTTTTAGAGGTTTGCAAATCCATTAAAAAATGCACCGATATGGGTGTTCAAATTGCTTTGGTAGTGGGCGGCGGAAACTTTTGGCGTGGCCGTTCAAGTGGGCAAATGGACCGCACCAGAGCCGACCATATGGGAATGTTGGCAACTGTAATTAATGCGTTAGGCTTGGCTGACGGTTTAGAGCAGGTGGGCTTAACAGCAAGGGTAGAAACCGCTATAGAAATGCGACAAATTGCCGAGCCTTACATTAGAAACAGGGCTGTAAGGCACCTTGAAAAAGGCCGTGTTGTTGTGTTTGGCTGCGGCACAGGCAACCCATTTTTCTCTACCGATACAGGCGCTGCTTTAAGGGCTGCCGAAATAGGAGCCGACATTATTTTTAAAGCCACTAATGTGGATGGCGTTTATGACAGCGACCCCAAAACCAATCCCAACGCCAAAAAATTTGACACACTTAATTATATAGATGTTCTTAATAAAGGATTACATGTTATGGATAGCACAGCGGCGTCGCTTTGTATGGATAATGAAATACCAATTTTAGTTTTCAACCTTGCAGACCCTGATAATATTGTTAGGGCAATTAAGGGCGAACAAATTGGCACAGTCGTAAAATAATAATTTGGAGGATTTTAGTATGAATACCGTAATAACTAACACCCAAGAAAAAATGGAAAAAACAGTTGCTGCGTTAGAGCGCGACTATAAAGCAGTAAGATTAGGCAGAGCCACCCCCGCCGTTTTAGACAGAATAACGGTAGATTACTATGGCGTGCCCACTCCCATTCAGCAGATGGCTGCCGTTTCGGTGCCCGAGGCCAGAATGTTGCAAATTCAACCGTGGGATGCCTCGACCCTTAAAGATATTGAAAAGGCAATTCAAGTTGCCGATATTGGCATAAATCCACAAAACGATGGCAGAATTATCCGCCTTGTTTTCCCACCACTAACCGAAGAACGCCGCAAAGAAGTGGTTAAAGAGGTTAAAAAATCAGCAGAAGACAGCAAGGTTGCAATTCGTAACTCCCGCCGCGACGCCTTGGAAAAATTAAAAACTATGAAAAAGAATTCTGAAATAACAGAAGATGATGTGCAAGGCGGCGAAAAGAAAATACAAAACTTAACCGATAAATTCTGCAAAGAAATTGATGACCTTGCCGACATTAAAGAAAAAGAAATATTAGAAATATAATTAATATGCCCACGCTAACAGGCGTGGGCAAAATATTCCGTTTAAAAGGGAGTTAAAAGGTTTTGGAAAATAACAACCAAAATAATATGCCAAGGCATATTGCCATTATTATGGACGGCAACGGCCGTTGGGCTAAAAAACGCGGCTTGCCCCGTAACGCAGGGCATGCAGCAGGCTCTAAAAATTTTAAAGAAATTGCAAAATACTGCAATAAAATAGGTATAGAGCATTTAACCGTTTATGCCTTTTCTACTGAAAATTGGCGCAGACCAAAAAGTGAAGTAGACGGCATTATGAATATTTTAAGGGACTATTTAAAAGAATCTAAAAATTATATTAAAGAAAATATTAAACTCGATTTTATTGGCGACAGAAGCGTTCTGCCTGGGGATATTAAAGAACTTATGCTAACAGCCGAAAACGACTCTGCCAATGCAACGGGTCTTTTTTGCCATGTGGCTATTAATTACGGCGGTCGCGATGAAATAGTTAATGCGGTGCGCACCTTAATTGAAAAAGGAATCCCGAAAACTGAAATTACAGAACAACTGGTTTCTGATTCTTTGTATACCGCTAATATTCCCGACCCCGATTTAATTATTAGGCCAAGCGGGGAATACAGGCTTTCTAATTTTTTAATTTGGCAATCGGCCTATTCAGAGTTTTGGTTTTCAGATATTTTATGGCCCGATTTTAAACCTAAAGATTTAGATAAGGCCATAGAAGATTTTAAATCCAGAAACCGCAGATTCGGGGGTGTCTAATACGCTTACACGTATAATTTCGGGCGCAGTTATTGTTATAATTACCGCATTTGTAGTAGTTTGTGCAACTGTTTTTAAATTACCTATTGTGTTAACAGCATTTTTAGCCTTTGCCGCTGCCATGGCAGTTTACGAAATTTTTAATAACACAGGAATAATAAAAAACAAAGCCATTATTGTATGTGGAATTATATATGCTGCAGTCGTTCAATTTGTTTATAGTTACATACCGCAATTTGTCTTTTATTTTTCGTTAATATATGGCTTTTTGGCCATTATTATATTTGGTTATACACAAAAACAGTTTAACTATAAGCGTGTGCTTTATACTGTGTTTTTACCTGTAATTATTAGTTTTTGTTTTAACTGTATACAGGTCATTTTAAGCATAGGTCTAATGCATTTAATTTTAATGCTTAATTTTTCATCAGTTTGTGATTGCGGCGCATATTTTACAGGCGTAACAATTGGTAAGCATAAATTAGCACCTAAAATAAGCCCTAAAAAAACAATAGAGGGTGCCATCGGCGGTATAATTTTAAGTTGTTTAGTAACAATTATAATAATTGGAATTTTTAATGTTAACACAAGAGTTTTGGGCTTAATTGCCATAACACCCGTTTTATGTATTGCCGGAATGGCCGGCGATTTATTAGCTTCGTATGTGAAAAGAAGGGTGGGCATTAAAGATTACGGAAAAATTATTCCGGGACACGGCGGAATAATGGACCGTTTTGATAGTATACTTTTAATAGCCCCTATTTATGTAATTTTATTATCGGTTTTGGGGGTGGCCTAAATGCGTGAAATAATAATTTTAGGCTCAACCGGCTCTATAGGCACACAGGCCATAGAGGTTTGCCAAAATAATGGTTATAGGGTAACCGGTCTGGCGGCAGGCAGCAATATAAAACTTTTAGAGCAGCAAGCAAGGCTGTTAAAACCCCTTTATGTTGCTTGCAGTGACCAAAATGCCGCAAACGAACTTAAAATCAAACTTAAAGATACATCGGTTAAGGTTTTGTCGGGGCCTGATGGTGTTTGCGAATTAGCAACAATCAAGGGCGACACCGTTTTGAATGCCATTGTTGGCATCGCAGGTCTAAAACCCACATTAGCAGCGGTAAACGCAGGTAAAAATGTAGCATTAGCTAATAAAGAGACCTTGGTAGCCGGTGGCGATATTGTAAAAAAAGCCGTAGCCGAAAATAAGGTTAGTTTGCTGCCCGTAGACAGTGAACATTCGGCAATTTTTCAGTCGTTGCAGGGTGTACCAAGTGGTAGCATAAGCAAAATTTTATTAACGGCATCGGGTGGTCCTTTTTATTCCAAAAAGGCGGAAGACCTTGTAAATGTTACTAAAAATGAGGCCTTAAAGCATCCTAATTGGTCTATGGGGGCTAAAATCACCATAGATTCTGCAACCCTTATGAACAAAGGTTTAGAGGTTATAGAGGCCGTACATTTATTCCAAATTAAACCCGACGATATTGAGGTTTTAGTGCACAGGCAAAGCATTGTTCATTCGGCTATTGAGCTTACAGATGGTGCCGTTATTGCTCAACTTGGCACCCCCGATATGAAGTTGCCTATTCAGTATGCTTTAACCTACCCGAACCGCGCAGGTTTGTGCGGTAAAAGGTTAAGCTTAACCGATGTTGGTACCCTTACCTTTGAAAAACCCGATACCCAAACCTTTAGGTGCTTGCCGGTTTGCATTAACGCCATTAAAGAGGGTGGTTTAAAACCTGCTGCAGCAAACGGTGCCAACGAGCAGGCCGTTAAACTGTTTTTAGAGGGTAAAATTAAGTTTTTACAAATTGCCGAATTAGTAGAGGCGGCAACCCTTGCCCAACCCACCGTTAAGGGTTATTCTTTAAACGACGTGCTCGAGGCTGACAGGGCAGCTCGCGAGTATGTATTAAAAAATATGTAGGTGATAGTTATTTCCGGTTTTTTATCTGTTCTTAATAACATATGGCCGTATGCCGTTGCGGTGCTTGTATTTTTGGTGTTAATAGTAATACATGAATTTGGCCATTTTATAGCCGCAAAAGCCAATAAGGTAAAGGTGAATGAGTTTGCTGTGGGGTTTGGCCCAAGGCTTTTCGGTTTCACTAAGGGCGAAACTAAATATTCGTTTAACCTAATACCACTTGGTGGTTATTGCGCAATGGAAGGGGAAGACACCCAAAGTGATAACGAGCGTGCATTTTGCAAACAAAAAGCATGGCGCAGGTTTATAATTGTTGTGGCAGGTGCCGTGTTCAACCTAATTTTAGGTGTTGTTTTGGTGGCTGTATCTCTAGCGCCGGGCGCTAAATTTACCACCACAACGGTTGCCAAATTCGCTGAAAATTCGGTTAGCCAATCAACCGGACTTATGGTGGATGACCAAATTGTTAAGGTAAACGGTCGCCGTATTTTTACTACCTATGATTTAAGTTATGCCTTTACAGGTGTAAAGGAAAACAATGTGGACATAACTGTAAAGCGTAATGGCGAAAATGTTGAACTTAAAAATGTAACCTTCCTGACCGAAAACTATAATAATATTAACTATTTAAAGGTTGATTTTTATGTTTATGGCCAAGAAAAAACGGTGGGGAACTATATAAAACAAACCTTTAACCAAACAATATCTTACGCAAGGGTGGTTTGGTTTTCACTTATAGATTTAATTGGCGGCCGCTTTGGACTTAGTGCAGTTTCGGGCCCTGTGGGCGTTACCGCAGCCATAGGCACCGTTGCCAAGCAAAATCTGCTTAATGTTATACCTATAATGGCTTTAATAACCATAAATTTGGGTATTTTTAATTTATTGCCCTTTCCCGCGTTAGATGGCGGCAGGCTTATATTCATTATTTACGAAATGATATTTAAAAAACCTGTGCCGCAAAAGCACGAAACATTAGTGCACACCATCGGAATAGTGATTTTGTTCGCATTTATGATTCTTATAACATTTAAAGATATTTTAGGATTAATAAAATAGGGTGTAATTATGTATAAAAGCAACGAAACTAAAAAAATTAAGGTTGGCAATATTTTTATAGGCGGCGGCGCCCCTGTAACCATACAGTCTATGCTTAATGTTAGGGCCGAAGATGTTTCGGGTAATGTTAAACAGGCGTTGGAACTTGAAAAAGCAGGGTGCGAGATTATTAGGGTAAGTGTGCCTAATAAAGAAGCCATAGAGCTTATTTATAAAATTAAAGAAAACGTTAGTATTCCGTTGGTGGCCGACATTCATTTCGATTACAAATTGGCACTTGAAAGTGTTGCCGCAGGGGTCGATAAAATCAGAATAAACCCCGGTAATATAGGTAGCATTGAAAATGTAAAAAAGGTGGCCCTTGCTTGCAAAACTGCCGGTGTACCAATTAGAATTGGGGTAAACTCGGGCTCGCTTGAAAAAGAAATTTTAGCACGCTATGGCTCTCCCACACCCGAGGCCATGGTTGAAAGTGGGCTCTACCATGTTTCACTTTTAAATAAATTCGATTTTGACGATATTGTGCTGTCGCTAAAATCATCCGACACCCGCCGTACATACGAAGCCTATGTTTTGGCGGCCGAAAGGTGTAATTATCCGCTTCATATAGGCGTTACCGAGGCCGGTACTGAAAAAATGGGCACCATAAAATCGTCGGCGGCTTTGGGCGGCCTATTGCTAAGGGACATTGGCAATACCATTAGAATCTCACTTACCGACAATCCTGTAAAAGAGGTTGAGGCCGCAACTGATTTATTAAGGGCCATTGGTTTAAAAAAAGGTGGCATTAAATTTGTTTCCTGCCCAACATGTGGCCGCACAAAAATAGATTTAATTGGCCTTGCCAAAGCGGCAGAAGAAAGGCTAAAGGGTGTTAACAAAGATTTAACCGTTGCAATTATGGGTTGCGTAGTTAATGGCCCGGGTGAAGCCAAAGAGGCCGACATTGGTATAGCCGGCGGCGATGGCTGCGCGGTGCTCTTTAAAAAGGATGGCAGCACCCGCAAAATACCCGAGCAAAACATATTAGATGAACTTGTGTTAGAAATAGAAAAAATGTAATTTGGGGTTGAAAATTAAAATGGCTTCGGCTAAGTTTTTAGATTTATTCGGCGAACATTTACCGTCCGAGATGTTAAAATATTTTGAAAACGCTAATATTATTGGGTGCGAGTTATCAGATAATTCAAGAACTCTTACCGCCAATATTTACAGCGAAACATACATAGAAAATAAAATAATTAAAACGGCAGAAAATGCAGTTTCAACAAAACTTTCGTTAAATAAGGTCGAGTTTAAGCCTTCGTTTGCAAAAACGGCGTTGAGCAGTTCGGTTTGCGCCGATATTGTAAATTATTTAAGAACCAAAAATGTTCTGTTAAACGGCTATTTTAACGATGCCGAATATGTTTTAGACGGCAATAACCTTAACATAGAATTAAAATACGGTGGGTTAGATGCTATAAAAGGCGCCGATTTTGAAAGGCTTTTTAACATTTATTTAAAAGCAACCTTTTCTTGTGAATTAAACATAAGTTTTTCGGGTCAGCTTGAAAACATTGATATTCCTGCCCCTGTTGCAACTAAAACCGCTGCCGTAAAAAAAGAAACAAAGGCAGAAAAGCCTACAGAAAACCCTGAACAAGAATATAATTATGTGCCCAAAAACAACCTACCTGTTTATTTAGAAAGCGCCAAGTTGTTTTATGGCCGAAAAATAGATTCTAATGTTAAACCACTTGCAAGCATAGCCCCGCCCGATACCCCCGAGGGCAGCGTATATGTTGCCGCCTGGGGCGAAGTTTTTGGGCTTGAAACCCGCGAAATTAATACAAAACGCGGCAAAATGTTTATTGTTAAGTTTAGCTTTAGCGATTATACCAACTCGTTTAATGCGAATTTTTTTATAGATTCCGAAAAGAAATCTCAAATTAAACCACTCGAAAACGGCAAATTTGTTATAGTTAACGGCGACTATGTTTATGATAAATGGTCGGGCGAATTTATAGTTAAGGTAAATTCCTTAGCAACAATTAAAAAGTACGAACCCACTGACGATTACGAAGGCGAAAAGCGTGTAGAACTGCATTGCCATACAAATATGTCGGCTAAAGATGCCGTATCTTCGGCAAGCGATATTATTGCCAAGGCTGCCAAATGGGGCCACAAGGCCATTGCCATTACCGACCACGGTGTTGTACAAGCCTACCCCGAGGCCGCCGCTGCCGTAAAATCTGCTCGCAAAATTAACCCTGATTTTAAGGTTATTTATGGTGTAGAGGCCTATTTTGCCGACAATACTTTGGGCGAAACCGACATTACAAAACTAAAACGCTATCACCAAATTATTTTGGTTAAAAATTTGGTGGGACTTAAGAATTTATATAAAATTATATCTAATGCCCACCTTAATAATTATTACAAAAGGCCAATTTATTTACGAACCGAAATTGAGGCCCACCGCGAAGGCCTTATAATAGGTTCGGCCTGCGAACAAGGCGAACTTTACCAGGCTATTATTGCGGGCAAACCGCACGAAGAACTGTTAAGAATAGCCAAATTTTACGACTATTTAGAAATCCAACCCTTAGGTAATAATGAATTTATGGTAAGGGAATCGGCAATAGTTAAAACCGACAAAAAAGGTCAGGTTAAGGAAAATATCTTTAAAAATGTTACCAGCCTAGAGGTTATTAAGGACTTTAACCGCAAGGTTGTACAAATTGCCGATGAATTAGGCTTGCCGGTTGTGGCCACGGGCGATGTGCATTTCTTAAATAAAGAAGATGCCATTATTCGTAAAATTCTTATGGCCGGCCAAGGATACGATGATTTTGACAAACAGGCACCGCTGTTTTTAAAAACCACCGCCGAAATGTTAAAAGATTTTGATTATTTTGGCGAAAGGGCGGCCGAGTTTGTAATATCCAACCCGCAAAAAATTGCCGATATGGTATCGGGAGATGTTGTACCTGTGCCCAGCGGTAACTACCCACCTGTTATAGAGGGCTCAGATGAATTGTTAAGAAACATTTGCTTGCAAAGGGCAAACAACACCTACGGCTATGACGGTGTTTTACCTGAAATTGTAGAAAAACGACTTAATAAAGAGCTTAACTCAATTATTAACAACGGATTCTCTATAATGTATGTTTCGGCACAAAAATTGGTTGCATACAGCGAAGAAAACGGATATTTGGTGGGTTCGCGTGGTAGTGTGGGCTCGTCCTTTGCCGCAACCATGGCAGGTATTTCCGAGGTTAACCCCTTGCCGCCGCATTATTACTGCCCAAATTGTAAATTCAGTGAATTTTTTACAAACGGTCAGGTAGGCTCGGGCTTCGATTTACCCGAAAAGAACTGCCCTAAATGTAACACCCCATATAAGCGTGACGGCCACGATATTCCATTTGAAACCTTCTTGGGATTTAAGGGCGATAAGGTGCCCGATATTGACCTGAACTTTTCGGATGAATTTCAGGCCGAGGTGCAAAAATATACCGAAACACTTTTCGGCAGTGAAAATGTTTTTAAGGCAGGCACAATTTCTACCGTGGCCGAGAAAACGGCCTACGGTTTTGCCAAGGCCTATGCCGAGAAAAAGAATATTGTCTTAAGTTCTGCCGAACTTAACCGACTGGCAACCTTGGTGGAAAAGGCAAAAATAAAGCAAACCACCGGTCAACACCCCGCCGGTATGATTATAGTGCCAAGGGATAAAGAAATTTACGATTTTTGCCCAGTTCAACACCCCGCCGACGATACATCTTCGGAAATTATAACCACCCACTTTGATTTCCACTCAATTCACGATACTATTTTAAAATTGGACGAATTAGGCCACGTGGTGCCCACAACCTATAAATATTTAGAGGAATATAGCGGAATACCGGTAAGTGATGTTTCCATGAGTGATAAAACGGTTTATAGCTTGTTTGTTTCGCCCGAGGCTTTAGGTGTAACCCCCGAGCAAATAGATTCCAACACAGGTACATATTGTCTGCCTGAGTTTGGCACCAAGTTTGTGCGAGAAATGCTTATAGACTGTAAACCTAAAAACTTTTCCGATTTATTGCAAATTTCGGGTCTTTCACACGGCACAGATGTTTGGCTTGGCAACGCCAAAGATTTAATTGATAAAGGAATTTGCACAATATCTGAGGTTATAGGTACACGTGATAATATTATGGTTTACCTAATTCATCAGGGTATGGATGAAGGCCGAGCCTTTAAAATTACCGAAACGGTGCGTAAAGGTTTGATTGCTAAAGGCAAGGTTTCGGCAGAGGATTGGAAGGCCATGGAGGATGATATGCGTGCTGTAAATGTACCGGAATGGTATATTTCCAGTTGCCATAAAATTAAATATATGTTCCCCAAAGCCCACGCTGCAGCCTATGTAATATCGGCATTGCGCCTTGCGTGGTATAAGGTTTATAAACCGCTCGAATTTTATTGCGCGTATTTTACTGCCCGCCCCGAAGATGTAGATGTTCCTACAATTTTAAAGGGTAAGCAGGCCGTAAAAGCCTATATTAACTTAATTAAGCAAAAAGGCCGCGAAGCCACTAAAAAA
The DNA here is from genome assembly GCA_045651765.1 of Acutalibacteraceae bacterium. Classification (GTDB taxonomy): domain Bacteria; phylum Bacillota; class Clostridia; order Oscillospirales; family Acutalibacteraceae; genus SIG565. Next base: position 112,444 of record JAZRSY010000003.1, on the reverse strand, counting down.
GAGTTGGATGTTTATAACAATATGCTTATTTTTAACGAAATGTTCGAAAGGGGCATAGAAGTTTTACCAATCGACCTTAAAAAATCCCACGCCGTTAAATATTTGCCCGAAGACGGAAAAATGCGCCTGCCGTTTGGCGCCCTTTCGGGTGTAGGAGAGCGTGCGGCAGTATCCCTTTGGGAAGCTGCGCAGCAGGGCGACTTTATTTCTAAAGAAGAGTTTCAGGCCGCCGCCGGTGTTTCTAAAACCGTTATTGCTGATTTAGACAGCATTGGAACGTTGGCAGATTTGCCCGACACCAACCAAATTTCAATGTTTTAACAAAACATTGCAGAGATTTTTGTGCAGTATGCCTAAAATTTAAAGGCATACTGCATATTTTTTATTAAAATTCCTAAAAATACTGCTAAAAGGTTGCAAAATTGTAACCATATGTTATAATTGTAATCGTGATTGTTACAAAAATGTAACTTTTTAAAAGGAAGGAATTTTATGAAGGAAAAGGTTATTGCTGTTTTAGAAAAAATTAAAAACGCACCTCACTTTGTAAAGTTAATATGTTTTTTAGGAATCTCGGCAATTGTTATGACTTTAAGTCTTAATGCTGCAGGGGTTGTTTTGGCATATAATGTAAACTATGCCGGCAATGTAATTGCACAGGTAAATTCTAAAGAAGATTTTGCCTCGGCCGGCCAGTTAGCAAGTGCTGCAATAATGGGTGAAAACACCGAAGGCTATATATACGCCCCTAAGTTTTTCCCAATCTTAACACTTAATTCACGAATAGATGCTTCGGCCGATATTGCCAATGCAATTTTAGAAAACACCGCCGAACTTAAAAAGACCACCGCATTAAAGGTTAACGGCGTTTTGGTCGGCACTGCCGAAACCTGTGAAGAAATAGAGCAGAAAATCAACAACAGGTTATCGAGCTTTAATGTTGCTAATTATGAGTGTTCGGCCGAATTTGTGGATTCGATAGATTTAGTTTCCACCTATTGCAACGTTAATGCCTGCACCTCGAGCGAACAATTAGATGCCGGCATTAATAATTTGGCTGTTAAAACCACCGTTAAAGAAACCACCGATGTTAAAATTTCGTATAAAACCGTTACGCAACGTTCAGCCCAACATCAAGTTGGTTATTATGCCGTTAATACAAAGGGCGTGAACGGTTTAAAACATAAGGTAGATAATGTTGTTTATTTAAACGGCGTAGAAATTGAACGCAACTCGGTAGAGGATGTTATTGTAAACGAGCCTGTAAACGAGGTTGTGGTTGTAGGTACAGCCGCAGTAGTAAATAAAAATGGTTCTTCGGGAGCCATGGTTTTCCCGATTCCTAAAAGCGCAAGGTATTATATCAGCACATATTTCGGCGGCGACGGCGGCACCCATAAGGGCCTTGATTTAGCCGTAGGTCGCGGCACTCCAATTTATGCTTCGCTTGATGGTACCGTTGTTGAGGCAGGCTATAAAAACGATTACGGCTATTATGTATTAGTAGACCACGGTAACGGCTTAAGAACCCGTTATGCACACAACTCACAAAATTTAGTTTCCCGTGGCGATAAAGTAACCAAAGGCCAAACAATTGCTTTGGTGGGCTCCACCGGTCGTTCAACAGGTAACCACCTGCATTTTGAGGTAATATTAAACGGCGTAAGGGTAAACCCGCTTAAATATGTAGGTTAAAATAAATTAAAGAAGGCTTCGGCCTTCTTTTTTTATTTTTTTGCTTTATTTTGCCAATTAGCACTTGAAAGATTTATTATTAAATATTATAATATTCATTATAGTATTTTAATTTTGCGAGGAGAATTATGTTAAAATTAGGGTTCGATAACGAAAAATATATAGCACTGCAATCACAAAAAATTAAGGAACGCATTAAATATTTTGGCGGCAAACTTTATTTGGAGTTTGGCGGCAAATTGTTTGATGATTTTCATGCCTCGCGTGTGTTGCCCGGCTTTTCTCCCGACAGCAAGGTTAAAATGCTTTTAAAACTTAAAGACCAAGCCGAAATTGTAATAGTTATAAACTCAAGCGCCATTGAAAGCAACAAAAAACGCGGCGACTTAGGTATTGGTTATGACCAAGATGTTTTGCGCCTTATAGATGCCTTTAGAACCATTGGTTTATATGTTGGCAGTGTTGTTATTACCTGCTTTAGCGAACATTCTTCGGTCTTGTTGTTTGAAAAACGCCTTAAAAATTTGGGTATAAAGGTTTACAGGCATTATACGATTGAAAATTACCCGTCAGATATTCCGCATATTGTAAGTAAAGAAGGCTTTGGCAAAAACGATTATGTAAAAACTACTCGTTCGTTGGTTGTGGTAACGGCTCCGGGCCCCGGTAGCGGCAAAATGGCGGTTTGCCTTTCACAAATGTTTCACGACCATTTAAAAGGAATAAAATCGGGCTATGCTAAGTTTGAAACCTTCCCAATTTGGAATTTACCGCTTAAGCACCCGGTTAATCTGGCTTACGAAGCCGCAACTGCCGATTTAAGCGATGTTAATATGATAGACCCATTCCACCTGGAAGCATATGGTGAAACCACCGTAAATTATAACAGGGATATAGAAATTTTCCCTGTGCTTAATTCTATGATGCAAAAAATATTGGGTGAATCGCCATATAAAAGCCCTACCGATATGGGCGTTAATATGGCGGGCTATGCCATATTTGACGATGACGCCGTTTGTCAAGCCGCAAACCAAGAAATCGTGCGCCGTTACTGTAAAACTAAGGTGCTTGCAAAACTGGGTGTGGCTGAACAAAACGAGGTTTTAAACCAAGAACTTATTATGCAAAAGGCCGGCGTTTCAATTTCCGACCGAAAGGTAATTGATGCCGCCTTGAAAAAATCCGAAAAAACAGGCGGCCCTGCCGTTGCCATTGAGTTAAATACAGGCGAAATTATAACAGGGAAAACTTCTTCGTTGCTCGGCGCCTGTGCTTCGGCTTTGCTTAATGCACTTAAAACTTTGGCCGGCATTGATGACGGTGTGAATTTAATTTCTCCCGCCGTTATAGAGCCCGTACAACAACTTAAAATAGGCTATATGGGCAACCATAACCCAAGGCTACATACCGATGAAATTTTAATTGCCCTTTCGATTTGCGCCGCCACTGATTCTGTAGCCGCCAAGGCATTAGAACAATTACCTAAACTTGCCGGCTGTGAATTACATTCAACCGTAATTTTAGCGGCATCGGACGAGCATGTGTTAAGGAAATTGGGCTTTAATGTTACAAGTGAACCTATTCACGAAACCAAAAAACTATATCACCCAAGGTAATTTTATTAAAAATTCGGCAATTTATTTTAGTTGCCGAATTTTTTTATAAATAATTAAAATTTCTATAAAATCCCTCTTCATTTTATCGTTAAAATATGCTATAATAAATTGATAAGAAAAAGAAAGGATAAGTGTTTGTGGAAAAGGGTAACGAAATACAAACAAATTCCAATATAATATGCGGCAGAAACTCGGTTTTAGAGGCCGTGCGCTCGGGCCGCGAAATTGACAGACTGCTTGTTGCCCACGGAGCTGCATCGGGCAGCACCAGGGCCATAATAGCAAAATGCAGCGAAAAGGGAATACTTATTAAAGAGGTTTCGCCCCAAAAGTTAGATTTCTTATGTGGCAATAATAACCATCAGGGCGTTGCCGTTATGGTGGCTTCGCAAGAATACAGCACCGTTGAAGATATATTAAATTATGCCCACGAGAAAAACGAGGCCCCCTTTATAATCATTTGTGATGAATTAGAAGACCCACATAACCTTGGTGCCATTATTCGCTCGGCCGAAGCCTGTGGTGTTCATGGCATTATAATCCCAAAGCGCCGTTCGGCATCGCTTAATGCCACGGTGGCTAAAAGCGCCAGCGGTGCACTTGAATATATGCGGGTAGCCAGAGTTACCAACATTGCCAACACAATTGAGTCTTTGAAAAAAGAAGGTGTTTGGGTGTTTGGCGCCGATATGTCGGGCAAAGATTATACCACTTTTGATTTTACCGTGCCCACCGCCTTGGTAATAGGTAACGAGGGCAGGGGAATCGGCCGCCTGGTTGGCGAAAAATGCGATGAAATTATAAGTTTACCAATGAATGGTAAAATTAACTCTTTAAATGCTTCGGTTGCTGCCGGGGTATTAATGTACGAGGTTGTAAGAAAACGCGGTTAAACCGCAAGGCTTTTAAAATATATGCGGAGGGTATGAATATGGCTTTTAAAAAATCACGGCATGTAAAGGGCAAAAATCCTGATTACGAATTACCCGAACTGCATAGTGATGACAGCAATATACCTAAAATTAAAAATTCATATAATGCACCGCACGCCCTAACCGCTCAAGAGGTTTTAAAGGGCTTTACCGTTATGCCTCAAAAAAATAATGATATTCAAATGCAGGGCTATACACCGCAAGAATCTCCGCTTGAAAAACTGCGAAAAAAAGTAACAGAAAAGTTGGACGAAACCCAAAATAAAATTGAAAATGTAGTTGCTCAACCCCGCAACAATGTTAAGCCAATAATAAATACCGAAAAAGAAGAAAAGGGCGAAACCTTGCTCGAAAAATGTATGCCCTTTATTACCGAGGGTGGAAACAAAGTAACCGAATCGGAACCCGATTATACTTTAGAAAGCGTAGAAAGCATAATCAACCTAACCGAAAAAAAGTTTGAAAAAATATTTGAACGGTTAGATTTAAAAAGCGCCGAAATTACCTACGATAACCTTTCCAAGCAACCTAAACCGCAAAATACAAATAAGGTTGTAGATGTGAAAACGGCCGAGCCACCCCAAGAAATTGAAATGCAAAGGGTAGAGGTTAAAAAAGAACCCGAGGTTATATCGATTTCAGATATTGATGCCCCTTCTTCCTTTACCAAAACAATTTCATTTTCTTCTGAAGATATTTCTTCTAACACATCACTCGATATTAGCAGCGGTACCAGAATTTTAGATTTATCTTCCGAACTTTTTGAAAAAGAACCCGAAGATAATACCATAGATACCGATGTATACGGTTCCGACAAAGAATTCACCGTACACGACGATTATAAAACACCCGAGGATATACGCCGTGTTGCTAAAACACTTATGGCTAACCGCCGTAATTCTTTTATAAAAACATTTTTTGGCGGTTTAATAGTTTTATTGCAAGCATTAGTATTCATACCCCCGCTTCAAACAGCATTAATGGATACACCCAAACCTTTCTATTTGGTTTTATTTGGCATTTACCTGATTTTAGTGTTAGTTAATTTCGATATGTTTGTTAGCCTTAAAAGCCTTGGTACCCCTCGCAAAAAAGCACAGGCTGCGGCGGCAATACAAGCCATTGGCACTTTAATATATTCCGTTTTTGCGGTTATAAATTCGGTAAATCCCTTTAATATAATTTTTGCTTCTTCGGTTATATTGTTATTTAAGGCTATTTCAAGTTTTAAATTAGACTCATTTGTTTTAAATAACTTTAAAAAGGTTGTTTCAAAAAACAAGAAATACGGCATAAAGTTTATATCCGACAAGCAAACAACCTTTGCAATGGCCCGCAATTCTATTGAGGGCGATGTTCTTATTGCGTCTTCGGTAGAAACCGAGAATATACAAGATTTTATTAAAAACACCAAAAGCGACACCGCTTTGTGTGGCGGCCTTAACAAGTATATTGTCTTTTCGGTTATAATTGCTGTTTTATCGGCACTGTGTTTTGGATTAAAGTTTATGTCAGCCTTGCCGGCGTTAGAGGTTTTGGCATTTTGTTTAATAGTATTAAACTCACCCACGGTTCTGTTTTGTGAATCTTTACCGCTTAGCAGCGCTGGCAAAAGGCTTAACAAACAGGGTGGAATGCTAACAGGCGTTAAGGCGGCTTCGTCCATAGATTTAGCCAATGCGGTAACAATTACTTCTTCGCAGTTATTCCCAAGCGGCACCATAACACTTTATGATATGAAAATACTCGATTCCAACGAGGTGGATTCCACCTTAATAGATGCCGCCGCAATAACCAATGCTATTGATAGCCCGTTAAAAGGCATATTTAATTCTATAGCCAAAACAACCCCCGTAGAAATGCCCATAGCCGATACTATTAAGTACGAAGAACGTTTGGGCGTTAGCGGCTGGATAAATGATAGGCGCATTTTCATTGGTAACCGCACCTTGCTTGAAGCACACGGAATTACCACGCCCTCTATAGAGGTTGACAAAAAAATTCTTCGCCAGGGCTTTTTCCCGGTGTATTTGGCTTCGCAAGGCAAACCCTGTGCGTTGTTAATTGTGAAATATAATGTCAAAAAAGATATTGCAATAAAACTGCAAAAATTATCAGGTATGGGCATTACATTTTTAATTGATAATTGCGACCCCAACTTAACCAACCTAATGGTAGCCGATTATTTTGGCATTTGGGAAGAATCTGTTAGAATAATGGGTAGCTCCGGTTCGCAGCTTAACCGCAATGCCACCGAGCCCGAACCTTATTTTTCTTCGCCTTGTTGCCATGGCGGCAGTTTTACCCAGTTGGCTGATGTTTTTATTACCGCTTCGAAGGTAAAAAAATCCACAAAAATATTAAGTGTTTTTCATGTGGTAGCCTCGGTTATAATTGCTCTGGTGTTCTTATATAATTCATATGTTGGTGCTGTGTTGCCCACAGCAGATTTATGGTTTATGGCAGCGCTTGCAGCTTCGTTTGTTTTATATTTAATTACATATTTATTCAGCAAGCCGTAAGGCAAGGGAGTATTTATGAAAAATTTTATAAAAACCTATTTTGATTTTTCTAAAAATGAAAATTTTGTTTATTTAACCGCAGCGGCTGTATTTTTGCCGTATCCGTTAGCAATATTATTATTGCTTATAATGTCGGTTTATATTTTAGCAAGAAAAAATATTAAAAAAGAGGTTTTTTGCCATACAGGCTCGTTTTTAATAGTAATATTCACGGCCTTTACCGCAATAACGGCTTTGTGTTATAAAAACTATTTAGGCCTTATGGTTTCGGCTTTGTTTTTTTTGATTTTTGTTGTGGCATTCTATATACGCAGCATTATGACGACCGAATTATTTGAAAAAATGCTTTCTCTTTGCTGCGGGTTTTCAATATTTGCATCGGGTGTAGTGTTGATTGAAAAAATAATTTATTTTAATTCTAAAACCCACCGTTGTTATGGCGATTTTTTTGGCAACAAATTAACCTCGTTTTATTTTAGCCCAACATATTTAGCCTCTTGCATGGCGGTTGTGGTGCTTATTTGTGCCTATAAGGTTATAAACCGCAAGGGCGATAAAAAATATTATTACCTAACCGCATTTTTAAGTATGCTGACAATGTATTTTGGTGGCAGTATGTTCATATGGGTTAATGTGTTTGCCGGCCTTGCAGTTTATTTGTTTTTAAGCCGCCACCACAAACTTTTAGGTTTGTTGTTTGTGCTTGTAACTTTGGGCGGTGTGGCACTGTTTTTTGTGCCCAACATTCTCCCGCGCCTTTCGGAATCCATGTTAACCAGTGATAACCGAATGTTAATTTGGAACTTAAGCGTAGAAAACATTCCGCAATCTATTTTCACAGGCCGTGGTTTTCAGTCTTATGGACTAATAGCGCTAAATTTAATAAAACAGGGTGCCGAGGGTGTTTATTCGGCTTACCATTCGCACAATATAATTTTAGAATGTCTGCTTAGTTTTGGCATAATCGGCAGCATAATAATTTTTGCCTTTATGTTCACATTTTTTCAAAAAACATTAATATGTTCACATGTTTTAAAACGCAGCCATATTTCCATATTAATAATGGCAGTAACAGCGGGCGTTTTGGTGCACAGTATTATAGATATGCCTATGTTATGGGTGCAAACAATGCTGTTATACAGCCTAATTTTCTCGGGCCTTGGAGCCGACGAAAAACGAATTTCCAGAATTTTTAAAAGGTTAAAAAACTCTAACATCTCGGAGGTAAAATAAAATGGCAAAACCAAAATTTTATATTACAACTGCAATCGCATACACCTCGCGCAAGCCACACATTGGCAATGCGTACGATATTGTCTTGGCCGATATGATAGCCCGCTATAAAAGAATGATGGGCTTTGATGTATATCTTATGACAGGTTCTGATGAACACGGCCAAAAAATTGAGGAGTGTGCCGCCGCTGCAGGTGTTACACCTAAAGAGTATGTCGATGGTGTTTCTGACCAAATCAAACAGGTTTGGAACAGCATGAATGTAACCTATGATAAATTCATAAGAACGACCGATGCTTCTCACGAAGAAGTAGTTTCTAAAATATTTAAAAAACTTTATGAACAAGGCGACATTTATAAAGACGAGTACGAAGGCAAATATTGCGTTCCGTGCGAATCATTTTTCACCCCTTCGCAGTTGGTTGACGGCAAATGCCCCGATTGCGGCCGCGATGTAACCGACGCTAAAGAGGAAGCATACTTTTTAAAACTCAGCAAATATCAAGATAAACTTTTAGAATACTATAATAGTAACCCTGATTTTATTAAACCCGATTCTCGCCGCAACGAGATGATAAATAACTTTTTAAAACCCGGCCTTGCCGACCTTTGCGTTTCGCGCAGTTCGTTCAAGTGGGGCGTACCGGTGGAGTTTGACCCCAAACATGTTATTTATGTTTGGATAGATGCTTTGTCCAACTACATTACAGGCATAGGCTACAACCCCGACGGCAGCAGCGAAACCTTTAATAAATATTGGCCGGCCGATTTACACGTTATTGGCAAAGACATTGTTCGCTTCCATACAATTTATTGGCCAATTATTTTAATGGCTCTTGGTCTGCCGCTACCTAAACAGGTTTTAGGTCACCCGTGGGTGCTCGTTGGGGAAGACAAAATGAGCAAATCCAAGGGCAACACCATTTATGCCGATTTCTTGGCCGAAATTTTCGGCTCCGATGCCGTTAGGTATTACCTGCTTTCCGAAATTTCGTTCACTAACGACGGCAGCATAACCTACGAAAGTTTTATTAATAAATATAATACCGATTTAGCCAACACCTTGGGCAACCTTGTTAATCGCACCGTTGCCATGGCCAATAAATATTTTGGAGGCAGCGTGCAAAAGGGTAGTGCCACGGGCGAGTTCGATGCTGAACTTTTAGATTTCGCCAAGACTACAGTAAAGCAATATACTACCGCTATGGATTCCTACCACAATGCCGATGCCACCGAGGCCGTTATGAACTTTGCAAAACGCTGCAATAAATATATTGACGAAACAATGCCCTGGGCCTTGGCCAAAAGCGAAGATGGCACCGAATATTTAAAAACCGTGCTTTATAATCTGCTCGAGTGCTTAAGAATTATAGGCGTTTTTTTAACCCCCATAATTCCTATAAGCGCTGCCAAAATAGCCGAGCAGTTAAATTCTGCCGAGGCATCAATGGAGTTTGGCGCAGTTTCACAGTTTAATGTTGGCGCAGCCGAGCCGTTGTTTGCAAGGCTTGATACCGAAAAGGTTTTGGGGGAAATAAGTGAAAAAACCGCACAACCCAAAGAGACCGAAAACATTAAAACTATTGACCAAATTTCAATTGAAGATTTTGCAAAGGTGGAACTAACCGCTGCACTTGTTACAGCCTGCGAGCCCATTAAAAAGGCTAAAAAACTTTTAAAATTAACCCTTAACGATGGCTCTGCCACCCCACGCACAGTGGCCTCGGGCATAGCAAACTATTATAAACCCGAAGAACTTATTGGCAAAACCGTAGTAGTGGTTTCCAACCTAAAACCCGCCGTGCTTTGCGGCGTAGAAAGCAACGGTATGATTCTTGCGGCCGACACTCAAGGCACAGTTAAGGTCCTGTTTTTAGACGGCGTAGAACCGGGCAGTAAAATAAGATAATGAATAATTTAATTTTTGACACCCACGCCCACTATACCGATGAGAAGTTTTCCGGCACCTCGGTTTTGCAAGATTTACAAAACAATAAAACCGTTTTAGCGGCCATTAGCTGCGGCGTGGATTACACCGACAGCCTTAATGCAATTTCTTTAGCCAATAAATACCCCTTTATTTATGCCGCCGTTGGCATACATCCGCAAGAGGTTAATGAAACCACTGTGTTTTCCGAGTCCGATTTTTTGCCACTCATAAAAAACAAAAAGGTGGTGGCGGTGGGCGAAATGGGGCTCGACTATTATTGGGATACCACACACAAACTGGCCCAGCAAAAAATTTTTGCCGACCAACTACAATTTGCCAATAAACACAACCTGCCCGTGAGCGTGCACGACCGTGAAGCCCATGCCGACACATTGGATATTTTAAATACCTATAAACCAAAAGGCGTTGTTCATTGTTTTTCGGGCAGTGCCCAAATGGCACAACAAATTTTAAATTTAGGTATGTATATTGGCGTTGGCGGCGTTGTAACCTTTAAAAATGCAAAAAAATTAACCGAGGTTGTGTCTGCCACACCACTCGAGCGCATCTTGCTTGAAACCGATGCGCCATATCTTGCCCCCGAACCATTTAGGGGCAAAACCAACCATTCGGCCTATATTGAATATATAGCCGCTGCCATAGCCGCCATTAAGGGCGTCAGCACAAGCGCCGTTCTTAACCAAACGGCACAAAACGCTAAAAATTTATTTAATATTTAATTTGAATAATCCCCCCTTTTTAACGAAACACTATTGTTAAAAGGGGGGATTCTTCGTGGAAAACAACAATTTCAACAATAACAATCAAAATAAAAATGACCAAAATAAAAACGACCAAAATAAAAATAATCAAAACAAAAACGGCCAAAACAAAAACAAGAAATAAATACCTTAAAAATTTGGGCAACACTGTGTGTTGCCCAAACAGTTTAAAAGGAGATTTAAATGAACACAATAACTAATATTTCGGGCTATGAACTTTTAGATTCGCGCGGCAATCCAACCGTTGCCGCCAAGGTTACGTTATCTTCGGGGGCTAGCGGATTTGCAATTTCGCCATCGGGCGCTTCCACAGGTGCCCACGAAGCTCACGAATTGCGTGATAATAACACCGCCCGTTACGGCGGCCTTGGCACAACCAAAGCGGTGGAAAATATCAACAAAACCATAAAAAAGGCGCTGTGCGGTCTTAATGCGCAAAACAACGCCTTAATAGATTCTGTTATGTTAGAGTTAGATGCCACCCCAAATAAATCCAACCTTGGCGCCAACGCAATTTTAGCGGTTTCGTTGGCCACCGCCAAAGCGGCTGCAAATTCTTTAAAAATACCATTATACAAATATTTAGGTGGAGCCAACGCCTTTGTTTTGCCACGTCCGATGTTAAACATTCTAAACGGCGGAGCCCACGCAAAAAACAATATAGACATTCAAGAGTTTATGATAGTTCCATGCGGCTTCCCAAATTTTTCCGAAACTCTGCGTTGTGCCGCTCAGGTTTATAAGGCCTTAGCCTTAATGCTAAGTCACTACGGTAAATCCACCGCCGTCGGCGACGAGGGCGGTTTTGCCCCTAATTTAGAAAACGACGAACAAGCCATAGAATTTATTTGCACCGCCATAGAAAAATCGGGCTATAACTTAAGTAATGTTAAAATAGCACTCGACATAGCCTCAAGCGAATGGTACCAGGGCAACGGCCTTTATTTAATGCCCAAACGAAACATTGAACTTAACAGCGACGCCTTAATAAAAATGTATTCCGATTTATGCAAAAAATACCCAATAATATCTATTGAAGACGGCCTGGCCGAAGATGATTGGCAAGGTTGGCAAAAACTGACCAAAACTTTGGGCGACAGTGTGCAACTTGTGGGCGACGACCTTTTTGTTACCAATAAATCAAGGCTTATAAAGGGCATTAACAATAATTCGGCCAATGCCATATTAATAAAACCCAACCAAATTGGAACCCTGACCGAAACCTTAGAGGTTATAAGGTGCGCCAAACAAAATAATTATAAATGCATTATCTCACACCGTTCGGGCGAGAGCGAAGATACTTTCATATCCGACTTAGCCGTGGCCACTAATGCCGGCCAAATCAAAACAGGTGCGCCCTGCCGCACCGACCGCACAGCCAAATATAACAGGTTGCTTCTAATAGAAAACGAACTAACCGCAAATATATAATATATATAATGTAAGGGGGGACTTAACCCCCTTATTTTATTTTGTCATAAACCTAAAATAAATTTAATAAAATGATAAAAAAGCGTTTATGCAAACTGCACAAATAAAGCCGACATTTTTTGGTGTTTTTAAACTTTGCTCCAAACTTGACAAATATTGCTTCTATATGCTAAAATAATGTTGTATCATTATACACAAAATTTATAAAGAAGGGAGATGTTAGTTTTGTCGAAGAAGGAGTACAGCACCCCCGAACTCGATATTACCAAGCTAGAAGGTGATATTATTACCACCAGCCCCACAGGTAACGGCGAAGATAACGATGTGCTTGATGATGAGCAATGGGGCCAATAATTAATGTGTTAAATTAATTTAACAAAAAATTTTTTTAGGAGTGAAAAAAGATGCATACTAAAAACAGCGTTTCCAAAAAACTTTTAGCGCTTGCTTTGGCAGTATTAATGTGCATAAGCGTTGTTCCGCTTGGAATAGCTTTTGCAAATGGAAATACTTTCAAAACCCCTGTAGTATACAACCCCGAATCCGGTTTTGAACCACTCGATACAGAAATCGGATTCACCTCAATGGCTGAAGCTATTAACTACCTTAACGGAGTTAGCCCAGAAGGCGGCACAATTAAGGTTTATGATGCAGTTATTCTTTCAGGCGGTATAGATGATGGAGTAGAAGGTGCCCGTGGCCCCATCACTATTGAAGGTTATGAAGACCCTGATTTTGATACTTTAACTATCTTGGACGGCACTTATTCTGAACTAAAAGGTGACGTAACCTTTAAAAACATTGGTTTCGATTGCCGCAGCTTTGCTACAAATGGCTTTACTGTAACCTTTGCCGAAGGTTGTAGAATGATTGATGGCGACCCACTCATTTCTTTAGATGCTGGTGGTAATAAAGACATATTTGTAATCAACTCCGGTAACTGGGGCCGTATATTCCCATCTATGGCTGCAAGTATAACTAAAGATTACGACTATACCGTTGCAACTAACTTTAACAACCCTATCGAAGCAACCTATTTAGGTTTATATACTGGTGCCGGCGGTACATTAAACGGTGATATTAACTTCACTATGAACACTGGCGCATATTTCGACGACCTAGCAATTGGTTCTTGTTCTTTCTCAGGACATTACTTCCATAATGGTGTACTTACCTTTACCGTAAACGGTGGTTATGCATTACCTACCTTAGGTCGCTTACAAACCGAAACTAATCCAAACTGGGGTTATCAACAAAACATTCAAAATCTTGTTTTCATTTTCAACAAGAAAACAATGGACCATGACTTCGCTTTCCACGATAGGATGATGAACCCAAATATTGGCTTAGGTATCATTGTAATAAACAATAACGAAGTTGAAAGAAATATCGATGTTGGTAATATCGAATACATTACCGAAACTCGTACCGATGGTTTAACAGGCGCTCCTGGTTACCGTGTATTAGTTAATAACGGTCAGGCTAGACCTGTATTCGAACGTACCGACGCTAGCGATGCTTCTACAGCATACTTAGCTGGTTTTGAAATCACATCTGACACTGAAGGTTACGTACCTGCGGTAGGTGGTGTTGTTTTAGAAAAAGGTGAAAATGATTTATACGATTTATCCGCTTTCCAAACTGGCGGCTACAACATTATTGAAATTTCTTTTGTTGAATATGTAGCTCCTAAAACACCTGTAGTAGCTCCTGCCGGAACTGAAGTTGCTGAAAACGAAGAACTATTCACCGACACAGAATCTGCTATTGAATCTCTTGGTGTAAAAGGCGGCACTATTTACATTAAAGGTGCTGTTGAGGTTGCCGAATTAGAAAGAGCTGCTGATCTTTCTCGTGGTCTTGTAACCATCGAAGGTTACGGTTCTACAGCAACTGGTAACTCCATTAACATTACTGGTGAAAATTCCGAAATTAAAGGCGACATCCTCTTTAAGAATGTTAACTTTAACTGCCGCGGTTTTGCCACATATGGCCACACCGTAACATTTGGCGAAGGCGTTACCACTCCTGGCGACCCACTTGTTGCCTTCTCTGGCCTTGGCTCTAAAGATATATTCGTAATCAAGTCTGGTTCTTGGGCAAGAATTATATCTTACATGGGCGGCGCAGTTCAAAAAGACTATGATTACACTATCGATGGTGTAAACTTAACTGGTGATACAACCTACTTAGGTTGCTTTAACAATGGTGGCCTCTTAGTTGGTGATATCAACTTTACATTAAACTCCGGTTCAATTAACGATGTTTATATCGGTGGTTCTTCCGGTGCTCAAACACAAAATGGTGTTCTTACCTTTACCGTTAACGGCGGTAGCTTTGGTACCGTTGTTTTAGGTTCCAAAAAAGATGATATTGCTTCACAAAGAATTGATAATTTAGCTTTCATCTTCAACAAGAAAACAATGGATAACGATATTGCTTTTGCTGCTCGTAAAATCAATCCTACTGTTGGTTTAGGTATCATTGTAATCAACAATGCTGAAGTTGAAAGAAGCATTGATATTGGTAATATCGAATACATTACCGAAACTCGTACCGATGGTTTAACAGATGGCCCTGGTTATCGTGTAACTGTAACAAACGGTCAGGCTAAACCTGTATTCAAACGTACCGACGCTAACGATGCTTCTACAGCATATTTAGCCGGTTTCGAACTCACTTCTGACTCAGAAGGCTTAATAGCTTATGCTAACGGTGTTAAGCTTACTTCTTTAAATGCTGATGGTTTATATGATTTATCTTCTTACCGTACCGGTGTAAGCAACGATGTTGCTATTACATTTGAAGTAGATCAAGGCGAACCTGGTGTATACTACGTTAAAGCTGGTGGCACAGGTTCCGGTGCAACTCAAAGTACTCCTGCTAAATCTGTTGCATGGTTAATCAACAACGTAATCTCTAAAGAATACACAGCTGACGATACCGTAACAATTTATGTATTGCAAGATGATGATGCAATTACTTCCAGCAAAACAAAGGCTAACTTTGCTGTTTGGAATACCGAAGATGATGGTACACCTGCAGCTCACGAAGCTACAATTGTTATCAAATCTTTTGCGGATGGCACTACTCCACAAAACTACTTAGGTTATTACGAAAATATTGGTGCTTCCTACAGGTTGTATATGCAAGGTCCAACCGTATTTGATAATGTTAATATTGTTATCACATATCACGACCTTGGTTACATTAGCACAAACGGTTACGATTTAACTATTAATGAAGCTACCAACTTCTACTTCTTAAACAACGCTACATCAGGTAGCGCCTGGGCTGGTACATTCGAAGAGATTCTTGCAACAGAGCGTCATGGTATGTTCTGGTTAACACGTAACGATATTGGCGGCCAAGGTGGTAAACTTATTCTTAACAAGAAAATAGTTCTTGACCAAGGCAGTCAATTCCAAGCTGATACATCTACCTATCGTTTCAATTTCGGTGATGATACTGGTGCTGCAACATTTAACGAAGATGTATCCTTCTACATTAACGCTGCTTCTAAATTCAACCTAAGAGTTGGTCAAGGAACAGCTGGTGGTGTTAACACATTTGCTAAAAATGCTAGCTTCATCATAGCTGCTAAAGGCGCTATAATCGACTTTAACGCTACTTCTACTGCTACTACCACAATTGGTGGTGCATTACAAATTATCCGCAACAGCGATGCTCGCGTTTCCGGTGGCGATGCATTATTGCAACTTAAAAATAATGCAAACGGTTACTGGAACCTCAGAACATTCAACGGCGAAGAAGCAATGTTCATCGACGTTACCGAAACTGCAGGTATCTTCTCTGTAGCCGAGGGCAAAACTGTTCTTGCTATCCATCAGAATGGCACTATCGTTAAGTCTGAAGACGGAATATTAGACCTCTCAGCTTTACAAGGCGATTATGATGTTTACAGCTCAGATTACACAACCGGTTCTGAATCCTACAGTACCTTTGACAAAGCTGTTTACATTAAAGAAGCTACTACTATTGATTTAGCTGCTTTAACTCCTGCTATTACCGAAGGTAAAGCATTCTTAGGATGGAAACTTTATAATGGCACATTACCTGCAATGGGTGAAGGTACCGTTACTGCTGAACTCGCTGCCGGCACCGTTCTTGTTGCCGAGTATGCCGATGTTGATGTAAACTACGGCGGCGACTTCTTCATCGAAGGTATCCAAATGCGTGCTTCTTCCGCTAATAAAGCTCAAGCTGTTCGTTTCATCGTTGAAATGAAGAAAGCTTCTGCCGATATCGTTGGCGGTATCAGCCAGGTTGTTGAATACGGTTCGTTAATCCTCCCACTTGAATACAACTGGGGTAAAGATTTACGTTACAACACCGAAATCTTCAACATTGGTTTCGAAGGCGACATCAAACTTGGTAAACCTCGTGCTGTTCCTGCAGTTAACATTTATGCTGAAAGCGAAGATGCTATTCAGTTCACTGTTGCTGTAACTGGCATTACTGCTGACAAGTTCTTACGTAACTACTCCGTACAAGGTTACATCAGATACCTTGATGCCAACGGCGTAGAGCGCGTTCTCTATTCTGGTTATGGTCAATCTAGCCTTTACAGAACTGCATTGTTCGCAGATGCTGATGATACCGCTTCTGCTGAAGTTAAAGCTGAAGCTGCTGCTATCATCGAAGCTGTTGCTGCTGCAGGTGCAGAGCTTGAAGCAACCAAGACTGTTACTGCATTACCTACATGTGTAGAAGGTGTAAACGGCTTTGCTGCTTACAACTTAGCTAACGGTATGAGAGTTATCGAATACACAATCGATGTTAACGGTTCTGCTGACCCAACCGAAATTATAAGCTTCAACGATACACACTTTGTATACACCAACAGCGAAGATTACTTCAATGCTGACGAAGCTGCTATTTCTACAGGTCTCTCAGCCGGTAGGTCATACTACGAAAAACTTGGTACTCCTGCAAGAATTGTTAAGTTCATGCAATATGCTGCTTACGCTAACAAGACTGTTGTTAACGGCGACGTTGTAGACTATGTATCTGCTGGTACATTACAACAAGCTAAACGCGTAATCTTCAACCAAGATTACAGCGTAACTGCTAACTCCAGCGTTATTGCTGCTGCAGGTAACCACGAATACATGCACCAGTTAGACAGCAACGAAAACCTCAAGACTATAGAGGAAGTTGTTGCACAAGCTCAAGCAAGCTGGCCAAATGATATCGTATTCCACAAAGAAATCGTTACTAACGATGCTGGCGAGAATGCCGTTATGGTATTATTAGTTGACAACGTAGATGGTATTGCTGAGCAAACTGCTGCTGCTTTAGACGAAGCTAGAGAAGCTGGCGTGCCTGTAATCGTATTTACACACGTTCCGATGGTTGAAGCACATCAATTCTATGCTCCAATTGTTGCTAATAATGACATTGTTAAGGCAGTATTCACTGCTCATACACATGGTTACGGTTATGCTGAAGTTGAGGGTATTCCACACTTCACAATGGGCTCTGCTGCCGAAGGCAACGACAACCCCAATACCGTATTAAAGATTAAAGTTAAATAATTAATCTTTCATAAACAAAAAAAGCGGTGTGCTTTTAGCACACTGCTTTTTTTATATTAAAAAACGGTGGCTAAAGCCACCGTTTTATTATTTAAAACCTTACCGAAACCTCGCCCGCGCCTAAAATGTGGGTAACACCACATTTTTCTTTAACTATTAAATGCGCGTTGTCGTCAATTTCTTGCGCTGTTCCGAAAATTTTGTTGTCGCCCTTTAAAAAATAAATCTCTTTGCCCAAAATAACCGAAAGTTCGCGGTATTTTTGCAAATATTCTTTATTTAATAAGTTATCGTAATATTTTTTAAAATTATTAATAATTTGCGCCGTTAATTTTGCCTTAATTTCATTATTAGTTTTATTTTCAAACAAACTGCCGGCAATATCTTTAATATCTGCCGGGAAATCACTCTGCGGTTTATATAAATTAAGCCCAATGCCCAGCACCGAAAACTGTGGTGTTTTGCTCTCAGAACTAAGGGCGCTTTCGGTTAAAATTCCGCAAATTTTTTTGTTACCCAAATAAACGTCGTTAACCCATTTAATGCCTGTTTTAATTCCGGTAATATTTTTAATAGCATCACACACAGCAACGGCTGCTGCAACCGTAATGAACAAAGTGTTTTCTGCACTAAAATCAGGGCGTAGCACAATGCTTAAATAAATCCCACTGCCTTGTGGCGAAAAAAATGTGCGTCCAAGCCTGCCGCGGCCTTTTGTTTGGTGTTTGGCAAAAATAACCGTAAATTCGTTGGCGCCGTTTTGTGCGGCTGCCTTTGCATCAAGGTTAGTAGAGCCTGTCTCGTCAAGGCAGATAACATTGCAATTAAAATTTAAATATTTTTCAATACTTGTTTTTAAATCCATATAATTCACCTAATATTATTATATATAAAATTAAAAATATGTCAAAGCCCTAATGTTGAAAAAAAGCATAAAATATGCTATAATTTTATTTAGGAGTGATTGTTTTGATTAATGTATTATTCTTATGCCACGGGAACATTTGCCGTTCACCAATGGCCGAGTTTGTTTTTAAACATATTGTGGCCCAAAACGGCAAACAAGATAATTATAGCATTGCGTCGGCCGCGTTAAGTAACGAAGAAATCGGCAACGATGTTCATTATGGCACCAAAAATATTTTAAACATTAAAGGTGTGCCGCACAGCAGAAGGCAGGCTGTAAAATTCACCCCCGCAGATTATGAAATTTACGACTACATTTTAATTATGGACCAAAATAATTTTAATTATATTAAGCGAATTTTGCCTAATAATAACCTAAACAAAGTTTATAAATTTTTAAGTTTTGCCGGACTTAACCGTGATATTGCGGACCCTTGGTATACCGGCGATTTTGAGCAAACATATAACGATATTTTATTGGCTTCTAATTCACTTTTTAAATATTTAGAGGAAAATATATGAAATTTTTAAAACATTTTAACACCATAACCCGCCACCGACACGCCGTTATTAAGCATTGTTTTAAGGCCGGCATTGGCTTTCAGGGCTTGTTTCACGACCTTTCTAAATACACCTTTACCGAGTTTTCTTCGGGGGCAAAATATTTTCAGGGCACACGCAGCCCTAACGACATGCAGCGTGAAACCTACGGTTATTCGGCCGCCTGGATGCATCACAAGGGTAGGAATAAACATCATTTTGAATATTGGACCGATTACGACCCCGTAACCCACATTGTAGGCCCTGTTAAAATGCCGCTTAGGTTTGTTATAGAAATGTTTTGCGACCGCGTTGCCGCCTGCAAAATTTACAGAGGTAAAAACTACACCGATTCTGCCGCGTTGGATTATTTTTTAAATGCCAAAAAACGCAGGGTTATTCACAAAGAAACATCCGATTTTTTAGAAATGCTATTAAGAATGTTGGCCGAAAAAGGCGAAGAAGAAACCTTTAGTTATATTAAAAATTTAGTTAAAACAACAAAGGATTATTAGTATGAAAATATATAAAACTTTAACCGAGCTTATTGGTAATACACCACTGTTAGAAATTTCTAATTTTAGTAAATCCGTTGGAGTGAGCAATTTAATTGCAAAGTTAGAATATTTTAACCCTGCAGGCAGCGCTAAAGACAGAATTGCTAAAGAGATGTTATTGGAAGCATTAAACAGCGGAAAAATAAATAAAAATTCGGTTATAATTGAGCCTACGTCTGGCAATACCGGAATTGGTATTGCAGCGGTTTGCGCTTCGCTTTCGCTTAAATGCATTATTGTTATGCCCGAAAATATGTCAGACGAGCGCAAAAAGTTAATGAAAATTTACGGGGCCGAGCTTGTTTTAACCGAAGCCTCGCTTGGTATGCAGGGTGCTGTTAACAAAGCCGAAGAGTTGGCTTTAACCATTAACAATTCGTTTGTTGCAGGGCAGTTTGTTAACCCGGCAAATGCTTTGGCGCATTACAAAACAACAGGACCTGAAATTTGGGAAGATACTAACGGAAATATTGATATTTTTGTGGCCGGTGTTGGCACAGGCGGTACCATAAGCGGTGTTGGTAAGTTTTTGAAAGAGCAAAACCCAAACATTAAAATTATTGCGGCCGAACCTGCCGATTCACCGCTATTATCGGGCGGTAAAGCAGGCCCTCATAAAATACAGGGGATAGGCGCTAATTTTATACCACAAATTTTAGATACCAACATTTATAACGATGTTATTACCGTTCCATACGAATCTGCCTTGGAAAACGCAAGGCTGTTGGCCAAAACCGAGGGCATTTTGGTTGGAATTTCTTCGGGTGCTGCGCTTTACGCTGCCATTAAAACGGCAAAATTACCTGAAAATAAGGGCAAAAAAATTGTGGTTTTGTTAACCGATACCGGCGAAAGATATATTTCTACCGACCTTTTTGCATAAAATTTAATAATATGCAATAAATATGCAATAAAAATAAAAAAATATTAATTTTTATGCAAAAAACTATTGACATGGTGCATATTGGGTTGTATAATGATGGGGTCTTAAAAAATTATAGGTGGTTTTAGTAATGAATAAAAACGATATTAAAAAAGTTGTATTAGCCTATTCGGGTGGTTTAGACACCTCAATTATTATTCCGTGGCTTAAAGAAAACTACAATAATTGTGAGGTTATTGCCGTTTCGGGTAACGTTGGCCAGGCCGATGAATTAGAAGGCTTGGAAGAAAAGGCCATTAAAACAGGTGCTTCTAAACTTTATGTGTTAGATTTAACCGAAGAATATGTTAACGATTATATTATACCTACCATGAAGGCCGGCGCCGTTTATGAGGAATATTTGTTAGGTACTTCACACGCACGCCCTTGCATTGCAAAAGGCCTTGTTGATATTGCCATTAAAGAAGGGGCCGATGCTATCTGCCACGGCTGCACAGGTAAGGGTAACGACCAAGTAAGGTTCGAACTTGCAATTAAACATTTTGCTCCCAATATGCCAATTATAGCACCTTGGAGAGAATGGGATATTAAATCTCGTGAAGAAGAAATTGAATATGCCGAGGCACACAATATTCCGCTAAAAATTAACCGCGAAACCAACTATTCTAAAGATAAAAACTTATGGCACCTTTCCCACGAGGGTATGGATTTAGAGGATACCGGCAACGAGCCGCTTTATGAAAAAGAAGGCTTTTTAGAAATGGGCGTTTCGCCAATTGCCGCACCCGATAAGCCTACATATGTTACCATAGATTTTGAAAAGGGTATTCCCGTTGCGTTAGACGGCCAAAAATTAACCGCTAAAGAAATTATTTTAAAACTTAACGAAATTGGCGGCGCTAACGGCATTGGTATTATTGATATTGTAGAAAACCGTTTGGTAGGCATGAAATGTCGTGGCGTTTACGAAACCCCCGGTGGCACCATTTTATATAAAGCACACAATGTGCTTGAGACTTTATGCCTGGATAAACTTACAATGCACGAAAAACAAAGGCTTTCTATAACCTTTGCCGAGCTTGTTTATAATGGTCAATGGTTTACACCTTTAAGAGAGGCTCTTTCAGCCTTTGTTGACAAAACTCAAGAGAGGGTTACCGGCACCGTTAAACTTAAACTATATAAGGGTAATATGATAAATGCTGGTGTTTGGAGCAAATATTCGCTATACAGCGAAGAAATTGCTACCTTTGGCGAAAGCGATTACGACCAAAGAGATTCTGCTGGCTTTATTAACCTTTATGGTTTACCAATAAAGGTTCAAGCTATTGTAGATGGTAAATAAAAATATAAGTCCTGTGTAAAAAAGCACAGGACTTAATCAAGTTTTAAGGAGAAATTAAAAATGGCTAAAATGTGGGCAGGAAGAACCTCGGGTGTTACCGATTCCATAGCCGACGATTTTAATTCGTCTATCCATTTTGATTATAAAATGTACAAATCCGATATTTTAGGCAGCATTGCACACGCTGCAATGTTAAGCAAGCAGGGCATAATTGCCGAATCGGATAGCGAGATTATTATAAACGAATTGGAAAAAATATTAAAAGAATTAGAAAACGGCACTTTAGAGTTCGATATGCAAAGTGAAGATATACATATGTTTATAGAACAAGAGCTAACCGCCCGTGTGGGTGATGTTGGCAAAAAATTGCACACCGCCCGCAGCCGTAACGACCAGGTAGCGCTCGATATCAGAATGCACTTGCGCACCGAAATTAACGAAATTTCAGACCTTGTTAAAGCGCTAATTGGGGCAATTGTTAACAAAGCAGAAATGTATAAAGACGCAATTATGCCGGGTTACACCCATTTGCAAAGGGCTCAACCCGTTACCTTTGGGCATCATTTAATGGCCTATGCCTTTATGCTGCTTAGGGATTTAGAGCGTCTTGCTAACACTAAACAAAGAATGAACCTAAGCCCTATTGGTTGCTGTGCTTTAGCAGGAACCACCTATAATACCGACCGCTATTTTGAGGCCGAAAAATTAGGGTTCGATGGCATTGTTTTAAACTCGTTAGATGGCGTGTCCGACAGGGATTTTTGTGCCGAATTAATAAGCAATTTGGCAATACTTATGATGCACCTTTCCCGTTTTTCAGAAGAGATTATTTTGTGGTCAAGCTGGGAATTTAAGTTTATTGAGCTTAGCGATAATTATACAACGGGCTCTTCAATAATGCCACAAAAGAAGAATCCCGACATGGCCGAGCTTGTGCGCGGCAAAACGGGCAGAGTATATGGCGATTTAATGTCTATTTTAACGGTGCTTAAAGGTCTGCCGCTCGCGTATAACAAAGATATGCAAGAAGATAAGGAATGTATTTTTGACGCTGTAGATACCGTAAAAATGTGCCTAAAGGTGTTTGAACCCATGATAAATACTATGGGGGTTTGCACCGATAATATGTTGCTTGCCGCCGGCAAAGGCTTTATAAACGCCACCGATTTGGCCGATTATTTGGTTAAAAAAGACCTACCGTTCAGAACAGCCTATAAAATTTCGGGCGAGATTGTGGCTTATTGCATTAAAGAAAACAAAATATTAGAAACTTTAAGTTTGCAAGAATATAAACAGTTTAGTTTTTTGTTTGAAGACGATATTTATGCCCAAATCGATTTAAAGGCCTGTGCTCAAAAACGCATTAGCGAAGGTGGAACATCGGTAGAGTCGGTGGAAAAACAAATAGATTTTGTAAGAAAGGCAGTTTTAAATGACTAAGGTTTTTATAGATGGCAGCGCCGGAACTACAGGCTTAAGAATTTATGACCGATTAATTAACAGGCAAGATATTGAATTAATTACCTTGCCCGAGCAAACCCGAAAAGATTTTTCAGCCAGAAAGGCAGCAATAAACAGCGCCGATATAGCTGTGTTGTGTCTGCCCGACCAAGCCGCAACCGAAATGGTGGCTAGGCTTAAGGGTAATACCCGTATTATAGACACTTCAACCGCCCACCGCACAAATAAAAATTTTATTTACGGTATGCCCGAACTTAAAGGATTTAAAGAAAAAATAAAAAATGCACAGTTTGTTGCCAACCCAGGTTGTCATGCAAGCGGGTTTATAGCCTTGGTTTATCCGCTCATACAGGCCGGTATTTTAGAAAAAAGTGCTAATTTAAGTTGCTTTTCCCTAACGGGTTATTCGGGCGGCGGCAAAAAAATGATAGCGGAATATGAAACCGAAAATAAAAACATTTTATTTTCTGCCCCAAGGCATTATGCCCTTAGCCAAGAGCATAAACACCTTAAAGAAATGCAGGTAATTACCGGCATTAATTCTACGCCTGTTTTTTGCCCTGTTGTAGCCAATTTTTACAGCGGAATGTTGGTTAGCGTTCCACTTAATATAAGCCAAATTAACGGCAATTTAAGTGAGATTGAACAGGTTTATAAAGAGTATTATTCAGGTAAGGTAATAACCTATAGCAATAATAACGAAGATGGGTTTTTATCGGCCGCAAAATTAAGTGGGTTCGATAATATGGAAATATCGGTGCAGGGGAATAACCAACGTTTTGTGTTAACTGCACGTTACGATAATTTAGGTAAAGGTGCATCGGGCGCCGCAATACAAAATTTAAATATTATGTTGGGCTCTGAAGAAACATTGGGCCTTAAAATATAAAGGTAGTGAATTTATGAAAATTATTAACGGAGGCGTTTGTGCAGCTAAAGGCTTTAAGGCAAGCGGAATTCATTGTGGAATTCGCAAAAATCGCACTAAAAAAGATTTAGCTTTAATTACCAGCGATGTTGTTGCCAATGCCGCGGCGGTTTATACAACCAATTTAGTAAAGGGTGCGCCGCTAATAGTTACAAAACAAAATTTAAAAGACAGCAAAGCGCAAGCCATTATTTGTAATAGCGGCAACGCCAACACCTGTAATGCCAATGGTATTCAAATTGCGGGTGATATGTGTGATTTAGTTGAGCAACACACAGGCATAAACCGCTACAACGTTGTGGTAGCCTCTACAGGTGTTATTGGCCAACCGCTTAATATTACACCAATAAAAAAGGGTATGCCAAGTTTAGTTAAAGGCCTTTCTTATAGCGGCAGCAATGCGGCCGCTAACGCCATTATGACCACCGACACCTGCGAAAAGGAAATAGCGGTGGAATTTGAACTTTCGGGCAAAACCTGCAAAATAGGTGGAATTGCCAAGGGCAGCGGCATGATACATCCAAATATGGCCACAATGCTTGTGTTCATTACTACCGATGTTGCAATTTCGAGCGAGATGCTAAAAAAAGCGTTATCGTCCGATATTGCCAATACCTTTAATATGCTAAGTGTAGATGGTGATACATCTACTAACGATATGGTAACAGTGTTGGCTAATGGGCTTGCCGGTAACCCCGAAATTACTACCGAAAACGACGATTACACCCAGTTTATGAAGGCGCTTAATACCGTAACGGTAAATCTGTGCCGAGTTATAGCAGGCGATGGCGAGGGTGCCACAAAGTTGATTGAATGTGTGGTTAGCGGAGCCGAAACACAAGAAACCGCCAAAACAGTTGCAAAAAGTGTGGTTTGCTCGAGCCTTTTAAAAGCCGCAATGTTCGGGGCCGATGCCAACTGGGGCAGGGTGCTTTGTGCCATAGGCTACAGCGGTGCTGATGTTGATGTTAATAAAATTGATGTGTCTTTTGCATCCCAAAAAGGTGAAATTTGCGTTTGTAAAAATGGTGCAGGTGTAGGTTTTTCGGAAGATATTGCTAAAAAGATTTTACTGGAAAACGAAATAGAAATTCTGGTTAATTTAGGCAGTGGGGAATACTCGGCTACCGCATGGGGCTGCGATTTAACCTACGACTATGTAAAAATTAATGGCGATTACAGAACCTAATATTATTTTGGAGATATTATTATGTTAGAAAATCAATTTTCAAATTTAGAAAGAGCCGAGGTTTTAACCCAAGCGTTACCTTATATTAAAAGATATAACGGAAAAATTGTTGTTATAAAATACGGTGGAAACGCAATGGTTAACGAACAACTAAAACAACAGGTTATGGAAGATATTGTTCTTTTATGGCTAATTGGCGTTAAGGTTGTTTTGGTGCACGGCGGCGGCCCCGAAATCAACGATATTATGGGCAAACTTGGCAAAAAAGCCGAGTTTGTAGACGGACTTAGGGTAACCGACAAAGAAACGGTAGATATTGTTCAAATGGTTTTGGCCGGCAAGGTTAATAAAACCCTTGTAAACCTTTTAGAAATGAAGGGCGGCAAGGCCATGGGCATTTCAGGTATGGATGGACGCCTTATTGAAGCCACCGTTAAAGATGAACGCTTAGGCTATGTTGGTAAAATTGAAAAGGTGCATATAAACCCGATTTTAGATTTATTGGAAAAAGGCTATATTCCTGTAGTTTCAACCATCGGTTGCGACAAAGAAGGCAATGCCTATAATATTAACGGCGATACCGCCGCTGCATTTATTGCGGGTGCGCTGTCTGCTGAAAGGCTTATTATGATGACCGATATAGCAGGCATCCTGCGTGATAAAGACGACCCATCTACATTAATACCGCATGTTACGGTAAGTGAAGCCCGCGATTTATACCAAAGCGGTGTTGTGTCGGGTGGCATGATACCTAAGGTAGAGTGCTGCATTGAAGCCATTGAAAAGGGCGTTAAAAATGTTATTATAATGGACGGCCGAGTGCCACACTCAATATTAATGGAAATTTTAACCGATGAAGGTGCCGGCACAATGGTTATGGGGGATAATAATGAATAGTATTTTTGAACTCGATAAAACCTATGTAGCCCCCACATATAACCGTTTCCCTGTGGAAATTGCATCGGGTAAAGGTTCGCTTTTGTATGATATTAACGGTAAAGAATATATAGATATGGGCTCGGGCATCGGTGTTACAGCCTTCGGCCTTGCCGATGATGAATGGATAAACGCAGTAGAAAAACAAATTAGACTTGTGCAACACACATCTAATTTGTATTACACCGCCCCTTGTGCCAATCTTGCCAAGGTTTTGTGCCAAAAAACAGGTCTTAAAAAGGTTTTCTTTTCAAACTCGGGCGCCGAGGCCAACGAATGTGCCATTAAAGCAGCCAGAAAATATGCAGCCGAAAAAAAGGGTGCCGATTATAATATAATAGTAACCTTAGAGGGTAGCTTTCACGGCCGCACACTAACCACTCTTGCTGCCACAGGGCAAGACCATTACCACGAACTGTTTAACCCCTTAACCCCGGGTTTTGTTCACACTCCAATTAACAATATAAAATCACTTGAGGAAACCTTAAAAAACAATAAGGTTGCGGCCATTATGTTAGAGTGTGTTCAGGGTGAGGGTGGCGTAATTACCCTTGAGGCCGATTTTATAAACGCTATAAATAATTTAGCTAAAGAAAATGATATTATTATAATTGTTGATGAAGTTCAAACAGGCAACGGCCGCACAGGAAAAATGTATGCCTATATGAATTTTTCCATTACGCCCGACATCGTTACAACGGCCAAAGGTCTTGGCGGTGGTTTACCAATAGGTGCCACTATTTTTGGACCAAAATGCCAAAATATTTTAGGTTTCGGCGACCACGGTTCTACATACGGCGGCAACCCTGTGGCTTGTGCAGCAGCGCTTTCGGTTGTTAACCGAATTAATGAATCGCTTTTAGCCGAGGTTACACAAAAATCAAACTATATTTTTAACCAATTAAAAGATGCTAAGGGTGTAAAATCTCTTTCGGGCATGGGTCTAATGGTTGGTATTGAGCCAACATCAAATGCTTCTGACATTGTAAAAAAATGTATGGAAAAGGGTGTTCTTTGCTTAACTGCTAAAAATAAGGTTAGGCTTTTGCCCGCCTTAAACATTGGTTGGCCACAACTTGAAAAAGCAATTTTAATTATTAAAGAGGTTTTAGGAGAAAGCATATGAACTTAAAAGGCAAACATTTTTTAAAACTTTTAGATTTTACTCCAAGCGAAATTGAAGGGTTAATAGATTCCGCCGCAAATTTTAAGGCATTAAAAAAAGCGGGCAAACAACACAAGTTTTGCGAAGGCAAAACAATTGCATTAATTTTTGAAAAAACAAGCACCCGCACCCGTTGTGCCTTCGAGGTGGCTGCTACCGACCTTGGTATGCACCCCGTTTACCTTGACCCTTCTGCTTCACAAATTGGCAAAAAGGAAAGTATTGCCGACACCGCAAGGGTTTTAGGCCGTATGTTCGATTGCATTGAATACCGCGGTTTTGGGCAAGAAAGGGTAGAGGAATTGGCTAATTTTGCAGGTGTTCCGGTTTACAACGGTCTTACTAACGAATTCCACCCAACCCAAATTTTAGCCGATTTTTTAACCATTAAAGAAAAATTCGGCACCTTAGCCGGCAAAAAATTGGTATATATGGGCGATGCCCGTTATAATATGGGCAACTCGCTTATGGTTGGCTGTGCTAAAATGGGAATGCACTTTGTGGCCTGCACAAACAAAAAATATTTTCCTGACAGCCAATTAATTGAGGAATGCCAAAAAATAGCTAAGCAAACCGGTGCTACATTGTCATTTTGTGAAGATGCAACCGTTGCTACAAAAAATGCCGACGTTATTTATACAGACGTTTGGGTTTCTATGGGCGAGCCCGACAGCGTTTGGAAAGAAAGAATTAACGATTTAACACCATATAGGGTTACAAAAAGCATTATGGATAATGCCGGCGAGAACGCAATATTTATGCACTGTCTGCCCGCTTTTCACGATTTAAATACAACAGTGGGCCAAGAAATTTACGAAAAGTTTGGCATAGATTGCATGGAGGTTACCCACGAAGTAATAGAGGGGCCAAAATCGGTAGTATTTGAAGAGGCCGAAAATCGTATGCACACCATAAAGGCTGTTATGGCCGCTACATTATAAAAAAAGCAGATGCTTTAAGCATCTGCTTTTAATTTTTCAATAATTTTTTCCACACATTCTTCGGTGGTAATACCGCTGCAATCCACCGTAATATCGGCGTATTTTTCGTAAAGCGGTGTTCTTTCTAAATAAAGTTCTTTAATGTTGCGACCTTTTTCCATAACAATACCACGGGTTTTAATGTTGTTAAGTCTGTTTTCAATTTCGGTTTCGGGCAGTTTCAAATAAACGGTTTTGCCGCGTTTTTTAAGGTTTTGCATGCCTTTTTTGCCATAAACTGCACTGCCACCTGTTGCAATAACGCAGTTTTCGCACTCGATTTGGCTTAAAATGTTGTTCTCAATGCTTTTAAATTCATTAGTGCCTAAATCATTTATTATCTGATATAAAGCCTTACCATATTTATTTTGAATTATAAGGTCGGTATCTAAAAAATCTAAAAGCAGGGTTTTTGCTAAAATAACACCAATGGTGCTTTTGCCACAACCCGGCATACCAATTAAAATTATATTCATTTAATCACCAATAATATTATACATTTTTTTATAAAAAAATCAATTATAATATTGATTTTTTGGTTAATAATAAATATAATTAAAACAGCAAATAAATTTTAAGGAGTTGTTATTATGGGAAAAAATAAATACGAAGGCACCAAAACCGAAAAAAATTTATGGGAAGCATATGCCGGCGAATCCAAAGCAAGAAATAGGTATACCTATTATGCATCGGTTGCTAAAAAACAAGGGTTCGAGCAAATTGCCGCTTTGTTTTTAAAAACAGCCGACAACGAAAAAGAGCACGCAAAATTATGGCTTAAAGCATTAAATGAAATTGGCGATACCGCCCAAAATCTTGTTGCCGCAGCCGACGGCGAAAATTATGAATGGACCGATATGTACGACCGTATGGCCAAAGAGGCCGACGAAGAAGGCTTCCACGAATTAGCCGTGCAGTTCCGTGGTGTTGCCGCTATAGAAAAGGCTCACGAAGAGCGTTACAGAGCATTACTTTCTAATGTAGAGGCTAAAAAAGTGTTCGAAAAAAGCGAGGTTAAGGTTTGGGAATGCCGTAATTGCGGCCACATCGTTGTAGGCATGAAAGCACCCGATGTTTGCCCCGTTTGTGTTCATCCACAAGCTTATTTTGAAATTCACGCCGAAAATTATTAATTTAAGTTTTTAAAAACACCCCGTTTTATTACGGGGTGTTTTTATATTATTTGACATTTTATTTTCAATATAGTAAAATTAATTATTATTAAAAGGGAGGTGTAGGCATGAAAAAATTTAATATTATTTTGGTTTTTTGCCTGTGCCTATGCCTTGTGTTTTCAGGCTGCGGGGCCAACAATGTTGCACCCAAAAAATTAAAAATTACGGCCTCTTGCATTTCGGTTTATGATTTTGCCACAGCGGTTGCCGGTAATTTAGGGGTGGTGGATTTAATTTTACCCCCCGGCAGCGACCTTCATGCCTTTGAACCCACTGCCAAAAACATTGTGGATATTGCGAACAGCAATTTGTTTGTTTATATTGGCGGCGAATCAGAAAATTGGGTAAATAAAATTTTAGAATCGGTTAGCACACAAAATTCGCTAAAAATAGCCGATTTTTTAACCGAAACACATTCCCATTCACACGACCATCATCATTCCCACCCCGACGAGCATTATTGGACATCCCCCCAAAATGCAATAATAATGGTGGAACAAATTAAAAATAAAATATGCCAAATTGATAAAACAAATGCGGCAATTTATGAAGAAAACGCCAATAATTATATTAACAAAATTAACGAAGAAGCGCAAAAAACCAAAGATGTTGTTGAAAACAGTCGCCTAAAAACATTAATAGTGCCCGACAGATTTCCCTATGAATATTTTGCGGAATATTACGGCCTTGGCCATATTTCTGCTTTTTCGGGCTGCGCTAAAGATACCGATGCCGATTTATTAACCGTAACAAACTTAATAAACAGTGTTAAAGAAAACAAGGCAAAAGCGGTGTTTGCAACCGAACTTTCAAGCAGTTTTTTGGCTAATACGGTTGCCGAAAACACCGGCGCTAAGGTTATAGAACTGCACTCGTTTCACAATATAAGTATTAACGATTTTAACAATAAGGTTACTTATTTAGATATTATGGCTCGCAACAGGCAGGCATTAAAGGAAGGGCTAAATTAATGGAATTAATAAAGGTAAAAAATCTTTATAAAAGATTTTCGGGCATAAATGTGCTTGAAGACATTAACTTTACCGTTAAAAGCGGCGAATTTTTAAACATAATAGGCGAAAACGGAACAGGAAAATCAACCCTTATGCGCCTGCTTTTAGGTCTAAGTGAAGCCACAAAAGGCAGCATAGAGGTTAATAAAAAAATAAAAAATAAAATTGGCTATTTGCCCCAACAGGTAGAAATAAAGGCCGATTTTCCTGCAAGTGTTTACGAAATTATAATGTCGGGTTTTTTGAATTCTTCGGCTATAATCCCGTTTTTTAAAAAGGGGCAAAAAACCAAGGCTAATAAAATTTTAGAGCAACTACACATTACCGATATTAAAAACAAACCGTTTAAAGAACTTTCGGGCGGCCAAAAACAACGAGTGCTTTTGGGCAGAGCATTGGCAGCTTCGAACGGGGTGTTGTTGTTGGACGAGCCCCTAAACGCCTTAGACCCATTAGCAATTGCCGATTTTTTCGAGATTTTAGAGCAGCTTAAAGCCGGCGGTTACACAATTATTATGATTTCACACGATATTCATTGTGCTATAAAATACGCCAATAATATTTTGCATTTAAGCCACAACAGTCATTACTACGGCAGCACTAAAGAATATGTTAATTCTCCGCTTGGCAAAATAATGCTAGAGGAGGGCCACCACCATGATTGATTTTTTATCAACACTATTTGCGTATGATTTTTTCATAAATGCGTTAATAATAGGCGTTTTGGTTTCGATTTGTGCGGCACTTTTGGGTGTTAGCTTGGTGCTCAAACGCTTTTCCATGATTGGCGACGGTCTTTCTCATGTTAGTTTTGGCGCAAGCGCGGTGGCTTTAAGTTTGGGTTTCACCCCACTTTATGTTGCAATACCCGTTGTTATTTTAGCGGCCTTTTTGTTGCTTAAAATTGACAAAAACAGTAAAATAAAGGGCGATGCCGCAACCGCACTGATTTCAAGCTCGGCCTTGGCAATTGGCTATACTGCCGTAAAACTTTCGGGTGGCGGCAATATTGATATCAGCAGCTATATGTTTGGCAGTATTTATACTGTAAGCAACCAAGATATGATTATTACCGTAACCGTAGCAATAGTTGTGCTGCTTTTATATGCAGTTTTTTATAATAAACTGTTTTCGGTTACATTCGACGAAGATTTTGCCAAAGCAACCGGCATTAAAACAGGTTTTTACACAACCTTGCTTGCCTGTCTTACTGCCGCCACTGTGGTAATAGGTATGCGCATGATGGGCGCCTTGCTAATTTCAAGCCTAATAATTTTCCCGGTATTGTCAGCTTCGCGTGTATCAAAATGCTATAAATCGGTTATAATAACCTCAGCCGCAATTGCACTAATCGGCTTCTTGGGCGGCATGGTTTTATCGCTTATATTAGGCACTTCGCCCGGCTCCAGCATAGTGCTTATAAATTTATTTATTTTTGCAGTTTGCTTTGTATTAGAAAAAATTTTAAAAAAGTAATAAAAAGCACTTGCAAAAGCATATTAGTTGTAGTATAATATATAGGCGCTCAAAAAAGCGCCTAATATATCGCGGGGTAGAGCAGCTGGTAGCTCGTCGGGCTCATAACCCGGAGGTCGCAGGTTCAAGTCCTGTCCCCGCAACCAAAAACCTTCTCGGACGAAGTTCGGGAAGGTTTTACTTTTTCACTTTTCACTCTTCACTTTTCACTAAATCCGTCCGAGAAGATTTTTGGAGGTAATAGGTAATAGTGAATAGTGAAGAAGTGTTTTGCAAGGCTTTGCCTTGCTTTTTCAATAGGTTCAAGAGGTGATAGTGATGAAGGAAAGTCCGTTAATGATAAAATCAAAAGCGTTTGCGCTTGATGTGATAAAGGTATGCAAGGAGTTAAGAGTGGCAAAGTGTGAGTCTGCTCTTATCAATCAATTTTTGCGTTCAGGAACAAGTATTGGCGCAAACATAAGAGAGGCTTTTTACGCTCACGGAAAGGCTGATTTTATTGCCAAATTGCAAATTGCATTAAAAGAGTGCTCTGAAACTGAATATTGGATCGAGTTGCTTTTGGAAAGCGGATATTATAACGATAAAACTTTGCTTGATAATTGTACCGAGGTTAAACGAATTTTGATTTCTTCCATTAACACCGCCAAGGAGAATATGAAATGACATTTTACGAAATTACCGAACAAGATAAAGAACTCATCAAAATCGCTCTGAAAACATTAGAAAACAATTTTGATGATGGTATTTATAATCATACTGTTGGCGCGGCAATCCGTTGCAAAAACGGTAAGGTGTATAGCGGCGTTAATTGTGACGGCATTCACGGTTCTTGTGCTGAATATATTACAATAGGTATGGCGATTTCGGCAGGTGAACGAGAATTCGATACAATAGTCGCCGTTCACGATAAAGCACCAAACTGCCTGGTCGCTCCTTGTGGCAACTGCCGTCAGATGCTTGTAGAGTATTGCCATGACATTAAAGTGATTTTGAATAATGATGACAACGAAATGATCAAGGTTGATATAAAAGATTTAATTCCATTCGCTTGGAAACCCGTAATTGTATAAAATGTGCACGATATCTTTTTCGGTGCAACTTGCCAAAAAATCCACATTCACCAAAAGGTGAATGTGGATTTTTCTTGTTATAATTTTGACAGAACTTGAACTAAATCTTAAATCAATAGTAGTAGAAAAGTTTAAAATTTTATGATATAATCAGTTCAATAAATAAGAATTTGGCAAAGGAGTGTATTAATATAAAAAAGATAGTTAGTTTTATCCTTATGACGGCTTTCTTATTATGCTTGATTGGTTGTGGCAAGCAAACTCCCGAGCAAGTCAAAACAATAGAAAGCGATTTAAAAACATACTATGAACTGAGTGATGGTTCTTGGAAATGTGATGGGCATATATACAAGTATAGGTTAGAAATCAGCGGCAGAATGCCCAACGCGGCTGTTGATTCAACTTTTGTATATCTGAGCAATCAAGAAACCATTTCATTTGAGCAAGCATACTTGGCTGCTGGTATCAGCAGTGATTTGAATGACTACTTTTCCGTAGAAGATGCGGTTTTAGTGGACATGAAAACAAATTGACAAATTATAGTTTGTCGGAGAGTTTAAAAAGATATATAAATCGGTGCGACATGCCAAAACGAAAGACACCCAATCGGGTGTCTTTTCTTTTTGGTTATGTAAGTCAGGTTAGACCGGCGGCTTCAGGTTGAGGCCGGAGAGCGTGGCTCGTTGGGTGAGGTTGCGAGCGCGTCCAGTGGACGATACAGCGAGCAAAACGAAGCACCGCGGTCGAAGTTCATAGGCGCCCCAAGCCGTAATGAACTTCGGGTACCGCAAGAGGAGGAGTCTTAAGAGTAATTTATGACGTTATTGACAAAATATCCAGCCTCTGCAACCAACATTGCGAACCGATTTAGATATCGGTGCGGAAAACCCAGAAACCTAGGCGGTTTCTGGGTTTTTTTTGTGCCATTTTTCAAGTGAAACTCAAAAGATATCATTACCCCAAAACTCCATTTGGGGAGGACTTGAAATAAATTCGATATTTGCTATAATGCTTTTGCTCCTTATAACGGTTTGAGACCATTCGTTTCTAAAATAATAAATAAGGCGGTAAATGATAGTACAATATCACTTGATTGGTATTGCGTTATTTTCTGTTTTATGATATAATACCAAATGCGGCACAGTTTAATATTACTCTGAACAGGCATACTATTGGTAAAAATGTATGCCTTGATATCATTTCCTGTTTGGAGTGAACTGTGTCGCAACAGATCAGGCTACGTTTTTCGGTGCGTAGTTTTGGCTGCGCACTTTTTTATTAGGAGGTAAAAAAATGGTATTGGAACTCAAAAACATAGAAAAATCCTTTGGCGAGAAAAAAGTCCTCACCGGAGTTTCATTCAAAGCAGAGGGCGGCAAAGCCTTTGGCTTGCTCGGCAGAAACGGCGCCGGCAAAACAACGTCTATTCGAATCTTGATGGATGTATTTCCTGCAAACAGCGGTGAAGTGCTGATCGATGGTCAACCTATTAATTACAACAAAATTGGCATCGGCTATCTTCCCGAAGAAAGAGGCTTGTATCCGAAGAAGATTATCATTGATCAGCTTACCTATTTTGCAGAGCTGAAAGGAATGAGCCATAAGGCAGCTGTGCAATCAATCGACTATTGGCTTGGTCGTCTTGGTATGACCGAGTATCGCAACAAGAAGCTCGAAACTCTCTCAAAAGGTAATCAGCAGAAAATTCAGCTTATTACTGCTCTTGCTCACGATCCAGACATCATTATTCTTGACGAGCCTTTTTCGGGTCTTGACCCTGTAAATGCAATGCTCTTAAAGGATGTGGTTAAGGAACAGATTGCGAAGGGCAAGATCGTTCTTTTCTCCAGCCATCAAATGAGCTACATAGAAGAATTCTGCGACAGCATTGCGATCCTTAATAACGGTGTTGTTGCTCTTCATGGAGATTTGCACGATATCAAGCGTGACTATCCCCGTGACCGCTTGGTTGTAAAAACAGAAACACCCGATGCAATCATAGCTGATTTTGGTTCTTCCTGTACCGTTATGGACAATGGTGATTTAATGATTCGCTTGGGCTCGCCCTCCGAAAAGAAAGCTACTATGACTCGTCTTGTAGAAACTTATGATATTGACGAGGTAAAGGTTTATGAACCTTCCCTCAACGATATTTTTGTAGAATATGCAGGCGATGTAGCACAGGAGGACTAAACAATGAAACAGTTTGGAAAAATACTTAAATTTGAACTTAAAAATTATGCCAAGAATAAGGCGTTTGTCGGCGTAACCATCTTTTTGATGGTGGTTATCGCTATCGTTATGTTCTTCCCTCGGATTACAGCCTTGTTCGAATCAGACGATACTTCTAATACCACCGCAGACCTTTCCGTTATGCTTGTAAAGGCAGACGGTCCTATGCAGGCGGATATGGTGAAAGAAACATTTGCCGCCTCCTTTACTGACTATGATGTGCAGATTACAGATGAGGAAATCAGCGTAATTAAGGATAAAATCACTTCCGGTGATGTGGAGTGTGCTTTTGTAATGAACGGGGCAACTTCGTTCACATATTACGTTGATAATCTTTCAATGTACGATATGAATCCCGATATTGCCACAGGCGTACTACAACAGATCTATCAAATGAACGCTATGATAGGCGGTGGTATGTCAGCTGAAGATGTCGCAGGGGTTATGAGTATTCAGATTGAGAGTAAAGTAGAAAGCCTTGGCAAAGATCAAATGCAAAACTTTTTCTATACATACATTATGATTTTTGCGCTGTATATGGTTATTCTGCTTTACGGTCAAATGGTTGCAATGAGTGTTGCAACCGAAAAAAGCTCTCGTGCCATGGAGTTGCTTATCACCAGCGCTAAGCCCATCAATATGATGTTTGGTAAGGTTTTGGCAGCTTGTATGGCAGGTCTTGTTCAGCTTATTGCCATCTTCGGCTCGGCACTTGTGTTCTACAACGTGAACAAGTCCTATTGGGGAGATAACGGAATCATTGACTCTATCTTTAATATTCCGCCTGAGTTGTTTGCATATATGCTCGTATTCTTCTTGCTTGGATTCTTGATTTATGCGTTCCTCTATGGTGCAATTTCTTCTACGGTTTCAAAACTGGAAGATATCAATACAGCCGTTCAGCCGGTAACCTTCCTGTTCGTTATTGGTTTTATGGTGGTTATGTTCTCAATGAGTAGCGGAAGTGTGGATAACCTACTGATGAAAGTTTGTTCCTACATTCCGTTCACCTCGCCAATGGCTATGTTCACAAGAATTGCTATGAGCACTGTGCCTTGGTATGAGATTGCAATTTCCATCGGTATTTTGATTGCATCTACCTTCGGAATTGGAATTCTTTCTGCTAAGATCTACCGTGTTGGTGTTCTTATGTACGGAACATCGCCCAAGATCGGCAATATTATCAAAGCTGTGTGGAAGGCGTGATATCTTTTTCGGTGCAACGTGCCAACATTGCGAACCGATTTAGATATCGGGGCAGAAAAGTCCGAAACCAAAACGGTTTCGGACTTTTTTCTTACCAACTTTCAATATGAAACTTAATAGATATTCTCCGCCCAAAACGGCTTTCGGTGAGGAATTGAACTAAATAAAAGCACAATATTAGGTGGAAAAATTTAAAATTTTATGATATAATCAGTTTGATAAAGATAAATTCGACGGTCATTTTCCACTTTACCATGGGTTGATTTCTCTCCACTCAACCAATGGTATGTGTATTTTTTTGCTTCAATTATCTATAATGAATATGAAAGGAGGCAGCTTATGAACCAAATTAAAATTGGAAAATTTATTGCCGAATGCAGAAAAAAGGCAAACTTAACACAAATGCAGTTGGCAGAAAAACTGAATATCACCGATAGGGCGGTATCAAAATGGGAAACAGGAAAAACAATGCCCGATACCTCAATAATGCTGGAACTCTGTGATATTCTTGGCATTAATGTAAACGAATTATTAAGTGGGGAGAGAATAAATATGGAAAATAATAATGAGAAAAACGAACAACTTCTATTAGATATGGCAAAAGATATAGAACAAAAAAACAAAACAATATGGACAGCAATGTGGGCGATTATGACAGTAAGTATTATTGGATTAATCGGAGGTCTCGCTATCGTCGCATTTTTTGTGCCCGAGGGCCCTTGGATGCTCGTTGCCATACTTGCACTCTGCGTTGTGTTCCTAATCCCGTGTTTTTACGCATTAAAACTTGAGGTTAGCGTTGGCGCTTACAAATGCCAAAATTGCGGCTTTGAGATTGTGCCTACCTATTCACAAGCGCTTAACGCCATGCACATGGGAACTACCCGTTACCTAAAGTGCCCAAAATGCCACAAACGCACTTGGTGCAAAAAAGTGTTAAAGAAATAATATTCAATATCTAAATCGGTTCAACATATCAAAAATCCCATACACCAAAAGGTGTGTGGGGTTTTGTTATATAATAGAATTTTTTATAAATTTGTGCTATAATGTTTTAAATGTTACGAAAAGTGTCGCCAATGTGAAAAAACAATTCTTTTGTTTTTTTGTGTTATTTTATAAAATAAAACTGCCGAAAGGCAAGTTGAATTTTAGGAGGACAAAAAATGAAAGAATTAGGAAAAAAAAGGATATTTTTAGGGGCGGTGCTTGTTGCTGCTTTTGTAATTTTCACTTGGCTTGTGCAGAATATTGATGTAAAACCGCTTGGTGTAAATGAGACTAACATTGGGTTTTCTACCTTTAACTGTAAGTTTCACAAACTGTTTGGTGTTAATATGGCGCTTTATACCATTACCGATTGGTTGAGTCTTGTACCATTATTGGTGGTGGCTGTTTTTGGCATTTTAGGGCTTGTTCAACTCATTATCCGCAAAAGTCTTTTAAAGGTAGATGCCGATATTCTGATTTTAGGTCTATATTATATTGTTGTGGCCACTCTTTATGTTGTGTTTGAAATAATTCCAATAAATTACAGGCCAATACTTATAAATGGTTTTTCAGAAGCCTCATATCCATCTTCGACTACACTGTTGGTTTTGGGTGTAATGCCAACACTTGCCCAACAAATTAATAGAAGATTCAAAAACAACACATTAAAAACAACCGCAAATTTATTAACCACTGCTTTTTCAATATTTATGGTGGTTGCAAGGCTGGTTTCGGGTGTGCATTGGTTTACCGATATTTTAGGCTCTGTGATAATCAGCGCAGGGTTATTTAACATTTATAAAGGTTTTCTTTTTATAATATGCAAAAAGGGGGTTATAGCTTGGAATTCGGAAAAAAACTTCAAAATTTAAGAAAAAATAAAGGTATTACTCAAGAAGAATTGGCACAATGCCTGTTTGTTTCAAGAACGGCCGTTTCA
Organism: Acutalibacteraceae bacterium; assembly: GCA_045651765.1. Classification (GTDB taxonomy): domain Bacteria; phylum Bacillota; class Clostridia; order Oscillospirales; family Acutalibacteraceae; genus SIG565. The sequence goes on along the minus strand of JAZRSY010000003.1, from coordinate 73,750 downwards.
AAATGGGAGTCAGGCAGGGGGTACCCCGGTATTGATTCAATAAAAGAAATAGCAAATTTCTTTTCGGTTTCAATAGATGAACTGTTATCGGGCGAAAAAATATTGTCTATTGCAGAAAAAGAGAACAAGCAAAACATTCAAAAAATATGCAACTTAATTTTCGGCGTTTTAGATTTATTTACACTACTGCTAATTATATTGCCGATTTATCCAAATATGGTTGAGCAAAATGTTCATTCTATAACCCTGTTTAAATTTACACAATTTTCAACCTTTGGCGTTGTATATTGGGCTGCTTTTCTTTTGTTGGTTTTGGCGGGGGTTTTAAAAATTATGCTAACACAGTTAAATATTCGCCGCTTAGAAAAAGGCGTGTTTTGGGGCTCTATGGCGCTTGGCGCGCTAACGGTTTTATTTTTAATTTTAACAAGGCAAGTGTATGCAACAACCATACTATTTGCTCTTTTAATTATAAAGGGTGTTTTATATTTAAAATACGCCGGCAAATAACCAATTTTTTTTGGTAATTGAAAAACACATAATATTATGGTAAAATAACAGGTAGTAAATTTATGATTTAAAGGAGCGAACATATAATGAAAAGTGTTACCGATACCATTAAACTTGCAAACGGCGTGGAAATGCCTTGTGTGGGATACGGCACTTGGGAAACCCCCAACGATATTGCCAAAGAATGTGTTAAATGCGCCTTAAAGGCGGGCTACCGCCATATTGATACCGCCGCTGCCTATGGCAACGAGGTTGCAGTTGGTCAAGGAATTAAAGAGTCGGGCGTTAAAAGGGAAGATATTTTTCTTACCACAAAATATTTAATTACCGAAAGGGGTTACGAAGTAACCCTGGCTGCAATTGATGCTTCTCTTAAAAAACTTGACACAGATTACCTTGATTTATATTTAATTCATTGGCCTTATGTTGAAAAAACAACTCCCGAATGGGCCGAGATTAATGCTGAAACTTGGCGAGCCTTTGAAAAAGCCTATAATGATGGAAAAATACGCGCTTTGGGTGTATCTAATTTTGAAGAAAAACATCTTGTTGCCCTTGCTAAATACGCTAAGGTTCCGGTTATGGTTAATCAGCTTGAATTCCACCCCGGATATACCCAGCCGGAAACGGTTAAATATTGCCAAGAAAACGGTATATTAGTGCAGGGTTGGAGCCCACTTGGCCACGGCACCGTTCTTAAAAGCGAGGCTATGGCAAAATTCGCCGAAAAATACAATGTAACCCCTGCTAAAATCTGTATTCGTTATGCCTTGCAACACGGGGTTGTTCCGCTGCCTAAATCCACAAATCCTGAAAGAATTGTCGATAATATGGATGTATTCGGTTTTGAAATTTCCCCTGAAGATATGGCCGCAATTGACGCCCTGCCCGAAATGGGATTCTCGGGCTGGTACCCGGAAGATGCCCCTGCAGTCGGCTATCAAAATAAATAATATTAAAAAATAAAGAATAAAAGAAGCTTGTGTTGACCATAATTATTAAAGTAACTTTTTAGGAGGTTAATAATTATGAAAACACGGGCTTCAATTTATTTTAAGGTGTTTTTCGTTTGTGTTATATTAAGTGCTGTTTTAATTTTAATTTTTACGGCAATGGTGGGCATAAATTTAAAAAGTGAAGTCGACTTAAATTTAGAAAATATACCTTATGAAGATGCAGCCGCCGTTAATAATTGCGGTGTTTTATTAAATTTTGAGGGTGGCGGAAGTCAATATTTTTATTTTGACGCTAAAAATAACCAAACCACCGTTCTGTTACTGAAAAACAATGCCACACAAAAAGATGTTTTAAATTATGGGTATAATGTTCAGGCGGAACTTACCGTTCCTTATTTTACATTGGCCGATTTAATCGACCGGTTTGGCGGCGTTAAAATGAAAACCGAGCAAGAGGGGATTTTAAATTACAGCGGGGTTCAAGTTACCGAAATGTTAAGCAAAACAAATGACCAAGTGTTTAAAAAACAAATTACAAAGCAAATTTTAAACAACATTAAAAATGCAGGCTTTACCCACAACGATTTATTGTTTTTAATTAATAACACTGAAACCGATTTAAGTTTTCCAAATGGGTATTTTATACCCGATGTAATTAATAATTCGCTGGGGAGTATTATATTTGCAAATTAAACGAAAAGGGTTTACTAACTTGTTGTATACGAGTTTAACAATAATAAAATTAAGTAATTTTTAATTTTACTTAATTTTATTAAGTATTAACTGAATTGATGTATTTTAAAAAGTTTTATTTTAATGGAGTTGACTTTTCATATATAAAGGGGTTATACTTTAATTATGTTATTATTTTGTTTTGGAGGAAAGGTATGAATAATATACCCGAGATTTTCGGTAGTGCGGTTTTTAACGATTGCGAAATGAAAGCCCGTCTACCCGAAGATACATATAAAGCTCTTAAAAAGACAATACGAGAAGGCAAAAGCCTTGATATAAGCATTGCTAATGATGTAGCAAATGCAATGAAAGATTGGGCCGTAGAGCGTGGTGCTACCCACTTTACACATTGGTTCCAACCCTTAACAGGCATAACTGCCGAAAAACACGATAGTTTTATTACCCCAACCGGAAAAGGCAAGGTAATAATGGAGTTTTCGGGCAAGGAACTAATTAAGGGCGAAAGCGATGCTTCATCCTTCCCGTCGGGTGGTTTAAGGGCCACCTTTGAAGCCCGCGGTTACACCGTATGGGATTCCACTTCTTATGCCTTTGTAAAGGATTCAACCCTTTGCATTCCCACAGCCTTTTGTTCCTACGGTGGCGAAGCACTCGACAAAAAAACACCATTGCTTCGTTCTATGGATGCCATAAGTTCACAAGCCAAACGTATTGTAAGGCTATTTGGCAACGACACCGTAAAATACATAACCACAACCGTGGGCCCCGAACAAGAATATTTTTTAATTGATAAAGAATTATTCGACAAACGCCCCGACCTTGTTTTTTGTGGCAGAACCTTAATAGGTGCACGTTCCCCCAAAGGTCAAGAGATGGACGACCATTATTATGGTGTTATAAAACCCAGAATTTCGGCCTTTATGAAAGAATTGGACGAAGAACTTTGGAAATTAGGCATTTATGCCAAAACCAAACATAACGAGGTTGCTCCTGCACAGCACGAGCTTGCCCCAATTTATACTACAACCAATATTGCGGCCGACCACAACCAATTAACAATGGAGGTTATGAAAAAGGTTGCCGAACGCCACGGCCTTGTTTGTCTATTGCATGAAAAACCATTTAGCTCGGTTTCGGGCAGCGGCAAGCACAATAACTGGGCAATAGGAACCGATACCGGTATTAATTTGTTAGACCCCGGTAAAACCCCCGAAGATAACGCACAATTTTTAATTTTCTTGTCGGCCGTTATTAAGGCAATTGACGAACACCAAGATTTACTTAGAATTACTGTGGCTTCGGCCGGTAACGACCACCGCCTAGGCTCCAGTGAGGCACCACCCGCCATTGTTTCTATATTCTTGGGCGACGAACTAACCAATGTTTTAGAATCAATAGCAGGGGACAAGCCCTTTGTTAAGCACGACGCCGGCGTTATGAAAATCGGCGCTAAAACACTGCCTAATATACCTAAAGATAATACCGACCGTAATCGTACTTCTCCGTTTGCATTTACCGGCAATAAATTTGAATTTAGAATGTGCGGTTCTTCGCTTTCGGTTTCGGGCCCCAACACCGTAATTAATACCGTTGTGGCCGATGTTCTAAAGGGTTATGCCGACCGCCTTGAAGTAGCCGAAGATTTTATTGCCGAGGTTAACTGTATTATTAAAGAAACTTATCTTAACCATAAACGCATTATTTTCAATGGTGATGGCTATGCAGAAGATTGGGTTATTGAATCTAAAAAGCGTGGTCTTATAAACTACCCCACAACAGTAGATGCCGTTGTTCATTTAACCGACAAAAAGAATATTGAACTTTTTGCAAGGAATGGTGTTTTCAACGAGGCCGAGCTTGAGTGCCGCAAAGAAATCAACCTTGAAAACTACAGCAAAACTGTGCATATTGAGGCCGTAACACTTATTGATATGGTGCGTAAAAGCATTATACCGGCTGTTACTTGGCACATTAATAAACTTAGCAAAACTGTGGTTAATAAAAAAGCCGCTGTTAAGGGCATAGATTGTTCTGTTGAAAAGGAAACCATAAAAACACTTAACAATTGCGTTATAAAAATGCATGAATTAAGCAAAAAATTAGAACAAGCAATACCCAATAAAAAAATGCACTATTTGGACGAAGCTTTGGCCTATAAAAACAATGTTTTACCACTTATGGCCGAACTACGCAAACCGGTGGACGAGGCTGAACTCATAACCGATAAACGCAAATGGCCGTTCCCGTCATATGCCGATTTATTATTTAAAATTTAATAAAAACGGAGAAACTGATTAATCGGTTTCTCCGTTTTTTATTTCAAAATCAAAAATTCTAATGGAATTACTACTAATTTCTATTGCAGGTTTATATTTACCGGTGCTCATTTCTTGTATATTTTCATAGGCGGTGCAAAAACCCATTATTAATAACAAAAGGTTTAGAAAAATAACACCACTTATTATAAATGAGCGAAAAAAATATTTTTTATTCTTCATTATTTTAATGAGTCCAGGGTGGAAATTAATGCTTCGGCGGCAAATTGGGCAGCGGTTTCGGCTTCGGTTAAGGTGTTGGCATCGCTTCCAACCTCCAACAAAATAGCCCCCGGTGTAATGTGTTGGTTATATTTGCCCTCGTTAAGCATTAAAGCACGAGCTAACCCCGGATACATCTCCTCCATTTTACTTTGGTATTTAACAGCAAGGCTTAGGTTTTCTTGCCAGTTAGGAAAATTTTTTATACTGCCGGTTTGCGAACCCATAACCAACATTACCTGAGCGGAATTTTGTCCGTTAATATTAACAACGGGTTTTACTTTGTTGTTACCGTTTGCAATGGCATCCCTATGAATATCTATAACAATTTTAACCGAAGGGTAGGCCTTTAAATCGGCCGTAACGGTGTTATAAGAGCGCGAATAACTTCCTGTGTAAGAAGGGTGGTCGTGCACCGTTTTGTCATGTAAAACCGCAATGCCCGCATTACTTAGTTTTTGTTCAAAAATATTTCCAATGTGCACCATATTTTTGTTTTCATCAAGCGTTCGGGATTCATCGTTTTCGGTGTAATAATCGGAAGAATGGGTAATGTAGGTTTCGGTTGTGTGGGTGTGAACTATAAGCACTTGTGGCTCGGAATCTTTTTTAATTTTATAACCTAAATTTTTATTTAACAAAGTCGCAATATCAATATTGGCCGAGGTGCTGTTTTTTATAAAAACATTACCATAGCTTGTATTGGCGCCATAGGGTGAAAAAAACTCGCTTGTAATTTTGCCAATGGCTGTGCCTGTAGCCGAAACGGCAACAACATTGCTGCTGTTTTGTGTATTACTGCTTTGTGTATTACTGTTAGTTTGTGGGGCAGGGGTTTCGGCAGGGGGTTCGGTGGTTTTTGGCGGCTGGGTTATTGTGGCGGATATTTGGCTCTGAGGCGCAGTAACACTAGCAAAATTTAAGGAATAATTAAAATATTTATACCCGCTATAAAACGAGGTATAAACCGAAGCTATTATGCAAATAATTAAAGCCAAAAGTCCCCTAAAATTCAAATTATACACTCCACAAAAAAATTATACTGTTAAAATATATGGTTTGCACAATTTTTTTATACCAAAGCCTTTAAAATTTCGGGTTCAATTTTGGGTTGCAAGGCAATATTAACAGCATTGCTAATTATGGTAGCGGCACGCTCAGTAATAATATCAATATCTTTGGGTGCCACTATAAGTTCGGTAAGTTTGTTGTTGAAATCGGGTGTATATTCGGTAAGGTCGGTGGCTATGGTGGCGGCATATATTACGGTTGGAATGCCAATGGCAATTACGGGCACCCCCATGCTGTTAGCGCTGATTTCTTTGCGGTGGTTACCAATGCCGGACCCCGGCGATATTCCTGTATCGGACAACTGCACTGTGCAGCCAAGCCTTTTTGTTTCGGCGGCACAAAGCGCATCCACAACAATAATGCAATCAAGGTTTACGGTTTTAGAAATCCCTAAAAGTATTTCGCTAACCTCTATGCCGGTTTGCCCCAACACACCGGGGCACAAAACAGCAACATTTTTAAGGCCGTTTAATTTAATCTGCCTTGCTAAATCTTTACTTATGTGCCGAGTTGCTAATATTCGGTTAGCGGTAATAGGGCCCAAAGAATCCGATGTTATTTTTGGGTTGCCAAGCCCCACAACCAAAATGCAATTTTTGTTTTCGGGTAATAATTTGATTAGTTCTTTGGCCAATAAATCTTCGGTGGTGGTGCTGTCGCCACCGTTATTAATAAGGTTAGGGAACTCTATTGTAATATAATTACCAATTGGTTTTTGCAGTTTTTGAGCCTCGGTTTCGGTATCTATTTTAATTCTATTTATTGTAATTTCGCCATGTGTTTCTTTAAAACTTTTAATGTGTTTGCCTGAATTTGATATTTCGGCACGCTCTATGGCTAAATCGGTTCTAAAAAGCATAAAATTCCCCCCAATATTATTTTTAACTTATTTTTAAATTTTTATTAAAAAACTATTGATTTTTTTGTTAGAAAGTGGTATTATACTGTTACTTGAGTATTTTTGAGGAGGTGCGACAATGCCGAATATTAAATCAGCAAAAAAGCGTGTTCTCGTTAACGAGGCAAACTATCAGCGTAATAAGGCTTATCGTTCAGCTCTTAGAACAGCAGTTAAAAAGGCTGATGCTGCTATCGAGAGCAAAGATGCTAACGCCGCAGAAGCAGTAAAGGCCGCTGTTAAAAAAATCGACCAGGCTACAACTAAGGGTATTCTTCATAAGAATACTGCAGCTCACAAAAAATCTGCGTTGGTTACCCGTTTAAATAAGGTTAACGGCTAAGCGTTTTATTAGCGGCACATTTTAGTGCCGCTTTTTTTCTGTTTATAAAACAAAAAAACATCGCATATGCGATGTTTTTTTAATACCATTATTTAATTAAATTAGCGGCGTTTTCAAAATAATTTACCGTTAACTTTTCAAAAGCGCCGTTGTCGGCTGCAACGGCTAAATCGTGGTCCATAGGAATTTTGGCAAGCAGCGGGGTGCCTAATTCGTCGGCGATGCTTTCGCTTTTGCCACTGCCGAAAATATGAATTTCTTTATTACAGTCGGGGCATTTAATATAACTCATATTTTCCACTATTCCAAGCACGGGAATATTCATCATATTAGCCATGTTATAAGCCTTTTTAACTATTAACGAAACTAAATCTTGCGGGGAGGTAACAATAACCACTCCGTTTAATTTTATGCTTTGGAAAATGGTTAACGGTACATCACCTGTGCCGGGTGGGCAATCAATGAGCAGGTAATCAAGGTCGCCCCAAAAAACATCCGACCAAAATTGCTTAACAGCACCTGCAATAACGGGGCCACGCCAAACAACAGGGTCTTCGGTGTTTTCTAACAACAAATTAACCGACATTATTTTAATATTACCTTCGGTCTCGGCCGGTATAATGCCCATCTCGTTTTGAAAGGCTCTGCCTTTTATTCCAAACATTTTTGGAATCGAGGGGCCTGTAATGTCGGCGTCTAAAATACCAACTGAATAACCCATTTTGCTAAGTTGCATGGCTAAACCGCCTGTTACAAGGCTTTTGCCTACGCCGCCCTTACCGCTTACAATTCCAATAACATTTTTAACGCTGCTAAATTGGTTAAAAGGTTCTAATAGGCTTTGCGGTTTTTGAGCTGAAGCACAGTTTTCACAATTTCCTGAGCAGTTTTGTTCGTTGCATTTTCTTTGTTCTGGCAATTTAAACATCTCCTAAAAGTGTGTATATATTTGTTTAAAACAATCTTTGGTAGAGTAATACCAAGAATTAATATGGTTACCGCTGTAAAAATAATTTATTTGCGGGGAATAATCGCTGTCAAAATTATCAATTATAATAAGCTTTACCTTCATTTTTTCAGGTATAATGCTTTTTATGTATACACTGGCCTTTTGACCAATAAAAACATCGTTTTTAGGTTCGGCAAGACCGGCTAAATTTGGTGTAATTTCTACAAACACTCCGTAACTTTCCACCGAGCGAATAACCCCCGAAACTGTTTGACCTGCTGTGAATTTTTGGGCGTTTTCTTCCCAAGTGCCCAGCAGTTCTTTATGGCTTAGGGTAATTTTACCATCGGGTGCAATTTGCTTTACAACGGCTTTAATATTGTTGCCGGGGCTAAACCTATCACGCGGGTGCGAAATGCGCGAAACCGAAATTGAATCTATTGGCAGCAGTGCTATTAAACCGCAACCAATATCGCAAAAGGCACCAAAACTTTCAAGGTGGGTAATGGTGGCATCAATAATATCGCCGGGGATTAACTTGGAAATAAAATTTTCACGGCACAAGAGTTGTGCGTTTTTACGGGATAATACGGCATAGGGTTTGCCAAATGAATCGGTCTCAAGGCTTTTAACCGTAAAACAAACCGATTTTCCAACCCGTGAAATAAGCGCAATATCGCGCACTTTATTTTCATTTATTCCAATAGCGCCTTCGTCTCTGGGAATAATACCCCTAACGCCGTCTAAATTTACAATTAAATTGTGGGAAGAATCGCACATAAATGCTTTTGCCTCTAAAACCTGTTGGGTTTTGAGAGCATCTTGCAAGGTATTAATATCTAAAACATTATTTTTCGAATTTAGATTTTCTTCGGAGTAGCCTTCGGGGTAAAAATCTTTCATAAATTCACAAGCCTTTCGATTATCATATATTTTTTGTTTCCTAAAAAAATATATGAAATAAAAAGGCAATTAATGAATTTAAAAAATATTTCTTTTATTTTTAATGGCAAAATATAAAGGAATACCAAGAAAATAACAAACAATAAATTGGCCTATGCCAACCTGCAGCGCCGTTATAAAAAAGCCGGCTGTCTGTTCTATAAATAGGGTTATTTCGAGCCCTACCACCAAAGCGTTAATTAAAACAGGGGGCAAAAGGCTTAATAAAGGCATACCAAAAAGTAATTTATTTTTAAAAACACTCGTCAGCACCGCTGCTGTTAAAGTGGCCAAGGTGCCAAACAACATATCTAATACATTAAAACTTAAAATGTTAGAAATAAAACAACCGATAGTTAACCCCGGAATAGCGGCAGGGGTAAAGAGCGGTAAAATGCAAAGTGCTTCGGAAATGCGCAGTTGAATAGGTCCAAACGCAAGGCCGAAAATATTACTGATATAGGTTAAAACAACATAAGCCGCGGCAATAATAGCACCCGTTACAATATAACGGGTGTTTTGTGTTTTATTCATTGCTTAAATTCCTCCGTAGTTTTGTTTATAGTCAGGATTTTGCAAACTGACTTTCGGTTAATTATTCACCGCAAGAGGTGCAGTGGTCGCAGTCCTCGTGGATTTCACCTACAAATAAGGTTGGGTCTACACCCTGACGGGTATAATAATCGGCAAGGGCAGCCTTAATGGCCTGCTCGGCCAAAACCGAACAGTGAATTTTATGGGTTGGCAGACCGCCCAAAGCGTCTACAACTGCCTTGTTGGAAAGTTCAAGTGCCTTTTCAATGGGTTGGCCTTTTATAAGTTCGGTGGCAATAGAACTTGTAGCAATGGCCGAAGCACAACCGTATGTTTTAAATTTAGCATCAACTATAATTCCGTTTTCAATTTTTAAAAACATCTTCATAATATCGCCGCATTTGGCGTTTCCAACCTCGCCAATGCCGTTGGCGTCGGCTATCTCGCCAACATTTTGCGGATTTTCAAAATGTTCCATAACCTTTTGTGTGTACATATATATCTCCTAATTTTCTTGGTTTTTAATTCTATCCCATAAGGGTGACATATCCCTTAAGCGTTTAACAATGGGTGGTAAAACTTCGCAAATATATTTAGCATCGTCAAGGGTGTTTTCATTGCTGAAAGAAAGCCTCAGTGAGCCGTGCGCTACCTCGTGCGGTAGGCCAATGCTTAAAAGCACGTGGCTTGGGTCAAGTGAGCCCGATGTGCAGGCCGAGCCCGACGAAGCACAAATACCTTTGGTATCCAACATAAGCAAAAGCGATTCACCCTCTATACCTTCGAAGCACATATTAACATTGCCGGGCAACCTGTTTTCTCGGTCGCCATTTAAGCGTGAACGCTCTATTTTAAGGCAATTTTCTATTATATAATTGCAAATTTCTTTATTTTTTTGAGCCCTTTCTGCAATAGTTGCGGTGGCTTCCGAAAGGGCGGCGGCCATGCCAACTATACCGGCGGTGTTTTCGGTTCCGGCTCTGCGGCCGAATTCTTGTGCGCCGCCATCAATTAACGGTGGCAATACAATACCCTTGCGCACATATAAAGCGCCAACACCTTTGGGGCCGTGAAATTTATGGCCCGATAATGAAAGCATATCAATATTGCTGTCAGCAACATTAATTTCAACATTACCAACAGCCTGAACGGCATCGGTATGGAAAACTATATTATTTTCTCTACAAATTTCACCAATTTCTTTAACGGGTTGAATTGTTCCTATTTCGTTGTTGGCATACATAATGGTAACAAGACCGGTGGTTTCTTTTATTGCGTTTTTAAGTTCTTCGGGGCGCACCAAGCCGTTAGAATGAACGTCAAGCAAGGTAACCTCAAACCCTTCTTTTTCAAGAGCGCTCAAGGTGTGTAAAACTGCGTGATGTTCAAACTTGCTGGAAATTATATGGTTTTTACCCTTTTTAAGCATTGCTTTGGCATAACCTTTAATTGCCCAGTTGTCCGATTCACTTCCGCCTGCCGTAAAATAAATTTCACGGGGGTTTGCATTTAAACATTCGGCCACGGTTTTGCGGGCTTCTTCTATTGCAGATTTTGCCGAAGAGCCTAACGAATATAGACTTGAAGCGTTGCCGTATTCACTTTTTAAATAGGGTAGCATTGCATTAAATGCGGTTTCACTTAATGCTGTTGTAGCCGAATTGTCGGCATATATAAATTTTTGCATTAATATAAATCCTTATCTATTATAAATTGCTCATAATATTTTATAACATTTTAAAATGGTTTTCAAGTGTAATATTAAAAATTCTTATAAAAATTAACGGCCATGGCATCGCATCGTTCATTTTCGGGGTGGCCGGCGTGGCCTTTAACCCAATTAAACTGAACATCATGCATATCTAAAAGGTCTAAAAGTTCTTGCCATAAATCAGAATTAAGGGCAGGTTTTTTATCGGCTTTTTTCCAACCATTTTGCTGCCAAGATTTAGCCCAGCCTAAAGTTACGGCATCTGAAACATATTTGGAATCGGTAGTAATTTTTACAACGCAAGGCTCTTTTAAAGCCTTAAGACCGTTTATAACGGCTAATAATTCCATACGGTTGTTGGTGGTTTGGCTGTCGCCACCGCATAGTTCTTTTTCTTTGCCGGCATAGCGTAAAATAGCGCCCCATCCACCAGGGCCCGGGTTGCCCGAACAGGCACCGTCGGTAAATAATTCAACAAATTTTTTCATATTTTCACCTAATATTTTCTGTAAGAGCCTATTACTTTGCCCAGTACCGATGGGTTTTCGGGGTAAATAGGTTCAAAATCTTCATTTTCGGGCATAAAAACTATTTGACCGTTTGGTTCTTTTATTAGGCGTTTAACGGTGGCTTCGTCACCATCCATGCCAATTATAATGTCGCCCGAGCGAACATAAGCATCTTTGTCGGCAACAACAATATCGCCATCCATAATGCCAACATTCTTCATGCTGTACCCCATAACCCTAAGGGCAAAAAGACCGGTTGAATCTTTGGTTGGGTAGGGAATATAGTCTTCAATTTCTTCAACCGCCAAAATGGGTTGGCCGGCCGTTACCTTGCCAATAACGGGCACTTGGGCAACATTGTCGGCGCCTTCAATTTTAATGGCGCGGGAATATTTTGGGTCGCGGTATATGTAGCCGCCTTGCTCTAAAATATTAAGAATGCCATGCACCGTAGAGGTGGATTTTATTCCTGTTGCATTACAAATTTCGCGCACGGTGGGCGGTATGCCTTCGCCAACTTTTTTTACTAAAAAGTTATATACATTAAGTTGTTTTTCGGTTAAGGAAGGTTTCGACATATAAACACTCCAAAATTTAATATTTTTACTATCATAGTATAACAGAACGCTTGTTCTTTTTCAATACTATTTTTTATCTTTTATAAAAATTTCTTTAATACCGATTATAACAAGCAGACCGCCGAAAATTTTATTTAACCATTGGGGGTTTATAATGTTGGTTAAATAAAGACCTATAATGGCTCCCACCAAGCCCAAAACGACAATGGGTAAAATTTTTTTAAATTTAATTTGCTTGGTTTTTATATAAACAATAAGGGCCAAAACAGCGGTAGGAATAAAGAAAATTAAGTTTATGCCTTGTGCGGTTAATTGAGGAATATTGGCAAATAAATTAAGGTATATAAGCAACACCGCGCCGCCGCCCATACCCATAGATGCAATTATACCCGAAAAAAGCCCTGCTAAAAGGGCTAAAATATTCATTTAAAAAGCAGGCGTAGGCCTGCCCAAAGCATAAAACCGCCAAAAATGCGTTTTAGCCATTTGTTAGATATTTTTTTAAAAATTTTAGTGCCTAAAAATGCACCTAAAATGCCACCGGGAATATAGGGCAGAGCATCAAAAATATTTACATTGCCGCGCCACAAATAAACCCCGCTGCTTAAAATGCTTAGCGGTAAAATTATTGCAATGGCGTTGGCCTGTGCCTGCTTTTGCGAAAATCCGGATTTTTTTAACAAAGGAACCGTAATCATACCACCGCCAGCACCGAGCAGACTGTTAATAACGCCCGTAATCAAGGCCAAAACCCAAATAAACACTTTGTTTTTGTTAATATGCATCAAATTATTCACCAAAATTATTATTAACAAAGCCATTATTAAAAATTCTAAATAAAAAAACAAAAAACTCTTGATTTTAAAAACAGCCTTGTGTATAATAGTCTTGTTGCAAACCGCATTTGCCGGTGTGATGGAATTGGCAGCATTTAAGCCAAACGCACCCGGCGGGTGATTAAGCGATGGCTTAAATGGCGCTGCGGTCGAAAGTTGAAGGCGCTCCAAGCCGAAAACAACTTTCGGGCACCGCAAGAGTTACGAGCACCAAACCCTAGTGGGTTAAACAAATTTAATTTGCCGGTGTGATGGAATTGGCAGACGTAGTGGACTCAAAATCCACCGCTGGCGACAGCGTGCCGGTTCGAGTCCGGCCACCGGCACCAAAAAAAGAACTCCCATGTGGGAGTTCTTTTTTTATTTGCTGTTTTTTAAAACGGTAACATAAAAATTAATGTAAAGCACAAGCGTTGCAAACATAACGGCGGCACAAAAACCTATTAAAAAGGATGCTACATTGATCGGTATATTGGTAAACAACAACAATGTTGCCATCACTGCATATAAAATTACGGTGTTGGCTTTACCATACCATTTTGCGCTGGGCATGGTGTTGGTAACCTCTAATGTTATATAACCGAATAAAAACATAAAACTTTCTTTGATAATGAAAAGCAACAGTAAGATTGCTAATAGTTTATACCTTGAAATTAAGGCTATTATCAGGCAACCCTGGGTTAATTTGTCGGCCACGGGGTCAATAAATTTGCCAAAATCCGAAATCATGTTATATTTTCTGGCTATTCGGCCGTCCGCAATATCGGTAATGCCGGAAAGTATTACCACTATTACTGCGGCATTATAATTTTTAAGGTAGCAATAAAGCCATAAGATTACAGGTATTAACAAAATTCTAAAAAAACTTAAAATATTAGGTATTGTGAAAATATCTTTTTTAGTTAAATTAATTTTAGCCATAAATTCACCTTCCAAACAATAATTATACCACATTATTCCAAAAAATCCATAAATATTTTAATTAGCAAATAAAACATTAATCAACTTGACACTTTTGCTTTATGGTGTTAAAATAATTAAGATAGGTTTACCCGCATGGCGAGCGGGTTTTAATGAAGCTTATCCGGGCTAATACGATTCCGATTAAAATCGTAATTATATAAAGGAGGTGCATTTATTTGCTACCGTATATTATTGGCGGCGTTGTTGCCGCAGTTTTAGGTGTTATTGGTTTTTTCGGCGGCTCTGCTTACAGGCAAAAATCCGACAAAATAGCCGTTGGTTCGGCAAGGGATGAAGCCCGCCGTATTTTAAACGATGCTATAAAAACTGCAGAAACCAAGAAAAAAGAGCTTTTAATAGAGGCTAAGGACGAAGTTTTTCAGTTGCGTCAAGAAACTGAGCGTGATTTGAGGGAACGCAGAAGTGATGTTCAGCGTAGTGAAAACCGCTTACAACAAAAAGAGGAAGCGCTTGATAAAAAAATCGAAAACCTTGAAGCTAAAGAAGAAAAAATTGCATTAAAAGCAAAAGAAATTGATGAAAAGATTCAAGAATGTGAAACCATTAAGCGTAGCCAAATAGAAATGCTCGAAAAAATTTCGGGTTTTACAAAGCAACAGGCTAAAGACCACTTGCTTTCTATGTTGGATGGTGAGCTTAACCACGAAAAAGCAGTTAAAATTTTAGAGTATGAGCGTCAAACCAAAGAGGAAGCTGAGCGTAAGGCAAGGGAGATTTTAGGCCAAGCCATTCAGCGTTGCGCAGCCGACCATACCTCTGAAATTACCGTTTCGGTTGTGGAATTACCCAACGACGAAATGAAGGGCAGAATTATAGGCCGCGAAGGTAGAAACATTCGTGCTTTAGAGACTGCAACCGGTGCCGACTTAATTATTGACGACACCCCCGAAGCTATTACCGTTTCTTGCTTTGACCCTGTTAGGCGCGAAATTGCGCGATTAACCCTTGAAAAACTTATTCAAGATGGCCGCATTCACCCCGCAAGAATTGAGGAAATGATTAATAAAGCCACAGCCGAGGTTGAAGCCACCATTAAGCAAGAGGGCGAACGCGCCATGCTTGAGGCAGGCATTCGCAACCTAAACCCCGAACTTGCAAGGCTTTTGGGCAAACTTAAATATCGTACAAGTTATGGCCAAAGCGTACTTAACCACTCACTCGAAGTGTGTCATTTATCGGGCCTTATTGCAGCCGAAATCGGCGCTAATGTAACACAGGCAAAGCGAGCAGGCCTTTTGCATGATATTGGTAAGGCTTTGGACCACGAGCAAGAAGGCTCACACATCCAACTGGGTGTAGAAGCTGCCCGTAAGTATAAAGAAAGCGACGAAATTATTCACGCAATTCATGCACACCACGGTGAAGTTGAGGCCAAAACCGTTGTTGCTTGCATTGTTCAGGCTGCCGATGCTATTTCGGCTGCAAGGCCGGGTGCTAGGCGTGAAAACATTGAAAATTATATTAAACGTCTTGAAAAACTTGAGGAAATCGCCAATTCCTTTAACGGCGTAGAGCGCTCGTATGCTATACAAGCAGGTCGTGAGGTTCGTATTATAGTTAAGCCCGAAGTTATTTCGGACGACCAAATGGTAATAATTGCGCACGATATTGCCCAGCGTATTGAAAATGAACTTGAATATCCGGGTCAAATTAAGGTTAACTTAATTCGTGAAAATCGTGCTGTAGATTACGCAAAATAATTAAAAAGCCCACCTTAATTGGTGGGCTTTTTTACTTTATATAATGCTTTACTTTTAACGTTTTTTTTGTTAAAATAATAATATTAAAGGTAGGTGGTAAATTTGCAAAATGTTGTGGTAATTGGCGGTGGTGCCGCAGGTCTTATGGCGGCAATAACAGCGGCCGAGGGCGGCAACAAAGTTACTGTGTATGAAAAAATGGAACGGCCTTGCCGCAAGGTTATGATAACCGGCAAGGGCAGGTGTAATGTTACTAATAATTCCGGCATCGAAACACATATTGCAAACGCCACCAAAAACGGAAAGTTTTTGTTTTCGGCATTGTCGGGGTTTACTCCGCAAAACACAATGGAATTTTTTGAAAACAATGGTGTTGCCCTTAAAACCGAGCGTGGCAACAGGGTTTTCCCTGTGAGCGATAAATCGGTAGATATTGTAGACGCTCTTGTAAAAAGAGCCAAAAAAAATGGTGTTAAAATAATAAATACGTCGGTTAAACAAATTTTAACGGGCAATAATAAGGTTACAGGGGTTTTGTTAAACAATAACCAAACTGTCGGTGCTGACAGTATTGTTTTGGCAACCGGCGGCAAATCTTACCCTTTAACAGGCTCTACCGGTGAAGGATATATAATGGCTGAAGAACTAGGCCATACGGTAACGGAACTAAAACCGTCTTTAGTGCCCATAAAAATTCACGAAGGTTTTTGCTCGGCACTCTCAGGGCTTAGTTTAAAAAATGTTACATTAAGTGTTTTTGACGGCGTAAAGAAAAAACCGGTATTTTCTGCCCTTGGCGAAATGCTGTTTACCCATTTTGGAATCTCGGGCCCGTTAACGCTTAGCGCCTCAGCCCATATGCGTAAAAAGCCTGTTAATGAATATAAATTGGTTATAGATTTAAAACCCGCATTAACGCCTGAACAGTTAGATGCCCGTATTTTACGCGATTTTAGCGAAAATAACGGCAAGAATATATCTAATTCGCTTAATAAACTGCTACCCAAAAGCCTTATTCCCGTAATTATAAAAATATCAGGAATATCGCCCGAAGCCAAGGTTAACCAAATTACCAAATCAAACAGGCAAAGTTTGGTGCAAGCCCTTAAAAATTTAACCTTAACCCCCACAGCGTTCCGCGATATTGAAGAAGCCATAATAACGAGCGGCGGGGTAAAGGTTTCGGAAATCAACCCCGCCACTATGGAATCTAAACTAATTAGCGGCCTTTATTTTGCAGGCGAAATAATTGATGTGGATTCTTACACGGGTGGTTTTAATTTACAAATTGCATTTTCAACAGGCGCTTTAGCCGGAAGGAGTATTATATGATTTCTATAGCAATCGATGGCCCTGCTGGAGCAGGAAAAAGCACGCTTGCCCGTGCATTAGCAAAAAAAATTAACTTTATTTATGTGGATACAGGTGCGCTTTACAGAGCAATAGGCGTTAAGTTTTTAAATTTAGGCTATAATACCGACCTTAACTGCGACATTGCATCGGTCTTAAGCACAACACAAATTGATATTAAGTTTATAGATGGCGAACAACACGTATATTTAGATAACGCCGATGTTAGTGAAGAAATTCGCACTCCACAGGCTTCCATGATGGCTTCGGCAGTATCGGCCAAGCCTGAGGTTAGAGCCTTTTTGCTCGAAATGCAGCGAAAACTTGCCAAAGAAAACAATGTTATTATGGACGGGCGTGATATTGGAACCGTGGTTTTACCCAACGCCGAAGTTAAAATATTTTTAACGGCCGACCCAAAAATCAGGGCCGAGCGCCGTTATAAAGAACTTATAGAAAAGGGAAAACAGGTTACCTTTGACGAGGTTTTAGCCGATATGTTAGAACGCGATTATAATGATTCCCACCGCGAAATAGCCCCCCTAAAACCTGCGGAAGATTCGGTTTTAGCCGACACCGGCAATAAAAGTTTTGATGAGTCGTTAGAAATGCTTTATTCTATTATTAAAAATACGGAGTTGCTTTAGTTTGAAAATTACACTTGCCAAAACAGCAGGGTTTTGCTTTGGGGTTGACCGTGCTGTTAATATGGTTTATGAACTTTTAAATAACAATAAAAAGGTTTGCACACTGGGTCCTATAATTCATAACCCACAGTTAGTGGACGAATTAAAGGGCAGGGGTGTGAAAATTGTAGAATCACCAAATCAGGTTTCAAATGACGAAGTTTTGGTTATTCGTTCGCACGGGGTGCCCGAATCGGTTTTAAAAGAAGCCGAAATTTATGCCTCTCAGGTGGCCGATGCCACCTGCCCGTTTGTAGCAAAAATACATAAAATTGTTGATGCAGATTCAAAAAAAGGCAACATTATTTTGGTTGCCGGCGACAGCCTTCACCATGAGGTTATAGGCATTTTAGGCCATATTAATGGTCCGTGTTATGTTTTTTCGGATGAGAAGGAACTTGTAAATTTACTTGAAAAACACAAAAATTTTGCCGATTTTGCCGTTACAGTGGTCTCACAAACCACTTTTAACAAAAAAACCTTTGAAAAATGCTGTAAAATTTTAAAAAAAGTATGTACAAATGCCTCAATTTTTGATACAATATGTAATGCAACTGCCCTACGGCAGCAAGAGGCCGAGTGTTTGGCCAAGGTAAACGATGTTATGATTGTTATAGGTGGCAAGCACAGTTCAAACACAGCAAAATTATACGAGGTTTGTTTAGCTAATTGCAAAAATACATTTTTAATAGAAACAGCACAAGAACTTAAAAGCAGTTTTTTTAAGAATGCAAAAAGTGTAGGCGTGGTGGCCGGTGCATCAACACCGGCGGGCATTATAAAGGAGGTTATTAAAACCATGTCGGAAAATTTACAATCGGTAACCGAGCAGGCGGAAGAAGAATTAACTGCTCAAAAAAGTTTTGAAGAAATGACAGATGAGGAAGCATTAGAGGCATCTCTAAACGGTTTAACCGGCGACCAAAAGGTAGTAGGCACCGTTTTAGCTGTATCTGAAACTGAAGTTCAGGTGGATTTTGGCCGCGGACTTACAGGCTATGTTACAGCCGATGAGTTTTCTTACTCAGATGTTAAGCTGACAGATGAGGTAAAGGTTGGCGACAAACTAAACCTTATCATTATGCGCACTAACGACCAGGAGGGAACAGCTTTACTTTCAAAACGCCGTTTTGATGCTATTGCCGGTTGGGATAAAATTGTTAACGCAAAAGAATCTGCCGAAATTTTAACAGGCACCGTTCGCGAAGTTATTAAAGGCGGTGTTGTGGTTTCTGCAGAAGGAGTTAGGGTATTTGTTCCTGCTTCGCAAGCAACTGCATCCAGGGGAGATTCTTTAGATGAATTAAAAGGTAAAGAAGTTTCTTTCAGAATTATAGAAATCGGCCGCGGCAGAAGAGCAATTGGCTCTATCCGCAGTGTTCTATTAGAAGAGAAAAAAGCTTTACAAAATAAAATTTGGGAATCCATTGCCATTGGCGACAGATTCACAGGCACAGTTAAATCAATTACATCTTACGGCGCTTTTGTAGATATTGGCGGCGTAGATGGAATGGTACATATCTCCGAGCTTTCTTGGCAAAGAATTAAAAATCCATCGGAAGTTGTTTTGGTTGGCGATACTTTAGAAGTATATGTTAAAGATATTGACACCGAAAAGAAAAAGATTTCCTTAGGTTATAAAAAACCTGAAGATAATCCGTGGGTAATTTTCAACAACACCTATGCATTAGATTCTGTTGCAAAGGTTACTATCGTAAGCATTACTTCTTACGGTGCTTTTGCAAGAATAGTGCCCGGTGTTGACGGCCTTATTCACATTTCACAAATTGCTAACAAGCATGTTGAAAAACCTCAAGACGAATTAAAGGTTGGCCAAGAGGTAGAGGCAAAAATTATTGCTATTGATAACGACAAGAAGCGTGTAAGCCTTTCTATTCGTGCTTTGTTACCTGTGGAAGAAGCACCCGTAGCCGAGGAAACACCCGAACTTGCCGAGGTTAACATTGAAGAGTTCATTAAAGAGAACGCCTCGACCGAACCCGAAGCAGAATAATTATTAAAAAACGCCGACATTTGAGTTGTACTCTAAAGGATAGTAAAAAAGCTGTGTAGAAAATTTCTACACAGCTTTTAATTGTCTTATGCCGTAACAAGCAGGACATTTAGGCACCAAAATGTCACTTGTTAGGAGAACCTAAAACCCTTTGCAACACAAAAAGAATTCATTCAATGATAGTTAAGTATTTTCCTATATTTTTTGTTTCTTGCCATTCCATACTACACAAACCGCACTTAAGATATCCGGAATCTTTCCGGCAAAGCTTGCAAAATGAAATTCGGTAAACGAGAAATGGTTTCCGTTTTCATCTTGATAAATAGCATTTTTAAGCTTTGGCATATCTGGAGAAGGAACTATTGAAAGAATCCCCTGTTTTCGGCCTGTTATATCTATATAGTCAGACCATATTATTTGAAAGTATAGTTTTTCATTTATGACTTTAGTTTGCTCTTTACTATTTTTGAATTTTTCATATGCTTTTTCAACTAAAGACATATTTCACCTCGTTATTTTGACTTTATTGTTTTAAGAGAAGAGATTAGCATTCTTCGAATCGCACCGCAATCATTTTGAATACCATTATAAGTTTCTTCAGCCATACAACCTGTCTCAAAAAGAAGTTCTAACAAATATTCGGTCTCATAACATTCTTTTTGAGCTATTTCAAGTTTTGAAATAAAATCTTTAGTTCCTTGAGCATATTGAGCTTCGTACAGGTTTGCTCCAATAGAGGTCGCTGAACGGAGTAACTGATTTATTAAAACAGATTCTTTATGATTTGTTTTCATATCGCGGCAAAGAAAAATGATGTTCTTTGCAAACTCTTTTGCTTTATCTCTTAAAATACTATCAGCCATAGTTATCACATCTGAATCTATTATACATAAAAACTGATAGTCTTTCAAGTTATATTCCAACTTTGTCGGAGTGATATTATTGCCTTGCGGCAATAGTGTTATTGAAACCAAAGGTTTCAGTGGTATTTTATTCGCTCATAAACTGCCGAAGGCAATATCACTTGGACTTTAGTCCAAATATCACTGCGTAGCAATAGAACTCGCCAAGGGCGAATAAAACTGGGGTTGTGTCCTTACGGATACAACCCCTTTAGTCGGCGTTTTGTTTTTGCAAAAGTAAATATTACCAAACCCTTGAAAAATTTTTTATGTTTGTTATAATGGTATTGCTATCGTTTTTTAAGGAGAACTATTTATGAAATATAAATTTAATATTAAAGAATATAAATATCAAATAGTTTTTTTGGGCTGCTTGATTTTTTTGTTGGCAGGCATAATAACCGCTTCGGCCTTTGTGGGTAATATACCATCTGCACCCCAAGAAGAAACACCCCAAGAAGAAACACCCATTACCCCCACACAACAAACAAATAATTCGTCCACACAAAACACTCCAAAACCCGAAGAAAAACCAGAGCCCGAGCATATTCACGCCTGGACTATTAAAACAATATTGCCCACCTGCGAAGAAGATGGATATATTTTAAACACCTGCAGTTGCGGCGAAACCGAAAAAACCAACCCAACCAAAGCCACAGGCCATTCTTATGGCGAATGGGAGATTAAAAAAGAACCTACCGTAACTGCCGAAGGTGTAAGTGAAAGGCAGTGTATTAACTGCAAAAAAACCGAAAAAATGGTTATTGAAAAGTTGGTTTTTCACCCAAACGAAACCCAAAGCGAAATGCTAAAGCTTGTTAACGAAGAGCGTGCTAAGCACAATTTGCCGGCTTTAAAATATTATGGCGCAGCGCAGCAAGCCGCTGATACGAGGGCAAAAGAAATTAGAACTCAGTATGAAACCGAGCAAGATATTCATCATATCCGCCCGGATGGTAGCGAATGGCGAACCGTTTTAGAGGGAATTGATTTTAAAGGTGCAGGAGAAAATATTTGCGCAGGCTTAACCACCGCAAAAGATGTTGTAGATAACTTTATGAACTCCGAAGAACACCGTGAAAATATATTAAACCCAAAATTTACCCATTTAGCAGTGGGTGTAGATGGTGTTTGTTGGGAGCAACTGTTTTTAGCATTAGAATAAATAAAAAAAGGAATTAGATTTTTCTAATTCCTTTTTTTGTTACTTAATTTTATCAAGACCAATACCCCTTGGTTCTACAGGCTCAGAGAATGCAATTTTAGTTTCGGTGGCACCAAAGGCTTGCAGTTCGCCAATAAATTCATCTAACGCCTCGGTAGAGTTGGTGGCTACCTTAATTATAATTGAGTGTTGGCCGGTTACACAGTAACATTCAAGCACATTTGGGTGGGCATAAATAAAGGGGTAAAAGGTTGGCTTTTCGGTCGGCGACAAATCTAAGTTTATAAATGATATTATAGGAAAGCCAACTTTTTTCATATCTAAAACGGCCGTGTAACCTTTAACTATACCTTCTTTTTCCAACCGCTCAATGCGGGCGGCAACCGCAGGAGATGACAAAAAAACTTGTTCGGCCAGTTGCTTTAGCGGCATGCGGGCATCTTTTTGTAATAGTGTAATTAACTTTATATCTATTGCATCCATGTTTGTACCTCTATTATATTATAAAATATTGCACAAGGTTGCGTATTAGCGAATTTTTATGTAGTTTAAACCTGTTAATTGTTTTGATTTTTTGGAAGCGGCTCATATTTTTAAGGCCTGCCACTGCCTTTAAGAGTTTAACCTGCTCAAAATTAAGCATTTCTTTATAATTTTTAAGCAAAAATTCGGCATGGTAAAATATTTTGTTATAAATTTCTTTAGATTTATTAATACCCTTAATTCTGTTAATTAAAAAAGAGGGGCTTGTGGCATTTTTTGCACCAACCTGGTTGCTGCCGTGTTGCCTATAAAGCATTGTTGGTGTGTTCACATAAACAATTTTGCCAAATGTCGCCGCAATAATGCCAAGCCACCAATCGTGCATGGCACAGTTTTTTGGGTATGTGAAAAGCAATTCTTTAAGCGGCTTGTTTATCATAACGGTGCAGCCTGTTATGTTGTTTTGCATTAACATATTATTAAGGCTGTTCCTGGTTGGTGTAAGGCCCTGGAACTTCGCAAACGAATTGCTTATAATATTTAAATTTTCATCTGCCACAAATAAATCTGTATGTACCAAAACAGGTGTATTTTCGCCCTCAGCCTCTTGCATAGCCTTAAGTGTAATTTCCACCTTATTAGGTAGCCAAACATCGTCTTGGTCGCACAGCATAATGTAATCATCGGAATTAAGTTCTAATAATTTAAAAAAGTTTTCGGCTGCGCTGCCGGTGGCATAGGTGGTGGGGCAAATAAAAATGGTTTCGGGGTAAATTTCAAGGTAACGGTTAATAATGTTTATCGTATTATCGGTAGAGCCATCGTCACGAATAACAACCTTTATGTTTTTATAGGTTTGCTCTAAAATAGAATCAAGTTGCTCTGCAATATATTTTTCGCCGTTATATGTTGCTAATAAAACAGTTACCATTTTTTTCACCTCTTTTATATATTAACACACAAAAACATAACTTTCAACAATTAATGCTTGACAAAGTACGACAAGCGGTGTATCATATAACTGTACTAATCGCAATAATACACTAAGAACAGGAGAACGATAAATGGTACAGTTAGATTATAAAAGCGGAGTACCAATATACGACCAGCTTGTATCGGGCATTGTTAGGCTTAAAATGCTTGGGGCTTTAAAAGGTGGCGATGCCTTGCCTTCGGTCAGGCAAATGGCATTAAAACTTGGCATTAACCCCAACACTGTGCAGAGGGCTTATGCAGTGCTTGAAGAAAATGGCATTATTTATTCGGTAGCGGGCAAAGGCTCTTTTATTTCTAACGATGTTAAAATGGACTCAGTTCTTAACGAAATAAGTCTTAAAGGCTTTAAAAAAGAGGCGTTAGAGGCACTTAAAATGGGTGTGACTGCCAACGAACTAATAAACATAATTAAAAGCCTTGAAGGCAGTATGGAGGTAAGGCATAATGATTGAAATTAAAAATATTACCAAAAAGTTTGAAGAAAAGATTGCCCTTAATAAAGTGGATTTTAATATTTCTAAAGGCTCGGTTTATGGGCTTGTGGGCTCTAACGGTTCGGGCAAATCAACATTGTTAAGGTTGATTTCGGGTGTATATACGGCCGACAGCGGTATGGTTTTAATTGACGGTAAAGAGCCTTTTAATAACCCTGTAATAAAGGCCGGTATTTGCTACCTTGCTGACACCCCTTATTTTATACACCAAGCCAATATTACCGAAATGGCAAGGTTTTATAATAGTATGTATCCATCTTTTTCTTACCAAAAGTTTAACGAGCTTTCTAATATTTTCCCACTAGATTTAAAGGCAAAAATAAACACAATGTCTAAGGGAATGCAAAGGCAGGCTGCATTAATGTTATGCCTTGCCACACAACCAAAATATTTATTGTTAGACGAAGCCTTCGATGGCCTTGACCCTGTTATGCGAAAGGTTCTTAAAAATTTGCTTACAATGGGCAGTGAAAACGGAATGACCACCATAATAGCATCGCATAATTTGCGCGATTTAGACTATTTGTGCGACAGTGTTGGGCTTTTGCATTTTGGTAAAATAGTTTTTAACGATGAAATTGAAAATTTAAAACAAAAACTACATAAGGTTCAATTAGCATTCGAAAGGGTGCCCGATACCTCGATTTTCGAGCAGTTAGATATTGTTAAAACCGAAAAAACAGGCTCACTTTTAAATCTTGTTGTTAGGGGAAATAGGGAAGAAATTATGACTTTTTTAAAAAGGCTTAACCCTATTTTTATAGAGGCCATAGAGCCCAGTTTTGAAGAAATATTTATGTACGAGTTGGAGGTAAGGGGATATGACGCAGAAAACATTATTAAATAAGCAATTCTTTAACTTTTTTGCATTTTCACTTAAAAAGAATTTAGGTTTTACGATATTAACAACGATATTAACCTTTATAATATCACCTATATATTTATATAATGTTATTACTAATTATGTGCAGCACTATAACCCTATATATAAGTTTGAAAAATTGTTTAATTCGTTTTCTTGTATAATGGCGGTGGGCATTATGGCGTTTATGCTTATAATGCTTTACATAAATTTTAACTTTTTATATAACAAAACTGCCAGTGATTTTTTCCATGCGTTGCCGCTTAAACGTTGGCATATATTAACGGCCAGATTTATAAGTTGTTATATTTCGGCATTATTACCGCTAACGGTGGGTTATTTGGGTACATATGGCCTAACACGCCTAAATTATGTGCAATATACTCCCGGTAAAATGTTGCCTTCATTTTTATTCACAGCATTAATGATGTTTGTGTTAGGTTTATTTTCGTTATTATTTATAATAACATCGGGCAATGTGTTTGACAGCATAATTTCAATTTTAGCAATTAATATTGGCATACCCATTATTGCAACTTTTACACTTTATTTGTGCGAATACCATTGGTTTGGTTTTTCTGTTAGCCTTGCCATTGAAGATTTATTTTCTTATACAACCCCGTTTGGTTTTGCAATATTGGGCTTAGCCAAGTTTTTATATGGATATACCAATTTTAAATTATTCACGGTTGGTTCTGTTGTTGGCATAACTTTATTCACTTTAATTATTGCGGTTTTGGTTATATTGGCTTATAACAAGCGCAAAAGCGAAAAAGCAGGCATTGCTTATGCCTTTAAATTAATACCCGAAATTATAGGTTTAATAATATCGGCCATTGGGTTGTTTTTAATTACAACAATATTTTCTTATAACGAACCAACACTGCTTTTCTGGGTGATTGGCACAATTGGCGCAGTGTTATCGGGCGTGGTATATTATTTAATAATAAACCGCGGTTTTAAAAAAATTAAAAGGGCGGTTGTGGTGTCGCTTTTATCGGTTATAATTTTGTTAGCCGTTAATTTTGGCATTAAGTTAGATATTATTGGTTGGCAGAAAAATATACCCGAAGTTAGTGAAATTAGCAGCGTTTCGGTTGTATATGCAGGTGAAAAAGTAGAAACCAATAATATAAAACTTGTTAACAAAATGCACACCGAAATTGTAAATTACCATATAAATAACCAAGGCAAAAAAGAAAATGCAACTCCGATTGAATTTGAATATACCCTTAAAAACGGCAAAATATTAAATAGATATTATGAGGTCGCTTTTGAAAGCGCAAAAGACGAACGCAAAGAATTTTTAAATAAAGAATTTTCTGCCAATTTACTTAACGAATATAATTCAACAAAAGAAAGCTGTAAAAATTGGACCATTGAGGGTAATTTAGTTGACCAAGAAAAAGGGGTAATAGGCTCATATTCAGAAAAGAATGTTGACCCCGAAATTATAGAAAAATTGGTTTTGGCATATATAAAAGATGTTGAAAATTGCGAGCACGATTTTATACTTCAATATTCCAACAAAAAAACTTCTTTGAATTGCTATATTACGGGTGAAATCTCCAGAAAACAAGAATTCGATTTTGGTGAGGATAGGTATTACAGCAGTTATTATGGAATAAGTATTGGTAATTTGGATTTAACACCAAACCTAAAAGCCGAATTAGAAAAGTTGAATTTAGAAATTAAATAAAAATAAAAAAGCGTGAATTAATTCACGCTTTTTTTAATCTAACAAATATACTCCGTTTTCAAGCACTGCAAATTCGTACCCGCCCGAGCATAAATACTGTTTTATAGGGGTGTTAAAATTCTTATAAACTTTTATTGTGTAAGAGCTAGTGTCAATTTTAATAATTTCGGTACTGTTAAGAGATGTTAAGTAAATATCGTTATTATTAATAAATAAATTATTTGGCTTTTTAAAGGGCGAATTTTTGCCGCCGCCCAGACGCAGTTCTTCACTCATGGTGGCAAGGTTAAGTCGCATTAAAACATCGTACTCACTAAAGCCAACCCAAATGTGCCTGTTATTAATGGCAAGTCCGCTTGGAACCGTGCCCTTATATTTAATGACGCTGCGCCAAATAAGTGAAGCGTTGGCATCAAATAAATAGGCCGAGCCGTCGGTATCAATTACAAAGGTTTTTTCGTTAGGCAGCACTACAGAATGGCAATATATATGGTTCTTAATGCTGGAAGCTATAATTTTATAATTGGTGCCGAATTTAGAAAGGTCGTATAAATCTGAACGAACATTGGCAATTTCGCCGTTGTCAAACGACACCAACTTATAAGCTACCCTAATTTTATCTTCAAGTTTTTCCAGCACATAGGCAATAACAATGCCGTTATTGGCCGAAACAACATCAATAATTTCACCCTCAAAAACTGTTTTCATTATTTTAACCTCTTATTTTAAATTTAAAAATCCTTTTTCAAGCATACTTTGTGCGGCCAAAACAACACCCGTTTTGCCCGAGGCATAATTTATGCCGCCCTGCAACCAAGCAGCATATGGTGCGCGCAGTGGCGCATCGGCCGAAAGTTCAATTGAAGAGCCCAATGTAAAAGCGCCTGCCGCCATAATTACCTTATTATCATAACCGGGCATATCCCAAGGCTCAGGCACCACAAAAGAGTCAACAGGGGCGCCTTTTTGCATGCCTTGGCAAAAGGCAATTAGTGGTTCTTCGCTGCCCAAAATTACCGACTGAATAATATCGCCGCGTTTTTCGTTATATTTCGGAGTAACACCGTAACCCAACATTTCGAAAAGGCAACTTGCAAATACGGCGGTTTTAAGGGCTTCGCCCACAACGTGCGGAGCCGAAAAAAGACCCATATAAAGTTCGCGGTTGTGGTTTAGTGTGCAACCAACCTCGCGGCCAACTCCGGGGCAGGTGAGCCTATAGGCACATTTTTCTATGAGTTCGGTTTTTCCTGCTATGTAACCGCCTGTGGGGGCAATGGCGCCACCCGGGTTTTTTATAAGTGAGCCCGCTATAATATCGGCTCCAACGGCGGTGGGTTCTAATTTTTCGGTAAATTCGCCATAACAATTGTCAACCATTATATATGTGTTTGGCGAAACCGTTTTAACCAATTCGCAAAGCTTTGCAATGTCGTCAATCGTTAAACTTGGGCGCAGGCTATACCCGCGTGAACGCTGAATGTAGGCTAATTTATAATTGTTATTTTTAAGTTCTTGTTCTATTGCCTTTAAATCGGGTTTGTTATTTAAAAGTTCAACCTCGCTATAATTTATGCCAAAATTTTTAAGTGAGCCATCGCTCTCGCCATCGATTCCCAAAACACCAATAAGAGTGTCGTAAGGGCGGCCTGTAAGGCAAAGCATATTGTCGCCGGGGCGCAAAAGGCCAAAAAGAGCCACCGTTAAGGTGTGTGTGCCCGAAACAAAATTATGTCGTATGAGTGAATCTTCGGCACCCATAACCTTAGCGAAAAGGGCTTCTAGTGTGTCGCGGCCGCGGTCGCCGTAGCCATAACCCGTAGAGCCTATTAGGTGTGATTCGCTAACCTGATTTTCTATGAATGCGGCCAACATTTTTTGTTGGTTATATTCGGAAATTTTCTCAATTTCTTTAAACTGTTCTTGACATTTTTCTTCGGCCTGTTGGCAAATTTTTAAAAGCTGTTCGTCAATATTAAAAAATTCCTTCATTAAAATTTAACTCCTAATCTGCAATAGGCAAATTTGCCGTTTAAAGTGAAACCGTTTTTTAAATAAAACGGTGTATTTTTTTGCTCGGCACAAACAAGCACAGGTCGGTGTTTTGCAATTTCTAAAAGTCTTTTAAGTGTTGCACTGCCAATACCTGTTTTTTGGTTTGTTTTTTTAACCGCAATACCCGATATTATAGCAATATTGTTGCTATAAAGTAAAAAAGCGGCCGAAGCGGGTGTTGTAACATAACCGCAGGCATCGTGCCTTATTCGGTGTGAAATATCGGCCTTAAACACATTAATATTGCCAACATCTAACCGTTCGGCTACCGTTTCGCAGGCATAAGATACACCGGCATATGTATTTTCGGCGGCATTTTCAAAATTATATGGCGGTTTAATAAAAAGGGTGTCGCATTCGGTTTCTATTTTTAAATTTAAAGCCTTAGCGGTAGAAATATCAGTAAAAACGCCATATGGTGAAATGCATTTTATAAATTCTTTAAGTTCAAATAAATCGCCGCCCAAATTAGCAAGGCTCATAACGCCGTCTACCAGTGAAATAAGCGCTGTAATGTTGTTATCACTGTCAGTTTGTTGCCAAAATAAAGCAATTTTATCGTACCCCATATATGCCTTAGCGGCGCAAGCAACCTTTGCATAGGCGGCGTTAAGGCAGTCTATAACCGGCATTTCATTAATTAAAGTTACCATTAAATTTCACCTGAGCAAATGTTGGTTAAAAGTTCGCGGGTTAAATTAAGGGTGTTTTCAATATCGTTAATGTTAGCAACACAAGCAGGCGAGTGAATATAACGGCATGGCACCGAAACAGCAAGGGTTTTAACCCCATTGCCGCTTAAATGAATGGCGGCCGAATTATTTCCACCCGCAACAGCGGTTTTTATTTGGTGAGGCACACTGCTTTTATTAGCGGCATTAAATAAACTGCGGTTGTACATAGTGCCGTTATCCATAAATGAAATAGCGGGTCCGCCGCCTAAAACGCAAACCCTATTGGTTTCGTCTGAACCGTCAATATCGGCTGCTGTTGTGGCCTCAAGCACAATGGCAAAATCGGGTTCTACCGAAAATGCAGCAACCTTAGCACCGCGGGAGCCAACCTCTTCCAAGACTGTAAAGGTTGCATAAAAATCAAATTCGTTATATGTTTTAATAAGTTCTATTAAAACGGCGCAGCCAATTCGGTCGTCAAGCGCCTTAGATTTTATATTATTGCCTAAAATCTCAAATTCGCCGCAAATAACGCCATAGTCGCCCACACTAACAACCTTTTCGGCCTCTTGCTTACTGCCAGCGCCAATGTCAATATACATAGCGTCGGATTTTGGGCATTTTTTAGCCTCGTCGGAGTCGGTTAGATGTATGGGTTTGCAGCCAATAACACCGTTTATTTTATTATTAATTATTACATTTTTGCACAGCAAAACAGGGTCGGTTATTCCGCCAACTGTTTGGAATTTTAAAAAGCCTTCGGGTGTTATGGCCGAAATAATAAACCCAACTTCATCAAGGTGGGCGTCCAACACAACGCGGTGTTTTGGGGTTTTATTGCCTTTTTTAAAGGCAATTATGTTACCGGCGTTATCGATTTTACAGTCGGCAAAAGGGGAGATTTGGGTTAAAATGTAATCCCTTAAACCTTGCTCGCTGCCCGATGGTGCATTAAAGTTACACAGTGTTTCCAAATTTTTAATCATTCATAACACCACCTAACATTATATAATTTTCTAAAATATCGCAAACCGATAATATATCGTTAATATTCAAAACTTCGCAACCAGTATGCATATTCCTAAGCGGAACCGATATTAAACCTGTTTTAACGCCGCTTTTGGTAATTGAAATAACATCGGCGTTTGTAGATGTTCTGCCACCCATAACCTCGGGTTGATATAAAATATTATTATTTTTTGCAGTTTCAATTAATTTTTTGGTAATTTTGTTATCTAACACGGGCGAAATACCTACCATGGCGCCGTCGCCCAATTTGCCGCATTTGTAGGCCGAAATATCGGGTCCATTGCCAAACGAAACATCTATTGCAATGGCTTCGGAAGGTGTATTACTAAAAACGGCGGTACCTGCGCCCCTAAGGCCAAGTTCTTCTGCATCGCTTAATAAAAATTCAACATTAACGGGTAATTCTTTTTGACTTAAGCGTTCGGCCAATATCAGCAGACACAAAACACCTGCGCGGTCATCCAACGCTTTGCCCATAACGGTATTTTTTTGCAATTCTTTAGAGGTTTGTTTATAACAAACATAATCGCCAACCGAAATATAGTCTTTAGCACTACTGCCAAGGGCGGTGTCAATTTTATATTCGGTAATGTCGGAAGGGCAGTCGTTACCCTTTGATAAATGCGGAGGTATGCTAGAGAAAACACCTGTAATTTCTTTTTTACCAAAAATTGTAACGGTTTTACTTGGCAGGTGCCTGACATCTATGCCGCCGCACTTTGCTACCGTTAAAAAACCGGTGTCGGATATATGTGTAACAATAAAGCCAACCTCATCTATATGGGCATCCAACAAAATGGTGTAGTTGTTTTTACCCTTTAATGTGCCCAGTAAGGTTAGGTTATTAAGTTTTTTAACAGAGCAATATTTGCTTAATTGTTCGGCGGCGTAATCGGACGCACTGCAAACAGTGCCCAAAGCGCACTTGTTGCTTAAATTAAATAAAGTTTCTTTAATATCCATTATAACTTGTTAACCAATTCCTTAAAGTAATTACCCCTAACGGCAAAGTTTTCAAAAGCGTCGAACGAAGCGCAAGCGGGGCTTAGGGTTACAATATCTCCGCTTTCAGCTAAAGAGTGCGCAATATTAACGGAATTTTCTAAATTTTCGGAATGAATAATTTGTGGCATACCGTTATATTTTGGGTGTTCAATTATCGATTTTTCAATTTTCTTTGCGGTGGGCCCCGTTAAAATTAAGGTTTTAACCTTATCAATGACATATTCTGCCATTGGCTCAAACGGTATTTGCTTGTCGTAGCCGCCGGCTAATAAAATAACCTTTTGCTCAAACGCCTTAAGGCCTGCAATTGTGCGGGTGGGGCTGGAAGCAATGGAATCGTTATAATATTTAACACCGTTTACTTCTCTTACAAATTCTATTCGGTGTTCCACACCCTTAAATTCTTTGGCAACGGCCCTAATGCTGTCGGCCCCAACATAACCCCACACGGCCGATATTGCCGCGAGGTAGTTTTCAACATTATGGTCGCCTAAAATTGCAATTTCGCTGCGGTGCATAATGGGGGCTTTTATTCCACGGTAAGAAATATTAATATAACCGTTTTCGTCAAGCCAGGTGCCGTTTTTAACGGGTTTTTCCATGCTAAAGCCTAAAAATTGACCACGCACATGGGGTTTAAAATCCATTGCAATTTCATTGTCGTAATTTAAAACGGTGCGTGAAAAGGCGCTTTGGTGCAACACAATATTTTTTTTGGCCTCAACATATTCATCCATATCTTTATGAATATCCAGGTGGTTGGGGGCAACATTTGTGCACACAGCAACATCGGGGCTTTTACGCATTGAAATAAGTTGGAATGAAGAAAGTTCAACCACAACAACATCGTCTTGTTTAATTTCTTCAATTCTTGGTAAAAGCGGGTAACCAATATTACCGCCTATATGAACATTATAACCCTCTTTTTCTAACATTTTAGCAATAAGGGTGGTGGTTGTTGTTTTACCGTCCGAGCCTGTTACGGCAAAAATTTTGGCAGGGCAAAGGTCAAAAAATACCTCCATTTCGCTGGTAACGGCAATGCCGCGGCGACGGGCCTCTTTAAGTTCGGGCAAATTAAAACTCATGCCGGGTGTTCTGAAAATAATGTCTACCTCAAGATTTTCAAGATAGTTTTCACCAAGTTTTAATATTGCGCCGGCATTTTCAAGTTCCGAGCACAGTTCGCCTATTTGTTCGCGGGTGCGTCGGTCGCAAACATATACTCGTGCGCCTTTATTTAAAAAGCTGTAAATTAGTGGGGTGTTGCTAACGCCAACACCGCACATAGCTATTTTTTTAGTTGAAATTTGTTCCCAAAATTGTTTGCAATCCAAGGTAATACCCCCAAAACAAAATTATTCACTCTATATTATACTTGCTTTATTTATAAATATCAATACATAAAGCAATAAAATGGAATAAATTAATTGATTTTTTATTCGGTTTGGTATATAATACCTAATGTTATTTAGGTATTTTTTAGGAGAGAATTATGGAAAAATTAAGAAGTAGTTTCACAGGCAAATTAGGTTTTGTATTGGCAGCGGCCGGTTCGGCCGTGGGGCTTGGCAATATATGGCGGTTCCCGTATTTAGCTGCTCAATATGGCGGCGGTATGTTTTTACTGGTTTATATTATTTTAGCCGTAACATTCGGATTTGCCTTAATGATAGCCGAAATTGCTATTGGCCGTAAAACAGGCCTTAGTGCTATAGGCGCATATAAAAAGTTGGACAAACGCTTTTCATTTTTAGGATATATAGCCGCTTTGGTGCCAATAATTATTTTGCCCTATTATTCGGTAATAGGCGGTTGGGTAACTAAATATTTGTTTGTTTATTTAACGGGTAATTCATCGGCTGCGGTGTCAGATAATTATTTTACCGGCTTTATAGGCTCGGTTAGCGAACCTATAATTTGGTTTTTGGCATTTGTTGGATTAACCTTTTTAATTGTGCTTTTTGGCGTAGAAAAGGGCATAGAAAAGGTAAGCAAAATTATAATGCCTGTTTTGGTTGTGTTGTCGGTTGCAATTGCAATTTACGGGCTTACCATTCCCGGTGCTTTTGAAGGATTTTTATATTATATTACTCCTAATATCGAACACTTTTCGGCTAAAACGGTGGTTGCTGCCATGGGTCAGTTGTTCTACTCTATGTCGCTTGCTATGGGTATTATGATAACCTACGGCTCGTATATGAAAAAAGATGTTAATGTGGAATCTGCTGTACACCAAATAGAATTTTTTGACACCGGAATTGCATTTTTTGCCGGCCTTATGATTATACCTGCCGTATTTGCTTTTTCGGGTGGCGACCAAGCAGCGCTTAATGCAGGCCCCGGCCTTATGTTTGTAACACTGCCTAAGGTTTTTGCAAGTATGCCCGCAGGCAATATTATTGGCGGACTTTTCTTCTTGCTTGTTTTATTTGCTGCATTAACCTCGTCTATTTCGTTGGCCGAAACCGTAATTTCAATTTTCCGTGATAAACTTGGTTGGAACAGAATTTTCACCTGTATTGTGGTGCTCATTGGCTGCATAGTTTTAGGTCTTCCATCTTCTTTAGGCAATGGCATTTGGTCTAATATTAAAATTATTGGAATGGACTTTTTAACCTTCTTCGATTTTATTAGTAACAATGTAATTATGCCAATAGTAGCCCTGTTAACCAGTATTTTAGTGGGTTATATTATAAAACCAAAGGTTATTATTGAAGAGATTGAATCATCATCTAAATT
Source organism: Acutalibacteraceae bacterium (assembly GCA_045651765.1). Taxonomy (GTDB): domain Bacteria; phylum Bacillota; class Clostridia; order Oscillospirales; family Acutalibacteraceae; genus SIG565. The sequence goes on along the minus strand of JAZRSY010000003.1, from coordinate 39,840 downwards.
TAAAGGTAAAAAACTTTTTTCAGTGGTTATTAAATATATAGCACCCGTTTGTTTGTTTATAATTTTAATTACATCGGTGCTTTCGGCATTCGGATTAATGAAAATATAAAAATAAAAACAGCCGTTACAGGCTGTTTTTAAAATTATGGTGAATTTTATGGAAGATTGTTTCAGCCAAGATATAAGCCTTTTAGAAAAAGAATTATATTCTAAAAAAGGTGTATTGTTTTTGGCAAGTTTGGTGCAGAACTTGGCAGGCAAAAACGCCGAAAAATGCGGTTACGACCGCGAAAGTATACTTTCTAAAAGCGGCGGTGTTTGGATAGTTACAAAAATTAAATTTAAAATTAACACACAAATAAACAATGCCGATTGTTTTTTAGCAAAAACTTGGCCTTTGCCGGCCGGCAAGGTTAAGGTCAGCCGCCAATTCAGTCTTGAAAATAATTTTGGCGAGCAGGTGGTTTCCGGCGCTTCGGAATGGTGCATTATAAATATTAATACCCGCAGGCCCATAAAAATAGAGCAAAACTATTTATCAAGCGGCTATGAATACATAACCGAACCCTCGGGAGCAGGGGATTTTAAAAAAATAAACCACCAAATTACAAACCAAGATTTTGCTTTTGAATATATAATAAGCGAAAACGATATAGATATTAACGGACACACCAACAATAATGTATATACGGCCATTGTTTTGAATAGCGTTAACGATATGGTTTTTAAAAACAACAAAATAAGTGAATATGAACTTCATTTTGTCAAAGAAACCATGTTAGGTCAAAAAATTAAGGTTTATAAAACAAAAATTGAAAATGGCGTGTATGTTACAGGTATGCACGAAGAAAGCGTTGTGTTTAAAGCCTGTTTAAATTTTTAAGGAGCGTATAATATGGCAAGAACTAAACTTAAAAACAGGTTGTTACCTAACTACACCAAGGGTGAAGAGATTTTTAATATGGTAACCCATATTGTAGGCGGCGGCCTTGGTATTGTTTATTGTGTGTTATGCGTTATTTTTTCGGCTTTACACAAAAATGTTTGGGCGGTTGTTTCTTCGGCTGTATACGGGGCTTCGGTAATATTGCTTTTTACTATGTCGAGTGTATACCACGGTCTAAAAAAAGTAACCGGAAAAAAGGTTTTGCAAGTTTTAGACCATTGCACCATATATTTTATGATATCCGGCACATATACTCCTTTAATGCTGTGCGCTTTGCGCCCCTTAAACCCTATGGCTGCGTGGGCAACTTTTGGTGCAGTTTGGGGTATTTCGACACTGGCTATAGTATTAAACGCTATTGACCTTAAAAGTTATAATGTTTTTTCTATGATTTGCTATATCGGCCTTGGCTGGTGTGTAATATTTACTATAAAACAGGTGTATTATGCCTTAACGCCTGGTGGATTTTATTGGCTTTTGTTGGGTGGAATTTTGTATACAATTGGGGCCGTGCTTTATGGCTTTGGTGTAAAAACAAAATATATGCACTCGATATTTCATATATTTGTAGTGCTTGGGAGTATAGCACACTTTATTTGCATATTCTTTTATGTAATTTAAATTAATGGGGTATTATTTTGAGTGTTTTAGAACTTTTTTTATTGGCGGTTGGTCTTTCGATGGATGCCTTTGCGGTGTCAGTTTGCAAAGGGCTTTCCACAAAAAATATAAAATTAAAGCATATGGCACTTTGTGGCGCTTGGTTTGGTAGTTTTCAGGCCATAATGCCGCTCATCGGCTACTTTTTATTTGTTGCCGTTAAAAGTTACATAGAAAATATTGACCACTTTATCGCCTTCATTCTATTGGCTTTTTTAGGCGGCAGAATGATAAAAGAGTCGTTATCCGACGAAGAAAACTGTGCAAATTGCTCGTTTTCGTTTAAAATAATGTTCACTATGGCCTTGGCCACCAGCATCGACGCCCTGGCAGCAGGCATAACCTTGGTGTTGCCTGGTGTTAATATATGGTTGGCAGTACTTTTCATTGGTTTAATAACCTTTATATTTTCGGCAATAGGTGTTAAAATTGGTAATATTTTTGGTGCTAAATTTAAAAGCAAGGCAGAACTTGCCGGCGGAATAATCTTAATTTTAATAGGCGTTAAAATATTGCTCCAGCACCTAGGAGTTATTAATTTTTAGCCTTGATAAAGGCCTTTATATGTGCTATACTTTTATTAAATGGGATATACAAAATTTTGGAGGAATATAAATGCTTGATATTAAATTTGTAAGGGAAAACCCCGAATTAGTTAAAGAAAATATTAAAAAGAAGTTTAAAGAATCTAAACTCCCGCTTGTTGATGAGGCTATAGATTTAGATATAAAAAAGCGCGCCGCTAACAACGAAGCCAACGAGCTTAGGGCCAACCGCAATAAGCTTAGTAAAGAAATTGGTGTGTTAATGTCGCAGGGCAAAAAAGAAGAGGGCATGGAGCTCCGAGCCCTAGTTAACAAACAGGCCGAAAGGTTAAAAGAGTTAGAAACGCTCGAAACCGAATATGAAGCAAAACTTAACCAGGTTATGATGAAAATCCCCAACATTGTTGATGCATCGGTGCCGGTAGGTAAAGATGATTCCGAAAATGTTGAGGTTGAGTGCTACGGCGAAAAAACCAACCCTGATTTTGAAATCCCATATCATACCGATATTATGGCCCTTTTTAACGGAATAGATAAAGAGGCGGCAGGCCGCGTGGCCGGCGAAGGCTTTTATTATTTAATGGGCGATATTGCCCGTTTGCATAGCGCAGTGCTTTCTTATGCACGCGATTTTATGATAAACAAAGGCTTTACCTATTGCATACCTCCGTTTATGATTCGCTCCAATGTTGTAACAGGCGTTATGAGCTTTGAAGAAATGGACGCCATGATGTATAAAATTGAAGGCGAAGATTTATATTTAATTGGCACAAGTGAACATTCTATGATTGGTAAGTTTATAGACACCATAACACCCGAAAGTTCCTTGCCGCTAACCTTAACAAGTTATTCGCCCTGCTTCCGCAAAGAAAAAGGTGCCCACGGCATAGAAGAACGCGGAATTTATCGAATCCACCAGTTTGAAAAACAAGAAATGATTGTTATTTGCAAACCTGAAGAGAGCATGGAATGGTTCAATAAAATGTGGAGTTACAGTGTTGAATTGTTCAGGTCTATGGATATTCCTGTGCGTACTTTAGAGTGCTGCACCGGAGATTTAGCCGATTTAAAGGTTAAATCTTACGATATTGAGGCTTGGTCGCCAAAACAACAAAAATATTTTGAGGTTTGCTCTTGTTCTAATTTAGGCGATGCACAGGCCCGCCGCTTAGCAATAAGAATAAAAGGCGAAGACGGACAAAAATACTTGGCCCACACCCTTAACAATACCGTTGTAGCGCCCCCAAGAATGTTAATTGCTTTGCTCGAAAATAATTTAGAGTTTGATGGCCAAAAATACACCCTTAAAATACCAAAAGCCTTAAGAAATTATATGGGCGGTCAAGAAAAAATCGAATCAAAATAAAACTTGTTTTTAATATGAGCGCGGGAGTGATGCGTTATTTTAGAGAAAAATGGTTTAAACGGCAATACCTTAAAAATTATTGCAATGCTGACAATGCTTATAGACCATATTGGTGTAATTTTATTCCCGCAAAATGTAATATTAAAAATTATTGGCCGAATTTCAATGCCAATATATGCCTATTTAATTTCAGAAGGTTGTTTATATACTCGCAATAAACTGCGCCGTTTTTTGCAAATTTTTGCTTTAGGGTTAGGTTGCCAAATAGTCTCTTTTGTTGCCGAAAAAGATTTTCAGTTAAACATTTTGCTTTCCTTTTCGGTTTCAATATTGCTTTGTTATGTAGCACAGCTTGTTAAAAACCAAAAAATTAATGCGGTATATTTAATATTTGCGTTAATTGCAGTTTACCATATTTTAGAGTTTTTAAAAGATTATAAAATAACCTTTGATTACGGCTTTTATGGAATTTTATTGCCTGTATTAATAATTTTACCAAATAATTATTACGAAAAATTCATTGCCACAATATTAGGAGTAGCGCTGTTATCATTTAAAATAGGTGGTATACAGTGGTGGTCGCTAACGTCATTAATACCAATGGCGCTTTATAACGGCCAAAAAGGCAAACTCAACATAAAATATATGTTTTACGCCTTTTATCCAATACACATAGCGGTTATTTATTTAATTAAATTGGTTTTATAAGTTTTCAATACAACAAAAAACCCGAATCCACAAAACGTTTTGTAGATTCGGGTTTTTTTGGTGCAGGGGACGGGATTTGAACCCGCATGTTAAAAACACTGGTGTCTGAGGCCAGCTTGTCTGCCAGTTCCAACACCCCTGCAAATATTTTTAAAATTTTGGGCAGACAAGCTACGCTTAACACTTGCGGTGCCCGAAAGTTGTTTTCGGCTTGGAGCGCCTTCAACTTTCGACCGCAGCGCCATTTAAGCCATCGCTTAATCACCCACAGGGTGCGCTCGGCATAAATGCTGCCAGTTCCAACACCCCTGCATTAAAAACAAAATGCAACAATAATTATAACAATTTTTTTTATAAAAATCAATTATTTTTTTAATTTGATTGAATTAACTTTGATTAATTTACAATAATAAAAGTAATATAAACAATAGTTGATTGACTTTTTTGAAATTTTTGGTACAATAGTATTGTAAATCATTTAAGTGAGGCGTTTTTTATGAAATTTATTAAAGTGAACAATTACGAAGAAATGAGCGCTAAGGCTGCCGAAATTATTGCAGCTCAAATTACTTTAAAACCAAACTGTGTTTTAGGATTAGCTACAGGTTCTACACCTGTTGGCATTTATAAAAATCTTATTGAAAAAAATAAAAACGGTGTAATCGATTTTTCCGAAGTTACATCGGTTAACCTTGATGAATACATTGGTGTAACCCCGGAAAACGACCAAAGTTACAGATATTTTATGAACAACAACCTGTTTAACCATGTTAACATTAACAAAGAAAAAACCTTTGTGCCTAACGGTATGGCTCAAGATACCGCTAAAGAAGGTGCTGATTACGACGCTCGCATTAAAGCTTTAGGTGGCATTGATATTCAGCTTTTAGGCATTGGTTTAGATGGTCATATTGGTTTTAACGAACCCGACAGTTGTTTTACTAAAGAAACCCACGAGGTAAAATTAGATGAATCCACAATAGTGGCTAACTCGAGGTTTTTTGCAAGCATAGATGATGTTCCAAAATCGGCAATTACTATGGGCATGGGCTCTATAATGTCGGCTAAAAAGGTTTTACTTGTTGCTAATGGCGAAAACAAACGCGAAATTATAGAAAAAGCATTTTTCGGCCCCATTACTCCTGAAGTTCCGGCTTCAATACTACAACTTCATAACGATTTAGTTGTAATTTACAGCGAAAAATAGTTTTTAAAGGGAATTGATTATGGATAAGTATTTGCTTGATATTTTAAGTGAGTATGGTATTAATAGCGAAGAAATAAAATATATTAAACCATTTGGAAACGGGCATATTAATTCAACCTATAAAATAAGAACATTTAACGATGTGTTTATTCTGCAAAAAATAAACCATAATGTTTTTAAAAACCCTTGTAAACTAATGGAAAATATAGTTGCCGTTACTTCGTTTATTAAGGAAAAAGAAGCTAAATTCGACACCGAAAACGCCGATAAAACCCTTACGGTTATAAAAACTTTAAGTGGCAACAATTTGGTTCACACCGAAAATGGCGAATATTATAGATTGCAAAAATGTATAGATGCCATTACGGTTGATTCGGGCGATTTGGATATTCTTTTAACGGTTGGCGAAACCTTTGGAAAGTTCCAAAACCAGTTGGCAGAGTTTCCTGCAAACACACTTTACGAGGTTATACCAAATTTTCACAACACAGCAAAACGTTATTTAGATTTAGAAGAATCGATAAACAATAATTTAAAAGACCGTGTTGCTTCTGTTGAAAACGAAATTGAGTATGCACGTTCGTTTAAAGACCAAACTGCTGTTATCGTTGATGGTTTAAATTCGGGTGAAATCCCGTTGCGTGTTACCCATAACGATACAAAATTGAATAATGTTTTATTAGATAAAGATACCTTTAAAGGCATTTGTGTTATAGATTTGGATACAATAATGCCTGGTTCTTACCTTTATGATTACGGCGATGCTCTGCGTTTTGCAGCTTCTTCAGCCGCAGAGGATGAAAATGATTTATCTAAAATATTTTTCGATATGGATAAATTTGAAGCATTTACAAATGGCTATGTTTCGCAACTTAAAAATAAGTTAACCGAATCGGAAATAGAACTAATGCCGTTTTCGGTTGAACTTATGACATATGAATGCGGAATAAGGTTTTTAACCGATTACTTAAACGGCGATACATATTTTAAAATACATTATCCCGAACAAAATTTAAGACGTGCCAAAGCGCAGTTTGCTTTAGCTAAAGATATTCACAATAAAATTCCGCAAATGAAAAAAATTATAAATAAATATTTAAAAAGTGCTGATTTTTAAGAAATCAGCACTTTTTAATTTGTGTAACTAATAATGTGTCATTTAAAATTTTAAAACTAATGTTATAAACGCTGAAAAACATATTATAAATTCTGTCTTCATCGTTTTGGTATTGTGGCCGTGGGTCTTGGGCTAAGGCCTCGGTTAAACCCTTTTGCAAATTGGGCGGAATTTCATTTAAACAGTTATTTAAAAATTCAACTTTCAGGTCAGGTTTTTCTATATTTTTGGTAAAACCTGCGGTGGCATCTGGCACATTGTCGCAATATGGCAGGTATGGTTTAATGTCTATAATAGGGGTGCCGTCTAACAGGTCGGCCCCCGAAACGATTAAAATATTGCCGTTGTTTTTTGAGCTTTCAACCTTAATAAGTTTAACGCAAGAAAGCCCCAAAGAATTTGGCCTAAACGGTGAGCGTGTGGCAAAAACCCCAACCTTTTGATTGCCGCCAAGCCTTGGAGGGCGCACGGTTGGTTGCCATTTACCAATTTTTGCTTTGTTAAAATTAAAAATCAACCATAGGTGTGAAAAACCCTCTATACCACGCAAAGCATCGGGGTTTTGATATTTTTTTGTAAATATGATTTTTGCTGTTAAATTTTTTGCAATTCCGCTTTGGCGGGGTATTCCGAATTTTTCTTTAAAATCCGATTCAATGTAGGCTATTGGTTCAATTTTTAAACTGTTCATATTACTCCTAAACAAAACAGCCCAAAAGGGCTGTTTTATATTTAAAGTTTACTTAAAAAGTTTTTAATGGAATCATCGTTTTTACGGTCGAATTCGCAAGGCTTTTTAACAAGTTTCCAGCTTTCAATGTGCTCAATAGTTTCGCCGGCGGCTAAGGTTTTGCTTTCGCTAAGTGTTTCAATTTCGGTAAACCATTCGCAAGAAAATGTTTCGTAGTTAGAGCCGAAATCGGGGTATACGCCGTTGGGGAAGTTGGGGGTAAATTTGTTAATAAAAACAACATCATCTATTGCGTAATAGGTTTCGCCGTCATCAAGCCCAAAGCCATATTTTGTTGAGCCTTCGGCGGGGTTGTTAAGGGTGAAATATTTTTCACTAATATACAAACAATCGTCGTTTAACAAGCTGAACGGCCAAAAAACAAAATTACCGTTTGGTAAATAAGGCACGGCTTTTGTATTGCGTTTTATAATTTCGGTGCCGCCTTCTTTTAACATAGAGATTGCCCAAGCCGAAATTTGTTGGTTATGCAGCGCTAAATTTTTAATTTCGTGTTTTACGGTAACATCCGAACTATTCTCACTTAGAGTTATTGTTATTTTTAATTGAATTTGATTTTCAATTTGTGGTTGTTGTATTAATACAACGCCATTTTCAATAATTTCATATTCTATAGGAAAATTATCGGGGTAATATGTTTCGGGGTAATATTCGGGCGAAACCCAAAGCCTGTGGCCACCGCGCAAGTAAAGCGCCGAGCCGTCACCATAATACCTTTCCATATGTTTGCTGGTTTGTGGCTCTAAAAAAGGGCAGGGGGAATCGGGCTCTAATAAAATGTTTTTGCCGCCAACAAAGCCGTAGTAGCAAATACGGGGGCCAATATCAAGTGCTGCCATTAATTCAACAACGCCGTTGGTTAAGTGAATGCACTTTCCAAGACCTTTAAAATCATCAATTATTTTTGTTTGGAACATAATATTACTCCTTTACAATTTTATACAAATATTCACCGCCGCACCTTTGCGGAATATTTAATGCAAGATTCCAAATGTCTGTTGCACGGCATTCGGTTTCAAAAATTTCTTTGGCAAAGCCTGTTAAATTTTTAGCATCGGCTGCCTTTTTGATTACAGGGATGTCGGCTTTTTGTTCAATTTGTTTTAGTAATTGTTCACCCTTTTTAGTAAACCCTAAAACCCTAATATAAGGTGGTGTAGCACCTAAAGGCAGGCTGTTAATGCCCAAAAAAGCCGACAAAACAATTCGCCTAATGCGCGAAAGGGTGTAGCGCTTGGTTTTAATGTTTTGGTAAAGTTCTTCTATTGTGCTTGATTTTTCAACCGCCTTAACAATTCGGTTTTCAAGCCCTTCGCTAACATCGGGTAAACTCTTGTACCTTTCGGGTGTGTTGTTGGCCCTAAGGCTGTATAAAACAGCTTTTTCTAAATTTTTTAAATTTGAGAAAACACCCTTATTAATGCTTAAAGCGGTTTCTTTTGGCACAAAGTTCAATACATCTTCTTTATTGCCGGTAATTATATTTTCTCTAATATAAGAAGCACTGGCGGTTATGTTTGCCGATTTTGAATCATGTTTGGCACCAACGCGGTTAATGGTTTCAAAATTAAAATTGAGCCCTAATTTTTCGGCAGCCAACATATATTCAATGCCTAAAATGTTATTAGGCTCATCTAAAATCCCGTAAAGCTCCGGGTGCTCGGAATTTAAAATGTCTGACCTTATTTTAGCCAAAGTTTTACCGCTTTTTAAATTTTGCGAAATTTTTAAATTAAATTCCTCAGAACAAATAATTTCTGTGGTGTTTTTTAATTTTTGGGTGCTGCCGCATTCGCTTCCAAAACAAATTTTATTAACAATTTTTGTGTTGCCTAAAAGAGAAAGAGCACCCAATGCAAACCCTTCAGCGTTAGATATAGCCCAGGGTGTAGGCAACTCAATTACTAAATCGGCACCATTTTTAAGTGCGGCAAGGCAACGCTCGTTTTTAGAAAAAACAGCAGCATCGGCACGCTGAACAAAATTGCCGCTCATAACGCAAATAATACCGTCATTATTTGCTTTAGCACTGTCAATTAAATGCTTGTGGCCTAAGTGAAAGGGGTTAAATTCTGCAACTATGCCAATATTACACATAAAATAACCGCCCTTTCCTAAAAAAGCCTTGAAAAAACTTTTAAAATAAAGTATTATTAAAGTATATTTATATTAGCATAATAAATTTAAAAAAGCAATGTTCATTTTAAAAAGGGGATTTATTTATGAAGATTTTTGTAGTTAATGCAGGCAGTTCAACATTGAAATATCAGGTTATTGATATGACAGATGAATCGTTAGTGTGTAAAGGCCTTTGTGACCGTATAGGCGCTGCCGATGGCTCGATGGGTAAAATTACCCACAAAACACCCGACGGACGAGTTTACACAGCCGACGCCCCAATGCCAACCCATGCCGAAGCATTTGAGAGTGTTGTATATGCACTAACTAAAAGTGATGCCAAGGTTATGGATTCGTTCAGTGAAATTTCGGCTATTGGCCACCGTGTAGTTCAGGGCGGCAGTTTTTTTGCCGATTCCTGCATTATTACTGATGAAGTTATTGAAAAAATTGACGAACTAAGCGAATTCGCACCGCTTCATAACCCTGCTAATGTGTTGGGTATTCGCGCCTGCGTTAAAACCTTTGGTAAAGATATTCCACAGGTTGCCGTGTTCGACACATCTTTCCACCAAACAATACCTGCAAAGGCTTATATGTACGCTTTACCTTATGAATACTATGAAAAATATGGCATTCGTAAGTTTGGTTTCCACGGCACTTCGCACAAATATGTTAGCGACCGCGTGGCCGATTTTATGGGCAAAGATAAAAAAGACCTTAAAATTGTAACCTGCCACCTAGGTAGCGGTTGTTCAATTTCGGCCGTTAAAAACGGCGAGTGTATAGACACCACCATGGGCTTTACACCCGTTGATGGATTTATGATGGGCACTCGTTGCGGAACTATGGACCCATCGGTGCTAACCTATATAGCCAAAAAAGAAAATTTAACCCCCGACCAAATTAATGATATTTGCAATAAAAAATCGGGCGTATTGGGTATTTCTTGCCTTACTAACGACAACCGCGATTTAGTTGATGCCGCACAAAACGGCAACCAAAAAGCAGCCTTGGCTTTAGATATGCAAAGTTACCAAATAGTTAAATTTATTGGCTCTTATATTGCTGCCATGAACGGCGTAGATGCCATTGTATTTGCCGGCGGCATTGGCGAAAATAACCCCGAGCTTAGAAAAGATATTTGCGATAATTTTGGTTACTTAGGAATTAAAATTGACGATGAAGCAAATCATATTAGGGGCAAGGAAGTTGAAATTTCCGCTAATGATTCGGGCGTAGGCGTATTTGTAATACCCACCAACGAAGAACTAGCAATTGCACGCGATACTTTAGCTATTACTAATAAATAGGGTGTAAAATTAATGAATGTTACAGAACTTAAAAGTGCAATCACATCGGGCCGATTTAATAACAGTTTTAATTTGCTTTACGGCAACACCGAAGAAGCAAAAACCCGTTATTTAAAAGCCTGCGATTCATTTTTACAAATTTACGGCCAAGCCGATAACTTAAGGCTGTTTTCTGCGCCCGGCAGAACCGAGGTTGGCGGCAACCATACCGACCACCAACATGGCAGGGTTTTGGCCGGCAGCGTTAATTTAGATGTTATTGCGGTTGTTGCACCTAATAATGACAACGTGGTTCGTATTAAATCCGAAGGGTACGAGATGGATTCGGTAGATTTATCGGATTTAAAGGTCAACCCTAACGAAACAGGCCGTGCCATTTCACTTATACGCGGAATGTGCGCCGAATTTAAGGCCGCAGGCTTTGCTTTAGGCGGCTTTAATGCCTACACAACATCTAATGTATTAAAAGGTTCAGGCCTTTCTTCTTCGGCAGCGTTCGAGGTTTTAATTGGTACTATTTTAAACGGTATGTTTGCAGGCGGCAGCGTTAGCAGCATTGATATTGCTAAAATGGGTCAAAAAGCCGAAAGTGTTTATTTTGGCAAACCCTGTGGTTTGTTAGACCAATCTGCCAGTGCTTTGGGCGGCTTCACTGCAATTGATTTTGCTGACCCTAAAAACCCAGTTGTAGAGCAAGTTAATTTTGATTTGGCTGCGCACGGTTATTCGCTTTGTGTTGTTAACACAGGCGGCAACCACGCTAATTTAACATCAGATTACGCCGACATTACCCTTGAATGCCGCAGCATAAGTGAATTTTTCGGCAAGAATTTTTTACGAGATGTTAATGTTAAAGATTTTTATAAAAACATTGCCGGCCTGCGCAATAAATGCGGCGACCGTGCAGTGTTAAGGGCTATTCACTTTTTTAACGAAGATATGCGTGCCGAGTTTGAAAAACAGGCATTAATAAGCAATGATTTTAACGAATTTTTAAGGTTAGTTAAATTGTCGGGCGAATCATCTTTTAAATATTTGCAAAATGTTTATTCTAATTCGGCCGTGCAAGAGCAGGGAATATCTTTAGCCTTAGCCGTTACCGAGCAATTTTTTAACGAAAATAATGTTAAAGGCGTTTGCCGTGTTCATGGCGGTGGCTTTGCCGGAACAATACAGGTATTTTTGCCAACTAACGAGCTTTTAAGTTACAAACAAATGATAGAAAATATATTTGGAAAAGGCAGTTGTTACCTGTTAAATATACGCTCTAAGGGCGGAATTGAAATTACTGAATAGGTTTTATAGCCCCTGAAATAAGGGGCTATAATTATTTTAAAAAATATTTAAAAAAAGTGTTGACAAACGGCTTTTGTTGTGGTAATATATTGCTTGTCGCTAATGAGGTGACATCAAGTTGGTGCTGATTGCGGTAAGGGTCCACCTGTTCCCATTCCGAACACAGAAGTTAAGCTTACTTGCGCTGAAAATACTTGGCGGGCAGCTGCCTGGGAAAATAAGTAGGTGCCAACACAAAAACACACAGCAATGTGTGTTTTTTTTATGCTTAAATTAAAGGTGGCAATAGGCTCCCTGCTAGTGCAAAAAGGCAGTTGGATTAAAAATATTGTAGAATAATTTTTAAGCTCGGTTTTTAAAACCGAGCTTTTTTTGAATATGTACACGCCCGTCTTTCATATAATTTTTTAAAGGGAAGGCGATGTTTTATGAAATTTTTTGTAATAACCAAAAAACATATAATGGTTTGTATTGCCGCGGTTGTGTGTTCGGCCGCAATTTTATTAGGTTCGGTAACGGGATTTGCCAATTCAAATAAAAAATTGCCGATTTATTGTGTAGATACCCCCGAAAAACAAATTGCCATTAGTTTCGATGCCGCTTGGGGAAACGACGATACCGAAACGCTAATTAACATTTTAAAAGAATATGATGTTCCGGCCACTTTTTTTGTTGTTGGTGCGTGGGTTGATAAATATCCCGAGTCGGTCAAGCAACTACACGAGGCCGGCCACCAAATTCATAACCATTCTAATACACACCCTCATATGCCGCAGTTAAGTGCTGCCCAAATGGCCGATGAAATTAATGCCTGCAACCAAAAAATTGCCAATATAACAGGCGTTACACCAACGCTTTTCAGGGCCCCTTATGGCGACTATAACAACAGCACCATTACCGCCGTAGAGCAAATGAATATGTATTGCATGCAGTGGTCAATTGACAGCCTTGACTGGAAAGAGAACGCAACGGCCGAAAGCATTTGCAACAGGGTGGTTTCAAAGGCGCACAACGGCGCAATAGTGCTTTTTCACAACGACGCCGATTTCACACCAAAAGCGCTGCCAAACATTCTAAAAACACTCAAAGACGATGGCTATGAGTTTGTGTTTATAAGTGATTTGATTTATAAAGAAAATTACGAAATCGACCACGCAGGAAAGCAGTGTAAAATTGAAAATTAATATAAATCTAATAACTTTTTAATTTATTTCTAAGTTGAATTTTATAATTTTCTAACTCAAATTTCGGTATTTCCACATATATACAACTGTCGCATTGTCCAACAATGTCTAAGGTAATTTCATTTAAAATACAGTGATTATTTTCTTGATATATGCAAAACAGATTTTCACATTCCATAATACCACCTCGGTAATATTATAATATACAGTTTGCATTAATGCAACCGTTTTTGGTTATATTAATATAACCAAAAATAAGCATAATATTATTATGGTGATGAAAGATGTTTAAAATTGATAACGAATTAAAAAGTGCAAATGTTGCCAGAACGGTCAGGTTTACCGAATCTTTGTTTGAAAAACTGAATGATACAGCACAAAAAAATAATGTTTCTTTTAATTTATTGGTTTTGCAGTGTTGCAAATATGCGTTAGAAAATATTGAAAATAATGATTAAGAACAAACGGGTAGGTTTTCTGCCCGTTTGTTTTTTAAATTTATAAATAGTTGTTTAAAATATTTTATTATAACCAATAATCTAAATATACTTGACAATTGGGGGTAATAAAATGTACAATAAAATGTAATATTATGGATTTATTATATATAAATATATTATCATATAATTATATGCTTTTTTTGACGCGGTTTAGCCGGTATTAAAGCATACATAAATTTTAACGGAGGAAAAATATGGAGCAAGAGAAAAAAATGCACAAAAAGGCTAATAAAAAGCCTAATTTTAATAATAAAAATAATCAGCCCCAAAAGCGTAATGCAAAGGCGCCGCACCAAAAGCAACCGGCACCAAAAAATAAAACCAACAAGGTTAACAAAACAAATGTTAAACCCCTGCGCATAATTCCGCTTGGCGGGTTAGATGAAATAGGAAAAAACATTACCTTGTATGAATACGGCGAAGATATGTTTTTGGTGGATTGCGGAATGTCATTCCCCGATGAAGAAATGCCGGGCATAGACATTGTTATTCCTGATTTCAGCTATGTTATTAAAAACAAAGATAAAATTAAAGGTCTTGTTTTAACCCACGGGCACGAAGACCATATTGGCGGCATACCGTATTTGCTTAAAAATTTTAATTTGCCAATATACGGCACAAGGCTAACACTTGGTTTGGTAGAAGGTAAATTAAAAGAGCACGGCTTGGCAGCAGGTGCCAAGTTAAACACCGTAAAACCCGGCGACATTATAAAACTTGGCGCCTTTTCGGTCGAGTTTATTCATGTTAACCACTCTATACCCGATGCCGTTGCAGTGGCCGTTAGGTGCCCCGCAGGCGTTGTTGTGCAAACAGGCGATTTTAAAATAGACACCACCCCAATTGACGATAAGGTTATTGATATGGCAAGGTTTGCCCAACTTGGCAGCGAAGGTGTGTTGGCTCTGCTTGCCGACTCCACCAATGCCGAGCGCCCGGGTTTTACCGCATCGGAAAGAATTGTTGGCGAATCTTTTTCTAATTTATTTAAAAAGGCCGACGGCCATCGTATAATAGTTGCAACCTTTTCATCTAATATACACCGCATTCAACAAATTATTGATGAAGCCGTAAGGTGCGGCCGTAAGGTTGCGGTTTCGGGCCGTAGCATGATAAATGTTGTTAACACCGCCGCCGAGCTTGGCTATTTAAAGGTAGCCGATGGCGTGTTAATAGACATTGAATCTATTAAAAAATACCCACCCGAAAAACTTGTTATAATAACCACGGGTTCACAGGGCGAGCCGCTTTCGGCTCTGCACCGCATTGCCTCGGGCGAGCACCGAAATGTTGATATTATACCTAACGATATGATTATTATTTCGGCCACACCAATACCGGGTAATGAAAAATTAGTCAGCAAGGTTATTAATGGCCTTATGAAGCGCGGCGCAAATGTGGTTTATGAAAAAATGTACGATGTGCATGTTTCGGGCCACGCCTGCAAAGAAGAATTAAGGCTGCTTATGAGCCTTGTTAAACCAAAATATTTTATTCCTGTGCATGGCGAACACAAGCATTTAATAAAACATGCCGAAATTGCAAAAAGTTTGGGAATTCAAAATAATAACATCTTAATTGCCACAATTGGCAATGTTATTGAGTTAAATGAAAAACAAATTAAGGTTGTCGAGTCTGTGCCCGCAGGCCGTGTGTTAGTTGATGGCCTGGGTGTTGGCGATGTTGGCAGCATTGTTCTTAGAGACCGCAAACATTTAGCCGAAGACGGAATAATAGTTATAACCTTAACTATGGATTCAGTTACCGGCGAGGTAGTGTCGGGCCCCGAGGTAGTTTCGCGCGGGTTTGTTTATGTTAAAGAATCCGAAGAACTTATGAAAAATGTTAATTCGCTTGCCTGCGATATTTTAGAAAGATGCTATATTTCGGGCACACACGATTGGAACGGCATTAAAATTAAACTGCGCGACGGTGTTTCAAAATTTATTTACGACAGAACCCACCGCAGCCCTATGATTTTGCCGATTATTATGGAAATTTAAGTAAAGAAAAGGTGAAAATTTATGAAGGTTATTTTATTGGCAGATGTTAAAGGTCAGGGCAAAAAAGGCGACCTTTGCAATGTTAGCGATGGATATGCTCGCAACTTTTTATTCCCAAAAAATTTAGCGGTAGAGGCCAACAATTCATCACTAGCCGAGCTTAAAAGCCGCGAAGATGCCAAAGCCCACCACATTCAAGAAGAAAAGGCTGCCGCCACCGAACTTGCTAATAAATTGCAAGACAAAAGAATCAGCATTACGGCTAAGGCAGGCGCTAATGGTAAACTTTTTGGCGCGGTAACTTCTAAAGAGATTACCGCCGCCGTTAAAAACACCTTAGGCATTCAGTTAGATAAAAAGAAAATGACTGTAGCCGACATTAAATCATACGGCGAATATACCGCCGAGATTAAATTATATAACGGAATCACAGCAAAATTTACGGTTGAGGTTAAACCGGAATAAAGTAGGAGATAATTATGGCTGAAGATAGAAATATATTTGAACTCGACAGCGCAAAATTACCATATTCGGTAGAGGCCGAGCAATCGGTTTTGGGTGCTATTATTATAGACCCTACCAGTTTAGACCAAATTGCAAGTTCTATTAAACCCGAGTATTTTTATATTCCGCAACACCGCGAAATTTACAAAACGCTCGAAAGTATGTACCAATTAAGCAATACTATAGACTATGTAACCCTGCTTGAACGCCTTAAAGAAACCGGTAGTTACGATGAAGCCGGCGGCAAGGCCTATATTACTCAGTTGGTTAATATGGTGCCATCGGCTGCTAATATTATTACATATGCATCTATTGTGCGCGAAAGGTACTATATTCGTTCGCTTATTTTAGCGGCGCAAAATATTATTAAAGATGCCAACGAAAATGTTGTTGATACCTCTCGTATGCTTGATTCGGCCGAGCAACGCATTTTCGAAATCCGCCAAGGCCGCGATATTTCGGGTCTTACACACATTAAGGATGTTATAGAGGGCGAAACATACGACCGTCTTACCAAAATTACTGACCCCGAAACCAAAGACGATTATGTTGGCATACCCACCGGAATAGGCGACCTTGACCGAGTTATTACAGGCTTAAATAAATCCGACCTTATTATTTTAGGTGCCAGACCCGGTATGGGTAAAACTTCCTTTGCTTTAAATATAGCAAGGAATGTAGCCCTAAAGGGTAAAACGGTTTGCTTCTTTTCACTCGAAATGACGCGCGACCAAATTGCCCAACGATTGCTTTCTAACGAAGCATCAATAGATAGCACAAAATTGCGCACAGGTCAGCTTTCGCAAGATGAATGGACAAGGCTTGGCAATGCAGGCCAACATTTATCCGGGGTTAATATTTATTTAGACGAATCATCTAACATAACAGTGCCCGAAATGAAGGCAAAATTACGCCGCATGAAAAATGTAGACCTTGTTATAATTGACTATTTAGGTTTAATGCAGTCGGCCAAGAGAACCGAAAATCGTGTTCAAGAGGTGTCGGATATTACAAGAAACTTAAAAATAATGGCCAAAGATTTAAAGGTACCGGTTTTAGCCTGCGCTCAGCTTTCCCGTGGAACCGAAACCAAGGGTAAATCGCACCGACCTGCACTTTCCGACCTGCGTGAATCAGGTTCTATTGAGCAAGATGCAGATATTGTTTTATTCCTATACCGCGAAACCTATTACGATTCCGAAAAGGCCGATAGTGATGAGCATTCAGACCCAAATAAAGCCGAGTGTATTGTTGCTAAAAACCGCCATGGTGAATTAACTACGGTAGATTTGCATTGGGATGGCCAGTTTACAAGATTTTCTTCACAGGATGTATTCAGATAATGCTAAAAAAGGTTGAAAAAGCAATAACTCAATATAATATGCTAAAACAAAACTGTGTTACGGTCGCACTTTCGGGTGGGGCCGACTCAGTTTGTTTGCTTTATGTTTTGTTAGAGTTAAAGCAAAAATACAACCTTAATGTTAAGGCCGCCCATCTTAACCATATGTTAAGGGGCGAGGAATCCGAACGTGATGAAATTTTTGTTAAAAACCTTTGCCAAAATTTAGGTGTAGAACTTGTATGCGAAAGGGTAGACATTAAAGCCGAGTGTGAAATTACAAAAGAAAGTACCGAGCTTGCCGCAAGGCGCATAAGGTATGAATTTTTAAAACGCGCTGCAAATAACGGCTTGGTAGCAACCGCCCATACCGCAAGTGATTCGGCCGAAACGGTTATTTTTAACCTAACACGCGGCACCGCTGCAAAGGGACTTTGCGGCATACCACCAGTTAGGGATATTTTCATTAGGCCGCTTATTTTTTGCACCAGAACAAATATTGAAGAATATTGCAAAAAAAACAATATAGCCTATGTTAATGACAGCACAAATTTTGAAGATATTTATACCCGCAATAAAATAAGGCACAAGGTTATTCCTGTTTTAAAAGAAATCAATGCCTCGTTTGAAGGTAACATTTTAAAAACTATTGATATTTTACAGTCCGAAAACAATTATTTAGAAAGCGTAAGCCAAGAATTGTTTTTAAAATGTTTAAATAATAATAGCTTAAATATTAAACCGCTTGTTAACAGCCACAAGGCAATAATAAGGCGTGTTATTAAAAAATATTTAGATTTTTTAAAACTTAAAAATATTTCGGTTGTTAATATTGATGATATTTATAAAATTATTTTATCGGGCAGCGGCAGAATAGTTTTGCAGGGCAAAACCATAATTAATGTTGAAAACGGTATTTGCTGCGCCTTAAAAAACCAAAAAATACCCGAATATTCGGTAACTTTTAAAAAAATAACCCGCCAAGAATACGAAAATATTAAAAAAGTTAACAGTTTGTTATTAAAAAACTGTTTGGATTATGATAAAATAGTTGGCGAACCTGTTATTAGAACCAGAATCGAGGGCGATAAAATACGCCTGGCCAAAAAGGGTGTTACCAAAACCTTTAAAAAACTTTATAACGAATATAAAATAAGCAACAGCCAACGCCCGTTTTTGCCCGTAATGGCCGATAATTTAGGGCCAATTTGGGTGCACGGCATAGGTATAGATGAGCGAGTTTCACCTTCAGGCTCAACAAAAAATTATTTAATAATTAATTCAAAACTAATTTAGGGGAATAGTATTATGGAAAAGGATATTGAGAAAATTTTAGTTAGTGAATCCGAAATTAAAGAAATTTGCCAACGGCTCGGCCGGCAAATATCTAAAGATTATGAAGGCAAAAAACTTTTATTGGTAAGTGTATTAAAAGGTGCCGTTGTTTTTATGGCCGATTTAATGCGTGAAATTACCATACCATGCACCATAGATTTTATGGCAGTGTCATCTTATAAAAATTCCACCCAATCTTCAGGTGCCGTTACATTTAAAAAAGATTTAGATATTAACCCCGAAGGTTATGACATTTTAATTGTTGAAGATATTTTAGATTCGGGCTTATCTCTAAAAAGCATAACCGAAATTCTTAAATGCCGAGGAGCTAACAGTCTTAAAATTTGCGCGTTTTTAGACAAACCTGAAAACCGCCAAACCGAAATCACAGCCGATTATGTTGGCACACAGGTGCCTAACGAATTTGTTGTGGGCTATGGGCTCGATTATGCCGAAAAATACCGCAATTTACCATTTGTAGGTGTGCTTAAGCCTCACGTTTACCAAAAGTAGTTGAAAGGATTGTATTAAATGAAGAAAAACTTTAAAAGCGTGCTGTTGTATATTGCAATACCCGTTATAATAATAGCCGCTATTGCCGCTACAAGCTTTGCCGGCAACAAAAATTCTCAAACCCGTTATTACGAAATCGTAGAAATGATAATTAATAACGAGGTATCGGAATATCAATTAAATTTATATAGCGGCGAGCTTGTTTATGTTAAACGTGCCGATGGTCAAAGATATCGTTACACCGTTGCGGACCCATCAATTTTTTATAACGATGTTAACGAATCGGTAATGAAAATTAACGCCGAAAACCGAGAATCTAACCCAGAAATGATTATTAAGCACGACTACAAAAGTGGTAGCGCTGCATCTTGGATAGTCGATTTATTGCCAACCATTATAATGTTTGGCGTTATGATATTCTTCTGGATATTTATAATGCGCAGGATGGGAGGCGGTATGGGAGCCGACAAAACCTTAAACTTTGGTAAAGCAAAATTTAAAAAGGCTAACGACAAACGCAAAACCACCTTTGCCGATGTTGCCGGAGCCGATGAGGAAAAAGCCGAGCTTCAAGAAATTGTTGAATTTTTAAAAAGCCCTACCAAATTTAACGAATTAGGCGCCAGAATACCTAAAGGAGTGCTCTTAGTGGGTCCTCCCGGTACGGGTAAAACCTTACTTGCTCGTGCAGTAGCAGGCGAGGCCGGCGTTCCGTTTTTCAGCATTTCGGGCTCCGATTTTGTTGAAATGTTTGTGGGTGTTGGTGCATCCCGTGTGCGCGACCTTTTTGAAGAGGCCAAGAAAAATCAACCTGCCATTGTGTTTATAGATGAAATTGATGCCGTTGGTCGCCAACGCGGAGCAGGTCTTGGCGGTGGCCACGATGAACGCGAACAAACCCTTAACCAGTTGCTTGTGGAAATGGACGGTTTTGGCGCTAACGACGGCGTAATTATTATTGCCGCAACCAACCGCCCCGATATTCTTGACAGGGCATTGTTGCGCCCCGGTCGATTCGACCGTCAGGTTACCGTTAATTACCCGGATGTTAAAGGCCGCGAGGAGATTTTAAAGGTTCACTCTCGTTCAAAACCATTGGGCCCCGATGTTTCTTTGTCAACCATTGCAAAATCTACACCCGGCTTTACCGGTGCCGATTTGGAAAACCTGTTAAACGAAGCCGCCTTGCTTTCGGCACGCAAAGGCCTAAAGGCAATTACTCAACAACAAATTGAAGAAGCAACCCTTAAAGTTATTGCCGGCACCGAAAAGAAGAGCCGTGTTATGAGCGAAAAAGAACGCCTGAACACCGCCTACCACGAGGCCGGTCATGCCATTACAGGGTACTTTTTGCCAACCCAAGACGATATCCACCACATTACCATTGTTCCGCGTGGCATGGCGCTTGGTATTACCGTTTCTTTACCTAAAGAAGATAAATTTACTAAATATAAAAAAGAAATGGAAGAAGAAATCGTTATGCTGTTAGGCGGCCGTATTGCCGAATCCCTAACCGGCGACGATATTTCTACCGGTGCTTCTAATGATATTGAGCGCGCTACTAAAATTGCTAAAGATATGGTTGTAAGATTTGGTATGAGTGAAGAACTTGGCCCTATTCTTTACGGCAATAAAAACGAAGATGTATTCTTAGGTCGCGATTATGGCCACACCAATAATTGCTCGCCCGAGGTAGCCGCTAAAATTGATGCCGAGGTTAAACGCATTGTAACCAATGCCTATAAACGTGGCGAAGAAATTTTAAAGGCTAACATAAACAAACTTTACGAGCTTGGCAAACTTTTGGTTGAAAAAGAAAAAATCGACGGTGCCGAGTTTAAAGAACTAATGCAAAAATAAATAAAAAGGCGGAATTTTCCGCCTTTTTATTTTATTGACTTTAATGACTTAAGGTGTTAAAATTTATAGGTAAATTAAAGGGGGATAAAGGTGTATAATAATTTTGCTTTGTTTTATGATGCGTTAACAACCAATGTTAATTATAAAAAACGAACCGATTATTTGTGTAAAATTTTCAAAAAGCACGATTCTTTACCAACCCTGCTTTTAGATGTTGCTTGTGGCACAGGCTCATTTTCGGTCGAGTTTGCTAAAAAGGGCGTCGATGTTATTGGAGCCGACATTTCCGACACAATGTTAAGTGTTGCTCGCCAAAAGGCACTCGAGCAAAACCTTAATATACTTTTTTTAAACCAATCTGCCGCCGATTTAGAATTATATGGCACGGTTAATGGTGCCGTTTGTTGCCTTGACAGCATTAATCATATAACCGATTATTCCGAACTTTGCCAAAGTTTTGCTAAAATTTCACTGTTTTTAGAACCCGGCAGGTTATTTGTGTTTGATGTTAACTCACTTTATAAACACAGCACGGTTTTAGCCAATAACACCTTTATTTACGAAACCGACAATCTGTTTTGCTCTTGGCAAAATAAATTTATTAAGCAAAAAAATTCTACCCAAATCACTTTAGATTTCTTTTATAATAACGGCCAAAATTACAATCGTTTTACCGAAATTTTTTTCGAACGCGCCTACACTGGCGCCCAAATAGAAAAAGCCTTAAAAAAGGCAGGGCTTAAAATTGAGGCTATTTATGGCGAAAACACCTTTGTCTCCCCTAAAAACGAAAGTGAAAGAATAATTTATGTTACACGAAAGGTTTAAATATGGGAAAATTAGTTAGATGCATTACAAGTAACGGTCAAGTTATGGCCACCGCACTTGATTCAACCGATATTGTTGCCGCAGCCGAACAAATTCATAGCACCTCGGCTGTGGTTACCGCAGCACTTGGCAGGCTCTTAACAGCTGCTTCAATAATGGGTAATATGCTAAAGGGCAAAGATAATTCCATAACCCTGCGCATTGCAGGTGGCGGCCCGATTGGTTCGGTAATAGCCGTGTCCGACGCTAACGGAGATGTTAGGGGTTATGTTACCAACCCTGTAGTTGAACTGCCCCTTAACGAAAAAGGAAAATTAGATGTTGGCGGCGCTGTTGGTAAAAACGGCAATATATATGTCCTTAAAGATTTAGGCCTTAAAGAACCCTATAACGGTATGGTACCGCTTGTTTCGGGCGAAATTGCCGAAGACATTACCGCCTATTACGCCTTAAGCGAGCAGACCCCCACAGTTTGTGCTTTGGGTGTGCTTGTTAACCCCGATTTAACCGTTAAAGCAGCAGGCGGATATATCATTCAGCTTTTACCTGCAGCCGAAGAAGAAACCATTAATAAACTTGAAGAAGGCATTAAAGATATACCTTCGGTAACACAAATGTTAACTAATGGTCTATCGCCCGAAGATATTATTAAAAAAGCACTAAAAAATTTCGAGGTAGAGGTTCTTTATTCGCAAGAAACAACATATAAATGTAATTGCAGTAGGCAAAGAATAGAAAAAGCATTAATTAGTATGGGCCAAAACGAGCTTCACCAAATGGCCGAAGAAATGCCAAAAGCCGAAATTAAATGCCACTTTTGCGACAAGACCTATATCTTTACAAAATCTGAGTTAAAAGCGTTAGAAAAAAATTAAAAAAACTTAAAAAAAGTGTTGACAAAACCTTTTGGTTGTGGTAATATAATGCTTGTCGCCGGTAAGTTGCACTGAGCAGCACCAGCGTGGCACAGAAGTGGGAGCATAGCTCAGCTGGGAGAGCATCTGCCTTACAAGCAGAGGGTCACAGGTTCGAGCCCTGTTGTTCCCACCATTTGTGGCCTGGTAGTTCAGCTGGTTAGAACGCTAGCCTGTCACGCTAGAGGTCGTGGGTTCGAGCCCCATCCAGGTCGCCACTTGCCTCTGTAGCTCAGTCGGTAGAGCAGGGGACTGAAAATCCCCGTGTCATTGGTTCGATTCCGATCGGAGGCACCATTTTTGCGGATTTAGCTCATCTGGTAGAGCGCCACCTTGCCAAGGTGGAGGTAGCGAGTTCGAGCCTCGTAATCCGCTCCAAAGGACGCTTAAATAATTTAAGCGTCCTTTCTTAAACTAAATATAAAATAAGGCACCATAGCCAAGTGGTAAGGCAGAGGTCTGCAAAACCTTTATGCCCCGGTTCAAATCCGGGTGGTGCCTCCACAATGAATGACACCCCAAATGTGAACCATCACGGTTCGATTGAGGTGTCATTCATTCTTTTTAAATCCAGTAGGGAACGGCTTTCGTGGTCGTTCCCTATTTATTTTTAATCGAACTGTGAATGTCAAAACTCATCAAAATATGTGCAGAAATTTTTAATGGGTAACGAATTGAACTGGAAAAGTTCGATTAAACTGAAGAATTTTCGTTATTTTGAGCGTGTTTTTTATAGTAAGAAGCCTCTGCATCGTTAGGTGTGCGATATCGATTCATTTGATGAGGACGCTGACCGTTATAGAAATCTATGTACTTTTGAATGTGTTCCCGAAATTCTCTGTCTGAACGATAATTGTTTCGATAGAGTTCCTCGGCTTTTAAAGTTTTGAAAAAGGCTTCCATAACAGAGTTATCAAAGGGGACACCCTTTCTTGAGAAGGACTGTGTTATGCCTAAAGTTTTGCAGTATGACATAAATGTGCGTGACGTATAATTTGAACCAAGATCACTGTGAAAAATCAATCCTTCTTTAGGAGCTCGCTCTTGATAGGCTTTTTTTAGAGTCTTTTTTGTGATATGTGTGCTGTTACTGGTAGATATGCTATGTGCGATTACTTTGCGTGCAAATAAATCAATGATAACGCAGATGAAATACTTCGTGCTATTAGCACTGAAATAGGTGATATCTCCAACCCAAACTTCGTTGGGGGCGTTTGCAATGAACTGTTGATTTAGAATGTTTTCCTTGCGTTGTTTGTTCATTTCAAAGATTGTTTTTGAACCGCCACGCACGCTGAACCATCCGTTTTCGTGCATAATGGCTGCTACTGTTTTATCTGCTACTTTAAAACCGCGACTTCGCAAAACAGAATTGATCTTGCGTGCACCAAACACCTGATTACTCTCATTAAAGATTTGCTCTATAATCGGTGTGAGTTCTCGCTTCTTCCGTCTGTAGGATGTGTTTTCATTTGCGTTCCTAAGAGTGTGATTGTAGTAACTACCTTTTGCTACCTTCATTGCCTGGCAAAGCATATTGATCGAATATGTTTCTGAGAAGTCTTTAATTACTTTATATCGTTCATGAAGCGGTGCACTGACAGAGCAGGGTGACTGTTGTAGTATTTCCACCATTTTTTCTAACGTCTCGCAACGCTGCCTTAGAATACGAAAATCTGTCATGTTGATGGCTTTGTTTTTCTTTTGACTTGATTTAACCCACGAATATAATGTGCTTTTGGCAATGCCGGTATCTGCTGAAATGGTGGATACTTTCTCCCCGGCCCAATACCGATCTAAAATTAATTTTTTCTGGTCTTCTGTGTAAACTTTTTTCATATAGATCCCTCCTTGACATTATTGTACAATATTCCACGGAAGGAGTGAACGGGACGGGAGCATGAGTTTGAACAATAATTGTATGTAGATAGTTTTTGATAAATAAAAGACGACAGGGAGAAACATTATCCTTGCCGCCTTTTCAATTTCTTCAATCATTTTTCAATCTTTTATGGTATAATGGTGTATAAGTGGAGGTGTCGATATGCGACTTTTGCTTGTGGAAGATGAAAAAAGAATGGCGCAGGCTCTGTGCGAAATACTGCGTCAAGAAAAATATGAAGTAGATCATTACGCTAACGGGCTTGACGGTTTAGCTGCCATCGAGAGCGATATATACGATATTATTATCCTTGATGTTATGCTCCCCGGAATGAATGGATATGAGATTGCAAAGATAGCACGGCAGAAAGGTATCCGCACACCAATCCTAATGCTGACGGCAAAGGCAGAACTCGATGACAAAGTAACCGGTCTTGACAGTGGTGCGGACGATTATCTCACAAAGCCTTTCATGACCAAGGAACTGCTGGCTCGCCTTCGTGCCCTTGGCAGACGTAACATAAACACAGCAGATGGCACACTCTATTACGGAGACATTAGCCTTGATACAAATACATCCACACTATCCTGTACTACTAATGGGCAAAGTGTGCGGTTGAGTGAAAAGGAGTACCACATCCTTGAATATCTCATTGCTAATCAGGGACAGATACTTACCCGTGAGCAGCTTGCAGTTAAAATTTGGGGCTTTGAGAGTGAAGCAGAATACAACAATGTAGAAGTATATATGTCCTTTACCCGTAAAAAACTGAACTTCGTCGGCGCAAAGGCGGAGATCAAAGCGGTGCGTGGTATCGGCTACGAATTGAGGTGCGACGATGTTTAAGAAATCAAGAAAAAAGATCGTTGCCGCCATTATGAGTATTTTAACGTTTCTGTGGGTAGGAACACTTTGTGTGATTTATATTTCCAGTTACTTTGAGGTTACCACAACAAATCGAGAAATGCTAAAGGAACACGCAGAGCAGTATATGTTGGAAAAGCCTATGGGTGGAGCTTTTGATCCTATGAAGCCTTTCCCCGACAGAGGCCCCCATTTTGATACAAATCAATTCAAACTATCCACCTTTTACTCGGTTGCAATCTCCTATGATAACAAGGTAATAGAGATACGAAATGACGATGCCGCTGTTTATACCGATGCCGAGCTTGAAAGTGCAGCAAGACAGGTACTTAAAAAATCCGACGTAAACGGTATGATCGATAACTTGGTGTATTATAGGATGGACAAGGGTGGCTACACGCTTGTTTCATTTATGGACAATACCATTATCCGTGAAAGTATGAATACGCTGTTCCGATATACACTCATCTTTGGCGGCGTAGCCATCATTGCGCTATATTTCCTTGCGGTATATTTGGCAAAAAAGATTGTAACGCCCCTTGAAGAAGGTTATCAAAAGCAAAAGCAATTTATTTCGGATGCAGGCCACGAACTAAAAACACCGGTATCGGTGGTTAGCGCCAATGCCGAGCTATTATCTCGTGAGATTGGCGATAACCAATGGCTTTCCAATATTCAGTACGAAAACGAAAGAATGGGCAAGCTGGTCGGACAACTCTTGGAGCTTGCTCGTACAGAGAATGTAAAGCCGCAGATGGAGTATCTCGATTTAAGCCGCTTGGTTGCCGGTGGTGTGTTACCTTTTGAGAGCGTTGCTTTTGAGAACGGACTAACGCTTAATTCGCAGATAACAAACGGCATTATTACCTTGGGAAACAGCACACAACTCAGTCAGCTCGTATCCATTCTCGTTGACAATGCTATAAAGCACAGTCATAACGGCAAAGAGGTATCTGTTAGCCTTACTCACACCCGAAGCAATGCTGTTTTCACCGTTATCAATGACGGGGAGCCGATACCGCAGGAACAAATGACACAGTTGTTTGAACGCTTCTACCGTGCAGACGAAGCCCGTAACGGCGAGGACAAGCATTACGGACTTGGACTTGCGATTGCCAAGGCTATAGTCGAAGCGCATAACGGCAAAATAGAAGTGTTCTGCTATGATGGGAAGGTATGCTTTACTGCACGACTCCCTAAAATGTAAAAATAAAAGTATCTTCAATCAAACTTCAATCTTCCTCCTGTACAATGATGTCATCAAGGTACAGGAGGATTTGTTTTTATGGCATTTCAGACGGTGTTCAAGCGCTATGAAATTAAATATATGATAACCCTCGAACAAAAAGCTAAAGTGCTTGATGCAATGAAGCCGTATATGAAGCTGGATAAGTATGGGCGCACCACGATTCGTAATATTTATTATGATACAGACACCTATCTTCTGATTCGCAGGTCGATTGAGAAACCGACATACAAAGAAAAACTCCGTATCCGCAGCTACGGCAGAGCTGAGCCGGACAGTACGGTGTTTGTAGAACTGAAGAAAAAATATAAGCACGTGGTATATAAGCGGAGAATATCTTTAGCGAACAATGAAGCAATGGGATGGCTGTCTGGAGAAAGACACACCAATAAGCGCACGCAGATTTCTAACGAAATTGATTATTTTATGGATTACTACGGCACGCTTCACCCTGCGGTTTTTCTTTCGTATGAGCGAGAAGCCTTTTATGCAAATGATGGCAGCGACTTCCGTGTGACCTTTGACGATAACATTTTTTGCAGACAAGAGGATCTGTCGTTGGAATCCGAAGTATACGGAACGCCGATCCTTCCCGAAAGCAAGGTGTTAATGGAGATAAAATGCTCAGGCGGTATTCCGCTTTGGATGACGCAGGTACTTTCAAAAGAGCGTATCTATAAAACATCCTTTTCAAAATACGGAACGGCGTACAGAACGCTGATTTTTCCTCAAAACCATATAATTAACGAATATAATATGTTGGAGGTAGCTATAAATGCTTGAAAATTTATTTAAAGGACTATTTGATACGGATTTAACTACGGTCATCAGCGTGACCGATTTTCTGCTCTGCTTAGGGTGCTCTCTTGTATTAGGACTTGTAATGGCATTTGCCTATATGTACCGCACCCGTTATACAAAGAGCTTCGTTGTAACACTTGCCCTGCTCCCGGCTGTCGTTTGTATCGTTATTATGATGGTCAACGGTAATGTAGGCGCAGGTGTTGCGGTGGCAGGTGCATTTAGTCTTGTCCGTTTCCGCAGTGTTCCCGGTACTGCAAAGGAGATCTGCACACTGTTTCTTGCAATGGGCGCAGGTCTTATCTCAGGTATGGGCTATCTCGGCTTTGCGGCATTATTCACGCTTATTATGTGCATAATGTTTTTGCTATACAACCATTTGGATTTTGGCTCAAAAAAGAACGCTGCCACCTACAAAACATTTACTATCGTTATCCCAGAAGATTTGGATTACACAGGTGTGTTTGATGATATTTTCAAAGCATATACCACATCCTTTGACCTCGCCCGTGTAAAAAGCACTAATATGGGCAGTATGTTTAAGCTTACATACAATGTGGTTTTGCGTGATGTAACGAAAGAAAAAGAAATGATCGACAAGCTCCGTTGTCGCAACGGCAATCTTGAAATCACCGTATCCAAGCAAGAAACTACGGTGACAGAGCTTTAATTTGAGGGGTGCTGTATGAAGAAATATATATCCATATTATTGGTTTTTACCTTGGTGTGTTGTCTGTTTACAGGTTGCGGAAAGCCAAGTGATAACGATGGAACAATCTATAATAGTAATAACGAATCAAGCATTACTGAACCATCAGGTACATCCTCCGATCCTGTAGATGTAGACTTTTCACAGGCAGATGAGGATATGTTTACCGATCGTGATGGTAAAACCGAGTATGATGAAAGCAAGGCTGTGTCCATTCAACTGAACGGAACATCGGCAGCCTCAAGCTCCAACAGTGTAAAAATATCCGGCAGTACAGTAACAATAACAGAAGAAGCAACCTATGTTATTTCAGGAACACTTACAGATGGTATGATTATCGTCAACGCTGAGGACACTGCTAAATTGCAGATCGTACTGAACGGCGTGGATATTACAAGTAAAACCTCGGCTGCACTGTATATTCTTGAAGCAGACAAGGTATTTGTGACACTTGCAGACGGGAAAGCAAATACTCTTGCCAACGGCGGATCTTTCACCGCAATTGATGAAAATAATATTGATGCTGCTGTGTTTTCAAAGCAGGACTTAACCTTCAACGGATCGGGCAGTTTAACAGTAACCTCTCCTGCAGCGCACGGTATTGTTTGCAAAGATGACCTTGTGTTCACAGGCGGAACTTATACCGTAAATTCCGCATCTCACGGTTTGGATGCTAACGACAGCGTTAGGATCTCAAGTTCAACAAAACTCACTATTGATGCAGGTAAGGACGGCATCCACTGCGAAAATACAGATGATGCCTCACTCGGCTTTATTTATATCTCTGACGGCACGATGAATATCGAAGCCGAGGGAGATGGTATCGCCGCAGGTGCTTATCTGCAGATTGAAAACGGCACCTTTGATCTTCTTATCGGCGGTGGCAGCGAAAACGGCTCTAATGCATCTTCCGGTAACTACGGCGGCTTTATGGGCGGCGGTGGTCACGGCGGAATGCGACCTGGTAGCTCACAAAGCTCAACCACCACGACCGATGAAAGCGGTACGAGTATGAAGGGCATTAAAGCAGTTAACAGTCTTTTGATCAGCGGCGGTACATTTAAGATCGACTCTGCCGATGACTCTGTTCATTCAGATGTATCTGTGACCATAAACGGCGGCACGTTTGAAATAGCATCAGGTGATGATGCAATCCACGCAGAAGAAAGTCTCACTATTACAGCAGGTGTGTTTAATATTACGGAAAGCTATGAGGGCTTGGAAGCACTCAATATTGATGTTAAGGGTGGAGAATTTAAGATAGTCGCCAGTGATGACGGTCTCAATGCCGCAGGCGGAACGGATTCCAGTGGTACTACCGGTGGTCGTGATGGTATGTTCGGCGGCGGTAAACACGGTATGGGCGGTGGAATGTCCGCAGGCAACGGCAGTATTGTCATCTCCGGCGGAAAGCTTTATGTAAAAGCATCGGGTGACGGAATTGATGCAAACGGTACGCTTACGATATCTGGTGGATATACCGTTGTTACAGGACCTACACAGGGCGACACCGCCACGCTTGATTATGACCGAAGTGCAACAATTACGGGCGGTACATTTATCGGCACAGGTGCTTCCGGTATGGCACAGACATTTAGTGATTCCAAGCAAGGCGTAGTTGCCATAAGCGTAGGCAACCAATCCGCAGGAACAAAGATTTTGCTGAAAGATAATAATGGAAAAACAATTATCGAGCATACCCCTGAGCTGAACTTTGCAGTGGTTATTCTCTCAAGTCCCGATATTGTGTCTGGTGAGACATATACAATCACAGTGGGTTCTGAATCGGGAGATTTTGAAGCGAGTTGATAATTTGCACCTAACAAACAGTGGCGGCAGGGTGAACAATTCTCCTTGCCGCCATCTTTCTTATCTATACTGCAAATAGTCAATAAACCGTTTCACCGCAAGTGAGGCGGTTTTCTTGTCTCTCAAAGCAAGTCCGATATTACGGTATGCCGGAACGTCAAGCTCTTTTGCAATAATTTTATATGGCACACGCTTTAAGATCAGTTCGGGTAGTATCGCAATGCCGAGACCGCTTTCCACCATAGACATTACTGCGTAGTCATCCCAAGTGGTAAATTTAACATTGGGCGTTAAATTGTTACGCTCAAAGATTTCAGAGATTTCCGCTTTTGCACCCTTTTCGAGAAGCATGAACGGCTCATCACAAAGAGCAGTCACGGGAAACTTATTGCTGTCCTTTAGTGGATGATTTTCGGGGATGATCGCCATCAGTTTGTCTTTCTCTAAAAAGACGGTTTCAAAGTCGGGGTGTGTCGGCAATCTCAAAAAGCCGCAATCTACTCTGCCCGTATGTATCCATTCTTCAATCTCGGTATAGTCACCGAGCAGAAGTTCATAATCAATATTGGGATAGTCCTTTTGAAATTCTTTTATGATGTTCGGCAGCCAATGGGTTGCCACGCTTGAAAATGTACCGATTCGGATAAGTCCCGATTGTAAGCCGTTCAGCTCATCCACCTGCATTTTCAGTTTATCAAAATCGACACAGAGGTTTTGTGCGTATGGCAACAACTTCATTCCGTCACTTGTAGGCTTTACGCCGTACTTGCTTCGTTCAAGAAGCGTTACGCCCCATTCTTTTTCAAGGTCGGCTATCATTCTGCTGATGCCCGATTGTGTGTAGTTTAATATCTCCGCCGCTTTTGTAAAACTGCCGTATTCCACCGTTTTTACAAACGAGAGATATTTTTGCAAATTCATATCCATAAAGAACACCTATTCTAAATTGTGATTTTGAGCATTACAAACATTCGCTTTTGTTATGCTTGATATTATGATATACTATTTTCAGTTCAATTACAAGAGGTATCGTATGAATAACAAGGCGTTCTTCAAATACATATTCGCTTTACTTCTGTTTGGCTCAAACGGGATTGTTGCGAGTTTTATTGATTTAAGCAGTCAGAATATTGTACTGCTTCGTACTTTGATAGGTAGTATTCTGCTGATTGCATTATTCTTTATCGGCGGAGAAAAACTAACTTTTTACAAACATAAAATGCAGTTTCTGTTCCTTACAGTATCGGGTATTGCTATGGGGACAAGTTGGATGTTCCTCTACGAAGCATACGCTAGGATCGGTGTCAGTATCGCTTCGCTTTTATATTACTGCGGTCCGGTAATAGTAATGGCTTTATCGCCTTTGCTGTTCAAGGAACGGCTGACTGCAAATAAAGTGCTTGGTTTTCTTGCTGTAGTTGTCGGCGTGGTGTTGATAAACGGAAATGCCTTTGATGGCAAGGGAGATATATTTGGCATCGCCTGTGGTCTGCTCTCTGCTGTTATGTATGCCTTTATGGTTATCTGCAATAAGAAAGCAAAAGATATTGTGGGACTTGAAAATTCCACGTTGCAGCTTACCATAGCATTTTTATCAGTAGCGATATTTGTGGGATTAAAGCAAGGCTACACTTTGCAGATCGAACCATCGAGTATAGTGCCAATACTTATACTCGGTCTGCTGAACACGGGCATTGGCTGTTATTTTTACTTTTCCTCTATCGGAAAACTCAAAGTGCAGACGGTTGCTATCTGTGGATATTTGGAGCCATTATCAGCAGTGTTGTTCTCGGTAGCGTTCTTAAAAGAAACAATGCTGCCGTTACAGATTATAGGTGCTGTGCTTATAATCGGCGGGGCAATGTGCGGTGAATTGATCAAGCAAAAGGAACATAAATTTTGAATCTTTTGCGTCTTTCTTGAGTTTATTAATCTTTTCTTGAAACCGCAAATAAAACAATTCTTATACTTATAAACGAAGAGTCGCGTGAGCGGCTCTTTAGTTTTTATATAAGTGAGGTTTTATTATGGAAAAGAAACTGAATTACGAAGATGGAAGAGAATTGTTCGTTAAGAAACTTTGTAAGCTAATGAACGAGAGGAATTTATCTTGTCAGTATTTGAGTAGTAAGATTAAAAAGAATGATGGATATATCAACCGGATTATCAACGGAAAGATAGATCCTTCTTTTGAGGTACTATTCGATATAGCAACCGCATTGAAGATTTCTGTGTCAGAATTATTCGAATAAAAATTTGCATGACCTGTCAGGTCATGTTTGCGTAAAACCCATTGACCTGACATTTTAGCAATGGTATAATGAGTACAACAAAACATCAGAACGGCTTGAAGCACAAGGCAAGTCGAAGGGTGAACATAAGGAGATTTCTTAGTTAAACTGTTTCGGTTCTTCTATAGGGGCCACGAAAGTGGAGAAGAGTGTGAAGCAGTAGAAAATAGGGAAGTCTTGTTTCTGTGCGCAGGAAACAGTCTCTTGGATTCCGACAATTGATGTTATAATAGTGCTTTTCTTTTGCAACGCAGTTTTAGGGTAAACTATGCGTTGATAGGGGAGAGAAGTGTTTTATCAACTAAATATATTATTTGATAACGGTTGTAGTTTTGCAGGCGTTTGCTTTGCATTGCCGTTATAAATTTCAAGGGGACTTTCTGCATTTTTGTGTTGCAGAGAGTGCTTTTTTATGTTATAATATATCTGTAAAGAAAATCCGGGCCCAAGCTCGGTAAAATCAAGTGTTTTAGACCGGTTCCATTTTGAGTGTCGGTCCCAAACGAAAATCCGTTCTCGTAAGAGGACGGATTTTTGTTTGTATTATTCATTTTTCAATATTCATCATTCATTATTCATTAAGGAAGAACGGATTTTCGAATGAATAATGAATAATTATTGCGGCTTTGCCGCTTTTATGCTATAATATACCCAAGGTGGTGATTGTATGAAGAAGTTAAGAATTATTATTTTGATATTTATAATATTTGGTTTAATTTTTTCAGTTGGCGGTGCATTTCTTTGCGTAAATGCTTTTGATTATGGTAATAAAGCAGAAACAACCGCAGTAATCACTGATTTTGAGTCTTATCGGGAATATGCTGGCGGCAAATGGCGAACACGTTATAAAACTCATTTGACATACGAGGTTGACGGCGAATCTTATGACAATACTGTTAAAATGTATTCGTCTTCATGGAATATAGGAGAAAAAATCGAAATTTATTATGATGTTGATAATCCTCAAAACATTGGTTCAAAACATACAGATTTAGCATTACTTGTAGTACCGTGTCTCGGCTTGTTGTTTTTTAGTTCCGGAACGATACTAATGTTAATAACTCGTAAAAAAGCAAAAATGATAAATTGAGTTTTGAATTTGCTAAAATACGGTTAAATAATGGCATTTACAAAAAAACCTCGGTTTTCACCCAGTTCTTTTTCGGACACGAATGACAAAAATCCCGAATGCGAAAGCGTTCGGGATTTTACTTTTTCACTTTTCATTCTTCACTTTTCACTAAAAATAATGAACGGGATTTTTGGAAAGTAATAAGTAATAGTGAATAGTGAAGAACTCTTGCGGCTTCGCCGCTTTTATGCTATAATACACCCAAGGTGGTGATGATATGAAAAAAGTATATACAAAAATCCCTGCAATGATTGCAATGCTAATTAGTGTTGTTACGGCTGCTTTAGTTTTAGCATCAATTGTTTATGCGTTAAAAGGTGGCGATGCCTATATAGGGTTTCTGGTAGGAATAGGTCTTTATTATATAGAAATTATCATTTACTTTTTTTATTTCATTGATGCAATTTTGTCAATAGTGAAAGCAATTAAGAAAATCCAACCTATTTTCAACAGTATATTGGCTTTTTTGATTGTTGGAACTATACCTATGGAGCTGTGGGCACTTAGCGCTAAACGAATGTATATTGGTTTAGTATGCGTATATTATTTTGCAATTTTTGTGCTTGAAGTTATATCCATTGTTAAACATATAAAAATAATGCGAGAGTGTAAAAAAAACAAAGAAAATCAAGGTTTTTAGACCGGTTCCATTTTGAGTGTCGGTCCCAAAAAGAAAACCATCCCTTGTGGATGGTTTTTCTTTTTGTTTTCATAATAAGAATTAAAATTTGTGGTACAGTTTGGTTAACAGCCGCGTCGCGGGCTGTTGTACGCGATAGACCCCTATGGAGTGGCAGCGTATGTGCAAAAATTTGCAGGGGAGAAGGAATGTTTAGAAGCTACTATACAAGAAAAAGATCGTGTTTTTGAACTGTTATTTGGAAGAAAACCTAAATATTTTGCGCGTACATCGGATAACCAATGGTACGAGACGGAAGATATCAGTGATTTGAGTGGTGTATTATCGGAGTCAGAAAATATATTCGGGATGCATACTATTTGGGATGAAAATACAATATCATTTAAAGACGTTCTTTGCTTAATAACTGACGTTGCAATAACAGTTATTTTTAAAATCCCGGTTTTATCCAGTCTTTATAATAAATATAAAACTGTAAAAACGATAGTTAAAATTGCTCTGTTTTCTATTAGTACAATTAAAGATGGACTTGCAGCTGGAATTATAAATTCAATTGAAGAGAATGCTCTTTATGGAACAGAAATTGATTGGGCATATAAATTAGTATCAGTATATAGTGATATTTACGATCTAGTTGATAGTTTTAATCCTGAACTTAATTATAACAGAGAACTCATTGGTTATTGCGCTAACGATCTTAATTATTTAGTTTATGCGGAAATGCAAGACGGACAGATACATGCGTTACAGAACATTTATGATTCTTTGATTGTGCAATAAAGTAAATAAGTCCGCACTTATCTATGGTAGGTGCGGACTTGTCTGTTAGCAAGTAGGGTTATTAAGGGTTGAGATTAACGCTTCATTGGTCTTTTAATTCAAACAGCTTCGTATTATACGCTAATAAAATATTTTTCTCTTCGGTGATAACCAAATAATATTCATCGCCAAGCAGTGCGGTGTTATAAATTCCGTCGTCGCTCATATGATATAATTTAGACCAGCTATAATGATGTTTATATATAAGAACAGAGTATAAACCATAGAAAGCGAAGTATAATTCGTAGGGTTTGTTTAGACGTCTTCCCACAATTTTTTGTTCCGTACGGATCAGTTTGTCTTTTGTTATGTAAAACTTATTTTTGTCAACCAGCAGGCTGTTTTTTACGGTTTTATATAGAGCGAAACAACAAAAAGATACCAAAAAAAGAGAAACAGCAATCATAAAAAGACTTTCGATGCCATTAATTATATTGGTAAAAAACAAATAAAGCATAAAACATAATAATGTTATTGATAAAATGAACGCTATCCAAACACCTTTTGCGTTCCAAATTTGTTGTTTTCGAAATTCTTGCTTAATAATATCTCTTGTTAAAATTTCTTTTTGCATCGCTGTCACCTCAACTCTATTATATGGGAAAAATGTGTTAAAAGCAAGAAGAGTTTAAAATATATGCATGTCTTTTTTTTGAGGTATTGCAAGGATGTTTCGTGTGTATTGGTAGATAAGGTAGGGTGTTTCCTTGTCTTGATAAAAAACATTAAAAGGGCGGCTGGCTTTCGTAAACCGCCCTTTTAATGTTTTTAAAATAAACTTTTTAACCCTGACACTAATTGTCAGGGTTGTTTTTATACTAAGTTTGCGGCAGCAAAAGATTGGGAAGCAATCGAAGAAAAATGTTTTAGTTGAAAGGATGAATAAAAATATGTATAATGGAGGTAAAGAAAAATGTCTGTTTATTCAGTAAATGTATATCCAAGTTGTACAACAATAGAAACAGGCAAATGGTATTACGGTGCATATGCTATTGTTAATGCTAGTAGTAATTGTAATACAGGTGTAGAATGGTATAGTGATAGTCCAAGTGTTGCGACTGTAAACGCTTCAAGCGGATATATTTATGCTAAAGCACCGGGTACTGCGAATATATATGCACAGTCAATCGTAGACAGTAGCAAGAAAGATTATATTACCGTAAATGTAACAAGCGATACAATATATGTTAATTCTATAACACTTAATAGGTCAAGTATTTCACTTGAAAAGGGAGATACATTTGATTTATATGCTACTGTTTGTCCTACCAACGCAACCAATAAATCTATTTGTTGGAGCAGTACAAACCCGAGTGTAGCAACAGTAAGTAGTGGTGTAGTTACTGCAAAAGCAAGTGGATATGCATATATTTACGCTGAAGCACAAGACGGTAGTGGTGAATATGCCAGATGTTATGTTAATGTAACAGAGGATATTTTGGTTACATCAGTAACGGTAAGTCCATCAAGTAAGACTATGAACATAGGAAGCTCTGCTTATTTGTACGAAACGGTGTGTCCTGCCAACGCTACAAACAAATGTGTTGCGTGGAGCAGTAATAAAACAAGTGTTGCTACAGTAAACCCTGATACTGGACTTGTAATAGCACAAGGAACAGGTACGGCAACAATTACTGCAACTGCTCAAGATGGTAGCAACAAAAAAGGATATTGTACTATTACGGTCAATCCTCCTGTTGCTGTCACAGGAGTTGAAGTTTGTCCTACAAGTTTAACTATGAATGTAGGTGACATAGAATATCTATGTGCTTCAATTACACCAAGCAATGCCACAAACCAAACGGTTACTTGGTGCAGCAGCAATGAAAATGTTGCAACTGTAGGATTATATACAGGTAAAGTAACTGCTAAAATGGCAGGTACTACTACAATTACTGCTACTACTGATGATGGTGAGCGCACAGATATTTGTGAAATCAAGGTTTTTATAGATACTGTTATGATAGAGGAGGATGGTCTACATAATTTGGTTACCTTTAAATCTTCAAATAAAATTTGGAAGACTGTAGATAGAGATATTATTTATGAACCAGATGAGTTTTATCAAGTTCCAAAGTATCGTTCATTGTTTAATTGTTATACGAATTATGATGAAAATGATCCTATTAATACTGATAAAACACCGAGAGAGAATTCGGACGATGAGATTAAATTATTATATGCAATAGACCCTCATGGAGTTGCAGCGTATGTTTGGTATCGAGCAGACTACTATTTTCGAGAATGTACCAATAATGACATAGCATTAAAAAATGCACTTGAATATAAAGATCGGATTTTTGAGCTTTTATTTAAACGCAAACCTAAATATTATCGTAAATCACCTGAGGGGCTCTGGCAGCCAACTGAGGATAGGGAAAACTTAAGAGAAATAGTATCAGAGTCAGAATCATATTTTGGCGTTTATAATAAAAGAGATGATTCAGAGGTTTTATTAAACATTTTAGATTTTGTCTTCTCTGTTCTACAAACAATTTGTCCTTCAGAGGTTGGTGATATGGTTATTGATGCAGTAGGAACTTTACTAAAAATGAGCGTTCTGTATTATTATGAGGAATATGAAAATGCATATACTCAGGCTTCGATTTATATTGCAAAACAAGAATATAATGCAAGTGAATTATTCCGGACGGTATTTGATTATTTAGGGGTATTTAAGAGTTTTAATGATTTAATGAATAGTTTAACAACAAGTCCTAAATATTATTGTGCAATAATTGATTATTGTTTAAAAGAAACTAATTATGACATTAATTTAATGCTTACAAACGGACAAATTTTAAAATTGTTTGATATTAATCAACATATTACATTATAAAATAGTTTTATTCAAAAAAAATATTAAATTTAAAAATCCATACCAGATGAATATCTGGTATGGATTTCAAATTTAATTATTAATAAGTCTGTACATAGATTATAAATTAATACTCAATAAAAGTATAATCATCGGTTATTCGTTCTTCCCAACCGAGTTTATCTTTTGGATAATAAATTTTTATATTTTTATTTGAACTACCGAAGGTGAACCCGCCGCGAATTGCGATTGGCTCACCGGTAAATGTAATATTTTCAAGTGCGGTGCAAAGTTGGAAGGCGTTTTCATCAATGGTATTTAATCTTTCACCGAATTTTATAGTATGCAGATTTTTACACAAAGCAAAGGCATACAAAGCTATATTCTCAACACTATCAGGCAAGGTTACTGATTTTATTTTATTATTTTGCCAAAATGCCCAATAACCAATACCCAAAACCTCATAACCCTCGATTTCAGCGGGTATTATAACAATAGAATCATCTCCGTAATACCCGTTAATTACGGCATATCCCTCTTCGGAATTTAAGTAATAATCAAAAAGATATGCAGGGGTTTC
The DNA here is from genome assembly GCA_045651765.1 of Acutalibacteraceae bacterium. GTDB lineage: Bacteria > Bacillota > Clostridia > Oscillospirales > Acutalibacteraceae > SIG565. Next base: position 1,239 of record JAZRSY010000003.1, on the reverse strand, counting down.
GACAGGTGCTTTTTCTCCACATCCACAAATAGTTGCTGATAAACAAAGTAATGCGGCTAATAATGCAAATTTTTTCATGACACACCTACCTACTCAAACTCAACCATTTTGTATTTGCTGAACACTTTATTATCCCAGCCAGAGGTTCCTTTTTTATAGTGGATTTCTACTTTTCTATCAAGTGCACCGCTCTCAAAGTCTTCAGGAGCATTTCCAAGAAACTTAATTGTTTTTAAGGATGTGCAATTTTTAAAAGGTGAGCCTTTAAACGTTGTAACACTTGCGGGAATTATAACATTTTCCAGTTTGTTTTTGCCAGCGAAGGTGGTATAACCTAAAGATTTCACACCATCTTCTATAATAACGATTTTCAAATTCTCGCAATCATAAAACTGACTTGCGGAAATGAGTTTTACATTTTTAGTAATTTTAACCTCAGTTAATGAGTAGCAATTTGAAAAAGCTGATTCGCCTAAGATAATTTCGGTGTCGGGGATATATAATTTCTCCAACTTTTCGCAACCTAAAAAAGCGTTTGTGTCAACAGTTCCAAGTGAGTCGGGCAAAATAACTTTCTTAAGATTTGTGCATCCTTTAAAAGCTTCATCAGAAATGCCTTTCAAATTTTGGCCAAATTCAACATCTTCTAAATTAGTGCAACCACTAAAAGCATTACTTCCTATTGTAACAAGATTATCAGGGAATATAACCTTTTCAATTTTTGTGTTGTTTTCAAAAGCAAAACTACCTATGTATTTAACAGGTGTACCCTCAATTTCTTCGGGAATTATAATTTCGGTTTCATTTCCTGAATAAGCTTTGATAGAAACGTAGTTTGTTTTTGTATCAACATAATAGTTGTAGTCCTGTAAATTGTTTGAATTTTGCACATTTTTACAGCCACATAGAATAAGCAGAATAATTATATAAATTAAAATAATTTTTTTCATTTTTTCACCTCATTTATATTATACGAATTAATTTAGTTAAAATCAATAAAATTCTGGCATATATTTCCAACAATTACAATTTTTGTCGGGCTTAATTTTCATAAGCGTTGATAGGGAACGAGTGGGTTTTGCCCCAACTGTTCTTTTGCATCTTGCGGATAATACCAAAATATGTTATACTTATGATAACCTTAATAGAGTAACAAACCGCACTATCAGAAATGAATGTGACAGTGTTATCTCAAGCGAAAACTTTACTTACGATGCTGCAGGTAATATCACCGATGCA
>JAZRSY010000002.1:0-139062 GCA_045651765.1 Acutalibacteraceae bacterium | reverse complement strand
AGCAGTGATTTTATTGTCCCCTGCGAGTGTTCTCATACAAAAGGCAGGAAAGCACTTTTGTCTTTTTACCCAGTCATACATTGTATAACCGTTCTTCAGCTTTTTACTTAGTGGTGTAGCTGAACTAACACCGAAAATAGTTTTCATTTTATTTACCTCCTATAATTTTATTTTTTGATTAAAATGTAACTATTTTTTGAAACCAGCGTTCTGATTTCTTACAGCTGTAACCACATTATATAAATTAACCCTGACAACTAGTGTCATAGTTAAAAATATTTTTTAAAATTTTAAGAATTTTTATAATGGCATAAAAACAGACCTTAAAACAGAAAGACTTCCTGTTTTAAGGTCTGTTTTACACTCTTTGTTTGAAATAAACTTAGTGAATTTTAGTATGACAAAAATCATACCGACTAATTGAAAATCATACCAAAGAAAAGGCAGTTAAAGACTTTGTTTTTAAGCAGTAAAACCGCCGAAAGTATGACGGTTATTCCTGCCTTGCCTTACAAATTTGATGAAAAAGGCAAGGATGAATGATTATTTGTCCCTATTGTAGCACAACCATAACATATAACACACCATAATTCAATAAATAAATGGCAATAAACAAACGCAGGGCAAAGCCCTGCGTTTGTTTTATTCAAGTTCGAAAGCACCGGTATAAAGTTTATAATAGGTGCCCTTTTCGGAAATTAGTTTTTCGTGGTTGCCGCGTTCAATTATTCGGCCGTTTTCCAGCACCATAATAACATCGGAATTCTTAATGGTAGAAAGCCTGTGGGCAATAACAAATACCGTTCGGCCTTCCATTAATTTATCCATGCCCCTTTGCACAATGGCTTCGGTGCGGGTATCAATAGAAGATGTTGCCTCGTCCAAAATCATAACGGGTGGGTCGGCAACAGCGGCGCGGGCTATGGCAATTAATTGGCGTTGCCCCTGTGATAAATTAGAGCCGTTGTTAGAAAGCATGGTGTTATAACCATCGGGCAGACGGGTGATAAAACTGTCGGCACCCGAAAGTTTGGCGGCAGTAATACACTCTTCATCGGTGGCGTCAAGTTTGCCGTAACGAATATTATCCATAACGCTGCCGGTAAACAGGTTGGTTTCCTGCAAAACTATGCCGAGTGAGCGGCGTAAATCGGATTTTTTAATTTTATTAATATTAATGCCGTCGTACCTGATTTTTCCATCGGCAATATCGTAAAATCGATTAATAAGATTGGTAATGGTTGTTTTGCCGGCACCCGTGGCACCCACAAACGCTACCTGCTGACCGGGTTCGGCGTATACGCTAACATCGTGCAGTACTTGCTTGCCTTCAACATATCCAAAATCAACGCTCTCCATTCGAACGTCGCCTAAAAGTTCGGTGTAGGTAACTGTACCGTCCGAGTGGGGATGCTTCCAAGCCCAACGGCCTGTGTGAAAAGCAACCTCTTTAATTTCACCATTCTTAATTTCTGCATTCACGAGCGTTACATAGCCGTCATCGGCTTCGGGCTTGGTGTCCATAAGTTCGAACACGCGCGAAGCGCCCGCAAGCGCCATTACGATGGCATTAATTTGTTGTGATGCTTGGTTTATATTACCTGTGAACTGCTTTGCCATATTAAGAAACGGAATAATAATGCTTATATTAAAGGCTAGCCCCGAAATGCTGAAGTTTTTAGCATCGGTTAACAGGAATACACCGCCAATAACGGCCACCATAACATATAAGATATTACCGATATTCTGAATAATCGGTCCTAAAATATTAGCGTAAGCGTGGGCGCGATATGCATCGTTGAAAAGCTGATTATTAAGTTTTTCAAATTCTTGCTCATTTTGTTTCTCGTGACAGAAAACCTTAACAACCTTTTGCCCTGTCATCATTTCTTGAATAAAGCCTTCGGCATTACCGAGCGATTTTTGCTGGCGGATAAAATATTTAGCACTACCCGCGCCAACAGTTTTTGAAACAAAAATCATAAGCACAACGCCCGCAAGCACTATGCCCGTCATGAGCGCGCTATAGTAAAGCATAATTGAAAGCACACAAAGGACTATCGTGCCTGATTGAAGCAGACTTGGAAGCGCTTGCGATACAAGTTGGCGAAGGGTGTCAATATCATTTGTGTAAACACTCATTATATCGCCGTGCTTTTTACGGTCGAAATAAGAAATTGGCAGGTTTTGCATTCCGTCAAAAAGTGCCTTTCGCAACTTGTTAAGAAAGCCCTGCGTCATATACGCCATTAACTGCGTTTGGGTTACAATGGCGCAAATAGAAACAAGATAGAAGCAGATAAGTGTTGCAACTTTTGGTATAATCACCTTTGAAGCACTTGCCCAATCGCCCGTATTTGCCCATTCCTCAATTGCGGCAATAACCTGCTGCAAGAATATTGGCGGAAGCGATGATGTTACAGCGGCAAATAAAATGCAGGCAACGGCAAGCGGCGCTAAAACGGGATAAAACTTAAAAAACATTTTTATCACGCGTGGAAGCGTGCCCTTTTTCGCCTTGCCTATGGGGCCTCTTGGCGGTCTACTCATCGTCTCCACCTCCGTTTGTTTGTTGCTCGTAAACTTCACGGTAAATTTCACTGCTTTCAAGCAGCTGTTCGTGGGTTCCAAAGGCGCTGATTTTTCCGTTATCCATAACGAGAATTAAATCGGCATCACTAACAGAGGAAACGCGCTGAGCAATAATAATTTTAGTGGTTTCGGGAATATATTTTTTAAATCCTGCGCGAATAAGCGCATCGGTCCTTGTATCCACCGCGCTTGTTGAGTCATCGAGAATTAAAATTTTTGGTTTCTTAAGCAGTGCGCGAGCAATGCAAAGTCTTTGCTTCTGCCCACCCGAAACATTGGTGCCGCCCTGCTCAATATGTGTGTTGTAACCTTCCTTGAAACTCATTATAAATTCATCTGCCTGCGCGAGTCTGCAAGCCTCGCGAAGTTCTTCGTCGGTCGCCGACTCATTACCCCAGCGCAGATTTTCGGCAATAGTGCCCGAGAAAATAAGATTTTTCTGAAGCACAAAGGCAACGGAGTTTCGAAGTGTGGTCAGGTCATATTCCCGAACATTGTGCCCGCCAACCAGTACTTCACCCTCGCTTGCGTCATAAAGCCGAGAAATAAGCTGAACAAGAGTTGTTTTGCTCGAACCCGTGCCACCAATTATGCCAACCGTCATTCCTGAATTAATTTTAACATTAACGTCGCTCAAGACATTGAGTCGTGCATTTTCGGAATATTTAAAGCTAACGCCTCTAAACTCAACCGAGCCATCGGCAACAGAGGTAAGTGCATTTTCAGGATTAACGATTGTCGGTTCCTCGGAAAGCACTTCGGAAATACGTTTTGCTGCTTCTATTGACATTGTGAGCATTACATAAATCATTGAAAGCATCATGAGGGACATAAGTATCTGCATACCGTAGGTAAGCATTGCCGAAAGCTGACCGACGTCTATTGCGGCAGCCTTGGTCGAAATAATGATTTTAGAACCGATTATAAGTACAAAAGCCATATTGAAATAAAGGCATAACTGCATAAGCGGTTGATTAAAGGCAACTATTCGCTCGGCCTTTGTAAAATCGCGACAAATATCTTCGGCAGCGGAAGAAAATTTCTCTCTTTCGTAATCTTCGCGTGAAAAGCCCTTAACAACGCGCATTCCACGAACGTTTTCTTCAATGGACTCGTTTAAACGGTCATATTTTTTAAAAACGCGACGAAAGGCGGGCATTGCCTTTTTGCCAATTAGGAAAAGACCAAAACCAAGCACAGGCACAACAACGACAAACGAGGTGGCAAGCGCGCCGCCCATGGTGTAAGCCATTGTTATTGAGAAAATAAGCATTAACGGACTGCGGACGGCAATGCGTATTAGCATCATATATGCCATTTGCACACTTGAAATATCGGTGGTAAGTCGGGTTACGAGAGAAGAGGACGAGAATTTATCAATATTCGAAAATGAAAAATCCTGAATTTTAGAAAAAACATCGTGCCTTAAATTTTTGGCAAAACCCGACGATGCCTTTGCACTCGTGAAACCTGCAAGACCTCCGCAGGTTAACGACAGCACTGCCATAAGCGCCAGAAGGACACCCGTTTTAATAACGTCTCCCATAACTATATTGTCCGATTTAATTTGGTTAAGTAAATCGGCAGACATTCGGGGTATTAGGCATTCCATAACAACCTCGCCAATCATAAGAAAAAGCGTTAGTATGGATAACCACTTATATTCCCTTACGCTGCGCGCAAGTTTTTTAATCAAAGCAAGTCATTCCTTTCATAAAGATACCATAATATTATACATCTAAATCCTTTATCCTTCAAGGGATATTTTGTTAATTTTTATTTAACTTATAAATATAAATGATACATATTAATCTGCTAAAAATTTCAAACTCGAATCTTCGCACATAAAAAAATAGCAGCCACACCTAAAGGTGTAACTGCTATTTTGGCGCGCTGAAGAAGATGCATCTGCTGCGCATCTGCCGTGCTCGGCGACCGTTACGCTAAAGCTAACAGTACCCGCCTCACACTTCGCAGCTAAAAACAATTATTAATTGTTTTCTTAACGCTGCTCACCCTCTCAGAGTTCGAATCTTCACAAATAAAAAAATAAACAACCCTGCCAAAAGGCAGAATTGTTTATTTGGCGCGCTGAAGAAGATTCGAACTCCCGACCTTCTGGTCCGTAGCCAGACGCTCTATCCAGCTGAGCTATCAGCGCAAAGTAAGAGAATAATCTCAACGTTTATCTATAATACCACAAAGTTTTTTAAAAATCAATAGGAAAAATTTAATTTTTTAAAAGTTTTAATTTGTGTTGAAAAAAGCATTATTTAATTGTATAATATATGCATAAGCATTTGGAGGTTGAAATTTTTATGTTTAAAAAAATATTATGCATTGCATTAGTTTTATTAATGGCTTTTTGTTTTGCTGCTTGTGGCAAAAAAGAGCCCGTAAGCGAAAATGCTAATACTATAGTGCCACCCACGAAAACAACGGTGGCAAATCCGTTGACCGGCATAGAAGATTTTGACCCTGCCAAACTAACAGCACGCCCCGTAGCAGTTATGATAGATAACGATTCGGTTGCTCAAAAAAATGCGCAATTTGGTGTTTCTAAAGCCGATATCGTTTACGAAACCGAGGTTGAAGGTGGCATAACACGCCTAATGGCAGTGTTTGCCGATTACACAAAAATCCCACAGCTTGGCGATGTTAGGTCGGCAAGGTTTGTATACAGCGATTTAGCCAACGGCCACAACGCCATATATGTTCATTCGGGTGCCGACGATGTTTATTGCCGCCCACATATGAAATCTATTGGCCTTGATAATTTTGAGGTTACAACCGATGTTTACGCTTGGCGCCACACATATGGCTCGGCTACTAACTGGCAAAACCTATATACAAACGGCGAAAAGCTAACCCAAGGCTTTGCCGATAAAAAGTGGAAAACCACCCAAACCGAATTTAAACCGTGGCAAAATTTCGTGGCCGAAGCACCTGTGCTTACAGGCGGTGCCGCCAATAAGGTAACGGTGGGCTTTAACGGTACCTCAACATCCTATTTCACATACGATGCCACAACAGGCAAATACAATAGAACAAGCGCTGTGTGCGCCAATGCTGATAAATTAGATTCCGCCCCATACGCCTTTAAAAATGTTTTTGTACTAAAAACCAATATGAGCTATTATTCTAACAACAAGCACCGTAACATAGATTTAAACTCGGGCACAGGCTATTATATAGTTAACGGTACCTACTGCAAAATTAAATGGCAAAAGGGCGACAGCAGCAAGCCGCTCACATTCACCAACGAAGACGGCACACCGCTTAATGTAGCGGCCGGTAATTCTTGGGTATGTATTGCTAAAAACGACGCAACAATTTCTTTCAGCTAAAACAAAAAGGAGGTTTTAAAACCTCCTTTTTTATTTTGATTTATTTTTTTTAAATACAAACAACCCAACCAATGAAACTACGGCAATTAAAACAAACACAAGGCTAGTTTGCCAAAAACTATTATTTTCGGTTGTGTTTTGAGGTTGTTCGGGTTGCTCGGGCTCGGGCTCGGGCTCGGGCGGCGGAATTAAACTGCGTTTTGTTACATTTTCAAATAAATCGGTTTTTAAAACATCGGCCCCCACGGTTGTGCGATACAACCCAAAAACACCGGGCGCATATTTTGTAATTTGGGTTGCCTTGGTAATTTCGCCCTCTTTGCCGTTAAGCCAGGTTTTAAACCAGGTGCCTTGTTGGGTGCCGTGGCAGGCAAAACCTTCTTTCGAAATTTGAAAAGGGGTTTTGTTAAGCCCTTCAATTTCGGTGTCAAGGTCTAAAACAATTTGATTTTCTTTGTAAAGGTGTAAATAAAGTTTTGGAGTGTCCCATAGGCCGTAAAGTTCAAAAGAATTTGGGTGCGCAGCGCTGTCGTTGGCCTTAATTACCGCCTGTGTTAAAAGGTTTGAATTTAAAATATGTTGGCCGTGGCCGTATTCTCCCTTTAAATCGTGCCCTAAAATAACCAGGGGTTTAAATTTTCTTATTTGTTCTATTTGAAAATTAAGCGCATCTTCTTCGCTAAAACCTGCTTTTTTAAGGTTGGCAACCGCGCCTTCGTAACTTTCGGAATAGGCATCGGGTAAAAAACTAATAACGGGGTAACGCCTAACACCCACCGCCCATAAACCGTCTAATAATTCGTGGCGGCGCAAAATGTTATTGTTGTGGTCGGTAAAATAAACCACCTGCACCTCGGTTTCGTTATCGAGCGCATATTTTGGCAGAGTGCCGGCAAAAAACAACTGCTCGTCGTCGGCGTGGGTGGAAAATAAAAGCAAATCGGCTTCGGTGTTGTTTGGTTGCCAATTTTGCTTGTTCCCGGGCGGGTTATTATAGGCCGAAATTTCCGAAATGTTGGCCGTTTTTTCAAATTTAACGGTAATTTCCTTTTGAGTTTTAAGTTCGGGCGGCAGTTCTATTAATCTGTGCAAAAATTCGCCCTTTTCTGCTACCTCTACCCCCGGGCTTTGCAGGGTGAAATCCACGGGTGTGTCCCAATATACAATATATATATGGCTAAGCGGCAGGTCCGATGTAATTTTAATTTCATTAACGCTTTGGCGGGTGGAAATTTTATTATCGGTGCAAACTTGGGGCGCGGTAATATTGGCGGTAATAACCTGTTTATCAGTGGCGGTTTCGGCCAAAACCACCGGTTTATTAAGGCATAATAAAACAATAAAAATAAAACATAAAACGGTTTTAATGTTTTTCATTTTTAGCACCACCTTTATTGTATAAATAAAGGTTATCATAAAAATTGGTTTTTTTCAATAATATTATACTTGAAAAATTTACTTTTTTGTATTATATTTAAATAGTTAATATACTGATTACGGAGGAACCAGATGTCAAGTTACCTAAAGCTACAACAAAAGGAATTAGAGCTTAAATATAAAGAAGTATTGGCAAGATATGAAAATTTAGTAAAGCAGGGCACCGCGCTCGACATGACCCGCGGCAAACCCGGTTTTGACCAAATGGATGTTAGCGACGAAATATTTGCTCTTGTCAGCACAGCCAGCGGCTTTAAAAATTGCGAAGGAACCGATTGCCGCAACTACGGCGGATTGGACGGTTTAATAGAACTTAAATATTTGTTTTCACAAATTTTTGGTATAGACCATTCGCAAATTATAGTGGGGGGCAATTCCTCGCTTAATATGATGTTCGACACCATTGCCCAGGCCATGACTCACGGCATGGGTGGCGAGCCTTGGCTTTTGCAGGGCGGCGTTAAGTTTTTATGTCCAAGTCCCGGTTATGACCGCCATTTTTCCATTTGCGAACATTTTGGCATAGAAATGATTCCCGTTCCCAACACACCCGAAGGACCTAATATGGATATTGTCGAAGAACTTATTAAAGACGAAAAGGTTAAGGGTATGTGGTGTGTGCCAAAATATTCAAACCCCGAGGGCATAACCTACAGCGATAAAACCGTTAGGCGCATTGCCGCAATGAAACCTGCCGCCAAAGATTTCAGGGTTATGTGGGACAACGCCTATGCCATACATGATTTATACGAAAACGGCGACGAACTGTTAAATATTTATAACGAAGCCTTAAAATATGGCAATGAAGATAATATTATAATGTTCACTTCAACATCTAAAATCACATTCCCGGGTGCAGGTGTTGCGGCCGAAGCAGCAAGCCCCTTTAATGTGAAACTTTTAAAACAAAGAATGTCGTACCAAACCATAGGTCCCGACAAACTAAATCAACTCCGCCACGCAAGAATGTTCCCTAATTTTGATAAGTTAAAAGAACATATGCGTTTGCACGCTAAAATTTTACGCCCTAAGTTCGAAGCCGTTATTTTAGTGCTCGAAAGTTATTTATCGGGCAAGGGTATAGCCGAGTGGACCAACCCAAAAGGCGGTTATTTTATATGTCTTAATGTTTTGCCCGGAACTGCCAAGCGTGTAGAAAAACTTTGCGATAAAGCCGGTTTAAAACTTACAACCGTGGGGGCTACCTACCCCTATGGTATAGACCCTAACGACACCACCATAAGAATAGCCCCATCTTACCCGCAGGTTGAGCAGGTAAGGGCGGCTTCGGAAATTTTGGCCTGCGCCGTAGAGTTAGCGGCACTGGAAAAATTGCTTAATAAATAATTTTGGGAGGACAAAAAAATGAAGACTAAAAAAACAGGCAAGCTAACAGTCTTTATAATTTTAGTGCTTATTTTAGCATTAACCTTTACTGCATTTTTTGGTATTAGCAGTTACTATGGCGACACACGAAACATTTATATTAAAGGCGCAAACGATATTCGCTGGGGTATAGATATCAGCGGTGGCGTAGAGGCGGTTTTTTCGCCCGATAAAACCGATGCCGAAATTACTACCGACGATATGGATTCGGCCAAGTCTATCATAGAAACCCGTCTTGTAAACCAAAACATTACCGATTACGAGGTTTATACCGACATAAACAAACACCAAATTATAGTTAGGTTCCCCTGGAGTGCAGGCGAAAGTGATTTCGATGCCGCTGCCGCAATCTCTGAACTCGGCGAGACGGCCTTGCTTAAATTCTGTGGCAACGAAGATAAAAACGATGTTATACTTTCGGGTAGCGAAGATATTGAAAGCGCTGCCGCAGGCGTGCTTGAAGAAACGGGCGAATATGTAGTAAATCTAACCTTTACAGCATCAGGTATGTCAAAGTTTTCCACGGCAACCGCTAAATACGAACAAATATCTATTTGGATGGACGATACCGAAATTTCTGCCCCCACCGTTAAAGAGCAAATAACAACTAACTCGGCCTACATATCGGGCAACTTTGATGCCGAATCGGCCAAAGACCTTGCCAATAAAATTAATGCGGGTTCACTGCCGTTTGCCTTAACGGTAGACAACAGCAAACTGCAAATAATTTCGCCAACATTGGGTTCTAACGCTCTTAATGTAATGCTCATTGCCGGCGCTATTGCCTTTGCTGCTATTTGTATTTTAATGATATTACGCTACAGACTGCCCGGCGTTATTGCTTCGGTAGCTTTATTAGGTCAGTTAGCAGGCATGATAGCTTGTATTTCGGGTTATTTACCGGCATTTTCAAGCTTTACCTTAACAGTGCCCGGTATTGCCGGTATTATACTCTCAATAGGCGTGGGCGTAGATGCCAATGTTATTGCATTTGAACGCATTCGCGAAGAGTTCAAAAACGGCAAAACCATTGACGGTGCCATTGCATCGGGTTATCAAAACAGCCTTAACGCCGTTGTGGACGGCAACGTTACAATAGTTATAGTGTCATTAGTGCTCATGGGAGCCTTCGGTACACCCGACAGCCTAATTGCTAAGGTGTTTTCACCCATTATGGCACTTTTCGGCACAGCCATAACAGGCTCTATTTATTCGTTTGGTTACACACTTTTAATAGGCGTTATTTTCAACTTAATAATGGGCGTTTGGGCTTCACAAAAAATGCTCAAGAGCATATCACGTTACAAATTTGTGCGTAATCCTTGGCTTTACGGGGGTGTAAAAAATGAAAAATAAGTTTAACAATATTGATTTTATGGCTACTTTAAAGCCTGTTAGCATTGCTTATGCAGCAATAATAATTATAGGAATTATTTTAACCGTAATTTTTGGTGCTAATTTAGACATTAACTTTAAAGGCGGCACCCGCATTTCTTATTCATATCAAGGCGATATTGACACCGCTGCCGTTACCACCAAGGTAAACGAAGTGTTAGGCAAAGAAGCAACTGTTTCTACCAGTTCCGACATTTCGGGCAGTTCAAATCAGTTAATAATAAGCCTTGTCGGCAACAGTTCACTTTCGGCCGATATTCAAGAAAATCTTAACAAAACCTTGTTGGAGACCTACCCCGACAATAAATTTGCTTTGTACGATTCCAACTCGGTTAGCCCTACCATTGCAGGCACATTCTTTGCAAAAAGTTTGGTTGCAGTTGTTTTGGCTGGTATTGGCGTTGTAATTTATGTTGGCATACGCTTTAGAAAAATTGGCGGCGTTTCGGCCGCTCTCATGGCCTATGTTGCATTGGTGTTAGACTGCATTGTGGCATTTTTAACCTGCACCATTTTCCGCTTACCTGTGGATTCCAACTTAATTGCCGTAATTTTAACACTGCTTGGTTATTCCCTTAACGATACCATCGTTATTTATGACCGCATACGCGAAAACAAAACTCTTTACCCGGGCAAAGAACTTAAAGAACTTGTTAACGAAAGCGTTAATTCGGTTAAGGTGCGTACATTTGTTACAACTTTAAGCACCGTTATTGCAATTGTTGTTATAATATTAGTTTCCGAAATTTTCGGTCTTTCAACCTTAAGGAGTTTTGCCATTCCAATGGCAGCCGGTTTGATTTCGGGTTGCGTTTCTTCACTGTTCATTTCTTCGCCGTTATGGGTGCTTTACAAAACAAGCAACAAAAAAGCAAAATAAACAAAAAGGTGCCTTTTGGCACCTTTTTGTTAAAAAATGAAAGTTTATAATTAAAAAAAGTAAAACTTGTTCATTTTGCACAAAAAATTAAAAAATTTTTCTATATTTTAAACATATAGAATATTGTTGATTTTACAAAAAAAATATGTTAAAATCAATTTGGAAAACTTTGAAGGGAGTTTATTATATGAAAAAATTATTATCAATTTCACTTTGCGTGTTAATGCTTTTATCGGCATCGATAATGGGCATTGGCACCGTGCTGGCAGCACCTGCCGAAAGCCCCGAAGAAGACTTTATAGTTTTCGAGGGCGTACTTGAGGAATACATAGGCCCCGGCGGCGACGTTGTAATTCCAGCTTCGCTCGAAATAGAAGAAATCGCTAATGCAGCATTTTTAAAAAATGCTGACATTACCAGTGTTGTAATACCTGAAGGTGTTCACACCATTGGTCGTGCTTTTGAGGATTGTGTAAACCTTGTAAGCGTTACATTACCTTATTCCTTACAACAACTTGTAGGTGGCAACAACTTTGCCAACTGCACATCTTTAAAATCTATTACCATTCCCGGTAAACTTAAAATAGTGCCCACATGGTCTTTCTTTGGTTGCACCGCACTTGAAGAAATCATTCTTTCTTACGGTGTTGAAGAAATTCATTCTCAGGCTTTCGGTAAAGTTATATGCGACGTAGTTTTCCCCGAAACCGTAAAATACATATTTGGTACTGCATTTAATATACAAATGGCTGCAACCGGCGCTAAATACACCATTTGTAACCCAAATTGTGTGGTTGGTTACTTTGGCGGAAGCTTACCTGATGATGAAAAGCATAACTTTTACGACATTATTCATCCACCTTTCCAATGTGCAGTAGATTCAGCTACATTTGAAATCATAGTACCCGAAGGTTCCGATGTTGAAAAATTCTTAACCGAAAACGAAAACAGAATGCTTAACCAAGGTGAAGAAGCCAGTCATATGGATAATTATGTAATTGTTACCAAGCCTGCTTCTTACTTTAAGGATTTAAAAGAAAACCAAAAAGATTTCGGAACAACATCTCCTATTACAAATAACAACAATAACAACAGCAACACAGATAATAGCGATGGCAATTCTGGTAATAGCGATGGCAATGATAGCGATGGCAACAATACAAATAATAATAACGATAATAAAAACAATAATAACAGCAATAAAAACAACAATAGCAGCAATAAAAATAACAATAAAAACGATGACGATTCCCAAATTGTTTATGAAGAGCAAGACAACACAATGCTATACACAATTCTTGGAATTGTTGGCGGTGTAATTCTGTTAATAATTATTGGCGTAGTTGTGCTTGTAGTTGTTATGACCAAAAAACCAAAGACTAAGGTTGCAGTTCCTGTGGAAGAAGCAGCCGAAGAAGTTTCCGAAGAAGCAGCTGAAGAAGTTTCCGAAGATGCAACTGAAGATGCTGAATAATAAATAACATTTAACCCCCGACCATTTGGCCGGGGGTTATTTTTATTTGCGGTAATATGTATAATATGCTGTTAAATTGTCGGGCTGGCCGGTCAGTTTATTAATGCCGTCTATCGTTACGCCGTCGCCACTTAATAACAAATAATAGTTTGTGGTTTCAACATCGCCCTTAAAAACATCTTTTTCGCCGCAAATTATTCGAATCTCGTTGTTAATAACGGCTATTCTGCCGCTTTTTCCAACTATTACAGATTCATAAGAATCGTCCTTTTTGGTGCGCTGTGTAACATACTTAACCTGGCGGCCATCAAAGGTTTTTAAAAGTTCTTGGTTTTTATTTTTTCGTTTAAAAAGTGCCAATTCAATAAATCTCCTTAAGTGCGTTAATTCGATTGCAAATTTTCTCGCGCAATGTTTGGGGGCTAAGCACCTCAATGTCGGCCCCAAAACTTAAAATCCAGTTAATAAGGCCTTCGCTTTCAATAACCGTTGTTCTAAAACAAAAATCTTTCTCGGTTAATTTGTAAACTGTTATTTCCTCGGAAAAGCGGTCAATAATTTGTTCTAATTTATCGTTGCTGCACCTAAACTCAACCTCGGTGGATTGGCCACCAAACATATTAAAGGTTTTTGCGGCATAGTCGGCAACATCGAACCTGTCAGAATATTCACTAACCTCACAAAAAGGGCGTGCGGGAAAATTCGTAATTTCGATGTGCTTCATTCTTTCAAGCCTTAAGTGAATTAAATTATCATATTTTTCATTATTGCCCACTAAATAATAATGGTCGTTTTGCCACAGTGTTGCGTAGGGGCTAATGATTAGTTCTTTTTCTTCGGTTACAATTTTTTTATTGGGTAATAATTTTCTTTTACAATAGGTGGTTTTAATTTTAACACCCTTTTCGGTAGCCGAATTAATTTTGTCAATGTTATAAAAAATTTCTTCGTTTTTGCCCTTGTGCTGTGCCGAAATGTAGGTGGTGCGCCTGTGTTTTGCCGCCTGATTAACACTTAAAAGTGAATCAAACTTTAAAAGCAACTCGCGCGTTTTTTTGGGTGTTATGAAATCGGCCGAACGAACGGCATCGGCCAACAAATAAATTTCGGGCAGTTCAAACTCGCGCTCGGCTAAAAAATAGCCAAAACGTGGTGTTCGGGTTTTAATAATATCGTAGCCATAGTCAATAAGTGCATCAATATCACTATAAATGGATTTTCTTTCGGCAGTAACGCCAAGCGAAAATAATTTTTCGCAAATTTCGGTGGCGTTTATTGGGGTTTCCTCGTCGGAATATTTTTTCAAAATATCTAAAATATATAATATTTTTAATTTTTGGTTAAGCCTTGCTGCCATTTTTCTGCCTCCAAAATAAATTGTTCGGGTGTGTAAAGTTTGTTTATAACCTCTAATAAAGCGTTTGTACTAAGGTTAATCGGCAACTGTAAAAATTTCAAAAAATCTTGCCGTTTTGCCTTACTTGAATCTCCACCGGTAAGCCCTAAGGCATAAAGGTTAGTTTTGGTGATTTTAAAATCTCTTTTTTGGAGTTTTTCATCTAATAAGCCATACCTTAAAAAAGTTTCTATAATAATATCATCATCAATTCCCTCAACACCCAAAAATCCCTCGCTCGAAGGTCGTTGTTTTCGGCGTTCGGTGCCAATGATTTGTGGCAAATAAACATTTATTATGTCGCCCAGTGGGGCAAGTTTTTTAATGTGCGCCCGAATAATGTTGCCTGCACTGTCGCTATCGGTTAAGATAATAATACCCACGCTGTATGCCAATTTTTTAATAAGTTCGGCTTGTGTGTTATCTTTAAAAATTCTAAAGCCGTTGGTGGTTAATATAACGGTGTCGAAAATATTTTCTAACCGAATTTTATCGTATTTGCCCTCGACAATAATTGCTTTTTTAAGCGTTATCAATTTTTTCACCCTTAGAAATAATGTAAATAAGACGGACAATTAGTTGTTCCAAAACAATTTGTGGCTGTGCGGCAAAGGTTTTAAGTTTTTTATCGCAGTTAAGCAGTTCTTCAAAGCAGAATTGCAACTTCTTTGTGCTTAACTTTTTAACATATCTTTGGCATTTTTCTAACACAAATTGTTTGCCGCCATATGCAAAATCGGCCGATACAGCGGTTAAGGGTTTGCCAAGTTGTGCTCCGGCTACAAGGCGGTAAACATTAACAAAATTGGCCGATATTGTGTGTAAAATAATCATAGGTTCTAACCGCATATCAAATAACTCCGAAAGCAGAGTTAAGGCTGCGGCGGTGTTGCAGGAAAAAATTTGGCCCGTCAGGTTAAAGACCGACGCTTCCACCGATTTTATACAAACTAAATCTATAATTTGATTGGTAATGGGCCTCTTGCCTGCAAAAGCGCAAAGTTTTTCAAGTTCACAAAGCAAAATGTTAATGTCTTGCGAACAGTTTTCTATTAAATAAGCGGCACTGCTGCCGGGCAAGACCGCGCCGCGTTTTTTAGCAGCATCGGTTAAAATATGAATAAGGTCGGTTTTTGTGCGGTGGTCTAATCTAACGGCCATACCGCCGCCTTTTTCGGTGGCTTCAATTAATTTTTTAAATTTATCGCTCTTTTTTTCGTCAAAACTAAGGGCGTCGCACAAAAAAATAAATACGGTGGTGTCGTTTGGCTCGCTAAGCAATATTAAAAGTTTCTGGAAATCTTTTGAATCGGCATCTTCAAAATCATAATCGCACAACAAAACACACTTTTTGTCTGCCATTATGGGAAACTGCTCTTTGGCATTGTAAACCTCTTGTAAATCACATATCCCTTCAAAGCGGTTAAAGTTTAGGTCATCGGATTTGGTGGTGGTTTTGTTTATTATTTTGTCGGTGTAAAAATGTTTTAAATAAGAATCGTTGCCAAAAATAAAATATGTGTTTAAAATGTTGCCGTTATTAATGTTTTGTTTTAGTAATTGCTCTGTGCCAATAGGCATTGTTTAAAACCACCCTTTCAAAAAAATTATTAATGCTGTTTTTGTAACAAAAATAGGTAACAACAAGTGTTGTTAAGGTAAAAAATATTACGCCAAAGGTTTTATTTACGGTTATTTCGGCATTGGGATAACGTCCGAATACAACTATTATAAATGTAAAATATCGGGTTATAATTTCGCAAAGCGTGAAGGTGCCGCTTATAATAAATTGCGGAAAATGTAAAGCCGAAGCAACTATGCCCACTGCCGCTAAAATCAGGGCTAGGTTTACTGCGTAATCTATAAGCAAGTTGGTTATTACCGAAACCAATGACACAACTCCAAAATAATAAACCGTAAAAGGCAGGGTTGCCAAAGTGGCGGCCAAGGTAACCGAAGCCAATAGCATAAGCGAGGTTAGCACTTTGTTTTTGATTTTTGCAAAATTACATATAAAATTTGCAACGGGCTCGGAAAGTAAAATTATGCCGGCCGTGGCCGAAACCGATAAAACAAAAGAAACACTGCCTAGTGCGAACGGGTTTAACATTATTATAATGCAAACGGCTGCGCAAAGCGAATTAAAAGGTTCAATGCGCCTATAAATAAAAAGGCTCAACAGCATAATAAAATATGTAAAACCGGCTCTTAGCACCGACATTGTAAAACCGCACAGCGCCATTAAAAACAACAAAAACACAGCGGTAATTACGGCCGAAAGTCTGCGGTTAGCACCAATAACATTAAGCGCTTTTAATATGGAACCACACAGTATTGCCATATGCATGCCCGAAACCACCATTATATGACTAACACCGCTGCGTCGTGCAAGAGTTTCGAACTTGGCAGTGTTATAATAATCGTTACCTAGTGTTATTGCATTAACCACCGCTGCCGAGTGAAAACTCAAGTTAGAAAACAGGGTGTTTTCAATTCCTTTTTTAAATTTTAAAATGGTTCTTGTAAACCCCGAAGGGTTTTGGCAAGATAACAATGTTTTAATATTTGCAGTGGCGAAAACGCCGTTAGAATAATTATAGGCAATATTCTCTTTTATTGGCGAAACATACATTAAACACTCAATTTTCTGCCCGCAAGAAAGTGCGGTATAGTTCGAGCGCACGGTTAGGTTAATGCCACCGGGTAATGTTTGCGGCTCATTACTTGTTTTAACTACATAAATGCCCTTAGAGTTATTATAGTATTCTTCAGTAACGGTGCCTAAAACCAAAATACTTTCATCGGTGTTTGTTGGTATAGGCTCAATTTTTGTTTTAAATATTAACACAGAATTTGTGCAAATAATTAAGGCGATGGCAAAAAACACACAAAATTCTCTAAGTGGTCGCTTGCTCAGGGTTAATATAAATAATATGAGGTTTATAACCAAAATTAATATTGCAATTAAAGAAGAAACTTTAATTAATATGCCTGATAATATAACCGAGATTATTGCCGAAATAATAAGGGGCCTTTTCATTCAATATCATAAAATCCTATAATTTGTTTACCATTAAATTGTACCATATTTCGTACACATTTACAAGCGAAATATAAATAGTTGCACATTGACTTAAAGGCAAAAAAATTGTATACTAAAATAAAAAAATTATAGAGGTTTTTATGAAATTATTTATTGCTTCAGACATACACGGCTCCTATTATTACCTTGAAAAATTAATTGGACAATATAAAAAAGAAACTTATGATAATATCGTTTTATTGGGCGATATTTTGTACCATGGCCCTAGAAATGATTTGCCAAATGGTTACGAGCCTAAAAAGGTTATAAACACGCTTAACGAATTAAAGGATAATATAATTTGTGTCAGGGGTAACTGCGATGCCGAGGTGGATAATATGGTGCTGGGCTTCGATGTTACGGCTGACTATTTAGAACTTGACTATAACGGCCCTAAAATTTTTGTTACACACGGCCACAAATATAATAAAGAAACGCCACCCAATTTGAAAAAGGGCGATATTTTGCTGCACGGGCACACACATGTACCTGCCTGTGAAGATTTAGGCGAATATGTATACATTAATCCGGGCTCGGTTTCCATCCCTAAAGAAAATTCTTGGCACGGATATATGGTATTTGATAACGGTGTCTTTACCTGGCGCGATTTAGACGGAAATATTAAAAAAACCTTTAAAATATAGGGGGATTGTTATGTATTTTTTGCATTTATTAGAGCAAATCAGAACTCCGGTTTTAAATAATATTATGTTGTTTTTAACCCGTGGTGGCGAAGAGATTGTTTTTATTGTAACAGCAATGATTTTTTTGTGGTGCATAAATAAAAACAGCGCATATATGCTGCTTTTGGTAGGGCTTACGGGCAACAATATTAACCAAGTTTTAAAGGTTAGTTTTCGTGTTTTACGCCCCTGGGTTTTAGACCCAACCTTAAACCCGGTTCAGTCGGCTATACCTGCGGCCACAGGTTATTCCTTCCCAAGTGGGCACACCCAAAGCGCTGTGGGCACCTTTGGCACAGTGGCGCTAACCCTTAAAAACAGGTTTTTTAAAGTGGCAGCCATAAGCCTTGCGGTGTTGGTTGCATTTTCCCGCATGTATTTAGGCGTACATACCCCAAAAGATGTTATAGTTTCGGTTTTGGTGGCCACTGCATTAATAACGGTGTATTATTTTATTTTTAAATTAATAAACCAAAACCAAAAGGGAATGTGCATTTTATTTTTGGCAGTTATTGCTTTATTTATAGCCCAAATAATATTTTTATCGGTATATTTAAAAGGCTCTAATGATGAGTTAATTAGCGGCCTTAAAAATGCCTATAAAATGCTGGGTGCCGTTTGTGGATTACTGTTAAGTTATTTGTTAGATAAAAAATATATTAATTTTGAAACTAAAGCACCCCTTTTAGTTCAAATAATTAAGGTTTTATTGGGGCTTTGTGCCACCTTAGCCGTAAAAGAAATTTGTTATTTTGTGTTTTCTTTTATAAAGTTTGCGCCATTATCGCGTGGAATTTCGTATTTTATTATGGTGGTTTTTGCCGGCGCTGTTTGGCCGCTTACTTTTCCAATAATTAAAAATTTGCTTACCCCAAAAACCATGGCTAAAAATTAATATGTTGAATTAAACGGTATATTATGATATAATGACTTGATAAATAAAACACAAATGCTTTTTTAATGAGGTGTTACCGTGAAAGAAAGGTCTACATTACAAAGCGGCCGCATAAAGACCATTATGATTTTGTTTTTATTAGATGCTGTTGCTATTGCCGGTTCTTTTTTTGCAGCGCTTTGGCTTAGGTTTGAGTTTGCTTTTGATAATATAGAACCCCAATATTTAGAAGGCTATTTTAAAACAATAGGTGTTTGGATAGCAATTTCTATAATTGTTTTTATATTTTTCAGACTTTATAAAACAATTTTAAGTTTTGCCGGTATGGAAGATTTATTCCGTGTTACCGAAGCGTACATAGTGCTGGCAGTAATAGGCCTTGTGTTCATTGTGCTTAAAAAGGTTGATATGCCGCGTTCTTATTATGTCATTGGCATTATTTTAAGTTACATATGCACAGTAGGCATTAGATTTGCCCGTAGAATTTTAAACAGCATTACCACCACAACACACAAAAAACAAATTGCTAATATTATGGGTGAACGCATAATGGTCATTGGCGCGGGTTTTGCCGGCCGTATGATAGTGCGTGAATATGCCGAAAGCGACAAAATAACAGGCACTGTTATTTGCTTAATTGACGATAATGTTTATAAAAAAGGTTGCCTGTTAGACGGCGTTCCGGTAATTGGCGGCAGAGAAGAAATTGTGAAAGCCGCAAAAGAGTATAAAATTGACAAAATTATATATGCTATTCCAAGTGGAAGCGGTAAAGACCGCAAAGAAATTTTAAATATTTGCAGCAACACAGGTTGTAGCGTAGAAATCCTGCCCGGTATATACCAACTCGTTAGCGGTGAGGTAACAGCGGGCAAACTAAGGAAGGTTGAAATTCAAGACCTTTTGGGCCGCGACCCAATCAGCGTTAACCTAGATGAAATTTATAATTACATTTCGGGCAAGGTTGTTATGGTTACGGGCGGTGGCGGTTCTATTGGTAGTGAACTTTGTCGTCAAATTGCTATGAGTTCGCCCAAAACTTTAATTATTTTTGATATTTACGAAAACAATGCCTACGATATTCAAATGGAACTTCAAAAAACGCACCCGAATTTAGATTTGGTGGTGCTGATTGGCTCGGTTCGTAATACCGCAAGGCTAGATTATGTTTTGGGTAAATATAAACCCGAAATTGTTTTCCATGCGGCAGCCCACAAACACGTGCCATTAATGGAAGACAGCCCCAACGAAGCTATTAAGAATAATGTTTTCGGAACCTATAAAATGGCACAGGCTTCGGTTAAATACGGTGTTAAAAAGTTTGTGCTTATTTCTACCGACAAAGCCGTTAACCCCACCAATATAATGGGCGCTTCCAAGCGTATTTGCGAAATGGTAGTTCAAATGATGAACCGCCAAGCCCCCAACACCGAATTTGTTGCGGTGCGCTTTGGTAATGTTTTGGGCAGTAACGGCAGTGTTATTCCACTTTTTGAAAAACAAATTGCCGAAGGCGGACCCGTTACCGTTACTCATCCCGAAATCACAAGATTTTTTATGACCATCCCTGAAGCTGTGTCGCTCGTTCTGCAGGCCGGCTATTATGCAAAGGGTGGCGAAATTTATATTTTAGATATGGGCCAGCCCGTTAGAATTGTAGATATGGCCAGAAACCTTATAAAGCTTTCGGGTTATGAACCAGATGTAGATGTAAAAATTGTCTATACAGGTCTAAGACCTGGTGAAAAACTTTACGAAGAAATTTTAATGGATGAAGAAGGCCTGCAAGATACCGAAAACAAGCTTATTCATATTGGCAAACCCATAGAAATGGACGACGAAAAGTTCAAAGAACAGTTAAAAGAGCTTGAAGAAGCCTATAAAGTAGAAAGAACCGATATGAAAGAGTTAGTTTCAAAAATAGTTCCTACATATATTAAAAAGGATTAAGTTAAAAGAGGTTATAACTTTGAAAAAATCAACCTATAAAAGTAAGCATAGTGCAAAAAAAAGCTCTAAAACCAATCTTTTAATAGCAACAAGAATAATTTGTGCTTTACAATTATTAGTTTTGGTGGGAAGTTTAACTTATGTTTCATTCTTGCACCTTTTACCAATTAAATATTTGGTTATTTTGGCGCTTTTAATTGTTTTAGTTACAGTATGGCATATTTTGCTTATTGAAATTAAAACCAAGAAAAAGACACTAAAAATCATAAGCATTGTGTTAAGCGTGGTTGTGGCTTCGGTTACAATGTTTGGCAATGTGTTAATAGGTACGGTTCATAATTCATTTATAGATTTACCCGGGATTACCAACGAAGGTGTCAAGGCCGAAAAAACCGATGTTACCAAAAACCCGTTTTTAGTTTATTTATCGGGCATGGATAATACAAGCAGTGCTAACGCAATAGCCGAAAAGGGTTTGTCCGATGTTAATATGGTGGTGGCGGTGCACCCAAAAACCAAAAAGATATTAATGGTTAATATACCAAGAGACTATTATTTGCCACTCGAAGGAAACTCCAATAAAATGGACAAACTAACCCACGCCGGTAATTACGGTGTGGCCTGTTCTATGGACACGCTTGAAAAATTATTTGATATTAAATTTAACTATTATGTTAAGGTTAATTTTAATTCGGTAGTGGATATTGTAGATGCTTTAGGAGGTGTAACGGTTAATTCCGATGTCGCTTTTTCAAGCTTTGCATCGCTTTCAGGCAAAACTTATAACTTTAAGGTTGGCGAGAACAAACTAACCGGCGATTCCGCATTGGCCTTTGCACGCGAAAGGTCTAGTGTAGCAGGTGGCGACAGGCAAAGGGGAATTCACCAACAAAAAATTATAAGCGCAATTTTCGACAAGGCTATTTCTCCTTCACTTTTAAATCCTGCAAAGGTTAAAGATTTGCTTTCCGCTATAACCAAAAATATGAAAACCAACATATCTTCCGAAGAAATTTCAAAGCTTGTTCAAATGCAGCTTAACGATATGTCTGGTTGGGATATACAGTCGGTCTCGGTTGACGGTAAAGGCGCCTCAAGGCCTTGCTATGCAGCAAGCGGTCAGGTGCTCTCGGTTATGATACCCGATTTAGAAACCGTTAATGCCGCTAAAGCACAAATAGATGCGGTGTTTTCAGCTCAATAAAAACAAAAGGCCAATCGCATAGCGGCTGGCCTTTTTTAAATAAGGTAAAGTTATGAAAAAATTCAGTAAAAAGATATTGTTAGATTTTATTTTAATTTTTTTAATATTGGCCGTTTCGATGTTAGGTTTTGCTTTTTTAAATAAAAACGGCAATGCCAAAACGGTTGTGGTCAGCATAAATGGGCAAGATGTTGCCAAATATTCACTAAATGTTGACACCGAGGTTCTGTTAAATTCTCCCGAAACAAACGGCAGCAATACACTTAAAATAGAAAACAGCACTGCCAGCATAATATCGGCCGACTGCCCCGACCAAATTTGCAAAAAAACAGGGGCAATTAAAAACATTGGCGAAACCATTGTTTGCCTGCCACACAAATTAGTGGTGCGACTCGAGGGGTAATATGAAATTAGATGTTAAAAAAATGACCCTGTTGGGTCTGTTTACTGCGGTGGCGCTAATATTATCGTACATAGAGGCGTTAATACCGCCGATTTTTGCAGCCTTGCCTATGGTTAAAATCGGACTGCCTAACATTGTAATAATTTTTGTTCTTTATAAGGTCGGGCCTAAAAGCGCATTGGCCGTGTCGGTAATAAGGGTGTTAATAAACGGCTTGTTGTTTGGCAACGCCGTGGGCGTTATATATAGCCTCGCGGGCGCATTGTTAAGCCTTGCGTTAATGACGCTAATTAAAAAAATAAATGCTTTCTCGGTTGTGGCCGTTAGCGTTTTGGGCGCCGTAGCACACAATTTAGGTCAGGTTGCAGCCGCTGTCATCATTATGCAAACCGCTGCAATTTTCGCCCTTATTCCTGCTTTGAGCATAGCGGCAACTCTGTCGGGCATAATAATAGGTCTTGTTTCGGCCACAACAATAAAATTGCTTAAAAACATAAAAATATAAACCTGTGTGGGTAGCCACACAGGTTTGTTTTTATTTCCCACAATTTTTATCAAAACTTGGGTTGCAGGCATAGAAGTTTTTACTGTTTAAGCGGTCGGTCGCTAAGCGTAACGCCTCACCAAAGCGTTGGTAATGCACGACCTCACGTTGACGCAAGAATTTAAGCGGTTCTAACACATCGGGGTCGTCGATTAACCTTAAAAGGTTATCATAGGTGGTACGGGCTTTTTGTTCGGCAGCTAAATCTTCGTGCAGGTCGGTAATAATATCGCCCTTAACGCCGATATATTCGGCACGCCAGGGCAGACCTGCGGCTGCTTGCGGGTAAACGCCGGTGGTGTGGTCCACAAAATAGGGGGCAAATCCCGAATCAACAATTTCGTCGGTGCTTAGTTTTCGGGTTAACTGTTGCACCATGGCCGAAACCATTTCCATATGGGCCAATTCTTCGGTTCCGATGTCGGTTAAAAGGCCCTTAATTTCGCCGTATGGCATACTGTACCTTTGTGAAAGGTAACGCATAGAGGCGCCCAACTCACCATCGGGTCCGCCAAACTGGCTTATAATTATTTGGGCATATTTTGGGTTAGGGTTTTTAATGTTCACAGGGAACTGTAATTTTTTATTATATTGCCACATTAAATGTTGTCCTCCTCTTTGTTATACTCCCAAGGCCATGGGTTATCAACCCAGCACCAACGGTTGCCCTTTACCTGTGTGGCCTTTACAATATAGGGGCCGTATTTACGCTCGTATTCACGAACGAGCTCTTTGCGCTCGGCTTGAAGCTGGTGCATTTTGTGAAGGGCGTTGGTGTCGTGGGGGTGGGTGTCTAAATACAGGTTAAACTCTAAAATTGCAAAGTCATAGGCGTGAATTTTTTTCTTTAAAGCATATTTATTCATTTGTTTTCACCCTTACAAAATGGTTTGTCGAGTTCGGGGAAAATTGTGCCGGCCTTAAAGCCCTGCTCGGTGTCGTACATTTTATTAAAATATTGCACAGGCACATATGCCATGGCAAGAGCAGCATTTGGCGGGAAAGCCGACAAAGTTGGTTTATTGTTTTCGGGTAATTCCATAAAAGCAATGCCTTTTAAGGCGTTGTTTAATAAATCATCAGAAAACATATAATTTTCACTATTCAATGTTTATTCTCCTTATTATTTTTTAGGGGCGTTATACGCCACAGTACATAATATGTTAAAAACACTCGGTTGTGTAAAGCGATTTTTAGGTCATAATTTTTTAAAATAAATATATAAATGTAAAAGGGTAAAACTTGCTGCAAAAATTACCGAATTTTGTAAATTTTAACTTGACAAATTTAAAATTTGGTGTTATTCTGTAATACAGTTAGCATAAACTAACTCGAACACAAAAAGGGGGCAACAAAGTGAATTTAACGGCCGCGCAAGAGGGCACAGAGTATATAATAAAAGAAATTTTAACCGATGACAGCGAGCTTGACGCATTTTTATTCACACTGGGTTGCTATAGCGGCGAGCCTATCACGGTTATTTCACATATAAAAGGCGGCTGCATTGTTTCTATAAAAAACAGCCGATATAATATTGACAACCAATTAGCTAAGGCTATTATTATATAACTTGAATTTTTTTAATGCCGTGCGGTTAGCACAGGCTAACATAATAACGAAAGGGATAAAAATGAAAATCGCATTAATTGGAAACCCAAACAGTGGCAAAACAACAATGTATAATGCTTTAACCGGCCGCAACGAGCGTGTGGGCAACTGGGCGGGCGTTACGGTAGAAAAAAAGCAAAGCCACATTAAAAGAAAATTTTATAACGGGGTAGACGAACTTATTGCGGTGGATTTACCGGGTGCATACTCTATGTCGCCCTTTACTAACGAAGAGAGCGTAACGAGCGATTACATAAAAAACGAAAACCCCGATGTTATTATTAATATTGTGGATGCCACAAATTTAAGCCGAAGCCTGTTTTTCACAACACAACTCTTAGAGCTTGGCATACCGCTTGTGGTGGCACTTAATAAAAGTGATATTAACGAAAAGAAAGAAACTGAAATTAATGTAACAAAACTGCAAGAACTTTTGGGCTGCAAGGTTTTAGAAACGGTTTCAACATCTAATAAAGGGCTTAAAAAAATTATTGAAACGGCGGTTACATTAAAGGGCAAAAAACAAAATCCGCTTTATATACAAAAAAATATTGATTACTCAAGTAAATCAGCTGTAGAAAGTGCCGACCGCGAAAGGTTTGCCTATGTAAACGGTATTGTAAAACAGGTGGAAACAAGAAAAAATTTAGTCAAAAACAAAAATTACCAAGACAAAATTGATGCCTTGTTAACAAACAGGTGGCTTGGGATTCCTATTTTTGCCGTTATAATGTTTTTGGTTTTTCAAATATCGCAGGCTTGGGTGGGCCCCTATTTTGCCGAAATATTAGCCAATTTGTTAGGCGTTTTTCAAAACTATGTGGCTGGGTTTTTGCAAAATGCAACGCCAATACTCAGCGCCTTGCTTGTAGATGGCGTTATAGGCGGCGTTATTGCGGTGGTTGAATTTTTACCGCTTGTTATGGTAATGTACTTTTTAATTGCCTTGTTGGAAGATTGCGGTTATATGGCAAGGGTAAGCGTGGTGTTAGACCCAATTTTTAAAAAGGTTGGCCTGACGGGAAAATCGGTTATTCCGTTTGTTATAGGAGTTGGTTGTGCCGTGCCCGGCGTAATGGCCTGCCGCACAATTAAAAACGAGCGTGAGCGCCGTGCTACCGCAATGTTAACACCTTTTATGCCTTGCGGTGCAAAACTGCCTGTAATTTCGCTTTTTGCGGGTGCCTTTTTTAAAAACACCGCTTGGGTGGGCACATTAATGTACTTTTTAGGCATTTTTATAATTTTAATAAGCGCCGTGTTAATTAATAAAATAACCGGCAATAAAGCCAAAAAATCATTTTTTATTATTGAGTTGCCCGAATATAAAGTGCCAAGCATAAAACGCGCTGCGCTTTCAATGTGTTCGCGCGGGTGGGCCTTTATTGTAAAAGCCTTAACCGTTATTTTAATTTGCAACACCGTTGTTCAAATAATGCAAACATTTAATTGGTCTTTCTCGGTTTCAAATAGTGCAAATGAATCTATTTTAGCCTCTATTGCAATGCCTTTTGCCTACATATTGGTGCCTGTTGTGGGCGTGCTTTCTTGGGAATTAGCCGCAGCCGCCATAACCGGTTTTATTGCCAAAGAGAATGTTGTTGGCACATTGGCGGTTTGCTTTGCAGGGCTTGAAAATTTAATAGATAAAGAAGAACTTTCTTTAATAGAGGGTGCGGGCCTTGAGGCCGCAGGCATTATGGCAATTACAAAGGTTGCAGCATTGGCTTATTTAATGTTTAACCTGTTTACTCCGCCTTGCTTTGCAGCCATAGGAGCCATGAGCAGCGAATTAAAAAGCAAAAAATGGCTTTTAGGCGCCATTTTGTTCCAGTTCGGCGTGGGCTTTACGGTGGCGTTTCTGGTTTACCAAACCGGCACATTAATCACTACGGGAAGTTTGGGCGCAGGTTTTGTTTATGGTCTTGCGGCGGTTGTGGCCATGGTGGTAATATTGTGGGTACTGGCCGCAAAAAACAAACCGCCCAAAAAGGTGTAAAATGGAAAATATTATAATTATATTAATAGTGGCCGCCGTTTTGGCGGCGGCCGTTTGCTATATTGTAAAACAAAAGAAAAAGGGCTCAAAATGTATTGGTTGCCCTTATGCTGAAAATTGCAATAAAAAACAGTGCAGGTAAAATACCTGCACTGTTTTATTTTCCTGTAAAATCGTTATCAAAGGTTATTACACAATAATATGTATTATCAATATTTTTAACGATTTGGTCAATTTTTTGTTTTAATTCTTGCTCGGTTAATTTTAAATCGGCCGGCACCACGGTGTCAAAAATAAAGTTTGTACGGTTTTCCGATTTTGGTGTCATTCTAAAATCGTGTATGGTTATGTTCGGGTGTATTTTTTTAAGTTCTGATAAAATGCTGGCTTTGGTGGAATTTACAATTTCGTTATTGGTTTCAATTGGGTCCATATGTATAACCAATTCTATACCCAATTTTTCTTTAACGAGCTTTTCGCACAAATCAATTTTTTCATGGCACTTTACAATGTCGGTATTTTCGGGCACCTCAACATGCACCGAAGCAAACTCGCGCCCCGGGCCGTAGTTATGCACAATTAAATCGTGCACACCCAAAAATTCTTCAAACGAAAAAATTGTGTTTTCAATCTCACTAACCTTTTCGGGCTTTGGGGGTTCACCCAAAATAATGTTAACGGTTTCGCGGGCCAGGTTGTAACCGGAATATAAAATAAACAGTGCAACGCCCATACCCATAATGGCGTCTAAATTAAAGGGTAAAACAAAAATTCTCGAAATTAAAACGCCAATTAAAATTGCGGTTGTGCCTAAAAAGTCGTTAAAAGAATCTTGCGCGGTGGCCAAAAGCACCTGAGATTCAATTTTTTTAGAAAAGTGTTTATTAAAAAAGAAAAGCCACAACTTAATTAATGCCGAAACCGCCAAAATTATTACCGAAATTAGCGGATAAACGGGTTGCGGGGTGCCATTAAAAATAGAACCGACCGATTCTTTAAGAAGTTCTATGCCCACAAACAAAATAAGCACCGCAACAATAAAGGCCGACATATATTCCATTCGGCCGTGGCCATAGGGGTGGTCTTTGTCGGCAGGCTTGTTAGAGATGCGAAAGCCTATCATGGTTATTACCGACGAGCCCATATCGGAAAGGTTGTTAAGACCGTCGGCAATAATAGAAATACTGCCCGATATTGCACCGGCTGCTATTTTAAAACCGCTTAAAATAACATTGCAAAATATTCCTACAAATGAGGCCAGCGTGCCATAATGCCTTCGAACATTAATGTCCAAAGTGTTATTATAATTTTTAATAAACAACCGCATTAAAAGTTTAGTCATTAAAATTTACTTCCTTTTGCCCCCTTGGTGCCAAAAGAAACACCCGAGAGTATGTTTGTGTTAATTGTGAATGTAAGACCTTGGCGAGCCCTGCTGCGTTTGAAGGCGAGTTCAACCAGGCGGTCTATAAGTTCGGGGTATTTTATGCCGGTGGCTTCCCACAAATAGAATGAAAGGGAACCGGGAATAGTATTAATTTCATTGGCAAAAACCTCGCCGGTTTTGCTGTTTAAAAGGTAGTCAATTCTAACAACACCTGAGGCACCAATGGCCTTGAATATTTTTTTGGAAAGCTCTCTTATTTCGTCGGATTTTTCTTGCGGAATATTGGCGGGTAGTTCGCGCCCCAAAGAAGCCATACCCTTAGAGCCGCTGTTGCCCATATATTTATCTTTATAAGATAAAATTTTGTCGTGCATAATGGGTTCTTCGCAAACCGAGGCTTCGCAACTGTCGCCATCGCCTAAAACCGAGCAGTTAATTTCGCGTAAATCCGAAATAGCGTGTTCGGCCAAAATATTGTCGGCAAATGAGGCCGCAAGGGTAATGGCTGCACGTAATTCTTCTAAATTTTCGGCCTTGCTTATACCAACGCTTGAACCTAAGTTAATGGGTTTAATTATAACAGGGAAATCAAAGGACTTAATAATTTTATCTTCAATTTCTTGGCTGTTTTGCGAATATTCGCGTGCGCTGAATTTAACACAAGGCAGCACAGGAATATCTGCGGCGGCCAAAACATCTTTAAACACAGCCTTATCCATACCAATGGCAGCCGACAAAATATCGCAGCCAATATAAGGTAAATTTAAAAATTCCAAATAACCTGCAATGGTGCCGTCTTCACAGTTGGTGCCGTGAACTATCGGGAAGGCAACATCCACTGAAATGTCGGCTTTTTTATTGAAAAGTTTATTATCCAAATGCTTTATTACTACATTTTCGCCCTCTCGAACCAAGGTTACACGGTCGGCTTTTTTAATAAGGCTTTGCATATTTTTAAATTCTTCTATTGTTTTAAGATGTTCGCCGGTATACATCTCGCCGTTTTTGGCAACATATAACGGAATAACATTGTATTTGTTAGGGTCAACCGAATGTATTGCCTGCACAGCCGAAATAATAGAAACCTCGTGCTCTACCGAGCGGCAACCAAAAATTACAGCTAAATTTGTTTTCATAAAAGCACTCCATTAATTTAAATAGTTATCGGGCAAATCGTTTTCAATAAGCAAAGCGGTATTGCTGTCGGCAAATTGGGTGTAAACCTTTAGTGCCTCGGCAAACGAAGAAACTACAAAAAGGTTTTCTTTGTTAAATGCCGTTGTGTTAATGGCATCGCTTAGCGGGATGC
The DNA here is from genome assembly GCA_045651765.1 of Acutalibacteraceae bacterium. GTDB lineage: Bacteria > Bacillota > Clostridia > Oscillospirales > Acutalibacteraceae > SIG565. The sequence continues at coordinate 110,091 of JAZRSY010000002.1, read as the reverse complement.
TGCGGTTTTTGCCCACTAAAATTATTATATCACAAACCTGAGCGGCAGCAAGACCTAATTTATAATTAAAATCATATTCTTTTTCGCCAAGTTCTACAAGCCCGGGGGTTATAATAACCTTTTTCTTGTTATTAAAGCAAGAAAGAACGCTAACGGCCTCAATACAGCCTTCGGGGTTGGCGTTATAAGCGTCATCCAGCACAACCGAGCCGTTAATGTAACTTTTAAGTTCTAAGCGGTGCTCGGTGGGTTCCAAACGCGAAACGGCAAACCTAATGTCTTCGGGGGTAACGCCAAGGCTTAAGGCTATTGCGGCGGCACCCGTTATATTAAGCACATTGTGGCGGCCAAGCAGTTTTGTTTTGACCGGTATTGTGGTGTTGCCCACAACAATATCAAACTCGGCGCCTGATTCGGAATAGGTTATGTTTTGCGCCATAACATCAGAATCTTTAAAACCATAGGTAACGCAAGATTTCCCTTCAAGGTTGTTTTTAATAACCTCGCTTTCGGTGTTCACAAACACCCTGCCACCATTTTGTTTGCAGGCATCATATAATTCGAATTTTGTTTTAAAAACATTGTCGGTTGTTTTAAAGGTTTCAAGGTGTTGTGGGCCAACCGAGGTAATAATGCCAACGGTGGGATTTACAATGTCGCAAATCTCTTTAATGTCGCCAATATTTTTAGCCCCCATTTCGCAAACAAAAATTTGTGTGGCGGGTTTTAACTTTTCGCGAATGGTTCTAACCACTCCAAGCGGTGTATTAAAACTTTGCGGAGTTGCCAAAACATTAAATTTTTCGCTTAATAATTTTTGTAAAATAAATTTTGTTCCGGTTTTGCCGTAACTCCCCGTAACACCAACAACCGTAAGTCCGCCGTGTGCGGCAATTATTTTTTTAGCATCCGAAATATAGTAGTTGTTAAAAGCTTTTTCAATGGGGTATGTTATATAATAAGCTGCAAAAACTAATACAGGGGTAAAAACACTTAAAAATAAAAGCAGACCAAAAAATATACCCTTAACTAACGCCGAGGCGCAGTTGCTTACGGCAAAAATAATTACTAATAATAAAAATGCTGCACCAAAAAGCCGCCAAATGCGCTTAGTAAAAACTAATTTTTTAATAGATTTTTTATGCTCTTTTATAGCGCTTATAATGCGTAAAACCGCAAATATCACCGCCAAAGCAAACGATAAATAAATATTCAAACCAAAACTTACCGATATTAAGCAAAAAACAACCGTTAAAACAATAAGGCTGTTAAAATAAGAGTCCGAAATCCATTTAAAATAGCGGGAAGGGAAATAGGAGTTTTGTTGCAGCATTTGGAATTGCTTTATAAGTGAAAACAAAGCCGAAACCAACATAACTGCACAAAATAATATAAACATTGTGTTGTCCATGTTAATTACCCCCTAAAAAGCTTTTAATAATGGCAATTGCCTGCATGGGTTTTTCGCAAAATGAAAAATGCCCCGTACCATTTAAAACACACAAACCCGAATCGGGTATAAGGCTTTCAATAATTTTTGCGTCGGAAAGTGGGGTGGCGGTGTCGTTATCGCCCCAAATAAGCAGAGTTGGGCTTTTAATATTTGGTAAAATATGGCGTAAATCGGTGTTAACGAGCGAAACCAATGTTTGCCTTAACACAGGCGGCGCAGCATTATAATCGGCCGAGCCGTAGTGTGCGCGGGCTTTATTTAATAATTCTTGCGAATAATTTTTAATTACAGGCAGGCTTAATGTTTTTTTAATGAATTTAAAACTGTTTGCTCTGAATTTTTGTTTTAATGTTTTTTTAGGTATTAAACCGGCCGAATCCAACAAAATAATTTTTGGCGGGTTTAATAAACCGTTGCCGGCTAAATAAAGGCAAACCCTGCCGCCGTGCGAGTGGCCTGCAATAATTGGGTTTTGAAGTCCTAATTTGTCAATCAATTCTAATGTGAAATTTGCGTAATCTTGTATATTCCAAGGCTCTTTCATAGTTTCACTTTGGCCGCAACCCGGAAAATCGGGTGCAACAAAACGGCAATTAAAACCGGGGGCATTCATTAACGCCGAATAAACATCCGAGCTCGAGCCCCAACCGTGCAGTAACAATACATCCTGCCCGGTTCCGTTTTCTTTATAGTGGATTTTTAAATTATTAATAATTATATCCATTTTTGCGCCCCTACAATATATACTTAATTTATTATACCAAATATTTGCAAAAAAAAGAAGATATATTTTAAAAAATTTTAATTTGCCCAAATACCACAAAATATAGTGGTTAAAAATAAAATTGACAATATAAGGGTTTGCTATTATAATGAATAAATGGAATAATGTTTTAATAAAAAATAAACCCAAAACGGAAATACTATTTTAAGACAATGTTTTAAGGGGTGTTTTTTTGGAAAAGTTCGTTATTAAAGGCGGCAAAAGGTTAAAAGGAACTGTAAGAATAAGCGGCGCAAAAAATGCGGCCGTTGCTGTTTTGCCTGCAGTTTTATTAGCCGATAGCCCTTGTGTAATAGAAAATCTGCCCGAAATATCGGACGTTACTGCCATTTGCAATTGCTTAGAGGCTTTGGGTTCGAAGGTTAAGTTTTTAGACAACACAATGGTAGAAATTGACCCAACAGGTGTTAATTCTTTTGTTGTTTCGGCCGCCATGGCCAAAAATATGCGCGCCTCAAGTTATTTTTTGGGCGCTTTATTAGGCCGAATGAAAAGGGCCAGAGTGGCGCCTCCCGGCGGTTGTAACTTTGGTGTTAGGCCAATTGACCAGCATATAAAAGGTTTTGAAGCGCTGGGTGCTAAGGTTAGCATCGAAAACGGAATGGTCGAGGCTCGTTGCCAAAAATTAGGCGGCGGCTCGGTTTATTTGGATGTTGTTTCGGTTGGTGCAACCATTAATATTATGCTTGCTGCCGTTAAGGCCAGGGGCACCACCGTTATAGAAAACGCTGCCCGCGAACCCCATATTGTAGATTTAGCAAACTTTTTAAACTCTATGGGTGCCAACATAATGGGCGCCGGCACAAATGTTATTAAAATTCGCGGTGTGGAGCAGTTAAAAGGCACCACCTACAGCATTATACCCGACCAAATCGAAGCGGGAACATATTTGGTTGCCGCTGCTGCCACCAAGGGCGATGTTACAATTACTAATGTAATACCAAAACACCTTGAATCTATTATTGCAAAACTTGTAGAAACAGGTGCCACGGTTGAACAAGGTGACGAAGAGGTTAGAATCTACCTTAAAGGTCGCGCCAAAAAATGCAATGTTAAAACCATGCCGCATCCCGGTTTTCCAACCGATATGCAGCCTCAAATGGCAACCCTTTTGGCCACAGCCGATGGTACAAGCATTATAACCGAGGGCGTGTGGGATAATAGGTTTAGGTATGTAGACCAACTGACCCTTATGGGAGCACAGGTGCAGGTGGATGGTAAAATGGCCGTAATTACAGGTGTGGAAAAATTAAACAGTGCACCTGTTAAGGCTGTGGATTTAAGGGCGGGAGCCGCCATGATTATAGCAGGCCTTATGGCCGAAGGCACCACAGAAATTGAAGAAATTCAGCACATAGACCGCGGTTATGAAAAAATTGTAGAAAAATTTACAGCGCTGGGGGCCGACATTAAACGGGTTACCGACAGCGAAACCGGCGGGCTATTTAAAGCAAACTAAAAAAGGCTGCCACGGCAGCCTTTTAATATATTTAAGAAAGGCGGGGTAATTTTGGCTAGGTTTTGTGCTTTGTTTTCGGGCAGTTCAGCCAACAGTACATATATAGGATATGGCAACAACGGCATTATTATAGATGCCGGCGCCTCTTTTGCTTCGCTTAATTCAGAGTGTGAAAAAAAGGGCATAAACATAAACAGTATTTCGGCCGTTTTTGTAACACATACCCATTCCGACCACATAAAAGGCCTTAAAACTTTACTTAAAAAATTAAATATACCGGTAATAGCATCGGAAAACACATTAAAAACCCTTTGCGAATTAAATGTTCTGGCACCAAACACAAAGGCTTTGCCCATAGCAGCCGATACTCCGTTGGAAATCGATGGTGTTTGCGCTAATTTTTTTGAGACCAGCCACGATTCTTTAGGCTCGGGTGGATATTCTTTTTTATTGCCTGGTGGTACTAAAATTTCGGTCTGCACTGATTTGGGTCTTATAACCCCCACTGTGCACAATGCCCTTGTTGGCAGTAATTTGGTTATGTTAGAATCTAACCACGACATTAAAATGCTCAAAAACGGGCCGTATCCTGCCGAACTTAAGTTAAGAATAATGGGCGAAAAGGGCCATCTTTCTAATAATATATGTGCTGCCGAGCTTAAAAGTTTGTTTAGTAGTGGCACCAACAGGTTTGTTTTGGGGCACCTAAGCCGACATAATAACACACCGCTTTTGGCCACCGCCGCCACAACCGGCGCCTTGCTTGATTATGGCGCCAAAAAAGGCAGCGACTATGTTTTAAATGTTGCGGCCCCCTGCGGTAACGAGGTAATTTATTTATGATAAAGGTTAAAATAATAGCCCTTGGCAAATTAAAGGAGCAATATTTGTCTCAAGCCTCGGCCGAGTACCAAAAAAGGCTTAAAAATTATTGTAATTTAGAAATCATTGAAATTGCACCAAAAAGTTTAAGCGACAACCCATCGAATGCTGAAATTAATGCAGCGCTTGAAAAAGAGGCCGATTTAATTTTGCAAAAAATACCCAATAATGCATATGTTTTGCCTATGTGCATAGAGGGCAGGCAGTTTTCTTCCGAAGAATTCAGCCAAACGATAGAAAACTCGGTTAATTTGGGTAAAAGCACCGTTGTATTTATAATTGGCAGCTCTCACGGGCTAAGCGACAGGGTAAAACAGCGGGCCGATGTTAAAATTTCATTCTCTAAAATGACCTTTCCGCATATGCTTGCCCGCATAATGTTGTTAGAGCAAATATACAGGGCGTTTAAAATTAAAGAAGGTTCAGCCTACCATAAATAATATAAATGCAAATAATGTAAAAAAATACTTGACCAACAGGGGCCGGTGTGTTATAATGGCATTACCTCTGAAGGTCTTTTTTTTTGCGCAAAAAAAAGGATTTTAAGTAAATTTCGCCTATATTGTATGTGCTTTACTTTTAAGCCGCAACATATGGTTTAAAGGTCAATATAAGGTGTTTACTGAGGGAGGCTGTTTGCCTATAAAGGCAAAAATAAATTCCGTAAAACGGGAGGTGCCGTCATGAGAGTTAAAGTAACTTTGGCTTGCACAGAATGTAAGCAACGCAACTACAACACAATGAAAAACAAGAAAAACGACCCGGACAGACTTGAAATGAATAAGTATTGCAGGTTCTGTAAAAAGCACACCGTGCACAAAGAAACAAAGTAGGGGGATGCAGAAATGAAAGTTATAAACAAAATTTGTCAAATTTCGGCAATCTTGTTTGGTGCTGCAGCACTATTTTTATTCTTTACTAACTTTGCTACTATAGTTTCTGAGACAGGAACATTTACCCTTTCGGGTGCTACATTGGCCTTCGGTGGCAAGCTTAGCGCCGCAGGGGTGGATATGGCAAAATCAAGCGATTTATTGTTCTGCTTTTTGCTAACTGTATTGGCTACTGTTTGCGGTGGTTTTACATTTAAGTTCAAGGGTGCAAGGTATGCCGCTCCGGCCTTTGCTTTGGTTGCAGCTATTTATATGTTAGTTGTAACATTAAGCGCTCCGGTGCTCTACATTGATACCCGTCCACTTGCTGTAGCTTCGGCTTCCAATGTAACATACTTAATTTCGGTTGCACTTGTAACCGTAGCATTATTTGTATGTGTTGCATTCGGAATAGCACACCTACTTGTAGATGATTACATTTTAGTTTCACGCTCTAAAGACAAACTTACCATTCCAAAAAGAATAGTTCGTTTTGTTAGAGATTATAAGAGTGAAACCAAAAAAATCGTTTGGCCAGGTTTTAAAGAGGTGCTTAAAAACACCATTATAGTTCTTATCATATGCCTTATTATAGGTATATTCATTTGGGCTATAGATTACGGCTTAGGTGAGTTGCTGTTAGCTTTGTTAGCATTATAGTATAACAAAAGCGGAGGAAAAATAATGGCAGAATCAAACGAAGCAAAATGGTATGTAATTCATACCTATTCGGGTTATGAAAACAAGGTTAAAAGCGACCTTGAAAAAATGGTTGAAAACCGTAAAATGCAAGACCTTATCGTTGATATTAACATTCCTACCGAAACAGTAACCGAGGTTAAGGAAGACAAAAAACGCGAGGTTGAGCGTAAAATTTTCCCCGGATATGTTCTTATTAAAATGATAGTTACCGACGACAGCTGGTATGTAGTGCGCAATACAGCAGGCGTAACAGGCTTTGTTGGTCCGGCTTCTAAGCCGGTTCCGCTAACCGACAAGGAAGTAGAGGCCCTTGGCGTTGAAAAGCACAGCGTAGAGGTTCAGTACAAGGTTGGCGACAATGTAAAGGTTACTTATGGACCTTTCGAAAACACATATGGTGTTGTTGAAGAAATTGACATTAAAAACAGCAGCGTACGTGTGTTATTAACCGTTTTCGGCAGGCAAACACCTGTTGAAATGGACTTAGACCAAATTGCTATGGTCGATTAATTAGGTAATATGCAGAATTTCTGCTTATTTCATGCGGCTATTTTGCCGCCGGCGGCAAAAACCGCCACGGTGGGAGGAACGCGAAGATGACCGTTCCGCCAAGTGAAAAATCACTAGTTACCACGAATATTGGAGGTGCAAACAATGGCTCAAAAAATTACAGGTTATATCAAATTGCAAATTCCGGCAGGAAAAGCCACTCCGGCTCCACCTGTTGGTCCGGCGCTGGGTCAGCACGGTGTAAACATTATGGCGTTCACTAAAGAATTTAACGAACGCACTAAAAACGATGTGGGTCTTATAATCCCGGTTGTTATTACCGTTTATGCCGACCGTTCGTTTAGCTTTATCACAAAAACTCCGCCTGCTGCTGTTCTTATTAAAAAAGCATGCGGTATTGAAACTGCTTCGGGTGCCCCGAATAAAACGAAGGTTGCAAAGATTACCAGCGAGCAGATTAGAAAAATCGCCGAACAAAAAATGCCCGACTTAAACGCTGCAAACATTGAAGCTGCTATGTCTATGGTAGCAGGTACAGCTCGCAGCATGGGCGTTGAAGTTGTCGATTAATCTCTCTCGTGGGAGGAAAATTCCGATTTAACCACTTATTGGGAGGTAAAGAAAGATGAAACACGGAAAAAAATATGTTGAAAGCGCAAAGCTTATAGAAACTGGTAAGCTTTATGACGCTAACGAAGCAGTGGAAATTGCTATTAAAACAGGCACTGCTAAATTTGATGAAACAGTTGAAATTCACGTTCGCTTGGGTGTAGACTCACGCCACGCTGACCAACAGGTTCGCGGCGCCGTAGTTTTACCTAACGGAACTGGTAAAAAAGTGAGAACCTTAGTTCTTACAAAGGGCGACAAAGCTAAAGACGCCGAAGCTGCAGGTTCAGACTTTGTAGGCGGCGAAGAGCTTATTGCTAAAATTCAAAACGAAAACTGGCTTGATTTCGATGTTGTTATTGCAACACCCGACATGATGGGCTTGGTTGGCCGTTTAGGTAAGGTTTTAGGTCCTCGCGGCCTTATGCCAACACCTAAAGCCGGCACCGTTACACCCGATGTTGCCAAGGCTGTTACCGAAGCAAAAGCCGGTAAAATCGAATACAGGCTCGACAAAACAAATATTATTCACTGCCCAATTGGTAAGGTTTCTTTTGGCCCTGAAAAGTTAATGGAAAACTTTGATGCACTTATGGGTGCTATCATCAAGGCTAAACCTGCTGCAACCAAAGGTCAGTACATTAAGTCTTGCACATTGGCAACCACTATGGGCCCTGGTGTAAAACTTAACGTTGCCAAGTTTGGTGCATAATTTGCACTTGACAAACTAATACAGTTATGGTATTATTACCATTGCTAAATATTACTCCGAAGAAAGCAGGTCCGTTTTAAACGGGTAAGTTAACCGCCTGCCGAGGTGTGCTTAAAAATTACAGTATTTTTATGCCTATCCTCGCTTTTTCGGGGGTAGGCTTTTTAATTAACCGCATTTAACGGAGGTGAAACAATGCCAAACGCTAAAGTTTTAGAACGAAAACAACAAATTGTTAAAGAACTTGCAGAAGCTATTCAAAATTCCGTAGCAGGTGTTATTGTTGATTATAAAGGTATTAATGTTGCCGACGATACAGTTCTTCGTAAAGAATTGCGCGAAGCAGGAATTGATTACCGCGTAGTTAAAAACACACTGTTAGGCCGTGCCTTAGAGGGTACCGAGTTAGAAGGAATTAAGGATGTTCTTGAAGGTACAACCTCAATTGCAATTTCTAAAGAAGACCATGTGGCTGCAGCAAGAATCCTTGCAAAATTTGCAGACTCACACGAAAACTTCAACATTAAGGCCGGTTACTTAGATGGTAAACAAATCGACCTTGAAACTGTTAATTCGCTTGCAAAGTTACCCTCAAGGGAAGTTTTACTTGCAACAGTTGTTGGTGCTTTCCAAGCACCTATCGCAGCATTTGCACGTGCTGTACAGGCAATCGTAGATAAAGACGGTTCTGCCGAATAATATTTAAAAAAATTTATTTTATTATAATTGGAGGAAAATAAAATGGCATCTGAAAAAATCACAGCTATGATTGAAGAGCTTAAAGCTCTTACCGTTCTTGAGCTTTCTGAGCTCGTTAAAGCAGTAGAAGAGGAATTTGGCGTATCTGCAGCAGCAGCTGTAGCAGTAGCAGCTCCCGCAGCAGGCGGCGCAGCAGCAGTTGAAGAAAAAACCGAGTTCGATGTAATCCTTGCTAACGCAGGCGCAGAGAAAATTAAGGTTATTAAAGCCGTTCGCGAAATCACCGGCTTAGGTCTTGCTGAAGCTAAAGCTTTAGTAGATGGCGCTCCTAAAACCCTTAAAGAAGCTGCTTCTAAAGAAGATGCAGAGGCTATCAAAGCTAAACTTGCTGAGGTTGGCGCTACTGTTGAACTTAAGTAATTTAAAACTACTTAAAAAATTAAACCGCCCTTTTTTAAGGGCGGTTATTTTCTTTGCTTAATTTTGCTCGTCCAAACAAAGTGAGAATGACTTAATAAAATCTTCTAAAAACACGTTGGCTTCGGGGCAATTTAGTGCTAAAATAGCGTTTTTGGTGGATTCTGCTGCCACGGTGAATTCACTGTTACCCATTTTGATTTCTTCTAAGCATTTTATATAGGCTGAAATTTTATCGGCCGCTTTTATAAGAATTTTAATATCACGGCTTGTTTCTTTATAAATTTTTGCAATATCCTGCCGCATATAGTCTGGCAAATATGAAATTAATTTATCCTCGGCTACCGATTCGATTTGTTTATAAACCTCTTTAATTTGGGGGTTATAATATTTAATTGGTGTTGGCATATCACCGGTTATAATTTCGCTCGTGTCGTGGAACATTGCGGCAACGGCAGCTTTTTCGGGGCTTACATTACCGCCGAATTTTTGGTTGTTTATAATGGCTAAGGCATGGGCAATAAAAGCAACCTCCAGAGAATGTTCGCTTAAATTCTCACTTTTGGTGTTGCGCATAAGCCCCCAACGGTATATATTTTTCATACGGGAAAGCATGGCATAAAAATGGTAGTTCATATTTTTCACCCTTTAAAATTTGGTTTAATTTGTTCTATTGAATATTATAACATATTCTGTTATAATATCAATAACGATATTTTTCTACAAGGAGTGTAAAAAAATGGGATTTTCCTACAAAAAGGCTATGGAATTGCGTCCCCAAAAAGAAAGGTGGCTTAGCACCTTTGTTATTACTCTTTTAATTTCGGGCATTGTTATTTTACCTTTTGTTTTCAAAAAACCCGAGTTTTTTTCATCTTTTTTCGAGCAAGGTTTTTATCAAATACCTTTTTATAGGTTAACTTTAAGTTTTGTGGGCTCAACGTTTGTAGATTCAATATTAAATGCTGTGGGTTATGCTTTTGGAAGCCCTGTTGCTATTTTGTTAGGCTTTGCACCCCAAAATATGTGGGCATATGTCTGCGCTTTCATATATGTTTTCAGGTTTGCCGCAGCCGCACTTACGGCCTACTTTTTTATAAGACGCTTTACATATACACCCGAAGCTGCACGCCTTGGCGGAATTTTATATGCTTTTTGCTCTTGCGTGGCAGGCGGCGTGCTTACCAACCAACTTCAAATGGCGGTTGTGCTTTTTCCGCTTATTTTATTGGCGCTTGAAAATTTATTAACCGAAAACAAACGGGTTATTTTTGCTTTGCTTATGTTTTTAATAAGCATTACAAACCCATTTGCTGCAGGCAGCATAGTTGTTTTTGTTATATTATATTTTGTGATTAGGGTAACAACAAAGGGCGTTAAGGTAAACCTTGGCAGAATTTTAACCTTTGCGGCCGAACTTTTGCTTGGGGCTTTAGCGGCAGCGTTGTTGTTAATCCCCACTGCTTTTGTAGCCTTTAAAGGCGGATTTTTAGTTGATAATTTTACAGGCACCAATGCCGTTTTATACAATAACAGCCTAACCTACTTAAGCATTTTTGGCTCACTGTTTTTGCCGGCCGATTCGGTTACAACCCCTGTTTTGTTCGGGTATAATAATTTGTTAGGGGCTTGGCTGCCGGTATTTTCGGTTGCCGGAGCTGCAGCATTTTGCAGTAATAATAAAGGTTCGGCATTTAAAAGAATTTTAATTGCAAGTTTGGTAATTTCGTTTGTTCCTGCATTAAATAAAACATTTTCTTTGTTTAATCCGTCCCTCAGTTTTGCGTTTTCGTATATGCCGTTATTAATAATGGCCTTAACCACCGTTATGGCGCTAGAAAACCGCGAAATTAATTTAAAAGGCAGCCTTGGCGGAACACTTGCATTAACGGTTATATTTGTTGCGTTAGTGGCGTTTTTACCCCAAATAACCGAGCAAGGCTTGGCTTTTGGCATTTATAATAATGCGCCGCAAAAAGAATATTTAATCAGATTTTCAGTTTTAGGTGGTTTAGCGGTAATTTCGGTGTTAACTGGTCTTGTTTTGGTAAGCGCCAATAAAAAACGCAACAAAACATTTTTTAATATTGCCTTAATACCAACCATAGTATTTTCGGCAGTTTCGGCCTGGGTTTATATTGCCACCGAGGTTAAATATTTTCAAAAATACACTACACAGCAGGGCATTATCAATAACGACATGTATTTATCAAATTCGCTTTTGAAAATTAATTCCGTTTGGTATGTTGCAGTAAATATAAGCATGGTTGCAATAGTGCTGTTTATAATTTATGCAATTATTTGCCTGTGCACTAAAAACAAATGCAACCAAACCGAATATGATTACCCGGAGGGAGATGCCTTAATTAGCGCTTGGCAGGGCTATGACCAAGTCGATTACGGCCAAGAGTTTGACGACGAAGAAGAGTTCTCGCTCGAGAGCATTGCCGAATCGTTAAGCAAAGAATATCCGGTTAATTTTAATTCCGATGAGTTCAAAGGTGGTTTTAACATTACGCCTGAATTTTTAAAAGATATTGACAAGTAAATTAATTGGTGCTAAAATGTAAAAAGCAAATAAAAAGGGGAGCTTGTAAACCAGGCTGAGAGGAAACCGTTAAGTTTCGACCCATATAACCTGATGCGGATAATGCCGACGTAGGAAAATATACGCCAAAAGTTTGTATGCCGCAGTTTTACTGCGGCATTTTTTATTTGCAAAAAATAAAAAAGAGGTAATGTTTATGCAAAATAAAACAATTAAAAAAATGACAGTATCGGCCTTGTTTATAGCACTTTCGGTTGTGCTTAGTGAATTAATACCCAGCATAGAGTTCCCGTTTGGCGGCTCGGTTACGGTGTTTTCAATGGTGCCCATGTGTTTGTTGGGCATTATGTTTGGCACAAAATGGGGCGTTTTTGCAAACCTTGTTTATGGTGCAGTGCAAATGCTTTTTGGCCTTAAAAATTTAAGTTATGCAACAAGTTTCGTTGCCGCAGTGGTTATTATTTTATTCGATTATTTAGTGGCCTACGGTGTTCTTGGTTTTTCGGGAATATTTAGCAAAAAAATAAACAATAAACTTATAAACATTGTTGTTGGCGTGTTGTTTGCGGTATTTTTAAGGTATGTGTGCCACTTTATTACCGGTGTTACCGTTTGGCGCGAGCTTGCCGATTTACCCGCAGCAATTTGGTTCTCGATTACCTATAACGGCGGTTATATGCTGCCCGAAATGATAATAACACCAATAGGAGCAGCCATACTTTACAAGACAAATGTTTTAAAAAGAATTAACAATTAAATTATATACGTTGGCATAAAGCTAAAAACCGCAGATTGATTTTCTGCGGTTTTTGTGCTATGATGGGAAGAACCTTTATTTGTTTGCTAAACTGCGGTGAAAATGGTTGGAGGATAAAACAATGAAAAATATAATGCAAGTTGGTGTCTTGGGTGCAGGCACATGGGGTATTGCTCTTGCAAGAATGCTATGCAATGCCGGCAACTCAGTAACCGTTTGGTCTGCTATTGAAAATGAGATAGATAATCTTTTAAAAACCGGAAGACATCCGAGTTTTTCAGATGTGGAATTGCCTCGGCAAATCGTATATACAAAGGATATTAAAGAAGCTTGTTTCGGTATGGATATAATAGTATTTGCCGTTCCCTCGCCCTTTATTAGAGCAACGACAAGAAAGGCGGCGCCTTATATAGTTGACGGTCAGATAATCGTAGATGTTGCCAAGGGAATTGAAGCAGAAACACTTTATACAATGACCGAGGTTATTGCTGACGAACTTAAAAACCCAAAGGTAAAGTTGGTTGCTCTGTCGGGCCCGACCCATGCAGAAGAAGTAATAAAGGACCTTCCCACAGCTATTACTTCGGCAAGTAACGATGCCAAAGCAGCCGAAACAGTTCAAAAATTGTTTAATGTTGGTTGTATGCGAGTATATACAAACGATGATGTTCGCGGTGTGGAACTGTGTGGCGCATTAAAGAATGTTATTGCTCTTTCTTGCGGCATTGCAACCGGACTCGGTTTTGGAGATAACACAAAAGCCGCACTTATTACTCGCGGAATTGCTGAGATTTCTCGTTTAGGTATCGCTATGGGATGCAGAGAGCAAACATTCGGAGGCTTGGCAGGCATCGGAGATTTGGTCGTTACCGCAACCAGTATGCATAGTCGTAACAATCGTTGCGGTATATTAATAGGGCAAGGTGTTGCGGCCAGCAAAGCAATTGAGCAGATTGATATGGTTGTCGAAGGAATTAATGCTTTACCTGCTGCCATTAAATTAGCTAAAAAATATGCTGTAGAAATGCCGATTGTTGAAACTGTCGATGCAGTATGCAACGGCAGAGCACCGGTTTCTAGCGCCATTCAAATGTTGCTGTCAAGGGAGTTGAAATCAGAACTTGGCAGTTCTGCTTTCAGTCAGACTTGATAACAACCTCTAAAATTGAAAATCGCCCTTTAAAGTGGAATCCTATATTGTTTGACAATATAATTGGGCTATGTTAAAATATTCATACAGTAAAAATTCGGAGGTTCTTATGAAGCCAAAGGCAAAAATAATGGATGAAATTGCTGTAATGCGTGCAGTGGCGCGCATAACCCACGAAATAATAGAGAAAAACCACGGGGTAAGCGATGTTATATTGCTGGGTGTTAAAAGCCGCGGCATTCCGCTTTCTAAAATATTGGCCCAAAATATAGAGCGGTTTGAAGGCGTAAAGGTGCCTGTGGGGTATTTAGACATTACCCGCCACCGCGACGATTTATCGGATGCCGACAAACTATCGTTAGCGGGGGAATGCCACTTCCCGTGTGATATAACGGGTAAAACCGTAATTATTGTGGATGATGTTTTGTATACAGGCAGAACAACCCGTGCGGCAATAGAATCGGTTTTTGCGGTTGGCAGGCCAAAGGCCTTGCAACTTGCCGTTCTTGTGGACCGTGGGCACCGCGAAGTACCCATTAGGGCCGATTATGTCTGCAAAAATTTACCCACCGCCCAAAGTGAAAAGGTGCTTGTCCGCATTGCCGAGACCGACGGCGAAACGGCCGTTTATATTGCTGAAAAATAGGTAAAAATTTTTTACTTTATATTGACAAAATTATTACTGTATAGTATAATTAATTGAAAGCCGCAAGGCTAAAAAATCTTTAAAGCGATACTGTGATATCGGCAAGATTGGTAAATACTTTAAAAATATAGTACAGCGTTGCTGTGCTCTGATTTTGTGTAACCGCCTTGCCGTTTCGGCAAGGCTTTTTTGTTAAAAAAGGGGAATAAAAATGGCTGAATTAATGGCAAAACAGGTTGGTTTAAAAGCGTCGGGCATAAGCACCGGCTTTGTTTCCGATTTTTTGTCAGGCGATTTGGCATTTTTAAATTCCGAAAATTATGTTGTTATGCCCGGTTTTTGCGATGTGCATGTGCATTTTCGCGAGCCGGGTTTTTCTTATAAAGAAACCATTGCCACGGGCAGTTTGGCGGCGGCGCACGGCGGTTATACGGCCGTTTGCACCATGCCTAACCTAAACCCCGTGCCCGACAGTGCCGAAACTTTGGCCGAACAACTAAGGCTAATAGACGGCGGCGCCACCATTAAGGTTTTGCCCTATGGCGCAATTACGGTGGAGCAAAAAGGCGAAAGGCTAAGCAATATGCAGGCCATGGCCAATAATATTATTGCCTTTTCTGACGATGGTCGTGGTATTCAAAGCGCCGACTTAATGCAAGAGGCAATGCTTAAGGCTAAAGATTTAGGAAAAATTATTGTGGCCCATTGTGAAGATAATTTATTGCTTTTTGGCGGCTACATTCATAAAGGCGAATATGCAGCGGCACATAACCACAAGGGCATTTGCTCAGAGAGTGAATGGAAACCCATAGAGCGTGATTTAAACTTAGCCGCAAAAACGGGTGCCGCCTACCATGTGTGCCATATTTCCTGCAAAGAGAGCGTCGAGCTTATAAGGCAGGCTAAAAAATCGGGTGTTAATGTAACGTGCGAGACTGCACCGCATTACCTAGTGCTTAACGACAGTAACCTGCAAGAACACGGTCGGTTTAAAATGAACCCGCCCTTGCGCTCATATTCCGATATGCAGGCTTTGTTAGAGGGCGTAACCGACGGCACTATTGATATGATTGCGACCGACCACGCCCCACATTCGTGCGAAGAAAAATCCAAAGGCCTTAGCGGTAGTGCTTTTGGAGTGGTAGGGCTTGAAACCGCCTTTGCGGTTATGAACACCCACCTTGTTAAAAAGGGTGTAATAACCTTAGAAAAATTAGTAGAACTTATGTCTTTAAACCCAAGAAGAAGGTTTAATATAAAACTAAACAACGAATTTACCGTGTGGAATACCCAAAAGCAGTTTTTGGTGCAGCCCGACAAATTCTTATCAAAAGGGCGGGCAACCCCATTCGAAAACGAGTGGCTATATGGCGTAAATATGCTAACGGTTTACGGTAATAAGGCAGTTTATAAAAATATTACGGAGGAATAGTTATGGCAAAAAGAACAGACATTAAAAAGGTATTAATTATAGGCTCGGGCCCCATTGTAATAGGCCAAGCAGCCGAGTTCGACTATGCAGGAACCCAGGCCTGCTTAGCCCTTAAAGAAGAAGGCTACGAGGTGGTTTTGGTAAACTCCAACCCCGCCACTATTATGACCGACACAACCATTGCCGACAAGGTTTATATGGAACCTTTAACCCTTGAATATATTGCTAAAATTTTGCGCTACGAACGCCCCGATGCCATTGTGCCCGGCATTGGCGGCCAAACAGGCCTTAATATTGCAATGCAGTTAGAAAAAAAGGGAATTTTAAAGGAGTGCGGTGTTGAACTTTTAGGCACCAGCAGCCAAAGTATTGAGCGTGCGGAAGACCGCGAAATGTTTAAAGAACTCTGCCAATCTATTGGCGAGCCCACCATTCCTTCGGAAATTACCTATAGTATAGAAGAAGCCAAAGCAGCGGCCCAAAAAATAGGCTACCCTGTTGTGCTTCGCCCTGCCTTTACTTTGGGCGGAACAGGCGGGGGCTTTGCCAATAACGAAGAAGAATTGATAGAAATAGGTCTTAATGCCTTTAAACTTTCACCGGTGCACCAAGTGCTTATAGAAAAAAGTGTTAAAGGTTATAAAGAAATTGAGTTCGAGGTTATGCGTGATTCCTCCGACCACGCCATAACCATATGCGGAATGGAAAATATAGACCCTGTTGGTGTTCACACAGGCGACTCACTTGTTGTGGCCCCCATTATGACATTAAGCAAAGAAGATGAAAAAATGCTTAATGACAGCGCTATAAAATTAATTAAAGAGCTTAAAATAGAGGGTGGCTGTAATGTTCAGTTTGCCTTAAATCCTAATTCGAGCGAATATTATTTAATCGAGGTTAACCCAAGGGTTTCACGCTCGTCGGCATTAGCCTCTAAGGCCAGTGGATACCCAATTGCAAGGGTAACGGCCAAAATAGCGCTCGGTATGATGTTAGAGGACATTAAAATTGCCAATACAAATGCAGCGTTTGAGCCAAAGTTAGATTATGTTATTGCAAAATTGCCACGTTTCCCGTTCGATAAATTCACATCGGCCGCCAACACCTTAGGCACCCAAATGAAAGCCACAGGCGAGGTTATGGGCATAGGCTCTAATTTGGAAGAATGTTTATTAAAATCGGTTCGCTCGTTAGAAATCGGGGCCGACCACTTCTATCTACCTAAATTCGACGGAAAAACTGAGCGAGAGTTGTTGGATTATATTGCCGAATTTAAAGATGATAATATTTTTGCCGTTGCCGAACTTTTAAGGCAGGGCACCAGCATAGAAAAACTGCACGAAGTTACCAAAATAACCGAGTATTTCTTAGAGTCGGTTAAAAAGATAGTAGACATGGAAGCTGAGCTAAAGGCCAATGCAGGCAATATTGACACCTTGTTAAAGGCCAAGAAGATGGGCTTCTGCGATAAATTTATTGCAAAGCTTTGGGGCAAAACCGAACTTGATATTTACGCTTTGCGTAAAGAAAACAATATGTTCCCTGTGTTTAAAATGGTAGACACCTGCCACACAAATGCATATATACCATATTTTTACTCGTCATACACAGGTGAAAACACCTCTAAACTCACCAACAAAAAGAAAATTGTTGTGCTGGGCGCTGGCCCCATTCGTATAGGTCAGGGTGTTGAGTTCGACTACTCTACTGTGCACGCCGTAACCACCATTAAAAATTCGGGATATGAAGCCATCATTATTAACAACAACCCCGAAACCGTTTCTACCGACTACACCACCGCCGACAAACTCTATTTTGAACCATTAACACCCGAAGATGTTATGAACATTATTGAGTTTGAAAAACCCGAGGGTGTTATAGCGTCGTTGGGTGGTCAAACCGCCATAAACTTGGCCGAACCACTTATGAAACGCGGCGTTAAAATTATCGGAACCGACTGTGCCGCAATCGAACGTGCCGAAAACCGCGATAGTTTTGAAAAGGTTTTAACCGACCTTAACATACCGCAGCCAAAGGGCAAGGCCGTTACTAAAATAGAGGACGGCATTAAGGCCGCTGCCGAAATTGGCTACCCTGTATTAGTGCGCCCAAGCTTTGTTTTGGGTGGCAGAGCAATGCAAATTGTTGCCAACGAAGAACAGCTTAAACACTACCTTAAAACCGCCGTTGAAATTGACGAAGACAAGCCCGTTTTGGTTGATAAATACATTCAGGGCAAAGAGGTCGAGGTAGATGCCATTTGCGACGGACTAGATGTTTTTGTGCCCGGCATTATGGAACTTGTTGAACGCACAGGTATCCACAGTGGCGACTCTATAAGCGTTTACCCAACCTTTAGCATCTCCGAAAAGGTTAAAGGCACCATTTTGCAGTATGCTAAAAAATTAGGTCTTGGCATTGGCATAATAGGCCTTTATAACATTCAGTTTATTGTAGATGAAAATGACGATGTTTATATTATAGAGGTTAACCCACGTTCTTCCCGTACTGTTCCGTTCTTATCAAAATCAACAGGCTATAGCCTTGCCGATATTGCAACCGAGGTTATTTTGGGCAAAACCCTTAAAGAACAGGGCATTTTTGGAATCTACCCCGAAGAAAAGAATCGTTGGTATGTTAAAGTGCCGGTATTCTCCTTTAATAAGATTAGGGGCTTAGATGCTTATTTATCGCCCGAAATGAAGTCGACAGGCGAAGCCATTGGATATGATGACAAACTTAACCGTGCATTATATAAAGCTTTGCAGGCTTCGGGCATGCATTTGCAAAACTATGGCACTGTGCTCGCCACCATTGCCGATAAAGACAAGGCCGAGGCGCTGCCGCTCATTCGCAGATTTTACAATTTAGGCTTTAACATAGAGGCCACCGAGGGCACCGCCAATTTCTTAAAAGAAAACGGCATTAGAACCCACGTGCTTAAAAAGATAAGCGATGGCAGCGAAGAAATTCAGGATGCCATTCGTCAAGGCCACATTGCCTATGTTTTAAACACTAAAGATATAAGTTCGGGCAATACCGAGAGTGATGGCCACCAAATTCGCAAGGTAGCCACCGAAAACAATGTTACCATATTTACGGCGCTCGATACCGTAAGGGTTTTATTAGATGTTTTAGAAGAAACAACACTTACAATTTCAACTATAGATGCTTGAGGTAAAAAATGAAACAAGGTTTTTTCGAAATTACTAAGAATGTTCCGCTAAATAGCAATGTTTATAAAATGTGTTTAAAGGGCGATACCTCATTCATTACCGCCCCTGGCCAGTTTGTAAACATTAAGCTCGATGGCAAATATTTGCGCAGACCAATTTCGGTTTGCGACTGTGAAGATGGCTTATTAACCATTATTTACAAGGTTGTTGGCAGCGGAACCGAGCAAATGAAAGACTTAAAAGAAGGCCAAATGCTCGACATTCTAACAGGCCTTGGCAACGGTTATAATACCGCTGTGTCGGGCAACAACCCGCTGCTTATTGGCGGTGGCGTTGGTGTGCCACCCCTTTATATGCTGGCTAAAGAGTTAATTGCCCAGGGCAAAAAGGTTTCGGTAATATTGGGCTTTAACACTAAGTCAGAGGTTTTTTACGAGCAAGAATTTAAAAATTTAGGCTGCAGCGTAGCCGTTGTTACGGCCGATGGCAGCTATGGTACAAAGGGTTTTGTAACCGCTAAAATGGATATTGATTATTCCTATTTTTACACCTGCGGCCCCGAACCCATGTTAAAGGCTGTGTATAAGCAAAGTAAAACTCAAGGCCAAATGAGTTTCGAAGAGCGTATGGGTTGCGGTTTTGGCGCCTGTATGGGTTGCTCTTGCAAAACTATAGCGGGTTATAAGCGTATTTGTAAAGATGGCCCCGTTATGCTTAAGGAGGAAATTTCATGGGAAGATTAACCGTTAACCTTTGTGGAATCGAGCTTGATAACCCCGTAATTCCTGCCAGTGGCACCTTTGGGTTTGGTTATGAATTTGCCGAGCTTTATGACATTAATATTCTTGGCACTTTTTCATTTAAAGGCACCACCAAAGAAGCCCGCTTTGGCAACCCAACCCCCCGTATTGCCGAATGTACCGCCGGTATGATAAATGCCGTTGGGCTGCAAAATCCGGGAGTGGACAAGGTTATATCAGAAGAACTTCCAAAACTTAAAAAATGCTTTAACAAGCCGGTTATGGCCAATGTTAGCGGCTTTTCGGTGGAGGATTATGTATATAGTTGCAAAATGTTAGATAAAGAGTCACAGGTGGGTTGGCTGGAAGTGAATGTCAGCTGCCCCAATGTGCACGGCGGCGGTATGAGTTTTGGCACATCGCCCGAGGCCGCAGCCGAGGTTGTAAGGGCTGTAAAGGCCGCCACAACAAAACCTATAATTGTTAAGTTGTCTCCCAATGTTACCGACATTGTAGCAATTGCCAAAGCCTGCGAAGAAGCAGGCGCCGATGCAATAAGCCTTATAAACACAATGCTTGGCATGCGCATAGATTTAAAAACCAAAAAACCGGTTATTGCCAACAAAATGGGCGGTTTTTCGGGCCCTGCAATTTTCCCCGTGGCCGTAAGAATGGTTTACCAGGTGGCAAATGCCGTTAAAATACCGGTAATTGGTATGGGTGGCGTTAGCACAGCCGAAGATGTTATTGAAATGATGTTGGCCGGTGCCACCGCAGTAGAGGTTGGGGCCGCCAACCTTATTGAGCCGTATGCCTGCCGTAATATAATTAACGATTTACCAAGGGTTATGGACAAATACGACATTAAAAATTTAAGTGATATTATTGGAGGAGTTAATAATGGGTAAAGATGTTATAGTAGCTTGCGATTTCGCAAGTGCCGAAGCCGTTTATAGTTTTTTGGATAAATTTACAGGCAAAAAACCTTTTGTAAAAATAGGCATGGAGCTTTTTTATGCCGCAGGCCCCGAAATTGTAAAACAAATTAAGGCCAGAGGCCATAAAATCTTTTTGGATTTAAAGCTTCATGACATTCCTAACACCGTTAAAAAATCTATGGCGGTGTTATCGGGCTTGGATGTTGACATTACTAATTTACACGCCGCAGGCACCACCCGTATGATGCAGGCCGCATTAGAAGGTTTAACCCGACCAGACGGAACAAGGCCGCTGCTTATAGCCGTTACCCAGTTAACCAGCACCGACCAAGAAATTATGGAAAAAGATTTACTTATAAATGAGCCTATAGATAAGGTTGTTATGCACTATGCTAAAAATGCTAAATCGGCAGGGCTCGATGGCGTAGTTTGCTCGCCGCTCGAGGCCGGCAAGGTGCACGAATGTTGCGGTCAAAACTTTTTAACCATTACCCCCGGCGTCCGCTTTGCCGATGGCGAAATTGGCGACCAAAAACGTGTTATGACACCGGCCGAAGCCAAAAAAATCGGTTCGGATTACATCGTAGTGGGCCGCCCCATTACCGCCGCAGCCGACCCTGTAGCAGCATATGAGCGTTGCGTTAAAGAATTTATAGGTTAGGAGAATAAAAATGGAAGGTTATAAAAGAGAATTTATTAAGTTTTTAGAGGGCGCAGGCGTGTTAAAATTTGGTGATTTCACCGCTAAATCGGGCAGAAAAATCCCATATTTTATTAACGCAGGCGACATTAAAACAGGCGAACAAATTTCAAAATTAGGCGAATTTTATGCCAAGGCCTATTTTGAAAAGGTAGGCAACAAAAAAACCGTGCTTTACGGCCCTGCTTATAAAGGAATTCCAATTGCTGTTTCGGTGGCCTGTGCGCTGGCAAAACAAGGGCTTGATGTTCCGTTCTTTTTTAACCGCAAAGAAGAAAAAGACCACGGCGAAGGCGGCGTTTTCGTAGGTTATAAACCCACCGAAAACGAAGAAATCGTAATAGTGGAAGATGTTATTACCGCCGGCACTGCCATTAGAGAAAGCATGGCCATATTATCCTCTTTAAAAGGCACTAAGGTTGCCGCCACTTTTGTTATGGTGGACCGCAAAGAAAAGGGTCAAACCGAAAAATCGGCCATGGCCGAGGTTGGCGAAGAATTTGGCTTCCCGGTTTATTCGGTTGTCGATGTTTATGATATTATTGAATATTTAGAGCAAGATGAAAGCAACCGTGAAAATGTTGAAAGAATTAAAAAATACCTTGAAATTAACGGCGCCAAAGCCTAATTTTTGAAAGGATTATTGTTTATGCAAAGTTTAATTGATATTTTGGATTTTTCGGTAGCCGAGTTAGAAGAATTAATTAACACCGCTAACGACATTATTGAAAATCCTAAAAAATATAGCGAAATTTGTCGTGGCAAAAAGTTGGCAACCCTGTTTTTCGAGCCTTCAACCCGCACACGCCTTAGTTTCGAGGCCGCTATGATGGAATTAGGCGGCAATGTTTTGGGCTTTTCCGAGGCAGGCTCATCTTCGGCCGCCAAGGGCGAAAGCGTTGCCGACACCGCAAAAATCATAAGCTGCTATGCCGACATTATTGCCATGCGCCATTTTAAAGAGGGCGCACCGCTTGTGGCCGCCATGAATGCTACTGTGCCGGTTATTAACGCGGGCGACGGCGGGCATAACCACCCAACACAAACCTTGGCCGATTTATTAACAATTTACCGTGAAAAAGGCGGTTTTAACAACCTTTGCGTAGGCTTGTGTGGCGATTTAAAATTCGGCAGAACGGTGCATTCGCTAATAAGCGCACTTTCGCGTTATAGTGGCATTAAGGTTGTTTTAATTTCGCCCGAAGAGTTAAAATTACCAAGTTATATTAAAACCGACGTTATTGAAAAAAGTGGAATGGAGTACATAGAAACCACCGATTTAGAGGGTGTGATTTCAGATTTAGATGTGCTTTACATGACCCGTGTTCAAAGGGAACGCTTTTTTAACGAAGAAGATTATTTACGCCTTAAAGACAGTTATATTTTAACCCCTGAAAAATTAACCGACGCCAAGGCCGACCTTGCCATTTTGCACCCGCTGCCAAGGGTTAACGAAATAAGCGTTGCCATCGACAACGATAGTCGAGCCTGTTATTTTAAACAGGCGCTTTACGGTAAATATATGCGAATGGCATTAATAATTAAATTGTTAGAATTAACAGACTCTAAAGCAAGTCCGCTTGAAACCGAGTCGGGCAGGCTTATCAGGGGTAAAATTAAGTGCAAAAATCCGCGCTGTATAACCAGCACCGAACAAGAAATTGAGCACATTTTTAAGGTTACCGAGGGCGTGCCTGAAACCAAGCGCTGCATATATTGTGAAGCCAGGGCAAAATAACCAAAATTATTTTAATTTTACCCATATTTTCTACACTCTTTTTCTTGACTAAATTGTGCTTTTTGTGGTATAATGAACGGGTAGTTAAAAGCGTTTTTTACGACTGACGGAAACCAGTGGAATTAACCACAAAGAAGTAAATAACGCCGTGCAGTTTTCTGCATTTTTTGCCGACCGTCTGGGCGCATTTGACTAAACTCTAGTCAAGTGCGCCTTTTTGTTTTTAAGGAGGGGTAATTTATGAAAAAAGTAGCAATAATAATGGGTAGCGACAGCGATTTACCAATTGTAAAAAAAGCTACAAATATGTTGGAAGAATTTGAAGTTCCTTATGAAATTCACATTTATTCGGCGCACCGCACACCCATAGAGGCGCGCGATTTTGCCGTTAACGCAAGGCAGAACGGCTTTGGCGCTATAATAGCGGCAGCCGGCATGGCAGCTCACTTAGCGGGCGCCATTGCGGCCAACACAACCCTGCCCGTTATCGGAATCCCTTGCAAGGGCGGCATGGTCGACGGTTTAGATGCCTTGCTTTCTACCGTGCAAATGCCAACCGGCATACCGGTGGCTACTGTTGCCATAAACGGTGCCGCCAATGCTGCACTTTTGGCAATTCAAATTTTAGCCGTGTCGGATTCATCTTTGGCAGATAGGTTAGATGCCAAGCGTGTGGCCGATGCCCAGGTTGTTCTTAAAAAAGATGCAACCGTAAAAGAAGCTTTAAAAAATATTTAATATAAAGGGGTAAAAACAATGGAAAAGAAATTAATTTACACAGGAAAAACCAAAGATGTTTTCGCACTTGAAAACGGCAACTGTTTGCTAAAATTTAAAGATGATTGCACCGGTAAAGACGGCGTGTTTGACCCGGGCGAAAATTCGGTTGGTCTAACAATAGATGGCGTTGGCGATGTTAACCTAAGGATGTCTATTTACTTTTTTGAAAAAATTAATGCTGCCGGCATTAAAACACACTATGTAAACGCTAACCTCCAAGACACCACAATGGAAGTTTTGGCCGCTAAAGTTTTTGGCAAAGGTTTAGAGGTTATTTGCCGCTATAAAGCAGTTGGCAGCTTCTTCCGTCGTTACAGCGATTATATTGCCGAAGGCGCCGATTTACCAGCTTATGTTGAAACTACCTTTAAAAATGACGAAAAGGGCGACCCGCTGGTTACCAAAGACGGCCTTGTAGATTTAGGTGTTATGACAGCAAAACAATACGACGATATTAAAGATATGACCCAAAAAATCACAAAAATTGTTGCCGACGATTTAAAGGAAAAGGGTCTTGACCTTTACGACATTAAATTTGAATTCGGCTACGATAAAGATGGCAGTGTAATGCTTATAGACGAAATTGCATCGGGCAATATGCGCGTTTACAAAAACGGCGAATATATAGACCCAATGACACTTTCAGAACTTTTCTTTGCATAAAATAAAAAGGAGTAAACAATGGGCGGTTTTTTTGGAGTAGTTAGCACCGAAGATGCTATTTCAGATGTTTTCTTTGGCACCGACTATCATTCGCATTTAGGCACACGCAGGGGCGGTATGGCAGCGTACGATGCCAAAATTGGCCTCCAGCGCGAAATTCATAATATTCAAAATTCACCCTTTAGAACCAAGTTTGAAAACGTTTTCGAAGAAATGCAGGGTACCTCGGCCATAGGCTGCATAAGTGATTATGACCCTCAGCCTTTGTTAATACATTCAAACATTGGCACCTATGCCATTTGTATTACGGGTTTAATCAACAACGCTAAAGAGTTGATTGAAAAATATTTGGCCAAGGGCGGCCACCTAAATGCCATGACAAGCGGCCTTATAAACGCTACCGAGTTAGTAGCTGCACTTATTGGCCAAAAAGAAAGCTTTTTAGAGGGCATAGAGTTTGCCCAAAACGCAATTGAAGGCACCGCCTCAATTTTAATATTAAACAGCGATGGCACCCTTATTGCCGCCCGCGATAAGTTGGGCCGTATACCCGTAAGCATTGGCAAAAACGAAAACGGACATTGCGTTTCGTTTGAAAGCTTTGCCTATAAAAAATTAGGCTATACCGAAGTGCGCGAGTTAGGTCCGGGCGAAATTGTTAAATTAGAACCCGAAAAAATAACACAGCTTAAAAAACCGGGCAACAGAAAAAAGGTTTGCTCGTTTTTATGGAGTTATTACGGCTACCCAACCTCTACCTACGAAGGTGTTAATGTTGAGGTAATGCGTTACAAAAACGGTAAAATATTGGCCGAAAACGACAACCAACTAAACATAAAACAGGGGCTCGATTATATTGTGGGCGTGCCGGATTCGGGCACACCACACGCAATAGGCTACGCTAATGAAAGCGGTGTGCCTTTTGCAAGGGCCTTTATAAAATACACACCCACTTGGGCGCGCAGCTTTACACCAACCCACCAAAAAGAACGCCAAAAGGTTGCTAAAATGAAGCAGATTCCCGTGCGCGAATTAATCGAAAATAAAGAATTACTTTTTGTGGACGATTCCATTGTTCGTGGCACCCAACTTAAAGAAACGGTAGATTTTCTTTATGATAACGGTGCCAAAAAGGTACATATGCGTTCGGCCTGCCCACCCATAATGTATGGCTGCAAATATTTAAATTTCACACGCGCCACCAGCGATTTAGAACTTATTGCACGCCGCATTATTTTAGAACTTGAGGGTGAAGAAGGAATGAACTATATTGAAGAATATAGCGATGCTTCAACCGAAAGGGGCAAAAATTTAAGAAAAACAATTTGCGAAAAATTAGGTTTTGCTTCACTTGAATTTCAGTCTTTAGAGGGTGTTATTAAGGCAATTGGCCTAAACCCCGAAGACCTTTGCACATATTGCTGGAACGGAAAGGAATAATTAAAATGAGTATAAAATCTAAATCCGATTCATACGCCGCCGCCGGTGTGGATATTACTGCCGGCTACAAGGCCGTTGAGCTGATGAAAAAACACATTAACCGCACTAAAAATGAAGGTTGCCTTGACGATGTTGGTGGCTTTGGCGGTTGCTTTGGTTTAAACCTTGCAGGCATAACCGAGCCTGTTTTGGTTGCCGGAACAGATGGCGTTGGCACCAAAATTAAATTAGCAATGCTGCTTGATAAGCACGATACTATCGGCATAGATTGCGTTGCCATGTGTGCTAACGACATTATTTGCTGCGGCGCAAAACCGTTATTCTTTTTGGATTACATTGCCTGTGGCAAAAACATTCCCGAAAAAATTGCCGAAATAGTTGCAGGCGTGGCCGAAGGCTGTGTACAGTCGGGTTGTGCCTTAATTGGTGGCGAAACCGCCGAACACCCAGGCCTTATGCCCGAGGATGACTATGATTTAGCCGGCTACTGCACAGGTATTGTAGATAAATCCAAAATTATCGACAATAAAACCATGCAAGCAGGCGATGTTGTTATCGCTTTGGCTTCAAGTGGTGTTCATTCCAATGGTTTTTCACTTGTGCGCAAGGTGTTCGATGTTGAAAACAGCGACATTACTTCACCTGTGGCTGAACTTGGCGGCAAAAGCATTGGCGAAACTCTGCTTACTCCAACCAAACTTTATGTTAAATCGGTCTTAGCCTTGTTAGAGCAGGTTAAGGTTAAGGGTATTTCACACATTACAGGCGGCGGATTTTACGAAAATATTCCGCGCAGCATACCCGACGGCCTTGGCGCTAAAATTGATAAATCAGCCATAAAGGTTTTACCGATTTTTGAACTTTTGGCAAAACGCGGTAATATAAGCGAGCACGATATGTACAACACCTTTAATATGGGCGTTGGTATGAGCATTGTTGTTCCCGCTAAAGATGCCGAGCGCTCATTAGAGATTTTAAAACAGAACGGCGAAGACGCCTATATTATTGGCGAAATTGTTGAGTCGGAGGATAAAATAATTTTATGAGCAAGGCAAATATAGCCGTTTTGGTTTCGGGCGGGGGCACTAATTTGCAGGCCCTTATTGATGCCCAAAATAACGGAATTATAAAAAGTGGGCAAATTAAACTTGTTGTTTCCAACAAGGCCGATGCTTACGCTCTCACAAGGGCGCAAAACGCCGGCATTAAAACCGCAGTTGTTTCCAAAGAAGAGTGTGGCAGCAAACTTGCCATGGAAGAAAAAATAATTTCGCTTTTAAACCAAAATAACATTGATTTTATAGTTTTAGCCGGCTTTATGGTAATTTTAAGTGAAAAATTTACCAAGCTTTACGAAAAAAGAATAATAAATGTTCACCCGTCGTTAATACCGTCCTTTTGTGGCGAGGGCTTTTATGGTCTAAAGGTGCATGAGGCTGCCCTCAAAAAAGGCGTTAAGGTAACGGGCGCTACGGTGCATTTTGTTAACGAAATTGCCGACGACGGCGAGATAATAATGCAAAAAGCAGTAGAGGTTTTGGAAAACGATACCCCCGAAACTCTACAAAAACGTGTAATGCAACAGGCCGAATGGATTATTTTGCCTTTGGCGCTTGAAAAGGTTTGCAGTGAACTAAAATAAAGAGGTAATAAAATGGCTTTATATGATTTAAAAGAACTTTTAAGCAACAATACATACCCGGGCAGGGGCATAGTAATAGGAAAATCGGCCGATGGCCAAAAGGCGCTTATAGCCTATTTTATAATGGGTCGCAGTGAAAACAGCCGCAACCGCATTTTCGAACGATTCGATGGCGGTATGCGCACCAAGGCTTTTGACGAAAGCAAACTTTCTGACCCAAGTTTAATAATCTACAACCCTTATTTAACTGCCAAGGGCGGTAATATAGACATTATTACCAACGGCGACCAAACCAACACTATATTCGATAAAATTAACGAATGTGCGCATGATTACGGCTTTGAAGAGGCCTGTAAAATTCGCGAGTTTGAGCCCGATGCCCCCAATTTTACCCCTCGTATTTCGGGCGTTTTGAACTATAACTTTGCTCAAAACGATTTTACCTATAAAATGTCAATTTTAAAATCGGCAAACGGCAGAGGGGAAAGTTGCCGCAGGTTTTTCTATAATTACCTTAATGCTGAAAACGGCATAGGCCACTTTATTCACACATATAAGTGCGACGGCAACCCAATACCGTCATTTTATGGCGAACCCGAAGAGGTCGAGTTACCAAACAGCGCAAAAGAGTTGGCCGATATTGTTTGGCAAAATCTTAATAATGAAAATAAAGTATCACTTTTTGTTCGTGAGGTTCCGCTTAATGGTGCTGAACCCACCGAGATTATAATAAATAAAAATAATTAAGAGGTTTGTTAATATGAAAGAGTTTGAACTAAAATACGGTTGCAACCCCAACCAAAAACCCTCAAAAATATTTATGGCCGACGGAAGTGATTTGCCCATTGAAATTCTTTGCGGCAGACCAGGTTATATCAACTTTTTAGATGCCTTTAATAGTTGGCAATTAGTAAAAGAACTTAAAGAGGCCTTAGGTTTACCGGCCGTAACCTCTTTTAAACACGTTAGTCCAACATCGGCCGCTGTTGGCATTCCACTAAGCGAAACATTAAAAAAAGCCTGCTTTGTAGACGATATTGAAGGTCTTGACGATTCGCCTTTGGCCTGTGCATATGCCCGTGCCCGCGGCACCGACCGTATGTGCTCATTCGGCGACTGGGTGGCACTTTCTGATGTTTGCGATGTTACAACGGCCAAATTAATTCAGCGTGAAGTGTCCGATGGTGTTATTGCCCCCGGTTACGAGCCCGAGGCTTTGGAAATTTTAAAAAGCAAACGCAAGGGCAACTATAACATAGTTAAAATAGACCCTGACTATGTACCTGCCGCTATAGAGCAAAAACAGGTTTACGGCATAACATTTGAGCAAGGTCGTAACAACTTCCAAATTAACAAAGAATTGTTAAGCAATATTGTAACCAACAACAAAGATTTACCCGAATCGGCTGTAAGGGATTTAATTATTGCTTTAATTACTCTTAAATATACACAGTCCAACTCGGTTTGTTATGCAGTTGACGGACAAGCCATTGGCGTTGGTGCAGGCCAACAATCCCGCATACATTGCACAAGGCTTGCAGGAAATAAGGCAGACACCTGGTTCTTACGCCAACATCCAAAGGTGCTTAATTTGCCCTTCCGTTCCGACATTCGTCGCCCCGACCGCGACAATGTAATTGACGGCTACATTAACAAAAACGAAGAAGACGTTTGTGCCGAGGGTATTTGGCAAAACTATTTTACCACCCGCCCCGAGCCATTAACCGAGGCCGAAATTAAAGAATATTTACAGGGTATAGATGGCGTAGCCCTAGGCTCCGATGCCTTCTTCCCGTTTAGCGACAACATTGAAAGAGCCCACAAAAGCGGCGTTAAATATATTGCCGAGCCAGGCGGCTCAATACGCGACGATGCCGTAATAGACTGTTGCAATAAATATAATATGACTTTATCATTCACTGGCATGAGGCTTTTCCACCATTAATTTAAAGGGGTTTATTAATGAAAGTATTAGTTGTAGGTAGCGGCGGCCGCGAGCACGCTATTATAAAAAAATTAAAAGAAAATAAAAATATTACCGAAATTTTCGCCCTACCGGGCAATGCAGGTATGCAAGAAGATGCCACACTTGTAAATATTGGCGCTAAAGAGATTGAAAAAATTGCCGATTTTGCAGCACAAAACGGCATAGATTACGCCGTTGTGGCACCCGACGACCCGCTGGTGCTTGGTTGTGTGGATGCCCTAGAGCAAAAGGGCATAGCTTGCTTTGGCCCAAACAAAGCGGCTGCAATTATTGAAGGCAGCAAGGTTTTTTCTAAAAACCTTATGAAAAAGTATAACATTCCCACCGCCGAGTATGAGGTGTTTACAAACGCCGAAAGCGCCATAGAATATTTGCAAACTGCCCCCATTCCAACCGTTATAAAGGCCGATGGTTTGGCACTTGGCAAGGGTGTAATAATTGCCGAAACCCGCGAAGATGCCATAAAGGCAGTTAAGTCCATTATGCAAGACAAGCAGTTTGGCTCAAGCGGCGACAGCATTGTTATTGAGGAATTTTTAACCGGCCCTGAAGTATCAGTTCTTGCCTTTACCGACGGCGAAACGGTAGTGCCTATGGTATCTTCTATGGACCATAAGCGTGCAGGCGATAACGATACCGGTCTTAACACAGGCGGTATGGGCACAGTAGCCCCCAACCCCTATTATACCGATGCCGTTGCCAAAGAATGTATGGAAACAATTTTCTTACCCACAATTAATGCCATGAACAGCGAAAACCGCACCTTTAAAGGCTGCCTTTATTTTGGTTTAATGCTAACCGCTAAAGGCCCTAAGGTTATAGAATATAACTGCCGCTTTGGCGACCCCGAAACCCAGGTTGTTTTGCCGCTTTTAAAATCCGATTTATTAACCGTTATGCAGGCTACAACCTTTGGCACACTTAAAGATACTAAAGTAGAGTTTAGCGACAGCAATGCCTGCTGCGTTATAATGGCTTCTAAAGGTTACCCCGAGCATTACGAAAAAGGGTATGAAATAACAATACCAAATAATTTTAAAAATAATGTTTATGTTGCGGGCGCAGCGCTTGATAACGGCAAGGTGGTTACCGCAGGCGGTCGTGTGCTTGGTTGCACCGCCGTGGCCGACACTTTGCAAGATGCAATTAAAAATGCATACGAAATAGTTGGTAATGTTCATTTTGAAAATGCCTATTACCGTAACGATATTGGTGCCAAGGCACTAAAGGCCAACACAAAAGCTTAACGGAGGTTTAATAATGGTTTTTAGAGTATATGTAGAAAAAAGGGAAGAGCACTCCCACGAGGCTAAAGCATTATTCAACGATGCCACAACCCTTTTAGGAATAAAAAATTTAACCGGCGTAAGGGTAATTAACCGTTACGATGCCGAAAATATAACCGAAGAGCTTTTTAATTACGCCAAGGGTACAGTGTTTTCCGAACCCCAGTTAGATATTGTAACCGATAGCTTAGATACTGATGGTGCTGTGTGCTTTGCTACTGAATATTTGCCGGGCCAGTTCGACCAACGTGCCGATTCTGCCGCACAGTGTATTCAAATAATATCGCAGGGCGAGCGCCCCACCATTAGAACCGCTAAGGTTTATGTGCTTTATGGCGATTTAACTGAGAACGATATTGCCGAAATTAAAAAATATGTTATTAACCCCGTAGAAGCCCGTGAAGCCACTATGGATACATATGCAACCCTTAAGGCCGATTACACAATACCCACCGAGGTTGAAGTGTTAAATGGTTTTAACGATTTAGACCGAGCAGGTTTAGAAGATTTTGTGAAAAAATATGGTCTTGCAATGGATGCCGACGATATTGCTTTTTGCCAAAACTATTTTAAAACCGAAAACCGCAACCCAACCATAACCGAAATCAGAATGATTGACACATATTGGTCGGACCACTGCCGCCATACAACATTCTTAACGGTTATTGATAATGTTAAGTTTGAAGACGAACTTTTACAAAACGCTTATAATGACTATTTAAATGTTAGAAAAAGTTTAGGCCGCACAAAACCCATCTGCCTTATGGATTTAGCAACCGTTGCTGTTAAATACTTAAAAACCAACGGCAAACTCGAAAAATTAGATGAATCCGAAGAAATTAACGCCTGCACCGTTAAAATCGATGTAGAGGTAGACGGCGTAACAGAGCCTTGGCTTTTATTATTTAAAAACGAAACCCACAACCACCCAACCGAAATCGAGCCGTTTGGTGGCGCAGCCACCTGTATTGGCGGCGCCATACGCGACCCACTTTCGGGCAGGTCTTATGTATACGGTGCCATGCGCGTTACCGGCGCAGCCGACCCGTTAAAACCCGTGAGCGAGACCATAAGCGGCAAGTTGCCACAACGCAAAATTGTTACCACAGCCGCCGCAGGTTATTCCTCTTACGGCAACCAAATCGGTCTTGCCACCGGCATTGTAGACGAAATTTACCACCCGGGCTATGCCGCCAAAAGAATGGAAATTGGTGCTGTTATAGCCGCAGCCCCTGCCGAAAATGTAAGGCGTGAGGTGCCCGCACCCGGTGATATTGTTATACTTCTTGGTGGCTCCACCGGCCGCGACGGCATTGGCGGTGCAACAGGTTCTTCCAAGGCACATAATGCACAGTCGGTTGAAACCTGTGGTGCCGAAGTTCAAAAGGGTAACGCCCCCGAAGAACGCAAACTGCAACGCTTGTTCCGCAATAAAGAGGCAACCCGAATGATAAAACGCTGCAACGACTTTGGCGCAGGCGGTGTTTCGGTTGCTATTGGTGAATTGGCCGATGGTCTTGAAATTAATTTGAACGCTGTTCCCAAAAAGTACGAAGGCCTTGACGGCACCGAACTTGCCATTAGTGAATCGCAAGAAAGAATGGCCGTTGTTGTGGAAAAGGAAAATGTTGACGCATTTTTAGCCCTTGCCGCAACCGAAAATTTACAGGCTTGCCCTGTTGCCGAGGTTAAGGCAGAGCCAAGGCTCGTAATGATTTGGAACGGCAAAAAAATAGTAGATATCAGCCGCGAATTCTTAAATTCCAACGGTGCCGATAAGCATATTGATATTGCCCCGTCCGCACCCGAAACCTTTGAAAAAAAGATAGAAGGCAGTTTTGCCGAAAATATTAAAAATATGGCCGATGACCTTAACATCTGCTCTAAGCGTGGCCTTTCCGAAAGGTTCGATTCCACCATTGGTGCCGGCACTGTATTAATGCCGTTTGGCGGTAAAAATCAGTTAACACCAATTCAGGCCATGGTGCAAAAAATATCGGTAGAACAAAAACACACCGATTGTTGCTCTTATATGTCGTGGGGTTACAACCCCTTCATTACCGAAAAATCGCCCTACCACGGCGCCTATTTAGCCGTAGTAGA
This sequence comes from Acutalibacteraceae bacterium, assembly GCA_045651765.1. GTDB lineage: Bacteria > Bacillota > Clostridia > Oscillospirales > Acutalibacteraceae > SIG565. Next base: position 77,266 of record JAZRSY010000002.1, on the reverse strand, counting down.
GTCGGTTTGTAAGTTGATTGCCACCGGTGCCGAGTTTAAAGATGTTTATTTAACATTCCAAGAATATTTCGAAAGCCCCCGCAAAGATTCAAAGCGTTGGGGCAAACCGTTAGCCGCCCTTTTGGGTGCATTTAAAGCACAATTAGAATTAGGTATTGGTTCAATCGGCGGTAAAGACTCAATGAGCGGTTCGTTCGAGAATATTGATGTTCCGCCAACACTTGTTTCCTTTGCCGTAACAACAGGCAAAACAAGTGAAGTTATCTCGCCCGAGTTTAAAAAGGCCGGCAGCAAGGTTGTAAAATTAACCCCCAAATACGATGCCAACGGACTGCCTAATACACAGTCGCTTTTGGGTGTGTTTAAAAAGATTACTAAACTAATGCGCGAAGGCAAGGTGCTTTCTTGTTACACAATTGGCCTTGGCGGCGTGGCCGAAGCCGTTATGAAGATGTGCTTTGGTAACGGTCTTGGTTTTGAGTTCAGCGAAAATATGTGTAATAACTGCATTTTCGGTTACAGCTACGGCTCATTTATTTTAGAGGTTACAGAAGATGTCGAGGGTGCAACCTTGGTGGGTACAGTAACCGCTAATCCGCAAATTTCTTTCGGTAGCGAGAGCGTAAATTTAGAAAATGTTTTAAATATTTACGAAAACAAATTAGAAAACGTTTACAGCTGTAACATTAAATCCGAAAAAACCGAGATTAAAAATTACGAATATAAAAATAATAAAATTTATGTGCCCAACATTAAAACAGCAAAACCAAAGGTGTTAATTCCTGCTTTCCCGGGCACTAACTGTGAATATGATTCGGCCAAAGCAGTGCGCGACGCCGGCGCCGAGCCCGAAATTTTGGTTATTAAAAACCTTAATGCCGATGGCATTCGCCACAGCGTAGAAGAGTTTGCAACCAAACTTAAAACGGCACAAATGGTATTTATTCCGGGCGGTTTCTCGGGTGGCGACGAACCTGATGGCAGCGGTAAGTTTATAACGGCATTTTTCCGTAATGCCGCCGTTAAAGATGGCGTTACCGATTTGCTTGAAAACCGCGACGGACTTATGTGCGGTATTTGTAACGGCTTCCAGGCACTCATTAAATTAGGTTTGGTGCCTTACGGCAAAATTATAGATACCGACGAAACCTGCCCAACCTTAACCTTTAACACAATAGCACGCCACCAGTCGCGAATTGTTAGAACACGAATCGCTTCCAATAAATCGCCTTGGCTTAAAAACACAAATGTGGGCGATATTTATTCGGTTCCGATTTCTCACGGTGAAGGCCGCTTTATAGCCGACGAAGCCTTGATTCAAAAATTGGCCGAAAACGGTCAAATTGCTACCCAATATGTAGATTTACAGGGTAACGCCACCAACGATATTCACTTTAACCCAAATAATTCTATGCACGCTATAGAAGGCATAACCTCGCCCGATGGCCGCGTATTCGGTAAGATGGGCCACTCTGAGCGCATTGGTGCAGGCCTTTATAAAAATGTTCCGGGCGAATACGATATTAAAATGTTTGCTTCGGCAGTAGAATATTTTAAATAATAAGGGGAAAATAAAATGAATTTTTTTGAGGAACTTAAAAATTACGACAGTGAAGTTTATGCTGCTTGTTCCGACGAGCTTTCACGCCAACAACACAATATTGAGCTTATTGCCTCGGAAAATATTGTTTCTAAGGCGGTTTTATTGGCCGCCGGCGGTGTGCTTACCAATAAGTATGCCGAAGGTTATCCGGGCAAACGCTATTATGGCGGCTGCCAGTATGTAGATGTTGTGGAAGATATTGCCAGAAAACGCGCCTGCGAACTTTTTGGTGCAGAACACGCCAATGTTCAGCCACACAGCGGCGCCAATGCCAACTTGGCCGTATTCTTTGCTTTGTTAAACCCGGGCGACACCGTTATGGGTATGAACTTATCCGAGGGTGGTCATTTATCGCACGGCTCACCTGTAAATATTTCGGGTAAATATTTTAACATTGTGCCTTACGGCGTTAATAAAGAAACCGAAACCATAGACTATGACGAAATGGAAAAAATCGCCTTGGATTGCAAACCAAAGTTAATAGTTGTGGGAGCCAGTGCATATTCACGCATAATCGATTTTAAACGTTGCCGTGAAATTTGCGATAAGGTAGGGGCATATTTAATGGTAGATATTGCCCACATTGCAGGTCTTGTTGCTGCAGGGTTGCATCCGTCCCCCGTACCTTATGCCGATGTTGTTACAACAACCACACACAAAACCTTAAGGGGCCCACGCGGCGGTTTAATCTTGTGCCGCGAAGAGCACGCAAAGGCTATTGATAAGGCCATATTCCCCGGTGTTCAGGGTGGCCCGTTAATGCATATTATTGCCGCCAAGGCTGTGGCCTTAGGCGAAGCACTAACAGACGAATTTAAAGAATATCAACAACAGGTTCTTAAAAATGCACAGGCTTTATGTGCAGGCCTTAAAAAACGTGGACTTAACATTGTGTCGGACGGTACCGACAACCACTTAATGCTTTTAAAACTTGTTGGCACAGGCATTACAGGTAAAGAATTAGAGCACAGGCTCGACGAAGTTCATATTACCGCCAACAAAAACACCATACCCGGCGAGCCTTTAAGTCCGTTTATAACAAGTGGCGTGCGTTTGGGCACTCCTGCCGTTACAACCCGCGGATTTAAAGAGCCCGAAATGGACTTAATTGCCGGTTGGATAGCCGATATTATTAAAGATTTTGAAGGTAATAAAGAACGCGTAAGTGCCGAAGTTCAGGCCCTTTGCGCAAAATATCCAATTTATTAAAAAGGGGTAAATAAAAATGGCATTTTTGAGCGATATAGAAATTGCACAAAGTTGTAAATTAAAACCCATTACCGAAATTGCCGCAACTGCCGGCGTTGAAGAAAAATACATTGAGCAGTACGGCAAATATAAAGCAAAAATAGATTTAGATTTATTAAACGATAGCACTAAAGAAAACGGTAAACTTGTTTTGGTTACCGCCATAACCCCAACCCCTGCGGGTGAAGGCAAAACCACAACCACCATAGGTCTTGCCGATGGTATGCGTAAAATAGGCCAAAATGTTGCCGTAGCCCTGCGCGAGCCATCTTTAGGCCCTGTGTTTGGTGTAAAGGGCGGCGCCGCAGGCGGCGGTTATGCACAGGTTGTGCCTATGGAAGATATTAACCTGCATTTCACAGGCGATTTTCACGCTATTGGTGCTGCTAATAACCTGTTGGCAGCCATGCTCGATAACCATATTCAGCAGGGTAATACTTTAGGCATTGATGTTAAAAGAATTACCTGGAAACGCTGTGTCGATATGAACGACCGCCAGTTAAGGAATATTATAAACGGCCTTGGCGGCAAAGCAAACGGTGTTCCAAGGGAAGACGGATTTGATATTACCGTTGCCAGCGAAATTATGGCGGTGCTTTGTCTTTCTAATTCTATTATCGATTTAAAAGAAAGACTTTCGCGCATTATTGTTGGATATAATTACAGTGGTCAACCCGTAACCTGTGGCGAATTAAAGGCAGCAGGCGCCCTAACGGCACTGCTTAAAGATGCCATAAAACCAAATTTGGTGCAAACATTAGAGGGCACACCTGCATTTGTGCACGGCGGTCCGTTTGCCAATATTGCTCACGGTTGCAACTCGGTAATGGCCACAAAATTAGCACTTAAAATGGCCGATTACGCCATAACCGAGGCAGGCTTTGGTGCCGACCTTGGCGCCGAAAAGTTTTTAGATATTAAGTGCCGCATGGCAGACCTTACACCAAGCGCCGTTGTGGTTGTTGCAACAGTCAGGGCGTTAAAAATGCATGGCGGTCTTGCCAAAACCGAACTCTCGGGCGAGGATATTGCCGCACTTGAAAAGGGCATACCAAACCTGCTAAGACATGTTTCAAACATTAAAAATGTTTATAAACTGCCATGTGTGGTTGCTGTTAACCGCTTCCCGACCGATACCGACAATGAAATCGACTTTATTATTAAAAAATGCCGTGAACTCGGTGTTAATACAGTTCTTTCAACCGTTTGGGCAGATGGCGGCAACGGTGGCATAGAACTCGCTAAAGAGGTTGTAAGGCTTTGCAACGAAGAAAAGGGCGATTTTACCTTTGCATATTCTTTAGAAGAAAGCATAGAACAAAAAATTGAATCCTTGGTTACTAAAATTTACGGTGGCAGTGGCATAATAATCACCCCCGCCGCCAAAAAACAAATTGCCGAGTTAGAGTCCCTTGGTTTTGGTAATGTGCCCATTTGTGTTGCTAAAACACAATACAGTTTTTCCGACGACCCAACAAAACTCGGTGCCCCAGAAGACTTTACCGTAACCATTAAAAATGTTAAGGTTTCGGCTGGAGCCGGCTTTATTGTTGTGCTAACGGGCGACATTTTAACAATGCCCGGCTTGCCAAAGGTTCCGGCGGCTGAGAAAATTGATGTGGATGCTTCCGGCAAAATTACCGGCTTATTCTAACAAAAAGCGTAGGGTTTAACCCTACGCTTTTTAATATATTTAAAGCACCCTAAGTGCGTTTTTAAAGCAAATTTTTTCGGCCAACAAGGTGCCGAAATTTTTAATTAGAGCATCGGCCAAAATCGGCATTTGTGAGCAGTTTTTCAAAAACAAATTGCAATCAATTCCGTCAAAATCACTGCCCAAAGCAGCAATATCTTGGCCACCTATTTTTATTAAATGCTTAAGGTGCAAAATAATATCAGCAATGGTAGTGGTGTTTGTTCCGTTTAAAAATTTTGAATAAAAGTTAATGCCAACAACTCCACCGCTGTTTGCAATTTTTTTAATTTGCTCGTCAGTTAAATTGCGAGGGTGCGGGTATATCTCACTACAAGCCGAATGACTTGCTATAAACGGTTTTTTAAAAATGTTTGCCACACTGTTAAACCCGCCGTAATTAAGGTGTGAAACATCGGGTATAATGGGGCTGTAGTTTAAATAATCAATAACCGCACAACCAAAATTTTTAAGTGGTAAATTATTTATATTTTTTGCTGCACTGTTAGGGTAGCCAAGACAATTTTCGTTGTTCCAAACAAGGCCTAAAATTTTAACACCCAGATTTTCGGCAATTTTTAATTTCTTAATGTCCCCACCTAAAAAATCGGCATTCTCGACTGTCAGTATAGCCGAAATTTTTCCGCTTTCGGCATTTTTTAAAATATCTCGTTTTGTTTTGGCCTGCCTTAAGGTGCGACTTTTTTTAATAACTTTGCAAAATAAATTATATTGTGTTTTAAAAAAGAAATAATTGTTATTCGCGGGCACTTCGGGCGGCAAAAATATTGCAAAACACTGCGCTAAATAGCCGCCTAAATTAAGGCCTATTTCGCTAATGTGGCCATTGTTTAATAAAAAATCATAGTTAGGGTTTTTATAAAAATTATTAAGCAAATCGCAGTGCAAATCAAAAATATACATAAAACACCTTGCAAGAAATAATATTTTGCATTATCATAGAATATATACTTGAAAGGCGCTATATTATATGTGTGATTGTTTAACAAAAATTAAAAATATTTTAAAAGAAAATGAGGCCGCGTTAATAATTTCGCCATCATCTAGGTTTTATTTAAGCAACTTTAATTCCAGCGACGGCTATATTTTGGTAACCAAAAATAAAACTTTTTTATTTGCCGATTTTCGTTATTTTGAAGCAGCAACAAAGGTGGCAAACAATGTGCAGGTTGTGTTGTTTGATGGCGTAAATACCATTAAAAACCACCTAAATAATATTAATAAAATTTTCATAGAACCCGAATTTTTAAATGTTTTTAGTTTTAATAAATTAAAAAAAGATTTAGGCGCCAGTGTTAGCAAATCTAATAAAATTTCTAACATTATAACCAAAAGCCGAATGGTAAAAACCGAATCCGAGTTAAATTCTATTAAAAAAGCTCAACAAATTTGCGATGCTGCATTCCAATATATTTTAAATAAAATAAGGGTTGGCAAAACCGAACAAGAAATTATGCTTGATTTAGAATTTTTCACAAGAAAACAGGGCAGCAACGGAATTGCGTTCGATTTTATTGTGGTGTCGGGCAAAAATTCTTCGTTGCCACACGGTGAGCCAAGCAACAAAAAAATAGAAAAAGGCGATTTTATTACACTTGATTTTGGCGCGGTAATAAACGGTTATAGGTCGGATATGACAAGAACTGTGGCGGTGGGTGATGTAACTGCCGAGCAAATAAAGGTTTATAACACAGTTTTAGCGGCGCAAAATGCGGCGCTTGGCAAAATAAAGGCAGGTGCAATTTGCAGCAACATTGATAAAACCGCCCGCGACATTATAGAAAATGCAGGCTACAAAGGTTGTTTTGGGCACGCGCTCGGGCACAGCGTAGGGCTTAATATTCACGAATCACCCAATTTTAGCCCCAAATGCAACACAAAACTAAAGGAAAATATGGTTTTAACGGTAGAGCCGGGCATTTACATTAACAATAAGTTCGGTGTCAGAATTGAAGACATGGTTATTATTAAAAAGGGCGGATGCGAAAATATAACTAAATCCCCCAAAGAACTTATTGTGTTGCCGTCAGAATAATGCTATAATTAAGGTGGAAGGTGAATAAAATGGATATTTTTATAGAACAATTAGTTAGCATTAAAAAGGATGCAAAAACTTACTTTTTAGCAGCATTAATCGTTATTGCTACCGCTGCCGTAACGGCTTTTGCTTTAATATACTCTCAGGTCTACCCAATACTTATTATGGTCGCTGTTGCTGCCATTTACGGTGCGGTTAAATTAATAGGCTTATTAAATATAGAGTACGAATATATTTTAACAAACGGAACTTTTGATATCGACAAAATTACCTCTAAAAGCAAAAGAAACAGGGTGCTTTCGTTTGAATGTGCAGATATTTTAAATTTTGGAAAATATAATGAAAATGCCGTAAAAAACATTAATGCCACCCAAAAATTAATTTGCGGCAACCCGAATGATGCATATTTTATTGTTGCTAAAGTTAAAGGGCAAAAGGTTTTAATGGTGTTATCTTTAAACGAAAAAATGTTAAACGCCCTAAAAAGTTCGGTACCAAAAGCACAGGCTCAGCAATTGTTTTTTGGTCTTTAATAGGTAATAAAACACACCCCCGTATAATAAATATTATACGGGGGTGTAGGTTTGAAAAAATTTAAAATATTTTTTGCTTTGTTGTTTCCACTGTTACTTCTTGTGGGTTGCGGCGGCGGTGTAGAACCTGTTTGCCGCAACATAGGTTTTAACATTGATTACCAAAAAAACAACCAAGATTATAGCGTTTTTTGCAGTGTGGATAATCTTGGCAACCTGACCGCTACCATAAATTCTCCCCAAGAAATAGCCGGCCTTAAGGTTTTATTTAGCGACAACACCACAAAAACCGAGTATTTAGGTCTTACACAAGAGAGAGTTCAGGGGGAAAGTTTTTTTCTGTTAAATAACATTTATACCGTTTTTTTAAACTTAGAGAAAGCAAAACCCGTGAGCAAAGACGGAATGTTCACGGCAGTTTTAGATGCAAATGGCCAAAACTGCAAGGTTACAATTACCAATATGGGCATACCCATTAAGCTTGAATTTTCAGAGAACGGAACAGAATTGGAAATAAAAAATTTAACATTTAACTAAAAAGTCTGTATTTTATATAGACTTTTTTTGTTTTTTAAATTATAATAAATACGATTATGTATTGCGTTTGGAGGCAATATTGGAATGTACAAAATAGTAAAAAGAAAAGAGCTAAATAAAACCGTTACTTTAATGGAAATTTATGCTCCTTTTGTGGCAAAAAAGGCCGAACCCGGTCAGTTTATAATTTTAAGGGTGGACGAGCAAGGCGAGCGTATTCCCCTTACTATAGCCGATTATGACAGGGCTGCCGGCACCGTAACCATAATTTTTCAAATAGTTGGTGCCACAACAAAAAAATTAAATATGAAAAAAGAAAACGAATATATACAAGATTTTGTTGGCCCCTTGGGCCGTGCCACCGAAACCGACGGCGTTAAAAATGTGGCCGTTGTTGGCGGTGGTGTTGGTGCTGCTATTGCTTACCCCGTGGCTAAAAAGTTTTTTAAAAAGGGCGCTAATGTAACCACAATAGTAGGTTTCAGAAATAAAGATTTAGTTATTTTAGAAAAAGAGTTCAGGGCAGTTTCTAACAATTTTGTTCTCATGAGTGACGACGGCTCGGCAGGCCAAAAAGGCCTTGTAACCAATGCTTTAAAAGATTTAATCGAATCGGGCCAAAAGTTCGATAAGGTTATAACCATAGGCCCCCTTGTTATGATGAAGTTTGTTTCGCTTTTAACAAAGGAATATAACATACCCACAGTGGCATCTATGAACCCTATTATGATAGATGGCACAGGTATGTGCGGCGGCTGCCGTTTAAGCGTTGGCGGAAAAACCCGTTTTGCCTGTGTTGACGGCCCCGAGTTCGACGCCCATTTAATAGATTTTGACGAGGCTATTGCACGCTCGGGTTTATACAGTGATTTTGAAAAACACAGTTACGAAAAGACCTGTAATTTATTTAAGGGGGCAGATGCTAATGGCTAATATGCGCAATACTAAAAACGAAATGCCTGTGCAGGCCCCAAATGTGCGCAATAAAAACTTTAACGAGGTAGCCTTGGGCTACACACCCGAGCAGGCTATAGATGAAGCAAACCGTTGCTTAAATTGTAAAAATATGCCCTGTGTTGCGGGTTGCCCTGTTAAAATTCACATACCGCAGTTTATTGATAAGGTGGCTAAGGGCGATTTTGAAGCAGCCTATAAAATTATAACCGAATCTTCGGCCTTGCCCGCAGTTTGCGGAAGGGTTTGTCCACAAGAAACACAGTGCGAGGGCAAATGCGTTAGGGGTATTAAGGGCGAGAGCGTGGCCATAGGCCGCCTTGAGCGTTTTGTGGCCGATTACCACAATGCTGGCAACACCAAAACACAACAAAAACCCGAAAGTAACGGGTATAAGGTGGCTGTAATTGGCTCGGGTCCGGCGGGCCTTACCTGTGCGGGCGACCTTGCCAAAAAAGGTTACGATGTAACCGTTTTCGAGGCTCTACACATAGCGGGCGGTGTTTTGGTTTACGGTATACCCGAGTTCCGTTTGCCAAAAAGCATTGTTGCTAAAGAAATTAACGGCCTAAAAGAATTAGGCGTGAAAATTGAAACAAATACCGTTATTGGCAAAACCTTTTCGGTGGATGACCTTTTAAATAACGGTTTCAGCGCCGTGTTTATAGGCTCGGGTGCAGGTCTGCCTAAGTTTATGAATATACCTGGTGAAAATTTAAAGGGTGTGTATTCAGCCAACGAATTTTTAACAAGAATTAATTTAATGAAGGCATATAGCGAAGACAGCGACACCCCTGTTCAAAGGGCAAAAAATGTTGTTGTTGTGGGCGGTGGCAATGTTGCTATGGACGCTGCACGCTGCGCAAAACGTTTGGGTGCTCAGGTTTATATTGTATACCGTAGGGGTATTGAAGAAATGCCCGCCCGCCGCGAAGAAATTGAACACGCTATAGAAGAGGGCATTATTTTCAAAACCTTAACCAACCCTACCGAAATTTTAGGCGACAATAACGGCTGCGTAAAGTCTATAAAATGTGTTGAAATGGAATTAGCCGAGCCCGATGCTTCGGGTAGGCGCCGCCCCGTAGTTAAGCAAAACAGTGAATTCACAATCGAGTCTGATTGTGTTATTATGGCCTTGGGTACTTCGCCCAACCCGCTTATAAAATCTACAACAAACGGTCTTGAAACTGCCGATTGGGGCGGTATTATTGCCGATGGGCAAACAGGCCAAACCTCGCGCGAGGGTGTATTTGCCGGTGGCGACGCCGTTACAGGTGCCGCAACCGTTATTCTGGCAATGGGTGCCGGCAAAAATGCCGCAGAGGCAATAGACAATTATATAAAAAACAAAAAACCTCGCTAACGCGAGGTTTTTTATGTTTATTCTTTTTCGAAAGCGTCTTTGCCAAGGCCACAAATTGGGCAAACCCAATCTTCAGGAACATTTTCCCAAGCGGTGCCGGGCGCAATGCCATTTTCTTCGTCGCCTAATTCGGGGTCGTAAACATAGCCACAGGGGCAAATATATTTTTCCATAATAAAATCTCTCCTTAATAAAATTTTATACCACTTAAAGTAATTTATGCACAAATAAAACAGGTATTATTTGGCAAAACTATTTTAGCATTAAATATATTATAAGTCAACCATATATATTTTTTAAGTTATAATTGAAAAAATAAAAGATAAGTAGTATAATTGAATAAATTGTATAATTAATTATAGGAGGCATATTTTATGGAAATGCAAATTAATGAATTAGTTTCGGCCATAAAAAAAGAGGGAGTAGAGGCTGCCAAGATAAAGGCCGACGAAATAATTTTCCAAGCCAATGAAAAGGCCGATGCAATTATTAAAAACGCAAAAATCGAGGCCGATAATATTATAAAAAGCGCCAACCAACAGGTTGAAGTTTTAAAGGAAAGCGCTAAAACCACTGCAGAACACGCTAAAAGAGATGCAATGCTTTTCTTTAAAAAATCTGTTCAGCAAGAACTAGGACAGTTGTTGGAAGAAAATGTTGAAAAAGCGGTTGACCAAAATGTTTTAGCAAAAATTATTTTGGCCGCCGTTAGCAATGAAGAACCATCTAATTATGTTGCCGAGGTTGGCGAAATTACACAAGCCATTAAAAGTGAACTTGCAAATAAAACAAAACAGGGCCTTGAAATTAAGGTCAACCCAAACATTAAGGTGGGCTTTAAGTTAACCGCCAAAGACGGCTCAGGGTATTTTGACTGTTCAGATGAAGAATTAAATATGATTTTAGCTCCGTTTTTCCCCGAGCTTACCATTTAAGTGAGGATTTTATTATGGCATATTATTATTTAATATCAAGCTTGCCAATGCTTAAATCACAAGCCGATATGCCTTTATCTTACAACGAATTTTTAGGGATGTGCCGCAGCACTTTGGGTGAAACCAAATATAAAATGTTAGAAGATTTAACCCTTGATTCCGCTGAAGGCCCCTTGCTTTCAGAGTGGGCGAAGTTTCACAGCATCCTTAAGCAAGAGCTTGCTTTTCAAAGGAATGTAATTTTAGGCCGCAAGGCACAACCGCCAGAAATTAAAGATGAAAGCATAGCCAAAACAGTTGCAGCGGCAATTAACCACCAAAACCCCCTTGTTGCCGAAGAGATGTTGCTTGCGCTGCAATTTCAAAAATTAGATGAACTTATAGGCACACATTATTTTGATATTCAAGCACTTGTGGGCTATGCCTTAAAATTAAAGTTGTTAGAAAGAAAAAGCTCGTTTAATTATGAAAAAGGCAAGGCAGAGTTTGAAAATATAATTGAAAATTTAGAACAAGAAATTTTAACTATGAATTAGGAGTAGAATAATGAGCAATATATACGGTATTGTTACGGGTGTTAACGGCAATCTTGTTTCGGTGCGAATAGAAGGTTCTGTAAAAAAGAACGAGGTTGGTTTTATACTGATTGAAAACAAAAAACTTAAAGGCGAAGTTATTCGTATAAATAACGGCATTGCCGATATGCAAATTTATGAAATGACCGAAGGCATTAAGGTTGGCGATAAGGTTGAATTTACCGGCGAATTAATGAGTGTAGAATTAGGCCCCGGTCTTCTTACCCAAATTTACGATGGTCTTCAAAATCCGCTGCCCAACCTTGCAGAAAAATGTGGCTATTTTTTAGAAAGAGGCGAATATTTAAACCCAATCCCCGATAAAGATTGGGAGTTCACCCCAAAAGTTTCGGTTGGCGATATTGTTCGCCCGGCAGACTCAATCGGCACCGTGCCCGAGGGCATTTTTAATCACGAAATTATGGTGCCCTTTAACCTTTCTAACGAAGATTGGGTTGTTGAATCTATAGTAGAAAAAGGCTCTTACAATGTTCGCAGTGAAATTGCGGTAATTAAAGACCGCAAAGGCAACAAAAAAAGTTTGTCCATGGTTTTTTCTTGGCCCATTAAAAAACCAATTACATGTTACAAAGAGCGTCTGCAACCCGACGAAACTTTAATTACAAAAATCCGTTGCATAGATACTTTTTTGCCGGTGGCTAAAGGTGGAACCTTCTGTGTCCCGGGGCCTTTCGGTGCAGGTAAAACCGTGCTTCAACACATGGAGGCAAAAAATGCCGATGTTGACATTGTAATAATTACAGCCTGTGGCGAGCGTGCCGGCGAGGTTGTCGAGATATTAAAGGAATTCCCCGAACTTACCGACCCAAGAACAAACCGTTCACTTATGGAAAGAACAATAATCATTTGCAACACATCTTCAATGCCGGTTGCCTCGCGTGAAGCATCGGTTTACACCGGCATCACCCTTGCAGAATATTTCAGACAAATGGGACTTTCGGTTTTAATGCTTGCCGATTCAACTTCTCGTTGGGCACAAGCCATGCGTGAAATGAGCGGAAGACTCGAAGAAATACCGGGGGACGAAGCATTCCCCGCATATTTGGAATCGGTAATAGCATCGTTTTATGAGCGTGCAGGCAAGGTAAAACTTAACGACGGAAGAATTGCCTCGGTAACAATTGGCGGTACAGTTTCGCCCGCAGGCGGCAACTTTGAAGAGCCCGTAACTCAGGCAACACTTAAGGTTGTGGGAGCCTTTCACGGACTTTCCCGTGAGCGTTCTGATTCGAGAAAATACCCTGCAATACACCCAATAGATTCTTGGTCAAAATATAACAGTATTGTCGACAACAGCAAGGTTCAAAAAGCAAGAAATATTTTAAAACGCAGCATCGAAATTAACCAAATGATGATGGTTATTGGTGAAGAAGGCACCTCGTCAGAGGATTATATTCTTTACCAAAAGGGCGAGCTTTTAGATGCTGCCTATTTGCAGCAAAACTCTTTCGACCCTGTTGATGCCGCCTGTTCTACCGAGCGTCAAATTAGGGTGTTCAATGTAATGTACAATATTATTACCAACTCATATTGCATAGAGGATAAAAACGAAATTCGTATGTTCTTTAATGAGCTTCGCCAAAAATTGCTCGACTGGCATACCATAGAATTTAATACCAAAGAATTTGACCTAAAGCAAGAAGAAATAGAAGAATTTTATATGTCAAAAATTTGCGAATAGGAGGTAGAGTATGCAAAAGATTTTCACTAAAATTGAATCTATTATAGGTAACGTTGTAACCGTAAAGGCTACCAATGTTCGCAATGGCGATTTAGCTTTGGTTGGAAACAGCTATGCTAATGTTATTAAGTTAGATAACGACAAGGTTTACCTTCAGGTTTTTTCGGGCACACAGGGTGTCAGCACCACCGATTCGGTTAAATTTTTAGGCAGACCCATGATGGTGCCTTTCTCGGACCACCTTTTAGGCAGAGTTTTTAACGGTACAGGCGTGCCCCGAGATAACGGCCCCGCACTTACCGATAATATGATACCAATAGGTGGGCCTTCGGTTAACCCTGCCAAAAGAATTGTGCCCAAAAATATGATTCGCACAGGCATACCCATGATAGATGTTTTCAATACATTGGTTGAAAGCCAAAAGTTGCCCATATTTTCTTCTTCGGGCGAGCCATATAACCAACTGTTAGCCCGAATTGCAATGCAAACCGAGGTTGATGTTATTGTTCTTGGTGGTATGGGACTAAAATATGACGATTATCTTTTCTTTAAAGATATTCTTGAAAAAAGCGGCGCCATGGGCAGAACAGTTATGTTCATTCATACAGCGTCCGACCCAACCGTTGAGTGCACATTGGTGCCCGATATGTCGTTGGCCGTTGCCGAGCAGTTTGCATTAAACGGCAAAAAAGTTTTGGTTTTATTAACCGATATGACCAACTATGCCGACGCACAAAAAGAAACCGCCATTACTATGGAGCAGGTGCCGTCTAACCGTGGTTACCCCGGCGACCTTTACAGCTGCCTTGCTGCGCGTTATGAAAAGGCTGTTGCATTTGAAGGCTTGGGCTCGGTTACTGTTTTGGGTGTAACAACAATGCCCGGCGACGACGTAACCCACCCTGTACCCGATAACACAGGTTATATCACCGAAGGTCAGTATTACCTTAAAAACGGTCGAATCGAGCCGTTTGGTTCGCTCTCAAGGTTAAAACAAAATGTAAACGGTACCACCCGCAATGACCACCGCGCTTTGATGGATTGTATGATTAAGCTTTATAGCGCTTATAAAGAAAGTCTTGAGAAAAAATCCATGGGCTTCCTTATGAGTGAGTGGGATGAAAAGCTTTTAAAATACGGCGAATTATTTGAAACAAAGCTTATGGATTTAAGCGTTAATATTCCACTTGAAGAGGCGCTCGATTTAGGTTGGAATATATTAGCCGAGTGCTTTTTACCGAACGAAACAGGCCTTAAAACCAATCTTTTGAAAGAAAGATGGCCTAAAGATATTAATTTAGGTTAATGGGTGACGACTATGGCATCTGTTAAACTTACAAAAAACGAACTTAAAAAACAAAAAGATAATTTAAAACAGTTTCAAAGATATTTGCCAACACTGCAGCTTAAAAAACAACAACTTCAAAGCGTAATTATGCAAATAGATGAAGAACTTGAAAAAAAGCAGGAAGAATATATTTCTTTAATAAAAGGGCTCGATGATTGGATAGCCGTTGTATCGGAAAACAATTTGTTTAAAGAGCATCAAAAAATAGAAAATCTGGTTAAGCCCGACACCGCAATTTGCACAAATAACAATATTGCAGGCGTTATTGTTCCTGTTTTTAAAGAGTTAACCTTTAAAGAAATTTCGTACGATGTGCTCGACTATCCGCTTTGGGTTGACACAGCACTTATAAAAATGCGCGAAATAGCAAGATTTAAGGTTTTAATAAAAACCCTTAAAAAACAAAGCGATTTGTTAAACAAAGAATTGCGCCTTACTTCACAAAGGGTAAATTTGTTTGAAAAGGTTAAAATTCCCGAAGCCAAAGAAAATATCAGGGTTATAGAGATATACCTTGGCGACCAACAAACAAGCGCGGTTATTAGGGGTAAAATTGCAAAAAGCAAAAGGCAGGTGGTGTCATCTTGATAGAAAAAATGAAATCCATTTGCGTTGTGGCACAAAATTCCGGCAGGGAAGAACTGCTTAAAGGGCTACGCAATTTAGGCATTTTCCACATTTCCGAAAAGAAAAATGCCGACCCGGTATTTACCCAAAGGTTTAATCTGCTTTCTAAAATGTTAATCGAACTTAAAGACTATGTCAACCAGGAGCAAACCTGCGAACACATTATTACCGATAATGAATTTGAAGAAATATATGAAAAATCGGTTAATGCACTGGAAAGCAAAGGCGCCTTATTAAACAAAAAATCCGAGATTCTATTAGAGCTTGAAAGCCTAAAAATTTGGGGAGAGTTTGATTCAAGCCTTGTAAATGAGCTTAAAGACACAATGGATTTGCACATTTACAGGCTCGACAAAAGGTCATTTAAAGCCCTTGTGGAAGACAAAAATATTAAATTTGTTAAACTTGCCTCGGTAGAAAAGATGGAAACGGTTGCAGTTTTCCACTCGCTTGACAGTTCCTTTAACGCTTTAGAGTTTATAATACCCAAAAATGGGCCCGTTCAATTAAAACAGCAGCTTAAAGAATGCGAAGCCGAGCTTGAAAGGTGCGAAACCACATTAAAAGAATCGGCTAAATATTTAAGCAGTTATTCCGTTCATCTTTTAAAAACTAAAAACGATGTTGAGTTTTCTTCGGTTAACGAAACACTTAACAATGAAGATTCACTCATTTGGCTTAGCGGTTATATACCTGAAAGTGAAGAAGAAAGGTTTGCGTTGGCCGCAAAGCAGCAAAATTGGGCGTGGTTTAGCCAAGATATTTCACCCGACGATACTGCTGTGCCAACAAAAATCAAATATAACAAACTAACCGCCATTATAAAACCGGTGTTTGATATTTTAGGTGTTGTGCCCGGTTATAAAGAATATGATATATCGTTTTGGTTTTTGGCATTTTTTGCACTTTTCTTTGCAATGATAATTGGCGATGCAGGCTATGGTGCAATTTTCTTAATCTTTACGGTTATATTCCACATTAAATCCAAAAAAACAACAAACATAACCCTGCTGTTATATTTATTGTCGGCCTCCACTGTTGTTTGGGGAGCCTTAACAGGCACTTGGTTTGGCCTTGAAAAAGCCATGGAAATTCCCGCCTTAAAGGCACTGGTGCTTCCACCAATTGCTAACTACCCACAATATTTCTCGCGAAGTTCGACCGATGTTCAAAATAATGTAATGCGGTTTTGCTTTAGTATTGGTGTTATACAACTGGCACTTGCCTGTATTATGAACATTAGGCGAAAAGCAACCCAAAAAAATCTTAGTTGGCTGGCCGATGTTGGTTGGCTGTTTGCAATTAGCGCATTATATTTTGTGGTTTTAAATTTAGTAATCGGCCAAAGCGTAAATATTTTAATAGCGGCAGTAGTGGTTGGCGTTGGATTTTTATTGGTTGTTTTGTTTGGCGGAATGGAGCCCGGCAAAACCTTTGCTCAAGGTCTAAAAGCGGGCCTTGGCAGCGCCTTTACCGTCTTTTTAAACACTATTTCGGCCTTTGGCAATATTATGAGTTATATTCGCCTTTTTGCAGTAGGCATGGCGTCCTTAGCAATAGCACAAAGCTTTAACGATATGGCCTCGGGCTTTAGCGGCGCCTTGGTTATAGTTGGTGCAATAATTATGGTTATAGGCCATTTGCTAAATATTATTATGGGATTTTTGTCGGTTGTGGTTCACGGTGTACGCCTTAATTTATTGGAATTTTCGGGTCAACTCGGAATGGAATGGTCGGGCGTTGCATACGAACCTTTTAAAAAAATAAAAAAATAAATAAAATATAAGGAGATTATTATGGAACTTCAATTTATTGGAATGGCCTGTGCATTAGGCCTGTCGGCTATTGGCTCGGCTTTTGGTACAGGTTTTGCAGCAATGTCTTCGGTAGGGGCTTGGAAAAAATGTTATGCCAACGGCAAGCCCGCCCCGTTTATGATGGTTGCATTTTCGGGTGCACCGCTTACCCAAACAATTTACGGCTTTTTGTTAATGAACTTTATTCGCAGTGCGTTCGAGTCCGGTGCAGCATCGGCCACTCTTAGTATGTTTGTGGGCATTTTCGCCGGCCTTGCAATTGGTCTTTCGGCACTTTTCCAAGGTAAAGTTGCTGCCGCCTCGGCCGATGCTTTGGGAGAAACCGGCAAAGGTACCGCCAACTATTTTATAGTTATTGGTATTGTTGAGACGGTCGCTCTGTTTACACTTGTTTTTGGCTTGTTGTTGTTACAATAAGACCTTAACCGAACAACAAAAAAGGCACGGATTTTACTCCGTGCTTTTTTTAGTTATTTAAATGTTTTTTGCTTATTTAAAGTAACGAGAGAGTAAACCTTCGAATGCTTTACCATGTCGAATCACGGTTTGAAATTACACTTTTGTCACACCCAAAAGTTTTTTCTTGACAATTATTAACGTTTATTATACAATTATCTTATAAAAAATATAGGGAGAATATACTGACTAATGAAAAAATTAAGCATCTTATTTATAACTGTTGCAATTATATTATCTAACGTTATGTGCTTTGTTGTTGCTTATTATTATCGTGGAATGATTTGTTGTATTGAACACATGGGTTGTAGTGCTCCACCGGAAGTCGCCTTTATATATGCTGTCCCGTTTATGATAGGCATTATTGTGTGTGCGGTTTTGGCAATCAAGTTTCGCAAAAAGTAAAATCCTCATAAAGCTTGCAGTAAACAAAGGTGTATGAAATTAAATTCCCATACACCTTTGTTTTTTATTTATTTGAAGTAACTACCGAGAAGACCTTCAAATGCTTTACTATGTTCTTATTCGCTTTTTATGGGATAAAACACAAAAACCTCACTCGTAAGAGTGAGGTTTTTTATATTGCTAACTTTGTAATATTTATGAAAATGTCTTTTGGTTATTCCTCGATTGTCATTACATACTGCATCATGCCACTCCAAAAATAATCGGTAGCAAATTCGCTGTACGCGTATGATGGTACATATATAAGGCAATCAGTAGGCATTTTCTTAACAGCTTCCGGATTAATTGGTAATGCCGAAGGGGGCAGATGTATTTCAATTGCCCGTAAGGAAGGACAGTTGCTTAATGCCTCTGATGTAAAGGCTTTAATTGCCGCCTGCTTTCCAATAACAACACGCTCCAAAACATTAGAGCCTGCAAACGCGTTATCGCCAATTAATAGAACCGCTTTTCCTTCAGCAGTTTTGGGAATAACGAGGGTTTCTTCAAGCTTTCCGATTTCAGAAAGGCCTACAATGGCTAACCCATCCTCAAATTCTTCAAACGAAAAGTATTTTGCATTTTCGTCGGGGGTGCCTGCTGGCGCGAAATAATCATCGGGACGTTTTGGCGGGGGGTATTTTATGGTTTCTACCCGTTCGTTAGCTCCCAACACGCGTAATAAGTCGTCGGCTAACAGTGAAGTGCGCTGCAAGGCACCGCACGAATTTAAATGGAAGTTGGTATCGTAAAAATATGCGGAGTCCAATATATAGTCGTCAATACTACTTAGCAGAGGGAATTTTAGTTCTTTGCTTAACGCATTATAAAACTCCTCTTTTTGTTGTTCGGTAGATACTATGGCATCTGCATTGATTGGCGAAAACCCAAAATACACCTTAGCTCCGCGCTGTTGGCAGTTAGCGGCATATTTATTTATATAATCAATAAATTCTTTGTCCAACAAATCAGTAGTTAGAGATACAGGCATGGATGTATCGTATTTTGTTGGCATCTCGTTATAGGGGCGTTCTACCGCAATATCCCCGTATTCATTAAAAGATGCTTTAGCATAAATACCAGTTGGGGACGGCTTGGTATTTGTGCGGATGAAAGCGCGTTTTTCTGCAGCGAATTCAGGCAGAACCGCAATCAACTTACCCAGGTTGGAAAAGCCTACATCCTTTAACATAGAAAAATCACAGTCTAATGCCTGCCACATGCTACGGGCATTGTAATAAAGAGAATATGTCTGCTGATTTGTTTCGGGGCAAATAACAACAATATCGCCTTTGCCAATGTAAAAACGAGACATATCCAGCATGGACTTGGTTCCAATTGTGGCATACAAGCCATAATTCACTACCGGCATGCCCACATATTCTTCTAATCTAGCGGAATCTACTCCAAACGCTAAATTAGAGCCACCAATCAAGACAATTTTTTCGGTTTTAATAGAAGTGAGTCTGGCATGTTTGTCCTTAAGTTCTGCAAGGAATGTCTCATCATACTGGCAGGGCGCAGTTAGAGCAGTTACCATTACCATAGATAGCGGGAATAGCAAAAGAATAACGGAAAGAACGCATAGTGTGATTGTTTTTTTCATATACTTCACCGTCTTCTTAAAATTGGAAATAGATAAACGCGCTGGAACCGTTGTTTGCCAAAAGAATTAACCAAGCAAACAAAATAGCCCACAGCAGATATAGTGATGTTCCGCCAACAAGTTTTGCGCCACCCTTAGAGTTATAATGTGTGAGAGTCAACCTGTGGTCCAAAAGAATCATAATTACAATAGCAAGGACTATAATGAGCGCATTGCTCAAGGTTAGACCGAGTTCACTTATAAAGGTGGAGGCAGAAAAGATTGTAAACAAGTTTTTTAATATTATTAAAAGCTCTGTGGTATTGTTGGCGCGAAAGAAAATCCAGGCAAAGCATACCAGAATAAAGGTAACAGCCGTACGAAATATACGAACAGGACGGCTGGCAGTATCAATACCAATTGATGCGTATAGTTTTTCACGCTTTTTATAGGTCAAGTCTCCTACAACACGATAAATGCCGTGGATTAGTCCCCAAAAAATAAACGTCCATTCTGCTCCGTGCCACAAACCACTGGCTACAAATACGATAAAAAGATTAACAAGTTGGCGGGTGTACCCTTTACGGTTTCCGCCAAGGGGGATATATAGATAATCCTTAAACCAACTGGATAAACTAATATGCCAGCGCGCCCAAAAATCGCGGATATTTTCCGCAGAATAAGGACGGTCAAAGTTCTGCATTAAACGGTAACCCATAATACGCGCACAGCCAATGGCGATATCCGTATATCCCGAAAAGTCGCAATAAATCTGTACGGAAAAGAGCAGCGTAGCCACTATAATTGCAAGTCCGCTTTTATTAACGGGATTATTGTATACTGCATTTACATATACAGCTACTGTATCGGCAACCACAATTTTTTTAAAAAAGCCGGCAAGCATACGTTTGGCACCGATGTATAAATCATTGGAGTTAAAGGTATGCTCCGCATGAAGCTGGGGTAGTAGATTGTTGGGTCGCTCAATGGGCCCTGCCACCAACTGGGGAAAGAAGGAAACGAACAACGCATAGTAGAAGAAATTTCGCTCGGCTTTGATATTTCCGCGGTATACATCAATACTATAGGATAAGGTTTGGAAGGTGTAGAACGAAATTCCCACAGGCAGAACTAATCGCAGTGTTAAATCAATGCCTATAAAATTCCCAATATTGCCTACAAAAAAATTGTAATACTTGAAGAAAAATAACACCGACAAAGATGCAACAACAGAAATAACCATCCATAAGGTTTTTTGTTTTGGTTTTTTCTCAATAAGAAGCCCCGAGGCAAAGGAGACTGCCGTTGTAAACAGAATTAGAAAAAAGAGTTTGGCATTCCACGTCATGTAAAAATAGTAGCTTGAAATAAGTAGAGGAATCCACCTGTATTTACGCGGAACAATAAAATTCAAAACAGCAATTATTGGATAGAAGATTAAAAACTGAATGGAATTAAAATTCATATGTCTTCCTCCGTCTTAGAGGATGTTTTGTTAGGTTGCGGTGACAGAAGCAGGGAAAAAGCCCCGCTCAGTAAAACAAGTAGCAAGACATCGGAAAGTGTGCCGTTATTCAGTAGGATGACAGAAATGGCAGTAGTATGTCCCACAACACCTATACCTGTCAGTGCAATATCTAATGGTGATGATATCTGCTTTTTTCTCTTTAACCAATACGTGAAGATTTGCCAAAGCAGTAATAGTATTGGAAATAACACAAATATGGGCTGTTCACAATATATCATATACTTGCGACCCCTTCTTATTTAACTCCGATATCGGCGGCAATTATGTCTTTTACCAGTTTTTCGGTATTTAACTTTCTGCCTACCGAATTTAAATGGTAATCGGTATTATCAAAATATTGGCCATCATAGATATAATCCTGAACATCGGAAATTAACTGGCAATGCATCGTTTTAGCAATCCATTCGTTGTAGGAGGTGTAAGCCTCTTCGTTTAAACTGGATTCTTCAATGTTGTTTTTATTATGGGGCGGATAACTAAATAACACCTTTGCTCCCGATGCTTTGGCGGTGTCGATAACACGGTTTAAATGCGGGATGTATTCGGCAGGGATTACCGTGCTGTTAAAGCGGAAATATCCGTTTGCTCCGTTACGGAAATCAGGGGAATTCATTCGGCTGACTATTGCTTTCATATCGCCGTATTTGTCATGGTATTCGTTGGTATCTTCCCATGTCAGTTTGGGCATTTTTGATGACACGGTACAATACAACCCAATTGCATCAAATACGTTGGTGTAATTTGATACATCAATATTTTCAAATAAGTTATAGCAGGTAGAGAGTCCCTGGAAAGTAGCCGAGGCTATTTCGGGATTACCGTTTACGTGGTAGGCATACGGTCCGTATTGTTCTGGCGTAAATACTACAACATCTTTTTCTGTTAAGAGTGGCGAAATGGCATCTAAGAAAAGCGCAACGTTCATATTGCCGTTAGTTCCAAAATTAACAACAGAATAGTCATTTTCAAATAGCGTTTGCATATAATCAGATTTAACGCCAAACTGCACACTGGAACCCGCCAGTGCTACTATGCGGTCTTGACCTGCAGTTTGCATCAATCGTTCGTATTTCTTGCCGTATGTTTCATAACTATTCATATAACTGGGCAATTGTCCCGCACATATACGTACAGTCTTAATTGGCGAACCTTCAAAAGAAGCATCACTTATGGTTGTCAAATTATCATAAACAGTAACGGTTTTTAAGTTAGAACAGAAAGCAAACGCCTTTTTCTCAACCTCAAGCACCGAGGAGGAAATATGTACTTCATTTAGGGATTTGCAATTGGCAAAAGCACCCTCGGCTATACCGGTTACGGTCTTACCGTCGATTTTTCGAGGGATATACACCACATTGTCACTGCCTTTGTAAGAGGTAATGTGTACGGTGTTAGCAGTTTCTGATTTTACAGTAAAATCAGAAGCGTTTGTTTCCTTTGCCCATACACAGTACAGATGCTGTTGTTTATCCTCGGTCTTCAGTGTGTATTTATATCCGGGGCGGATTAATTCACCATTGCCGTTTTGGTCGTAGGAATAACCCAAAAGTACATATCCATCACGGATGAACTGACCATCATCCTCTCTGGCAAAGGGCATTTTCCAATAGCTGGTATTAAACTGCGTTTCAAAAACATTATCACCTACAACATGGTAGGTAATGTTACGAATTATGTTATTTTCTGTCGCCGAGGTATTAGGTTTGGGCGAAGATTCTTGCGGGAGGTTATTTTCTGTATCACCACTACCACAGGAAATTAAAAAAAACATTAATAGAATCGATGTTAAAATTGCTGTAAATTTACGCATAAAAAATCCTCTCCTATATATAAACTTTTGTATTTTTTATAATATCACAAATTTTTACAAAAAACAAGTGTGTGTTATTCTTATAATAAAAATTGTAGTACATATAACATTAATATAAGTTATACCTTGCATTGCACGCGAGCATCAATTTTGGGTAAAAATTTAGGGCATTCACCAAAATGGTGAATGCCCTAAAATATTAGTGTTTATAAGGTTTTTGCGTATTTAAAATAACGAGTTAAAAGTCTCTTAAATTAAAGAACAAGGCTTGGGGCTGTGTAAACCCTTGCGGCAAGTTCTTGGTCCAACAAATAAAGACTTTTGGGGTCATCGCCGAACAGGTTATATTTATTAACCATTTTATCTGCGTTTTCTTCCTCTTCCATTTGTTCTTTAACAAACCAGTCCAAAAACTGCATTGTTCTAAAATCTTTTACCGAATAAGCCGCATCATAAATATTATGTATAAGTGAGGTAACATAGCGTTCGTGTTCGGCACCCGCAAGTAACGGGTCGAGGTGGTTGCTAAAGGTTTTATCGGGCTTGTCGATAGCCTTAAGTTCTACAGGAATACTGTTGATTTGTAAATATTTTAAAAATAGCAGTGCATGGTCGCGTTCTTCTTGCGCCTGAATTGTGTACCAATTTGCAAAACCGTCTAAATCGTTTTTTGTATAGTAATTTGCTATATCTAAATAAAGATAGGCACTGTAAAATTCCTTGTTTATTTGGTCGTTTAAAAGTTCAATTACTTTTTTATCTAACATAAAAATCTACTCCTTTTTAAAAAGGGCGGTCAACCAAGACCGCCCAAAATTTATTAACCGAAATAGCGGTTTAGTAAACCTTCGAAGGCTTTGCCGTGGCGGGCTTCATCGCGTGCCATTTCGTGAACGGTGTCGTGAATGGCATCGAGTCCAAGTTCTTTAGCAAGCTTCGCAAGTTCGAATTTACCCATTGTGGCGCCGTTTTCGGCATCTACACGCATTTCAAGGTTTTTCTTGGTGGAATCGGTTAAAACTTCACCTAAAAGTTCGGCAAATTTTGCTGCGTGCTCGGCCTCTTCGTAGGCGGCCTTTTCCCAATACAAACCAATTTCGGGGTAGCCTTCGCGGTGAGCAACGCGGGCCATAGCTAAATACATTCCAACCTCGCTGCATTCGCCGTTAAAGTTTTCGCGCAAACCTTCAATAATTCTTTCATCCACGCCTTTAGCAACGCCAACAACGTGCTCGGCAGCCCAGGTTTTTTCGCCGGCTTGCTCAGTGAATTTGGAAGCAGGGGCTTTGCAAATTGGGCAGGAGTCTGGAGCGGAATCTCCTTCGTGAACATAACCGCAAATAGTACATACAAATTTTTTCATAATTTAACACCTCGTAATAAAATTTTTAATTTATATATTAACAGAGCAGTTTTTACAAACTCCGTTAAAAATCAATTTTTGTTCGGTAATATTGCAACCTAAGTTTTCTTCTAAATAATTTTTAAGTTGGTTTTCGGGGCAGGCACAATCATAAATGTTTTGGCATTTTGTGCAATAAAAATGCAGGTGCGTGGTTATGTTGCCGTCAAAGTGCTGGAAACCGTCTTCTACCGAAACCTCTACTATTTGTCCGCTTTTTTTAAGCTCGGTCAGGTTGCGGTAAACGGTGCCCAGACTTATATTGGGCAGTGTTTTGCGCGCCTCAGAATAAATCCAACTTACAGTGGGGTGGGTGTTTGTGCTGTGCAGCACATTTAATATTACCTCACGCTGTTTTGAATAATTTTTCATAGTTCCCTCGCAAAAGTAGTAATGATTACTGTTTTTATTATAACAAATTTTTTGCATTTGTCAAGTGTTTTTTATTGACTTTTTTAAAATTTTGTTAGATAATTGTAATGATAAAAAAATAACAAAGGGGAGCAGCGTTATGCAAATTAAAGGTATATCGGCATATGTTATAAAAAGGCTTCCGCGTTACTATAGGTTTTTAGGGGACCTTTCGGCCGCCGGAATTAAAAGAATATCTTCAGGCGAACTTGCCAAACGCATGGGTTTAACAGCCAGCCAAATCAGGCAGGATTTAAACTGTTTTGGCGGTTTTGGCCAACAGGGCTACGGTTATAATACCGACATTTTGCGTGAAGAAATCGGCAATATTTTAGGCATAAATAACACCAAAAAAATAATAGTTATTGGTATGGGCAACCTTGGTAAAGCAATAACACAGCATGTTAATTTTAATGACAAAGGCTTTAGTCTTATTGGACTTTTCGATGAAAAGGAATCGCTTGTGGGCAATATTGTTAGGAATATACCCATTCGCAACACTAATCAGTTAGATGAGTTTTGCAAAGAAAATCACCCCGATGCCGCAGTTTTGTGCATTCCTAAAGAGGCCGTTTACCCAATAGCCGAGCATTTAATCAGGCTTGGTGTTAAGGGATTTTTAAACTTTAGCCATTACGATTTGACGCTTAATTTTGAAGGTATTGCGGTGGAAAACATTCATTTTGGCGACGATTTAATGAAACTTTCTTATAAAATAAAAAATTTGGATAAATAATGTAATTAAGCATAAAATATGTGCGGTGGTATAAATGAATATTATATTAATTCGCACAGTAATAATGTATTTGTTTGTAACCATAGGTATTCGGTTAATGGGCAAGCGCCAAATTGGTGATATGCAGCCCAACGAACTTGTGGTTACTTTTCTTATATCTGAGGTTGCAACCATACCAATGCAAGATGCCGAGCAACCCGTAATTAACGGTATAGCGGCCATTTTTGTGTTGGTGGTAATAGAAATAATAATTTCGGTTTTAACCATGAAAAGCATAAGGTTTCGCAAAATAATGAACGGGCAATCTAAGGTAATAATAAAAAACGGTCAAATTGATGAACAGGCCATGAAAAAGGTGCGGATGACCGCCGTTGACTTAATAGAAATGCTGCGCGACCGCGACGTTTTTGATATTTCCACCGTGGCCTATGCCGTGCTTGAGGTTGACGGGACCCTAACCGTTATGCTTAACCCTGCAGACCAACCCGCAACCTTAAAAGATATTAAAATAAAGGCAAAAAAAAGCGCTATTCAATTACCCGTTATAACCGATGGTAAATTTATAGAAGAATCCATTAGTGCTTTGGGAATTACCAAAGGCGATGTAAACAAACGCCTAAAAAGCAAAAATATTAGTGTCGATAAAATATTTTTAATGACATTAGACCGTTACGGCAACTTTAATTTAATTGAAAAGGGCAAAAAAATATGAGCAGGCTTATAATTGCCATAGTTTTGGCGGTGGCGTTAATAGTGCTTTCAGGTTTTTCGTATTATTTCGTAAACAATGCTTATAAAAGCGTTTCTGACAATATAGAACTTTGTGAAAAGGCATTTTTAAGCGGTGAAAACACGGTTAATGCCTGCCAAAAGGCCAAAGATGATTGGGAGAAAAAAGGAAAAATTTTAGATTTATTTACACCCCACAGCATTACCGATGAAATTAGCGAGTCGGTGGCATCACTTTATCCGTTGGCCGAAACAGGCAGTGATGAATTTTTATCCGAATGCGCAAAAATAAAACAAAAACTTAAAATTATAAAAAGGGATTTTCAAATAAATTTAAGAAGTATATTTTAAAAATAAAAAAACACCGTTTTAAAACGGTGTTTTTTTAACCTTTTAATTCTTTTGTACGGTTGTAAGATGCCCTAACAGCCTTTTCCACGATTACGTAAAGACCTAAGTTTTTCAGCGTTTCAACACCCTCAATGGTTGTGCCCTTTGGGCTGCAAACGGCGGTAATTAAATCGGAAATTTCGGTGTTTTGGTGCTTTACCATAAGCGCGGCACCCTCTAACATATGTGTGGCATATAAAACGGCGCTTTCTTTATTCAAACCGCAAGCCTCGGTTGCATTTGCCAAGGCCTCTAAAAACATATAGGCAAAGGCGGGGCCGCAACCCGAAATTACACTTGCGGCATCAATTTTTTCTTCGTCAATATAATCTATTAGGCCAACATTATTAAGTAAACTTAAAAACTCGCTTTTTTGCTCATTGCTTACAAGTGAGTTGTGGCAGTAAAGCACAATGCCCTTGCCAATAGCGCAGGGCATATTTGGCATTATTCTTATAATGGGGTGGTCGGCATTTAACAGATTTTGTATTGTGCTAATATCGGTGCCGGCGGCCATTGTAATTATAACGGCATTTTTATTAATGTAACCTTCAATTTCGGAAATGGTTTCACGCAAAGCCTGTGGTTTTACGGCCAAAAATATAAATTCGCTGTTTTTGGCAAGCTCGGTAATGCCAAGTTGTGTAACGCCCTTTTTAACAAAATCGGCCGTTTTTTCGGACTGCTTTTCGCAAACACAACAGTTATTGGCCCCGATGTTATTTATAACGGCACTAAGCAGCGCGCCGCCCATATTACCGCAACCAATAAATCCAACCTTATATTGCATAAATATCACCTTACCTTGTTTGCCCGTTGCCGCGTATAACATATTTATATGTTGTAAGCTCGTTAAGTCCCATTGGGCCGCGGGCATGTAGTTTTTGTGTTGAAATGCCAATTTCGGTACCGCCGCCAAACTCGCCGCCGTCGGTGAATCGGGTGGAGGCATTAACATAAACAGCAGCACTGTCTGTAAGAGTAACAAAAAAATTGGCGTTTTGCTCGTTTTCGGTTATAATGGCTTCGCTGTGGTGGGTGGAATGTGCTTGAATGTGCTTTATGGCAGCGTGGGTATCGTCCACTATTTTAACTGCCAAAATATAATCTAAAAATTCGGTGTTAAAATCGGCATCGGTGGCGGGGGTGCCGTCAATTATATTAAGCGATTGCTCGCAAAGTCGCAATTCAACCGGATTTAAACCGTTATTAATGCGCTTTATAACCAAACGCTCTTTTAATTTTGGCAAAAATTCTTTAGCAACACTCTTGTTAACCAAACAAACCTCTTGGGCATTACAAACCGAAGGCCTGCTGGTTTTGGCGTTTTCAACAATGTTAAGTGCTTTTTCTAAATTTGCAAATTCGTCAATATAAATATGGCAAATGCCTGTGCCGGTCTCGATGCATGGTACGGTGGCATTATTTACACAAGCCTTGATTAAGCCGGCGCCACCACGTGGGATAAGTAAATCTACATATCCGTTAGCGGTCATAAGCATATTAGCACTCTCGCGCGAGCGGTCCTCAATATAATTTATATAGTCTTCGGGTAATCCTGCATTTTTAAGGCCGTTTTTAAGTGCTAAAACTATTTGTGTGCAAGAATTAAAACTTTCTTTGCCGCCGCGCAGCACACAAACATTACCACTTTTAAGGGTTAGTGCAGCGGTATCGGCCGCTACATTTGGGCGGCTTTCAAAAATAACGGCAACAACACCAAACGGAACCGAAATTTTAGAAATTTCCATACCGTTTTGGTGGTTATATGTGTTTAAAACTTTGCCAACAGGGTCGGGTAAAAGCGCTACCTGCCTTATACCCTCGGCCATAGCGTTAACACGCTCGGCAGTGAGTAAAAGCCTGTCTTGCATAACGGGCGAGAGATGTGTAGCCTCGGCAATGTCTTTTTTGTTGGCCTCTAATATATTTTGGCAGTTAGCCACAAGGCTTTCTGCCATTTTTATAAGGGCGTTGTTTTTTTGCTCGGTTGTAAGCATGACATTATTTAAAAAACAATTTTTTGCTTTTATGAGAACAGTGTTACTCATTATTTCACCGCCTTAAATCTGGTTCCAACATTTTTACCGTCTAAAATATCGTACAAAGCGGTTGGGTTTTGGCCATTGGTAATAATCATATCTAAGCCCGATTCGGTGCAAATTTTTGCGGCCTCTAACTTAGTTTTCATGCCGCCTGTTCCAAGTTCGGAGCCTGTGCCAGAGCCCAACGCTAACATTTCGGGGGTAAGTTTTTCGACAACCTCAATAAGTTTGGCTGAACTTGTTGTGTGTGGGTCGGCGGTGTAAAGGCCGTCAATGTCTGAAAGAATTATAAGCAAATCGGCCTTAATGTTTTTGGCAACCTGAGCCGAGAGTGTATCATTGTCGCCAAACTTAATTTCACTGGTGGAAACCGAGTCGTTTTCGTTAATAACGGGCAACACATTAAACTCTAACAATCTTTCTACAGTGTTGCTAAAGTTTTGGAGCCTGTCCGAATGGGCAAAATCATCGGCCGTAATTAAAATTTGTGCAATGGTGCAGTTATATTCTGCAAACATTTTATCGTATGTATACATAAGCTCGCATTGGCCAATGGCGGCAGCGGCCTGCTTTGTAGGAATGTCGCTCGGTTTAGATTTTAAAGACAGTTTGCCAACACCCATACCAATAGCGCCCGAACTCACCAAAATTATTTGGTGGCCGCTGTTTTTAATGTCGCTTAAAACCTTGCATATATTTTCAACGCACCTAATGTTTAAACAACCTGTTTTATGTGTTAGGGTAGATGTGCCTATTTTAACAATAATTCGCATATCCTCTCTCCGTTCAAAACCATATATGATAAAATATTATACCATTAAAAAACATTTGTTGCAATAATTCTTTTTAATGTTTTAAAAACCAAAAAAACATTGATTTTTGGCGAATATTATAGTAAAATTCATAATGAGGCTGTTTAGCCTAAATCTAACAGGAGGAACCGTATGAATTCTTTGTCCTTAGAGTATTTTTGGAGTCAAATGGTTGCTAATCCGCTTTTATTTGTTGCGGTGGTGTTAACACTTGGTGTTATTTTGGTTAACGGCTGGACAGACGCCCCAAATGCCATTGCCACCTGTGTTGTAACCAGGTGTATGTCGGCCAGGGCAGCAATAATTATGGCGGCTGTTTTCAATTTTTTGGGCGTTTATATTATGACTTTATTAGCACCCAAGGTTGCCGAAACCATAACAAAAATGGTTAAATTCGGCGACAACCCCGACCAAAACATTGTGGCACTCAGTGCGGCCATGTTTGCTATTGTTTTGTGGGCAACGGTTGCCTTCTTCTTTGGAATTCCCACCAGTGAAAGCCACGCCCTTATAGCCGGCCTTACAGGCAGCGCAATAGCATTAAGCGGTGGTTTCCAAGCCGTAGTTGTTGACCAATGGGTTAATGTTCTTTACGGAATTGTTGTTTCGGTCGTGTTGGGATTTGGTCTTGGTTGGCTTGTTTGCAAGTTGGTTACCAAAATATTTTATAATGCCGAGCGCCGAAAAACCGAACCTATTTTTAAATATGCGCAAATTGCAGGTGCTGCCTATTCAGCATTTATGCACGGCGCTCAAGACGGGCAAAAATTCATGGGTATTATAATTTTGTGCTTATATATGTCGCAAGGCAAGGCTGTGCCGTCAGATTTAAAGCCTGAGGTTTGGACAATGGTGCTTTGTGCAGTAATTATGGCTGTTGGCACCGCTATTGGCGGCAAAAAAATTATTAAATCGGTTGGCATGGATATGGTTAAGCTTGAAAAATATCAAGGCTTTTCGGCCGACCTTTCGGCATCTACTTCTTTGCTTTTGTGCTCTGTTTTAGGGCTTCCTGTTTCAACCACTCACGCAAAAACCACATCAATTATGGGTGTTGGTGCAGTTAAGAGTGTTAAGGCCATTAACTTAGGCGTTGTTAAAGAAATGTGCCTAACCTGGATTTTAACCTTCCCGGGTTGCGGTTTAATAGGCTTTTTAATGACAAAATTGTTTATGTGGATTTTTTAGTATTTAAATAGAAAGGAATTTAATTATTATGTCAGCTAAATCAGACCGTATTTATTTTGAAAACCTTGTTTCCTCGGCCGATTATTCTTGTAAAGCTGCCGAGCACCTTGTTGCCTGCCTTAAAAATTATGACCACGAAAACATTAAAGAAATGTTAAATGAAATGCATACATATGAGCACGCAGGCGACCTTAAAAAGCATGAGATGTCGGCTGCTCTTGCAAGGGCTTTTGTTACCCCAATAGACCGTGAAGATTTGGCGCTTATAAGCCAAAATATTGACACCGCAACCGACCATATTGAAGAGGTTTTGCAAGGCTTTTATATATATAAAATTAAAACGGTTTTACCAAGCGCCGTTACCTTTGCCGAAAAAATTTATGAATGTTGCCGAGTTATGAAAGATGCTTTAGCCGAGTTTATAAACTTTAAAAAACCTGCAAAATTGCACGAGCTTATTGTAAAATTAAGCAACGCCGAAGAATCTTGCGACAAACTTTATATTGAATCGGCCAGGGATATTGACGAACAATGCAAAGATATTTTAGATATTATTTCTTGGCGAGAAATTTTAAAACTTTTTGAAGAATGTGCCGACACATGTGAGCACGTTGGCGATTGCTTAGATATGGTTGTTATGAAAAACAGTTAATAAATTTTTAAACGGGTTGAATTAAAAATTCAGCCCGTTTTTCTTGACAAAATGCAGTATGAAAGGTATAATTAGTTATACTTTTCATACTTTAAGGGGGATTATTATGAAAAAACCAAATGGTAAATTTGCCTGGTCAGTAACGGTGGGCGAAAAGGGCCAGATTGTAATTCCAAAACCGGCCCGAGAAATTTTTGGCATTAAACCCGGCGACACGCTGGTTTTACTTGGCGATGAAAAACGCGGAATAGCAATTCCACCTAAGTTTATGTTTGAAAATTTTGCACACGCAATTTTTGAAACACAAGAAAGCGAGAAAACAGAATAATGTTAGCCGTTAAAACCGAAAATTTAACTAAAAAATATAAAGATGTTGTTGCCGTGAATAACCTTAATTTAGAAATTAACAAAGGCGAGGTTTTTTCGCTTTTGGGTGTTAATGGTGCAGGCAAAACCACAACCGTAAAAATGCTTTGTTGCCTTTTAAAATCAAGTGCCGGCAATGCCTGTTTAATGGGCAAAAGCATTAATGCCGAACCTTTAGCGGTAAAAGAAATTATAGGAATATCTCCCCAAGAAACTGCCGTGGCAATGGGGTTAACCGTTAAAGAAAATTTAGAATTAATGTGCGGCGTTTATGGCCTTTTTGGCAAAGAAAGTCAAGAAAAAATTAATAAATTAAGCGGTCAATTTAACCTTAATAATATTTTAAATAAAAAAGTCGGTAAATTGTCGGGCGGTTGGCAAAGGCGACTGAGCATTGCCTTGGCTTTAGTTGGAGAACCACAAATTTTGTTTTTAGATGAACCAACCTTGGGGCTCGATGTAATTGCCCGAAGTGAATTATGGGATATAATTAGAGGTTTGCAGGGCAAAGCGACGGTTATACTTACCACGCATTATATGGAAGAAGCCGAAGCATTGTCAACCCGCATTGGTATTATGAAAGACGGCAGCTTAATTGCCGTAGGCACGGCCGACGAGCTTAAACAAAAAGCACAAGAGCAAACCTTCGAAAAAGCCTTTATTAAAATAGTAAAGGGGGCAGAATAATGCGTACTGTTACATTCGCTAAAAGAACATTAAAAGAAATTCTGCGCGACCCTTTAAATTTATTTTTTGGTCTGGGATTTCCTGCAGTGTTAATACTACTTTTAACAGCAATACAATCAAACATCCCGGTTAACACATTTCCGCTTGATAGTTTGGTGCCCGGTATGACGGTGTTTGGACTTTCGTTTATAACGCTGTTTTCGGCCACACTAATAGCAAAAGATAGAGAATCAGCCTTTTTAACACGCCTTTATGCAACGCCCATGCGCTCGTATAATTTTATATTAGGTTACACCCTGCCTATTTTGCCGGTAGCCTTAATGCAAAGTGCTTTTTGCTTTTTAATAGGCATTATATTAGGCCAAAAAATTACAATTAATATGCTTTATGCAATTATTTTCAACATACCGATTTCGTTATTTTTTATAGGTCTTGGCCTATTATTCGGCAGTGTTTTAAACACAAAACAGGTTGGTGGAATTTGCGGCGCTTTATTAACCAACCTAACGGCTTGGCTTTCGGGCATATGGTTCAGTTTAGAACTTGTTGGCGGCGTGTTTGAAAAAATAGCATATGCTTTGCCGTTTGTACACGCTGTGGAATTAGAAAAAGCAGTATTTTTAGGCGATTTTTCAAATATATTGCCGCATTTAATATGGATTTTAGGCTATATGTTGGCAGTAGATGTAATTTCGGTTTTATTATTTTTAAAGCAAATGAAAAATACTTAAAAAACTAGTATTTTTGTTTAATATATGATATAATAACGTTAGTAAGACAATTTTAACGAGGTGCGTAATGGCTTATAAAATTTTAAAAATTGACCCATACCTTAAAAATTACAGCAATGACCTTAACTTGAGAATGGAAAGTTACTTTAATAAACGCAAAGAGTTATTAGGCCAAAACAATATTGTAGATTTTGCTAACGGATATAAATATTTTGGCTTCCACAAAATAAAGGGCGGCTGGGTTTACAGAGAATGGGCCCCCGCAGCCGATGCAGTTTATCTAACCGGTGATTTTAACGGATGGGATATTTACGCAACGCAGCTCACAAGGCTTGAAAACGGCGTTTTCGAGTGTGTTTTAAAGGGCGAGAATGCCCTGCAAATAGGCCAAAAGGTGCAGGCTATAATAATTAATAACGGCCAGGTTTTAAGGCGTGTGCCACTTTATGCAACTCGCGTTGTGCAAGACCCTGTAACATATCTTTGGTGCGCCGAAATTGAAGACACTTTAAAGGATTTTGATTGGACCGACAATAATTTTAAGCCTAAAAAAACACCCATTATTTACGAATGCCATATTGGCATGGCAAGCGAAGATTACAAGGTAAGTTCCTATAATGAGTTTACCAAAAATGTTTTGCCCCGCATTAAAAAATTAGGTTATAATACCATTCAAATTATGGCTATAATGGAACACCCTTATTATGGCTCGTTTGGTTACCAAGTTTCCAACTTTTTTGCGGCATCCTCGCGTTACGGCAAAAGTGAAGACCTTAAAAATCTTATTAACACTGCGCACAAAATGGGCATTGCCGTGTTATTGGATGTTGTGCATTCCCACGCGGTAAAAAACACTAACGAGGGTTTAAATGAGTTCGATGGCAGCAGTTATCAGTTCTTCCACACGGGTAGCCGCGGTGAACATCAGGCTTGGGGCACAAAACTGTTTAATTATGGCAAAAATGAGGTTCTGCATTTTTTACTTTCTAACCTAAAATATTGGCAAGAGGCTTTCCATTTTGACGGTTTTAGGTTTGATGGCGTAACCTCTATGCTCTACCACGACCACGGCCTTGGCAGCGCTTTCAGTAATTACGATATGTATTTTTCACTTAATACCGATATCGAGGCAATTACCTATTTGCAACTTGCTAACGAGCTTGTTCATACCTTTAACCCCAACGCCATAACAATTGCCGAAGATATGTCGGGCATGCCGGGAATGTGCATAAAAATTGCCGATGGCGGTATTGGATTTGACTACAGGCTTTCTATGGGTGTGCCGGATTTATGGATTAAATTAATTAAAGAATATAACGATGAAAATTGGGATATTTTTAAAATTTGGTACGAACTTATTGGCCGCAGACCAAAGGAAAAAAATATTGGTTATTGTGAATCACACGACCAAGCCCTAGTTGGCGACAAAACCATTATGTTTAGGTTGTGCGATGCCGAAATGTATAACGGTATGAGCAAAAGCACCCCAAATTTAGCGGTAGATAGAGCAATAGCGTTGCATAAAATGATACGCCTGCTTACCTCTACATTGGCTGGTGAAGGTTATTTAAACTTTATGGGTAACGAGTTTGGCCACCCCGAATGGATAGACTTCCCGAGGGAGGGCAACGGTTTTAGTTACCATTATTGCCGCCGCCAATGGAGCCTTGTGGATAATAAAGAACTTAAATATGAATATCTTAATAATTTTGATGTGGCAATGCTAAAATTGATTAAAAAGGAAAGATTATTCAGCAAGACTGCGGTTAACCGTTGGCTCCACCAAGACGATAAGGTTATTATTTATACCAAAGGCGACTTAGTTTTTGTGTTTAATTTTCACCCGCAAAAATCGTTCCAAAACTATTTTGTGCCGGTAGAAAAAGTGGGAGAATATAAGGTTGTTCTTTCGTCCGACAGTGCCGAGTTCGGCGGAAGCGACAGGGTAGATGGCGATTATATTTATAAAGCCGAAAAAACAGAGGACAGAATTGGTTTTGGAATTTACACACCCAATAGAACGGCCATTGTGTTAAAGAAAATATAATAAAAAATACAGTATGCCAAGCATACTGTATTTTTTTATACCTTTTTAAAAAGAGCAACCGTTTCTATGTGATAAGTGCGGGGGAATAAATCCACAGGGGTGTATTTAATAAGTTTATAACCCAGCGAATCAAACAGTTTAGCGTCGCGCGCCAGTGTTGCGGGGTCGCACGAAATATAAACCGCTTTTTGAGGGGCAAAGCCGTTCGCCACCGTTTTAATAAGCTGCTCTTCACAGCCCTTGCGGGGCGGGTCTAAAATAACAATATCGGCTTTATAATTTTGTTTATTTAAATTGTTTGCGGCATCAGCGGCATCGGCACAAATAAATGTGGCATTTGTTATGCCGTTTTCTTGGGCGTTAATTTTGGCATCATTTACGGCCTCGGGTATAATTTCAACACCCGTAACGCTTTTGGCAACACCCGCAAAAGACAGCCCTATTGTGCCTGCACCGCAATATAAATCTAAAATATTTTTATTTTTAGGTTTTGCATATTCAGCCGCCTTTTTATAAAGCAACTCGGTCATATCACGGTTAACCTGGTAAAACGACAATGCTGATATTCTAATTTTTACGCCACATAAAATATCGGTAATATAATCTTGCCCAAAAATTGTTTTGCAGGAATTGCCCAAAATAACATTGGTTTGCATTTTGTTAATGTTAAGCCCAACACTTTTGATGGCTGTAAATTCCTTTAACCTAAAAAGCAGTTCTTGCTTAAAAGGAATGTCTGAGCCATTTATTACAAGCACCACCATAATTTCGTTTGTGGCTTTGGCTATTCTCAAATACAGGTGCCGGATTAGCCCCGTGTTAGAGGCCTCGTTATAAACCGAAATATTATATTCTTTTACCCAACGGCTTATTGTGGCCGCAATTTCATTAAAAATCTGGGGCGACAAAAGGCAATTTTCGGTTTCTATAATGCGGTGTGAGTGCAAAGCATAAAAACCGGTGTTACAGTTTTGAGAAAAAGGCAACTGGGCCTTGTTCCTGTAACCTAAAATATCATTAGCGCTAATAATTGGCTCGGGCGGTAAATCTATGCCGCCAATGCGTTTAATGCAGTCGTAAACCTTTTGGGATTTAATTTGGCATTCCTTATCATATGTAATATGCCTGTATGCACAGCCGCCACACTGCAAAAATGTGGCGCAGTCGGGCTCGGTTCTGCTGGGAGACGGTGTTTTAAGTTCTAATAATTTACCGTAGCAATAGGTTTTTTTAACCTTTAAAATTTTAATTAGCGCAACATCGCCTTCGGCTGTGTTGGGCACAAAAACCGTAATGCCGTTATATTTACCAACACCAAAGCCTTCGGTAGAGGTAGAGGTGATTTCTAAAATAATTTCGTCATTTTTATTCATATTTTTCACCAAATAATTTAAAAAAGGTTTCAATTTCGCGCTTTAAACGGCTAACCGGCAGACCCACAACATTAAAATAATCACCGTTAATTCCCTTAATAAGCAAAGCACCCTTGCCCTGAATTGCGTAGGCTCCGGCCTTGTCTAAACATTCGCCCGAGTTTACATAGTTTGAAATTTGGGCGTTAGTGAGGTTTAAAAATTCCACCTTTGTTTCTTCAGAAAAACTTAGGTGTTTGCCCTTGTAAAACAAAGCGCAGCCCGTTATAACCGAGTGTGTTTTGCCCGAAAGGCTTTTAAGCATTTGCTCGGCTTCGGTATTATTTTGAGGTTTGCCAAACATTGTGTTATCCAAAAAAACACCTGTATCCGAGCCTATTACAAGGCTGTTTGGGTGTTGTTTAGCCACAAATTCTGCCTTTTTAACGGCTAAATATTCGGGTGCAAAACGAGGTGGTATGTTGGCTGTAACCGTTTCGTCAATATTGGCGGGTATTATTATAAAATCTTCAGTAATAAGTTTTATAAGTTCTTTGCGCCTGTCAGATGCTGAGGCCAAAATATATTGCATAAAAATTCCTCACTTAATATTCTTAAATTAAAGTATACCACAAATTGTTTAAAAATAAAAGAAAAACCACTTTATAGTGGTTTTTCTGTTTTTGCTTGTTTTATTCCGTTTAAAATATGTTCTTTAGCTTTAGCGGCCTTGTTATTACTTAACGGTTCAAGACCTTGGAGTGCATATTTAATGTTAAGTTCTTTGTATTTATTAACACCTAATGTGTGGTAGGGAATAACGTCAAGCGCCCTTACATTTTTAAGTTTGCCAATAAAAATGCCTAAATTATATAAATGCTCGGGCGAATCGGTATAACCTTCTACAACAACGTGCCTTACCCAAACGGGTATATTTTTTTTGTTTAAAAACTGGGCAAACTGTAAAATACGGTTATTACTGCTGCCCGTGAGTTTTTTGTGGCATACTGGGTCTATGTGTTTAATATCTAAAATAACAAGGTCGGTGTAACCTAAAAGCGTATTAAGTTTTTGGCAATAGGCATTGTCTGCAGGGTTATATGTGGCACCGGAGGTGTCAATACAGGTGTGAATGCCCTGCTCTTTAGCTAAAGAGAAAAGTTCAATTAAAAAATCCACCTGCAAAAGCGGTTCGCCGCCCGTAACGGTAATGCCACCGTTTTTATAAAATGAGCGGTTTTTTTGATATTCTTCTAAAATTTGTGCCGCGCTTATTTTTTGGCCTATGCCGGTTTCCCAGGTGTCTGGGTTGTGGCAGTAAAGGCACCTGAGCGGGCAACCCTGCATAAAAACAACATACCTAATGCCCGGGCCGTCTACCGTGCCAAAACTCTCGCACGAATGTATATAGCCTGTCATTTTAAATTTTTTCGTGGAAGGTGCGGGATATTACCTCGTCTTGCTGCTCTTTTGTGAGCTTAACAAAGTTAACTGCATAGCCGCTAACCCTAACGGTAAGTTGTGGATATTTTTCGGGGTGGGCTTGTGCATCAAGCAGGGTTTCTTTGGTAAAAACATTAACATTTAGGTGGTGGCCGCCCTTTTCTACATAACCATCTAAAAGGGAAACCAGATTATCTATTTGGTTATCTGTAGCGTGCATAATATTACTCCTTAAAATTAAATATCGGTATCCAATCCTTCAAAAAGGGTGGGGCTGCAGCAAGCGCCGCAATTAAGGTCTACATCCAATTCGCCCATAAACACTTGGTCTTCTTTGCCAAGGGCACCCGGTATAATCGAGAATGTGTTGGAAATACCATCTTGCGAATCTTTAAAAGAAAGTTTAGCAACCGAGGCGAGCGAAGCAACAGCTCCGTGGGTGTCGCGGCGGTGCATTGGGTTGGCGCCGGGGGCGAAGGCCACTCCTTTTTTGCGGCCGTCGGGGGTGGCGCCTGTGTTTTTGCCATATACTACATTAGAAGTAATGGTTAAAATTGAGGTTGTTGGAATACCATCACGGTAGGTGTGGTTTTTCTTAATGTGTTTTAAAAAGTCGTGAACAATGTCGTACGCAATGGAGTCTACACGGTCGTCATCGTTGCCGTATTTTGGGAAATCGCCTTCAATTTCATAATCGTAGGCAAGACCTTCTTTATTGCGAATAACCTTAACCTTGGCGTACTTAATGGCTGAAAGTGAATCGGCCACTACCGAAAGGCCTGCAATACCTGTTGCAAACCAACGGGTAACATCTTTATCGTGCAGGGCCATTTGTATTTTTTCGTAACAGTATTTATCGTGCATATAGTGTATAATGTTAAGGGTGTTAACATATACACCGGCCAACCACTCCAACATGGTGTCATATTTTTGCATAACTTCATCGTAATCTAAATATTCACTGGTTATGGGTGTATATGCAGGGCCTATTTGTTTGCCTGAAATTTCATCTTTACCGCCGTTAATAGCATAAAGCAAACACTTAGCAAGGTTGGCTCGGGCGCCAAAGAACTGCATTTCTTTGCCAATTCTCATGGATGAAACGCAACAGGCAATGGCGTAATCGTCGCCATGAATAACACGCATTAAATCGTCGCTTTCGTATTGAATGGACGAAGTTTCGATGGAAAGCCTTGCACAGTAACGTTTAAAGTTGAGAGGCAGTTTTGTCGACCAAAGCACCGTAAGGTTGGGTTCGGGGGCGGCGCCAAGATTTTCAAGTGTGTGCAAATAACGGAAGGACATTTTTGTAATCATATGCCTGCCGTCTATGCCTAAACCGCCTATAGACTCGGTAACCCACTGTGGGTCGCCCGAGAAAAGAGAGTTATATTCGGGGGTACGGGCAAATTTTATAAGGCGCAACTTCATAATAAAATGGTCAACCATTTCTTGAAGTTCACTTTCGGTGTATTTGCCTAATTTTAAATCACGCTCGGCGTAAATATCAATAAATGTGGATGTGCGGCCAAGCGACATAGCGGCACCGTTTTGCTCCTTAACAGCAGCCAAATAACCAAAATAAAGCCACTGAATAGCCTCTTTAGTGTCGCGCGCAGGCAGTGATATATCAAACCCGTAACTAGCGGCCATTTTTTTAAGGTCTTCTAAAGCCCTAATTTGTTCGGCAATTTCTTCTCGGTCGCGAATAACTTCGGCATACATGGCCGAACGGGTTGTTTCTTTTTGTTCTTTTTTATCTTCGATAAGGCGGTCTACACCATAAAGGGCCACACGCCTGTAATCGCCTATAATGCGGCCTCTGCCGTAAGCATCGGGCAGACCGGTAATAATGTGACTTGAGCGGCAAGCACGCATTTCGGGGGTGTATGCATCGAAAACGCCGGCGTTATGAGT
This sequence comes from Acutalibacteraceae bacterium, assembly GCA_045651765.1. GTDB lineage: Bacteria > Bacillota > Clostridia > Oscillospirales > Acutalibacteraceae > SIG565. The sequence goes on along the minus strand of JAZRSY010000002.1, from coordinate 37,538 downwards.
TTTGCGGTGTGTGGTAAAAAATTCTTTAACCTCTGGGTCAATTTCATAACCGTTATCGGTGCAGGCTTTTTCGGCCATTCTAATGCCGCCGTAGGGCATAAGGGCGCGCTTGAAAGGCTTGTCGGTTTGGAACCCGACAATAGTTTCTTTTTCTTTATCAAGGTATGCAGGGCCGTGCGAGGTAATGGTGGATATAATTTTTGTATCCATATCCAAAACTCCGCCTGCTTCACGTTCTTTTTTAGAAAGTTCTAAAACCTGCTCCCACAACTGTTTTGTATTGTTAGTGGCGGGCGTTAAAAAACTTTCGTCGCCATCGTAAGGGGTATAGTTATGCTTAATAAAGCTTCTAACATTTATTTCTTTAACCCAGGTGCCTGGGTCAAATCCGCGCCAACCTTCATATTTAAAATCCATTAAAATTTCATCCTTTCATATCCACATAATATAATACCATATTTTGTAGTTCTGGTCAACACGGCAATTATAAAAAATGGAATATAAATTATTGAAATTTTTGAATATTTTACCAAAAAATCAATTATTCTGTTCTAAGGGCAACAACCGGGTCTTTTTTAGCTGCCAATCCCGATGGAATTAACCCTGCAACAAAGGTTAAAAACATGCTTATTGCCACTAAAATTAAGGCGGCAGCGGGAGGCAGTTGTGCTTCAGCAGTAATATTAGCCAAGGTTTGTATAATGTAGTTTATAGGAATATTTAAAAGCAGTGTTGCCAATATACCAAAAATTCCCGACACCAAGCCCACAATTAAAGTTTCGGCATTAAACACACGTGAAATGTCCTTTTTGGATGCACCAATAGCGCGCAAAATGCCGATTTCTTTGGTGCGCTCTAAAACTGAGATATAGGTAATAATGCCAATCATAATAGAAGAAACCACAAGTGAAATTGAAACAAAGGCAATTAAAACATAGCTTATAGCTTGAATTATGGTGCTAACCGACGACATCATTATACCAACATAATCGGTGTAGGTTATTCGGTCGGATTCCGAAACGCTGCTATTATAAGCGGTTATAATGTTGGCTATTTTATCTTTAGATTCAAAATCTTTGGGGTAAATATTAATGGTGGACGGCTTTTCAAGGTCGGCTATTCCCAATTTTTTAAGATTTTCTTGGTAGGTAGAGCCTGAGCTTTTAAAAATGTTTTTAGATAAGGTTTCGGCTATTTTTTCATCGCTCATACCGTTTGATTTCATTTGGGTAATAAAGGCCGTTAGTTGAGCCTGCTCGGCGGCAGGGAGTGTGGCAGAAAAGGCCGTAATTTCGGCTAAACTATATTCCTTTTCGGTTTTAAATGGCAGACCTGTGAAAATATCGGTTTCGGGGTTTTCAAGTTGTTGTTTCGCTGCGGGGCTGTCATTTACCTTGGTTATAAGGTGTTCGTTAAGCGAACTCAGATAACCAACATAACCACCCTGAGTCATAACCGAGGTGTCATCATTAGGCCTTAATATGCCAACTATTTTAATTTCTTGCGCGGTGTTTAATTTATTAATTAAATAAACTTCGTCGTCTTGTTTATCTTCATAAATATTGCCGTTTTTCTGGAAATAATCGGTGTTAAGCAGCAATTTGAACCTTAAGTTCAAAATCTCTTCAAAACTATAAGAGGTTTGTTCTGTTTCAAACTTATTGCCCTCTAAAATAGCCTTAGACATATCTTCGAGCTCGGCGGCATCTTTAAGCCCTAAGGTGTAAAGGGTATAGTCGCTTACGGTGTTGTCTTTATCAATAACTAAAACGGCTTCGTCAAAATTTTCGGGTATTTTACCGGCCAATACATCGTATTGGCTTTTTAATAAATCTTGGTTGTTAAGCAGCGGTTTCCAAACATCAGTGTTGGTCATATAGCTTTGGGCACTGCCGTAAAGTGAAGAACTATCGCTATTGTTAAAGCCCAGTGAGTTGAAAATTTCACCCGGGTTTACTTTATATAAACCATTTGAGGTATCGCCCTTATAAATATTAATTGGGGTAGAATAACTATATTGAATATCGGTTATAAGGGCATTCAAATCGGTGTCACCGTTTTCTATATATTTTTTAAAATCGGCCAAATTGTTTTGGGTGGAGCCCTTAGAAACCGCACTTAACATATCGGTCATAATGTTATTGGAATAAATTTTGTTATCATCTTGGGTGGTGCCGGAATTATTTGAATCAATCATGGCCGAAAGCATACTCGAAATATCCAGCGTGGTTTCTTCGAGTGTAATTGGGTAGGAAGACAGAGCATCTTCTTGCACCTTGTTAATATAAAGTTGGATTCCGTTAGAAAGTGATAAGATAAGTGCAATGCCAATTATACCAATGCTGCCTGCAAATGATGTCATAATAGTGCGGGTTTTTTTGGTCATTAGGTTGTTAAAACTAAGTGAAAGCGCCGTAAAAAAAGACATAGATGTTTTTTTGGCAGTTTTTTTGTTATCCGCTGCTACCTGCACTTCTAATTCCTCGGGTTTAGGTGGGTTAGAATCACTTATAACATTGCCGTCTAAAAGGTTTATAATGCGGGTGGAATATTTTTCGGCAATTTCGGGGTTGTGGGTTACCATTATAACAAGGCGGTCATGGGCAATTTGTTTCAAAAGTTCCATAACCTGTGTTCCTGTTTCGGAGTCAAGCGCACCGGTGGGTTCGTCTGCCAATAAAATTTCGGGGTTGTTAACAAGCGCCCTTGCAATTGCAACACGCTGCATTTGTCCGCCCGACATTTGATTGGGCTTTTTATAAAGTTGTTTTTCCAAACCAACTTCTTTTAATGCGGTAATTGCCCTTTTTCTGCGTTCTTTTTTTGAAACGCCCGAAAGCGTTAATGCCAGTTCCACATTTTTCAGCACGCTTTGGTGAGGAATAAGGTTATAACTTTGAAAAATAAAACCAATTCTGTGGTTGCGGTAATTATCCCAATCCCTGTTTTTGTATTTTTTGGTGGATATACCGCTTATTACAAGGTCGCCCGAGGTATAACTGTCCAACCCGCCTATAATATTAAGCAGCGTTGTTTTACCGCAGCCCGACTGACCCAAAACCGAAACAAATTCGTTTTTGCGAAAATCAAGGCTTATACCCCTTAATGCCGATACCGTTTCGTCGGCTGAAATGTAATCTTTTTTAATATTTTTTAAACTAAGCATTAAATAACACTTCCTTTTAATTAGTTATTATACTATAAAATTATGAACGAGTGGTTAATATATAAAAATTTTTTAAAAAACTGTTTTTTAATTTACTTTTGTGGTATAATTAAGTTAATAAATTTTAACGGAGATTTTTTTATGGAAAAAACCGCAAGAATTAAAGAATTGGTAGAATTTTTAAATCGCTGTTGCGACGAATATTATAATAAAAATAACCCAAGCATATCCGATGCCGAGTACGACGCCTTGTTTGACGAATTAACTAAGCTTGAAAGTGAAACAGGTTTTGTGCTTGAAAACAGCCCAACGCAGCGCCCGGGATATGAAGTTTTAAGCGAACTTAAAAAAACCGAGCACGAAATACCATTACTTAGCCTTGCCAAGACCAAAGATGTTAACGACTTGTTGGATATGGCCCGAAAAAATGACGGTTATCTTGCCTTAAAGTTAGATGGCCTTACCGTTAAAATAACCTATAAAAACGGCGAAATTTTTATGGCTTCAACAAGGGGCGACGGTGCGGTTGGCGAGGTTATAACCCATAATGCCAAGGTTTTTAGCAACCTGCCTAAAAAAATAAATTTTAAAGAAGAACTCACAATAAGCGGCGAAGCCTTTATTGATATTGCAACCTTCAACCGTATTAATGAAAGTATTGAAGAAAACGAAGAAAAATATTCAACCCCGCGCAATTTAGCCTCGGGCTCGGTGCGTCAGTTAGATTCGGCTATTTGCGCAGGCAGGGGTGTTAGGTTTATTCCTTTTAATGTTTTAGCAGGGCTTAGCAACATTCCCCTTAAAACCGAGCGCCTTAAAAAATTGGCCGAACTTGGCTTTGAGTTGATTGATACAGAGTTTTTAAGCGGCACCGACACTGCCGATACAGCAATGTTTAAAATAAATAAACTAAAGGACGCTGCCGCACAAAAGGGCTACCCGATAGATGGCATTGTGTTTTCTTACGATAATGCCGAATTTTGTGCAATGCAGGGCAAAACATCGCATCATTTTAAAGATGGCATTGCCTACAAATTTGGCGACCCAAGTTTTGAAACCACACTTAATAACATTGATTGGAATATTTCCCGCACAGGTCAGTTAACCCCCGTTGCCGAGTTTGACGCTGTGGAGATTGATAACACTATTGTAGAGCGCGCAAGTCTTCATAACATAACCTTTATAGAAAACAAACGGCTAAATAAAGGCGATAAAATTTTAGTTTCAAAACGCAATATGATTATTCCACATGTAGAGCAAAACTTATCGTACAACGGCGGTGGTGAATATATTGCTAATTACCCAAAACTTTGCCCGATTTGCAACCAAGAAACCACCGTTAAAACAACCGAAAACAGCGGTAATACAATAAAGGTGCTTTACTGTGAAAATCCTGTTTGCGCCGGCAAAAAAATTAAAAACTACACCCATTTTGTAAGCAAACCGGCTTTGAATATTGATGGACTGAGTGAATCCACACTCGAAAAATTTACAAAATTGGGTTGGATAAATTCGTTAACCGACATTTTTTCACTGCCAAAACACAGGCAAGAAATTATAGAAATGGAAGGCTTTGGCGAAAAATCTTATAATAATTTGGTAGCCGCGCTCGAAAGTGCCAAAACCACCAAGCTTTCTAATTTGCTTGTAGCCGTTAATATTGGTTTGGTTGGTAAAAATGCCGCCAAACAAATAGAAAAACTGTTTTCGGGCAGCGCTCAAGAACTTTTAGACGCGGTAGATAATAACTTTGATTTTTCGAGCATAGAAGGCTTTGGAGAAACCATCAATAATGAAATTTATTTATGGTTTAAAAACCCTGACAACCGCAACGAGTTCATAAAACTGTTAAATATAGTTAATTTAGAGCAGGTGGCTCAAAACATACAAGAAGACAGTATTTTTAATTCAAAAACGGTGGTAATAACCGGTACCTTCCAAAATTTTAACCGTGATTCTTTAACCGAAAAATTGCAAAACTTAGGCGCTAAGGTAACAGGCTCGGTTTCTAAAAAAACCGATTACCTTTTGTGCGGCGAAAATGCCGGAAGCAAGTACACCAAAGCCAACGAGTTGGGCGTTAGAATAATAACCGAACAAGAATTAGAAACACTAATGTAAAAAACTAGGTTTTAAACCTAGTTTTTTATGTTTCAAAATAAAGTGAGCCCAAGCGGGAATCTTGGTTTGTAAAATAAAGCCCCGCCGCAATTATTAAAGGCTCGGCATAGTCAGGCACAGCCTCTAACAAAAAATTAGGCATAAAAAGTTTTTTGTTTAAAAAATCTTTTTTACTAAAAATTTTACCCTTTGTAAAAATAGGTGGCAGACTTTCGCATAAAATAATATCACAATTTTTTATAATTTCGGGGTTAGAACTTATTATATAGGGTGTGCCGCTTTGTTTGTAAATATCTTGGCAGGCGGTTTCGTATTTTTGCGGATTCAGGGTGCAAATGTTAATAGAACGGCTTTTTTCAAAAATGTTTGGCAACAAAAAAATAAAACGACCGTCGGGGTCGTAAATGGCCGTTTCAACCGGGCATCCTATATTTTTAAAAGCGGTGTTGGCCAAGGTTATGTAAAAAAATTTAACAACAATTTCACTGTTTTTTGTAATAAGCGGAAAATCTATGTTCTTAAAATATTTATTAATGGTCTTTTCGTTATTGCTGCAATAGGTAAAAAGCCGCGTTGTGTAAAACTCGCCGCTATCGTATACCGTATATTCGGTTACAAACCGCCTTTTTTTAACCAAATAAAGTTTTTCGGCAAGGGTTTTTCGCTTTAAATTGCAAACCGTTAAGGTTATAAACATGGGCACACCTCTTTATTTACTTGACAAAATGTGATTAAAGTATATATACTTATTATTATAAGGTTAAATAAAATATTATAACCGTTTTAAAAGAGGGAAAAATGGAAGTTTTAATTAAGTTTAGAAAAAGCATTATGCTCTTTATAAAAGTGCTTATTATTTTCGCCTTAATTTTTACCTTTATTGGCGTCTGGCGTGGTTTTTATGTATATTCGCTTTTTAGTGATTTTGCTAATAATTTAATAGTACTTTCTTATTTGGTTTTATTAATAACATTTATTGTTTTATATGGTGGATTCAGAATAGGCATTAACCGCCTGCACGAAATAATTTACAGTCAGTCGTTAGCGCTGTTTTTCACAAATTTTATTATTTATTTAGAGCTAAGTCTGCTTTCGCGCAGGGCTGTGGCGGTTTTGCCAATGGTGCTATCGCTCGTTTTACAAATAGCGGTTTGTTTTATAGGAGCCTATTGCGCAAACACCATTTATTTTAGACTTTATAGCGCCCGTAAAATGATAGCCGTGTTTACCGACGAATCCTCTAGCGGCAAACTTATTAAAAAAATTTCAAAAATCCCCGAGCGTTTCCAGGTTTCCCGTGGGGTATCACTGCTAAGGTACAGCACCCAAGAAATTAAAGAAATTATAGACGATTACGATGCCGTTTTAATTTGCGATATTGACAAGACCATTAAATACGATATTTTAGCCTATTGTTACGCTAAAATGAAAAGGGTGTATGTTTTGCCAAGCAGCACCGAGATTATAATCGGCAACAGTTATCACATACAAATATCCGACACCCCCGTGCTTATGTGCCGCAACCGTGGCCTTACAATAGAGCAACGCGCCATTAAGCGTTTTATAGATATTGTGTTTTCGCTGTTGGGTATTATAATTTCAAGCCCAATAATGTTTATTATTGCGGTGTCCATAAAGATATGCGATGGCGGACCTATTTTATTCAAACAAAACCGAATTACCAAAAACGGAAAAATATTCAATGTTTTAAAGTTTCGTTCAATGGTGGTAAATGCCGATAAAGACGGTGCCGTTAAGGCTACCGAAAACGACAATCGCATAACACCCGTGGGCAAAATAATAAGACCTCTAAGGTTAGACGAACTGCCGCAGTTATTTAACATTTTGTTTGGCAGTATGTCGTTTGTAGGCCCAAGGCCCGAACGAATAGAGAATGTGTATGAATATACAAATCGTTTCCCTGATTTTGATTTACGCCACAGGGTAAAGGGCGGCCTTACGGGTTATGCTCAAATATACGGTAAATATAACACCACCCCCGAAGATAAATTGAAAATGGATTTAATTTATATAGAGCGGTATTCCTTGCTTTTAGATATTAAATTGGTTATGATGACCATTAAAATCTTATTTATGCGCGAAAGCACCGAAGGCTTTGATGACAAAGATAATAAAAACGCAAGAAAATCCAACTCTTTAAAGGAGATAGAGGAGTAATAATTATGAGCGAATTTAATGCAACACTTGTGGTTATGGCAGCAGGCATGGGCAGCCGTTTCGGCGGTTTAAAACAGGTTGCCCCCGTTGGTAAAAACGGCGAGGCTATTTTAGATTTTTCGGTTTATGATGCCATAGAAGCCGGTTTTAACAAGGTGGTTTTTGTTATAAACAGGGGCATAGAACAAGAGTTTAAAAGCATTGTTGGCAGCCGTGTTGAAAAAAAGGTTAATGTAGAATATGTTTTTCAAGAAAAAGAAAATTTACCAAACGGTTTTATCTGCCCGCCCGAGCGCACTAAGCCTTGGGGCACAGGTCAAGCAATTCTTTGTTGCAAAGATGTTGTAAAAACCCCGTTCGCCGTAATCAATGCCGACGATTTTTATGGCAAAACCGCATTTCAAAAAATATATAACTATTTAAAAGAGCAAACAAATAACTATTGTATGGTGGGCTTCCGACTTGCAAACACTTTAACCGAGAACGGCTCGGTTTCAAGGGGCGTGTGCTCAGAAGAAGACGGATTTTTAAAGGATATTACCGAACGCACCAAAATTATTGATTGCAAATACACTTTGGACGATGAAACTTGGCACCCACTTGCCCCCGACACCGTGGTTTCTATGAATATGTGGGGCTTTACTACCGATATTTTTGAATATTTAGAGCGCGAATTTAATTTGTTTTTAAAAGAGTCTATAAATAAAGAAAAATCCGAGTTTTATTTGCCAAGTGTAGTGGACACACTTATAAAATCGGGTGAAAAAAAGGCCAAGGTTTTGGTGGCCGAAGAAAAATGGTATGGTGTTACATATAAAGAAGACAAAGAAGCCGTAGTTAATGCCATAAGCCAAATGGAACAAAACGGGTTATACCCAAATATGTAAAAAAAGAAGTGCAGTTAAACTGCACTTCTTATTTTTTATCGTGTTTATCATATGGTATATATTTTACTTTGCGGCGGTGGCTGCGCCCAGTGTTGAGTTTAATTATTATTCCAACATAAATAGCGGCGGCAAGCAGTAAAATAAATAAAATTATTTTAAAAATAATCGAGTTGAAAAAGTTTTTAAAGGCTCTTGCAATTTGCAAAATAATGTTGGGTTTAATATTGTTGTGGGCCACCAAATTGACCGTTCCAATAACCTGTTCGGAGTAAATAATATCGGCAGTGCCTAAAACGTCGCCCTCTTTTACAGGCGCATCCACCGACTCGGCAATTAAATTAGGCTTTATGGTAATGGTAGAAGAATCGGCGGCTTTTGGGAATATTTTGGTTAAATTTTTTTCGGCATAAAGCGGAATATGGTCGGTCGAAATTGACAAATTAACCTTTATTTCGGTAACGGGCTTGGTTGTATCTAAAAGTGATTTATATTCAAAATTATTAAAAGCCCAACGGTACAGGTTGCGGCTGTCTAAAAATTCGTTTCGGCGGCCATCGGCATTTTTGCAACCCATTATTACACAAAGGTAGTTATATCCGCCATAGCTTGCCGTGCTTACAACACAACGGCCGGCTTGGTCGGTAAAACCGGTTTTAAAACCCTTGGCATACCCGTAATAATAGTTGGTGGTTGGGTCAATTAAAAAATTGGTGGTGGAAAGTGTGCGCGAAGGCGCCATATTTGTGGCGGGCACAACATAACGCGAAACCGATGTGATTTCTTTTAAAACATCGTATTGCAGAGCATACTTGGTTAAAACCGCAATATCGTTACCGGTGGTGTAGGTTAGTTCATCGTGAAGTCCCACGGGGTTGCTGAAGTGCGAATTTTTCATTCCGATTTCGGCCGCTTTGGCATTCATTAAATCTAAAAACCCTTGGGTAGAGCCGCCGTAATGCTCGGCTATGGCATAGGCCACATCGCCGCCCGACGACACCATTAAACAAGCCAATGCCTGTCGTGCGGTAAGTTGTTCACCCTCTTTAAGCCCAATAACGCTTGAGCCCGTGCCCGATATTGCCCTTAATGCCGATTTTGTTGTGGTTATAATTTCCGAGTCTAAATTTGGGGTATTTTCAACAACTATAATGGCAGATAAAATTTTGGTGAGCGATGCCGGGTAAACCTTTTGGTCGGCGTTTTGCGAATATAAAACCTCGCCGGTATCCAGGCTTAAAAGTATGGCTGTGTTGGCATTTAGCGTAAATTCATTAATCTGGTAAGCCGAAACCGAGCAAGAAACTATTGAAATTATTGTAATAAATGTTAAAATATATTTGGCGAGTGTTTTAAACATATTATTTTTACCTCGTTGTTTTCTTTATTTTAATTATACAATATAGTTTACCAAAATGGAAGATACAAATTGATTTTAGGGGTGAATTTTTTTGATATATATTACTGGCGATATGCACGGCAATATAGAGCGTTTATATGACCGTGAATGGCGCAAACTTAAAAAGGGCGACACCCTTATTGTGTGTGGCGATTTGGGCTATTTGTGGGCCGGCGGCAAAGAGGAAGAAGAAGTTATAAAATATTTAGGCAGTCGTAAGTTTACTGTTGCCTTTGTTGAGGGAACACACGATAATTTGCAAAAAATCAACCGTTGCCGCACAACCTATTGGAAGGGCGGCATGGTGCATAGAATTGAGGGCAATTTGTTGCATTTAATGCGTGGTCAGGTTTTTAACATTGAAGACACAAAAATTTTTACCTTTGGCGGCGGAGAGAGTTTAGATAAAGATATGCGACTCGAAAATAACCTTTGGTGGCGTGAAGAAATGCCAACTCCCGCCCAAATGACAGGCGCCGCCAAACAGTTAGACGACCTTGACTGTAAGGTTGATTATATTATTACCCACGAACCACCCTCACTTGTGAAAAGCGCAATGCTTTTGCGCCGCGGCCTTGCCGACAGGGTTAATAAACTTAACGGATTTTTCGAAGAAATTAACGAAAATTGCAGCTTTAAGCATTGGTATTTTGGCTCTCTGCACGAAGACCGCCTTGTAACCCCAAAACACACCTGTGTGTTTGGCAAGGTGTTACCAATTGATTACTATATTAACAACAAATAAATAAAAAACAGTAGGTTTAATCCTGCTGTTTTTTTGTTTAGAATTTATTGTTTAAATGTTGTTAAAATAAATAATACATTAAATTTTAAGGAGCGTTATTATGTGCACGGCCATTACCTATAAAACAAACCACCATTATTTTGGCAGGAATTTAGATTTAGAATATCATTTTAACGAAACCGTTACAATCACACCAAGAAATTACACATTCCGGTTTAGAAAAATGGGGGAGATAAAGCATCATTTTGCAATAATTGGTATGGCCTATGTTTCGGCCGACTATCCGCTTTATTACGATGCAACAAATGAAAAAGGGCTTAGCATTGCGGCATTAAATTTTCCAAATAACGCGCATTATAACCCCTATTGCGCCGGCAAAGACAATATAACGCCGTTTGAGTTAATTCCTTGGGTATTAAGCCAATGTGCCACGGTGGCCGAAGCACAAAAACTGTTAAATCGAATTAATCTTTTAAACCAAAGTTTTAGTGAAGAATTACCGCTGTCGCCGCTTCATTGGATTATCTCGGACAGTCGCCGTTCAATTACGCTTGAACCCTTAAAATCGGGAATAAAAATAGTGAGCAACCCCGTTGGTGTGCTTACAAATAATCCACCTTTTAATTACCAGCTGTTTAACCTTAATAATTATATGAGTCTGACAAATGCCCAACCCAAAAGCACATTTTTGGGCTCAAACAAGGCCTTAAAACTAGAAAAATATTCTCGCGGAATGGGTGCTATGGGTCTGCCGGGAGATTTTTCATCGGCATCAAGATTTATAAAGGCGACATTTGTTAAAATGAATTCGGTACCACATAATACCGAAGCCGAAAGCATAAACCAGTTTTTTCACATATTAAAATCGGTAGAAATGCCAAAAGGCTGCCTAAAAATTAAAAAAGGGCTTTATGCCTTTACAATATACAGTTCTTGCTGTAATACCGATTTGGGTATTTACTATTACTCCACTTACAACAACAGTGGTATAAGTGCAGTAAATATGCATAAAGAAAACCTGCAAGGCAGCCGCCTAATAAACTACCCACTAATTCAAGAACAAATAATAAAACATCAAAATTAAAACATTGTGAAAAAATGCAAAAAATGTTATAATGTTAAATGAGGTGGGAAGACCATGAAAATATTTAAAGGACTGATTTTAATGCTTTTAATTTCATTATCACTGTTTGGCCTAACTGCTTGTAAGGGCGGCAACACACCAACCTATCAGCAAATTACTGCAAAAGAAGCCAAGACAATAATGAACACCAAGCAAAAATATATTATAATAGACTCTCGCACCCAAGAAGAATTTTCAGAGGGGCATATTAAAAACGCAATTTTAATTCCCGAATACGAAATTGCCGACCGGGCCGAAAAAGAATTGCCCGACAAAAACGCCCTTATTCTTGTTTATTGCCGAAGCGGCAGGCGAAGCAAAATTGCAGCAGAAGAACTTGTAAAACTCGGCTACACAAATGTAAAAGAATTCGGTGGAATTATCGATTGGCCGTACGATATTGTGAAATAGGGGCAACGAAATGAATAATCTATACGAAAAAAATAAATTGCGGTTTGCACTTACTTGGATTATAAGTTATGTGGTTGGGGCCAGTTGTGCCGATGAATTATCAAAACTTATAAATGCAGAAAAAAGCATAACCGTCGTTTTTCTTGCCATTATGTCGGCCATAGCAATTGCTTGGATGAAAAAGAACAATCTGTTTTGTGTTTGTGGCCTTTGCAAAGCGAAAATAAAGGCCTCAAAACTACTCTGTTACATACCGCTTATTATAATTGCTTCTTGCAACCTTTGGTTTGGCGTAATGGTAAATTATAGGTGGCATATAGCTGTTTTTTATATACTCAGCATGCTGCTTGTCAGCTTTTTGGAAGAAATTATTTTCCGCGGTTTTTTGTTTAATGCAATGGCCCAAAATAACCTAAAATCTGCCATTATTGTTTCAAGCGTTACCTTTGGCATAGGTCATTTTGTAAACCTAATAAACGGAAGCGGCGCTCAACTTATACCTAATATCTGTCAAGTAATATCGGCAATAGCCGTTGGTTTTTTGTTTGTGGCCTTGTTTTACAAAACAAAAAGCCTGTGGCACTGCATTATTACACACGGCGTGCTTAATTCTCTTAGCGTATTTGCCGTTAATATTTCCAACATAAAACAAATCATTTTGTCGGCCGTTATCTCGGTTTTAGCGTTGGTTTATGGGCTTTTTATATTAAAAATTAAAAACGAGGAGTAAATATGACCTTAAAACTTTTTGTGCAGGCAATAACAAAATTTTTGTTAGGTGTTTTGTTGGTGGGTGTTTTATTATTTCTGCCCGCGGGCAGTTTTAATTTCTTTGGCGGTTGGTTACTTATGGGCATTTTGTTTATTCCCATGTTCGCCGCAGGCATTGTAATGATGTTTAAAAACCCCGACCTTTTGAAAAGCCGACTAAACGCAAAAGAAAAAAGAAACAAGCAAGGCCTTGTAGTAAAACTTAGCGGCCTAATGTTTTTGGCCGGGTTTATAGTAGCGGGGTTTGGCTTCCGTTTTGGGTGGTACACCTTGCCAAAAGGCGTTGTTATAGCCGGTGCCGTGGTGTTTTTGGCAGCATATATTCTTTATGCCGAGGTGCTGCGCGAAAATACATACCTAAGCCGCACCATTGAGGTTCAGCAAAACCAAAAGGTAATTGATACAGGGCTTTATTCGGTTGTGCGCCACCCAATGTACAGCGCAACCCTGATTTTATTTTTATCAATGCCGATAGTACTCGGCTCGGTGTATGCTTTTTTAATTTTTCTTGCATACCCATTTATAATAGCCGAACGAATCCGCGATGAAGAAAAATTTTTAGAAAAAGAACTAAACGGCTACCGCGAATATAAGCAAAAAGTTAAATACAAATTAATACCGTTTATATGGTGATAAAAAACCGCTGAAGTTTTACGCTTCGGCGGTTTTTATTAACGCCGAGACCTTCTCAGGTTTGAGTCCTACAAAAACAAAAATAAAAGGAACCAACCTAAAGGTTGATTCCTTTTATTTGGTCGGAGTAGCGTTATAGTAATCAAGCGTAAACCCGCATAAATACTGGGTTTTTCGCAGTCAAAAATAGTACATAACCCTTGATTATTATTTATTTTGTTGTTTTGAAAATCATAAAAGGCATTTAATTAACTCCATAGTTAATTACTTCAAAGTTAGTTATTTGCATCAATGTAAATTGACCAATCGGTCAGATTTCCGTTTTTTATTCGGTCTGATTTTCAAATTATTCATTATTCATCAGCGAAGCGATTTCATCATTCAATATTCATTACGGAAATCCGTTTTAATGAATGATGAATACCTAATAATGAAGAATGAATAGTACAAAATTGAAAATCCGCCGATTTTCATCAGCGGATTTCCGATTTTGGTCGAGGTGACAGGACTCGAACCTGCGGCATCTAGTTCCCAAAACTAGCGCCCTACCAACTGGGCGACACCTCGAAAGCAATAGATTAAATTGTGGCGTTACCGGCCACAGTTATCAATTATAATAGATTATTAAATATTTGTCAACTTATTTTTATATTGAAAATTTTACTTTTTAGTGTATAATATTCTTATAAACAAATGTTAATGTGGGGTGGTATGTGTTGAACATTTTATGTGTTGGCGATGTTTGCGGCGATATTGGCTGCGAAGCCGTTAGAAACATGCTGCCCGAAATAAAGAAAAATTACCGGGTTGATTTCACGGTTATTAACGGCGAAAACTCGGCCGATGGCAACGGAATAACCAAATTCAGCGCCGAAAAGTTGTTTTGTTATGGGGCCGATGTTATAACAGGCGGCAACCATTCTTTGCGACAAAACGATGCAGAGGATTTGTTTGATAATAACGAATTTGTGTTAAGGCCGCACAATATAAGTTGTAATACAGGCTCGGGATATTGCTTGTTTGATATGGGCAGACAAAGTGTTGCCGTTATTAATTTGTTGGGCAAAATTTATTTAGAAAGAAACAATGCCGAAAATCCGTTTTTGGTGGCCGATGAATTAATAGAAAAGGCCAAGGCCGATGGCGCCAAAATAATAATAGTGGATTTTCACGCCGAGGCCACAAGTGAAAAGCGTGCCATGGGTTTGTATTTAGATGGCAAGGTTTCGGTTGTGTATGGCACCCATACACATGTGCAAACGGCCGATGAACAAATTTTAAAAAACGGAACGGGTTATATTACCGATATTGGAATGACAGGCCCTAAAGACTCTATTTTAGGGGTTGAGAGTGAAATTATAATTTCAAGATTAAGGGATAATAAAACCGACAAATTTAAATTAGCGGGTGGCAGTTGTATGCTAAATGCCTGCTTATTCTGTGTAGATGATGGCACAGGCATGGTAACAAAGGTAGAAAGAATTTATATTTAAGGGGGGAAAGGTATGCAAAAAAGGGTTATTGCTTTATTATTAGCAGTTTTTTTGTGCTTTAATTTAGCGGCTTGCAAGGGCGATTCGGGTGCCGGCACACAGGGCGGCAACCAAACCCAAGGGGTTAATAATGCTAAAATAAACATAGCCTATAATGCAGCCGATTCCTTTAACCCATACACCTGCAAAACTGTTTTAAACAGAAATTTATCCACCCTTATTTACGAACCGCTTATAAAGGTTGATTCCTCTTTTAATACCGTTAATGTTTTGGCTTCGGGTTACAGCCTTAATGGCAATATTCTTACGGTTAGTTTAAAAAATGTAAGTTTTAGCGATGGCTCGCCCGTTTTGGCCGATGATGTTGTTTATTCTTTTAACCTTGCAAAAGCCTCGGGCGGCGTATATGCAGCCAAATTAGCAATGGTGGAATCGGCCGAAACACGCGATAGTTTAACGGTGTTGTTCAAATTAAACAATTCCGACCGTTTGGGCATAAACTTGCTGACATTCCCTGTAATTAAAACGGGGAGCGACCAATTAAAAAATGAAGATAATGTGTTTTTACCGCCCGTTGGCAGCGGCAGATATATATTAAATGCAGAGCAAACGGCACTTAATTATAACACCGGCTGGCATGGCGGCAATATAAATATTGGCACACTTAATCTTATAAATGCACCCGACAGTGAATCACTTACCCATTCGGTAGAAATTGGTGCTATTGATTATTATTACACCGATTTATCAGACTGTAATATTATTAGAATGAGCGGCCAAAGGGTTAATATTAACCTTAATAATTTAGTTTATTTAGGGCTTAATTTAAATTCTAATAATTTTTCTAACCCATATATGCGGCACGCTATTTCGGCGGCTATAGGTAGAACACAAATTTGCGAACAGGGCTATTATAATAATGCCTTAGTGGCAACCGGCATATATAATCCGGCTTGGGAAGTATCTAAAGGCTCCCAAACCATAGAAAATTTAAGTAATTTAAAAATAGCTATTGAGAATTTGGCCGAGATTGGTTATAATAGAAAGGATGAAAATGGTTATTTTGTAAATTACCATGGTAATCCTATAACATTTAATTTGCTTGTAAATGAAGAAAACGCCTTTAGGGTAAACGCCGCAAACTTAATTTGCGAACAGTTAAAGGCCGCAGGAATTAAGGTTGAAGTTGATGCCGTGCCTTACCAAAGGTATATTGAAATTCTTAACGATAAAAGTTTTGATATGTACATTGGCGAAGTAAATATTACTAATAATATGGATATTTCGCCGGTTGTTACAGCAGGCGGCAGCGTTGCCTACGGCATTAAATCCACTAAAACCGAACAATCTAAAAAAGATGAAACGGCACAACCCGAGCCAACCCCTGAAAGTGCTGCGCTCGAAAGTGTTATTTCGCAGTATTTTGATGGTACGGGCAATATACCCGAAATTGCCGCAGCAGCAATTTCCGAAATGCCGGTAATCCCTATATGCTACCGCACGGGAGTACTCTTTTGCAGCAATAAAATAGAGGTTAATAATTCGGCCTGCGCCGACGATATATTTTTTAATATAGAAAATATAAAACTCAAATAATTTTATGGAGGATTTTTTATGATAGCATACGAAACAAGACTTGGTAAAATTGAAATTTCTTACGAATATCTTTCTAAGCTTATAGGTTCGGCAGTATCCTCTTGCTACGGTGTTGTTGGAATGGCACCAAGCGGCAAAAGGCAAAAGCTTTTTAATATGCTTTCTAAAAAAGAATATGCCGACAAGGGTATTCTTGTAAAGGGCGATTCCGACTCCATTTCGGTAGAGCTTCATATAATAGTAATCTATGGTATGAATATAAATGCCATAGCCAAAAGCATAGTTAATAAAGTTAAGTTTGTTATAAATGAATCCACAGGAATAACTGTAGATAAAATAACCGTTAAGGTAGATGGAATAAAAGAGTAATTTTTCTTAATTTTAAAGGAGTTGTTTTGTTTGTTCAACGGTAATGTTTTGCGTGATGCGGTTATTTCGGCTGCAAATAATATAGCAAATAATAAAAAACAGGTAGACGATTTGAATGTATTCCCCGTGCCCGATGGCGACACAGGTACCAATATGTCGCTTAGCATTGCTAACGCAGCAAGGGAACTTGAAAGGGTAAATGACGAGCCTGCAGGCAAGGTTGCATCAATTACTGCATCTGCTCTGCTTCGTGGCGCCAGAGGAAACTCGGGCGTTATAACCTCGCTTTTATTCAGGGGCATTGCAAATGGCTTAAAGGGTGCCGACGAAGTTACCCCCGAAAACCTAAAGCTTGCCTTTAATTTGGGCGTAGAGGCCGCTTATAAGGCTGTTATGAAACCCACCGAAGGCACTATATTAACAGTTGCCAGAATAGCAGCAGAATATGCCGAGTCTGCCTTTAACGAAGGCAAAGATACCCTTGGTGTTTTTGAAGCCGCTTTAGAGGGCGCTAAGGTTGCCCTTGCAAATACCCCCGAGCTTTTGCCCGTTCTTAAAAAGGCCGGCGTTGTAGATGCCGGCGGCCGCGGTTTTGTTGTTATTTTAGAGGGTATGCATTCGGTATTTAAAGATGGCGTTATTATTAAGGCTAACAATGCAGTGGCCGAAGAAAAAGAAGAAGAACAAGAAGGCCGCAACGCAGCAGGCGAGTTTGAAACCGAAATTACCTTTACTTATTGCACCGAGTTTATAGTTAACCGTGAAAACGAAAACGACCCGGCTAAACTCAGGGCATTTTTAGAAACAATTGGCGATTGCGTTGTTGTGGTTGATGATGAAGAAATTATTAAGGTTCACGTTCATACCGACCACCCGGGCAAAGCCTTGGAAGAAGCTGTAAACTACGGCCAAATGGTTAAACTTAAAATAGAAAATATGCGCGATCAGCACGAACGCGCCAAACACGATGCCCAAACCAAAAAACCGGCTAAAAACATTGAAAGAACCGAAACCTTTAAACCAGTTGCTCCAACAAAACCCGTTGGATTTGTGTCGGTTAGTGCAGGCGCAGGGTTAGAGCAACTGTTTAAGGATTTAGGCGTAGATACTGTTGTATCGGGCGGTCAGACAATGAACCCCAGCACAGACGATATTTTGAAGGCTGTGGAGTCCACCCCGGCCGAAACAGTGTTTGTATTGCCTAATAATAAAAATATTATTATGGCTGCCGAGCAGGCCATTAGTTTAAGCACTCGCAAGGTTATAGTGCTTCACACAAGAACTGTGCCACAGGGCATTACTGCCATGCTTAACTATGTGCCCGAACTCAGCGATGACGAAAATGCTATTAATATGTCAAAGGCCTTTGAAAGCATTTCTACAGGTCAGGTTACCTTTGCTGCCAGAAACTCCGATTTCGATGGCCACAACATTAAAAAGGGTGAACTTTTAGCGCTTGATAACGGTAAGGTTTCGTTTACTGATACCGACCTTGAAAAAACCATGCTTAAGCTTACTAAACAAATGCTTAAAAAGGATAGTTCCTTCTTAACACTTATTTATGGCGAAGATGTAAGCGATGAAAAGGCCGAAGAAATTGAATCGCTAATTAATGAAAAATTTGGCGACAAGGTAGAAATTACACTTATTAACGGCGGTCAGCCTATATATTATTTTATAATTTCTGTAGAATAAGGGTAAAAAATAATGTTATCAAACATTACGGATATTAGATATTTAAAGGGTGTTGGCGAAAGGCGTGCCGAGCTTTTGAAAAAACTCGGCATCGACTCTGTCGATGCCCTTTTGTCGTTTTACCCCCGACAATATAAAGATTTAAGCATTATTACCCCCGAAAACGAGGTTGTTCCGGGCGCTAATGTTTGCATTAAGGCTCAAATTATTACCCCCGTTACCGAGCATTATGTCAGAAAAAATATGATGCTTTATAAATTCAGTATAAAAAGCGGATGGGATATTATAAATGTAACCCTGTTTAACACTAAATATAAGGCTAAAGCCTTAAGGCAGGGCAGTGAATATTTGTTTTACGGTAAGTTATCAGGCGGTGTTTTTGCAAAAGAATTATCATCCCCCGAAATTTACGAAACCAATTTTAACAAAATTATTCCAATTTACCACTTAAAAAGCGGCATTACATCTAAAACCCTTTCGGATATTATTAATAACGCCTTAACAAAGGCCGATTTTACCGAAACATTACCCCAGAACATATTAAAAGAATATAACCTTTGCAGCCTTGAATATGCCGTTAGGAACATTCATTTTCCGGCCTCCAGGCAGGCCTTAAATATTGCTAAAAACCGCCTTGTGTTTGAAGAATTGTTTTTAATGCAATGCGGCATTAGGTATTTTGGCAATATACATAAAAATAATTCTGCCAATAAAATAACGGCCGATTACACTGCCGAGTTTTATAACTCCTTACCCTTTACCCCTACCGACTCACAAAAGCGTTCGGTGGCCGAGGCCGTTTATGATATGGGGCTTGATGCGCCTATGAACAGGCTTTTACAGGGCGATGTTGGCAGCGGCAAAACCTTGGTGGCTGCAGCCCTTTGTTATAACACCGCCAAAAATGGATTTGCATCGGTTTTAATGGCACCCACCCAAATTTTAGCTGAACAACACTTTAAAACATTGTCTGACTTTTTTAAAAATACCAACATTAAATGTTGTTTATTAACAGGTTCTACAACAAAACGCCAAAAAGAAAACATTAAGGCCGAAGTTTTAAAAGGTAATATTAATGTTATAGTGGGCACCCACGCCGTAATTTATTCTGATTTAGCAGACAATAACATCGGCCTTGTTATTACCGATGAACAGCACCGCTTTGGAGTTGAGCAACGGGCTAAACTGTCAGCTCTTGGCAAAAGCCCCCACACCCTCGTAATGTCGGCCACACCAATACCCCGAACATTAGCACTTGCTGCCTATGGCGACCTTAAAATAAGCACCATTAACGAATACCCTAAGGGCAGGCAGGTGATTGAAAGTTTTGCTATTGATGCTCTAAAAAGGGAAAGGGCATATAACTATGTTAAAAAACATTTAGACTTAGGCCGCCAAGGCTATATTGTCTGTCCGCTTGTAGAAGAAGGCGAAACCGAACGAATGTCGGCCGAAAATCTTTACAAAGAATTATCGGGCGGTATGTTTAAAAATTATAAACTTGGCCTTTTGCACGGTAAAATGTCGGCTGCAAGCAAAGAAAAAGTTATGCAACAGTTTTCATCCGGTGAAATTGAGTTGCTTATTTCTACCACCGTTATAGAGGTAGGTATTGATGTGCCAAACAGCGCCATTATGGTTATAGAGAATGCCGAATGTTTTGGCCTTTCGCAACTGCATCAGCTGCGTGGACGCGTGGGTCGTGGTAAATATAAGGGTAGCTGCATTTTTATTTTAGGCAACGGCGACCCAAAAGAAAACAAACGCCTTAACATAATTACCAACACCCAAGACGGTTTTAAAATAGCCGAGGAGGATTTAAAACTAAGGGGCCCCGGCGACTTTTTAGGCAACAGGCAACATGGTCTGCCAAAATTTAAAATAGCCGATTTATTTGCCGATTTCGAAGTTTTAGAAAAGGCCCAAAAGGCAGCTGAAAATCTAATTAATAGCGATAGGCTTTTGAGTTCACAACAAAACAAAAACCTGCGCGAACAAATAATTAATATGTTTAAAAATATGCAGGCTAATTAATAAAACCCGCTAAGGAATATTCCTTAGCGGGTTTTGGTTTATACGGGGGAGTTAACCTTGCCATCCATAAAATCGAGCACCTTTTGTTTTATTGCCTCGTCTTCAATGGGGGCTGGTTGGTAGTTGTTATATTTTTGGGTGTATACATAACAGGGAATAATGTCGGAATTTTCGGCAGTAACGGTTTTATCATCTTTATTAACCGTTAATTCCATTTGATATATAATGGTGCGGTTTTCGGGGGCACGGTGGCCGCCGTAACAGAAATTACCCAAGGAATAAATAATTTCTTTACCGTTATAAATTTCACGGGGTTGTAACACGTGTGGGTGGCCGCCAACAACTAAATCGGCTCCGTTATCTATAAAAGCGTGAGCGGCGTTTACCTTGAGTTCTTCGGGGGCGTGGATTTTTTCGGTGCCGCCGTGGAAGAAGATTATTTGGTAATCGGTGGTTTCTTTAATTTCGTTCAGTTTTCGGTTAGTAAGGGTTACATTCCAATTACTCCAAAGGCCTGTGCAAATAATGCCAATTTTAAAGCCTTGTTTTTCGTAATAAATAATACTGTTATCCGAGCCATATTGAAGCCCTGCGTTTTGCACGGCGGTTACGGTGTCGTTAAAACCGGTGCTGCCGTAGTCGCCGGTGTGGTTGTTGTTAAGCAACACAGCGTCTACACCCGAGCCCGAAAGAATTTCTATATTAGCGGTTTTGGCTTTAAACCAAAAAGCAGGTGTGTAATCTTTTTCTATTGGGGTAAGGTCGCGGTCGGTTAAAACATTTTCTAAATTGGCCACTGTAAAATCGTCCGACTCAAAATAACTTTTAACCTTTTCTAAAAAATATGATTTTGGATGTTTGTTAGTGTAATCGTTAAAACTGCCTGCTGTGGTTTCATCTTTTTGGCAGGCTAAAAGCATATCTCCCAAAAAGGTTAACTTAACGGTAAAATCGTCAGGTTCGGGCGGTGCAGTGTTTTCACTAACGGGCGGTGTGGGTGTTGGCACCTGCTCGGGCTCGATTTTTTGGCAGCCCACCAAACAGGTTAATAAAACAAAAACCATAATTAAAGATAATATTTTATTCATAATTATTACCTCTTTTATAGTGTTTGAGCGAGCATTACAAATATTGGCATAGTTACTAAACAAATTAATGTGGTTAAGGCAATCATATTAACCGATACTTGCACATCACTGCCGAATTTTGTGGCAAACATAGTGGCAAATGTGGCCGTTGAAGCCGAAGCTGCTACCATTAATGCTATAAGCGGCATACCGATTATACCAAACAGGTGCAATATTATTAAAAAAATTAACGGAATAATTACCATACGAACTAAAGCGGGGAAGTAAATGCGTTTATCACAAAAAACTTGTTTTAAATTAGCATTATATAAATAATAGCCAATTATAAGCATTGGCAGCGGTGTGTTAAGTGTTCCGAGTTGGGTTACGGCACCACTTAAAAACGAGGGTAACGGCGCTTTAAAGAGATATAAAACAACCGAAATTACGGTTGCAATAATTGCAGGGTTGGTAATTATAGATTTTACCGATATGAATTTTTTGTTACCGCTTACAAGAACGGCGCCGTAGGTCCAAACAAATATGTTGTACACGGCAACAAACATAGCACCGTAAAAAACGCCAATGCTACCTAAAATGGCCCTTTGCAAAGGGAATGCCATGAATCCACAGTTAGAAAAAATTACCGAAAACCGTAGCACACAGCGTGTGGCATCGTTTTTATTTTTAATTAAAAGTTTGGCTATAACAATGCTCAAAATGTGAAAAACAACGGCAAAAAGAGCAACGGTTAATAAATTAATGTTTTTTTGTGCCGTTGGAGTCTCGGTAACAAAGGCCTGTAAAATAGCGGCAGGTGTGGCAACATATAAAACAACGTTAGAAAGGGTTATTATTGCATTTTCTTTAATAAGTTTGGCTTTGCTTAAAATAAAGCCAACAAAAATCATTAAAAAAAGCGATACAACCTGACCTAAAACAACTAAAAAATTATCCAGCATAAAAAATCCTTAAATATTTTTAATAATTCCTTGTGTGTACGGTATAAACTGCACTTCGGGCAAGGCGGCGGTCAATTTATTGCAAAGCGGCGTAATAACCACATTTTCGGTGGCAAAGTGTCCGCAATCTATGGAGGTAATGTCGGCGTCAAAAGAAGAAATAAAAACATTGTGCTTAATTTCTGAAGAAACAAAGGCATCAACAGATTGCTCGGCCGCAATGCCAAACATATCGGAGCCGCTGCCCGAACACACAGCCACAGTTTTTATGGCACGGTTACCACAAACAAATCGGGCACCGGTGCCTAATTTTTTTGCGGCAAATTTTGCGAATTCTTCGGGCTGCATGGCGGCAGGCAAAACGCCTTTTCTGAAGGTGAAACCATCGGGGCAGATAACGGGCGATATATTTTCAAGTCCTAAGCACTTGGCCAAGCAATCGTTAACGCCGCCTTCGGCGGTGTCAAGGTTGGTGTGCGCCGAAATTACCGAAACACCGCTCTTTATAATTTTGTAAACGAGGGTATTATCGGTAATGCTTTTTAAAGGCGTGAAAATTACAGGGTGGTGGGTAATTATAAGTTCGGCCCCGTTATCTATTGCAAAGTCTAAAACCTTGGTTGTGCAGTCGAGTGCTACAACCGCTTTTTTTACGGTGGAGTTTCGGTCGCCAATAATTAGGCCTGTGTTATCAAATTCCAAGGCCAAATTAAAGGGGAACATATTGTTAAGCGCATTGTAAATGTTGTTAACTGTCATATTATTATACCTTTTTAGCAAAAGAATCTTTAAGTGCTACGGTGCGGTTGAAAATAATATTATCTTTGGTGGAATCTAAATCAAGGCAGAAATAACCCTGGCGCATAAACTGGAAGGTGTCGCCAACCTTTGCTAAGGCCAGGTCGGCATCTAACTTGCAGTTTTCAAGAGTTATTAACGAGTCGTGGTTAAGGTTATCTGCAAAGGATGAAACACCCTCTTCGTTAGATGGGTTTTCAACATTAAACAGTCGGTCATAAAGGCGGATTGTGGCTGTGGCACAATCTTTAGCGTTAACCCAGTGCAATGTGCCTTTAACCTTGCGGCCGTCGGGAGTTTCACCCCCGAAAGATTCAGGGTCATACACAGCGTGAACCACCGTAATGTTGCCGTCTTGGTCGGTCTCGTGAGAAGCATATTTAATGTAATAAGCACCTTTAAGCCTTACTTCGCGCGCAGGGCACAGGCGGAAATATTTGCCGGGTGGGTCTAACATAAAGTCATCTTGCTCAATATAAATTTCGTTTGAGAATGTTACGCTTTTTTTGCCAAGTTCGGGTTTGTTGGGGTTAATATCCACCAAAATATTTTCGGTTTTGTCGCTTGGGTAATTATCAATAACCACTTTTAATGGGCGCAAAACGGCCATTGCTCTGTCGGCATTAGTGTTAAGGTAATCGCGCACGCAAGATTCAAGCAGAGCGTAATCTATAACGCTGTATGCTTTAGATACACCTATTTTATTAACAAACTCACGCACGGCTTCGGCGGGGTAGCCACGGCGGCGCATACCGCAAAGTGTGGCCATTCGGGGGTCGTCCCAACCGCTAACCAATTTATCCTCAACCAATTTTAAACATTTGCGTTTGCTGGTTAGTGTGTAGTTTACATTCATACGGGCAAACTCAATTTGCCTTGGCGGAGTTTTAATGTCAAGCGCATTTAAAAACCAGTCGTACAACGGGCGGTGGTTTTCAAACTCGAGTGAGCAAAGCGAATGTGTTACACCCTCCTTAGCGTCGGACAAAGGGTGGGCAAAATCGTACATCGGGTAAACACACCACTTGTCGCCTGTGCGGTGGTGGTTAACCTTCATAATGCGGTAAATAATAGGGTCACGCATGTTAATGTTAGAACTTGCCATATCTATTTTGGCACGCAATACCATGGCTCCATTTTCAAATTCACCCTTTGTCATGCGGGCAAATAAATCTTTATTTTCGGAAATTGGGCGCTCACGGTATGGGCTGTTAATGCCTGGCTCGGTTAATGTTCCGCGCATTTCGCGAATTTGGTCGGGGGTGGATTCATCCACATAGGCTAAACCCTTATCAATTAGTTTTTCGGCGCATTCGTAAATAAAATCGAAATAATCCGATGCAAAATACACATTATCCCAGTCGAAGCCGAGCCACTTAATGTCTTGCATAATGGCGTCTACATATTCGGTATCTTCTTTGGTTGGGTTGGTGTCATCAAGGCGCAAATTGCATTTGCCGCCGTATTTTTCGGCAGTGCCAAAATCTATGCAAATGGCTTTGGCGTGGCCTATGTGCAAATAACCGTTAGGCTCGGGTGGGAAACGGGTTTGAACCTTGTCGTAAACACCCTCGGCCAAATCGGCGTCTATAAAATCGTGAATAAAATTAGACTGCTTTAATTCTTCGGGCATTAAGTTTTTTTCTTCCATAATTTATCTCCTGTATTCGCTGATAGCGGCATTAATTCGATTTTCACATTCTTCTTTACTGAGCACCTGCATAATGCTGCAAAGGTCGGGTGTGTTGCGGCGGCCTGTTACAGCAATTCTAAGCACAGTGCTAAGGTCACCTGCGTGGCCTTTGTAGTCTTGAGGGTTGGCTTTATATTCTTTGGTGTCGGCCGCAAAGTTAAGGCCAGGTGCTATGGATTTAATTTTTTCAAACCAGGCCATGCGGTCGTCTTGCGGGTCATACACCTTAATATAATTTTCCAAGAAATTAGCGGCATCGGCTTTATTTATATTTTCGGGCAGTGTGTAGCAAGGGGTATAAAGCTCGTTATAAAAATAGGCAAAATAATCTTTAGCCTCGGACCATTTTGCTAAATCTTTACGGGGTTTGGCGCTATCGTCACGGTCAATGGCCAACATTTTAACGGTATATTCGGGGTTAGCGGTTAAAATGTTGTAAAATGAGGCATCAAACTGTTTGGCCCAAGCGGTAAGTTTTTCATAAACCTCGCCCGATTTTAAACGGGAGATGCGGTTTTTACTAACATCTAAAAGTTTGTTCTCATCGAACAATGCGCCCGAAACACTCATTTTTTTGAGGTTAAATTTAAAATCTTTATAAGAAGCATCGGGGTTGGCTCGGCGCCAATCTTCAAAATCCGATGCGGCAATGGTCATAAGGTATTCTAAAACAATTTCGCCTTCAAAGCCTTGTTCGGCAAAAAAGTGAACGGCGGCTTCAGGGTCCTTGCGTTTAGAAATTTTGCGCTTTGCACCGTTTTCAAGTTTCATAATGGGTGCAACGTGGGCAAATTTGGGTGGCTTAAAGCCTAAAATTTTAAATAACTGAATGTGCTTAGGCACCGAGGATATCCATTCATCGCCCCTGATTACGTGGGTGGTGCGCATAAGGTGGTCATCGATTGCGTGGGCAAAGTGATAGGTTGGAATACCGTCGGATTTAAGCAAAACAAAATCTTCATCGTTTTCGGGCATTTCTATTTTACCTTTAATGCCATCTTCAAAGGTTATGCGGTTTTCTTCGCACCCGGGCGAGCGCAACCTAATAACAAACTCTTTACCATCTTTAATAAGGGCTTCGGCCTCGGCAAAGGTTATGTTGCGGTGCTTGGCATATTTGCCGTGGTATCCGGTGCGTTCTTTGTTTTGCTCTTGCTGGGACCTTACGGCATCAAGCTCTTCAGGGGTGCAAAAACAAGGGTATGCAAGGCCTTGTTTAATAAGTTCTTTAACATAGGTCTTATAAATTTCAGCCCTCAGGCTTTGTTTATATGGGCCATAGTTACCCTTTTCTTCGGTGCCGCTTATATAGCCTTCGTCAATTTCGATTCCAAACTGTTTAAGCCCACCGATTATATTTTCAATACCGCCTTCAACCTCGCGTTTTTTGTCGGTATCTTCGATACGGGTAAAGAACACCCCACCCGACACCGTAGCGGTTATGCGGTTGATAAGTGCGGCAAAAAGTGTGCCTAAATGCAAATAACCTGTGGGCGATGGAGCTATTCTTACAACACGGGCGTTTTCGCTTAAATTACGCACGGGGTAAAGCTCCTCATAATATTGTGGGGTTTTATTTATTTCGGGCAGTAAAAGTTCTGCCATTTTTTCTAATTCATTCATTTTTTTCACCCTTATAAATTAATATATTATACCAACTATATATTATCGCAGATTTTTTGCAATTTTACAAGTATAAAAAACAAAAAAAGAACGGAAAACCCGTTCTTTTTTAAATTATTTTGCAATAAGTTTGTTTAATTCTTCCATAAATGTGCTTAAATCTTTAAATTGGCGGTAAACCGAGGCAAAACGAACATAAGCCACTTCGTCAATACCCTTTAGTTTTTCCATAACAAGTTGGCCAATTTTGTCGCTTGTTACTTCGCGGTCTAACGAGTTTTGAATGGTGGCCTCTATTTCGTCAATCATATTATCCAGCGTGTTAATCGAAACCGGCCTTTTTTCGCAGGCGCGTAATATACCGTTAAGCAGCTTATTACGGTCGAACGTTTCGCGGGATTTGTCTTTCTTAATAACAATAATAGGCAAACTTTCTATAATTTCGTATGTAGTAAAACGTTTTGCGCATTTTAAGCATTCGCGGCGGCGGCGGATTCTTGCGCCTTCATCGGTTGGACGGGAATCAATAACCTTGCTTTCTTCGTAACTGCAAAAAGGACATTTCATATATTATACCCCTTTAATATTGTTATGTTTTATTAAGTGTACCACAATATTTAGTTAATTACAAGCAAAAAATTGCCTATTGTAAAAAAGTGGGATAAATGTTAGAATAAATTAGAAAACTGTTTAGGAGGTTTTTTATGAGTTATCAAACACTTTTACCTAATAACACCGATGTTGTTGCAGTTATGCACACATCCCTCGGCGACATTAAAATTAAACTTTTTAAAAATGAGGCGCCAAAGGCGGTAGAAAACTTTACAACACACGCTAAAAACGGCTATTACGATGGAATAATATTCCACCGTGTTATTAAAGATTTTATGATTCAGGGCGGCGACCCAACCGCAACAGGTTGCGGCGGAAACAGCATTTGGACGCATATGTTTGAAGATGAATTTGACCCAAGGCTTCACAACATTTGCGGCGCTCTTTCAATGGCTAATGCGGGCCCCGGCACCAACGGCAGCCAATTTTTTATTGTGCAGTCGCACACCTGCCCCGAAAATATGATAAACCAAATGCGCGGCCTGTCAAAGCAGGGCTTCCCGACTGATAGTGTAGACGATTATGCTGCTTTGGGCGGCACTCCGTGGCTTGATTTTAAACACACTGTTTTCGGCCAAGTGTTCGAAGGCATGGATGTTGTAGATAAAATTGCAGCAGTAAAGGTTAACGGAGCCGACAGACCGCTTGAAAATGTTGTTATAAACAGCATCGACATTTTAAACGCTTAAAAGTTAACTGCTTTATTTAATTGACTTTCTGTATTGGCTTGGGGTACAACCGTGTTTTTGTTTGAAAATTCGGTTAAAATAGGTTGCATCTAAAAAGCCGGAACTCACCGCAATGTTAAGAATAGAATCTTGTGTGGTTTTAAGCTTTTCTTCGGCAATATAAAGCCTTTGTTCAATAATATATTCGTTAATGCTTTTGCCGGCCTTTTGTTTGAAAAGTCTGCCTAAGTATTTTTCGTTGTAATGGAACTTTTGGGCAATATCGCTTAGTTTAATTGGAAAAGCAAGGTTTGACAAAATATATTTTTTTATATTTTTTACAACCGAGTTACCATCGTTTTCTATTTCTTCTTCTTTTGTGGTGGTTTTAATGTATTCTTCTAAAATGCGGCAAATGGTTTTGCATTTTTCGGGTCCAAAATCGGCTTCGGCGGTGTTTATTAGCGCACTGTCTATTTTGTTGGTTAGTTTTTCGTTGTCAATATATATGTTACCAACAAAAATAATGGCTATAACAACGCCATTTTCAACAATGGGGTAAACATATTCGTATAACCCGTGAATACAATACCCACCAAAAGGGGTTTTGGTTTTTAGGGCCTTGTCATACGCAAGGTTTTTGCACCTAAAGCACCTTTTATAGCCGCTCGCCGTTGATTTTATAAATTCGCATATAGGCTTTGTGTGGGTTTGCTTTTCTCTAGGAATAGACAACAAGGTGTTTGTGAATTTTCCAAAAAACAATACACCTATTTGTAATTTCGTGCCGTACTCTAAGTAAGTTATTAAGTCAATTAATTTAACCTTTTCCATAAAACACCCTAAAAGATATAATTTTGAACATATTGTAGCAAAAATGTATCTTTTAGTCAAGTTTTTGTATCTATAATACGAGTAAATATTTAATAGTATATGTTATATTAAACCTAGAGGTGATTATATGAAAAAATATAATTTAATAGTAGTAGGCGGAGGCATATCGGGCGTTGCTGCGGCTGTAAGCGCTGCAAGAGATGGCCTTAGTGTGCTACTTGTAGAAGGCTCGGGCAACCTTGGCGGTGCCATGTCTAACAGCTTGGTATATCCGTTTATGGGATTTAGCCTAGATGATGAGAACGACAACGTTGTTAAATTATTAAGCGCAGGCATATTCACCGAAATGCGCGAAAGGCATAAAAAATATTCGGTAGACGGCAACGATAACTACGAATGGTATAAAATGGTTTTCGACGATATGATAACCGAAGCCGGCGTAGACGTGCTTTTCCATTCTACCGTTTTTGATGTTAAAAAGAATGATGATAAAATTACCGGTGTTAGCATTGCTAGTAAATCGGGCGTTTTAGAAATAGAGGCAGATTTTTTTGTTGATGCAACGGGTGACGGCGATGTTATAGCATTAGCAGGCTGCGAATTTGTTAACGGCAGGGAATCCGACGGTCTTTCACAACCAATGACAACCTGTTTCAGAATGGTTAATGTAGATATTCCGTTGTTTGTAAAAGAATTGCCAATGATTCAGGCAAAATTTAAAGAGTTAAGAGAAAACGGCACAATAAAGAACCCGCGCGAAAATCTTTTATTGTTCGATTTAATTTGCGAAGGCGTTTTACATTTTAACTCAACAAGGGTTGTGGGCAAAAACCCTGTAGATGCCTTTGAAAAAAGTAAGGCAGAAATAGAAGCCAGAAGGCAAATTTACGAAATTTTCTGGTTCTTAAGAAAATACAGCAAGGCCTTTACAAAAAGTGATGTAATTTCAATAGCAAACCATATAGGTGTGCGCGAAAGCAGAAAATTACAGGGTGTTCATGTAATCACAGCCGAAGAACTGCTTAATTGTGTCGATTTTGAAGATTCCATTGCATTAGGAAATTATTGCATAGATATACATAATCCATCGGGTTCAGGCACAACAATAAAACACATACCCAAAGATAAATATTATAAAATTCCTTACAGGGCTTTGTTGCCTAAAGAATATACCAACCTGCTTGTAGCCGGTAGATGCGTATCGTCTACCCACGAAGCGCATTCGGCAATAAGAATTTTACCCATTTGCGCATGCATGGGTGAGGCAGCAGGTACCGCAGTTGCTTTAGCACACAACACCAACACAAATGCACACACTGTAGATGTTAAAAAATTGCAAGAATCTTTGGTTAACAAAGGCGCAGCCTTATAATAAATTTTTAAAGGAGAATAAAAATGGCTGAAAGATTTTTAGAAGATGGTTCCGAAAAATGTACAACCTCGCCCGATAATGACTATAAATCGGTTTTCTTAATTGGCGACAGCATTCGCATGGGTTATTGCGGAAAGGTTAAAAAATTATTAGAAGGCAAGGCAAATGTTTTTTACCCTGAAGACAACTGCTGTAACACACAATACATACTTGCTTTAATGGCATTTTGGGAAAATATTTGTGATTTTTCTAAGGTGGATTTAGTTTGCTTTAATGCAGGTCATTGGGATGTAGCCCATTTTGACAGCGACCCGGAACCCCTAACCACTTTAGATGAATATGCCAAAAATATAGGCAGAATTATAAACAGAATAAGGTTCCGCTTCCCTAATGCAAAGGTTTGCTTTGTTACCACAACCCCAATGAATCCTAACGGTAAACAGGGCATAAACCCAAGGAACACATCCGAAATCATTAAATATAACGCCGCCGCCCAAAAGGTCGCTAAAGAAAAAGGCGTTTCGGTTGTCGATGCCTTTGCCTTAATGAAAGATAAGGGCGAAGAGTTCTTTATAGACTATTGCCACCTTATAGATGAAGGTTACGATATTATTGCCAAAGAAATGGTAACACTTATAGAAAAAGAATTAAACATATAACAAAAACCCCTTTGCTTATCCTTTGAGCAAAGGGGTTAATTTTTACAAAAGTTTTGTAATGTTGTAACCAAAAGTTTTTTTAAAAAGGGCGCTAACATAATTAGGGTCGTCATAGCCGTATAGTGCAGCAGCCTCATATAAATAGGCGTTTTCTTTTTCAATTAAAACCTTTATTTTTTCAAGTTTTAGGTTGTTAATATATTTAATAACGGTTGTTTTTTCGGTCTTTTTAAAAATATTACATAAGTATCCGGGTGAAATTCTAAGACTTTCGGCAATTTCTTTTTGGGTTATGGGTTTGTTTATATTACGGCTTATGTAATTCTTTGCCTGTTCAACATACAAAATTTCTTTAGGGTGTTGTATATCGTTGTATTTGCGGGCGCTTTTGTCAATTTTACAAAGAATATCTAAAAATTTTGCAGCAAATTTAGCGTTAGAAGCACTGTATCTTTCGCGTTTTAATATAAAATCGTCTATTATAGCGTGAATATCTTCGGTGCCGTGGCTTGCGGGTGTGAGCACGGGCAAGTATAATCCTTGCAAGGTGTTTTCAGAAAACTTCCAATCAACATCCACCCCAACGGTGTGGTGGCCGTGTTGCTCGTTGGTGTAAACGGTAATATCATTTTCGGGCAAAAGGCATAAAATATCGCCCTTTTTGGCCACATATACCTCATCGTTAACCTTTACGGTAAGGTTGCCTTCGGTAATATAGCTAATTTCTAAAAAATTATTTTTCTTTAAAAATGTGTTTTGGTATTTATTGGTGCTGTAGGTGTGCGCAAAACTTAATTGCGGTAACGATATTATATCTATGGCCTTCAATAAAATCACCCCCATATATTATAATGTAAAAATATTAATTTTGTCAAGATTTTATTAAATATATATATTCACATTTGCCCAAAAAATTTATATAATTATATTGCAATAGCAAAGTTTTTTACAAGGAGGCTATGTTATGAAATTATTTGAAAAACTTGAAAACGAACTCAAAAATGTTCCAAACGGAACATACGCCCCGTATTTTTACAGGGTTAAGGGCTACAGAAAAAATTTAGCCGCAAACCCGTCGGAGCTTCGTGCAAACGGTATTAATGCGCTTTTTACCGAAACCACACCGGTTATATTAAAAAATGAAATTATCACAGGTAACAGGTTTTCGCTTTATACCGATGCTTCCGAATTAGAGTTACAATATTATAAAAGTTTAGAAACATCTTTTGGCAAAAGGGATTTTATTCATAATAGGGACCACTATGCACCTAACTACGACCATACTATGGAGGTTGGTGTTACAGGTCTTATTGATGAAATAAATGCCTCGCTTAAAAAACACAAAGATGAACCCCAAAAGGTTGAAACCCTTAACGGCATGTTAACCGTAATGAAAGGCTTCTTAAAAATGATAGAAAATTATGCCGAAGAAGCCAAAAAGTTAAGGGGTAATTCTGAATATAATCAAGAATATTTGGAATTTATTATTGAAAACTGTACCGCTCTTACCAAGGGCAAACCCGAAACCTTTGCACAAGGCTTGCAGCTTATGTGGTTCTGCCACCTAGCTTTCCTAATGGAAGGCCGTTATGCAATGGCACTTGGCAGGGTAGACCAGTTCTTATACCCATTATATAAAAAAGACAAAGAAGCCGGCATTATTACCGACGAACAAGTAATAGAAATGTTTGAAAACATTTTTGTTCGCATTTGCGACTGCCAAGACATTGTTAACATTTGTATTGGTGGCCAGAATATGAACGGTGAATGCCAGGTAAACGACCTAACCTATTGCATTATAAGGGCTGTTAAAGGCGCTAATGTTCCGGGTCCTAACCTATCCCTCAGGTTAACCGAAAACACACCCGATGATTTCTTAGACGAATGCATTCAGTTAATAGGCACAGGCATTGGTTACCCCGCTTTAATGAACGACGATGTTAACCTTAAAGCCCTTAAAAAATGCGGTTACGAAGAAGAAGATGTTTACAATTACTCAATGGTGGGCTGTATCGAAAACTTTATAACCGGCATGCAACCACCTTGGACCGATGGCAGATTTGACACACCAAGATTCTTCGATTACATTTTCAACAACGGCTTTAGCGAAACCAATAAATCGGTTGGTCTTGTTACCCAAGGCATTGAAAGCATGACAACAATGCAAGAGTTTATAGATGCTTTAAAGGTGCAGTTAGACTATGGTGTTAAAGAATATATCGGTTTGTTTAACAGCAGAAACGATGTAATTAATCAAGAGTATTACCCACAACCGTTCTTATCCTGCTTCTGCCACGATTGCATTGGCCGCGGACTCGATATTAACAACGGAGGCAGCAAATACCCATCTGTTCATGGCGCAGCCATAATGGGTATAGGCACAATGTCGGATTCACTTTCAGCCATTGAAAAGGTTGTGTTTGTTGATAAAGAAGCAACACTTGAAGAGTTAAGAGATGCTTTAAACAACAATTTCGAAGGTTACGAGGAATTGCACAATAAACTGCTTGACGCCCCTAAATATGGCAACAACGATAATTTTGTTGATAAATATGCAGTATGGTTAGTAGACTATGTTTACGAATTGTTTAGCAAATACAAAACTCGCGATGGCGGATTAGTGTATATTGCAGCATCGGCCAATATAGATAATATTGATGCCGGCTATATCATCAATGCCACACCCGATGGTAGAAAAAGAGGTGCCCCACTTTCCGACGCCGCTTCGCCAACCTATGGTAAAGATACAAAAGGCGCCACTTCTACACTCAACAGCGTTTCTAAACCCGATTACGAAAAGGTTATTTGCGGCAGCGTTGTAAACCAAAAGTTTTCGCCCGCAATGTTCACACCTGAAAAAAGGAAGAAATTAGCGGCTCTTGTTCGTGCTTACTTTAAATTAGGCGGCCAAGAGGTACAAATAAATTCTACTTCAAGAGAAGTGTTGTTAGACGCTATGGACCACCCCGAAAAATATCAAAATCTTGTTGTAAGGGTATCGGGCTTCTCGGCATTCTATGTAACATTAAGCAAAGATGTACAACACGACATTTTAAGCCGCACACAACAGGAGTAATATATGCTGAACATCTCAAATATTCAACATTTTTCTGTGGGCGATGGGCAAGGCATAAGAACAACGGTATTTTTTAAAGGTTGTAACCTGCGTTGCCCGTGGTGCCACAATCCCGAAACAATCTCGCCCGAAAAATGTCTGCTTAAATATCAAAACAAAGCAAAACCCGAGGTTTGCGGCAGGCAAACAACCGCCGACGAAATTTTACCCGAATTGTTGGAGGATAAAATTTTTTACGAAACAAGCGGCGGCGGTGTTACCTTGTCGGGTGGCGAGGTTATGCTGCAGGCAGAGGCTATTGTAGAACTTTGTCAAAAATTAAAACAGAATAATGTTTCGGTACTTATTGACACAGCCGGTTGTGTGCCGTATAATTATTTTGAAAAGATTAATGAATTTGTTACCGGTTATCTTTTCGATTTTAAAACTGCCAATAGTGAAAAATACAAGCAAATTGGCGGGAATTTGCAATTAGTGAGCGAAAACATTCAAAAACTAATTGCCGACAATGTTGTTGTTCGAATCAGAATCCCTTTAATTAGAGATTTCAATGGCGACGAAAAGTCCATTAAAGATATTTGCGAATATCTTAAAAACATTGGAATAACCGAGGTGGATTTATTGCCGTTCCATAGGCTTGGTGTTGCTAAATATAACGCCATGGGCCTTGACTATGCTTATAAAGACCAACCCCCGTTATCTAAAGCCGAACTTAAAAACATTGAGCAACAATATGCAAAATATTTTAAGGTTAATATTGAAAGGTAGGAATTTTTAATGAAGGTAAAAGCAGCAGTATTTGTTGGACCAAACAAAGATTTTGAAGTTAGAGAGTTCGAGGTTACCAAACCACCAAAGGGCTATGCCCAAATGGATTTAATTGCAAGTGGTATTTGCGGAACAGACCTACATACACATAACGGTAAATTAGATAACGATATTAACACCATTATAGGCCACGAGTTTGTTGGCCGTATTACCGATGTTGATGCCGCCGAAGGTCAAGAGTATGGCCTTAAAGTTGGCGATGCAGTTATTGCCGACATAGCAGTTCCTTGCGGCGAATGTATTCTTTGTAAAAATGGCGATGACGCCAACTGTGTAAATTTCCAATTCACTTGCGATGGCGACATTAATGTTGCCCCGTATTTATACGGCGGTTACACCGAAGTTAACTACACACCGCTTACCAATCTTATTAAAATTCCCGAAAGTGTAGACCCTTTTGTTGCAGCAACATTTGCTTGCCCCGGACCAACAGCAATACACGCTTGCTCACTTGCCGCAAAAGCCGGCGTTAATTTAAAAGATATTAATGTTGCCGTTGTTCAAGGCCTTGGCCCTGTTGGCGTATTCGCTGTAATGTACCTAAAAAGAATGGGTGTTAAAACAGTTTACGCCATTACCGCAGGCGACAACAAAAAACGTGAAGAATTAGCCGTTGAATTAGGTGCCGACAAGGTTTATAACCTTACCCGCGAAGGTACCGAAAGCATTACCGAGGCCATGAAGAGCCAAAACGGCGGTCTTGGTGTAGACCTCTGTTTCGAAGCTTCGGGTGCTCCTCAAGCCGTTGTTCAAGGTTTAGATATTTTAAGAAACCGCGGCGTATATTTAGTTCCTGGACAATACAGCAATTCGGGCGCTATTCAAATTCAGCCTCAAATGATTACATTTAACGCACTCCACATTATAGGCTCTTCGCAATACTCAATTTGCGATGTTGAAAATTATCTAAAATTCTTAGAAAGTAACCCTGATTTACATGCCGACATTGAAAAACTTGGCAATAAATACCCGGTTACCAAAATTAATGAAGCCATTGCAGATGCAAAAAGCGGCAACAACATTAAAACTCTTTTAATTAAAGGTTAAATTTTAAAAACAAAAAAGCGAGGTGAATTTCACCTCGCTTTAAATATCTCCATATGATTTGTTTATAAGACTCGTTTTGCCGAAAAAGTTTTCATTTGGAAAATGCGTTTTGCGCCATTTGGGGTCATACTTATCGGTATATTTTGAAAAGCTCCACGCTTTTACACTTGTAGAGCCGCCGCTCATATGCATTCTTTGAGCAAAATTATAACTTGCATAGTACACTACAAAGAATGAAAGTGTATCGGAAAATTGATTATAGTCATCTAATAGATAAAGCTTGTGAGTGTATTTATAATCATTTACCGAAAGATAGGTTTCTACCAAAGCAATTTGAATGTCACCTTGGTAAATTGAAACGTAATTAAATGAGCCACGATATAGAGAATAGCAATGAAATATTTCTCCGCTGTCTAACGCTATTACATAAAAACTTTTTAGAAAACCGTGTTTTGAAAACACAATACTTCCATAAATGTTATCGTTTTTATAAAGGTGAAAAACTCTTATTAGATTCGCCTCTCCAAACAAGTATCGCAAAGGGATATAATTAACCCATTTTGAAATATTATAAATACCTTTTATTGTGTTTTCTTTATTGGAAAGTGTTATGGATTGTAAGCGACTGATGCTTCCTGCATCACCACTATAATAAAAATTTTCACCCTCAATATCATAGGATTGTTTAATATTTGATGCAGTTTGAGAAATTTTTATAATCATCAAATCACCGCCTTTGTTTTATTATAGCACATTTCATTTCAAAAGTAAATCTTGTGGTATATTTCTCCCAGAAATACAGATAATAAGAACCACACGGTGTTTCCAAAATTGGAAATTTTGACACCTAAGTGAACCTTGTTACTCACTTATCGCTCGTAATATACAACACAATTTGTAATTTAAGGAGAAATGTATATATGAAAGCAACAGGAATAGTTCGTAGAATAGAGGAATGTGTTATAATAGGACAAAAGTCGAAAAAGCCTTATAAATACTGGGTTTCTGAGCATTTTTGAAGAAAAATTTTTGACGAAAAACGGCGTATTTTGACCTATACATAGCAAAAGCGAGGG
Source organism: Acutalibacteraceae bacterium (assembly GCA_045651765.1). Taxonomy (GTDB): domain Bacteria; phylum Bacillota; class Clostridia; order Oscillospirales; family Acutalibacteraceae; genus SIG565. The sequence continues at coordinate 605 of JAZRSY010000002.1, read as the reverse complement.
GGATTTCCCCTCGCTTTTTTCTTTTTGGAAAACTATTGACAAATCAACTCTAATATGTTAGAATATATACGAACTGTAATGAATTAGAGAAAGCAACATTAATTATGGATACACCGGAAGTATTTGAAAGTGAATATCGTTTTTGTTTAATTTTGTGGGAGCACGAGCCTGTTAAGAGCAGTGAACTTGTAAATCTTTGCAAGGAGCAACTTGGATGGAAGCCCACCACTACTTACACCGTTATTAAACGCTTATCTGAGCGTGGTGTATTGAAGAATGAAAATACCATGGTAACGTCTCTTGTAAGCAAAGACGAAGTACAGGCCGCCGAAATCAATGAGATGGTAGAGAAAACCTTCGAGGGTTCTCTGCCGGCATTTGTGGCCGCGTTTACCAAACATCAGAATATCTCCGAGGAAGAAATTGATGCGGTGCAAAAAATGATCGACCGTTTCCGGAAAGGAGAATAACTATGGCTGATATTTTCTTAAAAATCGTTAATATGAGTATATCTGCAAGCTGGATTGTACTTGCGGTATTACTTTTAAGATTGTTGCTTAAAAAAGCTCCCAAATGGATTAACGGTATCCTTTGGGGTATTGTTG
>JAZRSY010000001.1:0-15475 GCA_045651765.1 Acutalibacteraceae bacterium | reverse complement strand
ACGAGGTTGTTCCCATTATTTTTGTTATAAAATAAGTTACCAATCAAACTTCGCAAGGCTCGTTTTCTTGGAAGGGACTCTCGCTATGAAAACAGTATACTATACTGTTTTCAACAACGCTCGTCTTTCAGCGTGCCAATAAAAAACAGCAAACCAAGCGGTTTGTTGTTTTTTTGTTTTTTTGTTTTTTAGATGGAGAATATATTGGAATAAAACAAAAAACAACAAGCTATTTAGCTTGCTGTTTTTTGCTTTGAGGTTCTCTATTAAAACAGAAGAACTGTTTTAAAATAACTTAATGTTATGTGCGGCTATAAAATCTTTTAAGAAAAATATGTAGAAAAGCACTAATCCCACCGAAATTATGGTGAGCAATATGGTAAGTAAAATGTGCTTTAGTGTAATTTTTTGAATGGTGTTTTTGTTTATTAAGCCCAAAGATGCTAAAGCGGGTGATATAGCACGCAATAAAACGGCAATTAAAATGGCTTCAAGTGGGAATAAAATTAAATTTTTGCCAATGCGGGTTAGGTTAATAAGTGCATAACCCTCGGCTTTTTCCAGGCTGTAAAAGAAATATAAATACCATTTATAAAACACTGAGCCTAAAATTAGGTTACAAACTAAATTAACGGTAAATTTAGAAAGTATTGCGTTTGGCACTGTGATTTGTTTTTTCCAAAAAAACAGACCAAAAATGAAAGCGCTAGCCATTTCCACAAAAATATATGGGAAAAAGTAAGGGCCGGTAGGGAAGAATATGCAGCCAATGGTGTCGCTAATGGCGCCAACGGCCAAACCAACCAGTGGCCCGTAAACCATAGAACCTATGGAATTTACATAGCAGTCCCAGGTTATTGAAATGCCTTCGAAAACGGGGACTTTAAGCATTTTAACAACAACCCTGAGTGCTATGATTATGGCGGCCATTACAAGCATTTTTGTGTCTTTAAAATTTGCGGCCGCGGCACACCAATAGCCTTTTGAGAAAATAGAAAAATCATTTTTTTGTTTTAACATAAAAACCCTCCTTGTATTGCTACAAGCAGGGTTTAAATTTGTAAATATTATTACACCTTGGTTGTAGCAGCGGGATGCGGCACAGGTATCGCAAAAATTTCGTCCGTGCGACAACTCCCCGTTCGCACGGCACTAAACGCACCTGTTCCTACTCTGCTAAGGTTTATTATACTGCGTTTTTAAAATTTGTCAATATTTGCATTTAAAAACTCAAGTAAATCTTCTTTTGTAGTTGTAACGGTGCCTTGCACCATGCTGTCGCTGCCGCCACCTTTACCTTTAAAGGTTTGGTTTATTTTGGTTGCAAATTCTTTCATACCATTTTTTGCGGCGCACAAATAATTAAAATTGTTGCCAATTTGCGAAAAAATATAAACCTGTGGCCGTTTTAACATTAAATTGTTTGCAAGGTTTCGCATATTTGGTATATCCATATCATCTTCAAACAAAACTAAGGGTGTGTCCGATGTGGTAACGGCCTCGCTTTTAAGGGCAATTATATTTCGTTTTAATTGGCCAATTGTGTGAAATAAAGCCTCTTTTTCCAACAAAACCGACCTTACAGCGTTGGCTGTTTCGTAAGGCTTTGCGCAAAGCAAACTCGAAATTTCAAAATTATTTTGGCTAATGGTTTGGTAATCGGCCAAGGCGTCTTGAGCGCAGGCCATATATATGCGGGTGCCGTTTTTATGTTTTTCAAAATTTATTAACTTAATTATACCAACTTCGCCCGTATTTTTAACATGAGGCGCGCAGCAGGCGCAAATATCGTGCCCTTTTATTTCCACTATTCTTAAATTTTCTAAAATCTCTTTTTTGCTGCGGTAGTTTATATTTTTGATTTGGTCTTTGCTTGGGTAGTAGCAAATAACGGGCAAATTTTTATAAATAATTTGGTTGGCTTCGGTTTCTGCTGTGTTTAGTTGCTCTCTTGTTAAGGCGGCGTTAAAATCAAGCGTTACTTCGTTTTTGCCAAGGTGGAAACCAACATTTTCTAAACCATATAAATTATGCATTACCCCCGAAACAATATGTTCACCTGTGTGTATTTGCATTTTTTTATATCGTTCGGTAAAATTAATTTTACAACTAATTTCTTGTCCTACAGGTGTGGCTTCGGCGGTATAGTGGTAAATTTCGTTATTAATGAGTTGAACATCTAAAACCTTGGCGTTACCTATAAAGCCTGTGTCGGAACTTTGGCCGCCGCCTTCGTAAAAAAAGGCGGTTTGATTAAGTACGGTCTTATATACATCGTTTTCTTTTTCGCAACTTATAACCTTAGCGGTAAATTCGCTTAAATAAGGATTTTCTTCAAATAATTTAACGGTTTGCATTGTTGTCTCCTATAAAATTTTATAAGGGTATAACTTAATTTTAGTATACAACTAATGTAAAACAATTGCAACTTAATGTGTTAAAAATATTGAAATTAAGGGTGTGTTATGTTAAAATAAAAAGGTTAAAAGACCTGTTAGGAGGCTAAATATTATGAGCATAAGAGTAGGAATTATGGGCTACGGCAATTTAGGCCGTGGCATAGAATGTGCTATAAAGCAAAATCCCGATATGGAATTAAAGGCTGTTTTTACCCGCCGCGACCCTAAAACCGTTAAGGTTTTAACCGATAATGTGGGGGTTTATTCGGCCGGAGATATTTTAAAATTTAAAGACGAAATTGATGTTTTAATGCTTTGCGGCGGCAGTGCCACCGATTTACCCACACAAACGGTAGAATATGCACAGCATTTTAATGTAGTTGATAGTTTTGATACCCACGCCAAAATACCCGAGCATTTTGAAAATGTTAATAATGCCGCTAAAAAAGGTGGCAAGGTTGCCATAATTTCTTGCGGATGGGACCCTGGAATGTTCTCTTTAAACAGGCTTTATGCTACCGCAGTGTTGCCCAACGGCAAAGACTATACATTTTGGGGCAAAGGCGTAAGCCAAGGCCATTCTGATGCCATTCGCAGAATAGAAGGCGTTTTAGATGCTAAACAATATACCATTCCGTTAGAGACTGCCTTAAATGCAGTAAGAGGCGGCAGCAACCCCGAGTTCACAGCCCGCCAAAAACATTTAAGGGAATGTTTTGTCGTGGCAGCCGATAATGCCGACAAACAGAGAATTGAACAAGAAATTAAAACAATGCCTAACTATTTTGCCGATTATGACACCATAGTTCACTTTATTTCTAAAGAGGAATTATTGCGTGAGCATAGCGGAATAGCCCACGGCGGTTTTGTTATTCGCTCAGGCAAAACAGGTTGGAATAATGAAAATAATCATATTATTGAATATAGCTTAAAGCTTGATTCCAACCCCGAGTTTACATCCAGCGTTTTGGTGGCTTGTGTCAGGGCAGCCGTAAGGTTTAGCCGCGAGGGTGCTAGTGGCTGCAAAACCATGTTCGATATACCACCTGCATATTTAAGCGCTTTATCGGCCGAAGAATTGCGTAAAAATTTACTTTAATTTTTAGGGGAATTATGTTTAATTTTTTTGTAAACAGCCAAAGCAGGCAGGGCAATAGATTTATCATAACCGGGCCTGATTATAACCACATTAAAAATGTGTTGCGAATGAATATTTCGGATAATATTCTTGTAAGTGAGGGTGGTGTTAGCCACCTTTGCAATATTACAGGGTTTAATAATAATGCCGTTATTGCTGAAATTTTAAAAGAGAATTACCAAAACACCGAGCTTCCTGTTAAAATATTTTTGTTTCAGGGTTTGCCCAAGGGTGAGAAAACCGAACTTATAATTCAAAAATCGGTCGAATTGGGTGTAGCCCAAATAACCCCTGTGGAAATGAGCCATTGTGTAGTTAAGTTGGACAGTAAAAAGAAGGCGGCTAAAACTAACCGTTGGCAGTTAATTGCCGAAAGCGCGGCCAAACAAAGCAAATGCTCGTTTATTCCTAAGGTTTGTGAACCCGTTACATATAAAGAGGCGCTTAAACAACTCTCAAACCTGGATTTATTTTTATTGCCTTATGAAAATGAAGAGGGAATGGGCTCCACCAAAAAAGCGCTCCAAAAAATTAGAAACTGCAAAACGGTTGGAATTTTAATAGGCCCCGAGGGCGGTTTTTCGGACGAGGAAATAGCCCTTGCAAACGAAAGCGGCGCCACCCTTATTTCGCTTGGTAAAAGAATCTTGCGCACCGAAACTGCCGCTATAACGGCGGTGGGAATGTGTATGCTAAAAGCAGAAATGGATTTTTGCAATGAATAATTTTGTTAAACTACCGCCCGAATTTAAAGAGAGAATGCAAAACCTCTTGGGCAAAGAATTTGAAGACTATATTTCAGCCTTAAATGAGCCTAATGTTAAGGGCTTTAGGGTTAATACCAATAAAATAAGCCTGGAAGAATTCCAAAAATTAAATGTTTTTGGCAACCAAAAAATACCTTATGTTAAAAACGGGTATTATTTGGATTACCAAGGCGTTGGCAACCACCCTTACCACCACGCAGGGCTTATATATGTGCAAGAGCCTGCTGCTATGGCATCGGCTGAGTGTGTAGAAATTGGGGAAGATTGGCTTATTTTGGATATGTGCGCAGCGCCTGGTGGCAAAAGCACACAACTTAAAAATAAATTAGGGCCAAACGGGCTGCTGGTTTCTAATGAAATTATACCGTCAAGGTGCAAAATTTTAACAGGGAATATAGAGCGTTTGGGATTTTTAAACACCGTTACTACCTGTTTGGATTCGGCAAAAATTGCAAATATTTTTGCAAAAACATTTAATTTAATTATGGTAGATGCCCCCTGTTCGGGCGAAGGAATGTTCCGTAAAGAGCCCAACGCCACTGCCGAGTGGAGTGTGGCTAATGTTGAAAAATGTGCAGAGAGGCAGTTAGAAATTTTAGAAAATGCCGCGCTGGCTCTTAAAAATGGCGGTTATATTATTTATGCTACCTGCACCTTTTCACTCGAAGAAAACGAAATGGTTGTTAATAAATTTTTGCAAAACCATAAAAATTTTGAAATTGCCCGTGTGCCAAAGGCTATAGAAGAAAATTCCGAAAACGGCATTGTGTACGACCAAGAAAGCACCCATTTGCAATATGCCCGCCGTTTTTACCCACATAAAGTTAAAGGCGAGGGGCAGTTTGTTGCAGTGCTTAAAAACACCGACCCTCAAGATAATTCAACACAACTAAAAACAATAAGCCCATTTAAAAACAATGTTGTGTCAGATTTTCTAAACGACACTTTGGAAAATTACAACCCAAATTTTGTTAAAGAATATAACGGCAACCCAATATATTTTCCGGCAAATTTTGAGGTTAAAAAAGGCACTGCGTTTTCTTGCGGTGTGTTAATAGGCGAAATAAGAAAAAATTATATTATACCGCACCACCAATTTTTTATGGCCTTAGGCGGTAATTTTAAACGAAAAATAGAACTAACGCTTGAAAGTGAAAATTTGTATAAATATTTACACGGCCAAGAAATAGAAACAGACGCGCCAAACGGCTGGGCAGTTGTTACGGTTGAGGGTGCTACACTCGGCGGTGTTAAGGTTGTGAATGGAGTGGCCAAAAACCACTACCCAAAAGGGCTCAGAATAAATAAGCAGTAAGGAAAATTTCCTTGCTGCTTTTTTGTTTTTATTGTCCGCAATTTTGTACTGTGAAAATTTTATAATTAAATTGTAAAAAATAGGTTGACAAATTTAAATCTATGTTTTATAATGAAATACAGAAAAAGAACAAATGTTCGCAAGGAGAAAATTATGACAACTTTAATGTTAATTCAAACTGTTTTAGAACTTTTGGCAGTGGCTTTTATTTTTTGGGGGATTTTTAACGAACAAAAATTAGTTGCCTTTGAGCGCCGCATTGTGCGTGCTTTGCGCCGCCGCAACTTTAAGGTTATTAATTCAGCCGGCGGCTGCAACAAACAAAGCGCTTAACTTATGAAGGTAGCGGTAGTGGGCTCGCGCCGGCTTAGTGTTAATAATCTTGAAAAATATTTACCATATGACACCACCGAAATTGTATCGGGCGGGGCTATGGGCATAGATTCTTCGGCACGGCGTTATGCAAAAAACAATGGCTTAAAATTAACCGAGTTTTTGCCCGATTATGATAATTACGGTCGCTCGGCACCCATTCGGCGTAATGTTGAAATTATTAATTATGCCGATGTTATTGTAGCCTTTTGGGATGGCACTTCACACGGTACTAAATTTGTTATAGATAACGCTAAAAAACGTGGCAAAAAGGTTATAGTTTATGTAAAAAAATAAGCAGCAAGAAACGGTTGTTCTTGCTGCTTTAAATATTTAAACTATTATTCTGCGGGTTTGAATTCTTTGATTTGGTCTAAAAAATCGGGGTCGTCTTGGCATTGCACATTCAAAGGCTTTGTTAAATCAAGGCTGAAAACACCCATTATTGATTTTGCATTAACCACATATTTGCCGCTGGTTAAATAAATATCGTAACTTTTGGCGGTGGTTATTCCAACAAATTTATTAACCTTTTCAAGATTATCTAACAATATAACTTCATTAATCATGGGTTTGCAACATCCTTTCACATAGTTATATTTTACTATTTTTGGTAATAAAAGTCAATATTACCATTTTAATGTGTTTTTTAAGCAAGATTTCTTGACTTAACCACAATATGTAGTGTATAATAAAGTTAATTATAAACTAATTTGGAGAGAATAATGGCAACAAAAAAACCAGTATACGATAACGAAAGCATTCAACAGTTAAAAGGACCCGACCAGGTGCGCTTGCGCCCGGGTGTAATTTTTGGCTCCGACGATATCGAAGGCTGTAAACATTCGGTCTTTGAAATAATATCTAACTCTATTGACGAGGCAAGGGAAGGCCATGGGTCTAAAATAATTGTAACCAAATATACCGACGGTTCTGTAGAGGTGCAGGATTTCGGCCGTGGTGCACCTGTAGATTTTAATAACAAGGAGCAACGCTTTAACTGGGAACTTATTTTTTGCGAATTATATGCCGGTGGCAAATATAATACCCAAAGCGGCGCCAATTACGAATATTCTATTGGTTTAAACGGTTTGGGCCTTTGTGCTACACAGTTTGCCAGCGAATATATGGATGTTGAAATTAAGCGAGATGGTTATAAATATAATTTGCATTTCGAAAAGGGCTTTAATGTGGGCGGTTTGCAAAAAACCGAATACGCCGGCCGCGACACCGGAACTAAAATTAAATGGAAGCCCGATATTAAGGTGTTTACCGAAATTGATATACCATCGGCCGATTTAATGGATACCATGCGCCGCCAAGCAATAGTTAACAAGGGCTTGTTGTTTATTTTTAAAGAGCAACAGGGCTCTAAATTCAACCAAACCGAGTTTGTGTATGAAGATGGTATTACCGAATATTTAAGCCAAGCCGTAAACGATACTAAATTGACCGAAATTAAAACCTGGTCGGGCGAACGCAAGGGTCGCGACCGTGAAGACAGACCTGAATATAACGTTAAAATTAATTTGGCGTTTTGTTTTTCTAATAAAACAAGGCTGCTTGAATATTACCACAATTCCAGTTGGCTTGAAAACGGCGGCTCGCCCGACAGGGCTGTTAAAAGCGCCTTTACCGCCCAAATTGATTCTTATATAAAACAGGCGGGTAAATACAAAGGTAATGAGAGCAAAATTACTTTTTCCGACATTCAAGAAAGTTTGGCCATTGTTACCAACTGTTTTTCTACCATAGCGTCTTATGAAAACCAGACTAAAAAATCGGTTACCAATAAATTTATTTACGAGGCCATGAATGATTTCATCAGGCGGCAGTTAGAAATTTATTTTATAGAAAATAAATCCGAGGCCGATAAAATTGCCGACCAAGTGCTTATAAACAAACGCAGCCGCGAACGCAGCGAGCGTGAAAGGTTAAATCTTAAAAAGACTTTACAATCAAGCAATAGTTTGGTCGACAGGGTTCAAAAATTTGTGGATTGCCGTTCTAAAGATGTTTCCGAGCGTGAAATTTTCATAGTAGAGGGCGATTCCGCCTTGGGCTCTTGTAAACTTGCGCGCGACCCTAACTTTCAGGCTATAATGCCGGTAAGAGGTAAAATCCTTAACTGTTTAAAGGCCGAGTACGACAAGGTATTTAAAAGCGAAATTATTACCGATTTATTAAAGGTATTGGGCTGTGGTGTAGAGGTTAAAAGCAAGGCTAATAAAGATTTATCTACATTTAACTTGGATAATTTAAGGTGGAATAAAATTATTATTTGTACCGATGCCGATGTAGACGGATTCCAGATTCGCACCCTTATTTTAACCATGATTTACCGCGTTATGCCAACACTGCTTAAAGAGGGCAAGGTGTATATTGCCGAAACCCCGCTTTACGAAATTACCACTAAAGATATGACCTATTTTGCCTACGACGAAAATGAAAAAACCGAAATTATTTCGAAAATAGGCGATAAAAAGTATACTGTTCAGCGTTCTAAAGGTCTTGGCGAAAACCAACCTGATATGATGAATTTAACTACCATGAACCCCGAAACCCGCAGACTTATAAAGGTAATGCCCGACGACGCCGAAAAAACTTCAGAAATGTTTGATTTGTTGTTGGGTGATAATCTGCAAGGTCGTAAAGATTTTATAGCCGAATATGGTTATATGTATATTGACGAAGCCGATTTAAGTTAATGTAAAGGAAGATAAAATGGCACCAAAAGTTAAAAAAGAAAAGGCAACAAAAATTGCCCCAAAAACCGACAAAACTTATATTGCAGGTGCAGGTCTTACGGTTGAACAGCCAATAGTTCGCACCCTTGAAACCAACTATATGCCCTATGCCATGAGTGTTATAGTTTCGCGTGCTATACCCGAAATTGACGGCTTTAAGCCTTCGCATCGCAAACTGCTTTACACCATGTATACCATGGGGTTGTTAAATGGCGGAACAATAAAGTCCGCTAACATAGTGGGCCGCACCATGCAGTTAAACCCCCACGGCGATGCCGCCATTTACGAAACTATGGTAAGGCTTTCAGAGGGTTATCAGGCACTTTTGCACCCATATGTAAAATCTAAAGGCTCGTTTGGTAAGGCTTATTCGCGTGATATGGCCTATGCCGCTTCTCGTTATACCGAAGCAAAATTGGCCCCCATAGCCGAAGAACTTTTTGCCGATATTGACAAAGACACAGTAGATTTTGTAGACAATTACGATTCCACCTTAAAAGAACCAACCTTGTTCCCCGTAACATTTCCATCAATTTTGGTTAATGCCAACACGGGTATTGCGGTTGGTATGGCAAGTTCTATTTGCCCCTTTAATTTAACCGAGGTTTGCAATACCACAATAGAATATATTAAAGATAACGATATTAACATTGCCGACACCTTGTTAGCGCCCGATTTCCCAATAGGTGGCCAACTGCTTTACAACCGAGCCGACATTGAAAAAATTTATGAAACCGGCCGCGGCAGCTTTAAGGTTAGGGGAGTTTACACCTACGATAAACAGCAAAATTGCATTGATATTACCGAAATTCCGCCAACCACCACCAGCGAAGCCATTATTGAAAAGGTTGTAGAGCTGGTTAAACAAAAAAAGATTACCGAAATTAACGATATCCGCGATGAAACAGGTTTGCAAGGCCTTAAAATTACCATTGATTTAAAACGCGGCGCCGACCCTGAAAAATTAATTAAAAAACTTTATAAATCAACCCCGCTGCAAGACAGTTTTTCTTGCAACTTTAATATTTTAATTGCAGGCTCGCCACGTGTTATGGGAGTAAAAGAAATTATAAGTGAATGGGTGGCCTACCGCCAAGAGTGTGTGCGCCGCAGGGTTTACTTTTTGCTTACCAAGGCTAAAGACAGGCTGCATTTATTAAAGGGTTTACAAAAAATTCTTTTAGATATTGATAAAGCCGTTAAAATAGTGCGCGAAACAACCGAAGAAAAAGAGGTTATTCCCAACCTTATGATTGGCTTTGGCATTGACGAAATTCAGGCCGAATATGTGGCTGAAATTAAGTTGCGCCATTTAAATAAGGAATATATTTTAAAACGACTGGCCGATATTGAGAATTTAGAAAAAGATATTGCCGATATGGAATCGGTGCTTTCAAGTCGCAATAAAATTTTAAGAATAATTATAAAAGAACTTGAAAAGGTGCGCGATAAATTCGGTCAACCACGCAAAACCTCTATAATTAATGCCGAGCAAGATTTATCCGAACAAGAAGAAATAGAGATTGATGAATCCCCGGTAACATTATTTTTCACTAAAGATGGCTACTTTAAAAAGATTACGCCGTTATCCCTTCGCATGAGCGGCGAACAAAAATTAAAAGAGGGCGACCAAATAACCCAGGCGGTTGAAGCAACAAATGCCCATGAACTAATTTTCTTTACTAATAAACAACAGGCCTATAAAGCCAAGGTTAGCGATTTTGCCGACAGTAAAGCAAGTGTTTTGGGCGATTATGTAGCATCTAAACTCGATTTTGAAGAGGGCGAAACCCCCGTTTATATGGTGGCTACCCGCGACTATAAAGGAAATGTTTTATTTGTTTTCGAAAACGGCCGTGTTTCTAAGGTTTCGTTGTCGGCTTATCAAACCAAAACTAACCGTAAAAAATTGGTTGGTGCTTATTGCGATAAATTTGCTTTACATTCTGTTATGTTTAAAGAAACCGAAGGCGACATTCTTTTAACCTCCACCAACGGCCGAATGTTGTTGGTTTCGTCGGCTGCGTTGCAAACCAAAACCACGCGCGACAACACAGGTGTGGCCGTTATGACTCAAAAGAAGGGTCAACGTATTTTTGAGGTGCAAGATTATTCTGCAGGTTTATTGCCTAACGAGCACCGCTACCGCACCCGCAACCTGCCGGCTGCAGGTAGTTTTAAACCGGCCGACACCGCCGAACAACTTACAATATAAAAAGCGAGCCGCCTAAAAAAGCATCTTAGGCGGCTGTCAGCCCGTAAAACAAACGCAATTTTTTTCTTATTATCGGCTGACATTAATAATATTTGCCTTAAAACATCATTTATTTAAGGAAATGTTTGACAAATTTTTTTAATTGCTATAATATAGTTATGTTTTAAATCAATTTTGGAGTTGATATTATAATGAGCAAAGAACTTGCTAAGCAATACGACCCTAGCGAAGTAGAGGACCGTATATATAAAAAATGGTTAGACGGCAATTACTTTCACGCAAAATGCGAAGAGGGTAAACAGACCTATACCATAGTTATACCACCACCAAACATTACTGGCCAGTTGCATATGGGCCACGCACTTGATAATACCTTGCAAGATATTTTAATTAGATTTAAACGTATGCAAGGGTTTGATACTTTATGGCTTCCCGGCACCGACCACGCATCCATTGCCACCGAGGCAAAAATTGTAGAAGCCATGCGTAAAGAGGGAATAACCAAAGACGACATAGGCCGTGATGGCTTTTTAAAGCGTGCTTGGGAATGGAAAAGGCAATATGGCGGCCGCATTATAGAACAACTTAAAAAACTTGGTTCCTCTTGCGACTGGGAACGTGAACGTTTTACATTGGACGAAGGCTGTAGCGAAGCCGTTAAAGAGGTTTTTGTAAACCTTTACAATAAAGGTCTTATTTATAGGGGCGAAAGAATTATTAACTGGTGCCCACACTGCCTTACATCTATTTCCGATGCCGAGGTTGAGTACGAAGAGCAAGCAGGCCATTTTTGGCATATACGCTACCGATTCACCGATGGCAGCGGTTATTTGGAACTTGCAACAACCCGTCCCGAAACATTATTGGGTGATACCGCTGTGGCCGTTAACCCTAACGATGAACGATATAAAGATATTATAGGAAAAACTTTGGATTTACCCATTGTTCACCGCCAAATTCCCGTAATTGCCGATGAATATGTTGAAATCGAGTTTGGTACCGGTGTTGTTAAAATCACACCCGCACACGACCCTAACGATTTCGAGGTGGGCCTGCGCCACAACCTGCCTGTAATTAATGTTATGACAGACGATGCCAAAATTACGGCCGATTACCCAAAATATGCCGGCATGGATAGATACGAAGCCCGCAAGGCTATTGTGGCCGATTTAGAGGCCGAGGGCGCCTTGGTTAAAATAGAAGATTATAACCACAATGTTGGCACCTGCTACCGCTGCAGCACCACCGTTGAGCCACGCGTTTCTAAACAATGGTTTGTTAAAATGAAACCACTTGCCACACCGGCTATTGATGCCGTTAAAAACGGCGAGACCAAGTTTGTTCCCCAACGTTTTGAAAAGGTTTATTTCCACTGGCTTGAAAACATTCGTGATTGGTGTATTTCGCGTCAGCTTTGGTGGGGCCACCGCATTCCCGCTTGGTATTGTGCCGACTGCGGCAAAATAACGGTATCTAAAACCGATGCCACTGTTTGTTCGCACTGCGGCAGCAAAAATATCGAGCAAGACCCCGACACATTAGATACTTGGTTTTCATCTGCACTTTGGCCATTCTCGACTTTGGGTTGGCCAAAAGAAACCCAAGATTTTAAACATTACTACCCAACCAACACATTGGTTACAGGTTATGATATTATTCCGTTCTGGGTTATGCGCATGATGTTCTCGGGCCTTGAGCAAACGGGCGAGGTACCTTTCAATACCGTGCTTATTCATGGCCTGGTTAGAGATAGCCAAGGCAGAAAAATGTCTAAATCTTTAGGTAATGGTGTTGACCCATTAGAAGTTATTGATAAATACGGCGCCGATGCCCTAAGGTTTTCGTTAGCCACCGGCAACAGCCCCGGTAACGATATGCGCTATATTCCTGAGCGTGTTGAATCCAGCCGTAATTTTGCCAATAAACTTTGGAACGCCGCTCGTTATTTGTTAATGAACCTAAAATCCGACGAAGTTTTAGAACTTCCTAATGATTTAGCACTGGAAGATAAATGGATAATTTCTAAATACAATCGTTTGGTGCAAGAGGTTACCGATAACCTCGATAAATTTGAACTTGGCTTGGCCGTTCAAAAACTTTACGATTTTATTTGGGATATTTATTGCGACTGGTATATTGAAATTTCTAAAGCAAGGCTAAACGGCAATAACGAAGCATCTGCCAACACAGCCCGCGCCGTGCTTACCTTTGTTTTCGATGGTATTTTAAAACTCTTACACCCATTTATGCCATTTATAACCGAAGAAATTTGGCAGTCCATTCCGCATAACGGCGAATCCATTATGGTGTCGGAGTGGCCGAAATATAATGCCGACCTTAATTTCGAGTCCGAAGAGACTGATTTTGAGAAAATTATGTCGGCTATCAGGGCTATTCGCAACCGCCGCAACGAAATGAATGTTCCACCTTCACGCAAGGCCAAGGTGTGCATTGCAACAACCGATGTTGACGTGTTTAAAAACGGTCAAGATTTTATTTGCCGCTTGGCATCTGCCCAAGAGGTAGAGGTGGCAAATAACTTCGATTTACCCGATGCCGTTTGTGTTATTACAGATTCGGCTAAAATATATTTGCCTTTAGCCGATTTGGTAGATTTTTCGGCCGAGATTGAAAGGCTTGAAAAAGAACTTAAAAAGGCCGAGGTTGACAAAGAATTTTTCGAGAAAAAACTTAACAATACAAGCTTTGTGGCCAAAGCACCCGAGCAGCTTGTTAAAACCCAGCGTGAGCAATTAGCCAAGGTGCTCGAAAAAATTGAAATGATTAATTCTCAAATTGCTGACATTAAGTCAAAAATGTAAAAAATTTAATATGCCAACTTGTTTCGACAATTTATTTAAAGGCAAGCATCTATTATATAATAGGTGCTTGTCTTTTTTTGTTAGGAGGTGAAAAAATGTCAGTAAACATACAAAACGCAGGTCAGGTAATAACGGCCTATATTAGCGGCGAAATCGACCACCACACAGCACGTAATATTCGTGAGCAAATTGATGCCGAGGTAGAGCTTAATCAACCAACCCTTTTAGTGCTCGATTTTTCCGACGTAACATTTATGGATAGCTCGGGCATAGGTTTGGTTATGGGCAGGTACAGAATTTTGTCAAAATTCGGTGCCGAACTTGCCATCATTGGTGCCTCGCCTAATATATATAAGGTATTGCGATTAGCCGGCATTGAAAAATTAGCAAAATTAAAAGGAAGGGATTAAACAATGAAATCTATAAACAAATTTACCATTACACTGCCATCACGCTCTTATAACGAGGCCTTTGCTCGCAGCGTGGTTTCTTCGTTTGTGTTGCAGCTTGACCCAACTTTAGATGAATTGAGTGATATTAAAACTGCCGTGAGCGAAGCCGTAACAAACTGCATAGTTCACGCCTATAAAGACTGTATAGGCAAAATTTACATATCGGCCGAAATTTTTTCCGATAATTCGGTACAGGTTAAAATACGTGATACCGGTTGTGGCATACCCAATGTTGACGAGGCCATGGAACCTTTATTTACCACAGGCGGCGAAGACCGTGCAGGCCTTGGCTTTGCCGTAATGCAAAGTTTTATGGATACCTTAAAGGTTAAAAGCACCATAGGCAAAGGCACAACCGTTACCATGCATAAAAAAATAAGTTTGCGGGCAGGTAAAAATGCTACTTTATAAAGATGAAGAATTTATAAAAAACAATTTTGGCTTGGTTCATTCTTGCTGTAAACGCTTTGTGGGCAGGGGAATCGAATACGACGATTTATTTCAAACAGGTTGCATGGGGCTAATTAAGGCCGCCAAAGATTTCGACGAATCAAGGGGCTTTATGTTTTCTACCTATGCGGTGCCGGTAATACTTGGTGAAATTAAAAGGGTCTTCCGTGATACCGGTGCTATTAAGGTTTCACGCAGCCTTAAAGAATTATCGTTAAAAGTAACGGCACAAAAAGAAAAATTCGAAAAACAAAACGGTTATAACCCAACGGTAGAACAGTTGGCTAAAATATTGGGTGTAACTGCAAACGAAATATCCGATGCTATAGCGGCCTCGGTTCCGCCGCTTTCATTAACATATTCCGACGAAGACGGCGTAAATGAGTATGATTTTCCTTCCCCTGATAATACCGATAGCCTTTTTAATAAAATATATGTATCCGAAATTTTAGCATCTCTGCCTGAAACCGAAAGGAAAATTATAATCCTTAGGCATTTTTCGGGTTTAACACAATCGCAAGTGGCAAAAAAACTAGGAATGAGTCAGGTTCAAATTTCACGAAAAGAAAAGAAATTATTGGAAAAATTGCGAACAAATAACATTTAAAAAAATTATAAAAATTCTTTTAAAAAAGTGTTGACAAATGTCATTTGCTGTGGTATTATAATTGGGCGCCTAAAAAAAGGGCGCAAAAATGGACCTTGAAAATTAAACAACGACAATAATAAGGACCCGACAATTCTTAAGAGAAATCGAGAGAAGAAGTCAAGATACTTTTTAAGAAGTAAACGGACAAA